>NZ_CP011340.1:3948750-5265000 GCF_001278075.1 Streptomyces pristinaespiralis | reverse complement strand
CTCCCCACAGGTCCCGTGTCAACGGGGTCTGTGGGGCGAAGAGGAGACTAGCAGCTCACAGGGCCCGTACGCACATCAGGCCGCCGTGGGCAGCTCGGCGCTGCGGTCCGCCTCCTCCACGTCCCCGATCTCCCCTGCGCGGGCCGCTCGGCCGCCCAGGATGTAGACGTACGCGAGGAAGGCCAGCTCGGCGACGATGCCGATGGTGATGCGCGCCCATGTCGGTAGTCCGGAGGGGGTGACGAAGCCTTCGATCAGGCCGGACACGAACAGCACGAGTGCCAGGCCGATGGCCATACCGAGCGCCGCCCGGCCCTGCTGGGCGAGCGCGGTGCGGCGGCTCTGCGGTCCGGGGTCGATGACCGTCCAGCCGAGGCGCAGGCCGGTGCCGGCGGCGACGAACACGGCCGTCAGCTCGAGCAGCCCGTGCGGGAGCACCAGACCGAGGAACACGTCGAGCCGGCCGGCGGAGGACATGAGCCCGATACCGACGCCCAGATTCAGCATGTTCAGGAAGAGGATCCAGATGACCGGCAGGCACAGGAAGGCGCCGAGAGTCAGACACATGGCGGCTGCCTGAGCGTTGTTCGTCCAGACCTGGGCGGCGAACGAGGCGGCGGGGTGGCTCGAGTAGTAGGTCTCGTACTCGCCGCCGGGACGCGTGAGCCGACGGAGTTCCTCCGGGGCCCCGATCGCGGACTGGACCTCCGGATGGGCCCCGATCCACCAGCCGATGAGTGCGGCGAGCAGGGTGGAGAGCACCGCTGTCGGTATCCACCAGTGCCGGGAGCGGTAGACGGCGGCGGGAAATCCGGCGGTGAGGAAGTGGACCGCGTCCCTCCAGCTCGACCGCCGGGTGCCCGTGACCACAGCGCGTGCCCGCGCCACGAGCTGGGTGAGTCTGGCGGTCAGTGCCGGTTCGGGAGCGCTGGACTGCACAAGGGAGAGATGAGTGGCCGTGCGCTGGTAGAGGGCGACGAGCTCGTCTGCTTCCGCACCCGTCAGATGACCGCCCCGGCGAAGGAGGTGGTCCAGGCGGTCCCACTCTGCGCGGTGGGCTGTCACGAAGACATCGAGGTCCATGGTCGGCTGCTGCTCCAGGCACTGGGTGCATTGCGTACGGTCCGTACTACTTCACTGCTGCACTACTGCGACACGCTGTCGGTCAGCTTGGCAGACTGGGAGATCAAGGGGCAGGGAAGACCGAAGAACCGCGAAGACAGGGGGCAGCAGTGAGTGGGCTAGTGACGGGGGACGCGGTCGTACTGGGGCTGCAGCCGGCAAGACTGCCGAGCCGGGCGCTCGCCCTCGTGATCGATCTCGCCGTCATCTGGACCGTGTACCTGCTGCTGTCGATCGGTCTGGCGATCGCGACGGCGTCGCTGGACGAGGCCGCTGTCATGGCGGTGTCCATCGCATCGTTCCTGCTCGTCCTGGTCGGTGCGCCGATAGCCGTGGAGACTCTGAGCCATGGGCGTTCCCTGGGAAAGCTGGCCTGCGGACTGCGGGTGGTGCGCGACGACGGCGGGCCGATCCGTTTCCGCCACGCGCTGGTGCGCGGGGCGATGGGCGTGGTGGAGGTCCTCTTCACTTTCGGGGTCATCGCCTGCATCGCCTCGCTGGTGTCGGAGCGGGGCCGGCGAATAGGCGACGTCTTCGCCGGGACCCTCGTCGTGAGGGAGCGGGTCCCGGCCGCCCGCGGTCCGATGGCGTCGCCTCCTCCGCCGCCGTGGCTGGTCGGACGGTTCGCCCAGCTCGACCTGTCGGGAGTGCCGGACGACCTGTGGCTGGCGATACGCCAGTACCTGACCCGGATGAGGCAGCTGGATCCTGCGGTGAGCTGGTCGATGGCGCAGCGGCTGGCCGGTGATCTGGCCGCGCGTACCGGTACGCCTGCGCCGGACGGCGTTCCGCCGGCCGCGTATCTGGCCGCAGTGGTCAACGAGCGGCAGGCCCGTGACGCCCGGCGGGCGTTCACCGCGGCCGCACGCGAAGCCGCCTCCGGGCAGGCCGCCGACGGTCGCGCCGGGGTCCCCGCGCCCCCGATGACCGTCCGCCCGGACGCGCAACCGGCCGCAGCCGCAGCAGGCGGCCCGCCGCCGCCCCGCACGGCGGCGCCGGTTTCGGCGGACACCCCGCCGACTGCGGCGTCCGGCGGGTTCGCCCCTCCCGCCTGAGCGTCTGAGCCCTGTGCGCGCCTGAGCGCCTGAGCCCTGAGCGCTGAGCGCGCCTGGGCCCTGAGCCCCGAGCGCCTGCATCCTGCACGCCTGAACTCTGAAGGCGTGAGCGCCTGAACCCTGAGCAGAGCACCGCGCCCATGCCTTCCCCCACTGCCCGCGGCCCTGCCCCACGCCCCCGCGGTGAAGAAGGCGCCGCCCGGCGAACCGCGTTCAGCGGAAGGTGGAAGGCGGGCTCTCGAGGTCCTCGAGCTCGATCCCCGGCGCCGCGAGAACCACGTCCCCGGCGATGTGGACGGCATGCTGCTCGCCTGTGTCCAGGGCGTTGACCTGGTATTCGTCCACCGTCAGAAGGCCGTTGTCAGTGGTGTGCGCTTCACTCTTCACCAGCGCCCAGGACTGGTCGACGGTCCGGGGCGCCAGTACGGGGTCGGTGAAGGCGAGGAGACGTACGCGGGTGGCGGGGGCGCCTGGTGCGAGGCGCAGCAGACGGGCCGTTGCGACGAGAAAGGCGGGTGAGGTGCCGGTGAAGGCATGGGCGGGGGCGTTGCCTTCACGTGCGTCGGTTCCGGTCGGGTCGGTGCGGACCCAGGTGACGCCGTCGATCGCCGCGCCGCGGACCTGCCAGCTCGCCGCGTGGAGTTCGAGGCGGATGGGGCGGCCCAGCTCGTCGAGCGCGAGGTCGACGGATCCGGCGTCGTCGCCGGAGGGAGTGGTGGTCCGGGAGACGTATCGCCAGCCGGAGGGGCCGGGGGCGCACTGGAAGTGTTCCTCACCGAGGGGGGTGTGGTCGTGCGGATCGTGGAGCGAATAGCGGCCGCGGGGCATGGGGGCGTAGGTGTCCTTGTGCGGTGAGGCGTGAGCCGGAGCCGTGCGAGGAGGGTACGGGGCAGGCCCCCGACACGGGGGTGCGGGGGCCTGCCTGGTACTGCTCTGCGAGTACTGCCTACGGCGCTGCGCTACGCCGTCGTGATCAGTACGTGATCAGTAGCGGTAGTGGTCCGGCTTGTACGGACCCTCGACCTCGACGCCGATGTAGGCGGCCTGCTCCGGGCGCAGGGTGGTCAGCTTGACCCCGAGGGCGTCCAGGTGGAGCCGGGCGACCTTCTCGTCCAGGTGCTTGGGCAGCACGTAGACGTCGGTCGGGTACTCCTGCGGCTTCGTGAACAGCTCGATCTGCGCCAGGGTCTGGTCCGCGAACGAGTTGGACATCACGAAGGAGGGGTGACCGGTCGCGTTGCCCAGGTTCAGCAGACGCCCCTCGGACAGCACGATCAGGACCTTGCCGTCGGGGAACGTCCAGGTGTGGACCTGCGGCTTGACCTCGTCCTTCACCACACCCGGCAGCTGCGCCAGACCGGCCATGTCGATCTCGTTGTCGAAGTGCCCGATGTTGCCCACGATCGCCTGGTGCTTCATCCGGGCCATGTCCGAGGCCATGATGATGTCCTTGTTGCCGGTCGTGGTGATGAAGATGTCCGCGCTCTCCACCACCTCGTCCAGCGTGGTCACCTGGTAGCCGTCCATCGCCGCCTGCAGCGCGCAGATCGGGTCGATCTCCGTGATGATCACCCGCGCGCCCTGACCGCGCAGCGACTCCGCACAGCCCTTGCCCACATCGCCGTAACCGCACACGACCGCCGTCTTGCCGCCGATCAGGACGTCGGTGGCACGGTTGATGCCGTCGATCAACGAGTGCCGGCAACCGTACTTGTTGTCGAACTTCGACTTCGTGACCGCGTCGTTCACATTGATCGCCGGGAACAGCAGCGTGCCGTCACGGTGCATCTCGTAGAGACGGTGCACACCCGTCGTGGTCTCCTCCGTCACACCGCGGATCTCGGACGCCAGCTGCGTCCACTTCTGCGGGTTCTCGGTGAGAGTGCGGTTCAGCAGGCGGAGGATGTGGCTGTACTCCTCGCTGTCCGCGGTGGACGGGTCGGGAGCGGCGCCCGCCTTCTCGAACTCGACGCCCTTGTGGACCAGGAGGGTCGCGTCACCGCCGTCGTCCAGGATCATGTTCGGGCCGCCGGTGGGGGTGTTCGGCCAGGTCAGGGCCTGCTCCGTGCACCACCAGTACTCCTCCAGCGTCTCGCCCTTCCAGGCGAAGACCGGGATGCCCTGCGGGTTCTCGGGAGTGCCGTTCGGGCCGACCGCGATGGCGGCGGCGGCGTGGTCCTGGGTGGAGAAGATGTTGCAGGAGGCCCAGCGGACCTCGGCGCCCAGGGCGGCCAGGGTCTCGATGAGGACCGCGGTCTGCACGGTCATGTGCAGGGAGCCGGTGATGCGCGCGCCGGCGAGCGGCTGGGCTTCGGCGTACTCCTTGCGGATCGACATCAGGCCGGGCATCTCGTGCTCGGCGAGAGTGATCTCCTTGCGGCCGAAGGCGGCGAGGGAAAGGTCGGCGACCTTGAAGTCCTGGCCATTGGCGACAGTCGACATGCGAGCTGCTCCTCGTGGTTCGGGTCGAGGGTGGTTACGGCTGGCTCTGCGGCGGCCAAGGCATACGAATGCCCGGGAGTCCGCAGGACAGTCCGTCGGAGGCCCTCTCTCCCTCGGCCGGTCCGCGCGGGACCGCCCGACCGCCATCAGCAGCGACGTCTGACTGGTTACGAATCTACACCGATCGGCCCAGCCGGCCCCAGCCCGCCCAGGTACGGGTTCCGGCCAGTCTCCCGGGGCCGGAAGGCGGCCGGCCCAAGGATTCCGGGCTTCGGAGCCGGCCGGAATCCTGTGACGGTGCCGGCGTCCCACCGGCGGGCCGGGACCACCCGCACGAGCCGGCGGCGGGGCGAGCGTCAGGAGAACCACGTGACGAGTCCGGCGAGCGGGCGGCGGGCGTGCCGGCTGCCCGCGTCTCCGGTAAGGACAACGCCACACCCGACGGCAAGGCACCCGAACGGCCTGCCAGGTACGGCGCACGGCAAAGGCCCCCGGACCAGCGCCGCCGGCATCGCCGGTGGCACACGGTCCGGGGGCCTTCCCCGTGCGGCGTTCGGCCCGCTCAGTGACCGGAGCCGCCCGGCGACTTGGCGGGGTCGGTGCCCCCGGCGGCGACCGACGCGTCGTAGATGTCCGGCTCGAGGTAGATCACGCGCGCGATCGGCACGGCCGCGCGGATGCGGTCCTCAGCGGCGTTGATGGCCTCCGCCACCTCGTCGGCGGTCTCGTGCTGCTCGACGGCGATCTTCGCGGCGACGAGCAGTTCCTCGGGACCGAGGTGGAGGGTGCGCATGTGGATGATGCGGGTGACGGTCCGGCCGTCGACCGTGGCGGCCTTGATCTTCTCGATGTCGTCCGTGCCCGCGGACTCACCCAGCAGCAGGGACTTGGTCTCCGCGGCGAGCACGATGGCGATCGCGATGAGCAGGACGCCGATGCACAGGGTGCCGATGCCGTCCCAGACGCCGTCGCCCGTGAGCAGCGCGAGGCCGACGCCGCCGAGGGCGAGGATCAGACCGACCAGGGCGCCGAGGTCCTCCAGGAGCACCACAGGAAGCTCGGGCGCCTTGGCCCGGCGCACGAACTGCGTCCAGGTCAGTTTGCCGCGCACCGAGTTGGACTCCTTGATGGCGGTGCGGAACGAGAACGTCTCGGCGATGATCGCGAAGACGAGCACGCCGACCGGCCAGTACCAGGCCTCGATCTCGTGCGGGTGCTTGATCTTCTCGTAGCCCTCGTAGATGGCGAACATGCCACCGACGGAGAACAGCACGATGGAGACGAGGAAGGCATAGATGTAGCGCTCGCGCCCGTACCCGAAGGGGTGTTGCGGGGTCGCCTCCCGCTGGGCCTTCTTGCCGCCGACCAGCAGCAGGCCCTGGTTGCCCGAGTCGGCGAGCGAGTGGACGCTTTCGGCGAGCATCGACGACGAACCACTGAAGAGGAACGCCACGAATTTGGCCACCGCGATTGCGAGGTTCGCGGCGAGTGCTGCCACGATCGCCTTGGTACCGCCTGACGCGCTCATGCTTGCCCGATGTCCCTTCGTACGTACGCCGACCGGTCCTGCGCACGGTCTCGGCGGTGCGCCATTGTCGCAGCAGCGGTCAGCAGTGCCGACTCAGGCCACCACAGTCGCGCGGAAGACGGTGCCGGGACCGCCGTCCGTACCCGAGATCTCCACCTTCTCCCCGGCAGGCACGAACGCCGACTCCCCCGGTCCCAGCCTCAGTTCACCGGCCGTGACGCCGCCTGCGGTGCAGAGCAGGATCTGCGGCGTGGACGCGGTCACGTCGCGCGGCTCCGCGTCGGGCGCGAGCACGTAGCGGGACAGCCGGAACTCGTCGATGGGAGCCTCGTAGACCTCTTCGCCGGAGGGTGACGCCTCGGGGCGCAGCACGGCGGGTTCGGTCGCCTCGAACCGGACGATGCGCAGGAGTTCGGGGACGTCCACGTGTTTGGGGGTGAGACCGCAGCGCAGCACGTTGTCGGAGTTGGCCATGATTTCGACGCCGAGCCCGTCGAGGTAGGCGTGCGGCACACCGGCGCCGAGGAACAGCGCCTCTCCCGGCTGAAGTCGGATGTGGTTGAGCAACATCGCCGCGATGACGCCCGGGTCACCCGGGTAGTGGCGGGCGATCTCGGCGTACGGGGCGTAAGCACCGCCGAGCCGCTCGGCGGCGGCCGCTGCCTCCGCGACACAGGCAGCCATCTCCTGCGGGTCCGCGGTCAGTACGGCGGTGAGCACCTCGCGGAGGGCGGCGTCCTCGGGCCGCGCGTGCAGGAGGTCGACGTACGGCTTGAGGGAGTCGACCTCGAGTCCGGCGAGCAGTTCGGCCGCGGCGGCGGGTGCGCGGAAACCGCAGAGGCCGTCGAACGGCGTGAGCGCGCAGATCAGTTCCGGCTTGTGGTTGGCGTCCTTGTAGTTGCGGTGCGGCGCGTCGATGGGGACCCCGGCGCTCTCCTCCGCGCCGTAGCCGTCCCTGGCCTGGGCGAGATCGGGGTGGACCTGGAGGGAGAGGGGCGAGGCGGCGGCAAGGAGCTTGAGGAGGAAGGGCAGCCGAGGCCCGAACTTGGCGACGGCCGCGTCGCCGAGCTCCCGTTCGGGGGCGGCGGCGATCACGTCGGACAGGGCGCGCTCCGCCTCGCCGCCGCGGGTGACGCGGGACGGTGCCCCCGGGTGTGCTCCCATCCACATCTCGGCCTGCGGCTCGCCGGTGGGAGCGACGCCGAGCAGCTCCGGGATGGCGGTCGTGGACCCCCATGCGTAGGGGCGCACGGTGTTGGCGAGGCGATCCATGGTCTTCCCTGGTCCTTCGTCGGTCGTCGTGGTGCGGGTGCGGCCGTTGTACGTCTACTCGTGCGGATTGTCGGATCCCGCGAGGGCCAGGTACACGGCGGCGAAGTCGGTGACGGCGAGCAGTTCGGCGATCGACTCCAGCTGCGAGCCGTCCTCCGGTTCGAGCTCGCTGACGGCCGTGTCGTGGCCGAGCGCCAGTTCGCGGGCGGCGGGTGCCGCGGTGAGGCCGCCGGCCGGCCGGTCGCGCAGCAGTACGACGCGGGCACGCAGCGCCTGCTGCTCGTCGACCCGGTCGCGGAAGAAGTCGTCCTCGTCGGCGCCCGACGCGAAGTCGCCGGCGAGGAGCACTCCGTGCGCCGGCAGTGCCTCCGGCAGCTCGGCCGCGAGCGCGGGGCGGCCCGCGAGCTCGGCGAGGACCGCGGCGAAGCGGCGGCCCGCCGGGCCGGCGCCCGCGCCTTCCGTCCAGATGAGCGGGAGCCGTTCGGCGAGGTCGGCGGCCAAGGTCTTGGCCGGGTTGCTGTGGGTGGCGATGGCGGGACCGCACCGTTCGGCGGTGCGGTCGAGCCGGTCCGCGACCTTCGCGAGCGTCTCCGGGGGCGCGTCGACCAGCCCGAGGCGGTCGAGGAGCGCGAGGAGGGGCGTGAACAGTGCCCAGAGAGCGCCGGGCGCGGCCGCCTGGGCCTCCTCGTACGCCTCGTACGGGGCGGTGGCCATCGGGACGACCAGTCCGTGGACCCCGTCGACCGCCTCCGAGAGCGGCGAGGTCTGGGGGGCGACGGCGACGACCGTGCAGCCGCGCCGGTACGCCTGCTCGGCGAGCAGCGCGAGACCGGGTTCGCTGCCGTCCGTGGTCGTGAGGAGCAGCAGGTCGAGGGAGCCCGCCCAGCCCGGCAGGGCCCAGCGCAGGGCGCCCGCCGCGTGGGCGACGCCGGTGGGGCGGAGCGGGATGACGGGGGCGGAGGCACCGGCGAGGGCGCCGATCAGGTCCGCGACGCCCAGGGCCGCGGTACCGGGGCCGGCGACGAGGACGGCCCGCGGCCGGCCGTCGGGATCGAGCCGTGCGATGCCTGCTTCGTCCGCGTGCCTGGCGGCAGTGCGCACCCGGGCCCCGGCCTCGGCCGCGCCGCGGAGCAGGCCGCGGCGGTCGGCACGGGCCAAGGCGTCCGGGTCGTCGAGGAGTGACTCGTCGAGCATGGGGGTGGGCCTCCGATCGCCGTACGCGTGCGGGGGGTGTTGTGCGGTTGTCGGGACGCGGCCTCGACGGCGGGTCCCGGTCCTGTCGGGCGCCGTCGTACCGGGCCCGTGGTCCGTCGCACCGCCGTCCGTCGGTGCCGCCTTACGCGGGGCGGCGGGCCTCGTCGACGAGGAGGACGGGGATGCCGTCCCTCACCGGGTAGGCGAGGCCGCAATCCGTGCCGGTGCAGATCAGCTCGGGCGTGTCGGCTGCCGTGCGGTCGTCGAGCGGGGCGTGGCAGGCCGGGCAGGCGAGGATCTGCAGGAGGCCGGCTTCGAGCGGCATGACAGCGGTGTCCCTTCGGCATGTCGCACATCTGACGACGGAGCGGTTGCGCTCGCGCCGGACATGCGCTCACGGTGTGGCGGATCAAGCCTCGTCAGCCTACCGCCGGGGGGCGGGGTGCGGCTTGTTCTGGGGCGGCGTGGGCCGGCGGGCAGGAGTGGGGAGGTCCGTCCCCACCCCTGCCGGTGGGTTCAGGCCCGTACGAGCGCCAGGACCTCGTCGCGGATCTTGGCCATCGTCGCCTCGTCGCGTGCCTCCACGTTGAGCCGCAGCAGCGGTTCCGTGTTCGAGGCGCGCAGGTTGAACCACCAGTCCGCGGTGGTGACCGTCAGCCCGTCGAGCTCGTCGGCCGTGGCGCCCTCGCGGCCGGCGAACGCGGTCTTCACCGCCGCCGCCCGGCCGGCCTGGTCGTCGACCTTGGAGTTGATCTCGCCGGAGGCCGCGTACCGGTCGTACTGCGCGACCAGGTCGGACAGTGTGCCGTCCTGGGAACCCAGCGCCGCGAGGACATGGAGGGCGGCGAGCATGCCCGTGTCGGCGTTCCAGAAGTCGCGGAAGTAGTAGTGCGCCGAGTGCTCGCCGCCGAAGATCGCCCCGGTGCGGGCCATCTCCTCCTTGATGAAGGAGTGCCCGACCCTGGTGCGCACCGGCGTGCCGCCGTTCTCGCGGACCACCTCCGGCACGGACCACGAGGTGATCAGGTTGTGGATGACCGTGCCGCCGGGGTGCTTGGCCAGCTCCCGGGCGGCCACCAGGGCGGTGATCGCGGACGGGGAGACACCCTCGCCCCGCTCGTCCACGACGAAGCAGCGGTCCGCGTCGCCGTCGAAGGCGAGGCCCAGGTCCGCGCCCTCCTCGCGCACGCGGGCCTGGAGGTCGACGATGTTGGCCGGGTCGAGCGGGTTGGCCTCGTGGTTGGGGAAGGTGCCGTCCAGCTCGAAGTACATCGGGACGAGCGTGACGGGGAGCGGGCCGAAGACGGTGGGAACCGTGTGGCCGCCCATGCCGTTGCCCGCGTCCACGACGACCTTCAGGGGACGCATGGCGGACAGGTCGACGAGCGAGAGCAGGTGCTCGGCGTAGTCGGTGAGCGTGTCGCGCTCGGTCACCGTGCCCGGCGTCCCGGCGGGGGCGGGGGCGCCCTCGTCGGACCAGGTCTCCACGAGCCGGCGGATGTCGGCCAGGCCCGTGTCCTGGCCGACGGGCGCGGCACCCGCCCGGCACATCTTGATGCCGTTGTACTGCGCCGGGTTGTGCGAGGCGGTGAACATGGCGCCCGGGAGCCCCATGTGGCCGGACGCGAAGTACAGCTGGTCCGTCGAGCACAGTCCGATGAGGGTGACGTCGGCGCCACGGGCCGCCGCGCCGCGTGCGAAGGCGCCCGACAGGCCGGGCGACGACGGCCGCATGTCGTGGCCGACGACGATCCCGTCCGCGCCCGTCACCTCGACGAAGGCGGCGCCGAACAGTTCGGCGAGCGACTCGTCCCACTGATCCGGCACCACCCCGCGGACGTCGTACGCCTTCACGATCTGCGACAGATCAGCAGCCACGGCCCAACCCCTTCTGAAGTCCATGCGGTCACCTCAAACTACCCTCACGGGGCCGTGGCACGGGGCGCGGACCGCGTCCCGTCGCAAAGCCGTCGTACGGGGCGGGAGCGGGCGGGAGGACCGGTGGGGTCAGGAGTCGGGGGAACGCAGCACCCGCAGGTGGCCGCGGCGCGCGACCTCCATGGGGTCCGCGGAACGCCGGCCGCCCTGGCCGCCCGCTTCCGCCGTGCGTCCCTGGGGCCGTGCCGCCTCGCGCACCGCGTTCGCGAGCGCTTCGAGATCGTCGCCGCTGGGGCGGGCCGGGGCGGAGCCGTCGGTGAGCCGGACGACCTCCCAGCCGCGTGGCGCCGTCAGCCGCTCGCTGTGCTCGGCGCACAGGTCGTAGCAGTGGGGCTCGGCGTAGGTGGCGAGCGGACCGAGGACCGCAGTCGAATCGGCATAGACGTACGTCAGTGTCGCGACGGCAGGGCGGCCGCACGCGGTGCGCGAACAGCGACGTACAGGGCTCACGACGTTGGACGGTACCGCACTCTTGAGCGGGCTGCGACGACTCTCCACCAGGTCACTCCCCCGTGTCGTGGTGTGACTTCGGACATATCGGCTGTTCGGGCAACTGGCCTGACCTGCACGGAGAGAGAACCACACCCGGGACTGCCGGGCACCGCGCGGTCACGAGGTGGAGTGAATCAGATCAATTAAGGCGAGAGGGGCGATCGCGGGAGTCGTGGAATCGGGCTCAACGTTGGCCGAAATGCTCAATCGCCGACAGGCCGGCCGCCCCCGGCCCGGAGACGATCGCCGCGGGCCCCGGAGAGCTACCCTGCGTCAGTGATGGACAGTCCCGTACCCCCCCGACCGGCAGAGCCGAGGCCCCGCCGCCGTGACCGCCACGGAAGAGGCATGCGCGGCCCCGTCGCTCCCCCGCAGGTGCCGCTCTCGGCCAGCCGTGCCGAGACGTTCCGTGACCTGGTCCAGGACTCGGTGGAGCGGCTGGAACGGCACTGGCCGCAGCTGGCCGATGTCGACTTCCTGGTCCTGGAGGTCCCTGGTTCGCCCGACGAGTCGGTGCCCCTGGGAAGTGCCGTCCCGGCCGCCAAGGACCGGCCCGCGCGGATCATGATCTACCGGCGCCCCGTCGAGATCCGGACAAAGAACCGCGACGAACGGGCACTTCTTGTGCACGAAGTGGTCGTCGAGCAGGTCGCGGAGCTGCTAGGGCTGGCGCCGGAGTCGGTCGACCCGCGCTACGGGCAGGACTGACGGCGGGTCCGGGGAGGACCGGCGGGGCGAACGGCGGCCGGGCGCGCCGGCCACCCGAACGCGTCAGTCGTCCAGCACGGAGAGATCCTGTTCCGCCTCCGGCACGGCCACCATCCCGCGGTCGTCCGGCAGCGTCTGCACGGTGAACATGGGAATGCCGTCCTCGGCGATCTCCAGCGACCGTGACGCGTGCACCGGCCCGCCGGACACCGTCTCGACCGTGAGCGCGTAGGACCCCTTGAGCCCGGCCGGCACCGGAGCGGGCACGGCCAGCGTCGTCCCGGCCTTCACCGAGTACGTCTTGACGACCTGTGTACCGCCCTCGGTCCCCGCCGACGCGGTGACCTTGACCTCGGCGGCCTTCCCCGCCGCCACGAGCGACAGCTGGGAACCCTTGGCCCGGTTGTCCGCCACCGTCGCGCGCTCCCCCACCGGCGCGGCGGCCGGGATGAAGGCGACCTCCTTCTTGTCGCCCTCGCCCCGCACGACACGCAGCGCGGCCACCACCGGGGTGGGCCGGCCGCCTTCGACCGGGCTGAGGACGAGCGATCCGGCCTCGCCCCGGGTGACGTCCTTCAGGTCGAGGCTCGCCGTCATCCCGGACTTCACGTGGAGCGTCTCCGCCCCGGCCGGGGTGATGGTCCCCGTCGCACCCGCCAGCCGCACCTGCAGCTCCGCGTCGTCGTCCCCGGGGGCGAACGCCACCAGCTGCACGGAGGTCGCGTCCGCCGGGATGCCGGGCAGCACGGCCGTGCCCGCCGGGTCGGCGGAGGCGGCCAGCCAGTCGCTGCCGCTGTCCTCCTCCGCGGACCGCACGACGGCGCCGACGCGGCCGGTACGGGTGGTGACGTGAACGGTCACGTCCTCCGCCGGGTCCGCGGTCAGCGTCGACAGCAGGACCGGCAGGCCGGCCCCGCCGGGAACCGGGATGCCCTCGGCCACGGTGGTCTTGAGAGCGCCGTCCTTGCCGTAGAGCTCGACGTCGACGACGGCGGCCGTGTCGTCCGGGTTGGTCAGGTGCACATAGTCCTGGCGCTTGTCGGACAGCGAGGCGCCGGGGAACCAGAAGTCCGTGTCCGGTGCGGTGCAGGTGACACCGAGGAGGCCCCGGCCGCTGCCCGCGGAGACCGAGGTGGTCTGCTGCGCGGTCCACCCGGGGGCGAGGCGGCCGGTGGCCGTTCCGACGAGCGCGGGGGCCTGGCCGCCGCTCTCCTCGGCCGAGACGGGCCTGCCCGGCTCCTTGAGAGCCAGGAAAGGCTTGTCGGACGCGGGCTTCGCGGCCTCGCCGTCCTCCTCCGCCGTGCCCTCGCCGTCCTTCTCGGTCTCGCCGTCCTTGTCCGGCGCGGCCCCGGGATCGGCCAGCGTGGCCGCGGACGGCCGCAGCTCGGCCGTGTCCGCCCCGGCGCCCGCCGCCTCGTCGTCCGTGGCGCCCTCCTTGGCGCCCGCGCCGTCCTTCATCACCGGGGTGAAGGAGGTGTAGCGCGTCTCCGCGAGGTCGGAGCTGCTGGGAGCCGGGCAGAGCAGGCTGGAACGCTCGACGGGCAACCGGGCCGGGGCCACGGCCTGTGTCGTGGCCTCCCCGTCCGGTGCGGTGAGCGAGGCGACGCCGGTCACCGCGGCGAGGGCCGTGGCGACGGCGATCAGGGAGATGGTCGTGCGCTTCACTCTGAGTCGCCTCGCGTCGTGCCGGGGGCTTGCGCCGGGGGCTGTGGGTACGGGCCGCCGTTCGGGTCGCCGTAGCCGTACGGGTCGTACTGCCCGTCCTGCTGGTACTGGCCCTCCGGCTGGTACTGGCCGTCCTGCTGGTACTGGGTGGGGTACTGGCCGTCCTGCTGGTACTGACCGTCGCCGTAGGAAGCGCCCTGGTAGGGGTCCGCCTCGTACGGCTGCTGGTAGCGGGGGTCGGCGTACGACTGGTCGCCGCCGTACTGCTGACCGTCCGCGTACTGCTGCTCGCCGCCGTAGCCCGGTCCCTGAGCCGCGGTCCCGCCGTACCCGCCGTCCTGGTACTGCTGCTGGTGCTGCTGGTCGTACGAGGTCCCGTAGGGCGCGTCCGCGTGGCTCTGCGTCTCCCACTCGCCGTACTGCTGCTGCGGCACCGCCGCCGTGTACGCGGCGGGCTGCGCGGCTTCCTGGTCCTGCTCCAGCGGCCGGGCACCGTCCTGGGCCGTCGGCTCCGTCTCCTCGGCCTCCGCCTCGGCCTGGGCCCGCAGCCTGCGTGCCCGGCGGCCCTCGCCCGCGACCGGCTGCTCCGGTACGGCCACCGGCTCCTCGGGCAGATCGTCGTCGATCTCCCTGCGCCGGCCCGGGAGGGCCAGCACCAGCAGCACGAGGGCGAGGAACGCCTGGATCCAGATCCAGGCGGTGTGGGTGGCGGGGTCCTCGTACGTCAGGTCGAGGCGGCCGCCCTCCGCGGGCAGCTCGAAGCCCTGCGCCCAGCCGTCCACGGTGGTCTTCTTCAGCGGGCGTCCGTCGAGCGTCGCCTGCCAGCCCTCCGCGGCGCGGTCCGCGATGCGCAGGACGCGGCCGGAGCCGCCGACGGGGATCTTCGCGTGCGCCTCGACGGCGTCGGAGGCCACGGGCAGCGGCTCGTCCTTGCCGGTGACGATGGTGGCCCTGGCGACCTGGCGGTCCACCCGCCACAGCGCGCTGCCGTCGAGCTGGCTGAGCCGGCTCAGGCCCGGGGTGGCGTCGAGGACGCGGCTGGTCTGGCGCGGGGCGCCGTCGCGCACCAGCACGTAGCGGATCGCGAAGCCGCTCAGCTGGCTCGTCTGGTCGGCGCCGGAGCCCGCGACCAGGTTGGCAACGACCTTGTCGAGCCGGGCGTCGCTGCCGCCGGTCTCTGTGAGCTCGGCGTCGCCGAGACGGGCGCCGGAACCGCGGACGAGTGTGTAGGAGACCTTCGCGGCGGAAGCCCCGCCGAGGACCAGCGTGCGCGGCTGGTCCTGGGTGTCGCTCTCCTCCGCGACGAACGCCGGCACCTGCACCGGGTCGCGCCGCTCGAGAGGACCGCCGGCACCGCTCAGCATCCAGTTCGCGGCGGCGACGACCGGAGCGAGGCCGGCCGCCAGCGCGACGAGGGCGGCGAGGGGCTGCCGCCAGCCGAAGCTCTGGGCGGCGACACGGCTGCGGCCGCCCTCGGCGCCGAGCACGGCGGCGGCGAGCAGGGCGATGCCGTAGACGAGCGTGGCAGGGCCGGCCCAGCCGGCACCGCTGTCGCCCGAGCCGTTGACCAGTGCCGCGAAGACCAGGGCGACCAGGGCGACCGCCCAGGCGCCGCGGATCGCGAACTGCCGCTCCTCGCGCAACAGGGCGCCGAGCGCCGCGAGCACGATGCCGATCATCAGGAGGCCGCCGACGGTTCCCGGGCCGCCGGGGCTGATGCCCAGCAGGTCGGTCGCGCCCGCCGCGCCGCCGTCGTACGCGAGCCCGGCCTCGCGGAAGAAGCCCGAAGGGCTGGTCAGCAGCGAGAGCGACCAGGGGGCGAGGACCAGCATCGGCGTGCCGACGGAGGCGAGGAAGCGGAGCGCGTAGGCCGTGATGTCCCCGCGTCGCAGCACCAGGACGGCGATGCCGATGACGACGGCGATCGGCCACACGACGGGGGTGAAGGCCGTCGCGAAGGTCAGCAGCAGGGCGTACGCCCAGGTGGCCCGCCAGCTGCCGCGGCCGCCGCCCTGGAGGCGCAGCCCGTGGGCGGCGACCGCCGCTCGGGCGATGAGCGGCAGCACGATCGCGAGGACCGCCGTGCCGAGCCGCCCGGTGGCCAGCGCTCCGGTGGCGGCGGGCAGGAAGGCGTAGGCGACGCTCGCCCACGCCCGCAGCAGCCGGGAGCCGACGATGGGACGGGAGGCGAAGTACGCGGTGAGGCCTGCGAGCGGGACCGAGCAGACGAGCAGCACGGTCAGGGCGAGGCCGGTGGAACCGAGGAAGAGCGCGGAGAGCACCGCGAGGACGGCCAGGTAGGGCGGCGCGGTCTGGGTGCCGCCGGTGCCGATGGGGTGCCAGCTGTCGGCGTAACGGCTCCAGAGGTCGAAGACGTCGGCCGGAGCGGGCAGCAGGGCGCCGCCGGCCAGGGCGCCGCCCGCGAACAGCCCGCGGCAGGCGACGAGCGAGGCGACGAGGAGCAGGGCGAAGAGGAGGGGCCCGGGCTTACGGGCGATCTTCTTGAGCCTGGCGAACTGCTCGATCTCGAGGAAGTCCGCGTCGTCCCCGCCGGGACCCGATTCGACGGCGCCGTGGCGGGAGCCGCCGGAGTCGGCGTCCGAGCCGCCGAAGCCGGAGACGACCTGTTCGACGGTGGCGCGGACGGTCGCGCCGGGCGGCGGGAACAGCGGCCGCAGTTCACTCGCCTCGACGGCCCGCCGGGACCGTCTGCGGCGGCCGGCCAGGATGCGTTCGGGACGCAGCAGGACGCCGAAGAGTCCCATGACCTCGTCGACGGCCTGCCCGGGCACCTTGCCGACGAGGTAGGCGAGGGTGCGCAGCAGTGTGCCGAGGACGATGCGCAGCAGTACATAAGGCAGCGCGACGCCGCGGGTGTTGGTGAGCAGTGTGTAGACGGCGCCTGCTTTGTCGACCCGGTGCGGGCTGGCCACGGACCGGCCGGCGCAGTCGACGGTGCGGCGCTCGCGGGCGGCCGCCTCTGCGTGCCGCAGTACGGCGTCGGGGGCGATCAGGACGCGGTGCCCGGCGGAGTGGGCGCGCCAGCACAGGTCGACGTCGTCGCGCATGAGCGGCAGTCGCCGGTCGAAGCCGCCGAGCTCCTCGAACACGTCGCGGCGTATGAGCATGCCGGCGGAGGAGACGGAGAGGACGGAACGCACCTGGTCGTGCTGGCCCTGGTCCTGTTCGCGGCGGTCGAGTCCGGTCCAGCGCCGCCCGCTGTTGGCGATGGAGACGCCGGTCTCGAGGAGTTGCTTGCGGTCGTACCAGCCGCGGAGTTTGGGGCCGACGATCGCGGCGTGTTCGTCGGAGTCGGCGACGCGCAGCAGTTCGGCGAGGGCGTCGGGCTCGGGCGCGCAGTCGTCGTGCAGGAGCCACAGCCACTGGACGGGCTCGCCGTACGGCAGCTCGGGCATCTCGTAGGCCTCGTCGCGCCAGGTCCTGCTGACGGGGTCCCAGCCGCTCGGCCGCTTCAGGTACGGCAGTTCCTCGGGAGTGAGGACACCGGCGGTGCGAGTCGCCTCTTCGACGGCGGTACCGAAGCCGGTGCGGCGTGCGAGGTGCAGTACGCGGTCGGCGCCGAGGGCTTCGGTGAGCAGTCGGGCCGAGTCGTCGGCGCTGCCGGTGTCGGCCGCGACGACGTTCTGCACGGGGCGTTCCTGGCCGATCAGTCCGGCGAGGGCATCGGGGAGCCAGCGCGCGCCGTCGTGGGAGACGAGCACGGCGGTGACTACGTGCCGCGGGAACTCTGGCGCGGCTGCCGGAACAAACGCGGCTGTGGTGGCGGACATTGAGGTACGGGCCCTCCGGCCGGGGTCACCCCGTAGGGGCTCTGGTGCGTCACGGACGGGGCCCCACACTAACGGCTGGCATGTGGACGGTCCGCAGCCTGTGGACAACCCACAGACGGCGGACCGTTCGTTACGTACGCAGTTGACGCAGTTGTACCGATTGGGCCGGACGTCATCGAGCGGCTCGAGCCGGGCGCGATCGGGCGGCGGGAGGGGCGGTGCTTCAGACGGCTGCCTTCTTCAGGCGCCGGCGTTCCCGCTCCGAGAGGCCGCCCCAGATTCCGAATCTCTCGTCGTTGTTCAGGGCGTATTCGAGACATTCGGAGCGGACCTCGCAGGCGAGGCAGACCTTCTTCGCCTCGCGGGTGGAGCCACCCTTCTCGGGGAAGAAGGACTCGGGATCGGTCTGGGCGCACAACGCGCGCTCCTGCCAGCCGAGTTCCTCGTCCGCGTCCTCGACCAGCAGTTGTTCGAACAGCTCGGTCATGTGCGCCCCTCGTCTGTCTTTGCGTCCCCGTGATGTTGCCGCGATCGTTTTCGGCCGAACGACACGAGTGAAATTACAAGTGTGTGGCTCCGGGCCAGTCAAGCCGAGATCTGCTATTGGGCCCGGTATTCACTCTGCGGAACCAAGGCTATGCGGAAAGTGTTCAAATCACCAAAAAACGTGACACATGCCAGCGGCCTGCTCCGCACCCCGCCATTCCTCGAAAAGGAAGACGCCAGGAACATCGATCTTGTTTCGATCGAGCCGGTGAAGCGATCCGGATCACAGTCCGATCACTTCAGGCCGGATGACGTTTGCAAGCAGGGTTGCTGCCGCATGTGTCCCCGCTTCCCGCTGCACAAACCTTTCTCCGTTCTCCGTAACCGGAAAAGGTGAAACATTGCTGCCAAATCGGGCATTGGGTTGACAGTCGACGAGCGCAACCGTCACCTTTGATTCCATGCCAGCGACCTCAGCGCCCCTCGCGACCCGCCTCCGCGGGTTCCGCAGCGCTGTCCAGGCGCGCTGTTGCTGTTGCTGTTCCAGCTGTTGATGCCCTCGCGCTCCAGCTTCTGCGTCTTCTTCCTGCTCTGCGACATCCCCGCACTTCTGCTGAGGAACCCCCGCACCCATGAACAGCGACAGCGACCTCCAGATCGCCGGCGACATCCTCGCCGTACAGCACCTGCTCCAGCCCGCCCGTGAGCACCCGGCCACCGTGGCCGAGTTCGCCGGGCTCGCCCGCTCCATCGCCGCCGACCGCGCGCAGTGGGCGCACCTCGTCGAATACGACGCCACCACGCGCTGGTACCACCGGCTCGGCACCGGCCCCGGTTACGAGATCTGGCTGCTCAGCTGGGTCCCCGGCCAGGGCAGCGGGCTCCACGACCACGGCCCTTCCTCCGGAGTGCTCACCGTCCTCGAAGGCGAGCTGACCGAGCGCACCGCACGCGGCGAGCGTTCGCTCGAGGCCGGTGCGCAGCGGGTCTTCGCACCCGGCTACGCGCACGAGGTCGTCAACGACTCCCTCGAACCGGCCGTGAGCCTGCACGTCTACTACCCGGGCCTGACCGAGATGCCGATGCACACGGCCGCGAGCTGCACGACGGAGCCGGTTTCCGTCTGACGCCCCGGCGGGACCTGCGAGGATGTCGGCATGCGCATTGTGGTTCTGGCCGGCGGCATCGGCGGCGCCCGTTTCCTCCGCGGTCTCAAGCAGGCCGCGCCCGAAGCGGACGTCACGGTGATCGGCAACACCGGTGACGACATCCATCTGTTCGGCCTGAAGGTCTGCCCGGACCTCGACACGGTGATGTACACCCTCGGCGGTGGCATCAACGAGGAGCAGGGCTGGGGCCGCGAGGACGAGACCTTCCAGGTCAAGAACGAACTCGCGGCGTACGGGGTCGGCCCCGAGTGGTTCGGCCTCGGGGACCGCGACTTCGCCACCCACATCGTCCGCACCCAGATGCTGAGCGCCGGTTATCCGCTCAGCGCCGTCACCGAGGCCCTCTGCGACCGGTGGAAGCCGGGCGTACGGCTCCTGCCGATGTCCGACGACCGCGTGGAGACCCATGTCGCGGTGACGCTCGACGGCGAACGCAAGGTCATCCACTTCCAGGAGTACTGGGTGCGGCTGCGGGCGTCCGTGGCCGCGGAGGCGGTCGTCCCGGTCGGCGCCGAGCAGGCCAAGCCCGCGCCCGGAGTGCTGGAGGCCATCGCCTCCGCGGACGTGATCCTCTTCCCGCCGTCGAACCCCGTCGTCAGCGTCGGCACGATCCTCGCCGTGCCCGGCATCCGCGAGGCCATCGCGGAGGCGGGCGTACCGGTCGTCGGCCTCTCCCCCATCGTCGGGGACGCGCCCGTGCGCGGCATGGCCGACAAGGTCCTCGCGGCCGTGGGCGTGGAGGCGAGCGCGGCGGCGGTCGCGCAGCACTACGGCTCCGGGCTGCTCGACGGCTGGCTCGTCGACACGGTCGACGAGCCGGCGGTCGCCGCCGTCGAGGCGGCCGGCATCCGCTGCCGGGCGGTGCCGCTGATGATGACCGACGTGGACGCGGCCGCCGACATGGCCCGGGCGGCACTGGCGCTGGCCGAGGAGGTACAGGCGTGAGCCCGGCGTCGTACCGGGTCTGGGCGCTGCCCGGACTCGGCGAGGTCCGGCCCGGTGACAACCTCGCCAAGCTGATCGCCGCCACCTCCCCCGGGCTGGCCGACGGGGACGTACTGCTCGTCACCTCCAAGATCGTGAGCAAGGCGGAGGGGCGGATCGTCCGGGCGGCGGACCGCGAGGCCGCCATCGACGCGGAGACGGTACGGGTCGTCGCCCGGCGCGGCACCCTGCGCATCGTCGAGAACCGGCAGGGCCTGGTGATGGCCGCGGCCGGTGTCGACGCGTCCAACACCCCCACGGGCACGGTGCTGTTGCTGCCCGAGGATCCGGACGCCTCCGCCCGCGCGATCCGCGAGGGGCTGCGCGACGAGCTCGGCGTCGACCTCGGCGTCATCGTGACCGACACCTCCGGCCGGCCCTGGCGGACCGGACTGACCGACATCGCGATCGGCGCGGCGGGCGTGCGGGTCCTGGACGACCTGCGCGGCGGCACCGACGCCCACGGCAATCCCCTCAGCGCCACCGTGGTGGCCACCGCCGACGAACTCGCCGCCGCGGGCGACCTGGTGAAGGGCAAGGCCGACGGACTGCCGGTCGCCGTCGTCCGCGGCCTGCCGCACATCGTGGACGACGCCGGCGAGGACGCGAGAGCTCTGGTCCGGATCGCCGCCGACGACATGTTCCGGCTGGGCACCTCGGAGGCGATACGGGAGGCGGTGACCCAGCGCCGTACGGTCCGCGAGTTCACGGACGAGCCGGTGGACGGCGGCGCGGTGCGGCGCGCGGTCGCGGCCGCGGTGACGGCGCCCGCCCCCCATCACACGACGCCGTGGCGCTTCGTCCTGCTCGAGTCCGCCGCCTCCCGCCACCGCCTGCTCGACGCGATGCGTGACGCCTGGATCGCGGACCTGCGCCGCGACGGGAAGTCGGAGGAGTCCGTCGCCAAGCGGGTCCGGCGCGGGGACGTCCTGCGCAACGCCCCGTACCTGGCGGTGCCGTGCCTGGTGACGGACGGGGCCCATACGTACGGCGACGAGCGCAGGGACGCGGCGGAACGCGAGATGTTCGTCGTCGCGACGGGCGCGGGCGTGCAGAACTTCCTGGTGGCGCTCGCGGGTGAGCGGCTGGGATCGGCGTGGGTCTCCTCGACGATGTTCTGCCGCGATGTGGTGCGGGAGGTGCTGTCGCTGCCAAAGACGTGGGATCCCATGGGGGCGGTGGCGATCGGTCACCCCGCCGCCGCGCCCAAGGCGCGCCCGGCGCGGGAGGCCGCCGCGTTCATCGAGGTCCGCTAGCGGCCGCGGAGCCGCCTTCGCGGCTCACCACGCGGCGATGTCGACCTTGCGCATCTTCGGTTCGCGGCGCGGCGGGACACGGCCCGCCAGCAGGATCAGGCGGGCCGCGCGGTGGCGTTGGCCCTCGTAAGGGGCGAGCAGTTCCAGCATCGCCGCGTCGTCGGTGTCGCGTTCCCCGGCCAGTGCGTAGCCGACGATCCGGGGCAGGTGCAGGTCGCCGACGGTGACGGCGTCGGGGGCGCCGTTGCTGCGCTGGATCACCTCCGCCGAGGTCCACGGGCCGATGCCGGGGATCAACTCCAGTCGCGCCATGGCCTGTTCGGGTTCCATCGCCGCGGCTTCCTCCATCCGGCGGGCCACCCGCACCGCGCGCAGGATCGTCGACGCGCGCTTGTTGTCGACGCCCGCCCGGTGCCATTCCCATGACGGGACGAGCGCCCAGGTGCGCGGCTCCGGCATGACGTACAGGCCCTGGTCCGGGCCGGGCGCCGGTTCGCCGTACTTGCGGACCAGCAGCCGCCAGGCCCGGTAGGCCTCGTCCGTGGTGATCTTCTGTTCCAGGATCGAGGGGATCAGGGACTCCATGACGAGTCCGGTGCGCAGCAGCCGCAGTCCCGGCCGCCGGTGCTGGGACGCGGCGACCAGCCGGTGCCGCGGCGTGAAGGCCTCCGGCTCGTCGGCGGCCCCGAGCAGTTCGGGAAGGCGGTCGAGAAGCCACTCCGCGCCCGGCCCCCAGGCCTCGGCCTCGACGGCGCCCGCCCGCAGCGTGACGTGCAGTGTCCCGGGCCCGGCCGGGGTACGGCTGGCCCGCCGGACGGAGCCGTCCGGCGTCATACGGAAGGTGGGATCGGCGGGGCCCCGGCGCAGCGGGCCGAGGACCAGTGCGAGGTCCAGCGGCCACGGCGGGGTCCACCGCCGGGTGCGGGCGGTGGCGGCCGTGGCAGGGACCTGTCGCGGTATCGCCGCGGGTACGCCCGTCGCGCCACCGCGCACGGTGGCGCGGTTCGGGTCCGGTCGGAAGCGCCCTGCCATGCGGCCAGGCTACTGGTCGGAGGAGAAGCGGACCGCGCCCGCCGGGAGCACCGCGTCGCACCACACCCGCGCGCCGTCCCTGAGCTCGTTGTCCTCACCCACGACGGCGCCGTCCCCGACGACCACGCCGGACAGCACCGTACGCGCCCCGATGCGCGCGCCCGCGCCGACGAGTGAGTCGCAGATCACGGCGCCCGGTTCCACGACCGCGCCGGCCAGGACCGTGCTGCCGTCGATCCTGGCGTCCTCGCCGACGATCGCGCCCTCACAGACCACGGTGCCGCCGGTCAGCTTCGCGCCAGGCGCCACCCGCGCGGTCGGCAGCACCAGCCGGTCGCCACGTCTGCCCGGCACGGCGGGAGAGGGAGCACGGCCCAGGACCAGATCGGCGGAGCCGCGTACGAACGCGTGGGGGGTGCCGAGGTCCAGCCAGTACGTGGAGTCGACCATGCCCTGGAGGTGGGCGCCGGCGCCCAGCAGTTCGGGGAAGGTCTCGCGCTCGACGGAGACGGGCCTGCCCCCCGGGATGGCGTCGATGACCGATCGCCGGAAGACATAGGCGCCCGCGTTGATCTGGTCGGTGACGATCTCCTCGGGAGTCTGGGGCTTCTCCAGGAACGCGGTGACGCGCCCGGTCCCGTCCGTCGGGACCAGGCCGAAGGCGCGCGGGTCCTCGACGCGGGTGAGGTGCAGGGAGACATCGGCACCGGAGGAGCGGTGGGTGCCGACCAGGGCCTCGATGTCGAGTCCCGTGAGGATGTCCCCGTTGAAGACGAGAACCGGGTCGTCGGGGCCGGACCGCAGTCGTGAGGCGACGTTGCGGATGGCCCCGCCGGTGCCGAGGGGCTCCTCCTCCGTCACGTACTCGAGGTGCAGGCCCAGCGCGGAGCCGTCACCGAAGTACGGCTCGAAGACCTCCGCCAGGTACGAGGTGGCGAGCACGACGTGCTCGACGCCCGCCGCCCGCGCCCGCGCCAGCTGATGGGTGAGGAACGGCACTCCCGCAGCCGGGACCATCGGCTTCGGGGTGCGGACGGTGAGCGGACGCAGCCGGGTTCCCTTGCCTCCGACCAGGAGGATCGCTTCTGGGGCCAGGTTCAATGCGTTCTCTGCTTCCTGCTGGGGCCGGGCTCGGTCGGTTCGGACCGGCAAGTTTATGAGCTGCCTTCACGGCGGCTCGAGTTGCGTCCGCCGCGGCCCGGCCCCGGTCCTGCGTCAGCGGCCCTGAAGCTTGGCCGCAGCCGTTCTGGCGGTTCCGAGCTTGCTGTAGAGCCGGCCTCCGGGGCAGTCCGTGACATATCCGTCGCGGTGTCCGGAGATGGCGTTGAGCTTGACCTTCACGCCCTTCGCGTACTTGCCGCTGCCGGCCGAGGTGAGCGTGACCTTCCCACTGGGGTTGATCCCGTGCAGCCCCAGCTTCCACGCGGTCAGCTTGGCCACGGCGGTCACCGCGGCCTGCGGCGGATTGGAGGAACTGTACGTGCCGAGCACGGCGATGCCCGTGCTGTTGGTGTTGAAACCCAGCGTGTGCGCGCCGAGCACCGGCTTGGCCACGCCTCCTGCCCGGCCTTCGTAGATGTTTCCGCACTTGTCGACGGCGAAGTTGTAGCCGATGTCGCGCCAGCCGCTGCTCTTGACGTGGTAGCGGTAGATACTGCGGATAACGGAGGGGGCCTCCTTGCAGGTGTAGTTGTTGCCGGTGGCGCTGTGGTGGACGAACGCGGCCTTCACCGAGCCCGTGTAGACGAACTTCTTCTCCCGCCACGACTCGTCGGCGCCCCACCCCTTGCGGGTGACGATGCGCGGCCGCGGGCCGATGTACGGCTTGGCGCCGACCGCGAGGTCGCCCGCGAGGATGTCGCCCGCGGCGGCCGCCTCGGCCTCGGTGTCGGACTGGTTGAGGGCCGGGATCTCGAGGCCGCCGAGCGGGGACCGGCCGACGGTGGGCTCCGTGTCGGGGCCTGCGGCGGCCTGGCCGGTGTCGGGTTCGGGGGCGGTGTCCGTGTCGGGCGCGATGTCCGTGTCGGGGTCCGCGGCGGCCGGGTCGTCGCCGGGGTCGACGAGTTCGAGACGCATGCCCTCGGGCAGCCCGCTCGAGCTGCCGTCGGCGGCCCGCACCCGTACCTCCACGCCGTCCGAGGGGCCGACCCACAGCGGGGCCGTGGAACCGCGCACCGAGCGCGCGTCGCTCTCGACGGTGCCGGGGTCGGCCGCGTGCTCCGAGTTGTGCGTCTCGACCTGCTGCCAGTCGGACCAGACGCCGGACCCGGCGGCCCGGGTGCGTACCTCGACGGTGCCGTCGAGTTCGGTGAACGCGTCCTCCCAGACCACGCCGACGAGCGAGAACGGGTCGACGTCCTGTTCGGGAAGGCCCAGTTCGGGGGTGCCGGGGGAACGCTCCGAGGGGGTTTGGCCGAGGGCCTTCAGTGGCAGGGACTGGGTCGAGCCGGGCACGTCCGGTGCTTGTTGGACCGCGGCGGCCGGCAGGGGCGCGGCGAGCGCGCCGGAAGCGAACGAGAGCGGGATGACGAGCGCGGTCGCGCACGCCACTCCGACGGAAGAAGCCAGGTATCCACGCATGGCAAGGATCCTGGGCCCGGTGCGGTGGGCCGCGCTCGGCGGCAAACCCCCGGCGGAGCGCCGCCCCTTCGGTCCGACCGGAGGACACCGTCACCCGGGCGGCCGCTCCCCGACCGGGCGGCGGCGTACGCTTCTGCGGATGAACGCCAGCGACCGTACCCCCGCCGACCTGCTGCGATCCGCGCTCGCCGCGGACCCCGCGCGCCCCTTGGTCACTTTTTACGACGACGCCACCGGTGAGCGGGTGGAATTGTCCGTCGCCACCTTCGCCAATTGGGTGGCGAAGACGGCGAATCTGCTCCAGGGCGACCTCAACGCGGAACCGGGCGACCGGCTCGCGCTGCTGCTGCCTGCGCACTGGCAGAGCGCCGTCTGGCTGCTGGCCTGCTCCTCCGTGGGCGTGGTCGCGGACGTCGGCGGTGACGCGGCGCGCGCGGACCATGTCGTGGCGGGGCCGGGCCGCTTCGACGACGGGCTCGCCTGCGGCGGTGACCGGATCGCCCTGTCCCTCGCGCCGCTCGGACGCCGCTTCCCCACCCCGCCGGCCGGCTACGCCGACTACGCGGTGGAGGTACCCGGCCAGGGCGACCGGTTCGCCGCCTACGCGCCGGTGGACCCGGACGAGCCGGCCTTGAGGGTCGGAGACCTGGAACTGACCGGTGCCGAACTGGTCGCGCGGGCACGTCAGGACGCGGAGCGGCTGGGTCTCGCGCCGGGGGCGCGCCTGCTGTCCGGCAAGTCGTACGACACCTGGGAAGGGCTGTCCGCGGGGCTGTACGCGCCCCTGGCGGCCGGCGCCTCGGTCGTCCTGTGCCGGAATCTCGGCGAGTTGTCGCAGGACGCCCTGGCCGAGCGCGTCGAGAGCGAGCGGGTCACCGTCACGGCGGTATGACAAGCGCGGGGCGTCCACTCGTGTGGCGCACACTCGGGCCGAGCCCTCCCCGTCCGGCGGCGGCCCCGGTGGATGATCGGCGACAGGCGTGTTTCAACGCACAACCAAGCGCCGGGTTCAGCCGTCTAGACCAGCGATCGGCGGCCCAGCGTGCCGCCGACGCCATGAAGGATGGACGCACACGTGACGGACAAGGCCGGCACGTCGGCGGACCCCGCGGGGTCCGCCGACGCGGACGAGAAGGCGGGATCCGCGGTCGCGGACGGCTCCGCCACGCCCGGCGGCCCGGCCGACTCCGGGAGAGCGGGCGCCGCCCCCGCCGCGGAGGACGGCGACACCGCTGACACGTCCGCCGGCGACACGGCGGGTTCCGAAGCGGACACGACCGACGAGCAGGCCGGGGCCACGGCGGACACGACCGACGAACAGGCCGGGGCCGCGGCGGGCTCCACGGCCGGCCAGGACGTGACGCCCGGCGAGGACGGCCCCGTGGCGCAGGACGGCCCGTCCGCCTCGGCGGACCATGGCCGCACAGGTGACGCGGACGGCGGCCGCGCCGACGGCCCGGCACCCTCGGGCGGAGGCGGACCGGGCGGCGACAACGACGGGAACGGCCGGGGCGGAGACGGCCAGGGCGGCGACAACGGCGGGAACGGCCGGGGCGGGGACGGCGACGAGGGTCCGGCCGGAGGCAGACCTCCACGGCACTGGATGCGCTGGGCAGCCCTCGGCACCTCGCTCGTCCTGCTCGCCGCCGCCGGCGCCGGCTGGTGGTTCTACCGCAAGCTCGACTCCAACATCACCACGGACACGACCGCCGCCGCGGAACTGGAGACGTACGAGAAGGAACGCCCCACGCCCGTCGCCGTCGACGCGCAGAACATCCTGCTGCTCGGCTCCGACACCAGGGCCGGCGAGGGCAACAGCAAGTACGGCCGGGACGAGAACGGCGGCAGCCAGCGCTCCGACACCACGATCCTGCTGCACATCGCGGCCGACCGTAAGAGCGCGACGGCGATGTCGATCCCGCGCGACCTGCTGGTCACCGTCCCGAGCTGCGGCAAGCCGGACGGCAGCCGCTCCAAGGAGCAGACGGCGCAGTTCAACTGGGCCTTCCAGTTCGGCGGGGCGGCCTGCACGATCCGTACCGTCGAGAAGTTCACCGGGGTCCGCATCGACCACCACATGGTGATCGACTTCCGCGGCTTCAAGGACATGGTGGACGCCGTGGACGGCGTCGAGGTGTGTCTGAAGGAGCCGATCGACGACAAGGACGCGCGGCTCAAGCTGCCCGCCGGGCCGCAGACGCTGCACGGCGAGGAGGCACTCGGATTCGTCCGGGCCCGCAAGACGCTGGGCAACGGCAGCGACACCGAACGGATGGAACGCCAGCAGCAGTTCCTGGGCGCGCTGGTCAAGAAGGTGCAGAGCAACGGCGTGCTGCTCAATCCGACGAGGCTCTACCCGGTGCTCGACGCGGCGACGAAGTCGATCACCACCGATCCGGGTCTCGACTCGCTGAAAGACCTTTACGATCTGACCCGCTCGCTTCGGAGCATTCCGACGGAAAAGGTCCAATTCCTCACCGTTCCCCGGCAACCGCACGCCGTGAATCCCAACCGGGACGAGCTCGTGCAGCCGGAGGCGGACCAGCTCTTCAAAAGTCTGCGCGAGGACGATCCGGTCACCGTCGTACCGAACGGCGAACGCGAGGGCGAGGGAACCACCGGGGAGCCGGACACCGGCGGGACCACCGCACCCAGTGCGACACCGACATTTCCCGGCACCAATGCCGCCGAAGGGATGTGTGAGTAAAGCAATGGCCAAACGGAAGCAGAGAGTGCTGACAGATTGGGCGAATTGCCCGGTTGTAAGGGGCGTGGAATTTGTCACGGACGTCGCTCGACGCTGAACTGGACGGATAGTGTGACGCGATCCGGTGCTTCCGACCCTGTGTCGCGCACTGCTGGATCGAAGGACCGAGCGCCTGCCGGGGGAGGCGCGTCGCGTGGCACCCGACGGAGGACTCAAGCAACCGTGGATGCGCAAAGCCGTGGGCGGGCGGACGAGATCGACCCCGCCGACCAGTGGGTACTCAACCCGCAGACCGGCAACTACGAACTGCGACTGGATCAATCCGCACCGCAGTCGATCCCCTCCGCCAGAGGCTCGGGCCGCAGCAGCACAAGAGCCGGCGCGGCCGGCAGCCGCAGTGCCGCCCCGAGGAACCCGGCGTCCGGAAATGGTGCCCGGCGCGGTGCGGCCGCCACGACCACAGAGGTCCCCGAGCAGCGCAGGCGTCGCACCGGTGACGCGTCCGGCGGCCGCGCCGCACAGGCGCAGGCCGGCCGGCGCAAGCGCAAGCAGGGCAAGTCGCGCAAGAAGAAGGTGCTGTTGTGGACGGGCGGCACGCTCGCCCTGGTGATGGTGGGGACGGCGACGGCCGGATACCTCTACTACGAGCACCTGAACTCCAACATCACCTCCGTCCCGGACGACGGCGCCGGCACCGGCGGCTTCAGCAAGGACCGGGCGATCAACATCCTGGTCATCGGCACGGACAAGCGCACCGGCGACGGCAACGAGGGCTACGGCGACAGGAACAGCGCCGGCCACGCCGACACGACCGTGCTGCTGCACGTGTCCAAGGACCGCACCAACGCGACGGCGCTGAGCATCCCGCGTGACCTGATCACGGACATCCCGGACTGTCCGACGACGCAGGAGGACGGGTCGACCAAGACCATCCCCGGGTCACCGAACACCCGCTTCAACGTGAGCCTCGGCCAGTCGGGCCGCACGCCGAGCTGCACCATGCGTACGGTCACCGAGCTCACCGGCATCAAGCCCGACCACTTCATGGTGGCCGACTTCAACGCGGTCAAGACGCTGACCTCCGCGGTCGGCGGTGTGCCGATCTGCCTCGCCAAGGACATAAAGGACCCCGACTCCAAGCTCGACCTGCCCGCGGGCGAGCACGAGATCGAGGGCGAGGAGGCCCTGGCCTTCGTCCGTACCCGGCACGCGGTCGGCTTCGGCGGCGACCTCGACCGCATCAAGCTGCAGCAGCAGTTCCTGAGCGCGCTGATGCGCAAGCTGAAGTCCAACGACACGCTCACCAGCCCGACGAAGCTGGTGAAGCTGGCGGAGGCCGGCACGAAGGCGCTGACCGTCGACTCCCAGATAAACGACATCATGAAGCTCCGTGACCTCGGTCTGGAGCTCGGCAAGTTCGACATGAAGAACCTGACCTTCGCGACCGTGCCCGTGCGGGACAACCCGGCGGAGAAGGTCAAGGCCACGGTCGTGCTCGACGAGAGCAAGGCCGAGTCGCTGTTCGCGATGGTCCGCGAGGACGTCTCCCTGACCGAGGTCGAGCAGAAGAAGCAGCAGGCCAAGGACAAGCAGAACGCCCTTCTCGAGGGCCCCAGGGCCGAGGCGTCCGACGTCCGCGTCGATGTCTTCAACGGCGGCGGCCCGCAGGGCGCCGCAGGGAAGACCCTCGAGTGGCTCCAGAACACCGAGGGCGTTCTGAAGTCCTCCAACGAGGGCAACGCCCCGGCGGACGTGACCAGGACGACCCTCGAGTACGCACCGAACCAGGCCGACCAGGCCCGCGCGCTCGCGGACCTGATGGGCCTGCCTGCCGCGGCGATGAAGCCGGGCACACAGGACGCGGAGGGTCTGACGGCGATGACGCTGACCCTCGGTCCCGATTTCAAGGGCGCAGGGGTGCCCATCACCGGTCCGGCGAAGGTGCCGGACGACATCCAGAAGGTCGGAGCCGACAAGAAGGTCTGTGCCGGATGACGCCGGAGGAACGGCTCGTGACACGAGCCTGAAACCAGGGGGGACCCAGGGGTGGGAAGAAACAGCGTGCGTGGGGAGGGGACCCGGGAGCACGTGGCGGAACCCGGCGATCTCGGCCGGGACGAGGGGCTGTACGGCGAGGGGACCCGTGTCCCCGGCAGCCGTACGGCCCTTGACGAGGAACGGAGCCCGGGCGCCGCGCAGCCTGCGGAAGGCAGCGGCGGCGGGCACCGGCGCGGCGGCCCCCGACGGCGCGCGAAACGCGGCAAACGCCGGATACTCCGCGGCGTCGCGATCACGGTGTCGCTGGTGGTGCTCGGCACCGCGGGCGCGGGTTATCTGTACTACGAGCACCTGAACAGCAAGATCAAGAAGGACGATCTCACGCTCGGCGGCGAGATGGCCGACCACAAGGCCAACGCCGCCGGTCAGACGCCGCTGAACATCCTGCTGATCGGCTCCGACGCCCGCAACAGCGAGGCGAACCAGAAGCTCGGCGGCGCCAAGGAGACCTTCGACGGACCACCGCTGGCGGACGTCCAGATGCTGCTGCACCTCTCTGCGGACCGCAGCAACATCTCGGTCGTCAGCATGCCCCGGGACACCCTGGTGAAGATCCCGGAGTGCACCGACCCCGACAAACCGGAGAAGACCTACCAGGCCAAGGAACTCGCGCTCACCAACGAGTCGCTGGGCCGGGGCGGGCCGGGATGCACGGTCGCCACCTGGTACGAGCTCACCGGCATCACGATCGACCACTTCATGATGATCGACTTCGCAGGCGTGGTGTCGATGGCCGACGCGATAGGCGGCGTGCCGGTCTGCGTCGAGGAGAACATCCACTCGCGTACCCGGGACGGCAAGGGCTCCGGCCTGAAGCTGAAGGCGGGGACGACGCCCATCAAGGGCGAGCAGGCGCTGCAGTGGCTGCGCACCCGCTACGGCTTCGACGACGGCACCGATCTGGCCCGCGCCCACGGTCAGCACATGTACATGAACTCGATGGTCCGTGAGCTCCGCAGGAACACCAAGCTCACCGACCCGAACAAGCTGCGCAAGCTCGCCGAGGCGGCCATCGACTCGCTCACCGTCGACAAGGGCATCGACACGGTCAAGGACCTGTACGACATCGGCATGCAGCTCAAGAGTGTGCCGACCGCCCGCATCACGATGACCACCATGCCGAACGTGTACAGCAAGCGGCCGGGGTACGAGGGCAAGGTGGAGCCCATGCCGGGGGACGCGGAGCAGCTGTTCCGGATGGTGCGTGAGGACGTACCGCTGGACGGCAAGGCCCCGAAGAAGCCCCCGACCCGGCCCACAGCGTCCAAGGACCCGGCCGCCGCGCCCGGCGAGATCGCGGTCATGGTGCGCAACGGCACCGGCGGGGACGGGCAGTACGCCGAGCAGGGGCGTGCGACGGCCGTCACCGAGCTGCTTGTCGGGAAGGGCTTCACCGCGGCCAAGCCCGACACCACGCTCGACCCGCAGAAGTCGACGGTCGTGCTGTTCTCCAACGCCGAACTGGAGGGCGACGCACAGGCGATCGCCAAGGCGCTGGGGATTCCGCAGAGTTCGGTGAAGAGGTCCACGGACGCCACCGGTATCCAGCTGATCGTCGGCGCGGACTGGCGGCAGGGCGACGCCTACCCGAAGTCGAACGCCAAGCCGGACAACAAGACACCGGACACGGCGAAGATCCTCCGTGCCGACAACGATCAGGAGTGCATGCCGGTGCAGGAAGGCTTCACCTGGTCGTAGCCCGTACGGGCACGAGGACGGACATGAGGAAGGGCCCGGTCACGGTGACCGGGCCCTTCCTCGTGCGCCTGGTCAGGCGGCGGCCCTGACCGAGGGCCGGCGGCTCGCGATGACCTTCTTCGCCAGCGAGCGCGGGCTGGTCAGGAAGCCGTAGCCCCAGCACATGTGCATCGTGGCCAGTGCCACCGGGATCTGGAGCCGCGCCTTGAGGGAAAGGCCCTTGCCGGCGGGGATCGAGCCCGCGGTGATCGCCGCGAGGTATCCGGCGGGGACCACGAACGCCCACGGCGTCAGCGCGGCACCCACCACGATGCCCGCGGCGATCGCGCAGAGCGCCGTCGGAGGCGCCAGGTAGCGCAGGTTGATCGAGCCCTCGTGGTAGCGGGCCACGACGTGGCGCCAGCGCCCGTAGTCCTTGTACTGCTTGGCGAGCGCCCGCACGGACGGCCGGGGGCGGTACTGGACCCGCAGCTCCGGGGAGAACCAGATCAGGCCGCCGGCCTCACGGATACGGAAGTTCAGCTCCCAGTCCTGGGCGCGGATGAACTCCTCGTTGTAGCCGCCCTGCTGCTCCAGCGCCTCCCGCCGGAAGACGCCCAGGTACACCGTCTCCGCGGGGCCCGCCTTGCCGCCCGTGTGGAACGCGGCGTTGCCGACGCCGACCTTCGAGGTCATCGCGGCGGCGACGGCGTCCTCCCAGGCGTTCTCGCCCTCGGCGTGCATGATGCCGCCGACGTTCTGCGCGCCGGTCTCCGCCAGCAGGCGGACCGCGGTCGCGATGTAGTTCTGCGACAGCATGCCGTGGCCGTCCACGCGCACCACGACGGGGTGGCGGGACGCCTTGATGGCGGCGTTCAGGGCGGCCGGCGTGCGGCCGGTCGGATTCGGCACGGTGCGGACCCTCGGGTCCTCCCGCACCAGCTCGGCGGCGATCTCGTCGGTGCGGTCCGTGGACGGCCCGAGCGCGATCACCACCTCCATCTCTCCGTCGTACTCCTGCTCGAGGATGTGGCGGACGGAGTTGCGCAGATGCCGCTCCTCATTGAGGACCGGCATGATCACGGAGACAGCGGGCGTGGCGTTCATCGCCCGCCACGTTACCGCGAACGGGGGACACCCAGGCGCGGCGGCCGGTGTCGCAGATCGTATGGGCCTACGGTGCGGGGAATCCCCTGTCGTCCGCGGAGGTGTCCTCTTGCCCCCACCGCCCCGCCCGCGTCCCCGCCCCCGTCCGGCCCCGCAGCGCGGCGCCGCGGGGCGGCCCGCCGCGCGACAGCCGGCGCGACCGGCAGGGCGGGGCGGGCACCCCGCCGGGAGAAAGGGCCGTGGCTCGGCGCCGGTGCGGCGGGACGGGCGCCCGGCACGGCCGCGCTGGGGCATGCGGATCGTCACATCGCTCTCGGTGCTGGTCCTGGGCGTGGGCGGCATCGGGCACGCCGTGGTGACCGGCCTCGACACGGAGATCGACCGGGTCGACCCGTTCCGTGACATGAAGAACCGGCCCGAGGGCGGCCGTGGCACGAACATCCTCGTCGTCGGCACCGACGGCCGGGACAGGATCACGCCCGAGGAGAAGAAGAAGTACCGGCTGGGCGGGGCGCCCTGCAACTGCACCGACACGATCATGCTGGTGCACATCGCGCAGGACCGGGACCGTGCCAGTGTGGTCAGCCTGCCCAGGGACAGTTACGCGGAGATCCCCGAGCACACGGACACCACCACGGGCAGGCATCACAAGCCGCACCCCGTGAAGCTCAACGCGGCCTACGCCGAGGGCGGCCCCGGACTGACCGTGCGCACGGTCGAGCACATGACCAAGGTCAAGATCGACCACTATCTCGAGGTCGACTTCACCAGCTTCATGAAGACGGTGGACGTGGTGGGCGGCGTGGAGGTCTGCACCGCCCGGCCGATGAAGGACACCTACACCGGTCTGGATCTGCCGGTCGGCACCCACAAGCTGAGCGGCGGGCAGGCCCTGCAGTACGTGCGCTCCCGCCACATCGACGGCGCCGCCGACCTGGGGCGGATGCAGCGCCAGCAGCGCTTCCTGGCGGCGCTCGTCGACCGGGCGACCAGCAACGGTGTGCTGCTGAACCCGGTGAAGTTCCGGAAGGTCACCTCGACCATGCTCGGTTCTGTCCGCGCCGACCGGCAGTTCGGCACCCGGCAGATGCTCGCCCTCGGCAGGGCGATGCAGGGCTTCACGCCCTCCTCCTCCGAGTTCACCTCCGTGCCCGTCGGTGACGTCGCCTTCCCGGTCAAGGGCGTCGGGTCCACCGTGAAGTGGGACGACGCCCGGGCCCAGCGGCTGTTCCGGCTGCTGCGGGAGGACAAGCCGCTCGCACCGCACCGTCCGAAGCGTGCCAAGGCCACCGTCGTCGACGTCGACCCGAAGCAGATCAAGGTCCAGGTCTACAACGGGACCCACATCACCGGCCTGGGCGAGAAGGTCGACAAGGCCCTGAACGGCATCGGCTTCGACACCACACGCGCCCCGCTCAACGGCGGCAGCGGTCAGGTCGAGCACACCTATGTGACGTACGACCCACGGTGGGACCGCTCGGCGAAGTCGCTCCGGGCCGCGCTGCCGGGGGCCGAGCTGCGTCCGGTGAAGGGGCAGGGCCCGGTGATGAAGGTGATGGCGGGGGCCGACTTCAAGGGCGTCAGCCCCGTACAGACCCACGAGCCCCACCGCGGCGAGTTCGGCGCGGTGACGGGCGACCAGGTCGTCTGCCCGTGACTCCTCGCCGGCCGGCCGGGCTCAGTCCTCCATGCCCTCCGCGGCGCGCTTCTCGCGCAGCTCGCGGATCGCCCGGCGCCTGGCCAGCCGGTGCGTGCGCCGGATCTGCGCCTCCTGGTAGCGGCGCTGGTCGCGCTCGGTCTCCGGGACGACCGGCGGCACCGGCCGCGGCTTGCCGTCGGCGTCCACGGCGGCGAAGACGAGGTAGGCGCTGCCGACCTGGGTGGCGGGCGTCGACTCGTTCCAGCGCTCGGCCAGGACCCGTACGCCGACCTCCATGGAGGACCGGCCGGTCCAGTTGACCTGTGCCTTCACATGGACCAGGTCGCCCACCCTGACCGGCTCCAGGAACACCATCTCGTCCATGGAGGCGGTGACGGCGGGTCCGCCGGAGTGCCGGCCCGCCACGGCCCCGGCGGCATCGTCCACCAGCTTCATGATCACGCCGCCGTGCACGGTGCCGAGGAGATTCGTGTCACTGCCGGTCATGATGTGGCTGAGGGTGGTACGGGATGCCGAAGTGGGCTTGCCCGGAATTTCAGCCTCCGGGCGCTGGGCCTGATCTGTCATGCCGTCCACCATATGCCGGGGCCGGAATGCATCAGCTTCGCTACAGCCGTGGTGCGATTCCCCACCCACCCTGTCTGGGCGGCCACCCTGCCCTGCACACTGTTCCGCATGAATGACTGGCCCGATGGATGGACCGACAACGGCGGCAACGGCGACGCACGCGGCTACGGGCGCGGCAGCGCCGGGGACCGGCCCGAGGGCGCGCGCGTCATGCGCCACGTCCAGCGGCCGGCCGCCCCGCCGCACGGCGGGGTCCCCCCTCAGCAGCCGCGCGGCTACGACCAGGGCTACGCGGAGCCGGGGTACGACAGCGGCTACAACACGGGCCAGGTCTACCGGGGCGCGAGCGGCGGCGGGGTCCCGCCGCAGGGCAGACCGCCCCGGCAGCCGGGGCCGGCGCCCGACTGGCGGCGCAGGCTGAAGATCGGCTCGATCGTCGTGCTCGTGGCCGTGCTGGGCACGACCATCGGCACGTACTTCTGGGCCGACTCCAAGGTGCGGCGCGAGGTCGACCTCTCGAAGGTCATCGAGCGGCCCGCCGAGGGCGACTGCACCACCTATCTGATCGTCGGCTCCGACAGCCGTGAGGGCATGACGGCCGAGGAGAAGAAGAAGCTCCACACCGGTGACGCGGCCGGCAAGCGCACCGACTCGATGATGATCCTCGCGGCCTGCGGCAGCGGGAACACGATGGTGTCCCTGCCCCGTGACTCGGACGTCGAGATACCGTCCTTCATCGGTTCGGAGTCGGGGAAGAAGTTCCCCAACCAGGGCCGGCGCACCAAGCTGAACGCCGCCTACGCGGAGGACGGGCCCGAGCTGCTGGTCCGCACCGTGGAGCACAACACCGGCCTGCGCATCGACCACTACGCGGAGATCGGCTTCGCCGGCTTCGCGAACATCGTGGACGCGCTCGGCGGTGTCGAGATGAACATCGAGAAGGGCTTCAAGGACAAGAAGTCCGGCGCCGACTTCGAGGCGGGCAAGCAGACCCTCGACGGTGAGCAGGCCCTCGCGTTCGTCCGCACCCGCTACGCCTTCGCGGAGTCGGACCTCGCGCGCACCAGGAACCAGCAGAAGTTCCTCTCCGCGCTGGCGAGCCAGGCGGCGACGCCCGGCACGATCCTCAACCCGTTCAAGCTGTACCCGACGCTGGGCGCCGGCCTCGACACGCTCATCGTCGACAAGGAGATGTCCCTGCTCGACCTGGGCGAGATGTTCTTCGCGATGAAGGGCATCAGCGGCGGCGACGGTACGTCGATGAACATGCCGACGTCCGGGAGCCGGGGCGGCAACCTCGTCTGGGACAAGGCGAAGGTGCAGCAGCTGGTCAAGCAGATCCAGAACGACGAGAAGGTCACTGTCACCGACAAGTGACCCGCACGGCGAAGGGGCCCGCACCGCGTACGCGGTGCGGGCCCCTTCCGGCGTCATGGTCGGGGCGTGAACGGGTTGGCGTGCCCCGGGAGCTGCTGCCCCGGCCGCAGGAAGCGCCGGCGGCCGTGCTCGTCGGTGACGGCCGTGAAGCCGCCGGCCGTCAAACGGTCGGCGACGCGCTGCCGCCGGACGTCGCTCAGCCGGAACGCGCCGACCAGGAAGGCGGCGAGGACGGCACCCACGGCAACGCCCTCCACCCACTTGCCCATGAGCAGGAAGACGGCGGCGGCGACGCCGGTCATCGCGTAGGCGAACCGCTTCTGGCCCTTGTCGGCGGCCTTCGCCATCACGTCGTACCCGATGCGGTCCTTCATGAGGGCGACAGCCGCCTCCGCCTCGGGGAGCGGGCTCAGCGTGCCGGGCTTCAGGCCGGGCACCGCGCCGCCCATCCCGGCCTGAGGGTAGGCGGCGATCGTCGCCGCCTCGCGGGCGCGCGCCTCGGGCCGCGGGTCGCGGTACAGGTAGACGGCGAGGACCTGCTTGTTGTGCCCCTCGCGCCGGGCCTCCCCGTACTCGAAGCCGTACTGCTCGGCGACGTACGCCTGCGCGGCGACCCGCTTGGCGACGGCCATCTCCTGTCGCAGCTCGACGACGTCCTGCGTGGCGACCTGCCGCAGCAGCGCCGCGATCCGTCTGTCGGAAGCGCCCATCTCGTTCTCCCACCCCATGTGTCCCTCGACGTGCCGCCGGTCGGCGGCAGCGCAGCCTAACCGCACCGGTACGGATCATTCCGCTTGGGTCCCGGCATCGGGCGCCCGCGAAGGGGATCCCGCCGTCACGTCACCGACGACACGACGAAGCGAGGCGCCCCCCGGAACTCCGGGGGGCGCCTCGCTTCGTCGTCAGGTGCCGTGTGCCTACGGCAGGTTGCGGGCCATCACGATCCGCTGGACCTGGTTGGTGCCCTCGTAGATCTGCGTGATCTTGGCGTCGCGCATCATGCGCTCGACCGGGTAGTCACGGGTGTAGCCGTAGCCGCCGAGGAGCTGGACCGCGTCCGTGGTGACCTCCATGGCCACGTCGGAGGCGAAGCACTTGGCCGCCGCACCCTGGAAGGTGAGGTCGGCGTCACCCCGCTCCGACTTCGCCGCGGCCGCGTACGTCAGCTGGCGGGCGGCCTCGATCTTCATGGCCATGTCCGCGAGCATGAACTGCACGCCCTGGAACTCGGCGATCGGCTTGCCGAACTGCTTGCGCTCCTTGACGTAGCCCTTGGCGTAGTCGAGGGCGCCCTGCGCGATGCCGAGCGCCTGGGCCGCGATGGTGATGCGGGTGTGGTCCAGGGTCTTCATCGCCGTGGCGAAGCCCGTGCCCTCCGCGCCGATCATGCGGTCGGCGGGGATGCGGACGTTGTCGAGGTAGACCTCGCGGGTCGGCGAGCCCTTGATGCCGAGCTTCTTCTCCGGGGCGCCGAAGGAGACACCCTCGTCGCCCTTCTCGACGACGAAGGCCGAGATGCCCTTGGAGCGCTTCTCGGGGTCGGTGACCGCCATGACCGTGTAGTACTCGGAGACGCCGGCGTTGGTGATCCAGCGCTTCACGCCGTTGAGGACGTAGAAGTCGCCGTCGCGGACGGCCTTGGTCTTCATGCCCGCCGCGTCGGAGCCCGCGTCGGGCTCGGAGAGGCAGTAGGAGAACATCGCGTCGCCCTTGGCCAGCGGGCCCAGGTACTTCTTCTTCAGCTCCTCGGAGCCGGAGAGGATCACCGGGAGCGAGCCGAGCTTGTTCACCGCCGGGATGAGGGAGGACGAGGCGCAGACACGGGCCACCTCCTCGATCACGATGACGGTGGCGAGCGCGTCGGCGCCGGCGCCGCCGTAGCTCTCCGGGACGTGCACGGCCTGCAGGTCGGAGGCGACGAGCGCGTCGAGGGCCTCCTGCGGGAAGCGGGCCTCCTCGTCCACCGCGGCGGCGAACGGCGCGATCTTCGCCTCGGCGAGGGAGCGGACCGTCTCACGGAGCATGTCGTGCTCCTCCGACGGGCGATACAGATCGAAGTCGGCCGATCCTGCCAAGACTCTCACTCCCCAAGGTGTTAACTACCGTTAAGTATTCCAATTTTAGACGCCGCTCCCCCGGCAGGCATACGTGAGCTTGGTGACAGCTCGGCCACAGCGCGCGAAGAGCGCTTTGGAGGGTGCCGCGCGCCCCCGGATATGCTCGGCCCCGCACCGCCCTTGCCCGCGTCTGTACTGGAGCACTCCATGGCCCTCAAGATCACCGTGATCGGCACCGGATACCTCGGCGCCACCCACGCCGCGGCCATGGCGGAACTGGGCTTCGAGGTCCTCGGCCTCGACGTGGTCCCGGAGAAGATCGAACTGCTCTCCGCCGGCCGGGTGCCGATGTACGAACCCGGTCTCGAGGAGTTGCTGCGGCGCCACGTCGCCGGGCTCGAGGGCTCCAGCGGCCGGCTGCGGTTCACGACCTCCTACGAGGAGGCCGGTGAGTTCGGCGACATCCACTTCGTGTGTGTGAACACCCCGCAGAAGCACGGCGAGTACGCGTGCGACATGAGCTACGTCGACGCCGCCTTCGCCTCGCTCGCGCCGCACCTGAAGCGCCCCGCGCTGGTCGTCGGCAAGTCGACCGTGCCCGTCGGCTCCGCGGAGCGGCTCGGCCGGCTGCTCGCCGAGAAGGCGCCGGCGGGACCGGACGTGGAGCTCGCGTGGAACCCGGAGTTCCTGCGCGAGGGCTTCGCCGTCGACGACACGCTGCACCCGGACCGGATCGTGGTCGGCGTGGAGAGCGAGAGCGCGGAGAAGCTGCTGCGCGAGGTGTACGCGACGCCGGTCGGCGAAGGCTCGCCGTTCGTGGTGACCGACTTCCCGACGGCGGAGCTGGTGAAGACCGCGGCGAACTCGTTCCTCGCGACGAAGATCTCCTTCATCAACGCGATGGCCGAGGTGTGCGAGGCCGCCGGTGGCGACGTGGTGAAGCTGGCGGAGGCGATCGGCTACGACGAGCGGATCGGCAAGAAGTTCCTGCGGGCCGGTGTCGGTTTCGGCGGCGGCTGCCTGCCGAAGGACATCCGCGCCTTCATGGCGCGCGCCGGTGAGCTGGGCGCGGACCAGGCGCTGACGTTCCTGCGCGAGGTCGACTCGATCAACATGCGCCGCCGTGGCCACATGGTCGAACTGGCCCGTGAGGCGGTCGGCGGCACGTCCTTCCTGGGCAAGCGGGTCGCCGTGCTCGGCGCGACGTTCAAGCCGGACTCGGACGACGTCCGTGACTCGCCGGCGCTGAACGTCGCCGGCCAGATCCACCTCCAGGGCGGTCAGGTCACCGTCTACGACCCGAAGGGCATGGACAACGCCCGCCGCCTGTTCCCCACGCTGGGTTACGCGGACACGGCGCGGGACGCGGTGCGCGGCGCGGACGTGGTGCTGCACCTCACGGAGTGGCGCGAGTTCCGCGAGCTGGACCCGGCGGAGCTGGCGGAGGTCGTGACCTCCCCGATCATCCTCGACGGCCGCAACGCCCTGGACCCGGTGGCGTGGCGCGAGGCGGGCTGGACCTACCGGGCGATGGGCCGCCCGCGGGCGTGACCCGGGCGCCTGACCGAGGCCCCGACAGAAACCCCTGACCTGCGTCTTCGACCTGATCCTCTGACTGTGGCCGCCCTCGCGAGGGCGGCCACAGTGCTTTCAGGCGTGCGGTTCGGCGAGAGCGGTCCGCGCACGGGGCGGTCTCGCGCGGCGCCGGGCCGGGGGCGCGTACCCGTGCGTGCCCGGCGTCGTGACGCGGCCTCAGGCGGAGTCGGCCCGGCGGGCCCGGTAGGTACGCATCTTGGCGCGGGCGCCGCAGACGGACATCGAGCACCAGCGGCTGCGGCAGGCCGGGCTGCGGTCATAGTAGGCCCACTGGCAGTCCTCCGCCTCGCATGCCTTGAGACGGAGCCAGGTGTTGTCGGCCGTGGCGGCGGCGATGGCCTCGGCGACGCGGGTGAGGAGGGTCGCGGGGCCCGCGGGGCGGAGGGCGGCCTCGCCCGTGGGGGAGATCGCCACGCGCAGCGGGGCGCCGGCGAGAAGGTCGTCGAGGACGCTCGGGCCGGTGCCGTGGCCCGCGTGGGCCAGGCAGGCGGCCCGCAGCGCCTCGCGGAGCTCGCGCGCGGCGGGCAGGTCGTCCGGGGCAAGGCCGAACCGGGCACGGCCCTCCGGCGTGTCGAGACGGTCCGCGCCGGTCTCGATGTCCAGCGTGTTGACCAACGCTTCGATCAGTGCGAGGCCACCGGGTGCGGGCGCCCTGTCATTCATGCTTGCGACGTTACCTTTTATGCGGGAGCATGTGGTAACCGTTACCGGTTGATGGCATGTAGCGGTAACCACCAGGAGGAAACATGAGCATCGGCAAGGTCGGAGCCGTCGTACTGGACTGTCCCGATCCCGTCGCCCTCGCCCGCTTCTACGCCGAGCTCGTCGGCGGGTCGGTCGAGGACGACGGCGACGGATGGGTGGACCTCAAGGGGGCCGACGGCGCACAGCTCGCGTTCCAGTCCGCCGCCGGGCACGTACCGCCGAAGTGGCCGTCCGCCAAGGACTCGCAGCAGTTCCACATCGACGTGATGGTCGAGGACATGGACGCCGCGGAGGAGCGGGTGCTCGCGCTCGGCGCCACCACGCTCGACGCGGAGGACCGCAAGCGGTCGTTCCGCGTGTACGCCGACCCGGCGGGGCATCCGTTCTGCCTCTGCGCCTGCTGAGCCGGCGCCGCGTCAGACGTCCAGCGCGCCGATCGCCGCCCGTGAGGGGGCCCGGCGCGGCTGGGCCGCGCGGGCGGTGAACTCGGCGGCGCGCAGCACCCGGGCCACGTTCGACCAGGTCAAGCCCATGATGTCCGGCTCGGGCCAGCCCCGCTCGAGCAGTTCCGCGATCAACCTCGGCACGCAGGAGACGTCCTTCAGACCGGCCGCGTGCGGCAGTCCCGTGTCGTACGCGCCGCTGAGCGCGACGGCCTCGGGACCGGCGATCTCCCGGACGTGGTCGAGCAGGTCCGCGGTCGCGGGCAGCGTCCCGGCGGTGCACGGCACCATGCACACCCCGTGGTTGCCGCGCAGCGCGTGCAGCACGTCGTCCGGGAGCGGCTCCGTCTGGTACGAGAAGATGACCGGGGCCCTGGTGATCGTGAGCGTGCGCCGCATCGTGTCGGGCGTGCAGCCGGAGAGGTCGACGAGGACACCGAGCCGGTTCATCTCACGGACCATCTCGTGGCCGAACGGCGTCAGGCCGCTCTGCGTCCAGCGGGCGCCGGCCAGGGTGACGCTGCGGACGCCCAGCGCGTACACGGCGCGCAGCACGGCGAGCGAGTCGCCGAGTGCCTGACCGGCCATCGGACCGAGGAGGGCGGCGATCCGGCCGCGGTTGCGGGAGTCGGCGAGGTCGTCGGCGCTGAGCACGAGACGAAGGCCCTCCGGGCATTCGGCCACCGTGGCCCGCACCAGGTCGATCAGATCCATCGTGGCGGCGAGCGAAGGGGGTCCGTCGCTGCCGGCCGGTGCCTGCAGGGACCAGAACTGGGCGCCCACGCCGCCGCGCCGCAGCCGGGGCACGTCGGTCTCCAGCAGGCTCTCGCCGGCTTCCAGGTCGTACCAGTGCATGCTCTGGAGCACCGGGGCCAGACCGCTGTACCCGTCGATGACGGGGTGCGTGCGCAGGATCTCCGTGGCGCGCACGAGCGGGTCGGCGGACGGCCCGGAGGGCGGACCGGGCTCGGGCGGCGGGGCCGCCGCCCCTCCCGGTTCGTCGAGACCGTCGAGGACGTCGAGATCGTATCGCTCGTCGAGGTCCTCCAGACCGACGGACTCGACGGTGGTGAGGGACGAGGCGTCATGCAGATCTGCCATGTGCTGCTCCGGGGTCGCCGGCCGAATGCCGTTACGCCGACCGTGGCACGGGAACGCCAAGGGGTCGCGGCGAGTGGTGCGTTCGGGGTACGCGGACGCGGCCGCGCACCCCGGCACCGCTCAGAGCGCGTCGAGCTCGGTGATCGTGGCGATCGACGGGCCGCGGGTCGCCTGCAGGTCCGCGGCCACGTCCTCGGCCGCCCGCAGCACCCGGACGGCGTTCTGCCAGGTGAGCTTCGCCAGATCGGCGTCCGACCAGCCGCGGCGCAGCAGCTCCGCGACCAGGTTCGGATAGCCGGCGACATCGTCCAGGCCGGCCGGGGTGAAGGCCGTGCCGTCGAAGTCGCCGCCGATGCCGATGTGGTCGATGCCGGCGACCTCCCGCATGTGGTCGAGGTGGTCGGCGACCGTGGCGGCCGTCGCCACCGGCCGCGGGTTCGCCGCCTCGAACGCCTCGTGGATCTTCATCGCCTGGGGCGTGGTGTCCAGGTGGTGCAGCCCGTGCGCCCGCATGTTCTCGTCGGCCGCCCGGGTCTACTCCACCGCCGCGGGCAGGATGAACTTCGGCACGAACGTCGCCATGGCCACGCCCCCGTTGGCCGCCAGCAGGGCCAGCACGTCGTCGGGGACGTTGCGCGGGTGGTCGCACACCGCGCGGGCCGAGGAGTGGGAGAAGATCACCGGCGCCACGGAGGTGGCGAGCGCGTGGCGCATCGTCGTCTCCGCGACGTGCGAGAGGTCCACGAGCATGCCGAGGCGGTTCATCTCGCGCACGACCTCGTGGCCGAAGGCCGACAGGCCGCCGACGCCTGGCTCGTCGGTCGCCGAGTCGGCCCAGGCGATGTTGTCGTTGTGCGTGAGCGTCATGTAGCGCACGCCCAGCGCGTAGAGGGCGCGCAGGGTCGCGAGCGAGTTGTTGATGGAGTGGCCGCCCTCGGCGCCCATGAGCGAGGCGATCCTGCCCTCGTCGCGGGCGATCTCCATGTCCTCGGCGCTCAGTGCCCGGGCCAGGTCGGCGGGGTAGCGCTCGAGGAGCTGGTCGACGACGTCGATCTGCTCCAGGGTCGCGCTGACGGCCGTGTCACCCGCCATGTCGCTGCGCACGTAGACCGACCAGAACTGCGCGCCGACCCCGCCGGCGCGCAGCCGGGGGATGTCGGTGTGGAGCCGGCCCTGCTGGTCGGCCGCGATGTCCAGGCGGTCGAGGTCGTAGCGGACGTGTTCCCGCAGCGCCCAGGGAAGGTCGTTGTGACCGTCGACGACGGGGTGGGCGGCGAGCAGTTCGCGGGCCCGCTGGAGGAGTTCCGTGGGGGTGTCCATTGCCTCTTGCTTCCCCGCGTCCTACTTTCCGAAGCCGAAGGACTCCGCGCCCCCGACCTTGGCGCGCAGCCGCTTGCCCTTGTCGGTGGCCTGGTCGTTCAGCTCCTGCTGGAACTCGCCCATGCGGGCCAGCAGTTCGGCGTCCTGCGTGGCGAGGATGCGGGCGGCGAGCAGTCCGGCGTTCCGCGCGCCGCCGACCGAGACGGTGGCGACGGGCACGCCTGCCGGCATCTGCACGATGGACAGCAGCGAGTCCATGCCGTCGAGGTACTTCAGCGGGACGGGAACGCCGATGACCGGCAGCGGGGTGACCGAGGCCAGCATGCCCGGCAGGTGGGCCGCTCCCCCGGCTCCGGCGATGATCGTCTTGAGTCCGCGGCCGGCCGCCTGCTCGCCGTACGCGATCATCTCGCGCGGCATGCGGTGCGCGGAGACGACGTCCACCTCGTAGGCGATCTCGAACTCGTCGAGCGCCTGCGCCGCCGCCTCCATGACGGGCCAGTCCGAGTCGGATCCCATGACAATGCCGACGACGGGGCTCATTCGCTGATCGTCCCTCTCAGGTAGCCGGCGGCGTGGCGGGCGCGCTCCAGCGCGTCGGCCAGGTCGTCGCCGTACGTGTTGACGTGCCCCACCTTGCGGCCGGGCTTCACGTCCTTGCCATACATATGGATCTTGAGCTGCGGGTCCCGGGCCATGCAGTGCAGATAGGCCGCGTACATGTCCGGGTAGTCACCGCCCAGAACATTGCACATGACCGTCCACGGAGCACGGGGACGGGGATCGCCCAGCGGCAGGTCCAGCACGGCACGGACGTGGTTGGCGAACTGCGAGGTGATCGCGCCGTCCTGGGTCCAGTGGCCGGAGTTGTGGGGGCGCATGGCGAGCTCGTTGACGAGGATGCGTCCGTCGGCGGTCTCGAACAGCTCGACGGCGAGGTGGCCGACGACGCCCAGCTCCTTCGCGATCCGCAGGGCCAGCTCCTGCGCCTGGCCGGCCAGCTCCGCGTCCAGGTCCGGCGCGGGCGCGATCACGGTGTCACAGACACCGTCGACCTGCTGCGACTCGACGACCGGGTAGGCGACGGCCTGGCCGTGCGGGGAGCGGACGATGTTCGCCGCGAGCTCGCGGCGGAAGTCGACCTTCTCCTCCGCGAGGACCGGCACGCCCGCCTTGAACGGGGCCTCGGCGTCCTGCTCCGCGCGGACCAGCCAGACGCCCTTGCCGTCGTACCCGCCGCGCACCGTCTTGAGGATCACCGGGAAGCCCCCGGTCTCCTCGGCGAACGCCGTCACATCGGCCGGGTCGGCCACGATGCGGTGGCGGGGGCAGGGCACGCCGATCTCGGTGAGCCGCGCGCGCATCACGCCCTTGTCCTGGGCGTGCACCAGCGCGTCGGGCCCCGGCCGGACGGCGACGCCGTCCGCTTCGAGGGCCCGCAGGTGCTCGATCGGGACGTGCTCGTGATCGAAGGTGATCACGTCACAGCCGCGCGCGAACTCGACGAGCGTGTCCAGGTCGCGATAGTCGCCGACGACGACATCGCTCACCACCTGGGCCGCTGAGTCCTGAGGGGTGTCACTGAGGAGCTTGAACTTCAGGCCGAGGGGGATACCCGCCTCATGGGTCATGCGGGCGAGCTGACCGCCGCCGACCATGCCGACTACCGGGAACGTCACTCTCCTAGGGTATCCGCCCAGTCGGCGGGCCCGGACTTCCGTAGGTTCCGACAGTGGTCTGTAGCAGGAGTCACATCATCCTCAAGACCCACAGGCATCACGGTGAGCCGCTGGTTAGCATGACGGGGACCACACATGCCGATCTGATGAGGCTGGACTCTCACTATGAGTGAACGAGGCGGAAGGCTGCGGGGGCAGCTGCACCAGCTCATCCGGGAGGTCGCCAAATTCGGCGCGGTGGGCGGAGCGGGGCTGCTCGTCAATCTCGCGGTCTTCAACCTCGTACGTCACGTCACCGAGGTCCCGGTGGTCCGGGCGTCGATTTTGGCCACCGTCGTGGCCATCGCGTTCAACTACGTGGGGTTCCGCTACTTCACCTACCGGGACCGCGACAAGAGCCGGCGGACCAAGGAACTGACGCTGTTCCTGCTGTTCAGCGCGGTGGGCCTGGTGATCGAGAACGGTGTCCTGTACACGGCCACCTACGGCTTCGGCTGGGACACCCCGCTGCAGAGCAACGTCTTCAAGTTCCTCGGGATCGGCGTCGCGACGCTGTTCCGGTTCTGGTCGTACCGCAGCTGGGTCTTCCGGGCGCTGCCCGCGCGGGAGGCCGTGCAGAGCGCCGAATCGTTCCTCGAGCAGCGACGGCCGGCGCCGGAGCCGGTGCGCCACCGCGTCGGCCGCTGAGCCGCACCGCGCCGGGGCCGGGGAGCTACCGGATCGTCGGCTTCTCGTCGTCCTTGCGCTTCTTCGCCACCCTGCTCAGGAAGATCGCGAAGACCGGCGGGTGCTGCTGCAGCAGTTCCAGCCGGCCGCCGTCGGCTTCCGCGAGGTCGCGGGCGACGGCCAGGCCGATGCCGGTCGAGTTGCGGCCGCTGATGGTCCGCTCGAAGATCCGCGCCCCGAGGTCCCCCGGTACACCGGGACCTTCGTCCGTCACCTCGACCACCGCCTGGTTGCCGGTCGCCCTGGTGCGCACCGCGACGGTGCCCCCGCCGTGCATCAGCGAGTTCTCGATCAGGGCCGCGAGCACCTGCGCCACGGCGCCGGGCGTGCCGACGGCGCGCATGCCCTGGCGGCCCGAGCAGACGATGGCCCGCCCGGCGCTGCGGTAGACCGGGCGCCACTCCTCGAGCTGCTGCTTGACCACTTCGTCCAGGTCGAAGACGACGGCGGAGCCGGTGCGCGGGTCGCGGGAGTTCGTCAGCAGGCGCTGGACCACGTCGGTGAGCCGCTCCACCTGGGTCAGGGCGATGCTGGCCTCCTCCTTCACGGTCTCCAGGTCGTCGGTGACCGTGATCTCCTCCAGCCGCATCGACAGTGCGGTCAGCGGCGTACGGAGCTGGTGGGAGGCGTCCGCGGCGAGCCGCCGCTCCGCGGTGAGCATCCGGGCGATCCGCTCGGCGCTCGCGTCGAGGACATCGGCGACCCGGTCCAGCTCCGGCACCCCGTAACGGCGGTGGCGGGGGCGGGGGTCGCCGGAGCCCAGGCGTTCCGCGGTCTCCGCGAGGTCGGTGAGCGGCGAGCCGAGCCGGTTGGCCTGGCGTACGGCGAGCAGCACGGCGGCGACGACGGCGAGCAGCGCCACCGCGGCGATGATCATCAGCGACCGGCCGACCTCACGGGTCACGGAGGAGCGGGACTCCTCGACGGTGACCGTGGTGCTGCGTTCGCCCTCCGCGGTGCCGCGGATGACGCTTCCGGAGGGCGGCTCGCCGATCTCGATGGGGCCCCGGCCGGGGATGTCGATCAGCGCGTAGCGGGTGATGTCGCCCTGCTCGGCGAGAATGTCCGGATTGACCGGTTCGCCGCCCACCAGGCGGCTCTCCACGATGCTCACGAGGCGGAGCGCGTCGGAGTCGACGCTCTCCTGGGCGCTGCTGGTGATGGTGCGCGTCTCGACGAGCACCAGGGAGACGCCGAAGACGGCGATGACGACGAGCACCACGGCGAGCGTGGAGGTGATCAGACGGCGGCGCATGGTGCTTTCAGTATCAGGACTTCTCGAAGCGGAAGCCGACGCCGCGCACGGTGGCGATGTAGCGGGGGTTCGCCGCGTCGTCGCCGAGCTTCTTGCGCAGCCAGGAGATGTGCATGTCCAGGGTCTTGGTGGACGACCACCAGGTGGTGTCCCAGACCTCGCGCATCAGCTGGTCCCGGGTGACGACCCGGCCGGCGTCCCGGACCAGGACCCGCAGCAGGTCGAACTCCTTGGCCGTCAGCTGGAGTTCCTCGTCGCCCATCCAGGCCCGGTGCGACTCGACGTCGATCCGGACGCCGTGGGTGGCGGGGGCGGGGGCGGGCTCGGCGGCACCGCGCCGCAGCAGGGCCCGGACCCGGGCGAGCAGTTCGGCGAGCCGGAACGGCTTGGTGACGTAGTCGTCGGCGCCGGCGTCGAGGCCGACGACGGTGTCCACCTCGTCGGCGCGGGCGGTGAGCACCAGGATCGGGATCGTGTGGCCCTCCGCGCGGAGCCGGCGGGCGACCTCCAGGCCGTCCATCCCGGGCAGGCCGAGATCGAGCACGACGAGATCCACACCGCCCGCGAGTCCCGCGTCGAGCGCGGTCGGGCCGTCCTCGCGTACCTCCACCTCGTACCCCTCGCGGCGCAGCGCGCGGGCCAGCGGTTCCGAGATGGATGCGTCGTCCTCGGCGAGCAGTACACGGGTCATGGAGTGATGGTAGTCCGCGGGGTACGGGCCTCGTGGCTTGATCCACAATGCCTGCGGCTATGGGGTGCGATTCTGGTTACGACCTTCGATTCAGGGCAGACGGTTCCACGTTCACCTGTGATCCATGTCTCAAGTCCTTCCATATGCCGCACTGTCGTGGCGTATGGTGGCGAGACGCCCGTAGTACAACTCGGGGACCTTTGGCTGCCGTGCGCACCAAGGGTCTCTTTTCTGTCGGAAGGTCGGCCCGATACCGTTCCGGTCGTTTCGAGCCCCGACCCGACGCAGTGAATGACCTGTTGGCCGGGCCCCGGCGCCACAGAGCGCCCGGGGCGTGGATCCCGGTACGGACCGTCTCCGGCCCCATCTCGCGGGCGCGGGCCGGCCCGTGCCGGTGCCGGCCTCCCCCCACCGGGCGCGTACCGCTCACGAAGCGCCGCGTCCCGAGCGAGCAAGGATCGACCATGGCGTCCAGCCTGACGAAGGACTCGGCCAGTACTCCTGGCAGCGAGAAGACCTTCTTCGGCCACCCCCGCGGTATGGCCACACTCTTCATGACGGAGATGTGGGAGCGCTTCTCCTGGTACGGGATGCGCGGCATCCTCGTCCTGTACATGGTGGCTGCCGTCCTCGACGGACCCCTGAAGGAGCGGGAGGCGCTGGCCGTCTCCATCTACGGCGTCTACAACGCCGTCGTCTACATGGCCGCCATGCCCGGCGGCTGGATCGCCGACCGGCTCTGGGGCGCGCGCAAGGCCGTGCTCGTCGGCGGCATCGTCATCGCCCTGGGCCACTTCACCCTGGCGATCCCGTCGGACACGGCGTTCTTCGCCGGCCTGGCGCTCATCGCCGCCGGTACGGGACTGCTGAAGCCGAACATCTCGGCGATGGTCGGCGGCCTCTACGAGGGGCAGTCGAGCGCCCGTCGCGACGCCGGCTTCACGCTCTTCTACATGGCGATCAACATCGGCGGCATGGCCGCCCCGCTGGTCGTCGGCTACCTCGGCGAGAACGTCGACTGGCACCTCGGCTTCGCCGTCGCCGGTATCGGCATGACGCTGGCCGTCGTCCAGTACGTCCTGGGCGGCCGCTACCTCGGTGACGTCGGCAAGCAGCCGGGCACCCCGGCGACGCCGGAGGAGAAGCGCACGGTCCTGCGCAAGGTCCTGCTGTGGGCCGGTATCGCCGTGCTCGCCCTGCTGGCCGACATCGCCCTCGGCACCTACGACATCGAGCACATCGTGAACGTGCTCGCGGTGCTCGGCATCGTCGTGCCCGTCGTCTACTTCATCTCGATGTTCCGCAACCCGGCGCTGACGGCGCAGGACAGGCCGAAGATCCAGGCGTTCGTGTGGTTCTTCGCCACGGCCGTCCTGTTCTGGATGATCTACGACCAGTCCGGCTCGCTGCTGACGCTGTTCGCGGACGGCAAGACCGACCGCATGATCGGCGGCTGGGAGTTCCCGGCCTCGTGGTACCAGTCCGTCAACCCGGCCATGGTCATCGTGCTGGCGCCCATCTTCGCCGCGCTGTGGGTCAAGCTCGCCCAGCGCAACCGTGAGCCCAGCACTCCGATGAAGTTCGCTCTCGCGATGCTCCTCATCGGCGGTTCCTTCGGGATCATGGGTCTGGCCGGAGCCGCGGCCGCCAACAGCGACACCGGCAAGGTCACCGTCTTCTGGCTGCTGAGCGTCTACCTCGTCCAGACCATCGGTGAGATGTGCCTGTCCCCGGTGGGCCTGTCGCTGTCGACCAAGCTGGCGCCGAAGCAGTTCGTCGGCCAGATCATGGGTCTGTGGTTCCTGGCCACGGCGACCGGCAACGCGCTGAACGGCTGGACCACGAAGCTCAACAAGCCGCTGGGCGACGCCATGTACTACTCGCTGTGGGCGGTCATCGCCGTCGCCGCGGGACTCACGTTCATGATGGCGGGCCGCAAGATCCGCGCGCTCATGGGTGACGTGAAGTAGCACCGCCTGCCGGTCCGCGCACCGGCCCCGTACGACAGCGGGAGGGCCGGCACGAAGATCCCTTCGTGCCGGCCCTCCCGTCGTGCGTGGAACCCGCCTACTTGGTCTCGACCTTGTAGCTGCGCAGGAAGCTGCGGAAGCCGCACATCACGGTGGACTTCTCACCCGGCTTCTTCCAGTCGCCCTTCAGGGTCCACGGGATCGTGTGACCCGCGCCCGTGCCGGTGCCGCGCAGGACGTCGCACACCAGGACCACCCGGTGCTTGGTGATCTTCTTGCCGGAGCCCGACTTCGAGCAGGACGACGTCGCCTTCGGGCGGCCCCAGTCCAGCGTGGCCGAGGCCTTGCACTTGTACTTCGCCGTGGCCGCCTCCGCGGGGACCGCGGTGATCAGACCCGCCCCCGCGGCCGCCATCATGACGGCGAGCGATCCGGTGGCTGCCTTCTTCCCCCAGCGCATGTGCGCTCCTTTCCGCGGCATCGCGGAACGGCGGGTGGTCAGGTCCCGCCGGTCCGCGCTGATGCCGTATGTGCCGAACACCGCCCTCAGTGGGCGAACGCGCCGAAACTATCCGCGGATGATCATGGAACGCAAAGCGAAAGCGGCGATCTGAGCAAGATCTGAGCCGACGCTCAGCGCATGCCGCGCAGGCGCTGCCACGGGGTGAAGGTGAACACCGCGCCCCCGAGCAGGATCACCGTGCCGGCGACGAGGGCGAGGGCGCGCAGCGCGCCGGCGTCCTCCGCACCGGTCTGGGCGAGGCCGCCGGAGCTGCCGCCCGCCGAACCCGAACCGCCGCCGGCCGTGCCGCCGCCCGTGGCCGTGCCTCCCGAAGCCCCGCCCGGCTGGGCCGAGGTGTCCAGCTCCAGGGAGAACGGGACGCCGGCCGGCGGGGTGCAGGTCGTGGTCGTCCCGAGCGCCTTGACCGTCAGCACGCCGGGGCTGAGCGTCGCCTTGCCGGTGGCACCCGGCTTGTACGTGCCCGTGAGGTCCGGGATCTCGATGGGTTCGCCCGACTTGACGGGCTCCTTGTTGGTCGGCCCCTCGACATGGACGAAGCCCTTGTCGGCCCCGCCGAGTGCGACCTCCATGGAGGGCTTCACGGAGTCCGCCGGGATGTCGGCGGGACTGTCCATGACGGACTTGGAGAACTTCACGGTCAGGTCGTAACTGCCGCCATTCTTCCTGGCGTTGATCCGGACCGGGGAGACGGCGTCCTTGTCGCCGATCGGGGTCTTGCAGGCGTAGGCGACCTCGATCTCCTTGCCTTCGAAGTCGGTGGGGCCGGGGTCCGTACCGCCGGAGGTACCACCTCCGGAGGTGGTGCCCCCGGAAGTGGTTCCGCCGGAGTCGGAGCCGCCTGTGGTCGTGCCACCCGTGGTGGTCCCGCCCGAGCCCCCTGAGGTGGTGCCGCCCGAGCTCGTACCGCCGGAGGTGCCGCCCTGGCCGTCCGTCACCTTGATCGTCGCGCCGGGTGCGACCGCCTCCTTCGGCGAGCACTTGGTGTCCGTCGAGATCGGCTTCGACACGTTGATGCTGTACGCGCCCGGCGTGAGCGTGATCTCGCCGGCCTTCTCCAGCTTCAGCGTGGCCTTCATGTCGGGGAGCACCATCGGGCTGTTCTTGGGGATCGGCGGGTTCTGGCGCGGGCCCTCCGCCGTGAGTTCGCCGCTCGCGGCGCCACCCAGGGTGATCGTGCCGGTCGGTTTGACCGTGTCCTTCTCCAGGTCCAGGACGTCCGGGTTCTTCGACGCCGCCTGGACCGTCTTCCACACCACCTCGACCTCGTCACCGACCTTCGCCTCCGAGGGCGCGGTGATCTGCACCTTGGTGGTGCCCTGTACGGGCGGCAGACCGGAAATGGGCGGCGGAATGCACTCCGTCGCGTACGAGACCTCTGCGGCCTGTACCGGGCTCGCGGCCAGCAGCATCCCCGCTCCGCCGAGCATCAGCGCGACTCCGGCCGCGCTCATCCTCCGTTGCGTACTCACGAATGTCCCTTCGTCGTGGGCCGGTTCTCTGACGGTGCGGAAGGTGCGGACGTTGTGGACGGTGCGCCGGGCGGGGACGCCGAGGAGGACCCCGGGGGCGCGGAGTACGCGGCGTCGGGCAGGAGCCACGGCAGCGCCGCCGCCGTGTCACCCGCACTGCCGTCGGCGGAGGCGGTCCCGGCCCGGCGAGCGGAGCGGCGGGATCTGCGGGCATGGCGGGGGTCCGGCGGCCGGACCTTGTCGACGACCGCCATTCCGATACGGAACAGGGCGGCCGGCACGACCAGGGCCAGCAGCACCCAGAACACCGTCACGCCCCAGGGCCTGGGCACGCCCCAGGGCTGCTCGGCGAGGACCTTCGTGCCGTACTTGACCGAGATCGAGTAGTCCCCGTGGGCGCCGGCGGGAAGCTGCACGGGCAGCGTGATCCGAGCCTTCTCACCGGGCTTGACCGTGCCGCTCCACTGCTGTTCCTCCCACTGCGGGGCGAACAGGCCGTGCGCCGTACCGATCTCGAAGACCGGATCGTGGACGGGGTCCGTGCCGAGGTTGCCGACCGTGAACTCGAGAGTGCGGACGGGCGGGGCGCCGAAGAACACCAGGAGGCCCGAGTCACCCTCGAGCCGGGTCGCCGTGAGCACCGCGAGCCTGCCGCCGCCACTCTGCTCGGGAAGCGGGGCGGTCGGGTGACCGGCGACGACGAACTCGGCGTCGACGGCCTGTTGTCCGCCCATCACGGTCGCCACATGGACGACGCAGGGGCAGGGCACGGGCGGCTCCGCGACCGGCACCTTCTTGCTGAACGACCCCGTGGAGTCGGTCGTGACCGCGCGGCCGTCCGCGTTGGCGCAGGAGTTGGTGCCGCCGATCACGCCCGTGGCGGGGGTCGCCCGGCCGCAGACGAGCAGCATGAGGAGGGCCCGGGGCCGCCAGTTGCTGCCGCTGACGGTGATGTCCCGGCCCTTGCCCGCCTGTGGGGCGGACAGTTCCACGCGGGGCGGTGGCGGGTCCGCGACCGCCGCGGGGACAGCGCAGAGCAGAGCGGAGAGCACGAGGAACGCTGCGAGTGCGGCCCCGAGGGCACGGCGGGCGGAGGACATCGTCAGCCTCCTGCTCTCGTGGGCCGGCGGCGGAGGCGGAGCCGGAGTGACGCGGGCACCAACAGCGTCAGCAGCAGGACCGGCCAGGGAAGGAAGGTCTTCGTCACCGTCGCCTGCGAGTGCACGCCTCCCGCGGCGGTGACGTCCAGGCGCAGCTCGACACGGTCCAGCGCCGGCGGGTCCCACCTCTCGGTCAGCTCGACCCGTTGCGCCGGCGGCAGTTGACGGACCTCGTGGGCCCGGCGGGTCACCGGTGCGCCGAAGAGGCCGTCGGCGCGGAGCCAGACGCGCGGCGACAGAGGTGTGTTGCCGCGGTTGACGACGGTGTAGTGGACGAGACCGCCGGAGAAGGACACGTCCTCGACGGTGAGGGCGGGAACCTTGGGGCCGCTCACCCGCAGATGGACGCGGATCGGCTCCGTACGGCCGTCTGCCGACGCCGTGATCGTCGCCGTCCGTTCGCCCGGGGGCGTGTCCGCCGGGACGGTCACCGTGAAGGGGATCTCCGCCCGGGTGCGGGCCGGGATCGTCACCTCGCCGGCGGCGAGAGCGATCCACGGAGCCGGGGCGGGCGGGGCCTTCATCTCCACCGTGAGCGCCTCCGCGCCCGGGTTGGTCAGGGACAAGCGGTCCTCGAGCACCATGCCGGGGCTGCCCTCCAGGTACACGTACTCCCGCCCCGACTCCCAGCCGGCGCCGGGCGACGGTGCGGCCAGGGCGAGTACGAGCGCGAGGGCGGCCCGCACGGCTCAGCCCGCGGTCCGGCCGCCGCGCCGGGCCAGCCAGAGGACGCCCGCCGCCCCGGTCAGCAGTACGGTGCCGCCGAGCGTGCCGAGCGCGGCCGCGGAGTCCAGGGGACCGGTCCTCGGCAGTTCGGACGGCCCGTCGCCCGTGGCGCCGCCCGCGGCCGTGACATCGAGCTCGAGCGAGGGCCGGGGGTTGTTCTTCGGCGTGCAGGTCGTGGTCGTGCCGAGGGCCTTGATGGTCAGGACGCCTGCCGTGAAGGTGACCTTGCCGCTCTTCTCGGGGGTGTACGTACCCGACAGATCGTTGATTCTGATCGGGGTCTCGGCGGGCACGGCCGCGGCGTTGGGCGGGCCGGACACCCGCACCTCGCCCGTCTCCGCGCCGCCCAGTTCGATGACCGCGCTCGGGTTCATGGCGCCCTTGCCCAGTTCGACCGGGCTCGAGGAGACGCCCTTCCGGAAGGACATGGTGAGCTTGTACGAGCCGCCGTTCCTGACCGCCGTGATGTCGATCGGCGACACCGCGCCCTTCGGGCCGATCGGGGTTCGGCACTCGTAGTCGACGTCCACGACGACGGCGTGCGCGGCGGGGGCGGTCAGCAACACCGCCGGGGCCGCCACCGCCGCCGCCAGGGCGAGAGCTGTTCGTTTCCGGTACGACACGTCGGGGTCCCCTCGGCCGCAATTAACTGACGACACATCAGATCGGGCGCTCAAGGTACGCCCGGGGCCTTGGGGAGGGAAGACAAAGAGCACGCCGTTTCGGCGTGCTCTCAAGGGATCCGGCGCGGCGTCAGGCGGGTGCGGCGAGCTCCGCCCACACCGTCTTGCCCGGCGCGCCGGGAGTTCTGAGGACCCCCCAGTCCATGCAGAGCCGCTGGACGATGAACATGCCGTGCCCGCCGGGCCGTCCGGCCCGGTGCGGGGTGCGCGGCGCAGGCTGCCCCGCGCCCCGGTCCGTGACCTCCAGGCGCAGCACTTTGCCGTCGCAGCCGACGCGCAGCTCCTCCGGTCCCTCCGCGTGCAGACAGGCGTTGGTGACCAGCTCGGAGACGACCAGCAGCACGTCCTCGGCGGCCGCCCTGCGGTCGGCCGTCGCGGCGGGCAGCCAGCCCCAGTCGTAGAGCGCCTGTCGCGTGAAGTCCCGGGCGAGGGGAACGATGCCGCTGGCCGAGCGCAGGGGAAGGCTGCGCACGGCGCCGCCGGATGCCCCGGACGCGGGGACGGCCGGCGCCGCGCCGGCGCCACCCGGCTCGGGGCCGGCGTCGCCCGGCGGTTGTTGCCGGGTGGTGCTCATCAGCGCTTCACCTCACCGATTCACCGATTCACCAGTTCGCGATGGTCTCAAGTACGCAGAGTGCTGGGCGTTCAACGTTCTGCGGGGGTTCTCCTGCCCGACCGGCCCGTGACAACACCCACCGGGCGGATCCGGCCCGCGTGACGCGGACAACAGGGTGGTCCGTCAGTGGACCAGGGCGGCCTCGACGGAGTCGTGCACGGTGAAGACCGCCTCGGCCCCGGTGATCTCGAAGACCCTCGCCACCACCGGCAGCATCCCGGCCAGATGGACTCCTCCACCACCGGCCTCGGCCTTCAGTCGAGCACCGAGCAGCACGTTGAGTCCGGTGGAATCACAGAACTCGAGCTGCGAGCAGTCGATGACCACACGTACGCGACCGCGTTCGATCGCCTCTTCCAAAGGCGCGCGCAGCAGATCCGCCGTGTGGTGATCGAGCTCACCCACCGGCTTCACAATCTCGCTGCGGCCCTCGGTCCGAACCTCGACCTGAAGCCGGCCCCGATTGACGCTGCCGACCGTCTCGCGGTCCATGCCGTCCCTTTTCGCCGTGTCGTTTCAGTGTGTCGCCCACTGTGTCGTGCATCACACCAGCCCCGTCGACGGACAGCGCTGACGTCCGTCGAACCCTACGCCCTCCACGCGCACACCGGTAGCCGAACTAACCGACAATACGGACATCATGCAGATATGCCACTTGCGATCGTCGTGGCAGACCGGGTAGGGCTAGTACGGACACAACCAACACGGCCGGCTTTGGAGGCGCCGCTCACCGCAGCAGCAGGTATGGGCTTCGGCAGCCATATGCCGAGAACGATGGAGGAGACCATGTCACCCCGGCTCGACGCATCGCGAACCCCCACCGCGCCGTCGACACTGTCCACCCCCACCGACGAACAGGTCGCGGGCCCCGAAGCCCTCGAGGGTCTTCCGGAGATCCCGCCGTTCGAACAAGTGGGAGCGGTGGACGCGCGAGAACTGTCCAAGACGCTCTTCGCACGCCTCGCGTCCCTCGAGGAGGGCACGCACGAGTACGCGTACGTCCGCAACACCCTGGTGGAACTGAACCTCGCGCTGGTCAAGTTCGCCGCCTCACGGTTCCGCACCCGCAGCGAACCGATGGAGGACATCATCCAGGTCGGCACGATCGGCCTGATCAAGGCGATCGACCGCTTCGAACTCAGCCGCGGCGTCGAGTTCCCCACCTTCGCGATGCCGACCATCATCGGCGAGATCAAGCGCTTCTTCCGCGACACCAGTTGGTCGGTGCGGGTGCCGCGCCGGCTCCAGGAACTGCGTCTCGACCTCGCGAAGGCCGGTGACGAGCTCTCCCAGCAGCTCGACCGCGCCCCCACCGTCGACGAGCTCGCGCAGCGGCTCGACATCGGCCGGGACGAGGTCGTGGAAGGCATGGCCGCGAGCAACGCGTACACCGCGAGCTCGCTGGACGCCCAGCCCGAGGAGGACGACAGCGAGGGCGCCCTCGCCAACCGCATCGGCTACGAGGACCACGGACTCGAGGGCATCGAGTACATCGAGTCGCTCAGGCCGATGATCGCGAGCCTTCCCCCGCGGGACCGCAAGATCCTCTCCCTCCGCTTCGTCGCCAACATGACGCAGTCGGAGATCGGTGAAGAACTCGGCATCTCGCAGATGCACGTGTCCAGGCTGCTGTCGCGGACGCTCCGCAGGCTCCGCAAGGGCCTGACGCTGGAGGAGTGACAGGACCCTCGCACCTGCCCTCGGAAGGGCCCATTCCGTCAAGGAATGGGCCCTTCCCCGTTATTGACGGGACAGTCCCGATCGGTCCACATTGACCGAGGGGCAAGTGGGGGGAAACACATGGCTCTTGGGGAGGGCTGCCCACAGGCGTACGCACCGCTCGAAGAACTGGTGCGCCGCCGTCCGGGCAGAAAGTACCTGTACGGGCCGCCATGCCGTCCCGGTCCTTGTGCGGCGTCGTTGCCGCACACCGCAACAAACCGCCGGCGTACGCCTCGTACGGAGAGACCGGCGACTACCGGTTCCCCGAGGACGCGTGGCCCCGCCGGGCCGGGCGTACTTCCTGCTCACCAGGGGCCGAGGCCCACGCCAGGGGGCACACCATGAGACCCGCGTCGCTGGCACTCAGGCTGCTGCCGCCACTGGTGGGCTGGTGCGCGGTGGCCGCCACCGCGCTGCCCGCCGCCTCGCCGCTGCGCACGCTGCCCGTCGTCGCGTTCCTCCTCGCTGGCCCCGGCGCCGCCGTCGTACGCGTCTGCGCGCCCGCCCTGCGCCGTTACGGCGCCGGCAGCCGGGAAGACGGCTTCACGCGCGACTCGGACCGGCTGGAGCAGCTTGTGCTGGCGCTCTTCCTGAGCGTGAGCGCGGCGGTCCTCTGCGCGACGGCGCTGCTCGCGGCCGGCTCCTTCAGCGGACTGCGGCTGCTGGTCCTGCTCGCCGCGGCGACCACGGTCGCCGCGTGCTGCCCGCGACTCGTCGGCCGGGCGCCGGCGGTCCGCTCGGTGTCCCCGCCGCGGAAGGGGCCCGTCGCGTGACCCGCATCACCGGAGTGGGGGCACCGGTGGGTCAGGGAACCCGTACTTCGGGCAGTTCGGAGCCCCGCAGCCGTAGCCGTGCCCGCAGGTACCCGAGCGGGCCTGCGACCATCCCGCGGCGTTCCAGCCGGGACAGATGGCGCGGCCACGGGTACTCCCCCGCCCCGTGCGCCCCGCCCGTACCGGCCTCCCGGGACGCGGTGACGGCACGGGCGTGGGCGAGGCCGGCCGGCAGTCTGCGCAGCATCGCGGGCAGCAGCCCCGGGCGGCGGACCATCAGGGCGGTCAGGGCGGCGGTCAGTCCGGCGCCGTGTCCGTACGCCTGCCCGGTCAGGTCCCGCCACGTCTCGCGGTGGTGCCACACCAGCGCCTGCGGCGTGCAGCGCAGCCGGTACCCCGCGGCGAGGACGGAGACGAACGCGTACACGTCGTCGCCGCCGCGTGCGGGCGTGCCCGCGCCGGTGGCCGGGTCGAAACCGCCCAGGCCGCGCAGCACGCCGGCCCGGAAGGCCATGTTGGCCCCGGTTCCGAAGCTGCCCGCGGCGAACGGGAACAGCGGCCGGCCGGCGGGCGGGCGCAGCGGGTCGTACGTACGGGGCGTGAACTCCTTGACGAAGCCGTCGCGGCTCTCCGGCAGGATCTGCGCCGGGGTGCCCAGCCGGGCGGGCAGGGTCAGGCCCGTCGTGCAGCCGAGCCGCGGGTCGTCCGCGAACGGCGCGGTGAGCGCGGTGAGCCACCGCGGGTCCGCGACCACGTCGTCGTCGGTGAACGCGAGCACCGCGCCGTCGGCGACGGTGACGCCCCGGTTGTGGGCCACGGCGAGGCCCGGCACCGGTTCACCGACGTACCGGACGCGTACGGTCCGCAGGCCGCCGTACTTGTTCTCCACGAGATCGCGGGTGGCGGTCGTGACGGGGGCGCTGTCGACGACGACTATCTCGTAATCCGGGTGGTCCTGGGCGATCAGCGAATCCAGGGTGCGGGGCAGCCCGTCGGCCCCCTCACGGGTGGCGACGACGACACTGGTACGCGGCAGGTCGCCGTGCGGCGGCGCGGCCGGCGCCCCCCGGCCGGCGAGCCGCGCGCGGGCGGCCACGGCGACGGCGTCGGCGGCCCTGCGCCCGGGCGGTACGCGGCACACCACGGTGGCGACGGGCAGCCCGCGCAGCCGGACCAGTGCGAAGACGACGTCCGCCGCGGGGGCCCGCTCCGCCGTGGGCGGGGCGCCGGGCCGGCCGGATGCCCGCCCGTACGGGGCCGGACCGAAGGCGAGGACCTCCCCGTCGGGGCCGTCGAGGTCCAGTTCCACCACCCGCATCGGCGCCGGCGGCCGGGGCGCGGCGGGCCGCGGTGATCTGCTCAGCATGCGTGTCCCTCTGGTGTGCGTACGGTGCGCGGCCGGCCGTGCCCCTTCGGGCCGCGTCCGGCGTCAGCGGGTGCCACGCAGCCGGCCCACCCGGTTCAGCACCCGTCGGGCCTGCGCGGCGAGCCACGGGTGGCCGCGGACGAACCCATGGGCGCGGCGCACCGGTTCGCGGCCGAGCCAGTACAGCGCCGCCCCCGGCCCCAGCCGCAGGGACGCGCCCTCGTGGACACGCAGCTCGCCGGTCTTGAGGGCGTCCTTGTACTCGGCGGCCCCACGGCCGAGGTCCAGCAGCGCGATCCCCTCGCCGGCCGCCGCCTCCGCCATCCTCAGATGCAGGATCAGGCCGGGTGAGAACGAGGCGAACCCGGGGTCGTACGCCGGGAACCAGCAGGACAGCACGGTCCGCGAGCGCAGCCCGAAGTGCGCGGCGACCGGCCGGTCCCCTGCGTACAGCACGGAGAGCGTCCCTCGGCAGCCGGCCGCCCTCGACTCGTGCAGCTGCCGCACCAGGGTGCTGGTCCACCGCTGTGAGAAGCGGTCCCGGCGGCCGGTCCCGCGGTACTGGGCGGACTTCCAGGACATCAGCGTCCGCAGCGCCGCCGGGTCCCGCTCGTCCAGGACGAACCGCACGCCGCCCGCCCGGCGCCCGAGTTCTCGCTCCTTCGCGAGCGTGGTGCGCAGGAACCTGGGCGACCGCTCCCGGAGCTGCTCCTCGTATGCGGCGTAGCCGGTGGCGACCTCGATGACGGGCGAGCCGAAGGCGTCGGCCGCGTCCGGTTCGAACAGTTTCTGGCCCGCCTCGAGGTTGTCGAACTCCCAGGCCGACAGCGAGCACGCCCGCAGCAGCTCGCGCGGATCGATGCCGAGGCCGGGCCGCAGGACCGCGCCCTGGCAGTCGGACACCCCGAGACCGATGGCCCGGCCGCGCCCCAACGGCCCCCGCTCGTGCGGGAAGAACCCGGCCGGCTCCCCGCCCTCCCACAGCACGGCCACTCGCGCCGGGGCCCGGACCCGGCCGACCGCGAGCGTGAACTCGGGCTCCATGAACGGGTTCGCGGGCGCTTCCGTATGCGCGCGCATCTCCCGCCACGCCTCCGTCTGGCTCGCGCCCAGCTCCCCCGGCGTCACGACACTGATCCGCACATCGCTCAACTCGGCCCCCGGCCCTGCTCTCGAGCTTTCAACGGCTCGCCCCAAGAAGAGCGACGCTACCGGCCGAAATACCGACACGGTAGGGAGCGCCAGGTTTCTTCTGACGCGTGCCGGTTCGCCCGCGCGCCCCTGCGGTGCGTCGTGCGAACAGGCCGGTCCGCCGGGTGGATCCGGCCGGTGCGTGGTGCGGAACAGGCCGGTCCGCGCGCTGCCCGTCCGGGCTCAGGCCAGCGCGGCCTCGACGGCCGCCTGCGCGTGCAGCCTGGTCGTCGGGAAGACCGGCACAGGGCTGTCGTCCGGGCCGATCAGCAGCTCGATCTCGGTGCAGCCGAGGACGACGCCCTCCGCTCCGGCGGCGACAAGCTCGCCGATGACGTCCTGGTAGCGGGCGCGGGACTCGTCCCGTACGACGCCGAGGCACAACTCGTCGTAGATCACCCGGTGCACCAGCGCGCGCCCCTCTGCGTCCGGGGTGAGGACCTCGAGCCCGTGACCGGCGAGGCGTGCGCGGTAGAAGTCCTGCTCCATCGTGAAGGCGGTGCCGAGCAGGCCGACGCGGGTGAGGCCACGGGCCTTGACCGCCTCGGCGGTGGCGTCCGCCAGGTGCAGCAGCGGCACCCGGACCGCCGCCTCGACCTGGCCGGCGACCTTGTGCATGGTGTTGGTGCAGATCAGCAGCAGGTCGGCACCGGCGGCCTCGAGACCTCTGGCGGCCGACGCGAGGATCTCCCCGGCCCGCTCCCACTCACCGGCCGTCTGGAGCTGCTCGATCTCGGCGAAGTCGACGGAGTGGAGCACGCATCGCGCCGAATGGAGCCCACCGAGCCGGTCCCGTACGAGCTCGTTGAGAAGCCGGTAGTACTCCGCACTGGATTCCCAGCTCATGCCGCCGATCAGCCCGATGGTTCGCATCCGCCCACTGTCGCATGTCGTGCGCCACCGGGCCGCCGGCGCCCGGGAGACTGGTGGGCACACCGGCCGGACCGCGCGTCCCGGCAGGAGAGGACCGCGCAGCAGCAGGAGAGGACAGCGTCATGCTCCCAGTCATCGCAGTCACCGGAGCGAGCGGCCGCGTCGGGGGCCGGGTGGCGCGCCGGCTCTCCGGTGCGGACGCCGCGACGCGGCTGATCGGCCGCGATCCCACCCGGCTGCCCGAACTGCCGGGCGCGACCGTGGCCCGCCCCGCCTCCTACGGCGACGGTGAGGCGATGCGGCGGGCCCTCGACGGGGCGCAGACCCTGTTCATGGTCTCCGCGCACGAGGCGGCGGGCCGGGTGAAGGAGCACTGCACGGCGGTGGACGCCGCGGTCGCCGCCGGTATCGAGCGGATCGTGTACGTGTCGTTCGTCGGCGCGGCGCCGGACGCGACGTTCACCTTCGCCCGCGACCACTGGCACACCGAGCAGTACATCCGCTCCTGCGGCGTGCGCCACACCTTCCTGCGGGACAACTTCTATCTGGCCGCGTTCCCTTCGATGACCGGCAAGGACGGGGTGCTGCGCGGTCCGGGCGGCCAGGGCCGGGTGGCCGCCGTCGCCCACGACGACATCGCCGACGCGGCGGCGGCCGTACTGCTGGACGGGACCCGCACGCACGACAGGGTCGTGTACGACCTCACCGGTCCCGGCGCCTTCACCCTCGCCGAGGCCGCGGAGACGCTGAGCGAGGTCACCGGCCGGGCCGTCCGCTACCACCTGGAGTCCCGCGAAGAGGCGTACGCCTCGAGGGCCGGGTACGGCGCGGAGGACTGGGAGGTGACGGGCTGGGTCAGCTCGTACGAGGCGATCGCGAAGGGCGAGATGGCCACCGTCTCCGACGCGGTGCCACGTCTGACGGGCCACCCGGCACAGGGACTGCACGACTACCTGGTGGCGCACCCGGGCAGCTGGCGGCACCTGCTTCCCGGGACGCCCTGAGCCGCCCGGGACGGGACGGGCCGGGACGGGACGGGACGGCCGAGCCGCCCGGCCCCGGTGGCACCGGCCGTCGTGCGGCGGCAGCCGTCGTGCCGCGCCGGCCGTCATGCCGCGCCGGCCGTCGTGCGGCGGCAGCCGCAGCTGCCGGGCGGCGGCCTCGGCCGTGCGCGGCCGGTCCTGCTGTGCGTGGGCCTACGCCGCGCGACGGCCGGCCCGCCACACCTCGCTCACCAGCGGAACGCCCGGACGGTACGCCAGATGCACATGGCTGGGCGCGTCCAGCAGCAGGAGATCGGCGCGGGCGCCGACGCCGAGGCGGCCGACGTCCGTGCGGCGCAGGGCCGCCGCGCCGCCCGCCGTGGCCGACCAGAGAGCCTCGTCGGGAGTCATCCCCATGTCGCGTACGGCGAGCGCGACGCAGAACGCCATGGACGACGTGAACGACGAGCCCGGGTTGCAGTCCGTCGACAGCGCGACCGTCACACCCGCGTCGACGAGCCGGCGGGCGTCGGGCCATTCGGCACGGGTCGAGAACTCGGCGCCGGGCAGCAGCGTCGCGACCGTGGCGCTGTTGGCGAGCGCGTCCATGTCAGCGTCGGTGAGGTGGGTGCAGTGGTCGGCGGACGCGGCCTCGAGCTCCACGGCGAGCTGCACGCCGGGACCGTAGGTGAGCTGGTTGGCGTGTACGCGTGGGGTGAGGCCCCGAGCCTTGCCCGCGGTGAGGATCGCCCGCGCCTGGTCACCGTCGAACGCGCCCTTCTCGCAGAAGACGTCCACCCAACGGGCGTACGGCGCGCAGGCGTCGAGCATCTCGCCGGTCACCAGGGCGACGTAGGCCGCCGGGTCGTCGGCGTAGTCCGGGGACACGATGTGCGCCCCGAGGTAGGTGACCTCGTCGGTGTGCGCTGCGGCGATCCGCAGGGCCCGCGCCTCGTCCTCGACGGTGAGCCCGTAACCGGACTTGGTCTCCATGACGGTGGTCCCCTGCCTGAGGGCCTCCGCGAGATAGCGGGCGACGTTGGCGTCCAGCTGGGCGTCGCTCGCGGCGCGGGTCGCGGCGACGGTCGTCCGGATGCCGCCCGCGGCGTACGCCTGCCCGGACATCCGGGCGTTGAACTCGGCTGTGCGGTCACCGGCGAAGACGAGGTGCGAGTGCGAGTCGACGAACCCGGGGACGACCGCCCGGCCGCCGGCGTCGAGCCGGTTGTCAGTGGCGGGTGCTTTGCTCTTCTCACCGATCCAGGCGATGCGGTCGCCGTCGATGACGACGGCCGCGTCCCGGATCAGTCCGAGGGGGGATCCGTCACCGAGGGAGGGGTCGTTGGTGACCAGGCTGGCGATGTTGGTGATGACGGTGGCCGTCGCCGCGACGGCGCTGTTCGTCGTCGCGGGGGCGGGCGTCGCCGGGGCGTTGTTCGTCGTCTCGTGGCCGCTGTTCATGATGCGGGGTGTCTCCTTCAGCCGTGCAGTGCGGCGATCGCGTCCGTCAGAGCTCGTGCCGCGTCGGGGACGGCGGCATGGACCCCGTCCCGTACGACATGGCGGCCACCCACGACCGTATGGCGCACATCCGCGGCCGACCCGGCGAATACCGCTGTCTCAGCTGCCAGACGCGGTGGCGGCCCCGCTGTCCTGACGGTGTCCAGCGCGAGGGTCGTGAAGTCCGCGAGCGCGCCCGGCTCGAGGCGGCCCGCTTCGTGCCAGCCCAGTGCGGCGTGACCGTCGGCGGTGGCGGCCCGCAGCAGCGCCGCCGCCGTCCAGTGGCCCCGGGTGCGCGAGCGCAGGCGCTCGTTGAGCTCCATGGCGCGTGCCTCTTCGAGCAGGTCGATCACGGCGTGGCTGTCGCTGCCCAGGGACAGGGGCGAGCCGGCCGCCTGGAGGGCGGGGGCGGGGCCGATGCCGTCGGCGAGGTCGCGTTCCGTCGTCGGGCACATGCAGGTGCCCGTCGTCGTGCCGCCGAGCAACGCGATGTCGTCGTCCGTGAGGTGGGTGTTGTGGACGCCGGTGGTGCGTGCGCCGAGCACACCGTGGTCGGCCAGCAGCTGCGCCGGGGTGCGCCCGTGCGCGGCGCGGCAGGCGTCGTTCTCCGCCGTCTGCTCGGAGAGGTGGACGTGCAGGGGCGCGTTGCGTGCGGCGGCCCAGGACGCCACCGTCGGCAGCTGCTCGGCGGGCACGGCCCGCACGGAGTGGATCGCGGCACCGATGCGTACGTGTCCGCCGTCCTTCAGCGCGTCGGTCCGCTCGGCCCACGCGTCCGCCGAGCCGTCGGAGAAGCGCAGCTGGTGGCTGGTGGGCGGCTCCCCGAAACCGGCGGACAGGTAGGCGGTGTCGAGCAGGGTGATCCGGATGCCGGCCTCGCCGGCCGCCGCGATCAGCGCCTCACCCATCGCGTTCGGATCGGCGTAGGGGACACCGCCCGGCGCGTGGTGCAGATAGTGGAACTCACCGACCGCGGTGATGCCGGCCAGCGCCATCTCGGCGTAGACCGCGCGGGCCAGTGCGAAGTACGAGTCGGGGGTGAGCCGCGCGGACACGTCGTACATCACCTCCCGCCAGGTCCAGAAGGTCCCGGAGCCGACCTGCACCGTGCCGCGCAGCGCGCGGTGGAAGGCGTGCGAGTGGGCGTTCGCGAGGCCGGGAACCGTGAAGCCGCGCAGCACCTCCGCGCCCGGCGGCGGGCTCCCGAGCCCCTGGCGTACGGCGGTGATGCGGCCGTCCGTCACGTCGAGGGCCACGCCCGGCTCGGCGTGGGTGCCGAGCCAGGCGTGTTCCAGCCAGTACGTGGTCACCTGCACGCCAGGCCCTCCAGTACGTCGGCGAGTGCGAGAACCCCGGCCACGCAGTCGTCCTCGGCCGCCGATTCGGCCGGGGAGTGCGAGACACCGGTGGGGTTGCGTACGAACAGCATGGCGGTCGGGACGGACGTGGAGAGGATTCCCGCGTCGTGTCCCGCGCCTGTTCCGAGCACGGGGACGGCTCCCCCGAGGATCTTGTTCAGTTCGTCGCGCAGGGCGTGCTCGAACTCGATCACCGGCGTGAACGACTCCTGGACGACCGAGAGGTCCACGCCGTCCCGCTCGGCGCGCTCCCGCGCCGCCCGCTCGACGGCGGCGACGACCGTGTCGAGGGTGGCCTGGTCGGGCGCCCGGGAGTCCAGCCAGCCGCGCACCAGGGACGGGATGGCGTTGACGCCGTTGGGCTCGACGGAGATCTTGCCGAACGTCGCCACCGCGCCCGCGAGTTCCGCCTCGCGGCGTGCGGCGAGGACGGTCTGCGCGTACGTCAGCATCGGGTCGCGCCGGTCGGCGAGCCGGGTGGTGCCGGCGTGGTTGGCCTCACCGGCGAAGTCGAACCGCCAGCGGCCGTGCGGCCAGATGGCGGACGCGATACCGACGGCGTCCCCGGACAGGTCCAGGGCCCGGCCCTGCTCGACGTGCAGTTCCACGAACGCGCCGATCCGGGCGAGGCGTTCAGGGTCGGGGCCGATGGCGGCGGGGTCGTACCCGGCCGCCTCCATGGCCTGCGGAAGGCTGATGCCGTCCGCGTCACGGAGTTCGTACGCCTTCTCCCGCGTCAGCTGCCCGGCGCTCAGCCGGGACCCGACACAGGCGAGCCCGAACCGGGCGCCCTCCTCGTCACCGAAGTTGGTGACGGCGAGAGGCCGCGAGAACTTTGCTCCCCTGCGGCGGAGTTCGTCGAGCGCGGCGAAGGAGGACACGACGCCGAGGGGGCCGTCGAAGGCTCCGCCGTCCGGTACGGAGTCGAGGTGGGAGCCGGTGACGACGGCGTCGCCCCGGGCGGGGTCGCCGAGCCAGGCCCACTGGTTGCCGTTGCGGTCGGTCTCGTAGGCGAGGCCGCGTGCCTCGGCCTGCGCCCTGAACCACGACCGGCAGTCGGCGTCGGCGCCGGTCCAGGCGTACCTGCGGTAGCCGCCGGTGGACGCGTCGCGGCCGACGGGGCGCAGGTCGCGCCACATCTCGTGGAACGACGCCGCCGTGGAGCCGGTCCCGGTCCCGGAGGCGGGACCGGCCGGGCCGGGGCGGTCCTCGCTCGTCACGAGTCCTCCCGCATCGGCACGCGGACGCCCTTGGCGTCGGCGACCGACTCGGCGCTCTCGTAGCCCGCGTCCACGTGGCGGATCACGCCCATGCCCGGGTCGTTGGTGAGCACGCGGCGGATCTTCTCGCCCGCCAGCTTCGTGCCGTCCGCCACCGACACCTGGCCGGCGTGGATGGAACGGCCCATGCCGACCCCGCCGCCGTGGTGGAGGGAGACCCACGACGCGCCCGACGCGACGTTCACCATCGCGTTCAGCAGCGGCCAGTCCGCGATCGCGTCGGAACCGTCGAGCATCGCCTCGGTCTCGCGGTACGGGGAGGCGACGGAACCGCAGTCGAGGTGGTCCCGGCCGATCGCCAGCGGGGCGGCCAGCTCGCCGCTCGCGACCATGTCGTTGAAGCGCTCGCCCGCACGGTCGCGCTCGCCGTAGCCGAGCCAGCAGATGCGCGCGGGCAGGCCCTGGAAGTGGACCCGCTCCCCCGCCATCCTGATCCAGCGGTGCAGCGACTCGTTCTCCGGGAAGAGGTCGAGGATCGCCTTGTCGGTCTTGGCGATGTCGGACGCCTCGCCCGAGAGCGCCGCCCAGCGGAACGGTCCCTTGCCCTCGCAGAACAGCGGCCGGATGTACGCGGGCACGAAGCCGGGGAAGGCGAACGCCCGGTCGTAGCCGGCGAGCCGGGCCTCGCCCCTGATCGAGTTGCCGTAGTCGAAGACCTCGGCGCCCGCGTCCATGAAGCCGACCATGGCCTCGACGTGCGTGGCCATCGACTCGCGGGCACGGGTCGTGAAGCCGGCCGGGTCCTTCGCCGCGTACGAGGCCATGTCGTCGAAGTCGACGCCGACGGGCAGGTAGGACAGCGGGTCGTGGGCGGAGGTCTGGTCGGTGACGATGTCGATCGGCGCGCCCTCCGCGAGCATCCGCGGCAGCAGGTCGGCGGCGTTGCCGAGGAGGCCGATGGAGAGCGGGCGACGGGCATCCCGGGCCTCGACGGCGAGCTGGAGGGCGTGCTCCAGGGAGTCGGCCCGCACGTCCAGGTAGCGGTGCTCGATGCGCCGCTCGATCGCGCGCGGGTCGCAGTCGATGCAGATCGCGACGCCGTCGTTCATGGTGACGGCGAGCGGCTGGGCACCGCCCATGCCGCCGAGGCCGGCGGTGAGGGTGATCGTGCCGGCGAGCGTGCCGCCGAACTTCTTGGCAGCGACGGCGGCGAACGTCTCGTAGGTGCCCTGGAGGATGCCCTGGGTGCCGATGTAGATCCAGGAGCCGGCGGTCATCTGGCCGTACATGGTCAGGCCCAGCTGCTCCAGGCGCCGGAATTCCTCCCAGTTCGCCCAGTCGCCGACCAGGTTGGAGTTGGCGATGAGGACCCGCGGCGCCCACTCGTGGGTCTGCATGACGCCGACCGGGCGGCCGGACTGGACAAGCATCGTCTCGTCCTGCTTCAGGGTCCGCAGCGTGCGGACCATCGCGTCGAAGGAACGCCAGTCACGCGCGGCCTTCCCCGTGCCGCCGTAGACGACGAGCTTGTCGGGGTGCTCGGCGACCTCGGGGTCGAGGTTGTTCTGCAGCATCCGCAGCGCGGCTTCCTGCTGCCATCCCAGGGCGCTCAGTTCGCTGCCGCGCGGTGCCCGTACGGGGCGGGGTCCTGACATGGCGTTGCCTCCTCGCGAAGATGTGTGGATTTTCTATTCACATACTTACTTCCTGAATAGATGTAGTCAACAGCTGCGGCGCGAACCGCCGGGTGATTGGCTGGCGCACATGACTGTCGACCGCCGGGACCGGGCCGTACGAGCGGCCGTGGAGCAGGGACTTCTCACCGAGGACCAGCCGGTGACCGCCCTGATCGACGTGGCGGGTATCCGCTCGTCGGTGGCGGCGCTGCGGGCCGCTTTCGCCGCCGTCACCGACGCGCCGGTGCTGCACGCCTTCGCCGTCAAGGCCGCCCCGCTGGTGCCGGTCCTCGCGCTGCTGCACGCCGAGGGCATCGGCGCGGAGGTCGCGAGCCCGGGCGAGCTGGCGCTGGCGCGGGCCGCCGGACTGCCGGCCGGCTCGATCGTGCTCGACTCCCCGGCCAAGACCGTCGCGGAGCTGAGGGAGGCCCTCGACCTGGGCATCGCCGTCAACGCCGACAACTGGCAGGAACTCGCCCGCATCGACGACCTCGTCGCCGCCGGGCCCACCGCCTCGCCGCTGGGCCTGCGGGTGAACGCGCAGGTCGGCGGCGGTTCCATCGGCGCCCTGTCGACGGCGACACCGACGTCGAAGTTCGGTGTGACCCTGCGCGACGAGGGCGCACGGGACCGGGTCGTCCGCGCCTGCCTCGAGCGGCCCTGGCTGACCCGGCTGCACACCCACTCCGGCTCCCAGGGGATGGCCCTGACCCGGATGACGGAGGGCGTCCTCGCCGTGTACGAGCTCGCCGAGGAGATCAACGCGGCGGCCGGCCGGCGGCAGATCGACACCATCGACATCGGCGGCGGCCTCCCGGTCAACTTCGCGTCCGAGGAACACACCCCCGCCTTCGCCGAGTACACGGCGCTGCTGCAGGAGCGCGTGCCCGGGCTGCTCGACGGCCGCTACGGCCTGGTCACCGAGTTCGGCCGCTCCCTGCTCGCCAAGCACGGCACCGTCCTCGCCCGGGTCGAGTACGCCAAGTCCGCCGGTTCGCGGCCGATCGCCGTCACCCACGCGGGCGTCCAGGTCGCCACCCGCACCGTCTACGACCCGCTGTCCTGGCCGCTGCGGATCGCCGCGTACGACGCGAAGGGGCTGCCCAAGGCGGGGCCCGCCGTCGAGCAGGACATCGCGGGGCCGGCGTGCTTCGCCGGTGACCTGCTCGCCGAGAAGCGGGCCCTGCCGCTGCTGGAACCGGGCGACGTCGTCGCCGCACTGGACACGGGCGCCTACTACTTCTCCAGCCACTACGGCTACAACAGCCTGCCCAGGACCGCCGTGCACGGCTTCACCACCGGAGCGGACGGCGAGGTGCAATTCGCCACCGTGCGGCAGGCCCAGAGCATCGGGTCCATCGTCGCGGAGGCCGGCGGGGCGGAGCGTGACGCGCTGCTCGGCTGAGGGCCGCCGTGCAGCGGGGGCGGCTGTCGGACCCCGGTGGTTCCATGGACCCATGGCTACCAGCAGCGTCGTCGTCGAGCGTCTGATCCTCGCGCCGCCCGGTCCGGTGTGGCAGGCCCTGACCGACATCCGGGGCTGGGAGCGCACGCTCAGCGGCGTGGAGCGGATCGAGGTGCTGACCGAGGGCGACTTCGGCGTCGGCACCCGTTGGCGGGAGACCCGGCGGATGCTGGGCAAGGAGGCCACCGAGGAGATGCGCGTGACGGCCTGCGAGCCGCCCGAGCGCTATGTGGTGGAGGCCGATTCCCAAGGCACTCACTACGTCTCCGAGTTCAGCCTGCTCACCGCGGGCCCTGAGGCGACGACCGTCCGGCTGACGTTCCGCGCCGAGCCGTCCGGCGGCTTCACGGGACTGCTCGCCAAGGTCTTCGGCAAGCTCGGCGCCAGGGCCGTCCGCCGGGCGATCGCGAGGGACCTCGACGACGTCGCCGCCGCGGTGGAGCACCGCGGCCGCTGACGGGGCGGCGCACCGCGCCCACCCGCCCCGCGGTCACCACCCTGCACGGGACCGCCCTGCGCTGCCCTGCGGCTGTCCGCGGTGCCGTCATGGAGCTGCCCGCGCTGCGCGGGCGGGCACGGACAGGGAGGGAGCGGACTTTATCGGGCACGCGCATGTTCCGCTGGAAAATGCCAGAAGTCACCCCAGCAGGTGGCACGTTGCGTAACCTCTCCGTCACTGCCGCGTTCGTGCGCGGCACACCGAGGCGGGGAGGGGAGTCCGCGTGCCCGGAATCGACGAGTGTCTGCTGCAGGCCATGGTGGTGCCCGGGGCCCGGGGGGCCGCGATCGTGGACTGGACCAGCGGGCTCGCCCTCGGCAGCGTCGGAGAGACCCCCGGCGGTGACCACGAGGCGACCGCGGCGGAGACGGCGGAACTGGCCAGGATGGCCGCCGAATACCCGACCTTCGCGCCCGACGAGGAAGCGGCGCCGGACGGCGCCAAGGGCTTACCCGTCGAGGACCTCATCGTCACCACACGCACCGGCTACCACGTGGTGCGGTTCGTGGAGACCACCTTCGACAGCAGTGTGTTCCTGCATCTCTGGCTCGACCGGGAGACCGGGAATCTGGCGCTCGCCCGGCTGCGCCTCGCGGACCTCGCAGAGCGGCTGGTCCTCGGATGACCGCAGCGCCCACGGCCGTCTCCCCCATGCTCCTCAGGCTGGCGGAGGAGCGGGCCACCGGCGTCCTCGTCCGTGACCACGGCGCGCTCTACCTCGCCGAGGGGCAGGTCGTCCACGCGGAGAGCCCGGCCGCGCCCGGCATCGAGGTGCTGCTGACCGCCGGCGGCCGACTGGCCCCCGAGGGCTGGCAGGAGGCCGTGGCCAGGGCGGGCGCCCGCCGCGAGGTGGCGCGCTTCCTCGTCGACAGCGGACAGGTCACCGGCGGCGAGATGGAGATCTGCCACCTGGGCGCCCTCCACGACGCGGCGTTCTTCGCCCTGGCCCCCGGCAGCGGGCCGACCCGGTTCCGCTACGGCGTCGCCCACTGGATGGGCGCCGTGCGTCCCGTGCCCGCCGTGGTGGTCGCCCGGGAGGCACGCCGGCGGCGCGGGCTCCTCGACTCCGTGTGGCCGCACTCCGAGGTGGACGCCGCGCCCGTGCGGTGCCGCCCGCCCGGCCACGGCGCGAGCGCCACCCCCCGGCAGCGGGCGCTGCTGGAGCTCGCGGACGGTGTGCGCACCCCGTCCGCGATCGCCCGGGCGGTCGGGCGGCCCGCCTTCAACACCCTGCTCGAAGTACGGCGGATGGCCGCCGCGGGGCTCGTCGAGACACCGGCGGACCCTGCCGCACCCGATCCGGCCCCGCTGCCCGCCTGGGTCGCCGATTTCGCCGACGACCCGGACATCGCCCTGCTACGCCGGCTCCGCGACGCTCTGGAGGCAAGCCTGTGACACACCGCACGACCCACCGGGCCCTGCGCACCCCGTCATGAGGCGCGCCCTGAGGCTGCGCGCCGAGAGGAGACAGCTCATGACGGCCGAGACCGAGGTGCTCGGTGAACTCAAGAGGCTGCGGGCCCGTGTGCCGCAGCTGACCGGCGGGCTCGCCGCGAGCGTCGACGGCCTGGTGCTGGCGGCGGACACGGAGGAGGCGGAGAGCGTCGCCGCGCTCACCGCCGCCGCGCTCGGAGTCGCGCTGCGGCTGACCGAGGCCACCGGGCAGGGCGGCTTCAAGGAGCTGCTCGTCCGGGGCGAGGCGGGCTACGTCGCCACCTACGCGGCCGGCTCGTCGGCCGTGCTCACCGTCCTTGCCGAGCCACGCATCAACGTGGGCCGGCTCCATCTCGAGGCCCGTCGTGCCGGCGCCCGTATCGGGGCGCTGGTGGACGCCGCCCTCGAACGAGCGGAGAACGCCTGACACATGGCCGCCACCCCCGGAGAACCAGCACCCGCACGAGCCCCTCGCACCACCCGATCCACCCGCACCACCGCGAGAACAACCAACCGACGGAAGGAAAGTGCGCCTGCCATGGCCAACACCGAAACAGCGCTGAAGGAAGCCATCACCATCGAGGGCGCCCTCGGCGCCGCACTCGTCGACTACACCAGCGGCATGGCGCTGGGCACCGTCGGCGGCGGCAAGGACCTCGACCTCACCGTCGCCGCCGCAGGGAACACGGACGTGGTCCGTTCCAAGGTCCGCACGATGGAGCACCTGGGCCTCAAGGACGAGATCGAGGACATCCTCATCACCCTCGGCACGCAGTACCACCTGATCCGCCTGATGAAGGGCCGCGGCTCCACCGGCCTGTTCCTCTACCTGGCGCTGGACAAGGAGCGCGCGAACCTTGCGATGGCCCGCCACCAGCTGAAGAAGATCGAGGCCGAACTGGACGTCTGAGCCGTCCCTCAGCGCCGGCGCCGCGCCCCTCCGGGCGCGGCGTCGCCGGCGGCGATGCCCGTCGTACGGAAGCCCTTGGCCCGCTTGCCGACCGGCCCCTCGGCCAGCCGGTCCGTACGCAGCCACAGCAGCGTCTCCGCCGCCTGCTCGCGCCGGCCCAGCCACACGGCCTTGAGCCACAGGCCGGCCCCCGCACCGGCGAGCACCGCACCGCCCGCGGCCGGCAGTACGAGGGAGCTCGCCACGGCGGCCAGGAAGGCGAGCAGCAGCCACCAGCGCCGCGACCGCCGCACCACGCGCAGCGTCACGCGGCGGTCCTGGAGGACGTCGTGCCGTCCGGCGCGGGTCGCGCAGTCCGCGAAGTGCGTGTACCGGCGGCGGCGTACGAGCGCGACCACGGCGGCGGTGACCAGGAACAGCGCGGCCCCCGCCAGGACCCCGATGCGGCGGCCGGTGAGTCCGGGCAGCAGCAGCCCGGTGCCGGCGGCCACGACCCCCAGCCACCACAGGGGCGCCGCCCCGGCTCTCACGACCACCGCCACCCGCGCCAGCGACTGCGTCCCGCGCCCCACGTCCGTGCTCCCTCCGGCAGATCCGATCCGTGGGCGCGGAGGTTAGCGGCCGTACATGAGTGTCGTCTGAGAAACAGCGTCAGAAAGTGGTCCCGCACCGCCGGAAAGCGGTCAGGTCCCGCTCGCTCGTCGGGTGCCCGCTCACTCCGCGAACAGACCGCGCTCCGCCGCCTGCACGTCGAAGTCCTCCAGGCGCGCCTGCGCGTCCGGCAGACCGTCGCACATGGCTTCCAGCAGGACCCTCCCGAGCAGCATCGGCGCGCACGCGGTGTCGAAGGCCAGTCCGGTGCCGACGGCGGCCGGGATCAGCAGATCGCTGTGGGCCGCGACCGGGGCGAACGCCGAGTCGGCGACCGTCACCACCGTCAGACCCGCGGAGCGGGCGTACGCCAGGGCCTCCACGACCTCCTTGGGGTGGCGCGGCAGGGCGAAGCACAGCAGGGCGCTCGCGCCCGCGCGCCGCGCCGCGTCGATCCGGTCGAGGAGCATCGAACCGCCCTCGTCGAGGAGCCGTACGTCCGGGTGCACCTTGGCCGCGAAGTAGGCGAAGCCCCTGGCCTGCGACGACGCGGCGCGCAGGCCCAGTACCGGCAGCGGCCGTGACGCGGCCAGCAGCCGGCCGGCCCGCTCCACGGGCGCCGGCTCCGCGAGCATGGCGGCCAGGTGCCGCAGATTCTCGATCTCGGCCTGCACCGCCTGCTGGTACTCGTTGTACGCGTCGCCGCCGTCGGGTGTCTCCGGCGGGACGACCTCACGCAGATGCCTTCTCAGCGCGGGATAGCCGTCGAAACCGAGCGCGACGGCGAAGCGGGTCACGGACGGCTGGCTGACGCCGGCCAGCTCCGCGAGCTCCACGCTGGACAGGAACGGCACGTCCGCGGCGCGGCGGACCATGCAGTGCGCGATGCGACGCTGGGTGGGGGTGAGCCGGTGCCCCTCGAACAGCTGCTGCAGTCGTGCGGCAGGGCTGTCGCTCATGCCATCCCCCTCGTCCGGCCCGCTCGTCGGTCGTCCTATTCACTCACCATGAACTCTGCATGACGATATGCAGCCCGGGCAAGGTGAGGCGCACGGGGCGGTTCAGGACGCGGGCCGCGGCTCCATGAACTCCAGCCGGTTGCCGACGTTGTCGTAGGCGTAGAAACGGTCGTGGCCGGGGAATTCGCCGTCCCACGTCACCTCGTGTCCGCACTCCTCCAGCCGCTCGGCGAGGGCGCGCAGCGAACGGACGAGGATGCCGGGGTGCGCCTTGCGGGCGGGTGCGAAGTCCTGCTCGACGCCGAGGTGGACCTCGAGGCCGCCGCCGCGGAACCAGCAGCCGCCGCGGGCGGCCAGCACGGGGGGCTTCTCGAGCTCGGTCATGCCCAGCACGTCACCCCAGAAGCGGCGGCAGAGGTCCTCCGTGCCCGGTGGGACGGCCAGCTGGACGTGGTGCAGGCCGCCGAGGACGTACCCGGCGGTCGGTGCGGTGCTCTCTGTGCTCATGGTCGTCTCCCCCTGTGAACCGGCCCCGGCCCTACGGCAGTCGGCCCGCACATGCTGTCACAGCGGGACGGCCGCTTCCCGTTGTCCCCGGGGTGAAGAGGGGGGCTAGCCCCAATGACCCGGCGGTCCGCCCGGCCGTAGCTTCGGTCCCATGGAAGCCCGCGACCCTGAGCTCAAGAAGGAGCTCGACGCCACCCTCCACGCCCGGCGCGACCTGGGCGAGGAGTACGACTCCGCGCTCGTCGAATCCTTCCTGGAGAAGGTCGAGGAGCGGCTCGACACCACGGTCGAGCGCCGTGTCAGGCGGCAGCTGGCCGAGGAGCGGACGACCGCCGCCCGCAGCCCCGGCCGGCAGCGCTCCGCCGGCAATTTCGGGGAGCGTTTCGGCTTCGGCATCATCACGATGGTCCTCGCCATCCCGCTCTCCGCGATCGGCGTCGCCAACGCCGACCTGCCCGGTCTGGTCGTCACCTGGCTCGGCATCGTCGGAGTGAACGTGGCCCACGCCGCCCACGCGTGGCCGTGGCAGCAGCGCAAGGCGGGAAGGACCGGTTCCGACTGGGAGGACTGAGCGGCCGTCACCGCGACGGCACCCGTGCCGACGGGCCGGTGGCCGGCCCGCCGGCAGGGGCGGAGGCTGTGCGCGGGGACCGCCGCACCCCCTGCCCGGAGGCCGGGGGGCGGGACGACGGCGGTCCCCGCGAGGGACACGGGCCGGGTCAGGACCGGTTCTCCGTGTCCGGGGCGTCCTGGAGTCCGGGAGCCGCTCCGGAAGTCCGCTGACGCCGCCAGTGGTGCCGGCCGGGGCACCTGCCCGGTCTCCCTGCCGACATCCACCAATGTGCCGTACGCGTGTTAAGCGGGTGCTGCGCGGACGTGACGCGCTCGTACCGATTGCGCGACAGAAGCCCGCAAAGGGCTTCCGCGACGGGCTACTTGGCGCCCTTGGCGAGGAACGCCAGCAGGTCCTGACGGCTCACCACGCCCGTGGGCTTGCCCTCGACCAGCACGATCGCCGCGTCCGCCGTCCCGAGCACCGACATCAGGTCGCCGACCGGTTCGCCGGAGCCGACCTGCGGCAGCGGGGCGGACATGTGCTTCTCCAGCGGGTCGCCGAGCGACGCGCGCTGGGTGAACAGGGCGTCCAGCAGCTCGCGTTCGACGACGGAACCGATGACCTCCGCCGCCATCACGTCCGGGTGGCCGGCGCCGGGCTTGACGATCGGCATCTGGGAGACGCCGTACTCGCGCAGCACCTCGATGGCCTGGCCGACGGTCTCCTCCGGGTGCATGTGCACCAGGCTGGGGATGCCGCCGTGCTCCTTGTCGCGCAGCACGTCGCCGACGTTCGCGACGCCCTCGCCCTCCAGGAAGCCGTAGTCGGCCATCCACTCGTCGTTGAAGATCTTGCTCAGGTAGCCGCGGCCGCTGTCCGGCAGCAGGACGACGACGATGTCGTCGGGGCCGAGCCGCTCGGCGACGCGCAGCGCGGCGACGACCGCCATGCCGCAGGAGCCGCCCACCAGCAGGCCCTCCTCCTTGGCGAGCCGGCGCGTCATCTGGAAGGAGTCCTTGTCGGACACGGCGACGATCTCGTCGGTCACGGTCCGGTCGTACGCGGAGGGCCAGAAGTCCTCGCCGACGCCCTCGACGAGATACGGACGGCCGGAGCCGCCGGAGTAGACGGAACCCTCGGGGTCCGCGCCGACGATCTTGACCTTGCCGTCACTGACCTCCTTCAGGTACCGCCCGGTGCCGGAGATCGTGCCGCCCGTGCCGACGCCCGCGACGAAGTGGGTGATCCGCCCGTCCGTCTGGTCCCACAGCTCGGGACCGGTGGTCTCGTAGTGCGAACGCGGGTTGTTCGGGTTGGAGTACTGGTCGGGCTTCCAGGCTCCCGGCGTCTCGCGCACCAGCCGGTCGGAGACGTTGTAGTACGAGTCCGGGTGCTCGGGGTCGACGGCCGTGGGGCACACGACGACCTCGGCACCGTAGGCGCGCAGCACATTGATCTTGTCCGTGGACACCTTGTCGGGGCAGACGAAGATGCACTTGTAGCCCTTCTGCTGGGCCACGATGGCAAGGCCGACGCCGGTGTTGCCGCTCGTCGGCTCGACGATCGTGCCGCCGGGCTCGAGCGCGCCGCTCTCCTCCGCCGCCTCGATCATCCGCAGCGCGATCCGGTCCTTCACCGACCCGCCGGGGTTGAAGTACTCGACCTTGGCCAGGACGGTCGCCGAAATGCCTGCGGTCACGCTGTTCAGCTTCACCAGCGGGGTGTCGCCGACAAGGCTGATCATCGAATTGTGGATACGCACAATGTTCTCCGGGGTCTCCGTGATGGTTCGCCCAGCGTAAGCGGGCGGCCGCGGGATTGGGCGACGGTCGCTACGGGGCAGTTAGCTCATGTACGGCGACGAAGCCTGCGAGGGCCGCAGCACACGAGGCTGCGGCCCCGGTGGGTTGCGAGGAGGTGGCACGACTGTGTCGAGAGCGAGGGTGGCGCGGCGCATCGCGGCCGGCGCGGCATACGGCGGGGGCAGCATCGGGCTGCTCGGGGCGGCGGCGGTGGGCCTGGTGCTGGCCGAGGTCCAGCTGGCCAAACGCACGGTCGGCGGGGGCCGGGCACCCATCCCTCCGCGCGGCGACGGTCTCTACGGGCTGGCCTTCGGCCGGGAGAACCCGCTGCATCTCGGCGTCATCGGCGACTCGACCGCGGCCGGCCAGGGTGTGCGCAGGGCGGGCCAGACTCCCGGGGCGCTGCTGGCGTCCGGACTGGCGGCGGTGGCGGAACGGCCGGTGGAGGTCCGCAACATCGCGCTGCCCGGGGCGCGGTCCGACGACCTCGAGCGGCAGGTGACGCAGCTGCTCGCGGACCGGTCACGGACCCCGGACGTCTGCGTGATCATGATCGGCGCGAACGACGTCACGCACCGGATGCCGCCGACGGAGTCCGTCCGCTACCTGGCCGCTGCCGTACGCAGACTGCGGACGGCCGGCGCGGAGGTCGTCGTCGGCACGTGTCCCGACCTCGGGACGATCGAGCCGGTCTACCAGCCGCTGCGCTGGATGGCCCGCCGCGTGAGCCGTCAGCTGGCCGCCGCCCAGACGATCGTGGTCGTCGAGCAGGGCGGGCGGACGGTCTCGCTGGGCGACCTGCTCGGCCCCGAGTTCGCGGCGAACCCGCGGGAGATGTTCGGGGTGGACAGCTACCACCCGTCGGCGGAGGGCTACGCGACGGCGGCCATGGCGATGCTGCCGACGCTGTGCGCGGTGCTCGGCCTGTGGCCGGAGACCGACGTGCTGGACGCCGACCGGGACGAGGACATGCTGCCGGTGGCCCGGGCGGCCGCGACGGCCGCGTCCGAGGCGGGCACGGAGGTCACGGGCGCCCGCGCGCCCTGGGCCCTGCTCAAGCACCGCCGTCGCAGGCGCCTGCCTCCCGCCGCGGAGACGGTGTCCCCCGCCACCACCCACGCGGAGCCGGCGAGGGGCCACGCGGGCCCCACGTCCTGAGGGACGGGCGCCTGGACCGCCGTACGCGCCGTCAGCGCGGTACGGCGGGTCCAGGCGTACCCGCTCGGCGAGGGCGGCACGGCCCGGCCCGCCGCGCGCGCTGCCGGCCGTGCCGGTCCGGCGGGGCCGAATCCGGGCGGGGCGCCGGTTTCAGAGCCGTCCCGGGCGGGGAAGGGCAAGCCGGGAGGGGGCATAAGCAAGCGCCCGCTTAGAAAAGAGGCCCGCATCACACCTTCCGCACAGTGACCCGCGCGGTACGTACGGGTAACTTCCCAACCAGCCCTTCCGTCTTCCCCTCATGGAGCCGTGATGCCCGAAGCCGTGATCGTCTCTGCTGCCCGTTCCCCGATCGGCCGGGCCTTCAAGGGCTCGCTCAAGGACGTCCGCCCGGACGACCTGACCGCCGAGATCATCAAGGCCGCGCTCGCCAAGGTGCCCGAGCTCGACCCGCGCGACATCGACGACCTGATGCTCGGCTGCGGCCTGCCCGGCGGCGAGCAGGGCAACAACCTGGGCCGCATCGTGGCCGTGCAGATGGGGATGGACCACCTCCCCGGCTGCACCGTCACCCGTTACTGCTCCTCCTCGCTCCAGACCTCCCGGATGGCGCTGCACGCCATCAAGGCCGGCGAGGGCGACGTCTTCATCTCGGCGGGTGTCGAGATGGTGTCCCGCTTCGTGAAGGGCAACTCCGACAGCCTGCCGGACACGCACAACCCGTTCTTCGCCGAGGCCGAGGCCCGCACGGCCGCCGTCGCGGAGACCGAGGGCTCCACGTGGCACGACCCGCGCGAGGACGGCCTCGTACCGGACGCGTACATCGCGATGGGGCAGACCGCCGAGAACCTGGCCCGCCTCAAGGGCATCACCCGCCAGGACATGGACGAGTTCGGTGTCCGCTCGCAGAACCTCGCCGAGGAAGCCATCAAGAACGGCTTCTGGGAGCGCGAGATCACCCCGGTGACGACCCCCGACGGCACGGTCGTCAGCAAGGACGACGGCCCCCGCGCCGGCGTAACGCTGGAGGGCGTCCAGGGCCTCAAGCCCGTCTTCCGCCCCGACGGCCTGGTCACCGCGGCCAACTGCTGCCCGCTCAACGACGGCGCCGCCGCGCTCGTCATCATGAGCGACACCAAGGCCCGCGAGCTCGGCCTCACGCCGCTCGCCCGGATCGTCTCCACCGGCGTCTCCGGCCTGTCCCCCGAGATCATGGGCCTCGGCCCGGTCGAGGCGTCCAAGCAGGCCCTGCAGCGCGCCGGCCTGACCACCTCGGACATCGACCTGGTCGAGATCAACGAGGCGTTCGCCGCGCAGGTCATCCCCTCGTACCGCGACCTGGGCTTCGACCTGGACAAGGTCAACGTCAACGGCGGCGCGATCGCGGTCGGCCACCCCTTCGGCATGACCGGCGCGCGGATCACGGGCACGCTGATCAACAGCCTCCAGTTCCACGACAAGCAGTTCGGCCTCGAGACGATGTGCGTGGGCGGCGGCCAGGGCATGGCGATGGTCATCGAGCGGCTGAGCTGAGCCGGAGCGGAGGGTAGGGGTCGCCCGAGGAACGAGGGCGGCACCTGCCCGCAGCGGTGGCGAAGCGAACGCGACCGACAAATGCGAGCGGCTGAGCCGAGCCTGGCCCGGTCCGGGCCAGGAGCGGGGCCGCCGTGGATCTCAGTTCGTGACTGAATCTCCCCCAGGATGTGACCTATCTCCTGGGGGAGACCCCTTTTTGCAGGTCAGGGCAGATCCACCGGTGAACGCCGGGCCCAAAGTCCTGTCCAATTGGTGACGTAATGCACTGACAGAGTGCGCGGGTTCATCGCAAGCTGATGTAGAAGTCGGGGGATCCGATTGAAACCGGGAGTAAGTCAGTGAGCGCCATGTCTCTTGCCCTGCTGCTGACCACGGCCGCCGCCACGGCCGTGGGCGCCGCTGCCCTGCACGCCGCCCACGGGCTCCGTAAGCAGGTGGCCGCCCTTCGCAGCGAGCTCGCCGAGGTGTCCGGGCCCGCCCGTACCGCCTCCGTACCCCAGGCCCGCACCAGCGAAGCCGCCGAGATACGCGCGGCCGTCGCAGAGGCGCTCGCCGAGGAGCGGGAGCGTGAGCTGGCCGAGGCGCGGGCCTTCTGGGCGGCGCAGGAGGCTCGTGACGCGGCGGACGCCTCCGCCCGCTACTCCGGCGAGGGTTCCGGCTCCGCGTCCGGCTCCGCGCTCGGTGGTCTGTCGGGCATCGGCGACGAGTTCCCGCCGTTCTACGTACCGCGCCAGGCCGACTTCGTGGGTCTCGAGTCGATGGGCCTCGAGTCGACGGATCTGGAGTCGCTGGATCTGGACGGCGTCGACGGGTTCGACGAGATGGCGGACCTTCCCGAGGTCACCGAGTTCGCCGAGGACTCCCCCGAGCTGGCCGCCGCCCGGCGCCGGCACCCTTCCCACCCCGATTTCGTGCCGGTCCAGACGCCTGTCGTCACCGACCATGAGCGCACCGTGTCGAAGCTCGAGGAGCTGGCGGAGACCGGCGTCGAGCTGGCCGACGTCCGCCCCGGCCCGCTGGGCACCCTGGACGTGTACGTCTTCGCCGACGGCACGACCCTGTGCATGACCCCGGGCCACCGGGAGACCGCGGAACGCCTCGCCGACGCGCTGCGTGCGGGCACCGCCCCGGTGCTGCTGGGCGGTTCCGGTGTGTCGGGCGCGTACGCCCTGACGTTCTCCTGCGGCGACGAGAGCGTGTACATCCTCGCCGACCGTGTGATCGCCTCCCACTGAGGCCCGCCGCTACGCGTGCCCGCCCCCGGGGTCCGGGGGCGCCGCCTGAGGGCTACAGGCCCGAGCGGCCGGCGGCGGACCGCACCAGCGCGGTCGCCTCGTCCATTTCCCTTGACGCGTCCGGTGCCGACCGAAGCGCTTCGGCCAGATCCTGAGCGGCCACCATCAGCTGGTCCGCGACCGCGAACACCCCCGCGTCGGGCATGATCCTCGGCTCCCGCCCGGGCTCCTCGATCCGTTGCGCCCTGTTCGCGAGTTCCCTGGCCAGAGCCAGTGCCTCCGCCGCCGCACCCCGCTGGAGCCGGCTCTGCGGCGCGGCCCGCAGACGGTCCGCGAAGCGGTCCGCCGTGGCGATCAGTCCCGTGGTATCAAGCACGCCGCGACCCTACGCGCCCTCCCGGGACTGTTGCCAATACGCGCACGCTCAGGCACGGTGGCGTGAAGAGCACACGCGCAATGCGTCCGGAGGCGCCGATGTCCCAAGTCTTCTCCGAAGAGACCCACCGAAATCTGCTCTCCCGAATCCCCGAGTGCACCGGTCGTGACATCTCCGACTGGCTCCGCACCGTCGACGAAGGGCCGTCCCTCTTCAACTTCGAGGAGAAGGTCAGCTGGCTCCGGGGCGAACACAACCTCGCGTACGGACATGCGAAAGCGATCATCCACGAGTACGACCTGAGGCGGGCCGCGCGCAAGCTGCTCTAGTGGCCTCAGGTGCCGCACACGAGGAAGGGCCCGCAGGCAGTGCCTGCGGGCCCTTCGTGCGACCGGTGGCCCGGCCGCCGCGCCGACTAGTCGTCGCCGCTGAAGATCGCCACCAGACGCAGCATCTCCAGGTAGATCCACACCAGTGTCACGGTCAGGCCGAAGGCGGCCAGCCAGGACTCCTGGCGCGGCGCGCCGTAGGTGATTCCGTCCTCGATCTCCTTGAAGTTCAGAGTGAGGAAGAAGCAGCCGATCAGGATGGCCAGGATGCCGACGATCACGCCGAGCGGCCCGAAGCTGCGCAGACCGCCGTCGTCGGCGACGCCGAAGACCACGAGCAGCAGGTTCACCGCCATGACGGCGATGAAGGCGATCGCGATGGTCATGCCGACGCGGGCGTACCGCGCGGTGACCCGGATCCAGCGCTGCTTGTACACGAACAGCATGGCGCCGGTGACGGCCATGGTGCCGAGCACCGCCTGGAAGGGCGCGCCGTCCCAGCGGCTGTTGTACATCTCGCTGATCACGCCGAGGAAGATGCCCTCGAAGGCGGCGTAGCTCAGGATCAGCGCGGGCGACGGGGTGCGCTTGAAGGACTGGACGATCGCGAGGACGAAGGCCACGAGGGCCGAGCCGATGGCGATGCCGTAGCTGCTGGGCGAGACCGGCAGGACGGCCCAGGCGAGGACCGCGCCGAGAACCACGGTGCCCAGCGTCATGCCGGTGCGCGTGACGACGTCGTCCATCGTCATGGCGTCCGTACGGACGGGCGCCGGGGCGTCGTACTGGGTGTCCGCCGGGGCGTAGGGGTTGGTCGCGTAAGGGTTGCCGGCGCCCTGTGCGTAGGGGTTGGTTCCTACGGCGGGGCCCCCGGCCTGCGGCTGCTGCTGCGCGTTGAAGCCGGCGTAGCCGTTGTCGCGGCTGAACCCCCGTCGCGAGAAGACCGGGTTGCTGCTCCTCATCTCACTCCTCCTTGGCCACCGTGCGCGGCCTAGATGTCAAGAGTAATGCGGAAGCAAAGCGAACACTCTAGTGCTCGGGGAGGATCTTTCCGGGATCGTGACAGAGGAGCGCGGCACGGGGCTCCCACGGAGGGTCGGGCGGGTGCCGGGCGGTGGGGCGTCGAGGTGCCCGGAGCCGGACTTGAACCGGCACGCCCCGAGGGGCAGCGAGGTTTAAGCTCGCCGTGTCTGCATTCCACCACCCGGGCGTGGCGCGAGGGCTCCGCGTTGGCACCCGAGCCTATCGGTGCAGATCGTCCCGCCATCGGGGCCATGGCCCGATCTTGACTTGTCCCATTGGCTCCTGAGGGAGCGTCAGGCCAGGTCGGGGTGTGTTCGCACCCCCCTCGAACCGCCTGTGGCAGCCGCCCCGGTCCCCCGGGAATGACGTAAAAGCGCCCTCCGCCACCCCCGTCGCCTCTCAGGGGCGCCGTCATCCCCAAGGAGGAGGAACGGGCGGGCCGGTCCGACCGGAGAGGGCCCTTGGAACGGGCACCGGGACTGACGATTCGCGGCGCCGGCGCGGACAGGATGGTGTGGTCAGCACGGCACACCCCCGACAGGAGTTCCCCTCGTGACCACCACCCCCATCGCTCACCGCGCCACCGCAGTGGCCGCCCGCGCCACGGACCTGTCCAAGGTGTACGGACAGGGCGAGACCCAGGTGGTCGCGCTGAACCATGTGAGCGTCGACTTCCGGCAGGCCGAGTTCACCGCGATCATGGGCCCGTCCGGCTCCGGCAAGTCGACGCTGATGCACTGCGTCGCCGGTCTGGACTCCTTCAGCTCGGGTTCCGTGCGCATCGGTGAGATTGAGCTCGGCAGCCTGAAGGACAAGCAGCTGACGCAGCTGCGCCGCGACAAGATCGGCTTCATCTTCCAGGCCTTCAACCTGCTGCCGACGCTGACCGCGCTGGAGAACATCACGCTGCCGATGGACATCGCGGGCCGCAAGCCCGACCGGGAGTGGCTGGAGCGGGTCATTGACATGGTGGGCCTGCGCGACCGGCTCGGCCACCGGCCGACCCAGCTCTCGGGCGGCCAGCAGCAGCGCGTGGCCGTCGCCCGTGCCCTCGCCTCCCGGCCGGAGATCATCTTCGGTGACGAGCCGACCGGAAACCTCGACTCGCGTTCCGGCGCGGAGGTCCTCGGCTTCCTGCGCAACTCGGTGCGCGAGCTCGGCCAGACCGTGGTCATGGTGACCCACGACCCGGTGGCCGCCTCCTACGCCGACCGGGTGATCTTCCTGGCGGACGGCGCGATCGTCGACGAGATGCTGAGCCCCACCGCCGACGGCGTCCTCGACCGGATGAAGGCCTTCGACGCCAAGGGCCGCACGAGCTGACGTCACCGGGCCCTTCCCGGCCCGTCTCCCCGCCCGGGGCCGGCGCGCCCGCCCCGGCGGCTGTCTCGGCACGCCCCGGCGCCCCTGGCGGCCGCGCAGCCCGCGCCCCCGCCCCGCGCGCCCCCTCAAGACCTCACCTGTCACCGCCCGGCCCCCGGCCGGCCCCGCCGGGCCGCCCGCAGGACGCCGGTGCCCGTTCCCAGGACACCCACATGTTCCGTACCGCCCTGCGCAATGTGCTCGCGCACAAGGCCAGGCTGTTGATGACCGTGCTCGCCGTGATGCTCGGCGTGGCCTTCGTCTCCGGCACCCTGGTCTTCACCGACACCCTCGGCAACGCCTACCGCAACCAGTCCGCCAAGAGCTACGACAACGTCGCGGTCGCCGTGACGACCTACATCGACCCGAGCGAGGCGACGAAGGACGCCGGTATCGACGAGAAGACCCTGGAGAGGATCCGGGGCGTCGACGGTGTGGCCACCGCCGCCGGCCGGGTCTCCGGTTTCGCCGGCGTCGCCGACCAGGACGGCAAGCTCATCGGCAACGGCTGGTCCAACACCGGCGCGAACTTCGCCCCGGGCAAGGACGGCAAGGACGCCGCGTACACCTTCACCGACGGTGCGGGGCCGCGCGAGGACGGCGAGATCGCCCTCGACAAGGACTCCGCCGCCAAGGGCGGGTACAAGGTCGGCGACACCGTGCGGGTGGCCACCAACGGGCCGGTGAAGGAGTACACCCTCGCCGGTGTCTTCTCCACCGAGGACGGCGCGGTGAACGCGGGCGGCAGCCTGGTCCTCTTCGACACCGCCGTGGCGCAGCGGCTGTACCTGCAGCCCGGCTACTTCTCGGACGTCACCGTGACCGCCGAGGCCGGCGCCTCGGACACGAAGATCCTGGCGGCCGTGAAACCGCTGCTGCCCGAGGACTCCGAGGCGCAGACCGGCCAGGAGCTGGCCGACGAGCAGGCGAGGCAGATCGAGAGCGGTCTGTCGAACATGAACACGATGCTGCTCGCGTTCGCGGCCATCGCCCTGTTCGTCGGCGTCTTCCTGATCGCCAACACCTTCACCATGCTGGTCGCCCAGCGCACCAGGGAGCTGGCGCTGATGCGCGCCGTCGGCGCCTCCCGCCGGCAGGTCAAGCGCTCGGTGATCCTCGAGGCGCTGGTCGTCGGGGCCGTCGCCTCGGTGGTCGGCTTCGTGCTGGGCCTCGGCCTGGCGACGGGTCTGCGGTCGGCGATGAGCACCTTCGGCGCCAAGGTCCCCGCGGGACCGCTGGTCGTCTCGCCCACCGCGGTGGCCGCCGCCCTGGCCGTCGGTGTGCTGATCACGGTGCTGGCGGCCTGGCTGCCCGCCCGCCGGGCCGCGAAGATCCCGCCGGTGGCGGCGATGAGCAGCGTGCACGCGGTCGCGACGACCAGGTCGCTGGTGCTGCGGAACACCATCGGCGGTGTGATCACCCTGCTCGGCGCGGCCGCGATCGTCGCCGGTGCGGCGGCCGGTTCTGACGGCCGGATGATCATCGGAGGCGGCGCGTTCCTGGCGCTGGTCGGCATCATCGTCCTGATCCCGCTGCTGTCCCGCCCGGTGATCGCGCTGGTGCGGCCGCTGCTGCACCGCGTCTTCGGGGTGTCGGGCAAGCTCGCCGGGCAGAACGCGGTGCGCAACCCGCGCCGTACGGGTGCCACCGCCTCCGCGCTGGCGATCGGCCTCACCCTGGTCACCGGGATCTCGGTGCTCGGCGCCACGATGGGCCGCGCCGTCGACCAGATGACCACGGACAACATCAGGGCCGACTACATGGTCTCGATGGCGGGCGGCGGCGCGCTGGACAAGTCGGCGCTCGACGCGATCGAGAAGGCGAAGGGCATCAGCGCCGTCTCCCCGCAGCAGGCGTCCTCGATGGAGATCAAGGGCAAGTGGCACTCGGCGTCCGCGGTCACCCCGGGCGACGTGGAGAAGGTCTTCGACCTGGAGACGGTCTCCGGCTCGCTGGCCACGCTCGGCAAGGGGCAGATCGCGGTCGACGACGACACCGCCAGGTCGAACGGCTGGAAGACCGGTGACACCCTGCCTGCCGAGTTCGGCCAGGAGGGCAAGAAGGAGACCAAGAACCTGACGGTCGGCGCCGTCTACAAGGGCAACGAGTTCCTGTCCCCGATCCTGGTCGCCACCGACGTCGTCGCCCCCTACGAGCCGAAGCCGTACATCCCCGAGGTCTGGGTGACGATGGACGGCGGCGCGAGCGCGGCGAACGAGCAGGCGCTGGTCGACGCGCTGGGAGACAACCCGGCGATGAGCATCATGGACCAGCAGGACATCCGGAACATGTTCGGCGGGTTCATCAACACGGCGCTGAACATCATGTACGGGCTGCTGGCGATGGCCCTGATCATCGCGGTGCTCGGCGTCATCAACACCCTGGCGATGTCCGTCTTCGAGCGTCAGCAGGAGATCGGCATGCTGCGGGCGATCGGCCTCGACCGCGGCAAGGTGAAGCGGATGATCCGGCTGGAGGCCGTGGTGATCTCGGTCTTCGGCGCGGTGGTCGGCATCGGTCTCGGCTCGTTCCTCGCCTGGGCCATCGGCGAGACGATCCGCAAGGAGATCCCCGGCTATGTGCTGGTCATGCCGTGGGACCGGATCGCGATCTTCCTGCTGCTGGCGGGTGTGGTCGGTGTGCTGGCCGCGATGTGGCCGGCCCGGAGCGCGGCGAAGCTGAACATGCTGACCGCGATCAAGACGGAGTAGCGGTTCCCGGGGCAGGGCCCCGTGGGCGTGCGCACCGCACGCCCACGGGGCCCTGCGTCGTTCGTGCGCCGGGCGCCGGTCGCCGGTCGCTCAGCGCCAGTCGGGGTTCCGCAGCGGCACTCCCGAGCTGCCGCTGTCGGGGGTCCGCACCGCGAGGATCTGGTTGACGCCGATCCTGTTGCGCTCGAACGAGACCGCGGAGGCGGCCATGTAGAGCCGCCACACCCGGGCCCGGCCGGCCGTCGTGGCCCGCGCGGCCTCGGGCCACGCCTTCTCGAGGCCGGCGACCCAGGCGCGCAGGGTGCGGGCGTAGTGCTCACGCAGGGCATGGACGTCCCGGACCTCGAAGCCCGCGTCCTCCAGGGTGGCGACGGTCCGGCCGAGGGGCGCGAGCTCCCCGTCGGGGAAGACGTACCGGTCGATGAACTCGTCCACCCGGTAGGCGGATTCGTCCTTCTCCGGGCGGCGGGCGATCTGGTGGTTGAGCAGCCGTCCACCCGGTACGAGGAGCGAGAACAGCTGGTCGGCGTACTCGCGGTAGCGGACCCGGCCGACGTGTTCGGCCATGCCGATGGACGAAATGGCGTCGTACGGACCGTCCCTGACGTCCCGGTAGTCCTGGACCCGGATCTCGATCCGGTCGGTCAGACCCTCGTCGGCGATGCGCTTGCGGGCGTAGAGGGCCTGCTCGCGGGAGAGTGTCACGCCGGTGACCCGGGCGCCGTACTCGCGGGCGGCGTGGACGGCCATGGAACCCCAGCCGCAGCCCACGTCGAGGAGCCGGTCGCCCTCCTTCAGGCCGAGCTTGCGGCAGACCAGGTCGAGCTTGGCGCGCTGGGCCTCCTCCAGGGTGCCCGCCTCGTCCCAGTAGGCGCACGAGTAGACCATGGAGGGCCCGAGCACGAGCTCGTAGAAGTCGTTGCCGACGTCGTAGTGGTGGCTGATGGCCTCCTTGTCGCGCCGCTTGGTGTGCAGCGGGCCCGTGCGGCGGCGCACCTCCTCCGCGGGCGGGGCCGGCGGAGGCAGCGGCCCGCCGAGCTTCAGCAGACCGAGGGCGGCCGCCCGCAGCCTCGGGTCACGCGCGGCGCGCAGGGCGCTCCCCCGCCCGTCGCCGCGTTCCCAGAAGATCCCGGCGAGCAGGTCCAGCGCCTCGTACAGGTCGCCGTCGACGTCGACCTCCCCGGCGACCCAGGCCCGGGCGAGCCCCAGCTCGCCCGGGCGCCACAACAGCCGCCGCAGGGCGCGCCGGTGGCGTACGACGAGGGTGGGCGCGCCCGGCGGCCCGGCTTCGCTGCCGTCCCAGGCGCGGACGCGGACCGGGAGCGGCGCCCCCAGCAGTTCCTCGGCGAGAGTGGTCAGCCGCAGTGCGGCATCGGCCATGGCGCACACCTCCGTGACGGTGGTTCCCACGAACGCCCCGCCAGCCCCGCACCGCGGGTCTGCACGGTTCGGTTCCCTCAACAACGTGACCACCGTGTGTGCTTCCCCGCGCTACGCAATGCACAGGCAAAAAGGCCGGGAACGGCACCTGGTCGGAGTCGGCCGCGCGCGGACCCCGGCGCCGGGCAGCTCCAGGGCATGCGGGAACGCCGAAGGGGCCGCCCGCACCACGGATGGCGGGCGGCCCCTTCGGGGACAGCGGTACGACTAGGAGGCCTTGGCCTTCTCGGCCTCCGGCTTGGCGACGGCCGGAGCCGGCTTGGCCGCCTCGTAGAACTCCTCGCGGGGGCTCTCCATCGCGCCGAGGGAGACGACCTCGCGCTTGAGGAACATCGCCAGCGTCCAGTCGGCGAACACGCGGATCTTGCGGTTCCAGGTCGGCATGGCCATGCCGTGGTAGCCACGGTGCATGTACCAGGCGAGCCGGCCCTTGAGCTTGATCTTCATCTTGCCCATGACGATCATCGCGACGCCCTTGTGCAGGCCGAGACCGGCGACCGCACCCTTGTTCGCGTGCTCGTAGTCCTTCTGCGGGAAGCCGCGCATCCCGGAGATGACGTTGTCGCCGAGGACCTTGGCCTGGCGCAGCGCGTGCTGGGCGTTCGGCGGGCACCAGGCGTTCTCGACACCGGCCTTGCGGGCGGCCATGTCCGGGACCTGGGCGTTGTCGCCGGCGGCCCAGATGTAGTCGGTGCCCTGGACCTGGAGCTTCTCGCTGCAGTCCACGTGGCCGCGGGGGCCGAGCGGCAGGCCGTAGCGGGCCAGCGCCGGGTTCGGCTTCACACCGGCGGTCCACACGATGGTGTTGGAGTCGACCTCGAGGCCGTTCTTCAGCACCACGTGGCCGTCGACGCAGGAGTCCATCGAGGTGGAGAGGTAGATCTCGACCCCACGGCCCTCGAGGTGCTCCTTGCCGTACTTGCCCAGCTTCGGGCCGACCTCGGGAAGGATCTTGTCAGCGGCGTCGACGAGGATGAAACGCATGTCCTCGCGCTTGACGTTGCTGTAGTACTTCGCCGCGTCACGGGCCAGGTCCTCGACCTCGCCTATGGTCTCGGCGCCGGCGAAGCCGCCGCCGACGAAGACGAAGGTCAGCGCCTTGCGGCGGACGTCCTCGTCGGTCGTCGAGTCGGCCTTGTCCAGCTGCTCGAGCACGTGGTTGCGCAGGCCGATGGCCTCTTCGATGCCCTTCATGCCGATGCCCTGCTCGGCGAGGCCGGGGATCGGGAAGGTACGGGAGATCGCGCCGAGGGCGATCACCAGGTAGTCGAAGGGCAGCTCGTACGCCTCGCCGACGAGCGGCGAGACCGTCGCGACCTTGCGGTCCTGGTCGATGGTCGTGACCCGACCGGTGAGAACCTCAGCCTTGGGCAGCACGCGTCGCAACGGGACGACGACATGCCGAGGCGAGATGCTGCCGGCAGCAGCTTCGGGGAGGAAGGGCTGGTACGTCATGTACGACCGCGGGTCGACGACCGTGACGGTCGCCTCGCCGTAGCGCATCTTCTTGAGAATGCGCCGAGCTGCGTACAGGCCTACGTACCCACCGCCTACAACGAGGATCCTGGGACGCTCCGTGGTGCTCATGCCATCGAGTATCCACCCCCCTCGGAGGGGACGCTCGTGAGCCCCTTCACAAGGTCTCCCCTCCACTCTGCTACACTCCGCCGCCCACGTGACCCAGGTCATGGTTCCCAGGGGGAACCACGGGGCCTCTGGGGACGTTGATCACCCCTCTGAGCTGGCCCCTAGGGCTGTGGGGCCGCTGGACCGCCACCCCTTGCCCTCTGGGGGCACGGTCGGCCGCCCGCCTTCGAATGTGCCCGTCCGGGGCCAACAGGCGCCCACAAAGGGCCTCCAGAAGCCTCCAGAGGCCCGTCAGGACGCTTTTCCTTGTGAAGAACTTCACGAACTTTCTCGCGAGCACCCTTCCAGGACGGCCCGACAGCCCCTTTAAGGACACCCCGGGGGCGTACCGACACCTTCGGACGGCGGCCGGAGCGTCGTCGCGCGGGGGCCCGCCCGCGGTGCCAGGCTGAGGCGCAGACCCCCGGAGAGAACCGGGGAGGTCCCGGAGAAAGGGAATCGCGTGATCACCACTGACTTCGTGTCCGGCTCCCCCTGCTGGCTCGACCTCGGCGCCTCCGACATCGACGCGGCGGCCGCCTTCTACGGCGCCGTGTTCGGCTGGCAGGCCCAGGCGTTCGACCAGGAGACGAGCAGCTACAAGTCCTTCCGGCTCGACGGCAAGGTGGTGGGAGCGGTCGGGCAGCTCACCGAGGAGGGCGCCCGCCCGGCCTGGACGGTCTACTTCCACACGTCCGACATCGACTCCACCGTCAAGACGGTCGAGCAGGCCGGCGGCTCGGTGCGCACCCCGCCCTCCGAGGTGTCGGACGAAGGGCGGTTCGCCCAGCTCACCGACCCGCAGGGGGCCCAGTTCGCGGTCTGGCAGCCCGGCTCGTACCCGGGCCTCGAGCTGGCCGACGCCCCGGGCAGCCTCGGCTGGGTGGAGCTCTACACCACCGACTCGACCGCCGCGCAGACCTTCTACGGCACCGTCTTCGGCTGGTCCGGGCAGGACATGGAACTCCCCGGGGGCGGCGGCACGTACACGATGGTCACGCCGAAGGACCAGCCGGCCGAGCGGATGTTCGGGGGCATCATGGCCGTCCCGCAGTTGTTCTCGTCGGGCGACAACCGGCCTTACTGGCACCCCGTCTTCGGCACCGCGGACTGCGACGCCACGGTCGCCCTCGTGCGGGAGAAGGGCGGCTCGGTCTCGATGGGCCCCGACGACGCGGAGGGCGTCGGCCGGCTGGCGGTGTGCAACGACCCGGCCGGAGCGGAGTTCGTCGTCCTCACCCCGTCCCCGGCCCCCACGTTCTGACGCGAGGTCAGCCGGCCGTACCGGCGGCGACGCTGTACGCGATGCCGTCCAGGATGTCGTGCTCGCTGACGACCACCTCGCGGGCCCCGGTCCGCCGCATGACCGTGAGCAGCACGAGCGCCCCGGCCGCGATCACGTCGACGCGGCCGGGGTGCATCACGCCGATCGCCGCGCGCTCGTCGTGCGTCGAGTTCAGCAGCATGGTGGTGACCTCCTCGACCTGCTCGTAGGAGATCCGCGAGTGGTGGATGGCCTCGGAGTCGTACTCCTCGAGGCCGAGCGCGATGCCCGCGACCGTGGTCACGGAGCCGGCGAGCCCGACCAGGGTGTGCGCCTGCCGGATGGGCACCGTCTTCTCGACCTCGTCGAGCGCGGCCTCGATGTCCGCGGTGATCGCGGCGATCTGCTCCGGCGTCGCCGGGCTGCTCGGCGCGTGCCGTTCGGTCATCCGTACGCAGCCGATGTCGACGGACCGGGCGGCACCGGCGTGCTCCTCGCCCACCACGAACTCGGTGGAGCCGCCGCCGATGTCGACGACCAGATAGGGGCGGGCGACGTCCGAGCGGCCGTCGAGGGAGTTCGTCGCGCCGGTGAAGGAGAACTCGGCCTCCTGGTCACCGGTGATCACCTCCGGCTCCACGCCGAGGATGTCGAGCACGCCGGCGACGAACTCGTCGCGGTTCTCCGCGTCGCGCGAGGCGGACGTGGCGACGAAGCGGACGCGGCGGGCGCCGTGTTCCTCGATGGCGGCGGCGTACTCACGGCAGGCGTCGAACGTCCGCTTCAGCGCCTCGGGGGCGAGCCGGCCGGTGCGGTCGACGTCCTGGCCCAGCCGGACGATGGTCATCCGGCGGTCGAGGTCGACGAGCTTCCCGGTGGCCGGGTCGACGTCGGCGACCAGGAGCCGGATGGAGTTGGTGCCACAGTCGATGGCGGCGACGCGGGTCATGTCGGCGATCTCCTCGGTGATCAGGCTTCGGGCGTCACGCAGGGCGACACGCACGGCCCCTTGGCCCACCACTCCGGCAGCATCGCGATGGCCTCGTCGCCCAGCGGGTTCACGCCGGGGCCGGCCGCCAGCGAGTGGCCGACCAGCACGTGCAGGCACTTCACCCGGTCCGGCATGCCGCCGGCGCTCGGGAAGCCCTCCAGCACCTCGATGGCGTCACGGCGGCGGATGTAGTCCTCGTGCGCCGCCCGGTACGCGGCGGCGAGTTCGGGATCGGTCGCCAGGCGCTCGGTCATCTCCTTCATGACGCCGTTCGCCTCGAGCGTGCCGATCGCGGAAGCCGCCCGCGGGCACGTCAGGTAGTACAGCGTCGGGAAGGGGGTGCCGTCGGGGAGCCGCGGGGCGGTCTCGACGACGTCGGGCTGCCCGCAGGGGCAGCGGTGCGCGATCGCGCGCAGACCGCGCGGGGGGCGGCCGAGCTGCTCCTGGAACGCGGCGATGTCCGCGTCGGTGGGCTCGGTGGGTTCGGTGGTGGGAGGAGGGGTTTCCATGCCTGCCTTGTTCGCTGACTTACCTGTACTGCGGGGGCTTACCTGTGCGGCGCCGCTTACCCGGCCCCGGGGCCGTCGGCGTTGTCCACGCCGTTCCATACGTTCGAGTACCAGGGCCGGTCGGCCGCGCCGCCCTCTTCGTGCTGCTGCTCCGCGGCCTTCGGGTCGATCATGGTGTATCCCGTCTCCCCCGGCATGACGTAGTGCAGATGCTCGCGGGCCAGGCGCCGGACGTACATGTCGTCCTTCAGGCGCGCCTTCTCGTCCTTGAGCTGCTCGACGCTCGTACGGGCCTCGTCCATCAGCCGTTCCTGCTCGGCGATCTCGGCCCGCTGCGAGACGTACTGACGCATCGGGTAGGCGAGCGCGACGACCAAACCGCAGACGACGAGGGCGAGGAAGGCCGCGCGTCCGGTGAGGCGGGAGCGGCGGGCCTGGCGGCGGTTCTGGGACCGGTAGACACGGGCGGCGGTCTGCTCGCCGAGCAGCCGCAGCCTGGTCGCGGTGGAGAACCGGTCCGCGTCCGGCGTGCGTGCCATTCCTCTCGCCTCCCCTTCACGCGCGTACGTCCCCGGACACGGTACGGGACCGCGGCCGGGGACGTACGTACGACAGGGCGTCAGCCGGCGAACCGGCGACGATCAGCCCTCGTACTTGAACCGCGGGAACGCGCTGCGGCCCGCGTACACCGCGGCGTCGTCGAGGATCTCCTCGATGCGCAGCAGCTGGTTGTACTTGGCGACGCGCTCGGAGCGGGCCGGGGCGCCGGTCTTGATCTGGCCGCAGTTGGTGGCGACGGCGAGGTCGGCGATGGTGACGTCCTCGGTCTCGCCGGAGCGGTGGGACATCATGCACTTGAAGCCGTTGCGCTGGGCGAGCTCGACGGCGTCGAGGGTCTCGGTCAGCGAACCGATCTGGTTGACCTTCACGAGCAGGGCGTTCGCGGCGCCCTCGTCGATGCCGCGGGCCAGACGCTCGGGGTTGGTGACGAACAGGTCGTCGCCGACGAGCTGCACCTTGGCGCCGAGCTTCTCGGTGATGGTCTGCCAGCCGGCCCAGTCGTCCTCGAACAGCGGGTCCTCGATGGAGACCAGCGGGTAGGAGTCGACGAGCTCCGCGTAGTACTCGGTCATCTCGGCGGCCGAGCGGGCCTTGCCCTCGAACTCGTAACTGCCGTCCTTGTAGAACTCGGACGCGGCGACGTCGAGCGCGAGCGCGATGTCCTTGCCCGGGGCGTAGCCGGCCTCCTTGATGGCCTCGAGGATGAGGTCCAGGGCGGCGCGGTTGGAGTCGAGGTTCGGCGCGAAGCCGCCCTCGTCGCCGAGACCGGTGGACAGGCCCTTCTGCTTCAGGACCTTCTTGAGGGTGTGGTAGACCTCGGTGCCCCAACGAAGAGCCTCGGAGAAGGACTCGGCGCCGATCGGCGCGATCATGAACTCCTGGATGTCCACGTTGGAGTCGGCGTGCGAGCCGCCGTTCAGGATGTTCATCATCGGAACGGGCAGCAGGTGCGCGTTCGGACCGCCCAGGTAGCGGAAGAGCGGCAGGTCCGAGGCCTCGGAGGCGGCGTGCGCCACGGCGAGCGAGACGCCGAGGATGGCGTTGGCGCCGAGGGAGGACTTGTCCGGGGTGGCGTCCAGGTCGAACATCGCCTGGTCGATCAGCCGCTGCTCGGTGGCGTCGTAACCGACGAGCTCCGGGCCGATCTGCTCGATGACGGCGAGGACGGCCTTCTCGACACCCTTGCCCTGGTAGCGGTTCTGGTCACCGTCGCGAAGCTCGAGAGCCTCGAACGCACCGGTGGAGGCGCCGGACGGAACTGCAGCACGACCCGTGCTGCCGTCGTCGAGGCCAACCTCGACCTCGACCGTGGGGTTACCTCGGGAGTCCAGGATTTCCCGGGCTACGACGACGTCGATGGACGGCACGAGCATCTCCTTCTGGGATGTGACGCGAGAAAAAGTGCAGAGGTCTGCTTGGCCTTGCGGCAAGAGCCTAACCGCCTCGGGGGCAAAGGCCGGCCGATGCCCGCCCCCTGGGACGAAAAAGGGCATCAAGCCTCCCGCTGCCGGACAAACGGGGTCGGATCTACCTGCGGGTAACCCCGCGGGGCGCTCCGCGGCACCCGCGTTGGCGGCCGGTTCGCCGCGTCAGCGCGGAGCGCTCGCCGCTCCCGGCGCGGGCGTTTCGGGGTCGGCGCGAAGCACTCGCCACCTCCGGCCCGCCGGCGTTGCGGACAGGGCCCCGGCCCGGCGGGGACGGGTCGCCGCCGGGTCAGCGGGCGGGTCGCCGCGTCGGTGCGGAGCACCGGCCGCCGATGCGTGAGCGGTGGGGGCAGGGCCCCCGGCCCCGCGGGGCCCGCTCGCCGCGTCAGCGCGAAGCGCTCACCGCCTCCGGCGTGTCAGCGGTGGGGGCAGCCCCAGGCCGGCGTGCAGGTCACCTCTTTCGGAACGAAGTGGCCCCCGCGCGAGTGGGTCGCCGCTCCCGGCACGAAGCAGTCCCCGTGTCGGCGCGAAGCGCTCGGCGCTCCGGCGGGGACGGGTCACCGCGTAGGCGAAGCGCTTGCCACCTTCGGCGCGCCGCCTGTGAGGGCGGGCCCCGGCCCGGCGCGAGCAGTCGCTTCCGAGCCAAGAGGTCACCCGCCCGCCGTGAGCGGGTCGCCACTCCCGGAGGGAAGAGGTCACCGCCCGGCGCGGGCGAGTCAGCGCCTCCGGTACGGACGCGCCCTGGCCCCGCACGAGCACTCGCCTCTTGCGGAGCGAAGAGGTCACCCCCGCGCCAGCGGGACGCCGCTCCCGGCGGTGGACGGGTCTCCGCGTCGGCGCGGAGTGTTCGCCGCTCCCGTCGGGGTGAAGCGGTCAACCGCCGGGCGTGGAGCGCTCGACGGTTCCGGCGCGTCGCCGGGGGAGCGGGGGCGGGACCCGGCGCCGCGCGTGTGGGGGAAGGCGGGCCGCCGGAGGGGCGGGACATGCCGCGGCCCGGCGCGTTCGGGGGAAGGTGCGCCGGGCCGGGGCAGATCGGGTCCCGCGGTGCGGGAGGGGGTCAGCTCAGGTGGAGCTGCTGGCCCGGGTGGATCACGTCGGCGTCCTCGACGATGTCCTTGTTCAGCTCGAAGAGCTTCTCCCAGCCGCCCTTGACCTTCTCGGCCTCGGCGATCTTGCTCAGGGTGTCGCCGGCCTTGACCTTGTACTCGCCGTCGCCCTTCTTGAAGGACTTGGCCTTCGCGGCGGGCTTCTCGGCCTGCTTCGCCGGGGCCGGGGCCTCGGTGCGCTCGGAGCGCGTGGTGGGGGCCTCGGCGCGCTGCTGGGCCGGCTGGGTGGGCTCGGCCTCGGCGGAGCCGCCGTCGTAGGAGGCGCTGGACAGGCCGACGCCGCAGCTCGGCCAGGCACCCTTGCCCTGGCCGGCCAGGACCTTCTCGGCTATCTCGATCTGCTGGGACTTGGACGCCTGGTCGGCGGTCGCGGCGTACGCGGTGCCGCCGTACGCGGCCCAGGTCGAGGCGGAGAACTGCAGGCCGCCGTAGTAGCCGTTGCCGGTGTTGATGGACCAGTTGCCGCCGGACTCGCACTGGGCGACGGCGTCCCACTCCGAGGCGGTGGCGGCGGAGGCGGTGCCCGCACCGAGCAGCGGTGCGGCGACGGCCGCACCGGTGATGCCGACGAAGGCGGCGATACGGGTCGCCCTGGAAGCGCGGCGGTGCTTGGCGTTGCCGGAAGAACGCAGCATGGAGCTATCTCCTCACCGACGCCTACGAGGTGAGCTGTCGGGTTCGGGCCTGTGAGTTGCCCGGCCGCACGTCACTGACGCGCGGTCTTCACCCCCAGCCGGTTCCGTTCCGCCGGTCTGCACGGTCCGGCCGACCTCTACGTACGGTCGGCCTCTCGCGTTCTCGACTCACGGGCCCGGCACTTACCTTGGGTCCCCCGCTCCTGCCTTCGGCGCTCTGAGCGACGACTGTTCCCCCCGACCGACGGCAGGATTCGGCGTATCGGTCGACGGTGCCCGCGATGGCGAACGGTTCAGACGGTAGACACACGACTCCCCGATGTTCAAAGTCGAACATCGGGGAGAAATCGCCCGAACCGGCCACCCACGCATGTCCGTTTTCGCAGGTGAGGGGCGGAGTGGGCGAATTCGCGGGCGGATTTGCTCCAGTTGCAGCAAAGAGACGCTTGTCTCACTCGCACACAACGGACATAAGACCGCGAAACGCCACGCGAACTAGCCCTGCAGCAGGCCCAGATCGAGGCTCTGACCGGGAAGGATGAGGTCGGGGTCGGCCCCGACGGTCTCCTCGTTCGCCTCGTAGAGCGCCGGCCATCCACCGGGCACGTCCTTCTCGGCGGCGATGTCGCACAGGTTGTCGCCGGGCTGAACGGTGTACGCGTCGGAGCCGGTTGCCTCGTCGACGCCGTTACGGCCGGAACTGTCACCGCGTGAGGCGTGACGACCGCTTTCGCGGCCCTCTTCCGTATTGCCCGTTTCTGCCTCGTCGTCCGCGGGCGCGCCGCGGTGCTTGCCGCCGCCGCTCGTCGCGTCGTCGGAAGGAGCCGTACCCGCGGCGCCGTCGTCCGTACCGGGAGCCTCCGGAGCGGTGGTGGCCCCGTCCTTGGTGTCCGGCGTGCCACCGGCGTCACCGGAGGGCTCGGAGCTGTCCGTGGCGTCCGGCGCGCCTGCGTCCGGCCCTTCGGAGGAGTCCTCGGGGGTCCCGCCGTCCGTGGCGTCGGCCGGCGCGTCCGTGCCGGAGGCGTCCTCGGACGGCTCGGCGACCGGCGCCCCGCTGTCCTGCGGCAGGGGGAGGATGCCGGGGTCGACGCCGGTGTCGGCGCCGTCGTCGACGAGCCCCGCGAGCGGACCGCAGGCGGGCCACGCCTGCGGACCCTCGGCGGCGAGCACCTTCTCGGCGACCGCTATCTGCTGCGAACGGCTGGCGAGGTCGGCGCTCGGCGCGTACGCGGTGCCGCCGTACGCGGCCCAGGTCTCCTTCGAGAACTGCAGTCCGCCGTAGAAGCCGTTGCCGAAGTCGGCGCTCCAGGCGCCGCCGCTCTCGCACTCCGCGACACGGTCCCACGTGCTCGCGTCCGCGGCGGAGGCCGAGCCCGCGCCGAGCAGCGGAATGGCGATGGCCGAACCGGTCACCCCTGCCGCGACGATGAGGGCCGGAGCCTGGCGGGGTCGGCGGTGTCGTCCGTTCCCGGAGAGCATGCGGTTGCCTTTCGCGTGACAGCTGGGAAACCTGCGGCCTGCTGTTGCATGCCGAGTCGACGGTGAACGTAGCCGTATTCGAACGCGAGTCACAAGTCGATGCAGCGGATATCACGTGAAAGTCACAGAATTGACGCAGCGTCAGTTTGTTTGCGGTGTGAACTCAACGGGCAGAGTGCGCAATCCACGCATGATGAGTCCCCCACGCCACCGCAAATCGGCCGGATCTCCCGCAAGCCGCAAGTCAGGCATTCTGCGGAGCAGCGTGCCGAGCGCGGTCTGCCCCTCGAGCCGGGCGAGCGGCGCTCCGAGGCAGTAATGGATGCCGTGCCCGTACCCCAGATGCTGGTTGTCGCGCCGGGACAGATCGAGCGTGTCCGGCGCGTCGAAGCGCTCGGGGTCGCGGTCGGCCGCCGCGAGCACGACGAGTACGGGGTCGCCGGCCCCGATCCGCTGCCCTCCGACGGTGAGCGGCTCGGTGGCGAACCGCCATGTCGCGAGCTCCACCGGCCCGTCGTAGCGCAGCAGTTCCTCCACCCCGGTGGCGAGCAGTTCGCTCTCGCCCGCGGCGAGCGAGGCCTGGAGGCGCTCGCGCTGGCCGGGGTTGCGCAGCAGCGCGTACACCCCGTTGCCGATGAGGTTCACCGTGGTCTCGAAGCCGGCGAAGAGCAGGATGAAGGCCATCGCCGCGGCCTCGTTCTCGGTGAGGTGCTCGCCGTGGTCGGACGCCTTGATGAGCCCCGAGATGAGGTCGTCCCCCGGCTCCTCGCGCTTACGGTGGATCAACTCGGCGAGGTATCCGCGCATCTTCTTCACAGAGCGGGCGACGCCGCCGCGCGGCCCGCCGCCGTGGCGGATCATCATCCCGGCCCAGTCACGGAAGTCGTCCTGGTCCTCGCGCGGGACGCCGAGCATGTCGCAGATGGCGTAGATGGGCAGCGGGAACGCGAACTCGTGGATCAGGTCCGCCTCCCCCTTCTGCGCGAAGGAGTCGATGAGCCGGTCCGTCAGCTCCTGCACCCGCGGCGCGAACTCGGCCACACGGCGCGGTGTGAACGCCTTGGAGACCAGCCGGCGCAGCCGGGTGTGGTCCGGCGGGTCGATGTTCAGCAGATGCGTCATCAGCTCTGCCTTGCGCTCGCCGGGGATGCCCGTCTTCCCCTTGGCGTGCGCCGGTTCGTCGTGGTGCGCCGGGTTCTTGGAGAGCCGCTGGTCGGCGAGGGCCTGCTTGGCGTCGGCGTAGCGGGTGACCAGCCACGCCTCCACGCCGCTGGGCAGCCGGGTCCGGTGCACCGGCGAGTGCTCGCGCAGCCAGGCGTAGGCGGGGTAGGGGTCGGTCGCGAACTCCCAGGTGAAGAGTTCGGGAGCGGCGTTCCGGTCGGTCGGGTCGTTCACCCCTCGACGTTACCGGGGTGGCCCTCCGCCACGCGGATCGCGTCCCGGTACGCGCGGGCCGCCGCCCGCAGCGCGGCCTCGGGGTCGACGCCCGCCGCCTCCGCGCGCACGGCGAGGGCGAGCAGTTCGTAGCCGACGCCCTGCCCGGCGGGGAGGGGGACGTCGAGGCCGGCCGTACGGACCCGGGACGCGAGCTTCGCCGCGAGCGCCAGGCCCGGCTGGCCGAGCGGGACACCGTCGGTCACCGAGTCGCGCTGCTTCTCGATCGCCTTGGTGCGCAGCCAGTGCGCCTTGACCTCCTCGGGCGTCGAGGCGGTCTCCTCGCCGAAGACATGGGGATGGCGGTGGATCAGCTTCTCGACGATCGTGCCCGCGACGTCGTCGATGGAGAACGGCTCGTCCTCTTCGCCGGGGCCGCCCTCCTCCGCGATCCGCGCGTGGAAGACGACCTGGAGCAGTACGTCGCCCAGTTCCTCGCGCAGCTCGTCCCGGTCACCGTCCTCGATGGCCTCGACGAGCTCGTACGCCTCCTCGATGCCGTACTTGGCCAGACCCTTGTGGGTCTGCTGCGACGACCAGGGGCACTCGCGCCGGATGCGGTCCATGACCTCGACGAGGTCGAGCAGCCGCGCGCCGGGCAGGTCGTACGCGCCGGGCAGCAGTTCCAGGTCCGGCATCGACACCCGGCCGGACCCGCCGAGGCGGGCCAGACCGTCGGTCAGGGCCGGCTCGCCCTCGCCGGAGGCCAGCACGACGATCGTGCGGCCTCCCGCGCACGCGTCCACGAGCTCCTGCGCGCTCGGCGCGACGTGCTCGACGGTGACCCCGGCCTCCCGCAGGTACGACAGCTGCCGGTGGTGCGGATCCGCGCACAGCACCCGGTCCGCGGCGTGCAGCGTCCGCCACGCGGGCCAGGACAGCAGTCCGGGCGCGACGCGGTGGCTGGCGGTGAGCAGGACGATACGGCCGACGGCGGGTGCTTCGGTGGTCACACCCCGAACCTACCTCCCGCCGCTACGCACCCGCCTCGACGGGCTGCGCCTCCTGCGAGACCTGGGTGATCCAGGGCGCCTTGTAGGTCCCGAGCTCCAGCTTGGTGTCGTCCCAGGCGCCGTAGCGGGGGTTCACGTCGATGTCGAGGGACTTCGCGGCGGTGGTGAAGGCCGCGTTCAGCTGCTGCTGGCCCTGGGGGCTGTTCTCCGCGCCGATCGCGGTGGCGATCTTGCCGACCAGGATGTCGCGGCGCACCGCGTTCTCGACCTGGTCGGGGGCGACGCCGCGCTGCTGGAGGTACATGGCGGCGAGCTGCTCCTCACCGCCGGACTGCTCGACGAGCTCGTCACGCCCGTCCTGGATCTCCTTGCGGCTGACGCTCACGCCGGCGTCCTGTGCCGCCTTCGCGACCACCCGGTCGACGATCAGGTCGTACAGCTTGGCCCGGCCGAGCTGCCCGCTGTCCTTGATCAGCTGCGCGGACTGCGGCGCCGCCTGCTGCGCCTCGCGTACGTCCCGGACCTTCGCCTGGACGGTGGACACCTCGATCCGCTGCCCGCCGACGACGGCGGCGGTCCCGGGGTGCGCGTCGGTGCCGCAGGCGGCGAGGAGCGGCGCGGCGGCGATGAGCGCGGCGGAGACGGTGAGCGCGGTGCGACGACGGCGGTGCAAAGGGGCCTCCCGGCATGATTGTGCTTCGGTGCACAAGGCCTTGCGGTGATCGATGTTAGGCACTGGAAGTGGCGTGGGCCACTGATTCGCCAAACGATTCGGCGGGAGGCCGGGATGCGGGCGGAACTCCCCCTCGTCCCGGTGGGCGGACCGGCCCTGCGAGGGTGCCTGCCCCGAACGACCGGAACGGGGCGCCGGCCACCCTCCGGGGCCGCGCTCCGCACGCTGCCGGGAGCGCCCGCACGGCTCCCCCCGACGCTCATCCGGCGTTCACCTTCCGCTCACGCCCGCGTCAGAGGCCGCTCCACCGGCCGCCCGTACCCTCGCCCGGTGACCACGCTCTCTGTCATCGTCCCCTGCTACAACGTCTCCGCGTACATAGCCGATACGGTGGCCGGCCTGGTGAACAACGCCCGGGACGACTTCGAGTTCATCTTCGTCGAGGACCGCTCGACGGACGACACGTTCGAAGCCCTCACCGCGCTCACCCGGAGCCTGCCGAACAGCGCCGTCGTCCGGCACGAGGAGAACCGGGGGCTCGCGTCGGCCCGCAACACCGGCATCGACCGGGCCGACGGCCGCCTGATCACCTTCCTCGACGGCGACGACTGGCTGGGGCGGGGTCATCTGGCGGCTCTCGTCGAGGCGATCGACCGGCTCGGCGTGGACTTCGTCCGCACCGACCACGTCCAGGTGACCGGTTTTCAGCGGAGCCTCCAGCGGGCTCCGGAGGGACGGCGGGACACGCCGCTGGACCCGCGCTCGTCGATCCTGCCGGTCGGCGAGTCGAGCATGGTCGACTACCCGTACGCCTGGGCCGGCGTCTACGACGCCTCCCTCCTCGACCGCGGCATGCTGCGGTTCACGGACGGACTGCGCACGGCGGAGGACCGGCCCTGGATCTGGCAGCTGCACCGGAACGCCGAGTCCTACGCGGTGGCCTCGCTGCACCAGGTCTTCTACCGGCGGGGCGTCGCGGGTTCGCTCACCCAGATCGGCGACGTGCGGCAGCTGGACTTCGTGAAGGCGTTCGACCAGGTGCTGGCCGAGCTCGCCGACGACCCGCAGGCGGACCTGCTGATACCGAAGGCGGTCCGCGGCTACTGCGTCGTCATCGCGCATCAGCTCCGCGACCGGCGGCGCTTCAGCCGTTCCGTCGCCCGGGAGCTCAAGGCCCTCACCGGCGGGGCCCTGCGGCGCATCCCGGAGGCCGAGCTGGAGCGGGCACTCGCCGGGCTCGACGACGAACGGCGCACCATCATCAGAAAGGCCGCCGCATGACCGTCCAGATCTTCTGCGCCGCCACCCAGTACGCGGCGGCCACCGTCACGGCCGCGATCCGGTCCGGCCTGTTCGGTCCGCGGTCAAAGCACCGCCGGATCCTGGTGGTCAGTGACACCTCGGCCGTTCCCGAGCTGGGCACCCCGCTGGACCGGATGTCCGGTTTCGAGGCGCTGCGGCCCGAGTTCGACGAGGTCCGCTCCTGGAACGCGACGATCCACCCGCACCACCCGGCCGGCTGGTCCCCCCGGGCCCAGGACGTCCCGCTGTGGGAGAAGAGCCTGCGGCTCGCCTGGGGGCTGGGCGACGACAAGGTCGAGATCGCCTGCGAGTCCATCCAGGCCAACCCCTCGCGGGCCGTCGCGGCGATCTTCGCGGACAGTCCGCTCCATGTGTACGCGGACGGGCTGATGAGCTACGGGCCCACCCGCAACCAGATCCCGCTGCCGATGAGCAGCCGCATCAGCCGGCTGATCCATCTCGACCTGGTGCCGGGCCTGCGGCCGATGCTGCTGTCCGAGTACGGGGTCGAGCCGGTCGCCGTGCCCGACGCGCAGTTCCGCGCGGTGCTCGGCGAGATCGGTTCGGCCGCGGAGATCGGCCCCGAGCGTCCTACGGCGCTGCTGCTCGGCCAGTACCTCTCCGCGCTGGAGCTGATCAGCCGGGACGAGGAGGAGGAACTGCATCTCGGCATGATCCGCGGGGCCGCGGCCCTCGGGCACCGCGTCATCACCTTCAAGCCGCATCCCAGCGCCCCCGCGGACTCCACGCGCGCCCTGGAGGACCTCGGGACCTCGCTCGGCCTCGATCTGCACATCCTGCGGACGCCCGTGCTCGCGGAGACGCTCTACGAACGGGCCCGTCCGGAACTGGTCGTGGGGTGCTTCTCCACGGCGATGATCACCGCTGCGGCCTTCTACGGCATCCCCGCCGCCCGGGTGGGCACCGAGCTGCTCCTCGAGCGCATCACCCCTTACCAGAACAGCAACCGCGTCCCGCTGACCATCGTCGACGCCCTCGTCCCCGATCTGACCGACACCGGGCGGGCGGGCGGGCCGGTGGACCTCACCGCCGATGTCGGCGGCCTGGTGCGGGCGGTCGGGTACTGCATGCAGTCCGGGTCCCACCCCGGGCTGCGCGAGGAGGCCGCGTCCTTCCTCTCCTCGCTGCCCGAGGAGAGGCTGACCCGCTACTTCAAGCGGCGCAGGCTGACCAGCCTGGGTCTGCCGGGGGCCACGCCGCCCGTCCGGGGCGAGGCGCTGCGCCGGAACCCGGTGCTGCGCAAGGTGGCGCGCCGGATGCGCTGAGCCGCCCGGGCCGTACCTGTCCGTGCCCCGCGGGTCCTGGACGACACCGCTGGTGAACCCTGCCCGTCGTCCTGCGGTCGGGCTGTGGTGTCCACGGCTCCCGCGGGGGCAGGAGGAAGACGGTGCCGGTTCAGCGCTCGCCGAGCGGGAGGACCGGCTCGCGCAGCCTGTCGGCCCGTGATCCTCGTGGGCGACCGCGGGTTTCCCTCGGCCGACGGGTGCGCCGATGGGTGCAGTGGGCGGCGCAGCAACGAGGGCGGGAGGTCCGGGCCTTGTTCGACGGCTTCGAGGCAACGCGGGTTCAGGTCGGTGAAGCATCGATTTTCGTCCGCTACGGCGGGGAAGGGCCGCCGGTGGTGCTGCTGCACGGCCATCCCCGGACATCCGGGACCTGGCATCGCGTCGCCCCGCTCCTCGTCCGGCGAGGTTTCATCGTGGTCTGTCCCGATCTCCGGGGGTACGGCCGGTCCACCGGCCCGGCGCCCACGGCGGACCATGCCGGGTACTCCAAGCGGGCCGTCGCCGGTGACGTGGTCGAGGTGATGCGCTCCCTCGGCCACGCCCGGTTCGCGCTCGCCGGGCACGACCGCGGAGGCAGTGTCGCGCTGCGTCTCGCGCTCGATCATCCCGACGCGGTCCTGCGGGTGGCGCTGATCGACTGTCTGCCCCTCACGGAGCACCTGTCCCGCATCACGACCGAGTTCGCCACGCAGTGGTGGCACTGGTTCTTCTTCGCCCAGCCGGACATACCCGAGCGGGTCATCAACGCCGATCCGGACAGCTGGTACCGCGGCGATCCGCAGAGCATGGGGCAGGAGAATTACGACGAGTGGCGCGCGGCCGTGAGGAACCCCGACGTGGTGCGGGCGATGCTGGAGGACTACCGGGCCGGCCTCACCGTCGACCGCCGGCACGAGGAGGACGACCGGGCCGCCGGGATGCGGATCCGGTGCCCGGCGCTGATCCTTTGGTCCCTCCGGGACGACCTCGAGGATCTGTACGGGGACCCGGTGGACATCTGGCGGCAGTGGGCACCGGACGTCCGGGGCCACGGCATCGACTCCGGGCACCACGTGGCCGAAGAGGCCCCGGAAGAGCTCGCGTCGTCCCTTGCGCGCTTCTTCGCCTCGCGGCCCGAATAACCGACCGAAGTGCTCAGCGGGCCGTGGCCTGCTCCGGTTCCGTGTCCTGCTCCGGTTCCGTGTCCTGCCGGGCCGGGGAGCGGTCAGGGCCGAGCATGATGAAACGCGACAGGACGAACGTCAGCGGGATGGCCGCTGCCGCCGCGAGCAGCGGCGCATAGGTGCTGCCGAGGTGCAGCACGTCGACGAGCAGGTACACCCCGCTGGTCGTCACCACGAAGTTCGCCGCGTTGGTGAGCGGGAACAGCAGGAACTTCCGCCACGTCGGCCGGGTGCGGTACGTGAAGTACGAGGTCAGGAAGAACGACCCGACCATGGACAGCAGGAACGCGACCACGTGGGCCGCCACGTACGGCAGGACCGTGAGCAGGGCCAGGTACAGGCCGTAGTACGTCCCGGTGTTCACCAGTCCGACCAGGCCGAACCTGACGATCTGGCCCCGTACCGTCATTTCCCTACCAGTTCCCCCGCGCGCCTGTTCCCGTCGCTGTCCCGTCGGTCGTCCTCCTGTCGGGGAAGGCCGGCGTTGGTCGCCTTCACCAGGAAGTGCGGCCGCCGCTTCACCTCGTAGTAGATGCGTCCGACGTACTCGCCGACCACACCCAGCATCAGCATCTGCACGCCGGCGAGCGCGATGACCGCCACGAGCAGGGTGACATATCCGGGGGTGTCCACGCCGTTCGCCAGGGCGACACCGACGATCCAGGCGGCGTACACCATCGCGACCGCCAGGAGCAGCATTCCCAGATAGATCGCGGCCCGCAGCGGTTTGTTGTTGAAGGAGAGAAGGCCGTCGAGACCGTAGTTGAGGAGCTTTCCGAAGCTCCATTTGGAGCGGCCCTGCTCCCGCACCGCATTCTCGTACTCGAATGTCGTCGTGCGGAATCCGACCCAGGCGAAAATGCCCTTGGAGAAACGGTTGTACTCGGTCAGCTCCAGCACCGCGTCGACGGTGCGCCGTGACAGCAGCCGGAAATCGCCGACCCCGTCCACGAGTTGTACGTCGACGAGCCGGTTGATCAGCCAGTAGTAGGCGCGCGCCGTGACCGTGCGGGAGACCCGGTCGCCCTTGCGGGTGCGCTTGGCGATGACCTGGTCGAAGCCCTCCTCGTACAGCTGGATCATGCGCCGCACGAGCTCGGGCGGATGCTGGAGGTCGGCGTCCATGATGACGACCGCGTCCCCCTCGGCGTGCCGGAGGCCGGCGAGCATCGCCGCCTCCTTGCCGAAGTTGCGGCTGAAGGAGACGTAGCGGGTACGGGAGTCGGCCTCGGCGATCTCCTGGAGGAGATCGAGCGTCCGGTCCTGGCTTCCGTCGTCCACGTAGACCAGCTCGAATTCCTGCCCGAGCAGGTCGAGTTCGGCGGTCACATGGTCGTGGAAGCGGCCGATGATCTCCTCTTCGTTGAAGCACGGGACAACTATCGAGATCAGCACCAGAGAACAACATCCGCCCTGAATGTCGCACGCGGGGTCACGACATGGCGTACAGGCGACCTTTCGGTGAACTGGTCTTCTCGCAGGGTGATTTCCAGATCTCTGCTGGCATATTCGACACATCATGTGGACCATGCCCTCCGCGCGCGGCCGTGCCGCCGGTCTCGCCGCGCTGATCACCGTCGGCACCGTGTGCGCCGGCGACGCCGTCGCCCGCAGCTTCCCCTTCGGGCCGCACACCCGCAGCGTGAACGACCTCGGCAACCAGTTCGTACCGTTCCACACGCGGCTGTGGGACCTGCTGCACGGGCGGGCCGACGGCGGGGTGCTGCTCAACTGGCAGTCCGGGTACGGCACCAGCTTCCTGCCCGACATCGGCACCTACCTCGGGAGCCCGTTCGCGGTGCTCGTCGGGCTCTTCCCCCGTGACGAGATCGACCTGGCCGTCTACGTGGTCACCCTCGTCAAGATGGCGGCCGCCGCGGCGGCCATGACCTGGCTGCTCACGGCGCTCCACCGGGGCACGGACCGGAGATGGGCGGCCGCCGTCCTCGGCGCCTCGTACGCCCTGTGCGGCTGGTCGGTCGTCGAGGCCTCGTACAACCCGATGTGGCTGGACGGGCTGATCGCCTTCCCGCTGCTGTGTCTCGTCGGCGAATGGGCCCGCCGGGGCAGACGGCCCGTGCTGGGTCCCGTGATCGTCGCGCTGGCGTGGACCGCGAACTTCTACACCGCCTACATGGCGACCCTGGGCGCCGCGCTCGTCCTCCTCCTGCGGCTGCTCCTGGAGGAAACGGAACGCCGGGAGCGGATACGGGCGCTGCTGCGGGCGGTGCGGAGCGTGCTGCTCGGCACCGCGCTCGCGGCGCCCGTGCTCGCCCCCGTCTTCCTGGGCACCCGGCACGCCTATCCCGGCTGGAAGCGGGAGTTCGCGGCGGCCTCCTGGTCGGACGTGTCCGCACGGCTGCTGCCGGCCACCTACAGCTTCTTCACCCCGGCGCTGTTCCTCGGCACGGGAGCGCTGCTGCTGGCCTGCGCGCTGGCCTTCCACCGCGCGGTGCCCGGTCGCGAGCGGCTGGCCTGGGCCGGCCTGGTGGCGGCGGTGGCCCTCTCGCTCCAGTGGGCCCCCACGCATCTGCTGTGGCACGCCTTCGCGACGCCCAACGGCAGCCCGTACCGGCAGACCTTCGTGCTCGCCGGTGTGACCGTCATCGCGGCGTGGACCGCCGTCGCCCGCGCCTGGCCCGGCCGGCGGGCCCTGCTCGGCGGCGGCGCCGTGCTCCTCGCCGTCACGGCCGCCGCGTCCTTCAGCCCTCTGGTCACCCGGTGGACGTACCCGCTGTTCGCCGCCGGGCTGCTCGCCGTCGTGGGCGGGCTGCTGGTCGCCCGCCGCGGCGGGCGTACGGCGCCGCTCGCCGCCGTCCTGCTGATCGGCGCCCTGGCGGGCCAGGCCGCGGCGACCACCGCCTACGCGGACCGGCAGCGCCTGAACCGCCTCGACGACTACGCGCCCTGGGGCACGCGCCAGCAGGAGCAGGCGGACGCCGTCGAAGGGGCCGACGGCTGGCCCCGCTACCGTACGGACCCCGGCCGTGAGCAGACCACGGCCAACGACCCGATGGCCGTCGGCGGCCAGGGCGCGGCCTACTACAGCAGCCACACACCCGCCGTGCTGACGCGCACGTTCCTCGCCCTCGGGAGCGGCTGGACCTCGGGCGGCCGGGCGATGCACAGCCTCGACAACCCCGTCACCGACGCGGTCTTCTCCGTCGGCGCCCGCGTGCACGTGCCACGCGACCCGCACCAGGGCTGGACCAGACCCGACGACAGGCCCACGGCGGTGACGCGGCAGGAGGTCCCGCCGCTGGTGACGGTGCGGCCCGCCCTGCCGGACGGCCTCCGCCTCGGCCGCTCCCCCTACCGCAACCAGGAGAAGCTGCTCGGCGCCGCCGTCTACACGGTCCCCGCGACCCGGCTGCGCACCGGGGCGGGGGCCGCCGTCCCCGACCAGGACCGCTTCGACCACCGGTTGGCGCCCGGCCGCTACACCCTGACGGCCCGCTGCCCCGCCGGCAGCGAGGTCTTCCTGTGGGCGCCGGACCTGTTCGGCACGGCCCGGCTCGGGGCGGGCGAGCTCGTCGACTTCCGCGGCGAACTCCCCGGACGGCGCGCCGCGATGGCGGGCCTCGGACGCACCGGCGACGGACAGGTGACCGTGTCGCTGCGCGCCGCGCGGGCCGGGACCCTGCCCCACGAGACCGTCGGCTGCCTGGACGGGCAACGGCTGTCGGCCGCGGTCGAGCGGCTGCGGAGCACCGGAGCGGTGTCCGTCGACGTCGGTGACAGCGGGGTGCGCGCCGAACTGCCCGCAGGGCCGGGCGGAACGGCCGTGCTCGCCGCGCCGCGGATCGCGGGCTGGAGCTGCGGTGGCCGGCCGGCGGACTCGTACCTGGGGCTGGTGGCGACCCCCGTGGCCGCCGGACAGACGTCCGTGGAGTGTTCGTTCCGGCCACCGGGGCTGCGCGCGGGCCTGTTCGCGGCGGTGGCCGGTGCGATCGGGCTGATCGTCCTCGGCCCGGGCCGCCCGATGCTTTCCCGCCCGCGTCGCCGGGGGGACACCAAGACTTCATCTGCCTAGCACTGGAGCTTGGTGGGCGCGGGGGTTGTTCACGCGTACGTTCCCGGGCATGCCCATTCTCCGCAACCGTCTGACGAAGCGCGCCCTGCGTCCCGCCCTCACCCTGCTCGACCGGCGTGTGAGACGTGGCGTGCAGCCCGATCTCGACACCTTGCGGCGGGAGGTGGCCGAGATGCGGCGGCAGCAGTACGCGGTGGGGCTGCTGCTCGACGGCACGGGCAGAGGCGCGCACCGCATCCCGCCCGCCGCGGAGATCGACCGGCTGGTACGCGAGGTGGGGGACGTCAGCGACCGCGGCGAGCACGCCCGGCGCAGTGTCGTCGTCGCCTTCCGCACCGTGGTCGCGCTGGAGGCGCTCGGGGTGGGGCGGCTGGCGGGCTCCACGTCCAACATCTGCGGCAAGCTCGCGACCGTTCCGCTGCTCTCGCCGCCCAACGGCAACATCCTCGAGATCGGCACCCTGTACGGGCTGTTCGCCTCCGCCCTGGTGCGCATGGTGCACCGGGCGGGCATCGAGCCGGACCTGACGATCGTCGACCCGCTGGCCGGCTCGCAGCTCCAGCCGGGGACCTCGCAGCCCGCCGACCCGACCGGCACCCCGGTGCGGGAGGACGTCGTACGCGCCAACCTGGCGCTGGGCGGCAGCCGTTCCGCCCTCCAGGCCCGTATCCAGCAGGGATTCTCGTCCGATCCGGAGATCCGTGAGGCCGTCTCCGACCGGGAGTACGGGGTGATCGTCGTGGACGGCGACCACTCCATGGAGGGTGTCGCCGCCGACCTCGAGTGGGTCGAGAAGATCATCGCCCCGGGCGGGATCGTGGTCCTCGACGACTACGGCGACAAGGCGTGGCCCGGTGTCCAGGAGGCCCTGGACAAGCACCTGGCCGGTGGCACGTCCCGGCTGCGGATGCTGGGGAGGGTGTCCACCTCGGCCTTCCTGCGGGCGGACTGAGCCGGCGCCGGCCGCCAGGGCCCGTTGGGCCCTGCCCTGTCCGTCCCGCCCTGCTCGTCAGCCCATGCGGAACTGCTGCTGGCGCTCCAGCGCCCGCCGTACCTCCGCCGCCAGCGGGTGGTACGGGCCGTACGCGCGCTCCGCGTCGTACAGCAGCGACCGGAACTGCTGCTGCGCCGCCGTGTGGTCGCCCACCGCGAGCAGCAGGTGGCCTATGCGGTGGCGCACCTGGAGCGCGCGGTCCGGCTCCGAGCTCTCGTAGTACGGCAGGACCGCGCGGTACTCGGCCACCGCGGCGGCCGCCTCGCCGAGCTGCTCCAGGCAGTGGGCCGCGTCGTAGCGGTACTGCAGCGTCTGGGCGTCCGACGGGCCGGCCTCCGCGGTCCTGTCGTCGGCGAGGCGGCGCAGCTCGGGCAGGGCCCGGCGGTACTGGCCGTCGTCCATCAAGGTCGCCGCGTACTGCTTGCGCAGGATGCGGACGACGGGCGAGTGCTCGCCGTGCTCCGCCGCCGCGGCCGGGAGGATGCCGCCGAGGATGTCGACGGCCTGGGTGATGCTGCCCTCGCCGAGGAGACGCTTGACCTCGTCGACGGCGCCCGCGACATCGGCCTTCGGCGCAGGGGCCACCGGCGGCGCGGCGGGGGCCGGCGCGGCGCCCGCCCGGTCCGGCCACGGGGCGTGCGGGCGCAGGAACGGGCGCGTAGGGTCGAGCGGCCCGCGGGGCTCGCCGCGCTGGGGCAGCAGCGGGACCAGTGCCTCGTACACCTCCTGCGCCCCGGAAGGACGGTGCTGCGGGTCCTTGGCGAGCAGCCGCAGGACGAGCGCCTCCAGCGGCTCGGGGACCTCCGGGCGCAGCTGCCGGACCGGCAGCGGCGGCTCGTGGAGGTGCCGGTGCAGCACGCCGAGGGCCGTGGAGCCGGCGAAGGGGACGTTCCCGCTGAGGAGTTCGTGCAGCAGGACGCCCAGCGCGTACAGATCGGTGTACGGGCCGACGGCGCCGCCCATCGCCTGCTCGGGGGCCATGTAGGCGGGGCTGCCGATGGGCGAGCCGGTGTGGGTGAGCCGGGTGGTGTCCGTGTCGATGACGGAGGCCACGCCGAGGTCGAGGACGGTGAGCGTGCCGTCGGGCTTCACCATGACATTGCGGGGCTTGAGGTCGCGGTGGACGATCGGCACGGCGTGCACGGCGCCGAGGACCGCGCACAGCTGGGCGGCGACGCCGACGGCCCACTCCCACGGATACGGGTCGTGCTCCGCGAGATGGTCGGCCAGGTCGGCGCCCTCGACGTACTGCATCACCAGGTAGAGGTCGTCGCCGTCGCTGCCGGCGTCGTGCACGGTGACCAGGCCGGGGTGGCACACCTGGGCCGTCACCCGGCACTCGCGCACGAAACGCCGGCGCATCTCGTCGGCCGCGGTCGCCGCGGCCATGTGGTCGGGGCGCAGCAGCTTGACGGCGACACGGCGGTCGAGACGCCCGTCGTAGGCCGTCCAGACCTGGCCCATGCCGCCCTGGCCGACGAGCGCGGACAGTTCGTAACGTCCCCCGACGACCCGTCCGTTCACTTGCCCTCTTCCTTGCGGAGCAGGTCGCTGAGCTCGTCGAGCTCGGCGCGGACCTGGTCGATGCGGGGCGTGGCCCCTCCGCCGGTTCCTGCGGGGGCCGCCGGGCGGCCGGCGGAGGGCCGTGCGACGGGCGGGAACGCCGGCGGGGACGTGGAGGAGGGCACGGCCGCGGACGGCGACACGGGACCGGCCGGCTCGGGCGGGACGGGGGGCGCCGCCGACACGGGCGGGTAGCCGTAGCCGGGGGCGGGGACCACGGGCGCGGCCGACGGCGGGTAGCCGTAGGCCGGGGCAGGCGGCTGCGCCCCGTAGGGCCCGCGCGCACCCGCCACCGGCGGACCGTAGGGCGAGCCGGCGGGCTGCCAGCCGGGACGTGGTTCCTGGTAGTGGCGTATCTCGGCGACCAGATAGTGGGTCGGCACCCCGATCGCGAGCGCGAACAGCACCCCTAGGCAGACGAAGTCGAGCGCCGTCGGGTCCTCCTCGGCCACGGGTGCGGTGCCCGTGGTGCTGAACTCGCCGATGACCACGAAGACCGTGACGGTGAGGGCCAGCGACAGCCAGAACAGCACCCAGTCCGAGCGGCGGCGGCGCACCACCGCGAGCCGGAGCATCGCCGCCCAGGCGAGGAACCCGACGCTCAGCAGCGCGAGCGCGACGAAGACGATGCGCAGGACCACGAGCACCGCTGTCGGTGGGCGCGTGGGCTGCGGCGGCGCATAGCCGTGGCCGTGCATTCTTGTGCTCCTGATGCCTGGGGACGAGGCGTAGGGGACCGAGCGTATACACCGACACCGACAAGGCGTTACGGGTTGTACCGAACGGTTGTCCTCTTCGTCACTCCGGCCGGAGGCTGCCGTCCGTCAGCCCGTCGTACATGCCCTGGACAAGGCGCTCGCCGAGGCGGCCCGCGAGGCGGAGCGCCTCCTCGAATTCGGCGAGGGTGCGGAACCGCTCCCCGTAGCGCCGCTGTTCGGCGAGCGGCAGGCGCGGGATCTGGAGGCGGCGGACGTCGAGGCGGGTCGCGGTGGAGGCGTAGCTGCTGGCCTGGCGCTGGTTGGCGCTGCCCCGCAGGAAGCCCGCGAGGAACCACGGGTCGAGCGTCTGAGGGTCGGGGCGCAGCAGTTGGAGGTTGCGGCCGAGGGCCGCGCCCGCGGTGGCCTCGTCGACGACACGCACGATCGTGCCGGCACCGAGCACGGGAACGACGACGTCGCCCGCCTCGAGGCGCACCGGTTCCTCGTCCGGTCCGTCGGGAAGCGCGCCGGAGGGGGCCTTGCCCGACAGGACGTCCTGCTCGGTGAGGACGGGCACGTCCTCACCGAGGGCGCCGCCGCCGATGCCGCCGGAGTGCATGACGAGTGCGCCGGCCCGTGCCAGTTCGCCCACGGTGGTGCCCGGCCGGTGGACGGGCGCGGCGGCAGGGGACGCCGGCGAGGGCGGCGGCGTCAGCTCACCGGTGCGGCGCAGAGTCTGTGTCAGGCGCTCGCGTACGGCGTCCAGTCCGGCGGCGCCACCACCGGCGGCCGGGGGCGGCAGATGGCGGGCGGGGGCCAGGTCCACGTCGTCGTCGAGCAGTTCGATGACCGGGACGCACCGGCTCACGCCAGGGGTCTCCGGCACGGATCCCTGCCGCTCGAACGGCTGCCAGGCGTCGAGCACCGCGGCGCGGATGGCCTGCCAGTCGAGCCGGTCGCGGCCTGCCGCGGCCGGTTCCGCCGTGGCGGTGTCGACCAGGAGCAGTTCGGGTGACGGGCGTTCGGCGGGGCCGGGCCTGCGCAGCACCCACAGGTGGAGCGGGATGCCGTAGGGGGGCGCGGCCCCGGCCGGGAGGGCGACGACGGCCCGCAGCGCGCCACGGCGCAGCAGTCCGGCGCGGACACGACGCCCTGAGCGGCGGGAGGCGGCGGCCGGCGGCATCAGCAGTACGGCGGTGCCGCCCGGGCGCAGCCGGGCGAGGGCGTGCTGCACCCAGGCCAGTTCCGACTCGGTGCGGGCGGGCAGGCCGTACTCCCAGCGCGGGTCGTAGGCCAGTTCGTCGTGCCCCCAGTTGCGCTCGTTGAACGGCGGATGGCACAGGACGGCGTCCGCGGCGAGCTCCGGGAACGCGTCCGCGCGCAGCGCGTCGCCCGCCGCCGCCCGGACGTCGGCGTCCGTGTGCAGGGCGAGACGCAGGGCGGTGAGCGCGGCCAGGTCGGGGTCGGCCTCCTGGGCGTGGAGCGCGCCGGGGCGGTCGACGGCGCGCAGCAGGGTGCCGGTGCCGGAGGCGGGGTCGAGGACGGTCCCCGCGGGCCCGATCAGCGCGGCCATGAGCGCGGCCGGTTCGGCCGGCGTGAGCGTGTACTGGCGGGGGTTGGCGTCGAGATGCCGTCCGAGCAGGAACTCGAAGGCCTGGCGGGCACCGGTCTCCGCGGCGAGCGCGGCGGCGCCCCGCAGCAGCGGCACGGAGGGCGCGAGCTCGTCGGGGGACGGGGTCCGTACGGCGCGCGGGGCGCCGAAGCGGAACGTGAGCACCTCCTCGAGCGCGCCGGGCAGGACCGCCGCCAGGCGGGCGTCGGACACGGCGCCGAGGGCGGGCCAGCCGGAGGGCCGGTGATGGACGAGGAGGAGGGCGCAGCCGGCGTGGACCAGGGCGGTGACGGCTCCGGCGGGGTGGGCGGACAGCTGCTGCCAGACCCGTTCACGGAGCGGCACCTCGGCCAGTTTCCCCTGGTCGCGCAGCCAGCGTTCGACTTCGGCGAGCGCGAAGGAAGGGCTGGTCTCGGTACCTCCGACGGGCTTGGGGAAATCGGCGTGCCGGCGGCGCCAGTTGCTCACGGCGGCACGGCCGACGCCGGCGAGTCTGGCGATCTCGGCCGCGGTCACCTCGGCCGCGCTCATGTCCGTCGCCGTCGCGTCTGCCGCCGTCGCGTCTGCTGCGGTCACCTCTGCTGCGTTGTCCGGCACCCGGCTGTCCCCCGTCACAGTTCCCTTTGCTGTGTCCGGCACTGTACTCGGGTTCACGCCCACAGGACGCTTCACACGAAGAGATTGAAGGACAGAACACTTCCGTGTTGACTCGGTTCACAAGCTCTGCTGTTATTGACCCAGGCAGAACGGGCCACGGAAGATCGGGCCCGCCACAAACAATGGGGGGGACCCATGTCGCAGTACACCCAGCCGCAGCCACAGCCCGGTCAGTTCGCGGCGCCCGCACCGGCCCGCAACGGCCTCGGCACGGCCGCCCTGGTGCTCGGAATCATCGGCCTCGTCTTCGCGGTCATCCCGTTCCTCTTCTGGATCGGCACGATCCTCGGCCTCCTGGCCCTGATCCTCGGCATCGTCGGCCGGGGCCGCGCCAAGCGCGGCGAGGCCACGAACAAGGGCGTGGCCCTCGCCGGCACCGTGCTGGGCCTGGTCGGGATCATCGTCAGCGTGATCATCGGCATCGTCACCGTGATGGCGGTGGACGACGCGGTCGACGAGATCAACAAGGCCGTCGAGAACACCGCGCCCAAGGACACCACCGCCGGAGGCACCGACGGTGCGGCGGAGGGTGACGCGCCGAAGGACGAGACGAAGTCCCTCGCCGCGGACGAGACGTCCGCCTACGAGGACAACGTCGAGGTCACCGTCTCCGCGCCGAAGCCGTACACGCCCGGCGAGTTCGCGATCGGCCACACCAAGGGCAACAAGGCCTACCAGGTCACGATCACGATCGAGAACGCCGGCAAGGAGAAGTTCGACACGAGCCTCGTCACCGCCGACGCCCGCGCCGGCAAGGACGGTGTGACCGCCGAGCAGATCTTCGACGACAAGGCGGGCACCGGCTTCGAGGGCACGATCCTGCCCGGCAAGAAGGCCACGGTCACGTTCGCCTTCGACGCCCCGGCCGACGCGAAGAACCTGACGGTCGAGGTCTCCCCGGGCTTCGACTACGACGCCTCGCAGTGGGAGCTGACGCTCTGACATCCGCGACGGACGCGGCACGGACACGGAGCCGGGGGCGGCCCGCCGAAAAGGCGGGCCGCCCCCGGCTTGTGCCGTCCCGCCCCGGGGCGCCGACGCGGGCCCCCGGCCGGGGCAGGAGAGCGGGGGCCGCCCGGCCGGACGGCCCCGCATCCGCCTCTCACACCTGGTGGCGCACCCACACGTTCGGCTCGACGTACACCGCGTAACCTCGTTCCGCCTCGCAGAGCACGGGCACCAGCGCGCCCGGGACCTCGACCTGGCCCGTCGTGTCGAACGGGAGCCCCGTCCACTTGCGCCACTGCTCCAGCGATCCGGTGACCGTCATCGACGTCGGGGCCACCTTCTCGATGACGCCGCCGGCCCGTACATGGACACGCAGCCACGGGTCGTGCGGCAGCCCGTCCGCCTCGCGGGTGCGGTAGGCGTACTCACTCATCAGCGCCGACGGCTCGGCGCTCTTGGCGCTCGGACGCACCGGCGCGATCAGGTCACCGAAGCCGTGCCGGCGCGCGTTGTCCCGCATCGCCGCGAGGAGCCGGCCCGATATGCCCTGGCCCTGCCGCTCCTTGGCGACCGTGATCTCGATGGCGCTCATCGTGTCCGGCTTCCGGCCGTGCCGCAGGTCCGAGAAGGCCCAGAGCATCACCTGGTCCCAGCCGCCCGCGGGCAGTTCCCGGCGCCCGTCCACGTCCATGGCCACCGGAACGCTGAACGCCCGCCCGACGACCGTCCCTTCGGCGTCCGTCGCGACCAGCACGTACTCGGGCAGCTCCGCCACGATGCGCCCGATGTAGGCCCAGCCGACGGGGTCGTTGACGATGAACTCCGCCCAGGTGTCGATCATCTGCCACATGGGGCCCTGCAGTTGCGGGCGCTCGGCCAGAGTCGTGATCTCAAGATCCATGGCGCCAGGCTAACGGCGCTCGCGTCCGGTCCCCAGTGGTTAAACGGCCTGTGCCGCTCCCCCCGGCCGGCGCCCCGGGGCCGTACAGGTCATCCGCCGCACTGGGCGAGCATGATCCGTTTGTCGGCGCCGGTCACCGGCAGCTCGTACTTGACCGCGACCTGCGCGAAGCGCACCGCGTAGGAGCAGCGGACGGGCTTGCTGGGCGGCAGCCAGGAGGCGGGGCCGGAGTCACTCTTGGCACTGTTGGCCCTGCCCTCTACGGGCAGCAGGTTCAGCGGGTCGTTGGCCAGTCGGCGCCGCTTCGCCTCGTCCCAGCGTGCCGCGCCCATCTGCCAGCTGTACGACAGCGGAACGACGTGGTCTATCTGCACCTCGGCGGCGTCCTGCTTGCGCCACTCGATGGTCCTGCCGGTGTACGGGTCGTGGATGGTCATCGCCACGACGACGCAGTCGGAGCCGTCACGGAAGGCCAGTTCCTTCCCGTCGCGGGCGAGGAGGTCGTTCCGGGTGTCGCAGCCGTTCCGCGCCAGGGGGACCCCGTCGGCCGTGTCCATCCAGGCGTAGCCGTACTCGTCGCGGTCGTAACCGGTCCTCGGGCCACGCCCCTTGGTGTCCACCTTGCCGATCAGCTCGCGGGCGGCCGCCCGCTCCTGCTCGGTGACGAGGGCGGCGAGACCCGGCTCCGTGCCGCGCGGGTTGGCCAGCGGGCTGGTGCCGCCGGCGGCCGGTGCGCCCCGCGAGGGGCCCCCGTCGCCCTCGGCGCCGCCCTCGTCGATGCCGAGGCCGTCGCAACCGGTGAGCAGCAGTGCCGCGAGCAGTACCGCCGCCCCTCGCCCGACCACTCCGTGTCTGTTCACCGTTCGTACGGTAGTGCCGCGGCCGGGTCTTGCCGACAGTCAGGGTGTTCCCCGTGGGCAGGCCGGCCGGTGCCGAGCGCCGTCGCCCGGTCCGCACCGGGCGCCGCCCGCTCGCCCGCTCGGGTCCGTCACCGCCCAACGGCCGGGGGAATAGCGGGAGTCGATCACCGCTTGACGCCTGCGTGAGGCGCTTTGCTCACAGCACGTTCCTCACATCACGCATCGGACCAAAAAAAGGGGCGGGGACACATGACACGTCGCATGACACCGACGAACTCCTTACGGCGCACCGGCGTCGCACTGCTGGCCGCGGCGGCACTTGCCGTTCTTCCGGTCGTCGGCCCACAGGAGGGTGGCGGTGCCACGGCCTCCGCCGCAGCGGCCGAGAGCGGCGGTCGCGCGTGGCACGGCGGGTGGGCGGCCTCGCCGCAGCCGCCGAGCTCGCAGTTCGCTCCCAACTGGTCGGAGCAGGGCTTCGCCGACCACACGGTCCGGCAGGTCGTGCGGGTGACCACCGGCGGGACCAGGGCCAGGATCGAGCTCTCCAACAGGTACGGGACGACTCCGCTCCGGATCACCGGCGCGACGGTCGCCCGCACCGGTGAGGGCGCCTCCGTGGAGCCCGGTTCCGTCCGCCGGCTGACCTTCGGCAAGGGGCGGTCGGTGACCGTTCCGGCCGGCGGCACCGTGCACAGCGACGGCGTTCCGTTCACGGTCGGGGCGCTGGAGTCGGTGACCGTCACGCTCTACCTGGCGGAGCCGACCGGACCGGCCACCTTCCACTCCTTCGCCTCCGCCACCAGCTACCGCGCGAACGGCGACCACCGGTACGACCGGAGCGGGTCGGCGTTCACGGAGACCAGCGATTCCTGGTACTTCCTCACCGGCGTCGAGGTGAGCGGCGGGACCACGGCCCGCAAGGACGCCGTCGTCACCTTCGGCGACTCCATCACGGACGGCGTCGGCTCCACCCTCGACTCCGACAACCGCTACCCGGACGAGCTGGCCGAGCGTTTCGCCGCCGCCGGCAAGCCGCGCAGCGTCCTCAACCACGGCATCGGCGGCAACCAGGTCACCAAGGACACGGTCTGGGCCGGCGAGAAGGGCGTCACCCGTTTCAAGTTCGACGCGCTGAACGAGCCGAACGTCGGCACGGTCGTCGTCCTCGAAGGCATCAACGACTTCGGCAGCAGCAGCTGGGACGGCTCTCCCGAGGTGTCGGTGGAGCAGCTGATCGAGGGCCACCGTTCGCTGATCCGCCAGGCACACGACCGGGGCGTCAAGGTGATCGGTGCGACGCTGACCCCGGTCAAGGGCTCCTTCTACTACACCCCCGTCAACGAGGCCAAGCGGGAGGCGTTCAACCACTGGATCCGTACGTCGGGCGAGTACGACGCCGTGGTCGACTTCGACCGCGCGCTGGCCGACCCCGCGGACCCGGACCGCATCCTCCCCGCCTACGACTCGGGCGACCATCTGCACCCGGGCGACGCGGGATACCGCGCGATGGCGCAGGCGCTGGACCTGGACGAGCTCTGACCGCGGTTCACGGGCCGGCCGCGACGAGCGCAGCTCGCCACCGGCCGTGACCGGACCGGCTCACCCACCGGCCGTGCCCCACCCGGGCACGGCCGGTGCCGTGTCCGGGCGACGGCCGTGGTGAGCCGGCAACCGCCGGAACCGTGTCCGCTACGAGCCGAGGATCGTCGTCAGGAACTCGCCGGTCCACGCCAGCAGTTCGCGCCCCACCACCGGCTTGCCGCCGATCTTGCCGCTCGTCGGCCGGGGCACCAGGATCTGGTGGACGGCCGGCTTGATGACCGTGCGCGGATGGAGCCGCTTGAGCCGCAGTTCCTGGGACTCGCGCAACTCCACGGGCGCGAAGCGGATGTTGGACCCCTGGAGCACGATCTCGCCGACGCCGCAGGCACGGGCGAGCATCCGCAGACCGGCGACCAGCAGGAGGTTCTCCACGGGCTCCGGCAGCTTGCCGTAGCGGTCGGTGAGTTCCTCGCGGACCGCCTTGATGTCCTCCTCCGTGTTGGCGGAGGCGATCGCCCGGTACGCCTGGAGCCGCAGCCGCTCGCCCGGGGCGTAGTCGTGCGGGACGTGGGCGTCGACGGGGAGTTCGATCTTGACCTCGAGCGGGGGCTCCTCCTCCACACCGCCCTCCAGCGAGGCGCGGTAGTCGGCGACCGCCTCACCGACCATGCGGACGTACAGGTCGAAGCCGACGCCCGCGATGTGGCCCGACTGTTCGCCGCCGAGCAAATTGCCTGCGCCGCGGATCTCGAGGTCCTTCATCGCGACGTACATGCCCGCGCCCATCTCCGTGTGCTGGGCGATCGTGGCGAGACGCTCGTGCGCGGTCTCCGTGAGCGGCTTCTCCGGCGGGTAGAGGAAGTAGGCGTACCCCCGCTCCCGGCTCCGGCCGACACGGCCGCGCAGCTGGTGGAGCTGCGAGAGGCCGAAGTTGTCGCCACGCTCCACGATGAGGGTGTTGGCGTTGGCGATGTCGATACCGGACTCGACGATCGTCGTGGAGACCAGCACGTCGAACTTCTTCTCCCAGAAGTCCACGACGACCTGCTCCAGCGCCGATTCCGACATCTGACCGTGCGCGGTGGCGATGCGCGCCTCCGGCACGATCTCGCGCAGCCGCGCCGCGGCCCGGTCGATCGACTCGACGCGGTTGTGGATGTAGAAGACCTGGCCCTCGCGCAGCAGTTCACGCCGCACGGCGGCACCGATCTGCTTCTCCTCGTACGGGCCGACGAAGGTGAGCACCGGGTGCCGCTCCTCCGGCGGGGTGGTGATCGTCGACATCTCGCGGATGCCGGTCACCGCCATCTCCAGCGTGCGGGGGATGGGCGTGGCGGACATCGTCAGGACGTCCACGTCGGCCCGCAGCTTCTTCAGCTGCTCCTTGTGCTCGACGCCGAAGCGCTGCTCCTCGTCGACGATGACGAGGCCCAGGTCCTTGAACTTGGTCTCGGAGGAGAAGAGGCGGTGCGTGCCGATCACGATGTCGACCGAGCCGTCCCGCAGTCCTTCGAGCGTCGCCTTCGCGTCGGCGTCCGACTGGAAACGCGACAACGCCCGGGTCACCACGGGGAACTGCGAGTAGCGCTCTGAGAAGGTGCCGAAGTGCTGCTGGACGAGGAGGGTCGTGGGGACGAGGACGGCGACCTGCTTGCCGTCCTGGACCGCCTTGAAGGCCGCCCGGACCGCGATCTCCGTCTTGCCGTAGCCGACGTCGCCGCAGATCAGCCGGTCCATCGGGACCGTCTTCTCCATGTCCTCCTTGACCTCGGCGATCGTCGAGAGCTGGTCGGGCGTCTCCACGTAAGCGAAGGCGTCCTCCAGCTCCCGCTGCCACGGCGTGTCCGGGCCGAAGGCGTGGCCGGGGGCGGCCATGCGGGCCGAGTACAGCTTGATCAGGTCCGCGGCGATCTCCTTGACCGCCTTCTTCGCGCGCGCCTTGGTCTTCGTCCAGTCCGCTCCGCCGAGCCGGTGGAGTGTCGGCGCCTCGCCACCCACGTACTTGGTGACCTGCTCCAGCTGGTCGGTCGGAATGTAGAGGCGGTCGCCGGGCTGGCCGCGCTTGGCGGGGGCGTACTCGACGAGCAGGTACTCGCGGGTCGCGCCCTGGACCGTGCGCTGCACCATCTCCAGGTAGCGGCCCACGCCGTGCTGCTCGTGGACGATGTAGTCGCCGGCCTCGAGGGTCAGCGGGTCGATCGTCTTGCGGCGTCTGGTCGGCATCCGCCGGCCGTCCTTGCCGGCCGCCTTCTGGCCGGTCAGGTCGGTCTCGGTGAGGACGGCCAGCTTGAGCCCCGGGTCGACGAAGCCGTAGTCGATGGAACCGCAGGCGACGTGGACGACCGACGGTGTGATCTCGGTCAGGTCGGCGTCCAGCCGTGCCGCGATGCCCTCGCTCCCCAGCACCTCCACCGTGCGGGAGGCGGGGCCGTGCGCCTCCGTCACGAACACGGTGCGCCAGCCGTCGGCCAGCCAGCCCTTGGTGTCGGCGAGCGCGCGGGCGGTGTCACCGCGGTACGTGTCCGGGGCGTGCATGCCGAGCTTGACGGTGTCGTCCTCCTGGTCGGATGCCTCCGACGCGAACGGGGACACGGACCACCACATCATCCCGAGCTCGCGCGCCCGGTCCCGTACGTCCGCGATGCCCCACAGGGAGGCCGCGCCGACGTCGATCGGGGCCTCGCCACCGCCCGCGGTGGCGGCCCAGGACGCCTGGAGGAACTCCTGGGACGTCGCCACCAGGTCGGCCGCCCGTGTCCGCACCCGCTCCGGGTCGCACACCACGGCCATCGAGCCCTGCGGCAGGACGTCCAGCAGCAGTTCCATCTCGTCGACGAGCACCGGCGCGAGGGATTCCATGCCCTCGACCGCGATACCCTCGGCGATCTTGCCCAGCAGCTCGCCCAGCTCGGGGTGGGCCTCCGCGAGGGCGGCGGCACGCCGCCGCACCTCGGTGGTCAGCAGGAGCTCACGGCAGGGCGGGGCCCACAGCCCGTGCTCCGCGATCTCCAGGGACCTCTGGTCGGCGACCTTGAAGTAGCGGATCTCCTCGACGTCGTCGCCCCAGAACTCCACCCGAAGGGGGTGCTCCTCCGTCGGCGGGAAGACGTCCAGGATGCCGCCGCGCACGGCGAACTCGCCGCGCTTCTCGACCAGTTCCACCCGCGAGTAGGCGGCCGCGGCCAGCCCTTCGACGACGTCGTTCAGATCGGCCTGCTGCCCCGTGCGCAGCGAAACGGGCTCGAGGTCGCCCAACCCCTTGACCTGCGGCTGGAGCACGGACCGTACGGGCGCGACCACGACCCGCACGGGCCCTGTCGACGGGTCGTCGGCCGACGGGTGGGCCAGGCGGCGCAGCACGGCGAGGCGGCGGCCGACGGTGTCGGAGCGGGGCGAGAGCCGCTCGTGCGGCAGCGTCTCCCACGCCGGGTACTCGACGACGCCCTCGTCCGGCAGCAGCGACCGCAGCGCGGCGGCCAGGTCCTCGGCCTCCCGGCCGGTGGCGGTGACGGCCAGCACGGTGCGGCCGGCGTCGCGGGCCAGGGCGGCCACGGCGAAGGGCCGCGCCGCGGGCGGCCCCACCAGGTCCACATGCGTACGGCGGCCGTCGCCGGCCGCCTTGACCGCTTCGGCGAGCGCCGGGTCACGTACGACGGCATCGAGCAGACCGTGCAGGCTCATGAAGGGGTTCCGTCCAGGGGGCAGGGGTGGGCAACGCGAGGCGCCCGACACGTGGTACGGGCCGGGGGTCTCCAGACTACGTCCTGCCGATGTCACTCGCGCGAGCGACAAGGGACGCCCCGGCGTCCGGCGCCGGGGCAGCGCGGCGGCCCCGGGCGTCCGCCAAGGACGCCCGGGGCCGTTCGGAGTGCGGGTGGGACCGGACCCCCGTACCGGGCCCACCGGTGGGTGCTACTCCGTCGCGATCGCGTTCAGGACGTTCATCCGGCCGGCCCGGAAGGCCGGTACCAGGGCCGCGAAGAGGCCCACGAACGCCGAGCCCACGAAGACCGTGATGATCGTCGGCCACGGGATCTCCAGGACGCCCAGTCCCTCCAGGGCCAGCAGCTGCTGGGCGGAGGTGCCCCAGCCCATGCCGAGGCCGAGGCCCAGCAGCGCTCCGAAGAGGGCGATGACCACCGACTCGAGGCGGATCATGCGGCGCAGCTGGCGGCGCGAGAGGCCGATGGCCCGCATCAGGCCGATCTCCCTGGTCCGCTCGACCACCGACAGGGCCAGGGTGTTCACCACACCGAGGATCGCGACGATGATCGCGAGAGCCAGCAGGCCGTAGACGATGTTGAGCAGCTGCCCGATCTGGTCCTTCAGGTCCTGCTTGAAGTCGGTCTGGTTCTGCACCTTGTACTGCGGGTACCCGGCGAGCGACTTCTTCAGTGCGGTGTACGCCTCCTTCTCCTGGCCGTCGACCGCCTTGGCGAACATGATCATGTTCTCGGGCATCTTCTCGGCCGGGACGTACTGCGCGGCGGTCGTGATGTTCAGGTACATCGCGCCCTTGTCGACGTTCGTGTCGTCGGAGGTGATCGCGGCGACCTTGAGATCGGCGGGGCTGCCGTTCTTGAACTCGACCTTGATCGTGTCGCCGACCTTCACGCCGCGCTTCTCCGCGTAGTCGCTGCCGACGGACATCGCGTCCTTGCCGTAGGCGGCGGAGAGCTCACCCGCCAGCGTCTCGCGGCGCAGATCCTTCGCGTACGTCGGGTCCGCGGCGACCAGTTGCAGGTCCTCCGCCGTGCCGTCAGGGGCGGTGATCTTCGCGTCGACGCCCTTGTACTCGGTGACGTGCTCGAGGCCCGGCGTCTTCTTCAGGGCCTCCTGCGCCTGCGGCACGATGGGCCCCATGGTGGCGGACTGCACGATGAAGTCGGCGCCCACCGACTTGTCGAGCTCCTCCGTCGCCGACGCCACCATCGAGGAGCCGACCACCGACAGGCACGCCACCAGGGCGAGGCCGATCATCAGGGCGGCGCCGGTGGCTCCCGTGCGGCGCGGGTTGCGCAGCGCGTTGCGCTCGGCCATCCGGCCGACCGGGCCGAACATCCGCAGCACCAGGGCGCTGATCACACGCACCACACCGCCCGCCAGGAGCGGGCCGACCACGACGAAGCCGATCAGTGACAGCACCACACCGAGGCCGAGGAACATCGACCCCTCGCTCGCCTTGTCCGCCTGCGTGGCGACCAGCAGGGCCGCGGCGCCGGCACCGGTGAGGACGAGGCCGATGCCGCCGCGGATCCGGCCCGCCCTGCCGTCGGCCGGCATGCCCGAGTCGCGCAGTGCCGCCATGGGCGAGACCTTGCCGGCGCGGCGCGCCGGGATGTAGGCGGCGAGGACGGTGACGACGATGCCGAGCACCATGCCGACCACGGGGGTCGTCCACTTCACCGTCAGGTCGTCGGTGGAGAGGTTCATGCCGACCGCGGACATCATCTTCATCAGCCCGACGGCGAGCCCGACACCGGCGGCCACACCGGCGATCGAGCCGACCAGGCCCAGCAGCAGCGCCTCGACGAGCACGGAGCGGTTGACCTGCTTACGGCTCGACCCGATGGCGCGCATCAGGCCGATCTCCCGGGTGCGCTGGGCGACCAGCATCGAAAAGGTGTTGACGATCAGGAAGATGCCGACGAGGAAGGCGATCCCGGCGAAGCCGAGCATCGCGTACTTCATCACGTCGAGGAACGAGCCGACCTCCTCGCGTCCGGAGTCCGCCGCTTCCTTCGCGGTCTGGAGCTTGTACGGCTGCTCCAGCGCGGAAGCGAGGTTCTTCTTCAGCGCTTCGTCACTGACGCCCTCGTCGGCGACGACCATGACGTTGGTGAACAAACCCTCTTTGCCGAGCAGTTCACGCTGCGCGGTGGCGGTGTCGTAGAAGACGACGGCGGCACCGGGGTTGGTGACCTTGAAGGACGCGATGCCGGTGATCTTCGCGGTGAAGTCGCCGGTGACGGCGATCGTCCGCAGTTCGTCGCCCAGCTTCAGCTTGTGCTTGTCGGCCGTGTCGGCGTCGACCATGACCTCGGTGGGGCCGCGCGGGGCGTGGCCCGAGGCGATCTCCATCGACCTGAGGTCGTTCCTGGTCCAGTTGGCCGCGATCGTCGGGGCGCCGGAGGTGGAGCCCATGTTCTTGTTCTTCGAGTCGACGACGGTGACGCTCATGCTGGACACGGCACCCTCGGCCGACTTCACCCCCTCGACCTTGCCGACCTGCTCGACGAGGGAGGCGGGCAGCGTCTCCGGCCTTCCGGTCGCCGGGGCCTCCGTGTCCTCGGCGCCCTTGGGGCTGACGGTCACGTCCGCGGAGGAGACGGCGAAGAGCTTGTCGAACGTGGTGTTCATGGTGTCGGTGAACACGAGCGTGCCCGACACGAAGGCCACGGACAGCAGCACGGCGACGGCAGAGAGGGCCATCCGCCCCTTGTGCGCGAAGAAGTTGCGCAGCGAGGTTCTGAAGACGGTCATGACGTCCGCCCGCGCGCGTCGAAGTCCTTCATGCGGTCGAGGACGGCCTCCGCGGTCGGCCGGAGCATCTCGTCGACGATGCGGCCGTCCGCCAGGTAGAGGACACGGTCCGCGTAGGAGGCGGCGACCGGGTCGTGCGTGACCATCACGATGGTCTGGCCCAGCTCGTCGACCGACCTGCGCAGGAAGCCGAGCACTTCGGCGCCCGCCCGCGAGTCCAGGTTTCCGGTGGGCTCGTCACCGAAGATGATCTCCGGCCGGGCGGCGAGGGCACGGGCGACGGCGACCCGCTGCTGCTGGCCGCCGGAGAGCTGGGTGGGACGGTGCCGTAGCCGCTCGCCCAGTCCGACCGTCTCCACGACCCGGTTCAGCCAGGCGGCGTCGGGCTTACGGCCGGCGATGTCCATGGGGAGCGTGATGTTCTCCAGGGCGTTCAGCGTCGGCAGCAGGTTGAACGCCTGGAAGATGAAGCCGATCCGGTCCCGGCGCAGCCGCGTGAGCTTCTTGTCCTTCAGGCCGGTGATCTCGGTGTCGTCGATGAAGATCTGACCCGAGGTGACGGTGTCGAGACCGGCCAGGCAGTGCATGAGGGTCGACTTGCCGGAGCCGGACGGGCCCATGATGGCGGTGAACTGCCCGCGGGCGATGTCCACGTCGACGTGATCGAGCGCGACGACACGGGTCTCCCCCGCGCCGTACGCCTTGACGACCTGCCGCCCCCGTGCGGCGACGGCCGTGCGCCCTCCGGTCTCCCCGGGTGCGGGGGTGGTTACAGCCGTAGTCACGGTAGGTCTCCTAGCTCTGGGGAAAGTGCGGTCTGGTTCCGGCGAACACGTCGCCGCGGGTATGTGTCGAGTCTTCCGACGGAAGCGGTCCGGCGCGCTGGTGCGCAGCGCAGTCTTGGTCCGGGGGTTTTCCCCACCCCCGGCCGGAACTGCGTCGATCGCGGGCCTCAGCTGCGGCCGTAAGAACAAGTTAAGGAACGCGGCGGTGCCTTCACGTCGTCCGCCGGGACGAACGTCCCCCCGGCAGAAGTAAGGAGGAGCCCCTAGGGGGACTCCACCCCCGGGTGGACCCGGTGTACGACGAGACTGCACCCTCCCCCTGCGTCAGCCTCAAGTGAGAAGGTGTCCCCAGAAATAGATGCATGCGGAAAGGACTTGGGGCAGCGATGGGGAGCACCGGCCGCACTGAACGCCTGTCCGGAGCAGACACGGGCGCGGCCGCACCCCCCGGACGGGCACCGGTCGTCGCGGCGCTCATGCTGGGCATGGCGCTGGCCGCGCTCGACGGGACGGTCGTCTCGACCGCCGTGCCCCAGATCGTCGGCGACCTGGGCGGTTTCGCCGTCTTCTCCTGGCTCTTCTCCGGCTACCTCCTCGCCGTCACCGTCACCCTCCCCGTGTACGGCAAGCTCTCCGACACCTTCGGCCGCAAGCCCGTCCTCATCGCCGGCATCGTGCTGTTCCTGCTGGGCTCCCTGCTGTGCGCCGTCGCATGGAACATGGCCGCGCTCATCGCCTTCCGCGTCGTACAGGGCCTCGGCGGCGGGGCGCTCCAGGGCACGGTGCAGACCATCGCCGCCGACCTCTACCCGCTGAAGGAACGGCCCAGGATCCAGGCCAGGCTGTCCACGGTCTGGGCGACGGCGGCGGTGGCGGGTCCCGCGGTCGGCGGACTGCTCGCCGGTTACGCGGACTGGCGCTGGATCTTCCTCGTCAACCTGCCGGTCGGCGCGGTCGCGCTCTTCCTCGTCGCCCGCTACTTCGTGGAGCCGGCCCGGCCCGCTCCCGCGGTCCGGCCCCGCGTCGACTGGGCGGGGGCGCTGTGCGTCTTCGGGGCGGGCGCCCTGCTCCTCACCGCCCTCGTCCAGGGCGGTACCGCGTGGCCCTGGCTCTCCGCCCCCTCCCTGGCGCTGTTCGGTGGCGGGGCCGTCCTCGTCGCGGTCACCGTCGTCGTCGAACGCCGGGCGGCGGAGCCGATCATCCCGGGCTGGGTCTGGCGTCGCCGTACCATCGCCGCGGTCAACCTGGCCCTGGGCGCACTGGGCCTGCTGATGGTCGCGCCCACCGTCTTCCTCCCGACCTACGCCCAGTCCGTCCTCGGCCTCGGTCCGATCGCCGCGGGCTTCGTCCTGTCGGTGATGACGCTGAGCTGGCCGGTCAGCGCCGCCCTGTCCGACCGGGTCTACAACCGCATCGGGTTCCGGCGGACCGCGATCCTGGGCATCACCGCCGCCATGCTGGTCCTGCTGTCCTTCCCGCTGCTGCCGTTTCCCGGCGAGCCGTGGCAGCCGGCTCTCGCCATGCTGCTGCTCGGCGCGGCCCTCGGCCTGTTCCAACTCCCCCTGATCGTGGGCGTGCAGTCCACCGTCGGCTGGTCGGAGCGCGGCACCACGACCGCGTCCGTCCTCTTCTGCCGCCAGGTCGGCCAGTCCATGGGCGCGGCCCTCTTCGGCGCGGTCGCCAACGCGGTGCTGCTCTCCCGCCTCGGCGGCGGCAGCCTCGACTCGGTGTCCCACGCGCTGGAGAACCCGGCCACGCTGACGGCCGACGCCACCGAGGGCCTGCGGCGGGCGGTGGACGCGGCGGTCGACCACGTCTACGTGGGCGCGGCGGCCGCGGCCGGGGCCGCGCTGCTGGTCCTGGTGTTCGTGGCGCCGAAGCGGTTCCCGGTCCGGACGGACGCGGAGTGACGCGCGCGTTCGCCGGGGCGCGGACGGCCGGGGCCGTCGGGTGGGAGGACGGCCTCCTGGGCGGGGGCGCCGACGGCCCGGGCGGCCCCGCTCGGGGGTGGCCCGCTACCGCAGCGGCGCCTGTTGTGGCGTGGACTCGACGGTACGCCCGAACCCGTTGGATCCCAGGGGACCCACCTGGTCGAATCCTCTCGTCAACGATCCGCTGCGGCAGGAGGAACCACTGTGGGACGGCAGCGGCTCGGGCGCTCGTTCGGACTGCTGTGGTCGGCCTACGCGACCGGCACCGTGGGCACCTGGCTCGCGTTCGGGGCGTTCCCGCTGATCGCCATCCAGGTCCTCGGCGCCGGCCCGGCCGCGGTCTCCGCACTGGCGGCCACCGGCCCGGCGGCCGGCGCGATGCTGGCCCTGCCGCTCGGCCAGTGGATCGAGCAACGGCGCAGGAAACCGGTCCTGATCGCCACGTACGCCGTCCGGTTCGCCGCCCTCCTGAGCATCCCGGTCGCCTACGCCGCAGGGCTGCTGACGTACCCCCAACTGCTCGCCGTCTCCGTGGTCGGGGCTGCGGCGAACATCGCCGGCACCGCCGCGAGCGGCGCGTATCTGAGGTCGCTGGTGACCCCCGGTCAGCTCCTTGTCGCAGGCGCCCGCTTCGAGTCGACCACCTGGACCGCCACCGCCGTGGGCCCCACCCTCGGCGGCGCGGCAGTGACCCTGCTGGGGCCGGTGGCCACCGTGATCGCCAACGCGGCCGGGTTCCTGCTGTCCGCCCTGGCGATCGGCGCGATCCGGGACCACGGCACGGGGACAGCGCCCCGGGCCACGACGAGGCCCCGGTCCACCGCCGTGCTGGACGGGTGGCGGTTCATCCTCGCCGACCGCGACCTGCGTCCGCTGTTCTGGAACACCGTGACCGTCAACGCACTGATCATGGCGACCGAACCACTGCTGGCCGTTCTGCTGCTCGGCGACCTGGACTGGTCGGCATGGCAGTACGGGCTCGCGTTCGGCCTGCCCTGTCTCGGCGGGTTCCTCGGCGCCCGGCTCGCTCCCCGCCTGGCGGCCCGCCACGGGCACCGCCGCGTGCTGCTGGTGTCGGGCGTGCTGCGCGCGATGTGGCCGATCGGCCTCGTCCTCGTGACCCCGGGCACCGCGGGCATGTTCGTCGTCCTCGCCGTCGAACTGGTTCTGATCACCTGCATGGGCGTGTTCAACCCGCTCTTCGCGACAGAGCGCCTCGAGAGGGTGCCTGCCGAGCAGGTCACCCGCGTCCTGGTGGCGTGGCGCGCGACCAACGCCTGGGCGATCGCCGTCCTGACCGCGCTGTGGGGTGTCCTGGCCGCCGCCATCGGCGCGCGAGCCGCGATCGGGGCGGCCGGTGTGCTGCTCCTGGCCACTCCGCTGTTGCTCCCGCGTCGCACGGATCTGCCGAAACCGGCCGGTGAGTCCGCGACCGGCACGGAAGAAGCCGGAGACCTTCCGGGAATTCCCGGCAAGCACGGCATTTGACCCCTGTTACCGCCGGTCCGTTCGCTCCTGCACAGGATCGTCACCGAACTGACATACCAGCGGGTCGGCAAGGCCTTACTTCTTCGCTCTACCCGTGAGTAACGTACGCGGACCACCAGCGCCACCCGCCCACCCTCGGGGCGGCAAGGAGCAAGTCGATGTCGTACCACCACCAGCTCTTCCCTGATCCGCCGCCGCAGCCACGGGCCCCCGGCAGGCACCGCCAGGAGGCGGCGGACCCGGCATGGGGCTTCGAACCGCAGCCCTGGGACCGGCCGCACGGCCCGCAGCACCACCAGGCCGACGACGGGCACGTCCGCGAACTGCAAAGCCTCGGCTCGGCCTATCGCAGGCTGCGGCGCGTCTCGACGCTCACCGCCCTCGGCTACTTCGTCCTCTTCCTGCTCCTGTCCGCCTACGCCCCCTCGTCGATGACCGGCGAGGTCAGCGGCGGCCTCACCGGCGGACTGGTGCTGGGGCTCGTCCAACTGCCCGTGGCGCTGGCGGCCATCGCCGTCTACGAGCGGATCGCCCGCAGGCGCGTGGACCCGCTCGTCGCCTCCGTCAGGCAACGCGCCGAGCGGTCCGCCCAGCACGGCGGACGGCAGCCGATGGGAGGGGCGCGCGCGTGAACGGATTCAGCTCCGAGGCCCAGACCATGTCCCTCATGGCGTTCATCGCCGTCATCACCGTGACGCTGCTGCTGTGCGTGATGACCGGGCCCGACCGGGACGACCTCGGCGAGTTCTACACCGGCTACCGCTCCCTGACCCCCATGCAGAGCGGGCTCGCCATCGCGGGCGACTACATCTCCGCCGGAACCGTGCTCGGCACCATCGGCATCATCGCGCTCCTCGGGTACGACGGCCTGACCCTCACCCTGAGCACGGTGCTGTCGCTGGTCCTGATGATGTTCCTGCTGGCCGAACCCCTGCGGAACGCGGGACGGTTCACCATGGGCGACGTCTTCGGCCGCCGCGCCCCGGGCCCCGTCGTACGGATCACCGCCGCGGCCGTCACCCTCACCGCGCTGCTGCCGCTGGTCATCTTCCAGCTGGCCGGCGCGGGCGACCTGCTCGCCGTCGTCCTCGGCTTCCACGCCGACGGGTTCAAGACCGGGTCGATCGTGTTCCTCGGACTGCTGATGATCACGTACGCGGCGATCGGCGGCATGAAGGGCACGGCCTTCATCCAGATCGTCAAGACCGTCGTCCTGCTCGGCGCGGCCACCGTCATCGCCGTACTGATCCTCGAACGCTTCGACTTCAGCCCGCCCGCGCTGCTCGACGCCGCCAAGGAAGGCAGCGGGCTGAGGGACGCGTACCTCACGCCCGGGCTGCAGTTCGGCGGCGACGGACTCGACATGGTCAGCACCCAGTTGACCGTCGTGCTCGGCGCGGCGGTGCTGCCCCACATCACGATGCGCATGTTCACCGCCCGCAACGCGAGGGCCGTGCGGCGCTCCATGTCCTGGGCCGTGTCGATCGTCGTCGTCACCTGCCTGCTGATCGCGGTGATCGGCTTCGGCGCCGCCGCGCTCGTCGGGCACAAGGAACTCGCCGCCGGGGACCCGCAGGGCAAGACCGCGTTCCTGATGGTGAGCCAGGCGGTCATGGGCCCCGACCCGAACACCGTCGAGACGCTGGTGTTCACCGCCGTGGCCACCGCGATCTTCCTCACGCTGCTCGCCTCCGTCGCGGGGATCACCCTGGCGTGCGCCAACACCCTGGCCCACGACCTGATCGCGCACGGGCTGCGCGACGCGAGGCTCACGGACCGCGCCGAGATGGTCATCGCCCGGGCCGCCGCCGCGGGCGTCGGCCTCGTCGCCATCGCGATCGCCGCGGGCGCCAGGCACCTGAACCTCCAGGCGCTGCTGACCCTGTCCTTCTGCATCGGCGCGTCCGCGGTCGCCCCCGCCCTCGTCTACACCCTCTTCTGGCGCCGCTACACCCGTACGGGACTGCTCGCCACGCTCATCGTGGGCACCGTCTCCGCGCTCGTCCTGACGGCCGGGAGCAACCTGGTGTCGGGATCACCGCAGTCGGTCTTCCCGGACCAGGACTTCAACTGGTTCCCCTACACCACGGCCGGCCTGGTCTCCATCCCCCTGGGCTTCCTCGCCGGCTGGCTCGCGACGGTCCTCTACGACAACGACGCGGCGGCCCAGCGCGCCCGCTACGAGGACCTGGAACCGACGATTCTCGCGGGGGCGCCGACGAACTCCTGACCGCACGCCGAACGGGGGCGCCCGGTCCGTGGGCCACGGACGGGGCGCCCTCGTGCGTCATGACGTCAGTGCCTGCGGAGTTGCCCGGCCGGAGCCGGTAGCCGGGACCGCCCGGGGGGTACGGCGCGGGCCGGTCGACCTCCGTGCCGGGCCGGACCGCGGCGTGGATCGGGACGTGTGGAGTGGCCCTTCGTGCTCGGCACGTGGCCGACCTCGGTGCTCCTCGTCGAAGTGGGCGTGGACGGCCCGGAGAATCGCCCGCAGAACCGGTGGCGAGGCCCAGGGGACCGTCTCGGCCAAGCCGTCGGGGACCACAGGCGGCAGGACGTTCGCCGGCGACTCCGGCTCGCACCCCCTCGTCGAACACCGCTCCGGTGTACGGGCTCACGCCTGGCATACCAACGGTCTCCGGCACCGAGGTGCGAACGAGCGGTGTGCCCCCGGCCGTACGAGCCGGGGGCACACCGCCAGGACCTAGAGCAGGCCGTCCCACATCTGCTCGAGGAGCACCGACCACCAGCTCTCCGGCGACGCCAGCGCCGCCGGGTCCAGGGCGGCCAGTTGGGCCTGGAAGTCGACCGTCCAGCGGCCCGCCTGCTCCGGTGTGAGGCCGAAGCGCAGCCGCCACATACGGCCGAGCAGGGCGAGAGAGCGCGTGAACTCGGGCAGGCCCGTGTTCACGAACTGCGGGGCCACGGGCTGACCGCCCGGACCGGACTCCACCGGCACCGCCACGATGTGCGCCGTGCCGTACTGGACGCAGATCGCCCGGCCGAAGTCGCTGCCGATCACCAGGTACGAACCGGCGTCGGACGCCGGCTGCACCTGCCGCTGGGCGGCGAGCTCCGCCAGCGTCGGCACCACCGGCTGGGCCGGCTGCGCCCAGAAGAAGGGGTTGAAGTCGCCCGGCAGCCCCGCCCACACCAGGGTCGCCGCCACGATCTCCGGCACACCCTGACGCGACACGGCCCGCTGGTCGAACCGGCACAGACCCTGCGGTCCGAACGCGCCGACCAGCTCCTGCGCCACGCCCTCCGGCGGGATCGGCGGCGCCGGCGGCACCTGCGGCAGCGGGGAGCGCACCGGCGCAGGGCGGGCGGGCCCGTCCGCGACCTGGTGCAACTCGCCTTGGTGCGAGAGCAGTTGCTGCATGCCCTGCTGACGCGAGGCGTGGTCCCTGCCGTACGAGGCGATCGACGTGATCCGCGCCTGCGGCCATGTCTCGCGGATCATCCGGGCACAGTACGCACCCGGCAGCTCGCACGACTCCAGCTCCGTGTGCAGTTCCAGCACCTGCTGCGGCGGCACGTTCATCGCGCGCAGCTCGTGCAGGATCTGCCACTCGGGGTGCGGCGTGCCCGGCGCGGAACGCCGGATGAGCTGGGCCTCCGACCCGTCGGGCGCGCGGTAACGGAGCACGGCCTGGTAGCCGGGGCCGACCGTCGGCACGCCGGTGGGCTGCTGCGGGTAGCCGTACGGCGGACGGCCGCCGCCCATCGGAGGCTGCGGCGCGTTCGGTACCGGACCGGGGGCGCCGGGAGGACCGGGCGGGCCGGGCGGCTGCGGAGCCCCGGGACCCATCTGGGCCGGTCCGGCGAGCATGGTCGCGGCCTGGTGCACCCCGCCGGCGGGCGGCGGCGTGGAACCGGGAGGCGCCGGCGAGCCGGGCGGGCCGGGAGGCTGCGGAGCCCCCGGACCCATCTGGCTCGGATCGGCCAGCATGGTCGCCGCATGATGCACACCGCCGGCGGGCGGCGGGGTGGAACCAGGAGGCGGCGTCGAGCCCGGAGCCGCCGGCGGACCGGGCGGCGGCGTGGAACCGGGCGGCCTCGGCGGACCGGGCGGACCGGGAGGCTGCGGAGCCCCAGGACCCATCTGCGCGGGGCCGGCGAGCATGGTCGCGGCCTGGTGCACCCCGCCGGCGGGCGGCGGCGTGGAACCAGGAGGCGCCGGCGGACCGGGCGGCGGCGTGGAACCGGGCGGCCTCGGCGGACCGGGCGGGCCGGGCGGCTGCGGACCCTCGGGGCCGAGCTGGGAGACGAGCTGGGTGGGCAGGTAACCGCCCGCCGGAGCGCCGGGCGCGCCCGGGCCCGAGGGCGGCGGAGTCGCGCCGGGGCCCGGCCGTGCGCCGGGGGTGCCGGGAGCACCGGGCGGCGGCGGGGTCGTGGAGCCGGTGCCGCCGCGCGCACCGCGCGGCGGCAGGACGGCCTTGCTCGTCGCCGCGTCGGCGATGTCGGCCGCTCCGGCGCCCGGGGCGGGCGGCGGCGTCTGCTGCTGCCGCGACGGCTCCGGCTGCGGCTGCGCGCCCAGACCCGGCACGATCGCGGTCCTCGGCAGCTGGCTGCCGCCGGACATCAGCGCCGTGGGCGCGTCGGCCCCGACGGGCGGCGGTGTGCTGCTGTCGTCCAGCGAGACCGGCGGCGCGAACACGGTGGCCGGCAGCGGCACGGACGCGTCGTCGGGACCCGCTGAACTGGTGTCCGTCCATCCGGTGCCCCCGGACGGCGTGGCGGGCACCCCGTCGGAAGCGGTCGGCTCGTAGTCCACCGCCCCGGCACTCGGCCACGCGGATCCGCCCCGTGACGCGTCCGCGCCCTGCGAGGAACCGGCCTCCGGCCACCCGGAGCCGGCCGAGGACGACGCGGAGGCAGCGGAAGAAGAAGAGGACGAGGGAGCGGACGAGGGCGAGGAGGACAGCGATGAGGCAGCCGAACTGCCCGTCGACTGCGAGGCGTTGCTTCCGACGGCACCCTGGTCGTCAAACGCCCCGGCAGCGGGGGCCGGCGACTCGTCCGCGGCCGCGGCGGGAACCGCGGGTTCGGCGGGCGTCGAAGGCCCCGCCGGAGCCGGGGAGTCCGGCGACGAGCGCCGGTCGGGGATGCCCATCCGGTCCGCCGCGTCCTGGAGCCACTCGGGCGGGCTCAACAGGAACGACGTCTGGTTCAGGTCTATGCGCTGCGGCGCTTCCGGCGCCGGAGCCTGCGAGGCGTCCTGGGTGGCCCCGTACTCCTCCTCGTACCGCCGGATCACCTCACCGACCGGCAGCCCCGGCCACAGCGTCGCCTCACCGCTGTCCCTGGCGATCACCAGCCGCTGGCGGCCGCCGTCCGAACGGGCACCCTGCTCGCGGTCCTCCGCCCACACGACGAAACCGAGGTCGAACTCGCGGACCCGCACCTCACGGTGCTGGTACGCGGGCACGTCACCGTTGACCCACTCCTCGGCGCGCTCCTGCGCCTGCGCGAAAGTCACCACCGGTCGATCACCCCTCGCCCGAAACGGGAACGGCGCGCGCGAAGCCGCCGTCCACCATCAGATTCGCCACGGTCTCCAGCTCCGGCGGATTGCCCGCGAGCCGCTGCAGGAACGCGTCGAAGTCCTCGCCGCAGGGCAGCAGCAGCCTCTCCACGCGCTCCTGCACGTGCCACCCGTCCTGGTCGCGGGCGTCGTCGTACGCGCAGAACCACACCGAACCGATGTCCGTGCCCCGCACCTTCAGCGCGAGGATCCCGCCCTGGACGAACGCGACGCCCAGATAGTCCTTGGTGAGATGGTCACGCAGACACTTGTTGACGTACACCAGGTCGTTGACCGCGGCCTCTTCGCGGACCGTGAAGAACGGCTGGTCCACCAGCAGACCCAGCTCCGCGTCGAGCGCCGCGCCGACCGGGGCGGAGCCGCCCGCGGCCTTGAGGAAGGAGCGGTACGCGCCGGGCAGGCGGTATCCGAGGTCCTCCTCGACGTGCCGCAGCTGCTGCTCGGTCACCGACACGGCGCCCTTCGGCAGACCGAAGTGGGCGGGCCGCGTCTCCTGGAGCGGGCGCGTGCCCCGCTTGGAGTGGTCGACGGCCGCCGTCGTCAGACCGCCGTGGTGCCGCAGCAGCGCCTTCACCTCGACGGGCACGAGCTCCAGCCGCCGCGAGTTCGGGACGTGGTGCCACGTCCAGCCGTGGGGCGTCGCGACCGCCGGGACGGTGTCCCACAGGGGGTGCCCGTCCGCGGCCAGGGCGGCGTTCGCGGAGACGAAGTCCGTGAGGCGCAACTCGTCCACGCCGAAGCCCTCGGGAGGCTCCGCGATCTCCGCGGCCGCGCGGGCGTACGGCGAGAAGTCCGGGTATCCCCCGTCGTCGACCCGCACCCCTCTGGGGTGACGGGAGGCACGGACCGGGTCCGGGAAGTGCACGACCTGCCCGGCGTAGGCCGCATTCGGTGGCGCGGTACCCGCACCGGCCCCGGGGCCCGTAGCTGCCCCCAGGCCTTGCCGACCTGTCGTCATGGCGTTCTGCCCCCTGCTGGCTTCTGGCTGGTTCAGCACAGCCTAAGCGGTGCGGCAATAGTGACTGCCTGGCCTCCGGTTCCGTAACGAAGAGTCACTTTCGAGTGACCGAAAGCCCATGAGGTGACACCCCGGCGACACGTTTCAGCTACCCAGCTTCCTTACCAGGCACCCCATTTGGCAGGCTGTCTACCGCACCACGGGGGAGTGCACGGGAGGGACGGCAACACCATGCACACAGCGCAACCAAGCACATCGGGTGATCCACGCCTCAGCTGGAGCGCCGACGGGTCCGGGCGGGCGCCCGGCCTGCGGCACCGCCGTGACGGAATCCTGCCCGCCGTGGCGGCCGCACTCTCCGTGCGCGGCGAGACCCTCACCTGCACGGCCGGGAAGGGCGACCAGCCGCCGGTCCTCCATCCACTCGTACAGGATTTCCTCGACACCCTCACGAGTGGTCAGCGCGAACGTTTCACAGGGCGCTGCCCGGAGGCGATCCTCCTCTCCCGTCATCTGACCGCGGCGGAGACCCAGCGCTCCAAGCGCGCGCAGCGCAAGCCCCTCACCCATGGCGAGGCGAGACGCGCCCTCAAGCATGCGAAGCTCACCGCACGCCGCATCCGCGAGGACGGCGACCCCCTGCACGGGAGCTACGCCCCGCCCTGCCGGTCGTGCACCGCGATGCTCGACCACTTCGGCGTACGCCCCGTCGCCCCGACCGCACCCGAGAACGGCTGACCCGCGACCGATGCCCGACCACCTCAGCACCACCCGCTTCCCCGTCGCCGTCGACGCCGCGCTGCGCGATGCGGGCTGGCAGCCAGGCCGCTGGGACATCAAGCAGGCCGAGCACTGGGCGGACACCCTGCGCGCGCACGTCTCGCCGGCCGGCCATCAGCACACGGTCTTCCCGGCGGTCGTCGAGGCGTGGGCCGAGTTCGGCGGGCTGACCGTCGTCGCGCCCGGGCCGGGACGGCAGCACGCGCCCGCGCCGCTGCGTTTCGACCCCCTCGAAGGCCTCCATCTGGCCCGCACCCTGGCCGACCTCGGCCGGGCCCTCGACACGGAGATCTCGCCGCTCGGCATGGAGGGCGACCAGCAGGCGGTGCTGGCCATGGACGTGGAAGGCCGGGTCTACAGCATCGACCACACCGGCGACTGGTACCTCGGCGCCGACATCGACCAGGCCCTGTCGACCCTCGTCACCGGCGTCCAGCCGACCCGCCTCACCCCAGGCTGAGCGCCCGCGCCTGACCCGGCCCACCCCGTGCTGAGCGCCCCGCCCCGACCGGGCCGGCTGGCTGGCTGGCAGCCCTGGGTCGCGGCGCATCACCCCGCTTCGCACGCCGCCCGTGTACGTGGCGTGCGAGGCACGGTCGGCGCCCCTGCTTCACGCCCGGCGGCCGAGCCGCCGAACCGGCCCCGGGCCCGACCGCCCGGCCCACGGCGCCGCGCCGGACGGCGTGGCTTCGCGGAATGCAGCGCGGGGCAGGCAGCCCGGGTTCGCGGCGCCCGCCCGGATTCGTGGCAATGCAGCGCCGGGCAGGCAGCCCGCGTTCGCGGCGCCCGCCCGGATTCGCGGCACGCGGCCGGCACCCGGACCCGCGGCCCGGCCCCGATCACCTCAGGCTGACCTCCGCGCGGTCGGGCAGCACCGCGGACACCCGGAAGCCCCCCGCGTCCGTCGGCCCCGACACGAAGACCCCGCCCAGCGCGGTCACCCGCTCACGCATGCCCACCAGGCCGTTGCCGCCGCTGGGCAGCCCGGCGTCCGCCGCGCCGCCCGCCGCGTCCGGGGCGCCGTTCTCCACCTGCATCGCGACCTCTTCGTCACGATGCGCGAGGCGCACCATCACCTTGGCGCCGGCCGCGTGCTTGTGGACGTTGGTCAGCGCCTCCTGGATCACCCGGTACGCCGTCTGCTCCACCTCGGGCGGATACGCCCGTACGTCCCCCTGGACGGCGAGCTCCACCACCATGCCCGCCTGCCGCGACTGCCCCACAAGGACGTCGATGTCCGCGATGCAGGGCCCGTCCTCCGCGGCGGCCGCCGCGGCCGCGGCCGCGGCCGCGCCCACGGCGGCGAGCGGCGGCACGTCGGACCGCGCCCTCACCCCGCTCTCGCCGGAACGCAGCACCCCGAGCATCTCCCGCAGCTCCGTCAGCGCCTGGCGGCCCATGTCCCCCACCAGCGCCGCGTTCTTCACGGCCTTCTGCGGGTCCTTCAACGCCACCGCCTGCAACGCCGCCGCGTGCACCACCATCAGACTCACGCGATGGGCGACCACGTCGTGCATCTCCCGCGCGATACGGGTCCGCTCCTCCTGGCGCGCCCACTGCGCCCGCTGCTCCGCCCGGTCGGCCAGCAGCGACAGCTCCTGCTCCAGGCTGTCCGCCCGTTCCCGCAGGCTCTCCATGAGACGCCGGCGGGCCCCTATGTAGAGGCCCAGCAGCACCGGCGGGGCCGTCAGCCCCAGCGACATGAAGACGGCCATCAACGGCACGTACGGTGCGCTGTAGTCACCCGCCTCCACGTCCTGCCGCACACGCACGAACGTCACGATGAACGTCGCGGACAGGGCCATCCCCGCCAGCGTCGCCGTGATCCGCCTCGGCACGTCGGAGGCGGCGAGCGTGTACAGCCCGACGAGCCCCATCAGAAAACCCATCTCGGCCGGCGTGGTCGCGATGGACACCAGGACGACGGCGATGGGCCACCGGCGTCTCAGTACCAGCACGGATCCGACGACCAGCCCGAACAGCACGCCCAACGGCACGGGCAGCGCGGCCTGATCCGCGAACCCGACACCTTGTAGCGCGCACTCGACGGCGGAGGCGACGGCAAGTCCCACGTCCAGCACGGCACTGCGCCGCCGTCTCCACCACAGCGGGCCCCGGGCGGTCGAACCCGAGGCCTCCTGCTGTGCCCCCGTTGTGGTCATGCGTTCCAGCCTACGGGCGGGTGCCAGTCATTTTCACGGGAGCACGACAGCATCCGGCGAGCTCGTTTCCGAGGACGAATACGCCAGATCCGCTCGAACTGGTGAATCGACCAGAGTTTCGACCCGGACGGTCGCGTACCGGACGACGATCAACCGCTTCCGGCCGGGCCGAGCCGGCCGGCGCCGACAGGCAGCCGTCCGGGCGGCCCGCCCGCGAGCACCACGGCCCGACGTTTCGTCCGCGGGAACACCGGGGAGGCGCACCCCCGTTGCCGGGTCGCCCATATCACCGGCAGCGCCGGCCTTTACCGTCGCACGGAGGGCGGTCGGTACGGCATAGTGTTGTGTGCCCAACAGACACCGGGCCGCTTGTCCGGTTTGGTCGTCTTTACGGTCCCCTGTGGTGTAATTGGCAGCACTGAGGCTTTTGGTGCCTTATGTCCGGGTTCGAGTCCTGGCGGGGGAGCTGTCCACCTTCGGGTCCTGGCCTGCGCGGTCGGGACCCGCACTCGTTTCCGGCCCGAAACCCCCCGGTATCCTTCGGTTGTCCCACCACCCGAAGCCGAAGGGCATACCCGTGAGCGCCAATCGCCCGGCAGCCGTCGTCGTCCTCGCAGCGGGTGAGGGCACCCGCATGAAGTCGAAGACTCCCAAGGTCCTGCACGAAATCGCCGGACGTTCGCTCGTCGGACACGTCGTGTCCGCGGCGCGCGAGCTCGGTCCCGAGCAGCTCGTTGTGGTCGTCGGACACGCACGGGAGCAGGTCGAGGCGCACCTCGGCGAGCACTACGCGGGCACCCGCACCGCCTTCCAGGCCGAGCAGAACGGCACCGGGCACGCCGTGCGCATGGGGCTCGAGGAGCTCGGCGACGCCTGGGGGTCCCCCCAGGCCGAAGGCTCTGGGGGAGGGACCGTCGTCGTCGTGTGCGGCGACACCCCGCTGCTCTCCGGCGCCACCCTCTCCGCGCTGACCGCGACGCACACCGCCGACGGCAACGCCGTGACCGTACTGACCGCCGAGGTGCCGGACTCCACCGGCTACGGGCGCATCGTGCGGGACGCCGCCACCGGCGCCGTGACCGCGATCGTCGAGCACAAGGACGCCACCGACGAGCAGCGCGCGATCCGCGAGATCAACTCCGGTGTGTTCGCCTTCGACGGGCAGCTCCTCGCCGACGCCCTGACCAAGGTGCGGACGGACAACAGCCAGGGCGAGGAGTACCTCACCGACGTGCTCGGCATCCTGCGCGAGGCGGGTCACCGGGTCGGCGCGTCCGTGGCCGGCGACCACCGCGAGATCCTCGGCATCAACAACCGCGTACAGCTGGCGGAGGCCCGCAGGCTGATGAACGAGCGGCTGCTGGAGCAGGCCATGATGGCCGGCGTCACGGTCGTGGACCCGGCCTCGGTGATCGTCGACGTGACCGTGACGTTCGAGCCTGACGCGGTGGTGCACCCCGGTACGCAGCTGCTGGGCGCCACGCACATCGGGGAGGGCGCGGAGGTCGGTCCGAACTCGCGCCTGACGAACACGACCGTGCGCGCCGGCGCCCGGGTGGACAACACGGTGGCGGATTCCGCCACCGTGGGCGAGGGCGCCACGGTGGGCCCGTTCGCCTACCTGCGGCCGGGCACGCGCCTCGGCGTGAAGGCCAAGGCGGGCACGTTCGTCGAGGTCAAGAACTCCTCGCTCGGCGAGGGCACGAAGGTGCCGCACCTGTCGTACGTGGGCGACGCGACGATCGGCGACTACACGAACATCGGCGCCGCGAGCGTCTTCGTGAACTACGACGGGGAGTCGAAGCACCACACGACGATCGGCTCCCACTGCCGGACCGGTTCGGACAACATGTTTGTGGCTCCTGTCACGGTCGGGGACGGCGCCTACACCGCCGCGGGCTCCGTGATCACGAAGGATGTGCCGGCGGGTTCGCTGGCCGTCGCCCGCGGCCAGCAGCGGAATATCGAGGGTTGGGTGGCTCGCAAGCGCCCCGGAAGCGCGGCCGCCCAGGCTGCTGCGGTGGCAACGGAACAGGTCGCCGAGGAGAACTGACCGAAAACGGCTGCGTCGAACTCGGCGTACCGTGATACGTGCACACAAAATTCGGCTGGCTCGCGTCCAGGACCCTGGTGCCCTGACTTCCGCGACCAGAGAACACGTCTGAGGAGACAGTGCTGTGACCGGGATCAAGACGACCGGCGAGAAGAAGCTGATGCTCTTCTCCGGCCGCGCCCACCCCGAGCTGGCCGAGGAGGTTGCACACCAGTTGGGTGTCGGCCTCGTCCCGACGAAGGCTTTCGACTTCGCCAACGGCGAGATCTACGTCCGCTTCCAGGAGTCCGCCCGCGGTGCGGACTGCTTCCTGATCCAGAGCCACACGGCGCCCATCAACAAGTGGATCATGGAGCAGTTGATCATGATCGACGCTCTGAAGCGGGCCTCCGCGCGGAGCATCACCGTGATCATCCCGTCCTACGGCTACGCCCGCCAGGACAAGAAGCACCGCGGCCGTGAGCCCATCTCGGCCCGTCTGATCGCCGACATGCTGAAGTGCGCGGGTGCCCACCGCATCCTCACGGTGGACCTCCACACGGACCAGATCCAGGGCTTCTTCGACGGCCCCGTGGACCACCTGTCGGCGCTGCCGGTGCTCGCCGACTACGTGGGCGCCAAGGTCGACCGCGACAAGCTGACGATCGTCTCCCCGGACGCCGGCCGTGTGCGCGTGGCGGACCGCTGGTGCGACCGGCTGGACGCGCCGCTGGCGATCGTCCACAAGCGCCGCGACAAGGACGTCGCCAACCAGGTGACCGTCCACGAGGTCGTCGGTGAGGTCAAGGGCCGCGTCTGCGTCCTGGTCGACGACATGATCGACACGGGCGGCACCATCTGCGCCGCGGCGGACGCGCTCTTCGCGCACGGCGCGGAGGACGTGATCGTGACGGCGACGCACGGCATCCTGTCCGGGCCGGCGGCCGACCGCCTGAAGAACTCGAAGGTGAGCGAGTTCGTCCTGACGAACACGCTGCCGACCCCCGGCGAGCTGGAGCTCGACAAGATCAAGGTGCTGTCGATCGCGCCGACGATCGCCCGTGCCGTGCGTGAGGTCTTCGAGGACGGCTCCGTGACGAGCCTCTTCGAGGAGCAGGCCTGACGGACCGGCGCGACGGACGCGACGGCCCGGCACAACGGCCAGGCGTAACGTTCCTCAAGGGCCGCCCCGCATCGCGCGGGGCGGCCCTTGCGCATGCCGCGGGGATCCGCCCCGCGCACGCCGGAGTGATCCACTTTGGGCTTGAGGGATCGTGCTGGGTAGACTGTCGAAGTTGCTCGGCGAGGGAGGCCGCACTTTTTCGTGCGGCGGTCCGTTATCGACGCGCTCTTCGTAGCAGGCCTGTCGTGGCCGGGTGACCGCCACCAGATTTCTGCTCAATACGAGGAGTGCACATGTCCGAGGTGAAGCTCACCGCCGAGCGCCGTTCCGAGTTCGGCAAGGGCGCTGCCCGCCGTATCCGCCGTGACAACAAGGTCCCCGGCGTCCTCTACGGTCACGGCACCGACCCGGTCCACGTCACGCTGCCGGGCCACGAGCTGCTGCTCGCCCTGCGCACCCCGAACGTCCTGATCTCCCTGGACCTCGGTGGCACGAGCGAGCTGGCCATCCCGAAGGCCGTGCAGCGCGACCCGCTGAAGGGCTTCCTGGAGCACGTCGACCTGCTTCTCGTGAAGCGCGGCGAGAAGGTCAGCGTCGACATCCCGGTCCACACCGAGGGCGACCTGGCGCCGGGCGCCTTCCTGGTCGAGCACGTGCTGAACGCCCTGCCGGTCGAGGCCGAGGCCACCCACATCCCCGAGTCCGTCACGGTCTCCATCGAGGGCCTGTCCGCCGGTGACTCCGTCCTGGCCAAGGACATCACCCTGCCCAAGGGCACCACGCTGACGGTCGAGGACGACACCGTCGTCCTGCAGGTCCTGGCCGCGCAGGCCGAGGAGCCGGCCGCCGAGGGCGCCGAGGGCGAGGGCGAAGAGGCCGCCGAGGCCTGAGCCGTAAGCTCTTCCCGAGCTTGACGACCGACGGGGTGGCGGGCTGCGGCCCGCCACCCCGTTCCCCTGTCCACGGCCGTCCTTACGAGGAGACGCAGCGCAGATGTCCGACACGAACGCCCCCTGGCTGATCGTGGGCCTCGGCAATCCCGGTCCCGGCTACGCGGCGAACCGCCACAACGTCGGCTTCATGGTGGCCGACCTGCTGGCCGAGCGCATCGGCGGCTCCTTCAAGCGGGCGGGCAAGGCGCAGGCTCAGGCACTGGAGGGCCGGATCGGGGCTCCGGGACCGTCGAACCGGCGGGTGATCCTGGCCAAGCCGATGTCGTACATGAATCTGTCCGGCGGCCCGGTGACGGCGCTGCGCGACTTCTACAAGGTGCCGACGTCGAACATCGTCGCCGTCCACGACGAACTGGACATCGACTACGGCACCCTGCGGCTGAAGCTGGGCGGCGGGGACAACGGGCACAACGGCCTGAAGTCCATGACCAAGGCGATGGGTCCGGACTACCACCGGGTGCGCTTCGGCATCGGCCGGCCGCCGGGACGGATGCAGGTCGCGGACTTCGTGCTGAAGGACTTCTCCTCGGCCGAACGCAAGGAACTGGACTACTTCGTGGACCGCGCGGCCGACGCGGTGGAGTGCCTGGTGATCGACGGCCTCGAGCGGGCGCAGGGCACGTACAACTCCTGAGCGGCCGGTCCCCGCCCCACCGCGGCCACGGCCACGGCCCGTACGCAGTCACGACTGTTCGGCGCCGCGGTGCCAAGTGGCCCACCCGCGGGGCGCCCGATTGTCCTGCCCACAGGGGCCGACGGCTGCGTACCGTCGCAGCCATGCCGAATCTCCTTCCGCCCGCGGGACCGCAACGGACGCTGGCCCTCGCCCAGTTGAGCAACTCCGTGGGCGACGGCGCGTATTACGTCACCTCGGCCCTGTACTTCACGCACGTGGTCGGACTCCCGCCCACCAGGATCGGCCTCGGCCTGACCGTGGCCTGGGCCGTCGGCTCGGTCGTCGGCGTGCCGCTCGGCCGGGTCGCGGACCGCCGGGGCCCACGCGGCACGGCGGTGCTGCTCGCCCTGGCGACCGGCGCGGCGGTCGCGTCGTTCCTGGCCGTACGGGACTTCCTGCCGTTCCTCGCCGCCGCCTGCCTCTACGCCACCGCCCAGTCGGGCCTCGCCGCCGCCCGGCAGGCGCTGCTCGCCGGTCTGGTGGCCAAGGAGGAGCGCACGGGCGCCCTGGCCCACCTGCAGTCGACGCTGAACGCGGGCCTCGCCGTGGGCGCCGGGCTCGGCGGGGTCGCGCTGTCCGTCGGAACCAGGTCCGCGTATCTCGCGGTCTTCGCGATCGACGCCTTGAGCTTTCTGCTGTGCGCGCTCGTCCTGCTGCGACTGCCGGCCGTAGCGCCGGTGCACGTCGCCCGGGGCGCGAAGCTGGAAGTGCTGCGGGACCGGCCGTACGCCGTCGTGACGCTCCTCAACACCGTGCTGCTGCTGCGCATGCCGCTGCTCAGCCTCGGTCTCCCCCTGTGGATCACCGAGCGCACGGACGCCCCCGAGTGGCTCGTCTCGGCGCTCTTCATCCTCAACACCGGTGCCGTGGTGCTCTTCCAGGTCCGCACTGCCCGCTCGGTCACCGGACTCGGCACGGCCGCCCGTGCCGTCCGCCGGTCCGGCGTCCTGATGCTCCTCACCTGCGCGACCTTCGCCGTCTCCGCGGGGACTCCGCCCTGGGTCGCGATCACCGCCCTGGTCGGCGGCTCGGTCCTGCTGGTCGCCGCCGAGATGCTCCAGTCGGCCGGGGCCTGGCAGCTCGGCTTCGACCTGGCGCCGGCCGGCCGCATCGGCGAGTACCAGGGCTTCTTCGGCGCAGGCGTCACCATCGCCCGCTCGGCGGGACCACTGCTGCTCACCGCGCTGCTGATGGGCTCGGGCGCGGCGGGATGGCTGCTGCTCGGCGGCCTGTTCCTGGTGACGTCCTGCGCCCTGGGCCCGGCGACGCGCTGGGCGGCGCGGACGCGCCACGCACCGGCCCCCACAGGCGCCGCCACGCGGACCGCGTGAGCCGCGCGTCGCCTGTACCGATCGGCGCGGGGGCCGTGCTGCGGAGCGAAAGGCCGGGCCCGCCTGCTGGGCAGCCGCCGGAGCCCGCGCCCCGTAAGGCGGTTGGGGCGCCAAGAAGTAGCGGCGGACCTCCGCGAGCGCCCTCCAGGCGCTCGTACCGGGTGCCACGAACGGGTCCCGTAGGCCGCTGCCCGCGTGCGCGACGCAGGCGGCCCCGGACGCGCCACCGAGGCGTACGACCCCCGGCGCCGACCGGTCGAGGTTGACCCGGCGTAGCCCTATGGCCAAGGATCACGGGCCATGAAGCGGAACTCCTCCGGCCGGATACTGGTCCTCGCGCGGGGCGCGGCAATGGCGCTCGTCGCCCTCCTGTTGCTGGTCGCCGGCTTCTGGTCGTCGTGGGGCACCGCGCAGCACATCATGCTCTCCAAGGGCCGTGAGCACGGCACACTCGCCGTCACGCGCTGCGACGACGACACCTGCACCGGCGCGTACACGCCGAAGGCGCCGGCGCCCGACCGCGCGCAGGTGACGATCGAGAAGTCCGTCGCGGTGAAGAAGGGCAGGACGCTGGACGTCGTACTGAAGCCGGGCACGGCCGAGGCGGTACGCACGGGCCCCGCCGGCGGCCTGTACGCGTGGGTGCCCCTGGGCGGGGCGCTGCTGCTGGCGGCCCTGGTGATCGGCGGCGGCCTGCGGCTCACGCGGCTGGCGTGGGGCGCGGCGGGTGTCGGCGGGGCGCTGCTGCTGGCGTCGTTCCTGGCGCTGTGACCCGGGCCGACAGGCCCAAGTGCCGTAGCGGAACCGCGCATTCACCTGATCGTTATCCGGACTATCGGGACGAGCGGGAACTCTTGGTGCGGATGCGGCGCGCGGTGTATTGACCCGTCCCCCGGTTCACGAGGACGCTGAGCCGCCCCCCACGGCCTCCCCCTCTCACCGATGGACTGCCCATGCGCACGCTCACTGCCACCGGCGCCCTGCTGGCCGCCGCAGCGCTCTCCCTGACGGCGGCCCCGGCCGCCCTCGCCACACCGCCCGGCGACAACGGCACCGTGAAGATCCACGATGCGACGACCGGCGAGGAACTCCGCAAGAACGAGCCGAAGGTCTGCACCTTCTACCTCGACGCCTTCGGTTTCGATGCCGGCCAGAAGGTCGACTGGCACATCGAGGCCTGGGCGGCCAACGACCTCGACAAGGGAACCTCGGTCAAGGCCGGTTCGATCACCCTCGACGCCGACGGACACGAGCGCACCGAGGACCTGACCCTGCCCGACGGCCAGTACAAGCTGTTCTGGAACTTCGAGGGCGAGCACGGCAGCGCCAAGCACAAGGTCTTCAAGACCGACTGCGAGGGCGAGGGCCCCGCCCCGTCAGCCACGCCGTCCACCACCCCGTCCGGCAAGCCCGGCGAGGAGCCGAGCAGCACTCCGACCGCGCCCGACGCCTCGAGCCCGGCCGCCTCCGCGCCCGGTGGCGGCGACGGTCCCGCGCCGTCCGCCGACGGCGCGAGCGGCGACCTGGCGGAGACGGGCAACGGCGCCCCCGTCGGCGCGCTCGCTGCCGCCGCCGCGGCGCTTGTCGCGACCGGCGGCTACCTGCTGGCACGACGCCGCACCGCCGGCCGTCAGCACTGAACGGACGGCCCGCTGAACGCCGGTGCCTGAACGACGGTGCCTGAACGACGGTGCCCCCGCCGGCCGCTGCATGTCAGCGGCCGGCGGGGGCACCTTCATGCCGCCCCGGCGTCAGCCGGTGTTGCGCAGGCCGGCCGCGACGCCGTTGACCGTCAGCAGCAGGGCGCGGGCCAGCAACGGGTCCGCCTCCTCGCCACGCTCGGCCGCGTCACGCTGCCGCTTGAGCAGCGCCACCTGGAGGTAGGAGATCGGGTCCAGGTAGGCGTCCCTGATGGCGAACGTCTGCTGGAGCACCGGGTTGGAGCCGAGCAGTTCGTCGTTGCCCGTCACCTTCAGCACCTCGCTGACGGTGAGCGCGTGCTCGGCCTCGATGACCTCGAAGACGTGCTTGAGGTTCTCCGGCACCAGCGTGTCGACGTAGTGGCGGGCGATCCGCAGGTCCGTCTTGGCGAGCGTCATCTCCACGTTGGCGATGAAGTTGCGGAAGAAGTGCCAGTTGCCGTGCATCTCCGCGAGCACGGTGTCCAGACCGGCCTCGCGCAGCGCCTTGAGGCCGGAGCCGACACCGAACCAGCCCGGCACGATCTGCCGCGACTGCGTCCAGCCGAACACCCACGGGATGGCCCGCAGTCCGTCGAGGCCGGCGCCCGAGTCGGGACGGCGCGAGGGACGCGAGCCGAGGTGCAGTTCGGCGAGCTGGTCCACGGGGGTGGCGGCGAAGAAGTACGCCGGCAGGTCCGGGTCCTCGACCAGCCTGCGGTAGGCGGCGTGCGCGGCGTCGGAGACGGTGTCCATGGCCGCGTCCCAGCGCGACAGCGCCTCGTCGGACTGGCGGGGCGCCGTGTGCAGGGCGGAGGCCTGGAGCGTGGCGGCGACCGTCAGCTCGAGGTTCTCCCTGGCCAGGGACGGGATCAGATACTTGTCGGAGATGACCTCGCCCTGCTCGGTCACCTTGATCTCGCCCTCGAGCGTGCCCCAGGGCTGCGCGAGGATCGCGTCGTGGGAGGGGCCGCCGCCGCGGCCGACGGTGCCGCCGCGGCCGTGGAAGAGACGCAGCCGCACGCCGTGGCGGTGGGCGACGTCACGCAGCCTGCGCTGGGCGCGGTGGATCTCCCACTGGGAGGTGGTGATGCCGCCGAACTTGGAGGAGTCGGAGTAGCCGAGCATGACCTCCTGGACATCGCCGCGCAGCGAGACGAGCCGGCGGTAGGAGGGGTCGGCGAGCATGCCCTCGAGGATGACGTCCGCGGCCTTCAGCTCGTCGGTCGTCTCCAGCAGCGGCACGATGCCGATCTTCGCCCAGCCGGCGTGCAGGTCGATCAGACCGGCCTCACGGGCGAGGACCGCGGCGGCGAACACGTCGTCCGCGCCCTGGCACATCGAGATGATGTACGACTCGATGACCTCGGGGCCGAACCGCTCGAAGGCCTCCTTGACCGTGTGGAAGACGCCGAGGGTCTTCTGTCCCGCGGCGTCCAGCGGTGCCGGGGTCGGCGCGAGGGGGCGCCGGGAGCGGAGTTCCTTGGCGAGAAGCTTCTGCCGGTAGTCGCGCGGCATGTCCGCGTACCGCCACGACTCCTCGCCGAGCCGGTCGAAGAGCTGGCCGAGCGCGTGGTGGTGGGCGTCGGCGTGCTCGCGGACGTCCATGGTGGCGAGCTGGAGGCCGAACGCGGACAGGGTGCGGATGACCCGGTCCATGCGGCCGTCGGCGAAGAGGCCGCCGCGGTGCTCGCGCAGGGACGTCTGGATCAGGGTGAGGTCCGCGATGAGCTCGGCGGTGCCCAGGTAGTCGCGGCCGTCCTCGTGGGGCGTGCCCTTGGCGAGGCGCTCGCGGGTGTTGACGAGCTTCTGGCGGATGCAGGTGGCCTTGAGCCGGTACGGCTCCTCCGCGTTGAGGCGCTTGTAGCGGGGGCTGATCTCGGGCAGCCGCTCGAGGTCGGTCTGCAGTGAGGCGAGCAGTTCCTCGGTGGCTCCGGCGTAGCGGATCGAGTTCGACAGCAGGCCGCGGAGGTAGTCGATGACCTCGATGGCGTCGGTGATGCCGTGCTCGTGCTGGAGGATCAGCACCTCCCAGGTGACGGCGGGGGTGACGTTCGGGTTGCCGTCGCGGTCGCCGCCGATCCAGGTGCCGAAGGTGAGCGGGCGGGTGCCGGGGGGCAGCTCGACGCCGACCCGCTCGAGCTCGGCGGCGAGGTCCTCCAGGACGTCGCCGACGGCGCCGGCGTGCAGCTCGTCGAGGTAGTAGATGGCGTTGCGGGCCTCGTCGGCGGGCTCGGGGCGGACGACCCGCAGCTCGTCGGTCTGCCAGATCAGGTCGATGTGCTCGGCGAGCCGAAGGTCGTGGCGGCGACGGTCGGCCGCGATGACCGGGCTCTCCAGCAGCTCGGCGATGCGGCGGAGCTTGTTGAGCACGGAGCGCCGGGCGGCCTCCGTCGGGTGGGCGGTGAAGACGGGCCGTACGTTCAGGTTCTTCACGGTCTCGCGCAGGTGCTGCGGGTCCGCGTCCTTGAGCCGGTCGGCGGTGATGGCGAGGAGTCCGCCCTCCGCGGCGCGCCTCGCGCGCATCTCGTGGCCCCGGTGCACCTGCTCGGTGACGTTGGCGAGGTGGAAGTACGTGGAGAAGGCGCGGACCAGCTTGGCCGCGGTCTCCAGGTCGGTGTCGCCCAGCAGCTCGGCGGCGGCCTCACCGTCGGTGCGTGTCAGGGCGCGGACCCGCTCGACGAGGTCGAGAAGTTCCGGGCCCTCCTGGCGGACGAGGGTCTCGCCGAGAAGATCGCCCAGTCGGCGGATGTCGGCACGCAGTTCTGCACTGGCGGTGGGGGTCTGGTCGGCACTGCTCACAGGTGCGGCTCCTTGCAGTGTTTGAGCACGTCTGGAGGGGTACTGGAGGCTTGCGGACCGCGCTGTCCGACGCCACCCAGGATAGGTGGCCGTTCGTCCGGCGTTGTCCACAGGTCTCTTGCCGTGCCGCCCCGCACTGCCATACTTACGTCGCCGTAGGTTACGGATCCGTAGCCAGGCGTCCGTCCCCTCTCTCCCCACCCCCAGGGAACCCTCATGACCACAAGCCCCGATCTGCTGGACGACGTAGCCGGCACTCCGGACTCCCCGCTCCCCTCCGCCACCCGAGGCGGTGACAGCAAGCGGTCGATCGAGCAGATCACTCTGCTCCTGTTCATCACGGTCCCCTTCCTCGCGCTGCTGGCGGCGGTGCCGCTGGCCTGGGGCTGGGGCGTGAGCTGGCTCGACATCGGCCTGCTGGTGGCCATGTACTACATCGGCTGCCACGGGATCACGATCGGTTTCCACCGCTACTTCACCCACGGTTCGTTCAAGGCGAAGCGGCCGCTCCGCATCGCCCTGGCGATCATGGGTTCGCTGGCGGTCGAGGGGCCGCTGGTGCGCTGGGTGGCCGACCACCGCAAGCACCACAAGTTCTCCGACGCCGAGGGCGACCCGCACTCCCCGTGGCGGTTCGGCGAGACCGTCCCGGCGCTGATGAAGGGCCTGTGGTGGGCGCACATCGGCTGGATGTTCGACGAGGAGCAGACGCCGCAGCAGAAGTACGCGCCGGATCTGATCAAGGACCCGGCGCTCCGCCGGATCTCGCGCGACTTCATCTACTGGACGATCCTGTCGCTGGCGATCCCGCCCCTGGTCGGTGGCCTGGTGACGATGTCGTGGTGGGGCGCGTTCACCGCCTTCTTCTGGGGCTCGCTGGTCCGTGTGGCCCTGCTGCACCATGTGACCTGGTCGATCAACTCGATCTGCCACGCCGTGGGCAAGCGCCCCTTCAAGTCCCGCGACCGCTCGGGGAACGTGTGGTGGCTGGCGGTGCTGTCCTGCGGCGAGTCGTGGCACAACCTGCACCACGCCGACCCGACGAGCGCCCGGCACGGTGTGCTCCGCGGCCAGCTCGACTCCAGCGCGCGGCTGATCCGCTGGTTCGAGAAGGCGGGCTGGGCGTACGACGTGCGCTGGCCGCAGCAGTCCCGGCTCGACGCGCGACGTGACGACTCGGGCCGCGGCGAAACCCGCCGCAAGGGCGACGCCGCAAACGCGGCATGATTGACGTCGTGGCGAGTGACGGAAGTATCGGCAGTCCGGACAAGACCAGGGCGTCGGGCGGCAGGCGCGCCCGACGAGTGCGCATGACCGGCGCCGAGCGCCGTGAGCAGCTGTTGGACATCGGCCGCGCCCTTTTCGCGGAGAAGGGCTTCGAGGGCACGTCCGTCGAGGAGATCGCGGCCAAGGCGGGGGTGTCCAAGCCGGTCGTGTACGAGCACTTCGGCGGCAAGGAGGGTCTGTACGCGGTCGTCGTGGACCGCGAGATGCGGCAGCTGCTCGACATGGTGACGGGGGCGCTGACCGCCGGGCACCCGCGTGAGCTGCTGGAGCAGGCGGCCTTCGCCCTGCTGGACTACATCGAGACGTACACGGACGGTTTCCGCATCCTGGTGCGCGATTCGCCCGTCGCCCAGTCGACGGGCACGTTCGCGTCGCTCATCAGCGACATCGCCACCCAGGTCGAGGACATCCTGGGCATGGAGTTCAAGAACCGCGGCTTCGACCCCAAGCTCGCGCCGCTGTACGCGCAGGCCCTGGTCGGCATGGTGGCCCTGACGGGCCAGTGGTGGCTCGACGCCCGCCGCCCGAAGAAGGCGGAGGTCGCCGCCCATCTGGTGAACCTGGCGTGGCACGGACTCGACGGTCTGGAGCAGAAGCCGAGGCTGATAGGGCACCGCAAGAACTGATCAGAACTGATCGCGTTTTCCGTACATCCATGGCCCCCTCCTGTTGGTCTTGATGAGTGCTTGTCCCTCGTCACGAGGTTGAACTCACGACATTTCCCCAGGGGGGGACTTTGACTTCAGTGGAATCCGGCCGTCCCGCAGTCGCGCGCCGCGGACGCCGTGTCGCGACGTGCACGGCACTGGCCCTGTCGGCGGGCATGCTGCTCGCCGCCGTGCCGGCGCACGCGGACGACAACCCGGCGCCTCACGCGCCGGTCGAGCGTGCCGTCCCGAGCGTGGAGGACCTGCGGAAGCCGACGCTTCCGCGCCTCCGCTCGGACGAGCCCGCCGCCGACAGCCCTTCCTTCGGCGCGGAGATCGCCGTCGCCCGGCCCCGCAGCGACGTCGACGGAGACGGCTCCAGCGATCTGCTGCACCGCGCGTGGGACGGCCAGTACTGGGTGTCCGCGAGCGGCAGCGCGGACACGTACCAGTACCCGCTCGGCAACAGCTCCGAGATGTACAAGGACGCGTTCTCCATCGCCGGTCTCGACCCGGCGGCGCCGGACACGCCGACGCACTTCACCCTGTCCGAGACCGGCAGGCTCTCGTCGTACGCCAGCACTCCGTACGGCGGAGACCTGGTGTGGTCGGGCACCGGCTGGCAGCAGTTCAACAAGGTGTTCTCACCGGGCGACCTGACCGGTGACGGCGTCGGCGACGTGCTGGCCCGCAACCCCGCCGGTGAGCTCTTCCTGTACCGGGCCAAGGGCGGGACGGCCGTCGAGCCGTTCGCGGCCAAGGTCAATGTGGGTGGCGGCTGGGGCCAGTACGACCAGATCGTCGGCGTGAACGACACCAACGGCGACGCCATCGCCGACCTGTTCGCCCGTAACACGGCCGGTGAGCTGTACTTCTACTCCGGTACCGGCGAGCCGACCCGCCCCTTCAAGGAGCGGGTCAAGGTCGGCAGCGGCTGGAACGCGTACAACCAGCTGTTCAGCTGGGACGACATCGACGGTGACGGTCTCGGCGACCTCGTCGGCCGCACCCAGGCCGGCGTGCTGTACCTGTACGTCTCCACCGGCACAGGTGCCCTGAAGCCGAGGGAGGAGGGCGGCTCGGGCTGGAACTACGTCTCCCAGTTCGCCGGCTCCGGCAACAACCCGGCGTGGGGCAAGGGCGAGCTGATCGGCGTCGACAAGAGCGGCGTCCTGTACGACTACGTCGTGGAGAACGACGGCACGTTCTCCACGCGGGCCCGGATCGGTGAGGGCTGGGGCGGGTCCAGGCTGTCGCTGACGTCGTCCTTCGACGGCGACGGCTTCGCCGACCTGATCGAGGTCTACGAGGGCACGCTCTACAACTACAACGACATGGCGGGCGACGGGGTCGTCGGCAGCGGCTGGGGGATCTACAACTCCCTGGTCGGCCCGGGTGACCTGTCCGGCGACGGCAAGGGCGACCTGATCGCCAGGGACAGCGCCGGCGTGCTGTGGCTGTACCGCGGCTACGGCACCGGCGCCGGGTTCGCCTCCCGCACGAAGATCGGCAGCGGCTGGGGCCAGTTCAGCGTCCTGACCGGCGCCGGTGACGTCGACGGCGACGGCCGCGCCGACCTGATCGCGCGCGCCACGGACGGCAAGCTGTACCTGTACTCGGGTACCGGGGTCGCCTCCTCGCCGTTCAAGGCGAAGAAGCTCATCGGCAGCGGCTGGAACACCTACAACAAGCTGGTGGCGCCGGGCGACATGAACGGCGACGGCCGCGGCGACCTGGTCGGCCGCAACTCCGACGGCAACCTGTACCGCTACGACGCCAACGGCAGGGGCGGCTTCAACGCCAAGGTCCTGGTCGGCAGCGGCTGGAACACCTACAACGGTCTGTTCTGATCCCGTCCGGCGAACGAGAGCGCCCCGCTCGCGGTGACCACCGCGGCGGGGCGCTCCTGCGTCTTTGCCCTGGACGCCTGCGTCACGACACCTTGCGCGCGACGGCGAAGATCCGCCGGAAGGGGAACACCGTGCCGTGGGGACCCGGAGGGTACGCCTTGCGGAGCAGGTCCCGGTACTGGGCGAGGAACTCCTCCTGCGCCGCCGGGTCGTCGGCGAGTTCGGTGAGCACCGGCCGCAGGGCGGTGCCCTTCACCCAGTCCAGCACCGGGTCCTCGCCGCCGAGGAGCTGGAGGTACGTGGTCTCCCAGGCGTCCGCGTCGCAGCCGAGGTCGGCGAGGCGGGTGAGGTAGTCGGCGGGCTCGAGGATGTGGACGTAGCGCCGGCCGTGGTCGCCGAGACGGGCGCGCCACTGGGGGGTCTCACAGAGCTCGCCGAGCAGGGCGTGGCTGGGCGAGGTGAAGTTGCCGGGGACCTGGAAGGCGAGGGTGCCGCCGGGGGCGAGGCCGTCGAGCCAGACCGCGAAGGACTCGGGGTGGTTGGGCACCCACTGGAGGGCCGCGTTGGAGACGATCAGGTCGTAGGTCTCGTCCGGGGTCCAGTGCGCGGCGTCGGCGGGCCGGAAGTCCAGCCAGCCGCCGCCCGCCGTGGTGCCCGCGTGTTCCTTCTCCGCCTGGGCGAGCATCTCCGGGGAGAGGTCGAATCCGGTGATGTGCGCGTCGGGCCACCGGTCGGCGAGCAGTGCGGTGACATTGCCGGGCCCGCAGCCGATGTCGGCGATCCGGGCGGGCCGGCCGGCGGCGGGCAGCGTGGGTATGCGGGCGAGCATGTCCAGGAAGGGACGGGTGCGGTGCCCGGCGTGGCGGAGGTACTGCTCTGGGTCCCAAGTAGGCGCGGAATGCATGGTGGAGTCCCCCTCGCAGGAACGGAAAGCCGAAACGGAAGCGTGTTCCGGCCCGACCATGCCCAATAGTCCACAAAAATATATCTTGATGTCAAGAGACTTCATGTCGACAGACCCTCTACACTGATCGACATGGAGGACGAGGTCGATCGACTGGTCGCAGCATGGCGCCGTGAGCGCCCGGACCTCGACGTGGAACCGCTCGAGGTGCTCAGCCGCGTCTCCAGGCTCGCCCGCCACCTCGACCGGGCCCGTCGCATCGCGTTCTCGGAGCATCAGCTCGAGCCGTGGGAGTTCGACGTGCTGACCTCGCTGCGGCGGGCCGGCGCGCCGTACCAGCTCTCGCCCGGCCAGCTGCTCACCCAGACGCTCGTGACCTCCGGGACGATGACCAACCGCATCGACCGCCTCGCCAAGAAGAACCTGGTGGAGAGGCTGCCCGACCCCAGCGACCGGCGCGGCGTCCTGGTGCGGCTGACGCCCGAGGGCCGCGACCGCGCGGACCAGGCACTGGCCGGACTGCTCGCCCAGGAGCGGGCGATCCTCTCCGAGCTCTCGGGCGCCCAGCGCGCGGAACTGGCCGCACTGCTACGCCAGTTGACCGCCCCGTTCGACAACATCCCCGGCTAGGGCGGGTCCCGGGTCGAGCTCGGCGGGCCCCACTCCGGCCCGGCGGGCCAGCGCGACGGCGGCGAGCGTGGAGTGCACGCCCAGCTTCCCCAGCACGTTCTGCATATGCGTACGCACGGTGTGCGGCGAGAGGAAGAGGCGCTCGGCGACGGCTTTGCGCCCCAGGCCCGCGACCATGCACCGCAACACCTCCTGCTCGCGCGGGGTCAGCGACTCCACCAGCCGCTCGCTCTCCGTGCGGTGCTTGCGGGCCGCGGTCATCTCCCGCAGCACGCCGGTGAGCAGCGCCGGCGCCAGGTGCGTCTCGTCCCGCAGCACCCCGCGGATCACCGCCAGCAGGCGTTGCAGCGAACAGTCCTTGGCGACCCAGCCGGAGGCGCCCGCCTGGAGGGCCAGGGCGGCACGCCGGGCGTCGTCCTTCTGAGCGAGGACGACGGAGCGCAGCGCGGGCTGGAGCGAGCGGACGCCCGCGACCAGGGAGATCCCGTCGACGACGGCGCCCCCGCCGGTCTCCGGCACCGCACGGGCCACCGGGGCGGCCCTCGGCGGCGGCACCGCGCCCGCCGCCCCCAGATCGGCGTCCACCAGCATCACGTCGAACCGGCGGCCCTCCGCCGCGGCCCGTTCCAGGCAGCGCAGCGCCGCGGGGCCGCTGCCTGCCGCAGCGACCTCCACATCGGGCTCCGCCGCCAGGGCCGCGGCGAGCGACTCGGCGAAGATGCGGTGGTCGTCCACGACCAGGACCCGGATACGAACCACAGGACACCCCCAGTGTCGGAGGACGGACCGGCACGGGTACGCCGCCCGAAGGGCGGGGGTACAGCGCATCGCCCGGCCACCGCCGTGCTGTGACTGATACCCCGCCCCGGGCGCCGTACCCGGCGCTCTCGCCCCCTGATCGACACCGGCCCCCACCGGTGCTGTGGTTCAGAGTACGGACGTGCGGCGGCAGCGGAAGGCTATGTGCAGAACTGATCGGCGGCGTTGTGCGGGGTGTGTCCGATGTTCCGGATCGAGACCCAAGTGGACCAGCGGCGAGAGGTTTTGCCCGGCGCACGCACAGAACAGAACAACGAGGGGCGGGCCGGGCGCACCCCTGGTCGCCCGGCCCGCCCCGGGTTCCTCCCGGCCGGGCTCCCCTCGAAGCCCCTGCCGCCGGGGTCTGTCGTTCGGATCAGGCCGGAGCCCGGCAAGATCCGAACGAGAGGCCCTTAGGACAAGCGGCGGGCCCCCGCCGACGGGACGGCGGTGAAGACACGCGGCTGCTCCAGCGAGGCCGCCGCGAAGGCCTCCTCGACGGATTTCGCCACCAGCGGGGAGGCGGACGTCTCCGTCAGGACGATCGCCGAGCCGCCGAAACCGCCGCCGGTCATCCGGGCCCCCAGCGCGCCGGCCGACAGCGCGGTGTCCACGACGAGGTCCAACTCCCGGCAGGAGACGCGGAAGTCGTCACGAAGTGAGGCGTGCCCCTCGGTCAGCACCGGCCCGATGGCCCTGACCTCGCCGGCCTCCAGGTGAGCGATCACCCGCTCCACCCGGTGGTTCTCGGTGACGATGTGCCGGACCAGGGAGCGCACCTCCGGGTCCTCGAGACGGCCGAGCGCCTCCTCCAGCGAGTCGTACGGGACGTCCCGCAGGGCGGTCACGCCCAGCGCCGCCGCTCCCGCCTCGCAGCCCGCGCGACGTTTGCCGTACTCACCGTCGCTGTGGGCGTGCTTCACCCGGGTGTCCACGACGAGGAGTTCCAGCCCGTGAGCGGCCAGGTCGAAGGGGACCTGCCGCTGGGAGAGGTCCCTGGTGTCCAGGTACAGGGCGTGGCCCTCGGTGCAGCAGGCGGAGGCCGTCTGGTCCATGATGCCGGTCGGGGCGCCGACGTAGACGTTCTCCGCACGCTGGCACAGGCGGGCCATGCGCCAACGCTCCAGGCCGAGTTCGTACAGATCGTTCAGGGCGAGGGCGGTGACGACCTCGATCGCCGCGGACGAGGAGAGACCGGCGCCGGTGGGCACGGTCGACTCGTAGTGGATGTCCGCGCCGCCGACCCGGTGGCCGGCGTCGCGCAGCGCCCAGACGACGCCCGCCGGGTAGTCGGTCCAGCCGCCGGGGCCCCCGGGGGCGAGGTCGTCGACGCGCAGTTCGACCGGGCCGCCGTCCATGTCCGTGGAGGTCAGCCGCAGCACGCCGTCGTCACGGCGCGAGACGGTCGCCACCGTGGTGTGCGGCAGCGCGAAGGGCATCACGAAACCGTCGTTGTAGTCGGTGTGTTCACCGATCAGGTTCACCCTGCCGGGTGCCGCCCACACACCCTCGCCCGTGGAACTCATGACCCGTTCTCCCTCCTGCGGGCGAATGCCCAGGCGTCGGACACGATGCCGGCCAGGTCGGCGCGGCTCGGCTTCCAGCCCAGGCGCTCCTGGGCCCTCGCGGCGGAGGCGACCAGGACGGCGGGATCGCCGCCCCGCCGCTCCGCGACCACCTCGGGCACCGGGTGACCGGTGACCTCGCGGACGGTCTCGATGACCTCGCGCACCGAGAAGCCGTTGCCGTTGCCGAGGTTGCAGATCAGATGTTCACCGGCGGTGGCGGCGTCGAGCGCGAGGAGATGGGCCTCCGCCAGGTCCGCGACGTGGATGTAGTCGCGGACGCAGGTGCCGTCCGGGGTCGGGTAGTCGTCGCCGTAGACGGAGATCGACTCGCGCCGGCCGAGGGCGACCTGGAGCACCAGCGGGATCAGGTGCGACTCGGGGTCGTGGCGTTCGCCCTGGGCGCCGTAGGCCCCGGCGACGTTGAAGTACCGCAGCGAGACCGCCGCGAGACCGTGGGCCGCCGCCTCACCGGTGATCATGTGGTCGACCGCGAGCTTGGTGACGCCGTAGGGGCTGGTGGGCGCGGTCGGGTCGGACTCGGTGATGGGGGTGGAGACCGGCTCGCCGTAGGTGGCCGCGGTGGAGGAGAAGACCAGCGTGCGCACGCCCGCGGAGCGCATGGCCGCGAGCAGTTCCATGGTGCCGCCGACGTTGTTCGCCCAGTACTTCTCCGGCTCGGCGACGGACTCGCCGACCTGCGAGAAGGCCGCGAAGTGCAGCACCCCGTCGTACGAGCCGTCCAGGTGGCGGGCCGCGTCCTGGATGCGGCCCTCGATGAACCCGGCGCCCGCGGGCACCCCTTCGCGGAACCCGGTGGAGAGGTCGTCGAGCACGGTCACCTCGTGACCGGCCTCCAGAAGGTGCTGTGCCACCACACCGCCGACGTATCCCGCACCACCTGTGACCAGGTACTTCTTGCTCACTCGCTCGCTACCTCTCGCAGTCGCATCGCCGCGGCCTCCGGCGGCACATCATTGATGAACACGCTCATACCGGATTCGGAACCGGCGAGGAACTTCAGCTTGCCGGAAGTGCGGCGGATGGTGAAAAGCTCGAGATGGAGACCGAAGGCGTCCCTTCCCTCGCCTTCGAACGGCGCCTGGTGCCAGGCGGCGATGTACGGCGTGGGCGGTTCGCCGGGCCCGAAGATCCGGTCGAAGCGTCTCAAGAGTTCCAGATAGATCTGTGGGAATTCTGTGCGTGCCGCGTCGTCCAGCGCCCGGAGGTCGGGCACCCGCCGCTTCGGGTGGAGGTGCACCTCGTACGGCCAGTGCGCCGCGTACGGCACGAAGGCGATCCAGTGCTCGCCCTCCAGCACCACCCGCACCCCTTCCTCACGCTCGCGCCGGACGAGGTCGTCGAAGAGGTTGCGCCCGGTCGCCGCGTGGTGGGCGGCCGTCGAACGGAGCATCAGCTCCGTGCGCGGGGTCACGAACGGGTAGCCGTAGATCTGCCCGTGCGGGTGCCCGAGCGTGACGCCGATCTCGGCGCCCCGGTTCTCGAAGCAGAAGACCTGCTTGACCTGGGGCAGTTCGGCGAGCTCCGCCGTGCGGTCCGTCCACGCCTCGAGGACCAGCCCGGCCTGCTCCTCGGTGAGATCGGCGAAGGACGCGTCGTGGTCCGAGGTGAAGCAGACGACCTCGCAGCGGCCGGAGTCGCCGGCCAGCGAGGGGAAGCGGTTCTCGAAGACGGCGACGTCGTAGTCGGCTGCCGGAATCTCGCTGAGGCGGCCGTCGCGCGAGGGGCACAGCGGGCATTCGTCGGCCGGCGGGTGGTAGATGCGGCCCTGCCGGTGGGAGGCGATGGCGACCTGGTCGCCGAGCAGCTCGTCGCGCCGGATCTCGGCCGTGGTGGCGACGGCTTCGAGGGGCCGGAGGTCGACGGCATCACGGACGGCGTCGTCGCGCGAGTCGTAGTAGAGCAACTCACGGCCGTCGGCGAGCCGGGTCGACGTCTTCTTCACACGGAGCTCCCTCACCACTCCCATCCAACATAACCGAACACAAGAAATCACAAATCAACAGTCCGGTCAATGGGTGCCCCCCACAGGGGCCTGCTCGGGCCCGCACGGAGAAGCAAACAAAAGGCATCAGGAAACGTGTTCGGTCCGGGTGTCGTGACCTGCCGACCGACCGGCCGGAGCCGCCGGGTCCCGTGGTCCGCTCGGACCGGGCCCGCGACGCCCTAGTAGGCCGCGCCGGGACCGGGCGGAGTCCCGTACGCCGCGCGGTCCAGCAGACCGGTACGGGCGGCGAGCGCCGCCGCCTCCAGCCGGGAGCCCACGCCCAGCTTCATCAGCACCCGCTGCACATGGGTACGGGCCGTGCTCGGCGCGATCCCCATGCCGACGGCGATCAGCCTGGTGTCCTCGCCCTCGGCGACCCGCACCAGCACCTCCACCTCGCGCGGCGTCAGCAGCTGCAGCAGCCGCTGGCCCTCGTCGTCCGGCTGCGCGGCCGGGTTGAGCAGCTCGGCGAACGCGCCCTGGAGCAGCTGAGGCGCCACCACCGCCTCCCCCGACCGGGCCTTCACCAACGCCCGCTCCACGCCCTCGATGCGCTCGTCGTGGCGCACGTATCCGGAGGCCCCGGCGGCGAACGCCGCCGCTATCCCGCGCGGACTCGGTACCGGCCCGAGGACCACCACCGCCACCTGCGGCCGCTCCCGTTTGATGCGGACGACCGGGTCGAAAGCGCCCGGCTCCGCGGGCGTCGCCGTGCCCAGCAGGCACACCTCCGGGGCCCTGGCTATGACCAGGTCGGCCGCTCCGGCCGCGGGTGCCGCGGCCGCGAGCACCCGGTGCCCGCGCAGCTTCAGCGCGGAGGCGAGCGCCTCCGCGAGCAGCCTGTGGTCGTCGACCACCATGAGCCGAACGCCCATCGCGCAACCCCCGTCCCGCTGGAGTCGGCCCCCCGGCCCTCCCCGGCTACCCCGTCAGTCCCGGCAAGGTACACGCTTGTTCGACATTGCGCGTCCCTAACTCGGCAGAAGCCCCCCGGAATGCCGAATTCTTCACCAAACAGGTCCACTTGAGAGCAGACATCAGGAAGAAGGCATCAGGAGGAGGACCGGGGTACGACCGCGGCCCGGCCCCTCGCGTCTGCGAGGGACCGGGCCGCGGTGCGGTTGAGCGGTGATGCGGTGGAGCGGTGGAGCGGTGGCGCGTGGTGCGGATCAGCTCTTCGGGCCGAAGGAGATCGCCATGAACTTCGACGAGCTCGAGCTGCCCGAGTCGGGCTCGCTCAGCGTGTCGTCCGCGATGAACAGCCGCCCGTTCTTGAAGTGGTACTCCGAGCCGGATTCCACGAAGCTCGTCTCGGCGTCCCGGACCGTCTTGTCCGCCGGGTTCACCAGCAGGACGGTCTCCTTCAGGGTGGCGCCGTTGATGCTGACGACCTGGCCGCCCTTGTCGTAGGGGGGCCACTTGTAGGCGATGATGTTGCCACCGTCCATGCGCAGCGGCAGCGAGTGGTACCCCTCACCGGCGTCCGCACGGCCGCTGACGGCCTTTCCGGTCGCCAGGTCGAAGGCGATGATCTCGTTGGTGCGCGAGTAGGACTCGCCGGTGCCCTCGTGCTCCTCCGTCGGCAGGTAGATCCTGTCGTTGCCGACGACGACGAACTGGCAGCCCTCGACGCCGTCGCTGGCGGAGCACCTCGCGAGGTACTTGTCGCCCGGCGCCGCGATCTTGGCGCGCAGCTTCCCGGTCTTGCCGTCGATCGAGAAGAAGTCCGAGATGCCGAAGGTTCCCGTGTCACCGACGTCGGCGGCGACGACCAGCGGGTCGGAGGAGACGATCCGCGCGTCCTCGACACCGGCCGGCATCTTGTACGAGGAGAGCGGGGTGCCGTTCTCCGGGTTGAGCGGCTGGATGGTCACCTGCGCGTTGTCGTACGAACCGCAGCGGCGCACCGCGACGAGCGCCTTGCCGCCGCCGTAGCCGATGTCCCGGCACTCCTCGGCGTCGACGGTGGGCTTCCACCGAATCGCACCGGTCGTCAGGTCGAACGCGGCGCTGCCGCCGAGGTATCCGGCGGCCACCGTGTTGCCGCTGAGGGTGACCTGGTCGAAGCGGGCCTTCTCGTCGCCGCTCGCGCCACCGGTGACGGACTTGCTCCACAGCAGCTTGCCGGCGGTGAGGTCGACGACGCCGACCTCGGAGCACGGCGGGTAGCCCTTGTCGCCCTTGGCCCGCTTCGTGGCCTCGAAGACGACCGCGGTCTTGTTGTCGTCGGTCATGTGACGCGATGCGGCACACACCTGGCCCGGCAGGTCCAGGGTCCACAGCACGGTGCCCTTGGCCACGTCGTGGGCCACGATCGCGTTGACGCTCGTCTTGACGAACGCCTTGTCGGTGACCCAGGAGCCCGGCACACCCGTCACGTCGAAGCGCGCGGGGATCGGCAGCTGGAAGGCGACCTTGGAGGCGGTGTCGGCCGGGGCCTTCTCCTTGCCGGGGCCGTCGGCGGCGGCCGGGGCGTCGTCGCCCTTGCCGCCCTTGCCGCCCCCGTTCTCACCGGAGCTGTTCTTCGCCTCGTCCTGCTTGCCGCCGTCGTCCTTGGTGGACGAGTACCAGAAGCCGCCGCCGATGATCAGCACGATGGCGACGAACGCGGCGATGACGATCTGCAGCTGCGTCCTGTTCAGCAGTCCGCCGCCCCCGGAGGGCGCGGCGGGCTGCGGCATCATCGGCTGCGTCGGCGCGCTGTAGGCGGGCTGCGGCGCACCGTGCTGCGGGTAGCCGTAGGGCGCCGCTCCCGGTGCGGGCGCCTGGGGCTGGGGCTGCGTCTGGGGATAGCCGTAGCCCGGCTCGGCCGGAGGGGGCGTCTGCGGGTGGCCGTAGGGCGCCGGGGCCTGCGGAGGCGGGGGCGTGCCGTATCCGCCGGGCGGCTGCTGGGGCTCCTTGGCCAGTCCGTAGCCACCGCCCGAGGGCTGACCTGGCGGCTGGTTCGGCGGCTGGTTCGGGGGCTGCCCCGGCGGCGGGCCGGGCGGCTGACTGGGCGGTGGCGGCGGCTGCGTCATGGCTTGCTTACCTCTGGGGAACGGAAGGTGGGTCCTACGACGGCGGAATCGGTCACTGGCCGAAGCCCATCATGGTCTTCGTCTCCTTCTCGGCCTTGTCGTCGGGCGCGCTCACACGACCGCTGGCGATGAAGAACCGGCCGTCCGCGTACGCCATCTTCGGGGAGTAGAAGGAGTTCTCGATCTCGGCGGTCGAGGCCGGGTGCTGGAGCAGCATCTTCGGCGCCCCACCGGTCGGCGCGACGGTGGCGACACCGCCGCCCGTGTCGTACGAGGGCTGCATGTAGACGAGGACGTTGCCGCCCTCGATGCGCAGCGGCGTCATCTTGCGCTCCTCGCCGGCCGGTGCCCGCCAGGCCTCCTTGCCGCTGTCGAGGCTGAAGGCGACGAGCTCGTTGGCCTTGCCGTACTCGGTCTCCGTGGCCATGTAGAAGTGCTTCGCGTCGGCGGCGACACCGGTGCAGCCCTCGAGGTTCTGACCGAAGATCACGAACGCGCCGCCGCAGCGCGGCTGGAACTTGTCGTTCTTGCCGCCCGAGATCTGCGAGCGCAGCTTGCCGTTGTCGGTCAGCGCGATGATCGACCACTTCTTCTCCGGCTCACGCTGGGTGATGGAGATGACCAGCGGGCTCGCGGAGTAGACCTTGTCGATCTCCCAGCCCTCGGGGGTGTTGTACGTCCACCGGGGCTTGCCGCTGGCGGGGTCGATCTCCTGGAGCTGCTGCTTCGGCTTGTCGTAGTCGTCCGTGGGGCAGCTCGCACCGGCCAGCAGCTTGGGGCCGCCGGCGAAGGCGAACGGCTTGCAGCCGCTGCCGGGCTTGCCGAAGAGCTGCTTGCCGTCGGCCATCGAGAAGCCGTAGGAGTTGCCGCTGCCGCCCACCGCGAGGGTGGTGCCGCTGATGGCCAGGGTGAAGTCGGAGAGCGAGGCGAACGCGCCGGACGCCTTCGGGATCGGCTTCTTCCAGCCCGCCTTGCCCGTCTTCAGGTCGATCATCTGGAGGTCGTTGCACTTGGCCTTCTCGGTGAGGCCGTCCTTCACACCGATGACGATCTTGCCGTCGGCGGAGGTCTGCGCCGGCGCCGAGCACACCTCGGCGGAGAGCGGCACGCTCCACTTCTTGCTGCCGTCGGTCACCGAGTAGCCGGCGACCTCCCGGTACATGGCCTTGACGACGGTGTCGCCGGCCACCCACGGGCCGAACACCTCGGCACCGTTGCGGGGCAGGTCGACGTCGTTCTTCGTCAGGAACAGGACCTTGGCCTCGCCGTCCTTGCGGCCGGCGTTGAGGTCGTCGTCGCCCTCACGTCCGGTGCCGCTTCCGTCGCCCTGGTCGACGGAGGCCGAGCCGGTCGGCTTCGGGTCGTCGCTGGACTTGCCGACGGCCGGCTTGTCCTCCTTCTCGTCGCCGCTGCTGACGGCGTACCAGGTACCTCCGCCGACGACGAGCAGCGCGGCGGCCGACGCGGCCACGATGATGCCCGTCTTCCCCTTGAAGAAGCTCCCCCCGCCACCGCCGCCCGGCGCGGGCGCGCCCGGGTACTGCGGCTGGGTGGGGTATTGCCCGTACGGACCCGGCTGGTTGTACGCGCCGGGCTGCTGGTTGTACGGGCCCGGCTGCTGCGCGTACGGCCCCGGCTGCTGCGGATAGCCGTAGCCCGGCTGGCCGGGAGGCTGCTGCGGGTAGCCGTAACCGGGCGCGGGCGCACCCGGAGGCGCCACCGGCGGTCCCTGCGGGGCGGGCGGCATCTGCGGCGGCTGCACGGGCGGCTGGGGCTGCTGCGGAGCTCCCTGCTGAGGATCCTGGGGGGCTCCGAAGCCTCCCTGCGGGGGCTGGTTCGGCGGCTGCGTCATGGCGTACTACCTCATGGGGTGGGAGATGCGAGTAGGAGTTGGGGATGTCCGGACGACCCAGACGCGTTCATCTGCCGAAAGCCATCACGGTGTTCGCCGCACACCCGGCAAAGTCCCCGAGCGCGAGGACGGCAGGCGCCGGGAGGAAGGGCGGGCCCTCGCGGTACGCCGGTCCCGCCGGGCCGAGGACCTGCCGGCTCCGGTCACCGCGCCGTCGCCGTCGTCGGCTCGGAAGGGGTTCTGCTCACCGCGGGCCGGGCCGCCGGCCGCTGCGGGCCACGACGGCGGAAGTACGCGGAACGGCGGGTGGGCCCGGTGGCGGGACCGGGCGACGGGGGGCCTGCGGGCGGGCGGGTGCGGAACCCGGTGCCACTGGTCCTCGGGTCGTGACCGACCGGCAGGCGGCGGCTGCCCCATCTGCGCTTCCCCCTTCGTACGGTCTGCTGCCCGGACGAACTCCCCCGCTCCTCCGGCAAGCGCATCGACCGGAAGGAGTGATTCGGACACGAACCCCGTTGTTCTGCATCAGTCGAGCGGGCCTTCTTTGTATCACCCGTGACGAGTCGCAAGCGGGTTCGGTCCTCCCCTGTTCCCAAGGGAGGACCGGGCCGTGATGGGGTTGTTACGCGCTCTGCACGGCTTCACTACGGGCGGCCGGAGCCGCCCGGTCAGGCGTCTTCCGCCAGTTCGAGCCAGCGCATCTCCAACTCCTCGCGCTCGGCCGACAGTTCGCGAAGCTCCGCGTCCAGTTTGGCGACCTTTCCGAAGTCTGTGGCGTTATCGGCGATCTGGGCGTGCAGCTTGGCCTCCTTGTCGGAGACCTTGTCGAGCTGCCGCTCGATCCGCTGGAGTTCCTTCTTCGCCGCGCGGGTGTCGGCCGCCGACTTCTCCTTGACGGCGCCGGCCTGGGCGGGCGGCGGCGCCGGCACGGCGGCCTCGACGATCCGCGCCCTGCGCTCCAGGTACTCGTCGATACCCCGCGGCAGCATCCGCAGCGTGCCGTCGCCGAGCAGCGCGAACGTGCGGTCCGTGGTCCGCTCGAGGAAGAACCGGTCGTGCGAGATGACCACCATCGTGCCGGGCCAGCCGTCGAGCACGTCCTCGAGCTGGGTCAGGGTCTCGATGTCGAGGTCGTTGGTGGGCTCGTCGAGGAAGAGGACGTTCGGCTCGTCCATCAGCAGGCGCAACAGCTGGAGCCGGCGCCGCTCGCCGCCCGACAGGTCGCCGACGGGCGTCCACTGCTTCTCCTTGCCGAAGCCGAACTGCTCGCACAGCTGGCCCGCGGTCATCTCCCGGCCCTTGCCGAGGTCGACCCGGTCGCGGATCTGCTGGACCGCCTCCAGCACGCGCAGCGCGGGCGGCAGTTCGGTGACGTCCTGCGAGAGGTAGGCGAGCCGTACGGTCCTTCCGACGGTGACCCGGCCCGCCACGGGCTGCTCGTCGCCTGCGGAGAAGGCCGCAGAGGCGAGCGTGCGCAGCAGCGACGTCTTGCCGGCGCCGTTGACACCGACCAGACCGATGCGGTCGCCGGGGCCGAGCTGCCAGGTCAGATGCTTCAGCAGCACCTTGGGGCCGGCCTGGACGGTGACGTCCTCGAGGTCGAACACCGTCTTGCCGAGCCGGGCGGAGGCGAACTTCATCAGCTCGGACGTGTCACGCGGCGGCGGCACGTCGGCGATCAGCTCGTTCGCCGCCTCGATGCGGTAGCGGGGCTTGGACGTACGGGCGGGGGCGCCGCGCCGCAGCCAGGCCAGCTCCTTGCGCATCAGGTTCTGCCGCTTGGTCTCCTCGGTCGCGGCGATCCGCTCCCGCTCGGCCCGTGCGAAGACGTAGTCGGAGTAGCCGCCCTCGTACTCGTACACGTCGCCGCGCTGGACGTCCCACATCCGGGTGCAGACCTGGTCGAGGAACCAGCGGTCGTGGGTGACGCAGACGAGCGCGGAACGGCGCGTTCGGAGGTGCCGGGCGAGCCAGGCGATGCCCTCGACGTCGAGGTGGTTGGTCGGCTCGTCGAGGACGATCAGGTCCTGCTCGGCGATCAGCAGCTTGGCGAGCGCGATACGGCGGCGCTCACCGCCGGACAGCGGTCCGATGACGGTGTCGAGCCCTTGCGGGAAGCCGGACAGGTCGAGCCCGTCGAACAGCCCCGTCAGCACGTCCCTGATCTTGGCGTTGCCCGCCCACTCGTGGTCGGCGAGGTCCCCGATGACCTCGTGCCGGATGGTCGCCTCCGGGTCGAGCGAGTCGTGCTGCGTCAGCACGCCGAGCCGCAGACCGCCGCTCTGGGTGACCCGGCCGGTGTCGGGCTCCTCGAGCTTGGCGAGCATCCGGATGAGGGTGGTCTTCCCGTCGCCGTTGCGGCCGACGACGCCGATACGGTCCCCCTCCGAGACGCCGAGGGAGACCCCGTCGAGCAGGGCGCGTGTTCCGTACACCTTGCTGACTGCCTCGACATTGACCAGGTTGACGGCCATTTCTCTCCTGACAGGGGGAACGATCGACCTCCCAGCCTACTTGTCAGGCGCGGCTGCCCCGTCCCGCCCGTTCCACCAGCAGCCAGCCGCCGAGCGCCATGGCGACGGCGGCGGGGGCGCTGACGTGCACCGCGACCAGCATCGCCGTCCTGCCCTCGAGCAGCCCGCCGAATCCGACCATGGACAGTCCGAGGATGCCGAACAGGCAGAGCGTGATCCCCGCGGCGGCGATCGGCCCGGTGCCCGGCACCGGCGTGACGGCGCTCCGCACGGGGCGTTCGAACCTGCGGAACGCGGCGACGAGCAGCGCGGTCAGCCCGGCCGCGGCGGCGATGCGCAGCGGTGTCTGCGCCCACCAGGCCGCCGACGCCGGCGCCCGCAGCGGAAGACCGGCGGCGATCATCGCCCCGTAGACGCCGAGCATGGCGGTGAGGTGCCACAGGAAGGCGGTCATGGCGACCCCGTTGGCGGCCACCACGCCCCGCCAGACGCGGGCCCGCCGCACGAACCGTCCGCCCGGCCCCTTGAGCAGCTCGACCGCGCCCACCAGCCACAGCCCGTGGAAGAGCAGGGCGAGGGTGGGCGGGGCCATGTTCGAGATCTTCTCCCCGGGCATCCCGACCATGGACAGCGGATACGGCCCGAACGCGACGAGCGCCGCGGCCCCGGCGAGACCGGCCGCCGCGAGCGCGGCAGGCATCCGGATCCGCCCGTCGGCGCGCAGGAAACCGAGCTGGTGGACGGCGAGCCAGACGAAGGCGAAGTTCAGGAACTCGACGAAGGGCACATGGGCGGCGAACCGGAGCACGTCCACGGCCGCCGCCGCGCCGAGGAGCGCGCCGAACGCGCCCCAGCCGAACCGCTCGTGCAGCTTCAGCAGCGGCGGGGTGAAGGCGACCATGGCGAGGTAGATCCCGATGAACCACAGCGGCTGCGCCACGAGCCGCAGCGCGACCCCGGTCATCCCGCCGCCCCCGCCGAGCAACTGCACGACGAGCGCTGCGGCGCCCCAGACGAGGACGAACGCCATCGTGGGCCGCAGGAGCCGCTGGAGGCGGCCGCGCAGAAAGACCGAGTACACGGACCGGTCCGGATGCCGGCGCCGGAGCGACCGGTAGGACAGGGCGTGCGAGAAGCCGCCGACGAAGAAGAACACCGGCATGACCTGGAGGGCCCAGGTGAGCAGCTGGAGTTCGGGCACGACGGCGAGAAGGTTCCCGATGCCGTCGTCGGTGACCGCCGCCATGAGCCAGTGCCCGGCGACGACGGTCGCCAGCGAGGCGACCCGCAGCAGATCGATGTACCTGTCCCTGCTGCCGGGGGTGGCGGCGGCGAGCTCACGAGCGCTGAATCCCATGGGGGTACGGTGCCGGGGCGGCGGGGCCTGGCGGGAGAGCGCTCGTACTCAGGCGGGCGGTGAGTACGCGGGCGCACACGTGTCCGCCTGCGGCGGGCTGACGTTGCCCGGCCACTCCGGCCTCGCCGGCGTTCGAGGCGCGGGGATCCGGGGGCGGAGCCCCCGGTTTCGGGAAGGGACGGGTAGGGGAAAAGCCCGCCCAAGGCGCAACCCGCCTCCGCTCAACCCGCGACGACCCTCGCCCCCACCGCCGGCGCCCCCGCCACCCGCGCGGCCCGGCACGTGCCCGACGCGCGCAGCGCCGACGCCACCGTCTCCGCCGCGTCCTCGTCCTTGACGAGGAACGCCGTCGTCGGGCCCGAGCCCGAGACGAGTGCGGCGAGCGCCCCCGCGGCGGTGCCCACGGCCAGCGTGTCCGCGAGGGACGGCCGCAGGGACAGGGCCGCGGGCTGGAGGTCGTTCGAGACGGCGTCCGCCAGCGCGAGGACGTCGCCCGTGCGCAGCGCGTCCAGCAGCGGCGGTGAGGCGACCGGGTCCGGCACGCTCACGCCCTCGTTCAGCCGGTCGAACTCCCCGTAGACCGCGGGCGTCGAGAGCCCGCCGTCCGCGACCGCGAAGACCCACGAGAAGCTGCCGCCGACCTCGAGCTCGGTCAGCCGCTCGCCGCGCCCGGTGCCGAGCGCCGCACCGCCCACCAGGCTGAACGGCACGTCGGAGCCCAACTCGGCGCAGATGGAGAGCAGTTCCTCACGGGACGAGCCGAGGCCCCACAGCGCGTCGCACGCGAGCAGCGCGCCCGCGCCGTCCGCGCTGCCGCCCGCCATGCCGCCGGCGACGGGGATGTCCTTGTCGATGTGGATGTGGACGTCGGGCGAGATGCCGTGGCGGGCCGCCAGCAGTTCCGCGGCCCGCGCGGCCAGGTTCGTGCGGTCCAGGGGCACCTGCCCGGCGTCCGGGCCGGAGCAGGTGAGGGTCAGCGAGGGCGCAGGCCGCACCGTCACCTCGTCGTGGAGGCCGACCGCCAGGAAGACGTTGGCCAGGTCGTGGAAGCCGTCGGGGCGCGCCCCGCCGACCGCCAGCTGGACGTTGACCTTGGCCGGCACCCGTACCGTGACGCTCACTTCTTCGCCTCCGCGATCCGCGCGAACTCCTCCACCGTCAGCGACTCGCCCCGCGCCTGCGGCGACACACCCGCCGCGACCAGGGCCGCTTCCGCCGCGGCCGGTGATCCGGCCCAGCCGGCGAGCGCGGCGCGCAGCGTCTTGCGGCGCTGGGCGAAGGCTGCGTCGACGACCGCGAAGACCTCCGCCCTGGAGGCCGTCGTCGCCACGGGCGAAGTCCGCCGCACCAGGGAGACGAGGCCGGAGTCCACGTTGGGCGCGGGCCAGAAGACGTTGCGGCCGATCGACCCGGCCCGCTTGACCTCGGAGTACCAGTTGGCCTTCACCGAGGGCACGCCGTACACCTTGTTCCCGGGTCCGGCGGCCAGCCGGTCGGCGACCTCGGCCTGGACCATGACGAGGGTCCGCTCGATCGACGGGAAGCGGTCGAGCATGTGCAGCAGGACCGGCACGGCGACGTTGTACGGCAGGTTCGCGACGAGCGCGGTCGGCGGCGGCCCGGGGAGCTCCTGCACGTGCATCGCGTCCGAGTGCACCAGCGAGAAGCGCGAGGCCCGGTCGGGCAGGCGCGCGGCGACCGTCGCGGGCAGCGCGCCGGCGAGCACGTCGTCGATCTCCACGGCCACGACCCGGTCGGCGGCCTCCAGCAGCCCGAGGGTCAGCGAACCGAGTCCGGGGCCGATCTCGACGACCACGTCGTCGGGCTTCACCTCGGCCGTGCGCACGATCCTGCGGACCGTGTTGGCGTCGATGACGAAGTTCTGGCCACGCTGTTTGGTGGGGCGTACGCCCAGCGCGGCGGCCAGTTCGCGGATGTCGGCGGGGCCGAGGAGTGCGTCGGGATCAGTGGTGCTCACCGATACAGCCTACGGCCGCAGTGCGGCCACGGACTCGCCCCCCGCTGCACATAGAGCTTCTTCGCCCGGTACGTCTGTTCCTCCGCGGGCGCGTCCTGCGGGCGCCCGGTGCCGCCGAGGGAGCGCCAGGTCGCGGTGTCGAACTGGTACAGCCCTCCGTAGGTGCCGGAGGGGTCGACGGCGCCCGGCCGGCCGCCCGACTCGCACTCGGCGAGCGCCGCCCAGTTCAGGTCGTCCGCCCCGCGTACCGAGGACGGCGGCTGCCGGGTGCCGACCTTCACCTGCTCGGTGACGGGTGCGCGCACGACGTCCGCGCCGGTCCGCCGCGGCTTCTGGCGTACGCCGTCGACGGTCCGCAGCGCGTAGGTGACCCGGCGCACGCCCGGCCGTCCCTGCCGTACGACGACCTCGGTGCCCGTGAAGAGCTCGGGGTCCAGGGTCTTCTCGACGGTGTAGGCGATCGGCTCCTCGCGTACCTCGCGGCCGCCGCTGATCCTCGTGACCGTGACGGTCTGCCCGTCACGGGGGAAGCTGCCGGGCGCCATGGAGGTGGTGTCCTGGCCGCGCAGCGCGATCCCCGCCTCGGCGAGGGCCTCGCCCACGGTGGCGGCATTGGTGCGGATGGTGCGCTCGCGCCCGTCGGCCATGAACGTGACAGCCCTCTCGGTGCGCACGTCCAGCGCCAGGCCGGCCCTCGGGATCCGCGCGGAACGCGGCACGGAGATGTACGCGCCCTCCGCGCGCACGCCCAGTTCCCGCAGGGCCGCCTCGACGGTGGTGGCCGTGGTCCACACCCGGACGGGGCGACCGTCGAGGGTGAGCCTCAGTGGCCTGCCGTGGCGGACGGTGATCTCGTCGCCGCTGTCGAGGTCCGCTGCGGGGCCGGGCGCGACGACGTCGTGGGCGCGCAGGTCGAGGCCCTGGTCCTCGAGGAGTTCGCGTACGTCGTCGGCGAAGGTGTGCAGGGTCCGCGGTACCCCGTCGACGGTGAGCCGGACCGCCTTGTCGTCGGCCACGAACGCGGACGTCCCGCCGGCGAGGAAGGCGACGACGAGCGCCTGCGGGACGAGCCGACGCAGGGTGTCCGGCCGCTCGGTGGGTCTGCGCCGCCGGGAGCCGCCGCGGCGTGCCTGGGAGCGCCGCTCCGGCTCCTCGGCCCCGACGCCGCCCGCGTCCCGGAGGTCCACGTACGGCAGGGTGGGCGCCTGCGCCACGGCCGCCCGGCGGTGCGGCGGGACCGCGCCCGCCGTGGCCGTGCCAGGGGCCGTGCCCGCGTCCAGGTCCACGAGGGTCGGCGCCCCGCGGTCCACGTACGGCAGGGTCGGCGCGTACACCGCGGTGCGGGGCGCCGCACCCCGGGCGTCCACGACCGTCGGCGGCGGCGCGCTGCCGTACGGCGGCACGGCGGGTGCCGGCACGGTGGCCCGGTCGGCGCCCGCCTGTGCCGTGGACCGGCCACCGGCACGGCGTGAGCCGCGCGCCGCACGGTGACTGCCCTGCGAATTACTCACGCTCACGACGCTCCGTAAGGTCCGGTCAGCCAAGTGGCACCGGACAGTAGCGGAGCGATCGTCACTCTCCAAAGCGACTCGGTCACTCCGAGTGCCGAGGCGTGAGGTCGCCCGGATCGGGTCAGTAGCCGAACGCCCGGGCGGTATTGGCCGCGATCGCCGCCGCCAGCGTGTCCTCGTCCGTGCCCCTGACCTGCGCCATGGCCCGGAGCGTGACCGGAATCAGATAGGGGGCGTTGGGCCGTCCGCGGTACGGCGCGGGGGTGAGGAAGGGAGCGTCCGTCTCGACCAGCACGAGATCGGCGGGTGCGACGGCGAGCGCGTCGCGCAGCGGCTGCGCGTTCTTGAAGGTCACATTGCCGGCGAAGGACATGAAGTAACCGGCGGCCGCGCAGACTTCGGCCATTTCCGCGTCGCCCGAATAGCAGTGGAAGACCGTGCGTTCCGGCGCGCCTTCCTCCGCCAGGATGCGCAGCACATCCGCGTGCGCCTCGCGATCGTGAATGACGAGCGCCTTGTCATGGCGTTTCGCGATCTCGATATGCGCCCGGAACGACCTTTCCTGTGCGGCGATTCCCTCGGGGCCGGTGCGGAAGCGGTCGAGTCCGGTCTCGCCGACGGCCTTGACCACGTCGAGGGCGGCCAGCCGGTCGATCTCGGCGAGAGCGTCGTCGAGCGCCGCGTACCCGCCCGCTTCCCGTGCCCCCTGCCGCGACCAGCCGTCGGGGTCCCCGAGCACGATCCGGGGCGCCTCGTTGGGGTGCAGGGCGACGGCGGCGTGGACCTCGCGGTGCGCGGCGGCGGTCTCCGCGGCCCACTGGGAGCCCTTGATGTCGCAGCCCACCTGGACGACGGTCGTCACGCCGACCGCGGCGGCCCTGGCGAGGGCCTCCTCGACGGTGCCTTCCTGCATGTCCAGGTGGGTGTGCGAATCGGCGACCGCGACACCGAGCGGTTCGGGCAGCGGCGGCGGTGCGGATTTCGAACTCATGGGCGCGATCCTACGGAACCCGCGCCCGGTGGCTCACTTCCGGTGGTGGAAGGGGCGCAGCAGGTCGGAGAGGTGCCAGTGGTGCGCCGCGGGCGCGGCCGCCTCATCCGTCCCGCCTTCCGCGGCGGGCCCCTCCGCCGTCGACCCGGAGGGCGGCGGCGCGGAGGCGGTGGCCCGGCCGGCGGACCGGTCCGCCCGGGGATCGGGCACTTCCTCGGCCGCCGGCGGCCCCGCCGGGGACACCGGCACGGCGGCCGCCGTGGTGGAACCGGTGCCGGCCAGTCCCATCAGGTTCTGCACCGTGGAGACCCGCCCCGCCCGCATGATCCGTACGACGTGACCGCCGCAGTTGACGCACGTCGGGCTGGACAGCGGCGACGGGACCCGTCGGCCGTCCGACTTGTAGACGACGAATTGCTCACCCGACGGATCGACATGGTGCTCGATGTCGTAGGACTGCTCCCAGCCGTGCCCGCAACGCATGCACGCGAAGGAATACTCCTCGTGCACCTTCGCGGGTCCTGTGGTCTCACTCATGCCAGCTCCTCTCCACCTGTTCCAGTGGACGCCTTTTCCGGCGGGAGCGCACCAGCGCCTGTCGATCGATTGAGCGGTCTTGGGATTTTCCATACAGAAAAGCGGTCAGGACACGGTCTGCGCTTTGCTTTTCACGATAGACCTTTATCCTCCGCCTACGCGGGCCGAGTCGCGTTCTTCGCCGCGACGACCGCGTCGAAGACCTCCCGCTTGGGAAGTCCCGCCTCCGCGGCGACCGCCGCGATGGCCTCCTTGCGCCGCTCCCCCGCCTCCTCCCGCACCTGGACCCTGCGCACCAGTTCCTCCGCGCCGAGTTCCTCGGGCCCGGACTCGGGAGCGCCCTCGACGACGACGGTGATCTCACCGCGGACGCCTTCCGCCGCCCAGGCCGCCAGCTCGCCGAGGCCGCCGCGCTTCACTTCCTCGTAGGTCTTGGTCAGCTCCCGGCAGACGGCGGCCCTGCGGCCCTCTCCGAAGACCTCCGCCATGGCGGCGAGCGTGTCGTCGAGGCGGTGCGGGGCCTCGAAGTAGACGAGCGTGCGGCGCTCGCCCTGCACCTCGCGGAGCCTGCCGAGCCGCTCGCCCGCCTTGCGGGGCAGGAAACCCTCGAAGCAGAAGCGGTCCACGGGGAGCCCCGACAGCGCGAGGGCGGTCAGCACGGCGGACGGCCCCGGTACGGCGGTGACCTTGATGTCCTTCTCCACCGCGGCGGCGACCAGCCGGTATCCGGGGTCGGAGACGGAAGGCATGCCCGCGTCGGTGACGAGCAGCACCCGCGCACCGCCGGCCAGTGCCTCCACCAGCTCCGGCGTACGAGCCGCCTCGTTGCCCTCGAAGTAGGAGACGACCCTGCCCCGGGTGTGCACGCCGAGGGCCTGCGTCAGCCGGCGCAGGCGCCGGGTGTCCTCGGCGGCGACGACGTCGGCGCCCTCCAGTTCGGCGGCGAGCCGGGGCGGCGCGTCCGCGACATCACCGATGGGCGTCCCTGCGAGTACCAGCGTTCCAGTCACACTCGCCATCCTCCCAGCACTGCCGAGCACCTGTCGCACAGCCGGGTTCCCTACGATGGCGCGGTGACCAGTACCGCGCCACAGCCCCTGCGGGGCAAGGACGACGCCGAACAGCAGCCGCCCGGCTGGGAGAGCCGGCTGCGCCGCTTCGGCTACACGCCCCGGCCAGTGATCGGGCTACGGGACCGCCTCGTGCCGCCGTTCACCCGGCCGTCCCGGCAGGTGTGGGCGGTCTTCGGCATCCCGCCGCAGGCCGTGGAACCCCTGCTCCGCATCGCCGCCTGGGGCGGGCCGCTGCTGGTCGCCCTGGTGGCGGGCCTGATGCGGTTCTGGAACCTGGGGCGGCCACACGCGGTGATATTCGACGAGACGTACTACGCCAAGGACGCCTGGGCCCTGATCAACCAGGGGTACGAGGGCAGCTGGCCGAAGAACATCGACAAGTCGATCCTTGAGGACCCGTCGACCGTCGCGATCCCCACCGATCCCGGGTATGTGGTCCACCCGCCGGTCGGCAAGTGGATCATCGGTCTCGGCGAGAAGATGTTCGACTTCTCGCCCTTCGGCTGGCGGTTCATGGTCGCCCTGCTGGGCACGCTGTCGGTGCTGATGCTCTGCCGCATCGGCCGGCGGCTGTTCCGCTCGACGTTCCTCGGCTGCCTCGCGGGTCTGCTGCTGGCCGTGGACGGCCTGCACTTCGTGATGAGCCGCACGGCACTGCTCGACCTGGTGCTGATGTTCTTCGTGCTGGCGGCCTTCGGCGCGCTGGTGCTCGACCGCGACCGCGCGCGGCACAGGCTCGCAGAGGCCCTGCCGGAGGAGGACGACGGCAGGCTGCGGCCGGACGCCCGTGTCGCGGAGACCCTGCGCCTCGGGTGGCGGCCGTGGCGGCTGACGGCCGGGGTGATGCTGGGCCTGGCGGCGGGCACCAAGTGGAACGGGCTGTACATCATGGCCGCCTTCGGCCTGATGACCGTGCTGTGGGACGTGGGCTCGCGCCGCACGGCCGGCGCGGTCCGGCCGTATCTCGCCGTCCTGAAGAAGGACCTCGTCCCCGCCTTCGTCTCCGTCGTCCCGGTCGCGCTGGTGACCTACATGGTCTCGTGGACCGGCTGGCTGGTGACGGACGACGGATACCACCGGAAGTGGGCCTCCACCGGCCCCGGCAAGGACAGCGACTGGAGCTGGCTCTTTCCCGACTGGTGGCGCAGCTTCTGGCACTACGAGAACCAGGTCTTCGACTTCCACGTCGGCCTGACCTCCGGCCACACCTACGAGTCCAACCCGTGGAGCTGGCTGGTCCTCGGCCGCCCGGTCTCGTACTACTACGAGGACCCGAAGCCCGGCGTCGAGGGCTGCCCGAAGGACGCGGTCGACAAGTGCGCCGCAGAGGTCCTCGCCCTCGGCACCCCGCTCCTGTGGTGGGCCGCCTGCTTCGCGATCTGCTACGCCCTGTGGCGCTGGCTGTTCCGCCGCGACTGGCGCGCGGGCGCGATCCTCTGCGCGTTCGCCGCGGGCTGGGCCCCCTGGCTGATGTACCAGGAACGCACGATCTTCCTCTTCTACGCGGTCGTGTTCGTCCCGTTCCTGTGCCTCGCGGTGGCGATGATGATCGGCGCGATCCTCGGCCCGCCCGGCTCCGACGAACGCCGCCGCGCGATCGGCGCGATCGGGGCCGGCGTGCTGGTCCTGCTGATCGTCTGGAACTTCATCTATTTCTGGCCGATCTACACGGGCGCCCCGATCCCGGTGGACGAGTGGCGCAATCGCATGTGGCTGGACACCTGGGTGTAGCCGGCCAGGAACACCAAGAGGGCGCGGCCACCGGCCGCGCCCTCTTGGTGGTTGCCGGCTGCCGGCGGTGGCCACTGGCCACCGTCCGACGGCCCGCAGACGGCCCAGGCGGGGCCAGGCTCGACCCTCAGTGCTTGAGGTCGATCGTGAAGCGCCTCGTGCCCGGAGCGATCGTGTCGGCGTGGACCGAGCCACGAGCCCGGTCGTAGACCCCGGTGCCGCCGGTGATCCCGTTGTCGAACGAAGGGGGAGGGCCCGGGACGAGATGGCCGAAGACCATCCCCTGCACGGAGAGCTGGCCGCCGGGGAGGGTGTACGTCACGGTGCACACCTCCGCCCCGCCGTCGGCGACCCGGGTGGTGGTGCAGGTGCCGGCGGTCTCGCCGACCTCGTTGCCGGCCTGGTCGAAGAGGATCGAGCGGACGACGGTCCGATCGCCCTGGGCGGGGGCGCCGCCGGGGTTGACGGGGAAGCGCGACTGCTCCGCTAGCCGGCCGATGAGTGTGATGACCCGGTCCTTGCCCTTGTGGGCGGAATCGTCGTCCGTCGCGGAGGCGGCGGCGACAGGGGCGCAGGCGAGAAGGGTGACCAGCGCGGTGGCCGTGCCGAGACAGGCTGCCCTTATGGGGCGCATGGTGTGACTCCTGAGGTTGATGATCATGGATGATCCGGTGATGCATTAATAACCTCGGTTCTGCCGCCGCCCGAACGTCCTGGCGCGACCCACCGGAAGATCCGACCGGTCGGACCAAGCCGGCCCGTGCGACCGCCGCCCGAACGGACGAGTCGCGCGGGCCGGTCCCCGGCCGGAGTACCAGAGGCCGGCGGGGGTGGTCTCTTCGTCGGTCCCCCGTGGAGACTCTCGACGGCCCTTCGCGCACGGCCCTATGGGGCTGGACCCCTGGGTCCAGCCGGACCTGGCCTCACGATCGCGTCGCGTTCCCATAACTACCGGCCCTTGTGTCACTCCTGTCACGTAGAGTGCGAAGACTCATGCCCTTGAACGTGTTCAAGGGCATGCACTCTGGGGGAGGGGGCTGCGTCATGCGCAGTGGAGCAAAGGTCGGCATCGTCGCCGGCGCGTTCGTGGTGGTCGCGAGTGGCGTGGGCTACGGCGGCTACAACCTGTACAACGGGCTGACCGGCTCCGGCGGGGGCGACGGGGCGAGCACCAAGGCCGCGTCTGGCGAGAAGCGGAGCGGCCCGCCCGGCGCGGAGGAGATCGAGGAGACCGCGAAGGAGTTCCTCGCGGCCTGGGCCGCCGGCAAGGGCACCGAAGCGGCGCAGCTGACCAACAACCAGGCCGAGGCCGAGCCGCAGCTGACGGGCTTCACCGAGCGGGCGCACGTCTCCGAGGCCGTCATCAAGGCCGGCCGGGCCACGGGCCCGACGGTGCCGTTCACCGTCGAGGCGACCGTGACGTACGAGGGGAAGAGCAAGCCCTGGTCGTACGCCTCGAAGCTGACCGTGGTGCGCGGCCTCACGACGGGCAGGGCGCTGGTGGACTGGCAGCCCTCCGTCGTCCATCCCGAACTCACCGCCGGGACCTCGCTCGTCACGGCGGAGGCGTCGGCCCCGCCGATCAAGGCGTTCGACGACAACGGTGTCGAGCTCAGCGAGGAGAAGTTCCCCTCGCTCGGTCCGGTCCTCGACGCGCTGCGCAAGGAGTACGGGGACAAGGCCGGCGGCACGCCGGGCATCGAGCTGGCGATCACCTCCGCGAACGCCGATGTGCCCGACCGCAGCCTGCTGACGCTGACCGAGGGGAAGCCCGGCTCCCTGCGCACCACGCTGGACGCCGGGGTGCAGGCGGCGGCCGAGAAGGCCGTCAAGGACTACGCCAAGGCGTCCGTCGTCGCGGTCCAGCCCAGCACGGGCGAGATCAAGGCGGTGGCCAACACCCCGGCGGACGGCTTCAACACGGCGTTCCAGGGCGCACAGGCGCCCGGCTCGACGATGAAGATCGTGACGGCGGCGATGATGCTGGACAAGGGGCTGGTGAACGGGCCCAACTCGCCGGTCGAGTGCCCCTCGACGGTCACCTGGGAGCGGGAGTTCCACAACCTCAAGGACTTCTCGATCCCCGGAGCGACGTTCCAGCAGGCCTTCGCGCGCTCCTGCAACACCACCTTCATCAAGCCGGTCAAGCCGCTGGGCGCCGCCGCGGGCACGGCGCTCGGCGAGACCGCCGCCAAGTACTTCGGCATCGGCCTCAACTGGAAGGCCGGCGTGGTCACCGTCGACGGGAAGGTCCCCGAGTCGACGGGCTCGGAGACCGCCGCCTCGTACATCGGCCAGGGCCAGATCCAGATGAACGCCCTCAATGTCGCCTCCATCGCCGCGACCGTGAAGAACGGCGGCTTCAAGCAGCCGGTCATCGTCCCGCAGAGCCTGGACGACCGTGAACTGGCGACCGCGCGGCCCCTGCCGTCCTCGATGGCGGCGTCCCTGCGGCAGATGATGCGGGCGGCCACCGTGGGCTCGGGCACGGCGACGGCGGCCATGGCGTCCGTCAGCGGCGACAAGGGCGCGAAGACCGGTTCCGCGGAGGTCGACGGGCAGGGCGACTCCAACAGCTGGTTCACCGGGTACGCCGGCGACCTGGCAGCCGCGGCGGTCGTCCAGGCAGGCGGACACGGCGGCGACTCCGCGGGCAGCACGGTCGCCCGGGTGCTGAACGCGCGCTGAGCGACCCGGCCAAACCGTTCGCATGGCCCGTACAGCCACCGCTAGCGTGCGGGCCATGAGCACTCACGACGACACCACCGGCGCCCACCCCCGTTTCACCGAGGCCCTGCGCGAGCTCGGTCTCGACGTCCCGGTGCGCCGTTTCCCGGACGCGACCCGCACGGCCGCCCAGGCCGCCGAGGCCATCGGCTGCGACGTCAGCGAGATCGTCAAGTCGCTGATCTTCACCGCGGACGGGACGCCGGTGCTCGTGCTGATGGACGGCTCGTCACGGGTGGACGTGGAGCGGGTACGGCAGGAGCTCGGCGCCGAGTCCGTGAAGCGGGCCGACGCCGACCTGGTGCGCGAGACGACGGGCTATGCGATCGGCGGCGTCCCGCCGTTCGGCCACCGCACCCGTACCCGGGTGCTGGCCGACCGGGGTCTGCTCGACCACGACGTGGTGTGGGCGGCTGCCGGAACCCCGCACACGGTCTTCCCGCTCGACCCCAAGTCCCTGATCGCCCATGCCGGCGGCACTCTGGTGGACGTCCGCGAGCGAACCGCGTGACCCCACTGGTCACCGGTGCGGTCCTCGCGGCCGCCTTCACCCACGCCGGCTGGAACGCGCTGGCGCACCGGATCAAGGACCGGCTGGTCGTCTTCACCCTGATCGTCGGAGGCGCGTCGGTCATCGGCGGGCTGATGGCCCCGTTCGTGCCGGTCCCGGCCGCCGGCGCCTGGCCGTACCTGATCGCGTCGGCGGTCCTGCACGTCGGCTACCACGCCCTGCTGCTGCGGTCGTTCAGCCTCGGTGACTTCGGCCAGGTGTATCCGATCGCCCGCGGCACGGCCCCGCTGGTGGTGACCGCCGCTGCCGCCGTGTTCGTCGACGAACGCGTCAGCGGCGGGCAGTTGGCGGGCGTGGTGGTCGCCTCGGCCGGGCTCGTCCTCCTCGCGGTGTGGGGCGTGCTGCCCCTGGGCCGCCGGACCGGCGGAGGCCGCACGGAGCAGGCCGCGCGGCCGCACTGGCCGGCGGTGACGGCCGCGCTCGCGACGGGCCTGTCGATCTCCGCGTACACCGTGATCGACGGGGTGGGCGTGCGGGCCGCGGGAACGGCGGGCGGCTACATCGCCTGGCTGATGATCCTGGAGGGCATCCCGCTGGTCCTCTACGCGATATGTGTCCGCCGCGCCGCCCTGTGGCCGCAACTGCGGCCGTACGCCGGGCGCGGGCTGCTGGGCGCGGCGATGGCGGTGACCGCGTACGGACTGGTGCTCTGGGCACAGACGCGTGCGCCGCTCGCGCCCATCGCGGCGCTGCGCGAGTCGTCGATCATCGTGGGCGCGGCGATCGGCGCGCTGTTCTTCAAGGAACGCTTCGGCGGGCCGCGGATCGCGGCGGCGGTCCTGATGGTGGCGGGCATCGGCCTGATGCTGACGACGGGCTGACGCCCACCCCGCGGATCCGGCGCCGCCTCGGGCGGGCGTTCCCGGGCGGCCTGCGCCCACTTCCCGCCGGTGCTCCGCGGTGCGCGAGGGCGCGCCCAGGGTCTTTCGTTCCGATCCGGCCTGATCGGAACGAGAGGCCCTAGCGGTCCGCGCGCTCGTCCACCACCATCTGCCTGAATCCGGTGTTGACGGCCAGCAGCCCGCCGTCGACCGGCAGCGTCGCGCCCGTGATCCATGCCGCGTCCCGCGAGGCGAGGAAGGCGACCGCCGCGGCGATGTCCTCGGGCTCGCCGACCCGGCCGAGCGGGTAGACACCGCTCAGGGCCGTGAGGCGGTCCTCCCGGCCCGCCCATGAACGGGTGCGGATCGTCCCGGGGTTGACCTGGTTGACCCGGATGCCGCGCGCGGCTCCCTCGCCCGCCAGCGTGCGGGTCAGCGACGCCAGACCGGCCTTGGCGGCGCTGTAGGCGTGCCCGCCGAAGTCCTGTTCGGCGTTGACCGAGCCGATGTTGACGACGGCGCCGCGGCCACGGGCGGCCAGGTGCGGCCACGCGGCCCGTGCGCACCGCAGCGCGCCGGTGAGGGTGACGTCCAGGTCCTGCTGCCAGCCGTCGTCCGGCAGTTCCTCGAGCGGTCCGAAGTGCCGGGAGGCCGAGAAGGCGTTGTTGACCAGCACGTCCAGGGAACCGAACTGCTCCACCGCGCGGGCCACGGCCGCCTCCGCCGACGCCCGGTCGCCGACGTCGCAGTGGACGAAGGCCGCGCCCTCGATCCCGGCCGCGGTCCGCTCCGCGGCGTCCGCGTCGATGTCGGCGATCAGAACCCGCGCGCCCTCGAACGCCAGCCGGCGTGCCGTGGCCTCGCCGATACCGCGCGCCCCGCCGGTGATCAGTGCGACGTCGCCCTCGAAACGTGTCATAGGGCCGAACGTACCGCCCTGATCAGTGCCTGGGCACGGGGATCGGCGGTAACGCCCTTGCGCATGCCGTTGGTCGTGTACCCGAGGGCGATGCCCGACTCGGGGTCGGCGAAGCCGAGCGAGCCGCCGCGGCCGGGGTGGCCGAAGGACCCCGGTCCGAGCAGCGGCGACGCGGGACCGTGCAGCATGAAGCCGAGGCCGAAGCGGGTGGGCACCACCAGGACCCGGTCCGGTCCGGCGGACTCCTCGGTGCGGGCGAGCGTGAGCGTGGCGGGCGCGAAGAGCCGACGGCCGCCGTCGACCTCGCCGATGGTCGCCGCGTAGAAGCGGGCAAGCGCGCGGGCGGTGGATATGCCGTTGGACGCGGGGAGTTCGGCGGCGCGGTAGGCGGGGTCGTTCTCGTCGGGGAACGGGTCGATGGCCTCGAAGGCGCGGCGGGTCAGGGACGCGGGGTCCCGGTACGCCTCCACCACGGAGCGCTTGGGCCGCAGCCGGAGGCCGCCGCCCTCGGCGGCGGTGGGTTCCGCGACAGGGCCGAGCCTGCCGACCCGGTGGGCCTCTTCGCCGGGCAGCCCTATCCACAGGTCGAGGCCGAGAGGGCGGGCGATCTCCTCCGCGACCCAGCGGCCGGTGCCGCGTCCGGTGACCCGGCGCACCAGTTCGCCGACCAGCCAGCTGTAGGTCTGCGCGTGGTAGCCGTGCTCGGTGCCCGGCTCCCAGACGGGCGCCTGCGCGGCGACCGCGGCCGGTCCTCCGACGCCGTCCGCCGCCTGCTCCGGGGTGAGCGGACGGTCCAGCACCGGCAGGCCCGCGCGGTGGGCCAGGAGATGGCGTACGAGTACACGCTCCTTGCCGGCCGCCTTGAAGTCCGGCCAGTACGTGCCGACCGGCGCGTCCAGGTCGATCTGGCCGCGCTGGTGGAGCAGGAGGACGACGGCCGCGGCGACGCCCTTGGTGGCGGAGCGGACGACCTGTGCGGTGTCGAGTGCCCACGGCTCGTGCCCGTCCACGTCCCGGGTGCCCGCCCACAGGTCGACGACCTTGCGCCCGTCGCGGTAGACGGCGACGGCCGCCCCGCGCTCGCCGCGCTGCTCGAAGTTGCGCGCGAAGGCGTCCGCGACCGCCTCGTAGCCGTCCGCCACCGTGCCCCGGACGTCCACCACGTCTGCTCCTTCGCTGCGATCCATCCCCCCATGGTGCAACGTGGTCCGGACCCCTTCGACCGCGGGGCGGTCACGGGCCCGGCCCGGGGCGGGTCAGCTGAGGACGATGGAGACGTCGATGTTGTCGCGGGTGGCGTTGGAGTACGGGCAGACCTGGTGGGCGGCGGCAACGAGGCGCGCGGCGAGGTCCTGGTCCACGAGCGGCAGGGAGATGTTGAGCGCGACGGCGAGCCCGTACCCGCGTGCCTTGTTGGGCCCGATGCCGACCTTGGCGGCGACGGCAGAGCCGCTGAGGTCGAGGCCCGCGCGGCGGCCGACGAGCACCAGGGCGTTGTGGAAGCAGGCGCTGTAGCCGGCGGCGAAGAGCTGTTCGGGGTTGGTGCCGCGGCCGTCCCCGCCGAGCGCGGGCGGCATGGCGACACGGAGTTCGATCTGCCCGTCGTGACTCGTCACATAGCCGTCGCGGCCGCCGTGGGCGGTGGCCTCCGCCACGTACATGATCTTGGTGGGGCGGGTGTCGGCCGTGTCCGTGAGGTCGACCTGTTCGCTCATGCTGCGTCCCCGAGTGTGTGCACCGGTGCGATTACCTCGCGCACAATGTATCCGAGCGGAGGAGACGCTTCCTACTCGGGGGTAGCCTTCGTCGCCGCGTCCGCGAGCCGGTGCAGGTCCGCGCGGAGCCGCGCGATCTCCGCCGCCTCGAGGCCCGTGCTCACCAGCAGTTGGGCAGGCACCGCCTCCGCCCGTTCGCGCATCGCCTCACCCTCCTCGGTGAGCAGCAGCCGCACCGAGCGCTCGTCGGCGGCGGAGCGCTCGCGGCGCACCAGGCCCGCGGCCTCCAGCCGCTTCAGCAGCGGCGAGACGGTGCCGTAGTCGAGCCGCAGCGCGGCCCCCAGCTCCTTGACCGGGATCTCGCCGCGTTCCCACAGCACCAGCATCGTGAGGTACTGCGGGTAGGTCAGGCCGAGTTCGGCGAGCAGCGGCCGGTAGGCGGCCGTGACCGCCCGCTGCGCCGCGTACAGCGCGAAGCACAGCTGGTCGTCGAGCAGCAGCGACGGCGCCCCGCCCCGGTCCTCGTATCCACGCCCCATGTTCACGCGCCTATTGTCACGGACCTCGGATCGAAGCCGAAGGGCAGCTCCAGCCGGTGCGCGCGCATCAGATCGTCGTCGCCCAGCAGCTCCTGCGTGCTCCCGTCCGCCACGACGACCCCGTCGCTGAGGATCACCGAGCGGGGGCACAGCTCCAGGGCGTACGGCAGGTCGTGGGTCACCATCAGCACGGTGACGTCCAAGGCCCGCAGGATGTCGGCCAGTTCGCGCCGCGAGGCCGGGTCCAGGTTGGACGAGGGCTCGTCGAGCACCAGGATCTCCGGCTCCATCGCGAGCACCGTGGCGACCGCCACCCGGCGACGCTGCCCGAACGACAGATGGTGCGGCGGGCGGTCGGCGAACTCGGCCATACCGACCCGGTCCAAGGCGGCCATGACCCTGGCCTCCAGCTCGGGGCCGCGCATCCCGGCCGACGCCGGGCCGAACGCCACGTCCTCCCGGACGGACGGCATGAACAGCTGGTCGTCCGGGTCCTGGAAGACGATGCCGACGCGGCGGCGGATCTCCGCGAGGTTCTCGCGCCCGACCGGGAGTCCCGCGACGGAGACCGAGCCGACCCCGCCGGCCAGGATGCCGTTGAGGTGGAGGACGAGCGTGGTCTTGCCCGCGCCGTTGGGACCGAGGAGCGCGACCCGCTCGCCGCGCCCGACCGCCAGGTCGACGCCGAACAGCGCCTGGTGGCCGTCGGGATAGGCGTACGCGAGCCCGCGCACGTCGAGAGAGGGAGGCGGCGGCGTCTCGTTCATAGCGTCCATCCCAGCAGACAGACCGCGAGCGCGGTCACGGGCAGTGCGGCGGCGTACGACCACTGGGCGCGGGTCGCCCGCACGTCGTCGAGGACCGGCATCGTGCCGGTGTAGCCCCGGCTGACCATCGCCAGGTGCACCCGTTCCCCGCGCTCGTAGGAGCGGATGAACAGGGCGCCGGCGGACTTGGCCAGCACACCCCAATGGCGTACTCCCCGCGCCTCGAACCCGCGGGAGCGCCGGGCGATCGACATCCGGCGCATCTCGTCGGCGATCACGTCGCCGTAGCGGATCATGAAGGAGGCGATCTGGACCAGCAGTGACGGCAGTCGCAGCCGCTGAAGTCCGAGGAGCAGGGAGCGCAGCTCGGTCGTCGAGGCGAGGATCACCGAGGCCGCGACGCCCAGCGTGCCCTTGGCGAGGATGTTCCACGCACCCCACAGGCCGGGGACGGAGAGCGGGATGCCCAGCACCTCGGTCTGCTCGCCGGGCACCACGAAGGGCATCAGCAGGGCGAACGCCACGAAGGGGATCTCGATCAGCAGGCGCTTCAGCAGGAAGCCGGCGGGGATCCGGGCCACCGTCGCGACCGCGCCGAGGAGCACCGCGTACAGCGCGAACGCCCAGACCGCCTCGCGCGGGGTGGAGACCACGACCAGCACGAAACCGAGGACGGCGAGCAGCTTGCAGTGCGCCGGCAGCGCGTGCACCGGCGAGTGGCCGTGCCGGTAGAGCTTGTGGGCGTGGCCCGCGCCCATGTCAGACCGAGCCCTGGACGGATTCGGGGCGGGCGTCCTCGCTGCGGCGGCGGCGCACCACGTAGAAGACGCCGCTGCCGACGGCCACGGTCGCGCCGACCCCGATCACCCCGGCCAGGCCGCCGGAGAGCCGGGCGTCGGAGACGTCCTCGACGCCGTAGTCGGCGAGCGGCGAGTCGGCGGCGGCGTGCTCCTCGACGGTCCTGTCGATGCCCTTGTCGGCGGCGACCTTCTCCAGTCCGTCGGGGTCGGCGGAGGCGTAGAAGGACACGAAGCCGGCGAGGACGAGGCTGGTCACCAGGCCGCCGAGCCACAGCCGGCGCGGCGAGCGGGCGGTGACGGGCGCCGGTGGGGCCGCCGCCGGAGCGTCGACGAGTTCACCGCCGACCCGGAGCTTCAGCGGCGTCGACAGGCCCCGGGCGCCGTACACCAGGTCGGGCCGTACGGCGATGACCGCGCCCACGGTCAGCATGGTGATCACGGCCTCGCCGATGCCGATCAGGACGTGTACGCCGACCATCGCGGTCAGGACGGAGCCGACCGGGACCTCGGTCAGGCCGCCGACCGCGTAGAGCAGGGTGAAGGCCGCGGCGGCCGCGGGGACGGACACGAGAGCGGCGACGAAGGAGGCGGCGGTCACGGAGCGGCGGGTGCGCGGCAGGATCTTGACCAGGCCGCGGAAGAGTCCGTACGCGACGAGGACGGTGACGACGCCCATGACGGTGATGTTGACGCCGAGCGCGGTGAGACCGCCGTCCGCGAAGAGGATGCCCTGCATCAGCAGTACGACGGCGATGCACAGCACGCCCGTGAACGGCCCGACGAGGATGGCCGCGAGCGCACCGCCGAGCAGATGGCCGCTGGTACCGGCCGCGACGGGGAAGTTGAGCATCTGGACGGCGAAGACGAACGCGGCGACGAGCCCCGCGAGCGGCGCCGTACGGTCGGCGCCGGGGAGCTCCGAAGGAGATCCGCCCAGCTCACTGCGGGCGCCGCGGAGGCTGACGGCGACCGCGCCGGCAGCGACGACCCCGGCAGCCACCGAGACGGGCGCATTGATGAATCCGTCGGGGACATGCATGGAGGGCTCCGCTTCGGACAGACGAACAAGTGCTCAATGATAGTGCCCTGCTGCAAATGACTTGCAAGAGCGCATGGATCACAAATGAACACGGCTCCACGGAGGACGACGGAGCGCCCCATCCGAAATATGGGACATTAGAGACAAAGCGGACGCGAGTGTGAGGAGCTTGCCGATGTCGCACGCCGTCAAAGAGCAGGCAAGTGGCCGGATCGTCACCGACGCTCCGCAGCACCGACCAGTTCGCGTCTTCCTGAGCTACGACCCCGCCGAGGATCCCGCGACCATCAGTTTCGCGTTCCCGAGCGGCAAGGAGTGGACGTTCCCGCGTGAGCTCCTCGAGTCGGGGCTGCGAGCACCCACCCGGGACGGGGACATCGGCATCTGGCCCTGCGGACGCGTCCAGGCGATCATCGAGTTCCACACCTCGGACGGTGTCGCGGTGGTCCAGTTCGACTCGCAGACCCTGATCCGTTTCCTCCGCCACACCTACGCGGTGGCCACTCCGGCGCTCTGAGGCCAGGCATTCCACGGACGCACCGCGGAGCGGACGCTCCGGGACGCGGCTGACGCACACAAACAGGTGGCCGTATCCGCCTTGCCGGCGGATACGGCCACCTGTTCCCTGACGGCCCCCGTCCCCACGGTGCCGTCGCGGCGCCGGAGGCCCGCTCTCCCTGTGGCGCGGCGAAGGCCGCGCCACAGGGCGCCTCCGGAGTTCTGTGCTCCCGGTCCCTGGACGGTCAGACGCGGACCAGCTCGCGGTCGCCGTCCGGGCCGCCGGAGCTCTCGGAGAGCTCCTCGCGGAGCTTCTCGCCCTCCACGTCGACGTTGGGCAGCACCCGGTCCAGCCAGCGGGGCAGCCACCAGGCCTTGTGGCCGAGCAGGGCCAGGACCGCCGGCACGATCGCCATGCGGACCACGAACGCGTCGAAGAAGACGGCGATCGCGAGGCCGAAGCCGATCATCTTCACCATCTGCTCGCTGGAGCCGATGAAACCGGAGAAGACGGCGATCATGATGACGGCCGCGGCGGCCACCACCCGGGTCCCGTGGCGGAAGCCGGTGACGATCGCCTCGCCGGGCCGCTCGCCGTGGACGTACGCCTCCCTCATGCGGGTGACCAGGAAGACCTCGTAGTCCATGGCGAGACCGAAGACGACACCCACCATGAAGATCGGCATCATCGACATGATCGGGCCGGTCTGCTCCACCCCGAGCAGCGAGCCCAGCCAGCCCCACTGGAAGACGGCCACGACCGCGCCGAGTGCCGCGACGACCGACAGCAGGAACCCGAGGGCGGCCTTGAGCGGCACCAGCACCGACCGGAAGACCACCATCAGCAGCAGGAAGGCGAGACCGACCACGAGCGCGAGGTAGGGCAGCAGCGCGTCGTTCATCTTCTGCGAGAAGTCGATGTTCATCGCGGTGGCGCCGGTGACGAGGACCTCGTCACCGCTGCGGTCGCGGATGTCGTGCACCAGGTCCTCGGTGGCGACCGAGGACGGCCTGTCCTTGGGGATGACCGTGATCATCGCGGTGTCGCCGGCCTTGTTGAGGATCGGCGGGGTGACGGCGGCGGCGCCGTCGAGACCCCGGACGACCTCGACCGTGCGGTCCGCGACGCTCTTGTCGCCGTCGACGACCACCATCAGCGGGCCGTTGAAGCCGGGACCGAAGCCGTCGGAGAGCAGGTCGTACGCCTTGCGCTGGGTGGTGCTCACCGGCTGGGCGCCGTCGTCGGGCAGACCCATCTCCAGCGACGCGGCCGGTATCGCCATGGCCCCGAGGCCCACGACGCCCGCGAGCAGCACGGTGACCGGGCGGCGCAGTACGAAACGCGCCCAGCGGGTGCCGGCGTTCGGCTTGTCGGAGACGGCCCCGCCCTTGCGCACCTTGCGGCCGAGCACCCGCTTGCCCGCGAAGCCGAGCAGCGCCGGGATCAGGGTGAGGGCGATCAGGACGGCGATGACGACGGTGCCGGCGGCGGCGAAGCCCATCTTGGTGAGCATCGGGATGTTGACCACGGCCAGGCCGACGAGGGCGATGACCACGGTCAGGCCGGCGAAGACGACCGCGGAACCCGCGGTGCCGACGGCCCGTCCGGCCGCCTCCTCGTGCTCCCTGCCCTCGGCCAGTTCGGCGCGGTAGCGGGAGACGATGAAGAGCGCGTAGTCGATGCCGACCGCCAGGCCGATCATCATCGCGAGGGTCGAGGTGGTGGAGCCGAGGTCGAGGACGTTCGCCAGCGCGGTGATCGTGGAGATACCGATGCCGACGCCGATGATCGCGGTGAGCAGCGGCAGTCCGGCGGCGACCAGCGAACCGAAGGTGATGACGAGGACGATGCCCGCGACGACGACACCGATGATCTCGCCGGCCCCGGTCTCGGGAACCGCCTGCAGCGCGTCACCGCCGATCTCCACCGTCAGGCCCGCTTCGCGCGCCTCGGTGCCCGTCTCCTCCAGCGCCTCACGCGTCGCGTCGGTCAGCTCCATCGAGCTGACGGCGTAGGTGACGGAGACGTACGCGGTGGACCCGTCCCGGGAGACCGCCTTGGCGGTGTACGGGTCGGTGACCGACGCGATCTGGTCGGAGCCGTCCTTGAGCTCGGAGACGGCCTTGTCCACCTCGGCGCGGTGGCCGGCGTCGGTCATCTTCTCGCCGTCAGGGGCCTTGAAGACCACCCGGGCGGTCGCGCCGTCGGCGCTGCCGCCGGGGAAGCGCTCCTCCAGCAGGTCGAAGGCCTTCTGGGCCTCCGTCCCCGGGATGGAGAACGAGGAGGAGGTGGCGGTGGACGCGGTGGCCGCGCCGACGCCGGCGACGGCGAGCAGCGCCACCCACAGCAGGGCGACGAGACGGCGGCGCCGGAAGGCGGACCGTCCTAGCTTGTAGAGAAACGTGGCCACGAGGGCTACTCCCGTATATGAGGGCGAACAAGGGCATGGGGAGCCGGCCCGACGACGAGAGCGGCGCGCGTCAGGTGCTGTGCTGTGGTGCAGCGGGGAGGGTGGGTGTCAACGACCCGGGGAGGTCAGACGCCGAGGGCGGGGAGGACCACGGCGTCGAGATAGTCGGTGAGGAAGGCTTGGTCGGGGGTGCGGTCCTCGATCAGATGCCGGACGACGAAGGCGCCGACCAGCATGTGCGGTACGTAACCCAATGCCGGGTTGTCCGCGCTGACCTCACCCCGGTCCACGGCCCTCCGCAGCAGCGCGTCGAGGCCGGTGATCTCCGGCTCGACGAGCAGCTCGCGCAGGGCCTCGTGGAGATCGGGGTGGGCGTGGATCGCCTGGGCCAGACCCCGCATCAGCGCGGAGTCCTTCTCCATCTGACAGTCGTCGGTCCGTCCGATCATGGCGTGGAAGTCGCCGCGCAGGGTGCCGGTGTCGATGTCGCCGACATGCACCGGCTTGCTGTGCTTGAGCGCCGTGGCGACCAGCTCCGGCTTGCTCTTCCACTGGCGGTAGAGCGTGGCCTTGCTGGAGCGCGTACGGGCCGCCACGGCGTCCATGGTCAGGCCGTCGTAACCGACCTCGCGGAGCAGGTCGAGCACGGCCTCGTACAGCTGCGCCTCGCGCTCCGGGGTGAGCCGGCTGCGTGTCATGCCTGCCTCCCGGTCGCAGTCGATCGAACGAAACTGTTTCGTACACTTCGAGCGTACCCGGGGTGCCATCGAAACGAAACCGTTTCGATTGTGGCCTCGGTCACGGAAGCAACCGGCCACGGACATCCGGCCGCCGAGCGCCGGACCGGCCGGGCCGCCCCCGGGCGCTCGGGATCCGCCCCGCCCACGAGTTGCCGCGACCCTTGGGCGCCGAAAGCATGGGGAGGGTGAGTGACGACGCCGCGTATCTCCGCTACCCGCATCTGTACGGCGACCTTCTGTGCTTCGCCGCCGAGGACGACCTGTGGATCGCGCCGCTGGTCCCGGAGGGGAAACAGCCCGACCGGGCATGGCGGCTGACCGTCGACCGCACCCGGGTCGGACACCCCCGCTTCTCGCCCGACGGCCGCCACATCGCCTACACGAACTGGCGCAGCCTCGACCCGGAGATCCATCTCGCGCCCGTCGACGGCGGCCCCGCGCGCAGGCTGAGCTACTGGGGCTCGACCGACACCCGGGTCTGCGGCTGGACCCCCGACGGACAAATCCTCGCCGTCTCCTCGCACGGCCAGCCCTTCTCGTACTTCTCCTGGGCCTACAGCATCCCGACCGACGGCTCCCCCGGTGGCCGGCTCCCGTGGGGACCCGTCTCCGACATCGCCGTCACCGACGAGTCCGAGCGCCCCTCCCAGGCCGGCGGGACCGGCTGCGAGCGGCGCACCCTGCTGCTCACCGGCAAGCCGCCGCACGAACCCGCGGCATGGAAGCGCTACCGCGGCGGCGCGACGGGCCGGCTGTGGTTGCACGGCGAGCAACTGCTCCCCGACCTGGACGGGCACCTCGACTGCCCCATGTTCATCCACGGCGACGGCGCCGCCCGGTGGTCGGAGGACGACGGCAGGGTCGCGTTCCTCTCCGACCACGAGGGCGTGGGCAACCTCTACTCCTGCCGCCCCGACGGGACGGGACTGCTGCGCCACACCGACCACGACGCCTTCTACGCCCGGCACGCGGCGAGCGACGGCCACCGGGTCGTGTACCAGTGCGGCGGCGACCTGTGGATCGTCGACGACCTGACCACACCCGACTCGGTGCCGCGCAAGCTGGAGGTACGGCTCGGCGGGCCGCGGGCCGGCCGACGCACCTACCAGGTGCCGGCGGCCGGCCATGTGGGCGCGATCTCGGTCGACGAGACGGGGCGGGCCAGCGCCGTCAACGTGCGCGGCAGTCTGTACTGGCTCACCCACCGCGACGGCCCCGCCCGCACCATCGCGGACACCCCCGGCGTGCGGGTACGGCTGCCGGTGATGCTGGGCAGCGGCGGGCAGGTCGCCTACGTGACGGACGCGGACGGCGAGGACGCCGTCGAGATCGCGTACCTGCCGCGCGCGACCGGCGACCGGGAGCCGCGCCGGCTCGCGTCGGGGCGGCTGGGGCGGGTGCTGGAAATGGCCGCCGACAGTGAGGGCGAACGGATCGCCATCGCCTCCCACGACGGCCGGCTGCTCCTGATCGACGCCACGGAGGACTCCGCGGGCGAGGTCACCGAACTGGTCCGCTCCGTCAACGGGCCCGTGCGTGACCTGTCGTTCTCCCCCGACGGGCACTGGCTGACCTGGTCGCACCCCGGCATCGGACGCTCGCTGCGGCAGATCAGGATGGCCCGGATCGCCGACCGTACGATCGTCGACGTCACCAACGGCCGTTTCGAGGACGAGAATCCGGTCTTCACGCGCGACGGCCGCTATCTCGCCTTCCTCTCCTGGCGCGGCTTCGACCCGGTCTACGACGTGCACACCGGCGACCTGTCCTTCCCGCTCGGCTGCCGCCCCTATCTGGTGCCGCTCTCCTCCGCGACGCCCTCGCCCTTCGCTCTCACACCGGAGGGCCGGCCGGCCGCCGGCGGGCTCGACCCGCTGGAGGAGTCGCCCGACAGCGCGGTGCTCGTCGAGATCGAGGGCCTGGAGAACCGGGTCACGCCGTTCCCGGTCGCCGCCTCCAAGTACTCGGCCCTGCACGCGGTCGCCGGCGGCGGCCTCGTCTGGCTGCGCTGGCCCATCTCCGGCGCGCTGGGCGAGACGTTCGTCAACCCGGCCGACACCTCCGGCAGGCCCACGCTGGAGCACTTCGACATCTCCAAGGCGCGCAGGACCGAACTGGTCGGTCACCTCGACTGGTTCGCGGTGAGCGGCGACGGCACCCGGCTCGTCGTCGTCGACGAGGGCGACCTGCGTGCCGTGCCCGCCACGGAGACCGGCGACCTCGACTCCACCGTCTACCTAGACATGCGCCGCATCCTGCACGAGGTGGACCCGGTGGCCGAATGGCGCCAGGCCTACGCGGAGGCCGGCCGCATCATCCGCGGCTACTTCTGGGAACCGGACATGTGCGGGATCGACTGGGACGGGGTGCTGGAGCAGTACCGGCCGCTGGTCGAACGGGTCGCCTCCCCCGACGAGTTCGCCGACCTGATGCGCGAGGTCCTCGGCGAACTGGGCACCTCCCACGCCTATGTCACCGGGGCACGGCGCAACGAAGGACCGCCGCACTACCAGCGGGCCATGGGCCTGCTGGGCGCCAATCTCGTCTGCCGGGACGGGAAGTGGGTGGTCAAGCGCATCCTGCCGGGCGACTCCTCGGACTCCAAGGCCCGCTCCCCGCTGGCCGGCACGGGCATCAGGGAGGGCGCGGCCCTCACCCACGTGGACGGCCGCCCTGTCGACCCGGTGGCGGGGCCGTACCCGATGCTCTCCGCGGCGGGCGGAACCACGGTCGAGCTGACGTTCCTGCCCGCGGAAGCGGAGGGCGCAAGCCCTCCGCGCCGGGTCGCGGTCGTCCCGCTGATCGACGAGCGGCCGCTGCGCTACCAGGACTGGGTGGCCAAACGGCGCGCGGTGGTACGGGAGGCCAGCGGCGGCAAGTGCGGTTACCTGCACATCCCCGACATGGGCGGGTCGGGCTGGGCGCAGTTCAACCGCGACGTCCGCATGGAGGTCTCCCGGCCGGCGCTCATCGTGGACGTCCGCGGCAACGCGGGCGGCCACATCAGCGAGCTGGTCATCGAGAAGCTGACCCGCAAGATCCTGGGCTGGGACCTCACCCGCAACGCCGAGCCGGTCTCGTACACCTCCAACGCGCCGCGCGGGCCGGTCGTCGCGATCGCTGACGAGGCGACCAGTTCGGACGGGGACATGATCACGGCGGCGTTCAAACTGCTGGGCCTCGGCCCGGTGGTGGGCACCCGCACCTGGGGCGGTGTGGTCGGCATGACGGGCCGTCACCGGCTGGGCGACGGCACGGTGATCACCGTCCCGATGAACGCGGCGTGGTTCGACGCCTACGGCTGGTCGATCGAGAACCACGGCGTCGAACCGGACGTGTACGCCCTGCGGACACCACTGGACTGGGCGGAGGGGCGCCATGTGGGTCTCGACGACGCGATCCGGCTGGCCCTGGACATGCTCAAGGCGGCCCCGGCCGCCGTGCCCCCGGACTACTCCGAGGTCCCCGACCTGCGCCGGCCGCCGCTGCCGCCACGCTGAGTCCCGCTCAGCACCGGGCGCCGGCCTGGCCCGCGGGCCCGGCCCCGGTCAGGCCGGAGGCGTCCTGCGCAGGCGGCGGTCCATGGCCATGGACAGCTCGGCCTCCACGACGCTCTTCGCGAGCGGGCGGAGCCTGTCCACCTGCCCGTCGGCGCTGTGGGTGGTGAGGACGTCGACGAACAACTCGGCGAGTTCCTCCGCGTGGGAGCGGACCCGGCGGCCGGCCTCCAGCACCACCGACAGGGGCACGCCCTCGCGCACCAGCGCGGCCGAGACGTCCAGCAGCCGGCGGCTGATGTGGACGATCTCCTCGCCGTCCGTCGCCAGGTAGCCGAGCTCCAGCGCGGTGGCCAGGTTCTCCGGGGTGACCTGCCCCTCGAAGTAGTCGGCGAGCGCTTCGGGGGTAAGACGCACGGGCGTCTCCTCGGACGGTTCGCCGAGGCCGAGGACCTCGCCCACGTCCCGTCCGCTCTCGAAGGCCGTGGCCAGGTCGGCGATGCCGTTGAGGGTGTGGCCTCGCTCCAGGAGGGCGGCGATCGTGCGGAGCCTCGCGAGGTGCTGCTCGTCGTACCAGGCGATCCTGCCCTCCCGGCGGGGCGGCGGTATCAGCCCCCGCTCGCGGTAGAAGCGCAGGGTGCGCACCGTGATCCCGGCCTTCTCGGCCAATTCCTCCATGCGGTACTCACGCGCTTCCTTCACAACAGAAGCCTATGTTGTACCGCCGGTAACTTGTGGCGTCCTACCCCTACCGCTCGGTATGGAGCTGCTCTACCCTCCCAACCATGCCAGTGATTGCTGGCAACGTTTTTGTGTTCGGTACGGGACCGTTCCAGCGGGAGGCGGCGGCATGGGCCAGCAGCAGCACGAGCACGTACGAGTGGCGGTGATCGGATCCGGATTCGGCGGCCTCGGCGCGGCCGTCCGGCTGCGCCGCGAGGGGATCACCGACTTCGTCGTCCTGGAACGCGCGGATTCGGTCGGCGGCACCTGGCGGGACAACGACTACCCGGGCTGCGCCTGCGACGTCCCGTCGCACCTCTACTCGTTCTCCTTCGCCCCCAACCCCGACTGGCCCCGGACCTTCTCGGGCCAGGAGCACATCCGCGCCTACCTGGAGCACGTGGCCGACACCTTCCGGCTCCGTCCGCACCTGCGGCTGAAGCACGAAGTGCTGATGATGCGCTGGGACACCGACGCGCTGCGCTGGGAGATCGAGACCTCGCAGGGCACGCTCACCGCCGATGTCGTCGTCTCCGCGACCGGGCCGCTCTCCGACCCGAAGATGCCCGACATCCCCGGCCTCGCCGACTTCCCCGGCAAGGTCTTCCACTCCGCCCGCTGGGACCACGACTACGACCTGCGCGGCAAGCGCGTCGCGATGGTCGGCACCGGCGCGTCCGCGATCCAGATCGTGCCGTCGATCCAGCCCGAGGTCGGAAAGCTCACCCTCTTCCAGCGCACACCTCCGTGGGTGATGCCCCGTGTCGACCGGAAGATCTCGGGGGCGGAGCGCTGGCTGCACCGGCAGCTGCCGTTCACCGGCACCGCGCGGCGCGGACTGCTCTGGGGCATCCGCGAGTTGCAGGTCCAGGCGTTCACCAAGCGGCCGAACGAGCTCGGGCTCGTCGAGCAGCTCGCCAAGGCCAACATGCGCAAGGCGATCAAGGATCCCGCGCTGCGGGCCAAGCTGACGCCCGACTACCGCATCGGCTGCAAGCGCATCCTGCTCTCCAGCACGTACTACCCGGCGCTCGCGAAGCCCAACGTGGACGTCGTCGCCTCCGGGCTGAGCGAGGTGCGCGGCTCCACGGTGGTGGCCGCCGACGGGACCGAGGCGGAGGTCGACGCCATCGTCTTCGGCACCGGCTTCCACGTCACCGACATGCCGATCGCGGAACGGGTCGTCGGCGCCGAGGGAATCACGCTCGCCGAGGCGTGGAAGGACGGCATGGAGTCGCTGCGCGGCGCGACCGCCGCAGGCTTCCCCAACTGGATGACCATCATCGGTCCGAACACCGGGCTCGGGAACTCCTCGATGATCCTGATGATCGAGTCCCAGCTGAACTACATGGCCGACTACATGCGGCAGTTGAACCTGCTCGGCGAAGGCTCCGCCCTCGCCGCCCGCCCCTCCGCCGTCCACGCGTGGAACCGGCGGGTGCAGGAGCGGATGAAGCGGACCGTGTGGAACACCGGCGGCTGCACCAGCTGGTACCTGGACAGTTCCGGCCGCAACACCACCATCTGGCCCGGCACCACCACCGAGTTCCGGGGCGCGACCCGGCACGTGGACCTCGCCGAGTACGAGGTGGTCCGGGCCGGCGCCGGCAGGCAGCCGGTCGTGGAGGCCGCCGGCGCCCAGGGCGGCACGGGCACGAAGGACGCGGAGGTCGTCGCATGACCCGGCTGCTGCGTCGCTCCGACGCCCCGCCCGTCGCCGACCGTGAACTGACCGCGGTCTCCGCCGACGGGGCGCGTATCCACGTCGAGGTGCACGGCCCCGAGGGAGCCCCCACGGTCGTGCTGGCCCACGGCTGGACCTGCTCCACCCTCTTCTGGGCCGCCCAGATACGGGCCCTGGTCCCCGACCACCGTGTCGTCGTCTACGACCAGCGGGGCCACGGACGCACACCGGCCGGAGCGGTGGGCACCGAGCGGCTCGCCGACGACCTGGAGGCCGTGCTCGGAGCCGTCCTGGCGCCGGGCGAGAAGGCCGTGCTCGGCGGGCACTCCATGGGCGGCATGACGATGATGGCCGCGGCGGGCAGGGCCGGTTTCCGCGAGCACGCGGCGGCCGTGCTGCTGTGCAGCACCGGCAGCGCGCGGCTCGTCGAGGAGTCCGTCGTGCTGCCGATGCGGCCGGGCCGGCTGCGCACCAGGCTCACGCACCTGATCCTCGGGGCCCGCGCACCGCTCGGCCCGGTCACGCCCGTGTCCCGGCGCATCCTCAAGTACGGCACGATGGGCCCCGGTTCCTCACCGGAACGGGTCGACGAGTGCGCGCGCATCGTGCACGCCTGTCCGCGGACGGCCCGGGTCGCCTGGTCGCAGGTCCTCGGCGAACTCGACCTCGAGAAGGGCGTCCGGGCCCTGGACGTACCCGCGATCGTCGTCGGCGGCACCGCCGACCGGCTCACGCCCATGGTGCACGCCAGGCGGCTGGCCGCCGAACTCCCGCAGTGCCTCGAGCTGGTGGAGCTCGCCGGGATGGGCCACATGACACCGGTGGAGGCCCCGGAGGCCGTCACCGCCAAGATCCGTGAACTGACCGGCGCGTACCTGGACACCAAGGAGGAAGCCGCATGAGCAGGGTGAGCCTGGAAGGGCAGGTCGCGGTCGTCACGGGCGCGGCGCGCGGCGTCGGCGAGCTGCTGGCACGCAAACTGTCCGCGCGCGGCGCGAAGGTGGCGCTGGTCGGCCTCGAGCCGGACGAACTGAAGAAGGTCTCCGAGCGGCTCCACAGCGAGAGCGACCACTGGCACGCGGACGTCACCGACCACGAGGCGATGGCCCGGGTCGCGCAGGAGGTCAAGGAGCGGTTCGGCAAGATCGACATCGTCGTCGCCAACGCGGGCGTGGCGTCCGGCGGGCCGTTCCTGCACTCGGATCCGGTCGCGTGGCGGCGGGTCATCGAGGTCAATCTGATCGGCAGCGCCGTGACGGGGCGCGCGTTCCTGCCCGTACTCCTGGAGAGCCGCGGGTACTTCCTCCAGATCGCCTCGCTCGCCGCGATCACGCCGGCGCCCATGATGTCGGCGTACTGCGCGTCCAAGTCGGGTGTGGAGGCGTTCGCGCACAGCCTGCGGGCCGAGGTCGGGCACCGCGGTGTGCGCGTCGGGGTCGGGTACCTGTCCTGGACGGACACCGACATGGTGCGCGGCGCCGACCAGGACGACGTGATGCGCGAGCTGAGGCAGCGGCTGCCGTGGCCGTCGAACCGCACGTATCCGCTCGGTCCCGCGGTGGACCGGATCGTCGCCGGCATCGAGCGCCGTTCCTCGCATGTGTACGCGCAGTGGTGGCTGCGGGGGATGCAGTCGATCCGCGGTTATCTCCCGGCGGTCATCGGCACGGTGGGACAGCGCGAGATGCGCCGGTTCGAACCGCGTCTCGACGGCGTCTCCACGGGCCTCGTGGGGGCCGGCGGGGCGGCCGACGAGGCGGGCCGGAAGCAGAACCACTGAGCGTAACTGATCGAAATGCGTGCTTTGTCCGTGCGTGCAACGCTGGTCGCAGCCCCGGGGGCATGACTGCCCCCGACCCCCCACACCCCTCTTAGGAGTGACATTTCATGGGCATCTCAGACCAGTTCAAGGACAAGGCGCAGGAGCTCGCGGACCAGGCGAAGCAGAAGGCCGGCAAGGGAGACCAGTCGGAGCGCGCACGCCGCGCCCGCGAAGAGGTCTCCGAGCGGACCCAGCAGGGTCGCGAGCAGCAGGGCGCCCGGTCCCGGGAGTCCATGCAGGAGCGTGGCGAGAACGCGATGCGTGAGCGCCGCGACAGGGTCGAGGACTACGACGCCTGACGAGGCCCCGTAGCACCACCGACGAAGGGCGCACCCGCAATACGGCGGGTGCGCCTTTGTCGTGCCCTTGCGGCGGGTGCGCCTTTGTCGTGCGGTGCGCCTTTGTCGTGCGGTTGCGGCGGGGCGCTCCGGGCGGCCGTCGGTCAGTTCTCGTAGACGGCCGTCACCGGCGCGTGGTCCGACCAGCGTTCGCCGTGCGTCGCCGCCCGCTCCACCCACGCCTTCACCGCGCGCCGCGCCAGACCGGGCGTCGCCACCTGGTAGTCGATGCGCCAGCCGGAGTCGTTGTCGAAGGCGCGCCCGCGGTAGGACCACCACGTGTACGGGCCTTCCTGGTCCGGGTGGAGGTCGCGGACCACGTCCACGTACTCCGCCTCGGAGAAGACCCGGCCGAGCCACTCCCGCTCCTCGGGAAGGAAGCCGGAATTCTTCCTGTTGGACTTCCAGTTCTTGAGGTCGGCCTCGTGGTGGGCGATGTTCCAGTCGCCGCAGACCACGACCTCGCGGCCGTCGGCCGCCGACCGGGCCCGCAGCTCCTTCAGGTACGGCAGGAACTCGCTCATGAAGCGCATCTTCTCGTCCTGGCGCTCCGTGCCGACCTCACCGGACGGCAGGTACAGGCTCGCCACCGTGACACCGGGCAGGTCGGCCTCGACGTACCGTCCGCTGCCGTCGAACTCGCTCGAGCCGAACCCGATCCGCACCGCGTCCGGTTCACGCCGCGTGAAGAGGGCGACGCCGGCGCGGCCCTTGGCGGCGGCGGGGGCGTACACCGTGAACCGGCCGTCGGGGTTCCGGACCTCGGGGGGCAGCTGATCGGCCTCGGCGCGCACCTCCTGGAGGCAGACGACGTCGGCGGCGGTGGTGGCCAGCCACTCGACGAAGCCCTTTTTCGCGGCGGCACGGAGACCGTTCACATTCACGGAGGTCACGGTGAGCATCCCGGCACCATACCGGCCGACGCCATTCGCATACACGTACGCTTCTGGGCATGCATGTCAGAACCGTGAGCTTCGACCACCCGGACGCCGTGAAGCTCAATGACCAGGTCCAGCTGGAATACGTGGAGCGCTACGGGGACGGCGAGGGCGACGCGACGCCGCTCGACGCCTCGATGTTCGTCCCGCCGAGTGGCCTGTATCTCATCGCCTACGACGACCAGGACCGCCCGCTCGCGACCGGCGGCTGGCGCACGCAGGACGAGAACCCGGAGGGGTACTCGGACGGCGACGCCGAGCTGAAGCGCATGTACGTGATCCCGGAGGCGCGCGGCCTGGGCCTGGCCCGCCGCATCCTTGCCGCCCTGGAGGAGGACGCCCGCGCGGCCGGCCGGACCCGCATGGTGCTGGAGACCGGGGACATGCAGCCGGAGGCGATCGCGCTGTACACCTCCAGCGGCTACGTACCGTGCGCGAAATTCGGCCACTACCGGGAGTACGAGAGCAGCCTCTGCATGGCGAAGTTCTTGACGCGCCCCTGACATAAGTTCGCGATTCGTGGCACTCTGCCTCACGCACGTCGATCCGCACCGTCCTGTCCCCCACCCCGCCCGAGGCATCCCGCGGGCGGGCACGGCAGAAGGAGACATGCGTGAGACGCCACCGCTTTGCCGCCTCGGTCCTGACCGCCGTCGGCGCCCTGCTCGCCGGGGCGCTGTCCGCCACCTCCGCGGGCGCCGCCCCGACCCCCTCCCCCACTCCCGCGTCCTTCGCCCCCGAGCAGGCGGCCAAGGGCTTCTGGACCGCCGAGCGGATGCGCGGCGCCACCCCGCTCGACATGATTCGCGCCACACCGGGCTCCTTCCGGGCGCCCGCTTCGCCGGCCGGTGAGGAAACGGTCGTGCGGCCCACCGCCTTCCCGCAGGCCGGCGGCCCGTGGACGGGCGGCGGCGCGGTGGTGAAGACCTCCGGCCGTGTGTTCTTCACCTTCCAGGGCCGCACCGCCTCCTGCTCCGGCAACTCGGTCACGAGCACCAACGGCAGTACGGTCATGACGGCCGGCCACTGCGTGAAGTACCAGGGCTCCTGGCACACCAACTGGGTCTTCGTCCCCGGCTACGACAACGGCCAGGCGCCGTACGGTCAGTGGAGCGCCACCAAGACGCTCGCCACGGACCAGTGGGCGGCGAGCGAGGACATCAACTACGACGTCGGCGCCGCCGTCGTCGCCCCGCTGAACGGAAAGACACTCAGCCAGACCGTCGGCGCGCAGGGCCTGAAGTTCAACGGCGGTTACAACAAGGCGATGTACGCCTTCGGCTTCCCGGCGGCCGACCCGTACGACGGCTCCAAGCTCATCCACTGCAGCGGCAACAGCTCGAAGGACTTCCTCTTCTCGAAGGACCACAGCCTCGGTTGCAACATGACGGGCGGCTCCAGCGGCGGCCCCTGGTTCGAGTCCTTCAACGAATCGACCGGGACGGGACTCCAGGTCTCGGTGAACAGCTTCGGCTACACGTTCCTGCCGAACCGCATGTTCGGCCCGTACTTCGGGGCGGAGGCGAAGGCCGTCTACGACAAGGCGCAGGTGTCCTGACGGGCTCCGGGAGCGACCGACCGGCCCCGTGGGACCGAGAGGCCCCGCCTGATCGCATGGATCGGGCGGGGCCTTCATGTGCGGCGAATCTGTGGGCATTTGATGTCATATGCGCACCGTATGAACAATCAGAGTTCAGACTTCCTTGAATTCAGGAATCCATGTACTGTTCGATGCCATGCTGAGCCTCGCCACCGGCCTCGACGCCCTCACCCGCTTCGGCCGCGCCCTGGCCGACCCGATCCGCTGCCGCATCCTTCTCGCCCTCCGCGAGGCTCCGGCCCACCCCTCCGACCTCGCCGACGCCCTCGAGATCTCGCGCACGAGGCTGTCGAACCACTTGGCATGCCTGCGCGACTGCGGTCTGGTCGTCGCCGTACCGGACGGGCGCCGCACCCGCTACGAGCTGGCCGACGAACGTCTCGGCCACGCCCTCGACGACCTGCGCACCGCCGTGCTCGCGGTCGAGGCGGACAAGATGTGCCCGGACGCGGAGACGAAGGGCTGCTGCTGAGATGACCGCGATGTCCCTCGGGCCGTCCCCGGCTCGTCGCGACGCCCTCGCCAGGCGCATACGGCTGTTGGTCGCCGCGACCATCGCCTACAACGTGATCGAGGCGACCGTCGCCCTCACCGCCGGCGCGCTCGCCTCTTCCTCCGCGCTGATCGGCTTCGGCCTGGACTCCGTCATCGAGGTCTCCTCCGCGACGGCGGTCGCCTGGCAGTTCTCCGCCCACGACCACGCGGCACGCGAGGCACGGGAGAAGACGACCCTGCGGATCATCTCCGTCTCCTTCTTCGCCCTCGCGGCCTTTGTCGGCGTCGACGCCGTGCGCGCCCTGGCCGGTGCAGGCGAGGCGGACCGCTCCGTCCCGGGCATCGTGATCGCAGCGCTCTCGCTGGCGGTCATGCCGTTCCTGTCCGCCGCGCAACGCCGCGCCGGGCGCGAACTCGGCTCCGCGAGCGCGGTCGCCGACTCCAAGCAGACCCTGCTCTGCACCTACCTGTCCGCCGTGCTCCTCGTCGGCCTGGTCCTCAACGCCACACTCGGCTGGTCCTGGGCAGACCCCGTCGCCGCGCTCGCCATCGCGGCCATCGCCGTCAAGGAGGGCCGCGACGCCTGGCAGGGCAAGGGCTGCTGCGCGCCACCGGTCCGGGCCTCCCTCCCCGACCCGCCCACCGACCCTTGCGGCTGCCACCCCGGCTGCGCCTGCTGCTGACCTGCCGAGGCGGACGCGCTCCCGGGCCGGCCTCCAACGCCGGTCCGCTGGAGCGACCTTGGGGCGGGAGCCGCCTTGGAGGCGTCGAAGGCCGGTGGCCCTGGCCATGGTTGCCGTATCCCCTGCGGCACAACACCCCCGTTCGAGTCGTCGGTCCTCCTGCCTAAGCTGCGCCCATGTGGAAAGACGCCGCTGCAAAGGCCTTGCACACCGTCGAGTTCCGGGCGCCCGTTGACGCGACCGCTCTCGCCGAGGCAGAGCGGCGCCTCGGCCGGACACTGCCGGCGCAACTGGCGGCTCTGCTGAGGGAGACCAACGGAGTGGTCGGCGAGTACGGGACCGACGTCGTCTGGTCCCTGGAGCGGATCGTGGAGGAGAACCTGCTGTTCTGGTCCCCTGATACGTTCCCCGGCCTCTACATGCCCGTCGACCCGCTGCTGTTCTTCGGCGACAACGGCGGGGGCGACCAGTTCGCGTTCGTGCTCACGCCCGAGCGTCCGGACATCTTCGTCTGGGATCACGAGAATGACAGTCGGCTGTGGGCTGCACGGGCGCTGGAGGACTACCTGCACCGTTCCCTGGCGGGCGACGGCGACTGGTACCGGTAGCCTCCGGCCGGCCTTTGCCTCGCTGGATCAGGATCGCGGTCACGATGAAGGCCGCACGAATGGCGAGAGCCCCTGTCGGACGAATCCGACAGAGGCTCTCAGCTGCGGTGGACCTGTGGGGATTTGAACCCCAGACCCCCTCGATGCGAACGAGGTGCGCTACCAGACTGCGCCACAGGCCCTTGCAACGAGTGAAACTCTAGCATCCCGATCGGGGTGCTTGGAAATCCGTTCCCTGCCGGCCGCCCGACGGGTCTTCTTGCTGGTCACGGACGACACGCGGGGGCGCTGCCGGACGTCGGCAGCGCCCCCGGGGCGGGCTCGTTCCGCCGGTGGTCTCACTCGTTGGCGGCGCGCGGCCGGTCCTCTTCCGCGTACTGGTCGAAGAGCGGCGTGCGGCCCCGGTCGCGGGCGCGGCGGGACTGGGAGGAGGTGCGGCGGCCCGGCGCCGCGCCGGGCTCCGCGTCCGGAGTCTCGCGCGGGGCGGGCGTCGGCTCCGCCACGGAGGAGCGGGCGGCGCTCCAGGTCTCCGGGTCGCTGACGTCGACGCCGCTCGAGGCGCGCGGCGCGACCGGAGCGGTGACGTACGTGGGCAGCGGGACCGGCACCGGCTCCCAGCTGTCGCCGGTCGCGGGGCCGCGCTGACGCTGCTGGTCCACCCACTCCGCGTGATCGGTCTGCTCGACCAGCGCGCGGCGGCCCGCCTCCTGCGGGGAGAGCTGCGGGGCCGGCTCGGGCTCGGCGTCCTCGGCGTGCTCCATGGGCCCGGCCTCCGGCTCGGCCGCGGCCGGCGCGGGCTGGTGACGGCGCGGACGGTTCTCGCGCAGCCGCTGCGCCGCCGCCTCCGCCCGTCGGCGGTCCATGGTGAACGCGAACCGCCGCCGCTCCTGCGCGCGCATCTGCACGATGTAGGCGCTGAGGAGCACGGCCGGCACGGAGGGCACCCACAGGAGGCCCAGCCCGCCGACCGCGGCGACCACAGCGCCGACGGTGAAGGCGAGGAAGAGGACGATGGTCGTCCGTCTGCGCCGGGCGAGGACCTTGCTGCGCCGCGCGCGCTCGGCGGCGGCACGGTCGGACCGGCGGCGTGGGGCGGGGCGCCGGGTGGGGGTCCGGCCGGCGGGCCGGTCCGTCTCCTGCTCGGTGTCCTCGGTCACGTCCCGGCGGACTTCGGTGCGGGGCGCGGCGAAGGCCCGGACGTCCACGGAACTCAAACGATCCGTGTCGGCATCCGGGTCCACGTCGTGCTCGGGCTCCTCAGCGGTGCGTTCCTGCAGCTCCTTGGCGTACCGGCGCTCCATCGCCGCTCGTCCGGACAGCAGCCGGATGGCGGTGGAGAAGCGTTCCGTCGGACGGGCTTCGTTCAGCTCGTCCTGCCTGCGGAGCCACATCGGCACCAAGTAGGCGGCCCAGGCCCCGACGATGACTGCGTAGATGAGGCCGCTGCTGCTCACGCAACACACCGTAGAGGGATTTGCACAAGGGCATCCGCCAATTGGCCCGGTGTGTCGCACGATCTGGCTGATATCACGGACTTTTTTTGTGATTGTTCAGATCGGTTCGTGGCTGCCGCTGACCAATTTCGAACACTTATTTTATTTCCCGGGCGGTTCCGGGTCGTGCCTGGTGCCAGCGGTTGAGCAGCCCCTCCGGCACCTCCTCTGCCGTCAGCGCGAACACGAGGTGGTCCCGCCACGCGCCGTCGATGTGGAGATAACGGGGCCGCAGCCCCTCCTCGCGGAATCCGAGTTTTTCCACCACACGGCGGCTCGGCCCGTTCTCGGGCCGAATGCAGACCTCGATGCGGTGCAGACCGACCGAGCGGAAACAGTGGTCCACGGCCAGGGCGACGGCCGTCGGCATGACCCCGCGGCCGGCGATGCTCCGGTCGACCCAGTAGCCGACATGCCCTGAGCACATCGAGCCCCAGGTGATCCCGGCCACGGTCAGCTGCCCGACGAGCCTTCCCTGGTACTCGATCACGAACGGCAGCATCCGGCCCGCGTTCGCCTCCGCGCGCAGGTGGCGGACCATCTGCCGGTACGTCGGCCGCTGGATGAGCGGCCCGCCCGGGGCAGGGGGCGGGATCGTCGCCTCCCAGGGACGCAGCCAGTCGCGGTTGCGCCGGTTGACCTCACGCCAGGTGCGCTGATCACGCAGCTTTATGGGGCGGAGGGTGATGTCACCGTCCACCAGGACGACCGGCCAGCTGACGCTCATGACGGTCTGGGATGGTCGCCGCCGCGCAACTGGTCGACGGCATGGCGCAGGACCTGTTCCAGCACAGCGAGCCCGTCCCGCACTCCCCCGGTGGAGCCGGGGAGGTTGACGATCAGGGTGCGGCCGGCGACTCCGGCGACACCGCGCGAGAGCACGGCGGTGGGCACCTTCTCGCGTCCGTACGCGCGGATCGCCTCCGGGATGCCGGGGACCTCGTGGTCGAGGAGGGCGCGGGTCACCTCGGGCGTGCGGTCGGTGGGCGAGACGCCCGTGCCGCCGGTGGTGACGATGACGTCGTACCGGTCGGCCACCCCGCCGCGCAGCGCCTCTCCGACCGGGTCTCCGTCGGGGACGACCCTGGGGCCGTCCACGGCGAAGCCCATCGCGGTGAGCTTCTCGGCGATGAGCGGGCCGCCCGTGTCCTCGTACACCCCGGCCGCCGCCCGGTTGGAGGCGGTGACCACGAGCGCGCGGTACGGGGCCGTGGCGTGGGCGGAGGTCATGCGTGCGCTCCCTCGGTTCCGTGCGGCGTTCCCGTCCCGCCGGACGCGTCCCGGGCCCAGTCGCCGGACTTGCCGCCCGTCTTCTCCTCGACGCGGATGTCGGTGATGACCGCCGCCTTGTCGACGGCCTTGATCATGTCCACGACCGTGAGTGCCGCGACGGAGACCGCCGTGAGCGCCTCCATCTCCACGCCCGTGCGGTCCGTCGTCTTCACGGTGGCGGCGATCTCGACCGCGTCGTCGGCGACGAGAAGATCGAGCTTCACACCGGAGACGGCGAGGGGGTGGCAGAGCGGGATCAGGTCGGGCGTGCGCTTCGCGCCCATGATCCCGGCGATCCGTGCCGTGGCGAGCGCGTCGCCCTTGGGGACGCCCTCGCCGCGCAGCAACTCCACCACGTGCGGCGAGACCAGGACGCGGCCGGTGGCGCGCGCGGTGCGGGCGGTGACGTCCTTCCCGGATACGTCGACCATGCGGGCCGCCCCCGCCTCGTCGATGTGCGTCAGCCTGCCTTGCGTACTCATGTGCGCCTGTGCTCCCGGTCCGGTCCCGTCAGGGCCTGTGTGGTCAGACACGGTACCGCCACAGGGGGCCGGTCAGCCCAGGAGGACCACGCCGAGCTCCGTGCCGGGCTCCACGGACGTGTCGGACTCCGGGACCACGATCAGGCAGTCGGCGTGGGCGAGCGCCGCGATCAGATGGGAGCCGGCGCCGCCGACGGGGGTGACACTGCCGGCCTCCGCGTCGTACCTGCCGCGGAGGAACTGGCGCTTCCCGGCCGGGGAGCCGATCGCCTTGTCCGCCTTGAGCACGGCCCGCGCGGTGGGGCGGTGCACGTCCGGCAGCCCCATGAGCGCGCGGATCGCGGGCCGGACGAACAACTCGAAGGAGACGTACGACGACACCGGGTTGCCGGGCAGGGCCAGCAGCGGCGTGTGCTCGGGGCCGATGGAGCCGAAGCCCTGCGGCTTGCCCGGCTGCATCGCGAGCTTGCGGAAGTCGATCCCGCCGCCGGGCACGTCCTCGTCGCCGACCGAGGAGAGCGCCTCCTTGACCACGTCGTACGCTCCGACGCTGACACCGCCCGTGGTGACCAGCAGATCGGCGCGGATCAGCTGGTCCTCGATGGTGGCGCGCAGGGTTTCCGCGTCGTCGGTGACCGCGCCCACCCGGTAGGAGATCGCGCCAGCGTCCCGCGCGGCGGCGGCGAGCGCGAAGCTGTTGGAGTCGTAGATCCTGCCCTCGGTCAATTCCTCCCCCGGCTGGACCAGTTCGCTGCCGGTCGACAGGACCACCACACGGGGCCGGGGGCGGACCCGCACGGTGCCGCGGCCGATCGCGGCGAGCAGTCCGATCTGGGGCGGGCCGAGGACCGTGCCCGCCGCGAGGGCCAGGTCACCGGCCTGCACGTCGCTGCCCCGGGCGCGCACATGCGCACGCTCCTCGACGGGCCGGTGGACGCGGACCTCGCCGCTCGCGCCCGCCGGGTCCTGGCCGGCGGGGCGCATCGTCCGGGCCGCTCCTCCGCCGGTGCCGCCGTCGGTCCACTCCACGGGGACCACGGCCTGCGCGCCGGGCGGCAGCGGGGCTCCGGTCATGATGCGGGCGGCCTGGCCGGGGCCGACCGTGGGCAGACCTCCGCTGCCGGCGGCCACGTCCCCGATGACGGTCAGGACGGAGGGGAACTCCTCCGTGGCGCCCGCGACATCGGCGACGCGGACCGCGTACCCGTCCATGGAGCTGTTGTCGAACGGTGGCAGCGCGACGGGGACGGTGACGTCCTCGACAAGGACACAGCCCTGGGCGTCCGGCAGCTGGAGCTCGATCGGGTCGAGCGGGCGGATCGCGGCGAGGATGTCCTCGAGGTGGTCGTCCACCGACCAGATCGTGCTGCTCACGGTCCTACATCTCCTCGGTCACAAAACTGCGAAGCCAGTCCCGGAACTCCGGGCCCAGGTCCTCACGTTCGCACGCGAGTCTGACAATGGCACGCAGATAGTCGCCTCGGTCACCGGTGTCGTAGCGGCGGCCCTTGAAGATCACTCCGTGGACCGGGCCCCCGGGGCTCACTTCCGTGGCGGGGGCCGACCGGTCCGCCTCCGCGAGCTTCTGGAGCGCGTCGGTGAGCTGGATCTCGCCGCCGCGGCCCGGCTCCGTCTCCCGCAGCACGCCGAAGACGGCAGGGTCGAGGACGTAGCGGCCGATGATCGCCAGGTTGCTGGGCGCGTCCGCGGTCTCCGGCTTCTCCACCAGGTCGGTGATCTTGACGACGTCACTGTCGCCGGTGGGCTTCACGGCGGCGCAGCCGTAGAGGTGGATCTGGGCCGGGTCGACCTCCATCAGCGCGATGACGCTGCCGCCCTCACGCTCCTGGACCTCGACCATGCGGGCCAGCAGCGGGTCCCGCGGGTCGATCAGGTCGTCGCCGAGGAGGACCGCGAAGGGCTGGTCACCGACGTGCGGCTCGGCGCACAGCACGGCGTGGCCGAGCCCGCGAGGGTCGCCCTGGCGCACGTAGTGCATGGTCGCGAGGTCGCTGGACTCCTGGACCTTCGCGAGCCTTCCGGCGTCGCCCTTGCGGGAGAGGGCCTCTTCGAGCTCGTAGTTGCGGTCGAAGTGGTCCTCGAGCGGGCGCTTGTTGCGTCCAGTGATCATCAGCACGTCGGAGAGGCCGGCCGAGACGGCCTCCTCGACCACGTACTGGATCGCCGGCTTGTCGACCACAGGCAGCATCTCTTTGGGCGTGGCTTTCGTGGCAGGCAGGAACCGGGTGCCGAGGCCTGCGGCTGGGATGACAGCCTTGCTGATCCTGGGGTGCGACTGAGTCATGCGGAGCACCATATCCGGTGAGTATGGGCGGAAGATGATACTCCGGTTAACTTCGTCCTCACAAAGACGTGTACAACACATTTACGGGTGGGCAATGAACGCCGACATGTCGGAAAAGAGCGTGCTGCGGGCCGAACTGCTCGGCGCACGACGGCTCCTGTCCACACAGGACGTGACGGAGACCGCCGCGGTTCTCGCGCGGCACGCACTGCGTCTTTCCGAGCTGGCGGACGCCGCGACCGTGGCCGCCTACGTGTCCGTCGGACGCGAGCCCGGGACGCGCGCGCTGCTCGACGCCCTGCGCTCCAGAGGAGTACGCGTCCTGCTGCCCGTGCTGCTGGACGACAACGACCTGGACTGGGGGGTGTACCGGGGCGCCGATCACCTGGAGCGCGCCGGACGCGGGCTCCTGGAGCCGGACGGGGAGCGGCTCGGTCCGGACGCGGTCCTCACGGCCGACGCCGTACTGCTGCCCGGACTCGCCGTGGACGCCCGTGGCATGCGGCTCGGTCGCGGCGGCGGTTCGTACGACCGCGTCCTCGCCCGCCTCGCCGCCGCCGGCGCGGACCCGGCGCTCGTGGTGCTCCTGCACACGAACGAGGTGGTCGCGCGGGTCCCGGTGGAACCGCACGACCACCCCGTTCACGCGGTGGTGACGCCCGACGGCGTCACCCGGTTCACGGGACGGAATGGCCCGGCGGAACGAGCGTGAGCGTGTCGGCGGTGCCGGCCGACACCGCCTGCGCGCTGTAGGCCCAGTCCAGCAGCTCGCCGTTGGCCCACATGTCGGTCTGGTCGGTGTAGTGCGCGTTGTACGCGTGGCCGGAGGCACCGGTGAGGTTGATCCACCGGGACTCGTCCCACTCGCCGACGTTGACCACCATCCGCATCGAGGGCACCCACACGACCTCGTAGCCGCCCGCCGCGTTCCAGCCCGTGGCGTTCACCGCGGCCTCGCCGCCGCCGAGGTTCCACGGGCCGCGGTTGAGGATGGTCTGCAGGAAGCCCGGTCCGTTGGTGCCCAGCGTCTGGTTCGTCAGGGTGAGCTGGTGCAGGCGGCCCCAGCTCCAGCTGGAGGCGTCCTTGCCCAGCCTGGCCGTCAGCTCCCAGCGGGCGTCCGCCATCGCACGGCCGAGCAGCTCGTCGCGGGTGTCGGTCGCCTGCTCCGTACGCGTCCGGGGCGACTGCCACCAGGTGTTGTCCTCGTCCTTCAGCAGCCGTCGCACCACCTCGAACCAGCGGTCGCCGCCGTCGGGCTGGGCCGAGTCGGGGTCACGCTGGCCGCACTCGCGCACCCGCTCCTCGAGGTCGTCGTCCGGGGCCGTGCTGTCGGCGGGCCGGACGCTGAGGCACTCGCCCTCGACGCGCAGCTCCTTGGGGAGCTTGTTGCCGAACGCCAGCTTGAGGACGTTGCGCCACACCGCGTTGAAGTAGGCGGCGGCGCCGGAGTCCGGCTCCTGGGTGTAGTCCCAGCCCTCGAGCAGCTTCTGTGCCTCGCGGACGTACGGGTCGGAGACGTCGATCTTCAGCAGGTAGGGCGTGAGCAGCTTGGCGATCTCGCTGCTGTTGTCCGTCTGCATGGTGCGCATGTCTTCGGTCGAGATCTTGCCGCCGTCCTGGATCTTCGACTCGATGAGGTCGTTGATCCGCTGGCTCCGGGCGCCGTAGCCGTAGTCCTTGGTGATCAGGTACGGGTACTTCTCGGCGTCGATCACGGCCTGGTTGGCGGTGACGATGTAGCCGCGGTCGGGGTTGTACTCGTACGGCAGCTCGTCGAAGGGGATGTAGTCGGTCCACTTGTACGCCGGGTCCCAGCCGGGGGCGGGCGTGGAGCCGTCGCCCTGGGCGCGGACCGGGATCCGGCCCGGGGCCTGGTAGCCGATGTTGCCCTTGGTGTCGGCGTAGATCAGGTTCTGCGAGGGGACCTCGAAGTTCTGCGCGGCCTTGCGGAAGCTCTGGAAGTCCTTGGCCCGGTTGAGCTCGAAGACGGCGTCCATGGTCCGGCCCGGCTGGAGGGCGGTCCACTGCAGGGCGACTCCGTAGCCGGAGGCGCGGTCCGGCGCGGCGTTGGACACGGGCGCCTTCTCGCCGACCTTCTCCAGCTCGTCGCTGCGGTCGGAGACCAGGGGGCCGTGCCCGGTGGAGCGGACAGTGATCGTCTTGCTGGCGCCGCCGGCGACCTTGATGACCTCCTTGCGGGTGGTCAGCTGCTTCTCCTCGTCGCCGACGAGGTAGCTGTCGCCGGTGAGCTTCTCGAGGTAGAGGTCGGTGACGTCGGCGCCGAGGTTGGTGAAGCCCCAGGCGATGTCCTGGTTGTGGCCGATTATCACGCCCGGCATGCCGGAGAAGGTGTAGCCCGCGACGTCGTAGCGGCACTTCTCGGAGGTCTCACGGCAGTGCAGACCCATCTGGTACCAGAGCGAGGGCAGCTGGGGGGCGAGGTGCGGGTCATTGGCCAGCAGAGGCTTGCCGGTGGTCGTGTACCCGCCGCCCACCACCCAGGAGTTGGAACCGATGCCGTTGCCGCTGGGGCCGAGGAGAGCGGGGACCGCGTCGATGGAGTCCGAGAGCGCGGCCAGCTGCGAGCTCGGTCCGGAGGAAGCGTCCGCCGCACCGCCGGCGCTGCCGGTTCCCGTGCCGTCACCGGTGCCGGTTCCGGTGCCCGTGCCGGTGCCGTCACCTGTGCCCGTGCCGTCGCCGGTGTCTCCGCCGGTGGAACCGTCCTCGAGGTCGGAGGGCTTGGCCGCCGGGTCGAACTTCCCGGTGACCTGGCTGATGCCGCCCTCCTCGACGATCGGCTTGTTGCGCTCGAACGGATAGGACGGGTACAGGTCCTTGATCTGCTTCTCGCTGAGCCTGCTGGTCAGCAGGGAGCGGTCGATCTCGCTCTTCATGTTCCCGCGCAGGTCCCAGGCCATCGCCTTGAGCCAGGCCACCGAGTCGACCGGCGACCACGGCTCGGGCTTGTAGTCGTTGGTGAAGGACAGCGCCGCGTACTCGACCGAGATCTCCTCGGCGGAGCGCCCCTTGAGGTACGCGTTGACGCCTTCCGAATAGGCCTGGAGGTACTTCTTCGTCTCCGCGGAGAGCTTGGTGTCGTACTCCTCCTGCGCGACGTGGCGCCAGCCGAGTGTGCGCAGGAAGGCGTCCGTCTCGACCTGCCCGGAGCCGAACATCTCGGAGAGCCGGCCGGCGGTCATGTGGCGGCGGACGTCCATCTCCCAGAAGCGGTCCTGTGCCTGGACGAATCCCTGGGCACGGAACAGGTCCTCGTCGGTGTCCGCGTAGATCTGCGGGATGCCGTGGCCGTCCCGCTTGACCTCGACCTTCCCGCCGAGCCCTGCGAGTTGGACCGAGCCGGTGGTCTGCGGGAAGGAGGCACGCACCGTACTGATGCTCCAGTACGCCCCGTAGCCGACGCCCGCCACGAGGGCCAGCACCAGGACGAGCACGAGCAGTCGGGCGCGTCGCCCCTTCTTCTTCTTGGGGGAAGAGGCGGTTGTGTTGGCGGGCATCGCTGTCCTTCGAGGGGCAGGGTGGTCCTGGGAATGCTGAGGCAACTCTAGGCGCAGCGCCCGACCGGCCCGGACGCGGTATCCACAAGGCACCCTCGTCCACGGACAAACAGATCATCAGACCGTCAAGGAAGCGTTAAAGATTAGGTAAGGTAACGAAGTGTCGCCCGCCGGAACGAGGATCCGGCCGCAAGGCGCGAGGGGAAGGATCGGCCACTGACTGTCCACCAGCTCAACGAACTCCTGCTCATCTGCTCGCTGGTCCTGCTCGTGGCCGTGGCAGCTGTGCGCCTGTCCTCGCGCAGCGGGCTGCCGAGCCTGCTGCTGTATCTCGGCATCGGCATGGCCATCGGCCGGGACGGCCTGCTCGACGTCCAGTTCCACGACGCCGAACTGACGCAGGTGATCGGCTACGGCGCCCTCGTCGTGATCCTGGCCGAAGGTGGACTCGGCACGAAGTGGAAAGAGATCAGGCCGGCGCTGCCCGCGGCCGCCGCTCTGGCGACGGCAGGCGTCGCGGTGAGCGTCGGCGTCACGGCCGCCGCCGCCCACTATCTGGTGGGACTCCCGTGGCAGCAGGCCCTGATCGTCGGCGCGGTCGTCTCCTCGACCGACGCCGCCGCGGTCTTCTCCGTGCTGCGCAAAGTGCCGCTGCCGTCCCGGGTGACCGGAGCGCTCGAGGCGGAATCCGGTTTCAACGACGCCCCCGTCGTGATCCTGGTGGTGGCGTTCTCCACGACCGGTCCGATCGACGCCTGGTACATGCTGGTCGGCGAGATCGCGCTGGAGCTGGCGATCGGCGCGGTCATCGGACTCGCGACCGGCTGGCTCGGCGCGTTCGCCCTGCGGCATGTGGCCCTGCCCGCGTCCGGCCTCTACCCGATCGCCGTCCTGGCGATCGCGGTCATGGCGTACGGGGCCGGTGCCATGGCGCATGGCAGCGGCTTCCTCGCCGTCTATCTCGCCTCGATGGTCCTCGGCAACGCCAAACTGCCGCACGCCCCGGCCAACCGCGGTTTCGCAGAAGGGCTCGGCTGGCTGGCCCAGATCGGCATGTTCGTCCTGCTCGGCCTGCTGGTGACGCCGCACGATCTGCTCCGCGACTTCTGGCCCGCGGTGATCGTCGGCCTGATACTGACCGTGGTCGCACGCCCCGTCGGAGTCTTCGTCAGCCTGGTGCCCTTCCGCATCCCGTGGCAGGAACAGGTGCTGATGTCGTGGGCCGGCCTCCGCGGCGCGGTGCCCATCATTTTCGCGACGATCCCCATGGTCGCGGGCATCGAGGGCAACGACCGGATCTTCAACATCGTCTTCGTCCTGGTGGTCGTCTACACCCTGGTGCAGGGACCGACCCTGCCCTGGCTCGCGAAGCGACTGCGGCTCGGCGACACCTCCGGGGCCGCCGACCTCGGCATCGAGTCCGCGCCCCTGGAGCGACTGCGCGGGCACCTGCTCTCGGTCGCGGTCCCCGAGGAGTCGAGGATGCACGGCGTGGAGGTCGCGGAGCTGCGGCTGCCGTCCGGCTCCGCCGTCACCCTCGTCGTCCGCGACGGCAAGAGTTTCGTGCCGCTGCCCTCGACGGTGCTGCGGCACGGCGACGAGCTTCTCGTGGTGGCGACCGACCCCGTCAGGGACGCCGCCGAGCGGCGCCTGCGGGCGGTCGCCCAGGGCGGAAAGCTCGCCGACTGGCTGGGCACAGGGGGCGGTGCGCGGCGTCGGCACCTGTGACCGACGGGGCGGATCAAGGCGCCGGTCCCTGTGACCGACGGGGCGGATCAAAGGGTCCGCCGGTGATCGTGCCCCGTGATTCGCAGGAATACATGAGGTGATCCCGGTCATTCCCCAGGAAGCGACAGGGAAAGTCCCTGTACCATGAAGGCACACTGATCGACCAACTCTGCCTGACGCAGAGCTGGCGCGACCGTATGGCGGCCGCGGAGTCCCCCTGCTGTGGGCCCCGGTATCTACCGCAGTTCCGCGCAAGAGGACAGCTCTCGGCGGCTCCCGACACCCAGGGGAGCGCTACCAGGCGGCAGAAAGGCAAGGACCGTGGAGTCCACGGTCGCTTCTGGCAAGCGTCCTGGTTACGGGCAGCTGCTCCGTACCGCAGGCGCCTGGACGTTCCTGCTTCCCGGGTTCGCCGCCCGGCAGCCGTTCGCGATGCTCACCATCGGCATCGTCCTGCTCGTCCAGCACACCACCGGCTCGTACGGCAGCGCAGGCGCCGTCGCAGCCGTCACCGGCGTAGCCATGGCGCTGTTCGCGCCGCAGAGCGGCAAGCTCGCCGACCGCTACGGCCAGCGCGCGGTGCTGGTGCCCGGCGTGCTCGTGCACACGGCTTCGGGTGCCGCGCTCACCGTGCTGGCCCTCACCGGCGCCCCCCTGTGGGCGCTGTTCGTCGCGGCCGTGCCGACCGGCGCCTCCGTTCCGCAGGTGGGCCCGATGGTGCGGGCCCGCTGGGCCGCGCGCCTCCAGGGCTCGCCCCTGATGTCGACCGCCGCGGCCTTCGAGTCCGTGACGGACGAATTCACCTTCGTGGTGGGACCTGTCCTCGCCACCGCCCTGTGCACCGGGATCCACCCGGCGGCCGGTCTGATCGCCGAGTCGGCGCTCACGCTGGCCGGCGGTCTGCTCTTCGCCGCCCAGCGCCGCACCCAGCCCGACCACGGCCTCTCGCTCACCGACGCCCGGACCAAGCGCGTCTCCGCGCTGTCCGTGCCCGGCGTGCGGGTCCTGGCGGTCGCCTTCCTCGGCATCGGCTCCGTCTTCGGTGGCATGCAGGTCTCGCTGACCGCCTTCACCCAGGAGATCGGGCAGCCCGGCATGAACGGTCTGCTCTACGGCCTCTTCGCCGCCGGAAACATGCTGGCCGGCGTCGCCGTCGGCGCCATCGCCTGGAGGACCGGGCCCCGCCGCAGGCTGGTGCTCGGCTACACGGGCCTCACCCTGGCCGCGTCCCTGCTCTGGACGGCCCACTCCGTGGTGCTGCTCGGCGCGCTGGGCCTGGTCGTCGGCCTCTTCATCGCCCCCGCGCTGATCACCGGCTACACCCTCGTCGACTCGCTCGTACCGGCCACCGCCCGCACCGAGGCCTTCACCTGGTTGACGGGTGCGGTGGCGCTGGGCCAGGCGGCCGCCGTGACGGTGGCCGGACAGCTGGCCGACGAGTACGGCGCGAGCGCCGGATTCGCCGTGCCGCTGGCGGGCACCGCGCTCGCGCTGATCACCCTTGTGGCACTGCGTTCGCGTCTTGCTCCGCGTGCCTCCGGACGGGTCGCGGCGCGTGGGATCGGTCACCGAGTGCCGGTGACGGTGGACTGATTCCGCGGAATACGTCACTATGGATCGTCGTTAGCACTCATCGAGTGAGAGTGCCAGGAGGAAGACAGTGCCGACCTACCAGTACCAGTGCACCGAATGCGGCGAGGGCCTCGAGGCGGTGCAGAAGTTCACCGATGACGCCCTGACCGTATGCCCCAGCTGTGACGGACGCCTGAAGAAGGTGTTCTCAGCGGTCGGCATCGTCTTCAAGGGTTCCGGCTTCTACCGCAACGACAGCCGCGGCTCGTCGTCGAGCAGCTCACCCGCGTCGACCTCCTCGTCGTCGACGGGCACGAAGTCCTCGTCGGACACGAAGACGGCGTCCACCGCCGCTTCCTCGACGGCTTCCTCCTCGTCCTCGAGCACGTCGAGCGCGTCCGGCTCCGCAGCCTGATCCTCACGTTTCCGAGACCCCGCCCGGCATCCGACCTCGGCGGGGTTCTTGGCATGTGCGCCTGCCGCTAATGTGATCGCCATGGCGACCAAGTCGAACGCAAGCGAAGCGGCCGGACCGGCGGAGATCGGCGTGATCGGCGGCTCGGGCCTCTACTCCTTCCTTGAGGACGTCACCGAGATCGAGGTCGAGACCCCTTACGGTCCGCCCAGCGACTCGCTGTTCGTCGGTGACGTCGCGGGACGGCGGGTCGCCTTCCTGCCCCGTCACGGGCGCGGCCACCACCTGCCGCCGCACCGCATCAACTACCGGGCCAACCTCTGGGCGCTGCGGTCCTTGGGCGTCCGCCAGGTGCTCGGCCCGTGCGCGGTCGGCGGCCTCGTGCCCGAGTACGGGCCCGGCACGCTGCTCGTGCCCGACCAGTTCGTGGACCGTACGAAGGCGCGGGCGCAGACCTACTTCGACGGTCTGCCGCTGCCCGACCGGACCGTCCCCAACGTGGTGCACGTGTCACCGGCCGACCCGTACTGCCCGCGGGGGCGCAGGACGGTGCTGGACGCGGCACGGGGACGCGACTGGGAGCCGGTGGACGGCGGGACCCTGGTGGTCGTCGAGGGGCCGCGCTTCTCGACCCGCGCCGAGTCCCGGTGGCACGCGTCGATGGGCTGGTCGGTGGTCGGCATGACCGGGCACCCCGAGGCCGTCCTCGCCCGGGAGCTCGAGCTCTGCTACACGTCGATCACACTGGTCACCGACTTGGACGCCGGCGCGGAAGCGGGCGAGGGCGTCTCGCACGAAGAGGTGCTGAAGGTGTTCGCGGCCAACGTCGACCGGCTGCGGACGGTCCTGTTCGACGCGGTGGCGGGTCTGCCGTCGAACGACGAGCGGGACTGCGCGTGCGGCGACGCCCTGGCGGGGATGGACCCGGGCATCACGCTGCCGTAGCGAGGCGGGGCGCGTCCGTGGCGCGGCGGGGTCGTAGCGCGTGGGGCGGCTGGGTCGCAGCGCGTGGGGCGCCGGGGTCGTAGCGCGTGGGGCGCCGCCGGGGCAGCGGCGATGTCACGTTTCACCGGAAGTGGTGGGGCGGCGAGGTCGCGTTTCACGGGCATGGTGGTGCGGCGAAGTCGCGGGCGCTGTCGCTCGAGCACCCTTTCCGGTGAGCGAGTTGTCCACATTCGTCGCTCGGTCCACAGGCTTCGGCGGACCCGCGCCGGAACGTGGATCGTGATGAGCGGTCGGTCACGGGCGCAGGGCTCGGGCCACTCCTCGAGACAGGCGGTGCGACATGTCCTTCGTGCACTCCTCCCCTCCCCCTTCTCCCGCGCCGGAGCCCTTGGGCGTACCGCCGTTCGCCCCGCTGCGGGTCAGCGGCGGCGCACAGCGGCTTCGCCGGGCACTGTGGCGGCAGCGACGGACCATGGCCGCGGGCCTGGCGGTGACGGCCGCGGCGCTCGCCGCCTCGACGGCCCGGGGAGCCGATGTCTCGGGCGGGCCGGCGCAGGAGGCCCGGGGCGGGCCGGGCGCCGGTGCGCCGGCTGCCGCGTCGCCGGCACGCGAACCGCGTCCTTCGACCGAGCTGGTGTCCGCACCCGTGCGCATCGCGGACGCGGCCACGGTGCGACTCCTGCGGCCCGGTGACCGCGTCGACGTCATCGCGGCCGCCGACGCTGCCGTCGCGGGAAGCGAGGGGGCGGTTCCGGCGAAGGTCGTGGCATCCGGGGTCCGGGTGACCGAGATTCCCTCAGGGAGCGAGGACTCGGCGGACGGCGGCGCCCTCGTCGTGCTGTCCGTTCCGCGCGCAACGGCGGCGGAACTGGCCGGCGCCGGGGCGACCTCCCGGCTGGTGGTGACGGTGTGCTGACTCGTACAGGTGTAGCCCCGGGTAACCCCGGAGCGGCTGTGGATTGGACAAGGTGGCCGGGCGCTGCCGTAAGTTGCCGAGCCGTCCCCCTTCTTTACTACATGTATGAAGAGAGGCTCATTCGTGAGCGAGAAGAAGCCGAGCGTCCTCGAAGGCTTCAAAGCCTTCCTGCTCCGTGGCAACGTGATCGACCTCGCGGTCGCCGTCGTCATCGGTGCCGCTTTCACCAACATCGTGAACGCGGTGGTGAAGGGCGTGATCAACCCGCTGGTCGGGGCGTTCGGAACGAAGGACCTGGATGCCTACAGCTCCTGCCTGAAGTCCCCTTGCGAGGTCGGCCCCGACGGCGAGATGCAGGGCATCCAGATCATGTGGGGATCGGTGCTCGGCGCGACGCTCCAGTTCCTGATCACCGCCGCCGTCGTCTACTTCCTCATGGTGCTTCCCATGTCGAAGTACCTCGCCCGCCGCGTGGAGGCGCAGAAGGCCAAGGAAGGCGTGCAGGAGACGCTCGAGGTCACCGAGCTGGAGGTGCTGAAGGAGATTCGCGACGCACTGGTGGCACAGCGCCGTGCCGGCTCCACGGCGGCCGGCGACGACTCCGGTCCTGCCGGGACTCCGGAGCCCGGCCCCGGTCGCTGACACTGCCGGCGGTCCCTCAGGGCTCGTATGCCGGGACCCGTACGGCCCAGACGCTGCCGACGGCACTCGGGGCTCGTACGTCGGAGCTCGTGCGGCTCAGATGTGGTGGGGCGGCTTCTCGTCGAGGAAGCGCGCGAGATCGGCGGCGCTGTCGCTGCTCGCCGGAGGCCGCTCACCCCACCCACGGTCCGTATCGTCCGCCGATTGCTGGTCCAGCGGATCGTCGAAGATCAGCCTCGGCTCGGGTCGTTGCTGTCCGGGCTGCTTCGCATCGCGCGGTCCGGGGGCGGGGGCGGTCCTCATACCTCCAGGGTACGGCCGCGGTGCCCCCTTGCGTCACCCGTGTTCCCACCGTCCGTCAGCCGTCTGCCGGGCCGAGTGCCCCTCGGGTCGGTTCGGCCGCTCGCGGGCCGGCACCGTGACAGCGCTCGTCGGCACGGGAATCGGCCGGAGACCGGGCGCCGGACTCGAGATCGGTCGGAGCGCCGGTCGAGACGGCGCCGCGCGGGTCCGCGCCCGGCACGACGCACGGTCCGCCCAACTAACCTGGCAGACATGGTCGTTATGAAGAGGGCTGACGGGCCGACCGACGGTCTCACGGATGTGGCGGGTCTGCGGGTCGGTCACGCGCAGGTCGCCGGCGACGGTGCGCTCAGCGGCACGACCGTCGTCCTCGCGCCCGAGGGCGGAGTGGTCGCGGCCGTGGACGTCAGGGGCGGTGGGCCCGGTACCCGGGAGACCGACGCACTGGATCCGCGCAATGTCGTCCAGCGCATCGAGGCGGTCGTCCTGACCGGCGGGTGCGCCTTCGGGCTCGAGTCGGCCGCCGGGGTGATGGCGTGGCTGGAGGAACAGGGCCGAGGCGTGCGGGTCGGCCCCGACCCCTCGCAGGTCGTGCCCGTCGTGCCGGCCGCGTGCGTCTTCGACCTGGGGCGCGGCGGAGACTGGTCCGCGCGGCCGGACGCCTCGACGGGCCGGGCGGCGGTGGAGGCGGCTGCCGCCACCGACGAGGGCGCGCCGGTCGTGGCAGGCGCGGTCGGTGCCGGGACCGGCGCGGTGATCGGGCACTTCAAGGGCGGTGTCGGCACGGCGAGCACCGTCCTCGAGTCCGGCATCACCGTGGCCGCGCTGGTCGTGGCGAACGCGGTGGGTTCCGCCGTCGATCCCAGGACCGGCGCGCTGTACGGCGAGTTGATCACTGAAGGGGTCGACCGCGCGGCGCTCCCCTCCCCCGCGGTGCACACCGCCGCGCAGCTGCGCCTGGCCGAGGCGCGCGAGAAGAACGGACCCCCGCCGCTGAACACCACCCTCGCCGTCGTGGCCACGGATGCGGACCTCACCCGCGCGCAGGCGCACAAGCTCGCGGGGACGGCGCACGACGGCATCGCGCGCGCGGTGCGGCCTGTGCACCTCCTCAACGACGGTGACACGGTGTTCGCGCTGGCCACGGGATCGGTCCCGCTCGCCGAAGGCAATCCGCTCGCGTTGAACGACGTTCTCGCCGCGGGCGCCGACATGGTGACGCGGGCGATCGTGCACGCCGTGAGATCCGCCGCGAGCGTCGACGGACCGGGCGGCAGCTTCCCTTCGTACGGGGAGTTGTACGGCATCGACTGACGTATCGGGCAGTCGAGTTGGGGGCGCGCGGGAACTTCTGCCACGCGCCCCTTCGTTTTACCCAACCCTGAAGCGCATTGTCGGACCGAAGCGCTACTTTTAGCAATCACCAAGTGACTTGTGGCGACGGCCTGGAGACCCCTCTTGAACGATCCGAACGATCCGTACGAGACAACCGAGACGCACCTCGAGCGACTCCTGGGTCGGGCGCTCAACTCCTTCGACCTGCCCGACGCAACGGTCGAGCGGCTCGGCTGCGCGCTGGCGCACGCCAGTTCACTCCACTCCTCTCATCACAGCGCGTCGCTGCACCGGGCCACGTACCGCCACGCCTATCTGCTCGGTGACGGCAGTTCGCTCGTGCTGTGGGAGCTCGTGCACAACACCGGCCGCGACGGCACGGAGCAGCACGAGCTCTACGCGGAGGAGTCCGAGGCCCGGCTGGCGGCGTCGCGACTGCCCGCCGGCTTCCCCGGGTTCGCCGGTGCGGGGAGCGCCGCAGGTCCGGGCAGCACGTTCGAGCAGGAATTCGGCATCGATCTGGACGCCGATCTGGAGCTGCTCGCCGCTCTGATGGCGCCGCCCCCTGCCCCGCTGCCGCCGATGTACGTCCCGGACAACTCGGCCGACCACGCCCGCCGGGTGCTGCGCCGCGCGGAGAACGCCGACCGGCCTGGCGACGGGACGGCCCGTCTGCTGCGCAGCGCGTTCGCCCATCACATCACCCAGGTCTTCGGGCGTCAGTTCCGCGTCGCGGGCAAGGACGCGGGCTTCACGCTCTACGAGCACGCGTTCCTGCTCCTCGACGGTACGGAGCGGAGCCTGTGGGAGGTCGAGCACACGGCGACGCCCGACGGGCGCCACATGTGCGAGGTCTACGAGGCGGAGGAGGACGCCCGCGAGGCCATGGAGCTCAGGGCCCGCGTCCGCTAGCCGTCCTCGGCCCGGCGGTGCAGGCAGTGCCGCGCCGCGCACGAACGCCGGTGCCCGCACCGCAGTGACTGCGGCACGGGCACCGGCGGAACCGAAGGCACCGGTCAGCGTGAGAGCACCGGCTGCGTCTGCTGCTCCCTATCCGGCCCCGTCTCCGTCTCCGTCTCCGGCTTGGCGAGCGGTCCGGTCCCGTCCTCCGCCACGACGTCGTCCGACACGACGTCCTCCGTCGCGCCGCCCTCCGTCGCGCCGCCCTCCATGTGCTGCTTCGGCCGGGCCGGCAGGGCGAACATCACCACGAAGATGACGCCGAGCACTGCCGCGACCCACCACAGCGAGTTCTCGAAGGCCTGGGCGAAGGCGCCGCCGACAGCCTCCGGCGCGAGCTTCTCCTCGTCGATCGAGCCGAAGAAGACCAGCGACACGAGGCCGAGGCCGAGGGCGGTACCCATCTGGCCGGTCGTGTTGATCAGACCGGACGCCGATCCGGCGTGCTCACGCGGGACTTCGGAGAGGACCGCGTCGGTCAGCGGCGCGACGATCAGGCCCATGCCGACGCCCATGACGAGCAGCGGCAGGATCATCTGCCAGGGCTGGACGGCCATGCCGTAGCGGTCGGCCTCCCAGATGTAGACGAGCAGTCCGGCGGCCATGGTGGCCGCGCCGGCCTGGAGCACCTTGCGGCCGAAGCGGGGCACCAGCAGCTGCACGGACATACCGGCCGCCGCGGAGACGGCCAGGGAGAACGGCACTCCGGTCACGCCGGCCTTCAGCGGACTCCAGCCGAGCCCGGTCTGCATGTACAGCGTCCAGACGAGGAAGAAGATGCCCATCACGATGCCGAAGGTGAGCTGTACGGCGATACCGGCGGCGAAGCTCTTCACCTTGAACAGCGACAGTTCGACCAGCGGCGAGCCGTCCTTGCGCGTCTTGTACTTCTCGTACGCGATGAAGGCGGCGAAGACGAGCAGGCTGCCGGCCATGCAGAGGTGGCCCCAGAGCGGCCAGTCGAGCTCGCGGCCGCGCGTGAGCGGATAGATCAGCATCAGCAGGCCGAGCGTGACCAGTACGACGCCGACCAGGTCGAGCTTCAGGGCCTTCGGCGCACGTGACTCGAGGATGTACTTCCGCCCGAGGATCAGTCCCGCGATGCCGACCGGCAGGTTGATCAGGAAGATCGGCCGCCACTCGAGGCCGAACAGGTTCCACTGCGTCAGCAGGGCGCCGAGCAGCGGGCCGGACACCGCGCCCAGTCCGACGATGGCGCCGAACAGGCCGAAGACCTTGCCGCGTTCGTGTGCGGGGAAGGTGACGTGGACGATCGCGAGCACCTGCGGCACCATCATCGCGGCGGCAGCGCCCTGCAGCAGCCGTGAGGCGACGAGCATCTCCTCGTTGGCGGCGAACCCGCAGAGGGCGGAGGCGAGCGTGAAGCCGGTGATGCCGATGAGGAACAGCCGCTTGCGGCCGTAGATGTCACCGAGCCTGCCGCCCGTGATCAGGCCGGCGGCGAAGGCCAGCGCGTATCCGGCGGTGATCCACTGGATCGCTCCGAACGACGCGCCGAGATCCCGCTCGATGCTGGGGATCGCGATGTTGACGATGGTGACGTCGACCAGGTCCATGAAGGCGGCGGTCATGACGATCGCCAGCGCGATCCAGCGGCGGCGGTCATGTCGGTCGTCCGACGCCACCTCGGTTACGGCTGCCGTTTCGGCTACGGCGGGCTGCTGTGAACTCATGAGGAGGAATCTAGGCGGCGTATAGGTCAGAACATGTCCTAGATGAGGGCCATCCTGGAAAGCATGACGGACACTCCGGCACGACTTCTGAATCTGCTCTCGCTCCTCCAGACGCCGCGGGAATGGCCCGGCAGCGAGCTGGCCGAGCGCCTCGATGTCAGCCCGCGCACGATCCGGCGCGACATCGACCGGCTGCGCGACCTCGGGTATCCGGTGGAGGCCACCAAGGGCGCGGTCGGCGGATACCGGCTGGTCGCGGGCGCGGCGATGCCGCCCTTGCTGCTGGACGACGAGGAGGCCGTGGCGATCGCGGTCGGGCTGCGGGCCGGGGCGGGCCACGCGATCGAGGGCATCGAGGAGGCGTCCGTACGGGCGCTGGCCAAGCTCGAGCAGGTGCTGCCGTCCCGGCTGCGCCACCGGGTCACCACGCTCCAGGCGGCGACCCTGCCCCTCACCAGGGGCGACGGCGCGACGATCGATCCGCAGACCCTGACGGTCATCGCGGGCACGGTGACGGCGCGCGAACGGCTCCGGTTCTGCTACCGGGCGGGGGACGGCGCCGAGACGCGGCGGCAGGTGGAGCCGTACCGCCTGGTCTCGACGGGCCGGCGGTGGTACCTGGTGGCGTACGACATGGGGCGGGACGACTGGCGGACGTTCCGCGTCGACCGGGTGACGGAGCCGTTCGCGACGGGGGCCCGGTTCACGCCCCGCGAGATGCCCGCCGGCGACGCGGCCGAGCTCCTGAGCCACTCGATGTCGCGGCACCAGCAGGAGCACGAGGTCGATGTGAGTTTCGAGGCGCCCGCATCCTTCGTGGCGGCCCGGCTGCCGGAGCATCTCGGCGCGCCGGCACCCACGGGCGAGAGCACCTGCCGGCTCCGGGCCCGGTCGGCCGACTCGGTCGAGTGGCTGGCGCTTCGTCTGGCGCTCGTGGACTGCGAGTTCACGGTCCACAGCCCGCAACCGCTGCGTGAGTACATGACGGACCTGGCGACACGCCTCGCCAGGGCCACAAGCTGACGTCCGCGGCGAGCGGTCGACTCCGCCGAGCCGGCACCTCCGCCCCGACGCTCCACCGCCGATGGCCGGCGCGCGTTTGCGCACCGGTCAGGGGGTGGGGCCGTCAGGGTGGCCGTCATGCGCGGACCGGCCCGGGGGCGGACCGACTCTCAGCCCCGGACTCCTAGGCGGCCGGCTCGAAGCCCGTGTCGCGGGCCATCCGCTTGAGCTCGAGCAGCGCGTGCTTCTCGATCTGGCGGATCCGCTCACGCGTCAGGCCGTGTTCCTTGCCGACCTCGGTCAGGGTGCGCTCCCTGCCGTCCTCGATGCCGTAACGCATACGGATGATCGACGCGGTGCGGTTGTCCAGCTTGCCGATCAGGTCCTCCAGCTCCTCGCTGCGCAGCAGGGTGAGCACCGACTGTTCCGGCGACACGGCGGACGTGTCCTCCAGCAGGTCACCGAACTGGGTCTCGCCGGCGTCGTCCACCGACATGTTCAGGCTGACCGGGTCACGGGCCCAGTCGAGGACGTCGATGACCCGCTCGGCCGTCGAGCCGAGCTCCTCGGCGATCTCCGACGGTTCGGGGTCCCGGCCGTTCTCCCGGTTGAACTCGCGCTGGACGCGACGGATGCGGCCGAGCTCCTCGACGAGGTGGACGGGGAGCCGGATGGTGCGGGACTGATCCGCGATGGAGCGGGTGATCGCCTGACGGATCCACCAGGTGGCGTACGTGGAGAACTTGAATCCCTTGGCGTAGTCGAACTTCTCGACGGCGCGTACGAGACCTGCGTTCCCTTCCTGGATCAGGTCGAGCAGCGGCAGTCCGCTGCGCGGATAGCGCCGGGCGACGGCCACGACGAGACGCAGGTTCGAGCGGATGAAGACGTCCTTTGCGCGCTCACCGGCCTCGGCCAGCGCCTCCAGCTCCTCCCGCGTGGCTCCGCCGGCTTCGCTGTCTACTTCCTTGTCGAGGATCTGACGGGCGTAGACACCCGCCTCGATGGTCTGGGACAGCTCGACTTCCTTGGCGGCGTCGAGCAGCGGCGTACGCGCTATCTCGTCGAGGTACATGCCGACCAGGTCGCGGTCGGCGATCTCCCCGCCCACGGCACGAACACTGCTTGCCCTGTCGGTCGCCCCACCGGAGTCGGACTGGCGGCGGGCGACGGCACGGGTTGCCATGCGAGCTCCCTTGCTGAGTAGGTCGCGACACCCTCCCGGGTGCCCTGCATCCGAAGGAAACAACGACTGGAATCCGGACAGAATTCCCATCAGGTGCTTCGATTTCCGCGATCATGCAGTACCCTGTCCGGCCCAACCAGGAGGACAGATGCTGCGGGAACACGCGGAGGTGCAGGTCAGGGCGGGCGCGGAAGCCGACCTCAAGGCCCTCACGGACATCTACAACCACTACGTCCGTGAGACCTCGATCACGTTCGACACCACGGTTTTCACCCCTGAGCAGCGCCGCTCATGGCTGCACTCCCACCCTGAAGACGGCCCGCACCGCCTTCTGGTTGCTCAGGATGTCCGGTTTGCCGGTCCGGATCCTTCGAAACATCCGGCGGACGGGATATTGGGCTACGCCACCAGCAGCCCCTTCCGCCCCAAGGCGGCCTACTCGACGTCCGTCGAGGTCAGCGTCTACTGCGCGCCACAGGCCGCCGGAGGTGGCATCGGCACCCTTCTCTACAAGGCGCTTTTCGAGGCCCTGGCGGACGAGGACGTGCACCGCGCCTACGCGGGCGTCGCCCTGCCGAACGACGCGTCCGTCCGCCTGCACACCCGTTTCGGGTTCCGCCACGTCGGCACGTACGGGGAGGTCGGCCGGAAATTCGGCCGCTACTGGGACGTCGCCTGGTACGAGAAGCGCCTGGACTGAGCCCGTCCGGTCCCCGCGCCCGCACCCGGCGGTGCGGGCACAGGCGCGTCCGGGCACGGGCGCGTGGGGACACGGACGCTTGCCGGCATGGGGGATCGCCAGCACGGGCGCGGGAGACCCAGGACAGGGCCACGTTCGCGGGCCGGCACGGAGAGCAGGTGTCGGCCGAACCGCTCAGCCGAACTGCACGGACCGCTTCGCCAGCCCCATCCAGAAGCCGTCGATCACGCTCCGCCCGTTCCCGATCTCCTCCTCCGACGCCCCGAGGGTGACGAAGAGTGGCGCGAAGTGTTCGGTCCGCGGGTGTGCCAGGCGCCCGGCGGGGGCCTTGTTCTCGAAGTCCAGCAGCGTGTCGACGTCGGCCTCTGCCAGCGCACGCTGCCCCCAGTCGTCGAACTCGGCGGACCAGCCGGGCGTTCCGTCGTGCCGCAGCGCCGCGAGGTTGTGCGTGAAGAAGCCGCTGCCGACGATCAGTACGCCCTCGTCCCGCAGCGGAGCGAGCCTGCGCCCGATCTCGAGCAGCTTCTGCGGGTCGAGCGTGGGCATGGAGATCTGCAGTACGGGGATGTCCGCGTCCGGATACATCTCCACCAGCGGGACGTACGCGCCGTGGTCGAGCCCCCGGTCGGGGATGTCCTGTACCGGCGTACCGGCGCGGCGGAGCAGTTTGCGTACGGAGTCCGCGAGTTCGGGAGCTCCGGGCGCGTCGTAACGGACGCGGTAGTAGTGCTCGGGGAAGCCCCAGAAGTCGTAAACCAGGGGGATGGTCGTGGTCGCGCCGAGGGCGAGGGGCGCCTCCTCCCAGTGGGCGGAGACCATCAGGATCGCCTTGGGCCTGGGCAGTTCACCGGACCAGGCGGCGAGCTGGCCGGGCCAGAGCGGGTCGTCGGCCAGGGGCGGGGCGCCGTGGGAGAGGTAGAGCGCGGGCATGCGCCGTTCGGTGGGGGCGGGAGGGGCGGGGGTGGCGTTCATGATGACGGCTCCCGGTCGACTGAACCCGGTCTGCTGACCGGCGTACTGGAAGCTTGAACTTTCAAGCTGATACCACCCTAGACCCAGTTAGTTCAACTTTCAAGAACAGGGTCGTAGAGTGGGATACATGAACAGGGCACTCAATGGTGAGGGCGGTCAGGAACCACGCTGGCTGAGCGACGAGGAACAGCGCGTCTGGCGCTCGTACCTCCACGCCACCACCCTCCTCGAGGATCACCTCGACCGCCAGCTGCAGCGGGACGCGGGCATGCCGCACATCTATTACGGACTGCTCGTCCAGCTCTCCCAGGCGCCTCGCCGCCGGAAGCGGATGACCGAGCTGGCCATCGACGCCAAGATCACCCGGTCCCGTCTCTCGCACGCGATAGCGCGGCTGGAGAAGAACGGATGGGTCCGGCGCGAGGACTGCCCCTCCGACAAGCGCGGGCAGAACGCCGTACTGACGGATGCGGGTTTCGGGGTCCTTCAGCGGACCGCCCCCGGCCATGTCGAAGCCGTGCGGCAGGCGATGTTCGACCGGCTCACGCCGGAACAGGTCAAGCAGCTGGGCGAGATCATGCACGTCATGGCGGAGGGGCTGCAGCCCCAGGACACCGGAGCCGACCTGCCCTGGCTCAGGTGATCGGGTCCACCGCCGCCCGGCCGTATCCGCCGGCGTCGGCCCGGCCGACCGGTGCGGCGCACGGCCCCGCCCGTCCCCGGTGACCGGCGCGCCGCACAGGGCGAGCCTGCCCCGCCCGGCCGAGCTGACCGGCGCGGCGCAGGCCCCCCGCCCGCCACGGGTGACCGGCACACCTCAGGAGCCGCCCGCCACGGGTGACCGGCACACCCCAGGAGCCCGCCACGGGTGGCCAGCGCACCTCAGGACGGCCCGGGCCCCGGTGATCCGCACAGCGACCCGGCCAGGGCCCCGGTGATCCGCACAGCGAAGGGCCCCGCCCGGGTGTGTCACCCGGACGGGGCCCTGTTTCACGCGCGTACCGCCTGGTCCTCCCGCGGCCCGGTTCCGCGGCTCAGTGCGCGATGACGGGAACCTTGATCTCCTCGTCCGCCGCGACGCCCTCGCCGGAGCCCGCCGCGACCGGACCGGCCCCGGGGCGCCCGGTGTTGATGAGCGTGAACGCGATCGCCGCGGCAGTCGCCAGGATGCCGACCGCCCACCAGATCGCCGACGAGAAGCCGTGCACCATGCCCTGGAGTTCCAGCAGCTTCGGGTCGGTCGCGCCCGCGGCGTGCGAGGCGATGTACGAGGTCGTGGCGGAGGCCGCGATGGTGTTCAGCAGCGCCGTACCGATCGCGCCGCCCACCTGCTGGGAGGTGTTGACCATCGCGGAGGCCACGCCGGCGTCGGCCGGGTTCACACCGTGCGTGGACAGGGACATCGCCGGCATGAACGCCGTACCCATGCCGAGGCCGAGCATCAGCTGGGCGGGCAGGATCAGACCCGCGTAGGAGCTGTCGACCTCCAGCTGGGTCAGCAGCAGCATGCCGATCGCCGCCAGGACGAAGCCGGGGCCCATCAGCAGGCGCGGCGCCACCCGGGTCATCAGCCGGGCGCCGATCTGGGTCGAGCCGGTGATCATGCCCGCGATCATCGGCAGGAAGGCGAAGCCCGTCATGACGGGCGAGTAGCCCTTCACGACCTGCAGGTAGAACGTGAGGAAGAGGAAGAGCCCGAACATCGCGATGATGGCGAGGCCCAGCGACAGGTAGACACCGCCGCGGTTGCGCTCGGTCAGGACCCGCAGGGGCAGCAGCGGCGACTTCACCTTCGCCTCTGTGGCGACGAAGGCGGCGAGCAGCACGACGGAGGCGACGAACATGCCCACGGTCAGACCGTCGGACCAGCCGGCGGACTCGGCGCGGGTGAAGCCGTACACGAGCGCCACCAGGCCCAGCGTGGACAGCACGACACCGGGGATGTCCAGCGGCGAGCGGTTGCGCGCGCCGGCCGGCTCACGGATCACCAGGTACGCGCCGACGGCGGCGACGATCGCGAAGGGGATGTTGACGTAGAACGTCCAGCGCCAGTTCAGGTACTCGGTGAGGAAGCCACCGAGGATCAGGCCCACGGCGCCACCGCCACCGGCGATCGCACCGTAGATGCCGAAGGCCTTGGCACGCTCCTTGGCGTCGGTGAACATCACGGCGAGCAGCGAGAGCGCGGCGGGCGCGAGCAGCGCGCCGAAGACGCCCTGAAGGGCGCGGGCGCCGAGCATCATCGCCTCGCCGGTCGCAGCACCGCCGAGCGCGGAGGCGGCGGCGAAGCCGAGCAGGCCGACGATGAAGGTGCGCCGGCGTCCCCACAGGTCGGCGATGCGGCCGCCGAAGAGCAGCAGCCCGCCGAAGGCGAGGGCGTAGGCGGTGATGACCCACTGCCGGTTGGCGTCGGAGATCCCCAGGTCCTGCTGGGCGGTGGGGAGCGCGATGTTCACGATCGTCGCGTCGAGCACCACCATCAGCTGGGCGAGGGCTATGAAGACCAGAGCTTTCCAGCGGCTCGGGTCGGGGAGTCCCGGGCCGGACAGTCTCGGCTCGGAAGATGAAATGTCGGCTGTTTTCGGCATGGGTCTGGCCACCTAATGGGTAACGGGAGGTGACGCGTCGCCGGGTGACGGAAGGTCACCCGGTGCGCGGAAAAGGGCTCAGGAGTGCGGGAGGTAGGGAGGAGTCACGGCGTCACGTGGTGCGCAGGTCCTCCAGGGTCGCGGCCGCGCCGGGCAGCTCGGAGCGCGCGGGCGCCTCGAGTCCGTCCAGGAACAGCTGAAGATGACGATGGACGAACCGGTCCATGTTCGGGCACGCGGTGCCCGGCAGTGGCCGGGTGAGCTGGGAGAGCGCCACCATCAAGTCGCCCACGGCGACGTCGGTGCGCATCCGGCCTGCCGCCTGCGCCGCCTCGACGAGGCCGCGCACGGCCGCGTCGAGTCGATCACGGCCGGTGTGCAGGTCGGGGTGGTCGGTGTCGAAGGCGCCGGAGAGCATGGGGCACAGGGCCCCGATCCGCTCGTCGGCCGCGACGTGCACGAAGCGGCGCAGTGCCGCGAAGGGGTCGGTCTCCTCGGCCGCCGCTGCGTCCGCCTGCTCCGTGGTGCGGGACAGGACGGAGAGGACGACCTCGCGGATCAGTACCGCACGGTCGGGGAAGTGGCGGTAGAGCGTGGCGTTGCCGATGCCCGCACGGCGGGCGATCTCGTCGAGCGGGACATCCGGCCCGAACTCGACGAACATCTCGCGCGCGGCCGACACGATCCGCTCGCGATTGCGCAGGGCGTCCGCCCGGGGGCGCGGCGGGCGGCGCGTTTCGGCGGCGATGCTCACGACTCCACTTCCTTCCGTGTTCCGTGTTCCGTCTTCGGGTGGTCGGGGCCGGCGGGGTCCGGGTGTCGGGGTGGGCCTGTAGGCCTCTGCCGGCGGTCCGGAACTTCTGCTCCGAAGTCCCGGGTGGTCCCGCGGCCCCCAACCGGGGACCGTGTCCCCGTTTATTGGAGACACGGGTTCAAACGGGGAAACGATCCCCGGTTATTTCCCGTCCTTGATGTGACCTGAGCCACATATGCCTTCCGTCGGGAAAACCCCCTGATCGGACCACCCGACGCGCGCACCGCCACCGCCCGACACAGGCTGTTCGAACGGAGCGCAGACAGGGCCCGGCCTGCTGCCGCGGACCCGAAGGCGATCGCATGGAGCAGACCCGCCACCGGATACGCAGACGCGGCAGGCTCGCCTCACTCGCCGCCTCCGCGGCCCTGGCGCTGGCCGCCCTGACCACGGCGAGCTCGACGAACCCGGCCCCCGACCGGGTCTATCCCGGGCCGAGCGCCGCGCCCGACGCCGTGGGGCTCGGCCCCTGCCGCATCGCGTCCGGCATCGGTGTCCAGATGTCGGAGGGCCTGCCCACCCCCGCCGGTTACACCCGCTCCACCGGCGTGGTCCGCGCCCTCAACCTGATGATCGACTTCCCGGACGCGAAGGGCAGCGGTTCCGCCCTCGACCGGCTCGCGGAGTTCTTCCCGCAGACCTCCCAGTGGTTCGCCACCAGCTCGTACGGCCGGCTCAGCTACCGGCCGGACGCCCCCGTCACCGACTGGCTGCGGATGCCGATGCCGTTCGCCGCCTACGGGATAGAGCGCGGCTCACCGTACGAACCGGGATACCGGCAGCTGGTCGAGGACCTGATCTCCGTCGCCGACCCCGAGGTGGACTTCACCCAGTACGACCTCGTCAACGTCCTGGTGACCCCGAACGCCGGTCCGTCCGCGCTGGACACCGTGCTCTCGGTGACCTTCTCCGGCAACGAGGCGGCGCCCGTCGCCGACGGCGTACCGCTTTCCAACACGTCCTTCGTCTACAGCCGCCAGGACGACGGCTCCGGGTCGTACGCGGAGACCGGCTACCGGGTCCTGCCGCACGAGAACGGCCACGTCTTCGGGCTGCCCGACCTCTACACCGCGAGCGGCGGCGGCGCGGTCGGCCACTGGGACATCATGTCCGAGGACTGGGGGGCCAACAACGACCTGCTCGGCTGGCACAAGTGGAAGCTCGGCTGGCTGGACAACAGCCAGATCGGCTGCGCCGCCGCGCCCGGCACGACCGAGTACACCCTCACCCCGCTCGCCACGCGCGGCGGCTCCAAGATGGCGGTCGTGCCACTGGACGAGAGCACCGGTTACGCGGTGGAGGTCCGCACCAGGGCCGGGAACGACGACCACGTGTGCGAGCCGGGGGTGCTCATCTACCGCGTGAAGTCCGACGTCGACACCGGGCAGGGCCCGGTGACCGTCTCCGACAGCGACCGCGACAGCGGCGGCTGCACCCGGGGCGCCAACATCCACGCGGAACTGTCCGACGCCCCCTACCGGCCGGGCGAGTCCTTCACCGACCGCGAGAACGGCATACGCATCTCGGTGCTCGACGCGGACGAGGACGGTGTCCACCGGGTGCGGATCACGCGCTCCGAAGCGTCTCCCTGAGGACCCTCTTGAGGATCTTGCCCGTCGGGTTGCGCGGGATCGGCTCGTCCCGCAGCAGGACGTGGGCGGGCACCTTGAAGGCGGCCAGCTTCCCGCCGACGTACTCCCGCAGCTCCTCGGCGGTGACCGTGGCGCCGGCACGAGGCCGGACGACGGCCGCGACCTCCTCGCCCAGTACCGGATGCGGCACGCCCAGCACCGCGGCGTCGGCGACGTCGGGATGGTCGTGCAGCACCGCCTCGACCTCGACGCAGTACACGTTCTCGCCGCCCCGGACCACCATGTCCTTGATCCGGTCGACGATCCGGACGCGGCCCTCGCACACCGTCGCGAGGTCCCCGGTCCGGAACCAGCCGTCCTGGAAGGCGGCCGCGCCGGCCGGCTCGTCGCGCCAGTAGCCGCGTACGAGCGACTGCCCGCGCAGCCACAGCTCGCCGACCGCGCCCTCGGGGAGCGGCTCACCGTCCGCTCCGGCGATCCGCACCTCGGTGGCGGGCGAAGGCCGGCCCACGCTGCGAGGGTCGCCGCGGTAGGCCTCCCCGGAGTTGGCCAGCACACCTCCGCACGTCTCGGTCAGTCCGTAACCGCTGCGGGGCTCGATCCGGTGCCCGTAGCGGGCGGTCAGCCGGGTCACCAGATCGGGCGGGGCGGCCGCGCCGCCCGTGCTGAGGTGGGCGAGCGTCGTCAGGCCGGAGCCGGTGCGCTCGGCGGCGTCGAGGAGCTGGAGCGCCGTCGTCGGCACGCCCGAGTAGTGCGTGACCCCGTGCTCCTCGATCAGCGTGAGCGCCTTCTCCGCGTCCCACTTCCGCATCAGTACGAGCGTCCCGCCGACGCCCATCATCGAGTACAGCGTGGTGAACGCGGCCACGTGGAAGAACGGGAACGTCATCAGGACGACCGGCGCGGGCCCCTGCCCGGGCAGCTCACCGCGCGCCAGCGCGGCCGCCGCCGCGTGGTAGCGGGGGTGCAGGGCGGCACCGGCCTGCGCGAGGTGCGTGGCGACGGCGCCCTTGGGGCGGCCGGTGGTTCCCGACGTGTAGATGATCGTCGCGTCGTCCTCCGCGGCGACGTCGACGGCGGGCGGCGCGGCGAGCGGGTCCGGCGCGGCCAGGTCCTCGTACCGCTCGACACCGCCGTCCGCAGGCCCGTCGCCGTGTCCCTCGCGGTGTGCGTCGTCATGGAAGACGACGCAGCGCACGCCGTTGCGCTTGCGCCACTCCTCGACGCGCGGCAGCCGCTCACCGTCCACGAGCAGCACGCGCGGCGTGCAGTCGTCCAGCGCGTAGGTCAGCTCTTCCTCGGTCCACCAGGCGTTGAGCGGGACGGCGACGAGGCCGGCGAGCTGCGCCGCCCAGAAGGCGATCTGCCACTCGGGGTGGTTGCGCATCGCGACGGCCGCCCGGTCCCCGGGCCGCAGTCCGTAGACGTCCGCGAACCGCCGGGCCAGGGCGGAGGCGGCGGCGAAGAACTCCCCGTACGTGTACGTCCCGCTCTCCGCCACGAGGAACGGCCGGTCCCCGAACGCCCACGTCGCCTCGACGAACTCCAGCAGGGTGCGGGGCCCGTTCGCGTAGATCAGCCCGCCGTCCTCGCCCCGTACGACTTCGAAGGGAGCACCGGGAGCGGTGAGGGAGGCTTCGGGGTACGAGTGCGACACGGGCGGCCTTCCTAAGCGCATGCTCAGTACGTCCGCGACGCTATGCCGCTCCTCGGACCCCGTCAAGCGCCGGCCGCCCTCCTGCCCCGCCCTCCCGACCGGCCCGTCCGCCTCGGCCGCCGACCGGTGTCCCACTCCCGACGTACTGTCGGAACCCGGACTTATTCGCGCATGCGAGCGAGACGGGTCAAGACCCTAGGCAGCCACGTGAATGGCCGGTACTTTGCGCCCCTGCCCCGCCGCGAAACACGGCGCGGCGGTGGCTCATCAAGGGGGTACTTTGCGCGACTTCAGCCTTCCGCCGCTGGTGGAGACCCTGGCGACGGGGAGCCTTGCCGACTCGGTGTTCGAAGTGGCCGAGCGCACCCCCGAGCTGTTACAGCTGTCCCGGCGCACCGGTGGGCCGGGCGGCGACGAGTGGGTCCCGGTGACCGCGTCCCGATTCCGGGACGAGGTGGTGGGGTTGGCGAAGGGCCTGCTGGCCGAGGGCATACGGCTCGGCGAGCGGGTGGCCGTGATGTCGCGGACCCGCTACGAGTGGACCCTGTTCAGCTATGCGCTGTGGTCGATAGGCGCCGAGGTCGTGCCCGTCTACCCCACCTCCTCCGCGGACCAGGTCCGTTGGATCCTGTCGAACACCCAGGTGGTGGCCATCGTGGTCGAGCACGAGGACCACGCCATGACGGTGGGGGCCGCCTGCGACGGGCTGCCGCTGCTCCGCGCGATGTGGCAGCTGGACTCGGGCTGCGTCGAGCGGCTGACGGAGCGGGGCCGGCACGTCCCGGAGACGGTGGTGCACCGTCACCGCCGGGCGGTGGGGCCGAGGTCGGTCGCCGCCATCACGTACACGTCGGGCACCACCGGGCAGCCCAGGGGCTGCGTGATCACCCACGCCAACCTCGCGGTCGAGTGCGACACCCTCTACACGGGCTGGAAGGACATCCTCGCCGAGCCGGGCGAGCAGCCGTGCATCCTCGCCTTCCTGCCGCTGTCGCACATCTACGGGCTGATGGTGCAGGTGGCCTGTATGCGGGGCGGCGTCCGGCTGGGACACCAGCCCGACCTCACGCCCGACGCGCTGCTGTCCGCCCTCGCGTCCTTCCGGCCGACCTACGTCTTCGCCGTGCCGTACATCTTCGAGAAGATCTTCAACAAGGCGCGCCGGGCGGCCGAACAGGCCGGGCGGGGCGAGCTGTTCGACAAGGCCGTCGACACGGCGGTGCGCTACGCCGAGGAGGTGCAGCGGCGGGATACCGGAGAGGGGCCGGGGCCGGGACGGATGCTCAAGGCCAGGCACGCGCTCTACGACCGCCTGGTGTACCGGCGGCTGCGGGCGGTCCTGGGCGGCCGGGTCCGGCACGCCACGTCCGGCGGCTCGACCCTCGACCGGGAGCTCGGCCTGTTCTTCGACGGCGCCGGGATCACCGTCCACGACGGGTACGGGCTCACGGAGACCACCGCCGCGGTGACCAGCCAGCCGCCGGGGCGCCCCCGGTTCGGCACCGTCGGCAGACCGCTGCCGGGCTGCGCTGTGCACATCGCCCAGGACGGGGAGATCTGGGTCCGCGGCGACGTCGTCTTCGCCGGCTACCACAACGACCCGGTGGCCACCGGGTCCGTCCTGCGCGACGGCTGGCTCGCGACGGGCGACGTGGGATGGCTCGACGACGGCTACCTCGTGATCACCGGACGCAAGAAGGACATCATCGTCACGAGCGGCGGGAAGAGCGTCAGCCCCCGGATCCTGGAGGACCGGCTGCGCCGGCACCCCCTGATCTCCCAGTGCCTGGTCGTCGGCGACAACCGGCCCTTCATCGCGGCCCTGATCACCCTCGACCCGGAGGCGTCCAGGCACTGGTACCAACTGCGCGGAAAGCAGCTGTCGTTCCCCGCGGGCGCGACGATCGACAAGGAACTGCACGCGGAGATCCAGCGGGCCGTGACCATGGCGAACAGCGCGGTGTCCCGGGCCGAGTCGATCCGGGCGTTCCGGATCCTCCCGAACGAGTTCAGCATGGACGACGGCCTGATGACGCCGTCACTCAAGCTGCGACGGGGCGCGATCGTGAAGGCGTACGCGGCGGACATCGAGGAGCTGTACGCCTCGGGCTGAACGGGCCGGGATTCCGGGGCCGGGGGCGGGGGCGGGGGGCGGGAGGGGGCGCGGACCGGGCGCGGCGCTCGCAGGCCGGGCGGGGTGCGGGAGGTGGCGCGGGGCCGCGGGCTGCTTCCCCACCCGCCCGGGGTGGGGCACTGCCGGCCGTACGCCCGGCCCGGGGCGGGCGGACCCGCCGTGCTCACATGTCATGCCAGAACGCCTCTGACCTGCGTAAACGCGAATGTTGCCAGGGCGTATCCCTTATCCGCTAGGCTAGTCGCCGGATCTCGGCCGAGATCCACGCCTTCGTAGCTCAGGGGATAGAGCACCGCTCTCCTAAAGCGGGTGTCGCAGGTTCGAATCCTGCCGGGGGCACCAGCGCAAAGGCCCCGGACCGATCATGGTCCGGGGCCTTTGACATCAGCTTTTGACATCAACGGGGGCGGTCACTCACGGCCAGGCGGCCTCTTGAGCAGGCGGTCCATGTGACTGATCGCCTCGCGCTGCGTGTCCTGGACGACGTGCGTGTACACGTCCATGGTGATGCTGATCTGGCTGTGCCCGAGGATCTCCATCACGACGCGAGGAGCGACCCCGGCAGCAGTGAGCAGGGTGGCGCAGCCGTGCCGGGCATCGTGCAGCCGGATGACGCGAAGGCCGGCAGAGTCGGCGACCCGGGTGAAGGACCGGTACACATTGCGCGGCTCGACCGGTCGGCCGTTCCGGGTGGCGAAGACATAGCCGCCCTCATCCCACGGCTCCCCCGCGCGCAGCTTGGCGGCGGCGGCCCTTGGGGTCGTCGTTGTAGAGGACGCCGCGCCGACGCCGGGTCTGCTGGCGGACGTAGAGCACGCGCTTGTCCAGGTCGACGTCGACCCAGCGGAGACCGATGATCTCGCCCCGCCTCAGGCCCATGGCGATGGCGAGGACGAAGGCCGCGTACAGCGGGTCCTTTCGAGCGGCAGCGAGGAAGTCCAGCGTCTCGTCGAGGGACCACGGACTCATCTCCCGGGACTTTGCCCGCGGCGGCTCGACGAGGCTCGCCACGTTGCGGGTGACAGCTCCTCGCGGCAGGCCGCCGTCAGGGCGGTGCGCAGCACCCGGTGCGATTCCTTGGCGGTGGCCGCGGTGGTCTTGTTCTCCAGCTGGACGACGAAGCGCCGAACGTCGGGCCAGGGCAAGGAGAGCCTGACGGTTGGCGGTCAGCCGACGCCGTCGGGTCCCGATCTCCCCTCGCCGGGCAGCGAAATCTTGGTCGAGAACCCGTCTACCAGGAGCTTCGTCGTTCCACCGATCTGTCCGACACGCGGCCAGCACCGTCAGGCTGGAAACGGCTCACTGTGCCACCTCCCGGTTCTGCCAGGTGAGGGGCGGGACACACGGGGTGGGCGGGGGTACCTACAGCAGGGCGCCGCCGGACACTTCGAGGCGCTGGGCGGTGACCCATCGCAGGTCCTCGGAGGCGAGCGCGGCGATGGCGTCGCCGATCTCCTGCGGTTCGCCGACGCGGCCGAGCGCGGTCTGCGCGCTCAGGCCCTCGCGCATCTGCGCGTCGTCCCGCATGGCGCCGCCGTTGAAGTCGGTGGCGGTCGGCCCCGGCGCGATGGCGTTGACGCGGATCTTGCGTGCCCCCAGCTCCACGGCCAATGTCCGGCTGAGGGCCTCGACCGCCGCCTTGGAAGCCGAGTAGACCGAGGTGCCGGCACTGGTGTGGCGGCTGAGAGAGGATGAGACGTTGATGATCCGCCCCCCGTCGACCAGCACGGGTGCAAGCGCCTGGATGAGAAAGAACGTGCCGCGCACATTGGTGTCCATCACCGCGTCGTAGTCGTCCGCCGTGACCGCTTCCAGTGGTCCGAACAGCCCGACCCCAGCGTTGTTGACCAGGACGTCCAGCCGGGTCGCGTCCCAGCGCTCCAACTGCGCGGCCAGGTGGGAGACGAAGGCGGGAAAGGAAGCCACGTCGCTGATGTCCAGCTGCAGTGCGGCGGCCGTGGCGCCGATTTCCTGGACGTTCTTGACCGTCTCCTCGGCCTCCTGAGCGTCGCCGCGGTAGGTGACGATGACGCGCAGCCCGTGCCGGGCCAGCGACTGGGCCGTGGCTCGGCCCAGCCCGCGATTGCCGCCGGTCACCAATGCGATCTCGCCTGTCTCCATGAGTGCTTCTCCATGCGGGAACGGAAGGACGCCGACGGGAGTGCTCCCGTCGACCGAATGCGAGTCGTGCGACTCGCCTCCCTTTCACGTAAACATCTGCACAGTGGCGAGTCAAGTGACTCGCCTCGGGATGGCTCATACTGGGCCCATGACCGCAGGACTCTCCGCGCACCATCAACGACTCGCTCAGCGCAAGCGCGAGGCGATCACCACAGCGGCCACGAGGCTGTTCCTGGAACGGGGCTATGACGGGACCTCGCTGGCGAAGATCGCGCAGGAAGCAGTCGTCTCGAAGTCCACGCTGTTCAAGCAGTTCCCCACCAAGGCGGCGCTCTTCGAAGCGATCGTCACCGAGTACTGGAAGGGTGGTCCGGACCCGGCGGCGCCTGCGACGCAGCCCGGTGACCTGCGCGCCGGCCTGAGCGCGATCGGCCGCCAGTACGCCGACCTGATCGGCCGGCCCGCGATGGCGGCCCTCTTCCGCATCGTCATCGCCGAACTGCCGCGCTTCCCGGAACTGGGACGGGCTCAGTTCGAGCTGGGCAAGCTGCCCTACTTCATCTCCGTCCAGCACTACCTGGAGGCCCAGCACGCCGCGGGCACCGCGGTGGTACCCGACGCGGAGAGCGCCACCAACCAGTTCCTCGGAATGATCGCCAACTACGTCCTGTGGCCACGGATGCTGCTCGCCGACTGGAGCCCTGCACCTGCCGACGTCGGCCACGCCGTCGACGAGGCGGTCACGACGATGCTCGCCCGCTACGGCCGCAGCACCGCCGACCCGCAGCACTCCTGAGGACTCCGGCGCCACCGCGGGTGCGGACGGCACACGCCCCCACCCCCGGAACGCTGCGGGAGTTGCCGACCAGGGCCGAGGCGGCCTGTAGGCGTGATGCACGGTGACGGGGGACCCCCCGGCGGCGGCCGTGCCGCCGCCGAGAATGTAGACGGTGTCCCCGATCGTCACCTCGGCGGTGCCGTGGCGCGGCACGGGCATGTGGGCCAGACACACTGACATCCAACGCTGACATCAACGACTACGCACAGCCGTAGCTGTCGACGATCGCCCATGGCCTCACGGCAGGCGGATGGACCCCAATGCCCTCGGATGGCTCGAACTCCTAAAGCGGTGGCTTCCTTGCAACCAGCGGCAGTGGCCAGCTGGCGCAGGCCACGAGTGCGCTGCCGTCCTCGGTGAGGAAGAGCAGGGTGAACCGTGTCCGATTGTCAGGATCGATCAGCGCTGTGCGCACAGGCCGGCCATATTCCCTGATGAGCCGCACTGCTCGCTCCAGGCCAGGAGGTTCGAATCCGCGCATCCGCATGCGCTGAAGTCGGCGACTGAAGACTCCGGCATGGGCACCAGTGGGTTGTACCCGCTCCTCCACCGAGTAGGGGGCGCCTCTGCGGAGGGCGGCCAGAGCTATCACGGACGCCTCGTCATCACCGATCAACAGCGATTCCAGCACATGCCGTTCCATGGTCACCCCGTTTGGATCACGCGATACAAGCAGCCAGGTACCGCAACCCTAGTAACCGCCCCCGCACGGTAGCGTCCCTCCGGGCCCGCCCAGCAGCCGGTATGACCCCCGCTGACCGATCCCGCTGGAGCTACGGATCAGAAGGTGACCGTGCCCCTGCCGTGCCCGATCGCTCGAGAACACGAAGCGGCCCGGTGAGCGCGTGCGGCACTCCGGGCAGGGACGCCGGCCGCGGCCACCACTCTCACCCGCGCCGGGTGATGTCGTGCGGTGCGCCCCATGAGCACTCTGAAGTCGGTACGGAACATCTGCCGGGCTCCGCCCGGGACGGAGGACCGACATGAGCGCACAGATCTATCTGGCGTACGACTATCCGCTGCTGGGTGCCTTCTGGACGCTGCTGCTGTTCTTCCTGTGGATCATGTGGTTCGTCCTGCTCTTCCGCATCATCACCGACATCTTCCGTGACGAGGGAATGAGCGGCTGGGCGAAGACCGGCTGGCTGGTGTTCTGCATCCTCCTGCCCTTCCTGGGCGTGTTCGTCTACGTGATCGCCCGCGGCAGGAACATGGGTCGCCGTGAGATCGCGCAGGCCCAAGCACAGCAGGAGGAGTTCAACTCCTACATCAGGAGGACCGCGGCCGGCGGCCGGTCCAGCAGCGTCGACGAGCTCGCCCGGCTCTCCGAGATCAAGGACCGGGGCGCCATCACGGACGAGGAGTTCCGCAGGGCGAAGGAGCTGGTCCTGCCGGTCACAGCCCGTCGGACAAGGCGGGGCCCACCGGTGCCGGTACCTCCGCGCACTGAAAGCACACATGAAACGAGGTCAAGATGACCGCGACACACACACGCCCGGCGCGCGACGCGAGGCAGGGCTGGGCGACCGGTCTCACCACCTTCGCAGCCGTGATGCTCTTCCTCGTCGGTCTGCTCGATGTCTTCCGGGGCATCATGGCCATCGCCGAGGACGACGTCTTCGTCACCACGCCCGACTACGTCTTCGAGTTCGATCTCACCAGCTGGGGTTGGATCCACCTCGTCCTGGGCGTGCTCGCCATGATCGTCAGCGCCGGGCTGCTCAGGATCTCGACATGGGCGCGCATCACCGGCGTTGCCATCGCCGGACTCGTGATCATCGCCAACTTCCTTTCCCTGCCGTACTACCCGCTGTGGTCCGTCGTCATGATCGCCATCTCCGGCTTCATCATCTGGGCCCTGTGCGTGGTGGAGCCCGACGGCGACCTGTACGACCTGTCCGGGGAACGCCGGACGCACTGACGCTGGATACGGGGGCAACGGGACGGAGAGACACCTCATGACTTACACCGGTACAGACAAGGCGCACAAGTCGTTCCTTTCCCGCCCTGGCGTCCGCCGCCTCGTACCGTTCGCCGTGGTCACCGCGATCGCTCTGGTCTTCATCTTCGAGAACCGTGCGAGTGTCGAGATCCGCCTCCTCATCCCGATGGTGACCATGCCCCTGTGGGGTGCCCTCCTGATCGCCTGGGGCCTCGGCGTCCTCGCCTGCGTCGTCACCGTGCGTCGACGGTCGCACCGGCACTCCGGACGGCCGAAGTGAGCCTCTTACCGCGCATCTGCTCCATGGCCGCGCGGCCTCACCCGTCAGTGCCGTCAGTGCCGTCAGTGGCAGTCGAAGCGCCAGTCCCACGGAAGGCCCGGGCACTCGCGGCAGTGGAAGAAGTAGACGCCGCCGCAGTCGCCCAGCTGGATGTCACCGGTGACGGTGAGCAGGTGCTCCATGCGGTGCCCGCCCTCGCAGTCCGGCCAGTCGGCGGGCTGCGTCCAGGCGGGCCAGCCGCCGACCTTCGTCGCGATGACGTTGGAGTCGGGCGGCCACATGGTGTGGCCCGTCGGCAGGCGGAAGCGCGGTTCCCAGGTCTCCCGCATGTCCTCGGGCAGGTCCTGCCGGCTCGGCCAGTCCTCCGCCGTGACCGGGGACAACGTGGACGGTTGCGGCATGTTGTCCTCGTCGTACTCCCCCTCGCCCGCCACGGGGACCTCGGCCGGCAGGCCGCCGGCCACCACCTCCGCCTCGTTGCGCCAGTACAGCTTCGGCATCACCGGCCCGGGATCCTGCTCGTGGATCAGCGCGCACCACACCAGCTGGAGCAGGTCCTTCCCCTCCGGGAACTCCAGCCCGGGCACGTCCCGGGCGAACAGCTGGAGGATCGGCACCATCGGCACCGCGCCGGGGACGATCTCGGTGTGGTTGCGCAGGTCGGGCCCGTACGTCCAGTGGTCTTCCTGCGCGCAGTACGGCCAGGGCTCGTCCGCCGGCCACAGCAGACGGCCTCCCAGCGAGCTCTCCCGCACGCCCGGGTCGCCGGGCTCCGGGTTGAGGAGGGTGGTTTCCCGGGCAAGGCCCGCGTACTCCGGTATCAGGGTGCGCAGATCCTTCGCGGGCGGCTCGGGTGTGTCTGCGGGCATCGTGGCTCCTCGAGGCGGCGTGCGAACGTCGACGGACGTGCGGGCACTTTTCAGCGGGACGTGCGGGCACGCTAGTACGTGCCGCCGACAGCCCCGTACGGGAGCGGCCGCCGCGGCGCCCCGTCGCCGCCGGGACCGGCGTGCTCGTTCGCTTTTTGCACACCGGACGGAGCGGGCGGAGCATGGAGGGGAGGAGGCAGTCCTTCCCGCGCGGTGCACCGAAGGAGATGAGGACCGTGGACCTCGTCCTGCGCCCAGGTACGGCGAACGACGCCGCGGAATGCGGCAGGATCTGTTACGAGGCCTTCGCCGGAATCGCTCATGAGCACGGCTTTCCGCCGGACTTCCCCAGTCCCGATGTGGGTGTCGCGCTGATCGAGACGGCGCTGACCCACCCGGGTTTCTACAGTGTCGTCGCCGAGCTCGACGGGCGGATCGTGGGAAGCAACTTCCTGGACGAGCGCTCGCCGACCGTGGGGGTCGGCCCCATCACCATCGATCCAGGTGTTCAGAACCAGGGTGTCGGCAGACGGCTGATGCAGGATGTGATGGACCGGGCCGCGGAGCGCGGGGCGCCGGGGATCCGGTTGCTGCAGAGCGGGTACCACAACAGGTCGTTCTCGCTGTACGCGAGCATGGGTTTCGTGTTCCGGGAGACGGTGGCCTGCGTGCAAGGGGAGGCGATCCTGCGGGAGATACCGGGACACCCCGTCCGGGAGGCCACGGACGCGGACCTCCACGCGTGCAACGAGCTGTGCCGGCAGGTGCACGGCGTCGACCGTGGCGGCGAGGTCGCCGATGCGCTCAAGCAGGGCACGGCCCGTGTCGTCGAGCGCGAAGGACGCGTGACCGGGTACGCCACGGACCTGGCGTTCTTCGCCCATGCCGTCGCCGAGACCACCCCGGACCTGCAGGCGCTGATCGCCTCCGCGCCCGCCTTCGGCGGACCCGGCATCCTCGTGCCCGCGAGCAACAGCCTGCTGCTGCGGTGGTGTCTGGCGAGCGGCCTCGGCGTGGTGCAGCTGATGAGCCTGATGAGCGTCGGCCTCTACAACGAGCCCGAGGGCGCCTACCTGCCCTCCATTCTCCAGTGACGTGGACCGACCCGATCAGAACGGCCAAGGCGCGGGGCGGGCACGGGCTTTGAGATCCTTGGCGCCATGAGCACACCTCCCGACGGCCTGCCCGTCTACCGCGTTCTGACCGGGCCCGACGACGCGGCGTTCTGCCGTCGTGTCAGTGAGGCCCTCGCCCTTGGTTACCGGCTGCACGAAGGGCCGGCCGTCACGTTCGACGGGGACCGGGTCGTCGTGGCGCAGGCCGTGGTCTGGCCCGACGAGTCGTAGGCCGGGGCCGGCGGAGGGAGCCCGGGACGGACGGAGGGCCGGGTCGGGTCACCAGCACTCGTCGCGGTCCCAGCGGCCCCCGCCCGGGTGGTCGCGGTCGTCTCGGCAGTCGTCGCGGTCCCGCCAGGTCTCGGACGGGCTGGGGGCGGATGTCGGCGTGGCGGCCGCCGTGGTGCTGCCGGAGGACGGCGACGAGGAGGCCAGCGCCGAAGCCGTGGCCGTGGCCGGGGTCGAGGCCGAGGAGGACGCCGGGGCCGAGGACGTGCCCGGGGACGAGGCCGGGGACGAGACGGGCGGCCCGCCCTCGGCGGACGAGGGGCCGGGGTCGCTCGGGGTGGGCGACGGCCGGTCCGTCGGGGTGATCAGGTTGGGACGTCCGCCGACCTCGATGTCGGCCACGGGCGCGGGCTCCCCCACGGTCTCGCCGCCGCCGTCGCCGAGCATCAGCGCCGCGCCGCCGAGCAGCGCCCCCGCCCCGAGTACGGCGCAGAGGCCGAGCAGCACCTTCGGGCGTGACGGGGCCCGGTGACGGCCCGGTGTCCGAGCGCCGGGCACCGCGCACGCCTCGCACGCGCGGCCGTCGGGTCTGCATCCCTCACAAAGCATGACGGACACTATGCAGCACTGCCGTGCCCGCCCGTGGGCAAGGGGTGGTTTCGTTCGGCGAGAGGGCTCACGCGCGGCATTCCGCCCGCATCTGCGCCGCCGCGTGGTGCGCTCCGGTGCGCTCGCCCTCCCCCCGGTCCACGCCCCTGTCGACGAGTTGGACGGTCAGCCGCTGGTCGTGGACCGGCACCTTCTCGACGACCAGTCCGCTGCCCCGCAGTTCGGTCTGGTCGATCTCGAAGACCTTGACGACGCTGCCCGGGTCGTCGGGGTCCGACAGCACGTTGTACGTGGTGGGGCGGCCCGCCACGTCCTGATCGCGCGGGCCGGCGGGTACGACGACGGCGACCGAGCAGGTGTCGTAGCCGCTGCCGACGTACCAGGACCATGTCGCTCTGCCGCCGCTGTCCTTGGTGCTCCTGCCGGACATGGGGACCGCCGTGAAGCGGCCGTCGCAGCCGTCGCCGCGGTGGCCGCCGGAGCTGACGGTGTACCAGCCGTCGTCGCCGTCGCTGAAGCGGTTCTCCTCGCTGTAGAGGCCGCCTCCGGTGCAACCGGGCCCGGCCCAGGCGGAGTACGCGGGTCCCCGTGCCTCCTGGGGCGGTCGGACCTTCGCGGGCGGCTTCGGGGTCGCCTGCCGGGGCGGTGGGGACGCCGCGTCACTCGGCGGGTCCGCGGGGGCGATGCGCTGCGGTGCGCCGCCCAGATCGCCGATGTCGTCGCCCGCACCGCCGGCCGGGCCGCCGCGGGAGGCTTCCGAGGCCTGCGAGGTGTCCCCGTAAAGGTCCGCGGCCGAGACGGTCAGGGCGGCCACCGCCACCACAACCGCCCCTGTCAGCAGGAGTTTGTTCCTGCGGGAGAGCAGGAGGAGGCGTCCGGGCAGGGCCCGTCCCGCCGGCCGTCCGTGGCCGGGGTGGCCGGCCGGTTCGCGCCCGGCCGTGTCACCACCCGCCCCGCACGTCCGGCAGTTCGTACCGGGCAGGGCCCGTGTGCCGTCGCCGCCGCATTGTTCGCACGCCATGTATTCGCACCTGCATCAGTGGACCGACCGATCGGTATGCCGAGCGCGTCCACTATGCACGAGCAGCGGAACGTCAGGTAGGTGTTAACGCGGGTAAGGGCGAAAGGATCTAGCGGAGCTCGTCGGGGCACGGCGTTCCGCGGGGGAACTGGTAGGGGGCCGCGAGCCGGTAGGTGCCCGGCCGCGGGGCGAGGAGCTCGGTCCACTCGTCGCCCTCCGTGTCCTCCTCCGCCTTCAGCAGACAGCCGTTGGTGTTGACGAAACTCCTGGGTCCGTCCTCGCGCGCCTGCGACTCCGGCGTCTCCTGCGGGCCCTCGACGCCCTTGCCCTCGCCGTCCACCAGGCTCAGCCACGGCGAGTAGGGGACGCGGATCAGCACCCGGCCCGCGTTCTTCACATGAATGGTCAGCTCCCCCGCGCCCGCGTGGTCCACGGTCGCCGGCGGCTCCGCGATCGGCGTCGGGTTCTCGACCGCGAACAGCTGCCAGTTGGCGTCGCCCCAGATACGGGTCAGATACGGCTGCCCCGCGCGTACGAGCTCCGCCTCCTGCTCGGCCCCGCTCGAGTCCGGCGCCCCCTTGGGCAGCACCACGTAGTGCACGGCCCAACGATCCAGCCAGGCACGGTAGTCCGCGGAGGTGAGGACCTTCTTCTTGTCGTAGAAGAGCGGGTTGCGCTTCATGTCGGCCTGGCGGTTCCAGCCGCGGGCCAGGTTGACGTACGGGGCGAGGGCGGAGGCCTCCCGGTGGCTGCTCGCCGGCACGACCTCGACCCGGCCGCGCTCGGCGTTCACCTCCTGGAGCCGGTTGATCAGCGGCGCGAGCTCACGGTTCCAGGACGCCGTCGGGGCCGTACGGACGATGTCGTCCACGCCCTTGTAGCCGATCCAGGTGTTGAGCCCTATGACGGCGACGACGACGGCGTACCACTTGCGGGAACCCGGCACGGTGTACGGCAGGGCGGCGAGCAGCACCACGCCCGCGAAGAGCATCGGCAGCCTGGAGACGTTGGACCCGATCTGCGAGTCGATCGCCCATGTCAGCAGCGTGCCGACGGCGTAGACCGCGGCGCCGGTGCGGACGGTGCGCCACTCCTTCGGTACGAGGAAGAGCACGAGGACGCCGTAGACGAACGGGAGCGACGTCGACCAGATCGACATGGGCTGGGTGCCGGAGAACGGGAACAGCCACGCGGACAGCGCCACGACCAGCACCGGCGTGAGGCCGATCGCGTACGCCCCGGGACGGCGGCCGTTGAGGAACAGCGCCGCTGCGACCACGCCGAGGAACAGGCCCGCGACGGGGCTCGCCGCGGTGGCGAGACCGGCGAGCGGCGCGGCGACGGCGGCCTTCGCCCAGCGGTAGTGGCGCAGATGGTGCGGCCAGCAGAAGACGGCGCCGACCGCGCCGAGCGCGAACATCATGCCGAGGCCGAAGGTGACCCGGCCGGACAGCGCGTTGCACAGGAACGCGAAGACGCCCACGAGGGAGCACGCCACCGGATTGCGCACGGCACGTACCCGCACCAGCATCAGCGCGGTCAGCGCGGCCGACACGGTACCCGCGAGGATCATCGTCGTCCGCACGCCGAGCACCGACATCAGGTACGGGGAGACCACGCTGTACGAGACGGGGTGCATGCCCCCGTACCAGGCGAGGTTGTACGCCGAGTCGGGATGACGGCCGACGAACTCGGCCCAGGCGTCCTGGGCCGCGATGTCGCCGCCGCTGTTGGCGAAGAAGAAGAACCAGAGCAGGTGCACGAAGGCGGCTGCGGCCGTCGCGAGGGCGACGGGGTGACGTGAGAGGCGGTCGCGTACGCCCGCGAAACGGCCGGGCGCGGGGATCGCTGCTCGGCGGGGCTCGGGCGACCTCGAAGGGAGCGGGATTCGCGGACCGGTGCCGACGGCGACGCCGGCCTTGTCCCGGGCGGCGGCCGAGGCGCCGACGGCGGGCCGATCGCCGCCGGCCGCACCCACGGTCCTGCCACGGGTGCTGCTGCTGCCGTCCGCCCGTGTCGGCTCAGCGGTGGTCACTGCGGCTCTCCCCGTCCTGTCCTGCTCCGCCGTCGTCCTCCCGGCCGGCCGTGCCTCGATGCTCGCTGTTCGCTTCTCGTTCCTCAAGACGCTGCCCGGGCGCCCCGAGTTGCCCCGGGACGCTAGCACGCGGGCGCCCCGGTCTCCCGGGACACCCGCGCGACGGTCAGCCGAGGCGGGTGAGCTTGGCGCCGAAGCCCGGCTCCGACAGGTCCTTCTGCAGGGCGACCGGGGCGCTGACCTTGCCGACGCCCTCACCGACGGACACCTGGCCGACGACCGTTCCCGCCTTCGCCGCGTGCGGGACCGCGCTGCCGTTCTCCGCGATCTCGACCTTCACCTCGAGACCGGCCCAGCCGACGGCCTTCAGGTCCTTGGTGGCGACGAGGGGCGTGCGGCCGCCGAGGCCGTCGTCGACGTGTCCGACGACCTGACCCTTCTTGACGACCACGGCCGAGGTGACGGCCTCCTGGGCCGGCGGGATCAGCGCGACGCTGTAGTCGATCGCCTTCTCCAGCTTCTGCCACAGCGCGGGAGCGTCCTGCGCGCCCATCACTATCCCGACGATGCGCCGGACCTCACCGTCGACGACGGCGTTCGCGGACCAGAGCAGGTTGCCGCCGGCCGGCGTGGACGAACCGGTCTTGATGCCGCCGACGCCGTCCATCAGCAGGGCGCGGTCGTTGTTGTTGCGGATCTTGCCGTCGATGCCCGGGATCTCGATCCGCGTCGTGTTCACGATCTCCCTGAACACGTCGTTCTCCATGACCGCCTTGCCCAGCTTGATCTGGTCCAGCGGGGTGGAGACGGTGGTGGCCTTCAGACCGCTCGGGTCGGTGTAGGTGCTGTTCGTCATGCCGAGGTCCTTGGCGGCGTCGTTCATCTTCTTGACGAACGCCTCCTCGGAGCCGGCGTCCCAGCGCGCCAGCAGACGGGCCGCGTTGTTCCCCGAGGGGATCATCAGCAGCTGGAGCATCTGCTTCTCGGTGAACTGCTGGCCTTCCTTGATGGGAGCCGTCGACTCGCTCTTCGCCTTCGACTCCTCCTCGGCCTTCTTGTCGACGGTGATCTTCGGACCGACCTGCTTGCCGGTGATCGGGTGGTCCCTGAGGATCACGTACGCCGTCATCGTCTTCGCGACGCTCGCGATGGGAGCGGGCTTCTGGGCGCCGTACTGACCGAGACTGCCGACGCCGACGACCTCGGCCGCCCCCTGGCCCTCCGCCGGCCACGGGAGTTGGAGCTTGCCGCCCTCGAAGGTGTAGGTCTCCTCCGCGGACAGCGCCAGCGTGGGGTCCGGAAGGGGACGTACGAGCTGTACGACCGCAAAGACGACCAACAGGAGCAGGACCAGCGGCGTCCAGATCTTGACGCGCCGCACCACCGTGCGAACGGGCGTCTGCGGCGGCGGGGGCGTGTTCGTCAGCTCGGCGAGCAGGTCGAGCGGGGGCAGCGGCGGCATCGGCTGCTGCTTGGTCCGCTCGGCCTCGACGAGCGACGCGGGGGTACCGGACGCGGCCGGGAGCGGCTGCGCCGGTGTGGCCGGCGCGGGCGCGGCCGGGGCGGACGGTGCGGCGGCCTTGGGCGTGCTGGGCGCGGCGGGTGCGGGGCGTACGTCGTCGCGGCGCAGCGGCACGAACGTGCTGGTGCGCTCGGCGCCCCTCTCCGGCTCCGGCCCGGACGCGGGCCGGGACGCCGGACGGGGCTGCGGCCGGGACTGCGGCCCGGACTCCGGCTTCGCTGTGGACGCGGGAAGCGGGGGCACCTTGAGGGCGGTGGTGGGCTGGTCGACCGCCGGGCGTCGCAGCGCCTTGAACATGGTCGTCGGCTGGTCGACTCCCTGCCCGCCGGTCTCGGCGGGGGCGTCGTCTTCACCCTTTGCTTCCGCACCGTCCGCGGCTTCGGCTTCGCCGTCTTCGGCGTCTTCGCCGCCCGACGGGGCGTCCGCCGCCGCGGACGCGGACACCGGCGCGGACGCGGACACCGGCGCGCTCCCGGACCCGGGCGCGCCCTCGCGATCGGCGTCTCGGTCGGTGTCGGTGTCGCCGTCTGACGAGCCGTCGGCCGCCTCGGGCCGTTCCGCTGCCGCCGCGTCGCCGGCGCCCGCGTCCTCGGCGGCGTCAGGTGCCGCCGCGTCGGCCGGCTCCGCGCCGTCCGAGGCGTCGGACGCATCGGCCGCTGTGGCGGAAGCGGTGTCGCTCGCCGTGTCGCCCTCGGGAGCGGCGTCGCCGGCCGGACCCCCGGCGGAGCCGGCGGCCACGCCGGACTCCGCAACGGCCTCCGCGGCGGCCGGCGCCTCCTCCGGCACCTCCGCGCCCCCCTCGGCCTCGCCGTCCCGCGAGACGCCCTCAGAGCCACCCGCCGAGCTCTCCGGCGCCTCGGAGCCCTCAGAGCCACCTTGCGGGCCCTCGGCGCCCTCGGAGTTCCCGGAGCCTTCGGAACTCTCCGCGCCGTCCGGGTCCGCCGAACCGTCCTCCGGCTCGTCCGCCGTCGCCACCCACGCCGCAACCGCGGCGCGCAGGCGTGCGTCATTGCCCGAAGGGACTGCCTCCGACTCCTCCGGCGCGGTCGTGGTCCTGAAGACGGCCGTCGCCTGGTCCACGGGTGCCGGGCGTTCCGTCATCTCGTCCGTCGCCGTCGTGGAGGTGTCATGGCCGGAGCCTCGTCCCTGCGCGGCATCGCGCTCGGGAGACGGCCCGCGGAACACGGTGAGACGCGGATCGCGCTCCTCCTGAGTCGTCTCCCCCGACGACTTCCGCTGCTCCGACTTGTCGGGGGACTCGCCCGCCACCGTGCCTCCTCCATGAGTCATGTGCCCTGCGCCATGCGTATGTCTTCACGGACACCAGGAACCGGCGGCCCGCCGGGGCCCATGGTGTCCGAACCATCTACCAGTGTCCTGTGTGAGCGCTTGGCTCCCGTGCTAGACGAGAACGACATACCTATCGGTTCCCTAACAAAGCACCCAGGCGCCCTCGACAGACCAATGTGAGAGGGGTCACCCTGTCATTCATCCACGCGGGGAGGCATGGATGGGCAGGAGCCGCAGAACACTTCCGGAGGAGCTTCTGCTGCTCGCTCTGGACCCGGCAACGGGTACCACAGCGCAGCCGCAGTCGCTCGACCTCGGCCTGGCCGGGGCACAGCTAGTAGAGCTGGCTCTGGCAGGACGGATAGCCCCAGACGGGGATCGTATCGCCGTGGTGATGCCACGGCCGACAGGAGATCCGACCCTGGACTCCGCACTGGAACTGCTGCGCAGACGCGGCAGCCCGGTACGGGCGGTCCACTGGATCGGCGGGCCCCGGCTGGGGCTGCGCCAGATTTACCTCTCGCATCTGGAGCGGTGCGGCATGGTGCATGCCGTGGCGGGCCAGATGTGCGGAGTTCTGCCGACGACTCGCTACCAGGCGACGGACACGGCGATCAGCCGGGACATCAGGGCCCGGCTGGACAGTGCGATCCGCACCGGTGTACCGCCGGACCCGCGGACCGCGGCGCTCGCCGCACTGGCCCACGCGGTCGGACTCGGCAAGCACCTCTACCCAGGCAACGAAGGGCGTTCCTCGCGGTCCCGTCTGCGGGACCTCATCAGGCACGACCCGATGGGCGGCCTCGTCGCGCACGCGGTGATGGACGTCCAGAACGGTGTGGCCGCCCAGCCGCGCCGTGCCCAGCCGGCGGCCCCCGCAGGCCGCCAGCCGGGACCTGTACCGATGCAGCCACGCCGCAGCAGCATGGCGGCACGTGTCGTCGCGCACTGAGCACGGCACCGCAACACCGCACCACCCGACACCCCGGAGCAGCACCGCGGAACCGGAGCGCTGAAAGCGCCGTAGTACGGAACCGCGGTGCCGCGCAGCAGAACCGCCGCACCGTCGTCCTGGGCGGCCGGTTCGGGAGCCGCAGGAAGAACGCGCGGGGCAGCCAGGAGGCTGCCCCGCGCGTTCGTATGTGTAGCCGCAGCGTTCGCGTGTGTAGCCATTTGGCAGCGCAGCGACCACCATTGGTGGCAATCTGCTCAGCAGTAGATACGCACAGCTACGCAGTCGGAGGTGCAGTACCCGTGGCGTCCAACGTCAATCCCACCGTCAGGAGACGCCGATTGGGGCAGGAGCTGCGCCGGCTCCGGGAGCTGAAGGGCATGACGGCCGAGGAGGTCGCGGAGCGCCTGCTCGTGTCCCAGTCGAAGATCAGCCGGCTGGAGAACGGCCGCCGCTCCATCAGCCAGCGCGACGTCCGTGATCTGTGCGGGGTCTACGAGGTCGAGGACCACCGGATCGTCGACTCGCTGATGCAGATGGCCAAGGACTCCCGCCAGCAGGGCTGGTGGCACGCCTTCGGTGACATCCCGTACAGCGTCTACATCGGTCTGGAGACCGACGCGGCCAGCCTGCGGGTGTACGAACCGCAGGTCGTTCCCGGCCTGCTGCAGACGCGGCAGTACGCGGAGGCCCTCATCGCCGGTGCGCTGCCGGAGAGCGGCACGACCGACATCGAGAAGCGCGTCAGTGTCCGGCTGCGCCGCCAGGAGCGGATCAGGGACGCGGAGCACCCGCTGCGCATGTGGGCGGTCATCGACGAGGCGGCGCTGCGCCGGCAGGTCGGCGGCCGGCAGCTGATGCGCGAGCAGCTCGAGCACCTGGTGGAGCTGTCGCAGCGGCCCCATGTCACCGTGCAGGTGCTGCCGTTCGAGATGGGTGCGCATCCGGGCGTCAACGGTCAGTACGCGATCCTGGAGTTCCCCGACACCTCCGACTCGAGCGTCGTCTACATCGAGGGCGTGACCAGCGACCTCTACCTTGAGAAGGCGAACGACGTGCAGAAGTACAGCGTCATGTACGAGCACCTGCGCGCACAGGCCCTGAACGTGGAGCAGACGCGTCAGTTCATCGCGTCCATCGCCAAGGAATACACCCAGGGAGACGCCGCCTGACCGAGGCGGCGGAACGGTACACCAGAGGCACCGTGTGACGGAAGAGTCGCATGGAATATGCCATCCGGTCGAGTGAACGCCCGTCTCGCGCACCCCTGTCGGCGAGTAGCGTCGATCACGCCAGCGAGAACGTTGGCTCGAATCACACCACTTGCCGGAAGCGGAGCGAACATGGCAATCCTTCAGGGCGCGACGGAGAGCTGGACGAAGTCCTCGTACTCCACGGGAAACGGCGCTTGTGTCGAGGTCAAGTCCCCTGTAGTCCAAGCGGTCTCCGTCCGGGACTCGAAAGTCCCCGCGGGCCCGACGATCACCTTCGTCCCCGAGTCGTGGAACGCGTTCGTGAATGAAGTGGGCGACGGCGCGTTCGACCTCGGCTGAGCGCGTCACCGCCCGCGGTACGAGTTTGCGAGGACTCGGGCGACACCCCGCACCACGACAGTACCGAGCACCCTCTCGACTGGATCGCCGTCCCGGCCGAGGGGGCTCGGCCATGCCCCGGACCGCGCCCGCGACGTGCCTCAGCGCAACCGGTCGACATAGCGGTCGGTCCCGGGAACGGTCGGCACGAAGGGCGCCACCAGCTCCACCCGTCCCAGCCCCGACTCCGCGACCTCCGTGTCCAGTCCGGTGAACGTGTCCTCCCACCGGCCCCTCGGGTCCTCCTCGAGGAACCACAGCAGCGTCAGCCGGCTGTCCACGCCCTCCACCTGCTTCACATAGGTCATCCGGTCCCCCGGCAGCGGTGTGGGCCGGAAGACCGTCACCATGGCCGCGCACGAGCCCGCCAGCCGCCTCGGCAGGTGCTTCGCCCGCAGCCACCGCAGCAGTTCCGCCCGCTGCGCGGGGCCGGGGGCGTCGACGACCTCCAGCACCAGACCGGCGTACGGATGGTCCAGCGCGTGCTGGTCGCGCGGTCCCGCGGCGCCGTCGCGGTAGACGGTGGCCTCATGGTCCTGGAAGGCCGTGAAGACGTGCGTACGCCGCTGGTGGACGCGTCCGTCACGGCCCAGGCGCTTGTTGATGGCGACGGTCCATCTCATGTGGTCGTCGTAGCGGCCCTCGGTGATCCAGTACGTCGAGAGGTAGCACCCCGCCGTCACGGGCTGAGCCACGGCCGACTTCTCCGGGTAGCGCAGCAGTTGCAGGTCCCGGGTCGCCACCCAGCGCCGGCCGGCGCTGATCCAGGGCATCGCCATCGCGCCCGCGTAGTAGTGGTCGTCCTCGTACCAGCGGTTGTACGCGTACTCGTGGCCCGGATGCGGCTCGACCATCGTGATCAGGGCGTGGCCGGGGCGCACCCCGTAGGGGCCTACGGCCGCCAGCTCCGCGTACGTCTCGCTGCGTGTGTCCTCGTCCCGTACGGCCTTGCCGGGTGTGCCGTCACCGCTGCCGCCGTGCCTGTTCCCGCTCATGGCGCTCCCCTTCCTTCCTGGGCCGGGCCGACCTACTCTGACGCTCCGTCAGACAATCCGCCAGCCTCGGGAGGCACCGGGATGCTGCTTCGGGACAGATGCGTCGTCGTGTCGGGCGTCGGCGCCGGGCTCGGCCTCCAGGTCGCGGCCGCGGTCGTCGAGGAAGGCGGCAGCGCCGTACTCGGGGCGCGCACGGAGGCCAACCTCGCGAAGGCGGCCGGCGAGATCGACCCCGGCGGCACCCGTACCGCGTACTTGGCCACCGACATCACCGACGAGGCCCGGTGCGAGGCACTGGCGGCGCTCGCCATGGAGCGCTTCGGGCGGATCGACGCCGTGGTGCACGTGGCCGCCCTCGACAGTTCCTTCGGCGGCCTCCAGGACGCGGACTTCGCCACCTGGCAGCGCGTCCTGGACGTGAACCTGCTCGGCACGCTGCGCATGACGCGCGCGTGCCTGCCGGGACTGCGGGAGCGGGGAGGTTCCGTCGTCTTCATCGGCACGCAGTCGGCGCTCGCGGCGCCCTCGCAGGTGCGGCAGGCCGCGTACGCGGCGTCCAAGGGAGCGCTCACCTCCGCGATGTACTCCCTGGCCCGGGAGCTCGGCCCGGACCGTATCCGGGTGAACACCGTGCTCCCCGGCTGGATGTGGGGGCCGCCGGTGCGGGCGTACGTCCGGTTCACGGCCGACGCCGAAGGAGTGCCGGAGGGCGAGGTGCTCGGGCGGCTCACCGAGCGGACGGCCCTGCCCGATCTGGCCACGGACCGCGATGTCGCCCAGGCGGCGGTCTTCCTCGCCTCCGACCGCGCCCGGTCGATCACCGGCCAGTCGCTTCTCGTCAACGCCGGTGAGCTGATGCGGTAGTTCGGGGACCGGTACCTCACCTCTTCCTGGCCGCACGGGACCCGCATCCCGTGCGGTCTCTTCTGTCTGTCGGACTCGACGAAGTGCCCGCTCATCGTGTGGCCCGCGTCTCGTTCGCGACAACGCCCCTCAAGGTCAAGAACGAGTAAAAATCGTTCGTCTTGCTGATCCTCGTTCACACTCATGACCGTCAGAGGCCTTGACCACCGCCCGCGGAAGCCTGTTCAATCCGGGAAGTCCCCAACTCCCGCATGGGGGCGCCGCTCAACGGACGCAACGACGAAGCGCGCTCCTCGTTCACAAGGCGGACCCCCCTGGAGGGGACATGAACAGTCTCGACTGGGCCGTGCTCATCGGCTACTTCGGTGTGATGGTCGCGATCGGCGTCTGGTCCCACAAACGCGTGGACAACGTCAGCGACTTCTTCACCGCCGGCGGCAAGATGCCCTGGTGGCTGTCCGGCATCTCGCACCACATGTCGGGCTACAGCGCGGTGATGTTCACCGGCTACGCGGCCATCGCCTACACCTACGGCGTCACCTCGTACGTCACCTGGTCCTTCCCCATCGCCATCGGCATCGCGATCGGCGCCAAGCTGTTCGCACCCCGGCTCAACCGGGTGCGGTCGCGCCTGCACGTCGCCTCGCCGCTCGAATACCTCAAGAACCGCTACAACCTGCCGACGCAGCAGGCGCTCGCCTGGTCCGGCGTACTGCTGAAGATCGTCGACGTCGGCGCGAAGTGGGCGGCCATCGCCACCCTCCTCTCCGTCTTCACCGGCGTCTCCCTCAACATGGGCATCCTGATCACCGGTGCGGTCACCGCCGTCTACTGCACCGTCGGCGGCCTGTGGGCCGATGCCCTCACGGAACTCGGCCAGTTCGTCATCCAGTTCGTCGCCGGCATCGCGATGCTCGTCGCCGTCATGGCCGAGCTGGGCGGCTTCAGCAGCCTGTGGACCGTGTGGGACGAGCCCGAGCTGAAGGGCCACGCGGAGCCGCTCGCGGGCCCGTACATGATGGTGTTCCTGATCGCGTACCTGTTCATCAAGACCTTCGAGTACAACGGCGGCATGTGGAACCAGGCGCAGCGCTACATGGCCACCGACTCCGCGAAGTCCGCGCAGCGCTCGGGCGTCCTGTCCGCGGTGCTGTGGCTCGTCTGGCCGGCCGTCCTGTTCTTCCCCATGTGGGTCGCCCCGCTGCTCATCGAGACCGACGTGCCCGCCGACAGCTACGCACTGATGGCCGAACAGCTGTTGCCGCACGGCCTGCTGGGCCTGGTCATCGTCGGGTTCTTCTCCCACACCATGGCGATGTGCTCCTCCGACGCCAACGCGATCGCCGCGGTCGTCACCCGCGACATCATGCCCGCGCTGTCCCGCAAGGCCCGGGAGTGGGACACCCGCCTCGGGCTGCTCGCCGCCCGCTGGACCACGCTGCTCTTCCTCGGACTGTCGATGGCGATCGCGACGCAGGTCAACTCGCCGTTCTTCGGCGACATCATCACCGTCGTCATCAAGTGGGTCGCCGGCCTCATGGGTCCGATCGCCATCCCGCTGATGCTCGGTCTGCTTCCCTGGTTCCGCAAGAGCGGACCCACCGCCGCTCTGCTCAGCTGGGGCGTCGGGCTGCTCACCTTCTGGCTGGTCAACTACCCGATCCACTGGAACGTCGAGGGCGGTGTGCCGCTCCAGTACCAGATCTCGGTGCCGCTGGCCGTCTCGCTCGTCCTCTACATCGTGGTCGGCTGGATCAAGCCCGAGGACACCCCGGAACGCGACGCGGTCCTCGCGAAGATCAACGGCGACGACGAGGACGGCCTCGGTGCGGCCCGGCTGATCCCGTCGCCGGCCGCGGCCGGCGACGCGGACGTCAAGGTGCTCGGCCGCGAGGGCGCCGACAGCTGACGCGCGCCCCTGCGCCGGTCCCCCGGGCCGCGCGAGGGCCCGGCTCCCGAGGAGGGGAGCCGGGCCCTCGTCGTTCCTGGAGCGGGGCGGGCCCGCTCAGGTCAGCTCGGCCGCCGCCCGCGGATACCGCTGGAGCCAGCCCGGCGCGGTCACCGTGGGGCTGTGCAGTGCCGGGCCCTGGGTCATCTCCATCGCGAAGTCGTCCGCGATCTCCAGCAGCGTCGGACGGCCCTCCAGCTCGCACAGCCAGGCCGGCGGCAGCGCGGTCTCCCCGTGCATCGCGCCCAGCAGCGCCCCGCACACCGCACCGGTCACCTCGGACGGGCCGTCGTGATTGACGGCGAGACGCAGCCCGTGCCTGATGTCCTCGCCGACCAGCGCGCAGTAGACGGCGATGGCGAGGGCGTCCTCCGCCTGCCTGGCGTCGCCGAGTGAGGCGATCCGCGCCGGGCTCGGAATGCCCTGCCGTACGGCGCCGAGCGCCTGCTTGAGCGCGTCCGTGACCGGCTGGTGCCCCGGCCGGGACGCGAGCTGCGCCAGCGCCCGCTGCACCGAGCCGTCCAGCGTCTCGCCACGGGCCAGCCCGTGCACGACGACGGCGAACGCCCCTGCCGACAGGTACGCGGTCGGATGCCCGTGCGTCTGCGCCGCGCACTCGACGGCGAGCTGGCACACCAGCTGCGGCTCCCAGCCGACCAGCAGCCCGAAGGGCGCGGAGCGCACCAGAGCCCCCGCGTCACGGGCCGTCGGGTTCTTGGGGGTCTGCAGGGTGCCCATGATCGTGTCGCCGAGGCCGGTGACGGTGTCACGCGGCGGGTTGCGGCGGCTGTAGAGCCACTCCTCGCGGGCGAGCCAGCCGTTGTCCTTGCGCCGCTCGTCCGGGCCCCAGTCGCGCTGCGTGGCGGCCCATCTCAGGTACGCGCGGTGCACATCGGTGGGCGGGTGCCAGGCGCCGGTGTCGCGGCGGACCTGGGCCCGTATCAGGCCGTCGACGGTGAACAGCGTCAGCTGTGTGGCGGCCGTGACCGCGCCGCGGCGGCCGTTGACCGGTTCGAGGTCGGTCAGCCCGTCGGGGCCGTGGGCGGCGCGGATCTCCTCGACGGTGAGCCCACCGACTCCGGCGCCGAGCGCGTCGCCGATCGCCCCGCCGAGCAGCGCGCCCCGCACCCTGGCACGGAAGTCCTGCTGTTCGGCACGGCCCCACACGCCTGCGGCTGCTGCGCTCACCGCGCTCCTCCCCCGACGTCGAACGAACACTGCCCGGCCCAGCACTGTAATCGAACGGGAACAGCGGGCTCAGGGGGCGACGGCCGGTACCGGCCGGGCCCTGCGCGGGTCGCACCGGTATGTCGCGGGACGCAGGCAGCCGCGGCGTACCGCCCGAAATGCCCGCTGTCCGGGCACCGGCGCGGCGCCGCCGTACGGACCGTTCGGTGCGCCGCGGCCGGTCGTCAGTCCGGCAGCAGGGGCAGCAGCTCCGGCAGGTGCCCGTCGGACGCGCCCGCCGCCTCCTGACGCTCGGCCGGGACCTCCCCGTACAGCGTCGTCCGCGGCCTGGCCGGCCGCCCGGCGGCCTCCGCGATGGCGGTCAGGTCGCGGACGGAGCGGTACGAGCCGTAACTGGAGCCCGCCATACGGGAGATGGTCTCCTCCATCAGCGTGCCACCGAGGTCGTTGGCCCCGGAGCGGAGCATCTCCGCCGCGCCCTCGGCGCCCAGCTTCACCCAGCTGGTCTGGATGTTGGTGATGTGCGGGTGCAGGAGGATGCGGGCCATCGCCGTGACGGCGCGGTTGTCGCGGGCCGTCGGGCCCGGGCGGGCGATGCCGGCCAGGTACACGGGCGCGTTGGTGTGGATGAACGGCAGCGTCACGAACTCCGTGAAGCCGCCGGTCTCCTGCTGGATGCGGGCGAGCGTACGGAAGTGGCCGAGCCAGTGGCGCGGCTGGTCCACGTGCCCGTACATCATCGTGGAGGAGGACCGGATGCCGAGCTCGTGCGCCGTCTTCACGACCTCGATCCAGGTCGCGGTCGGCAGCTTGCCCTTGGTGAGGACCCAGCGGACCTCGTCGTCGAGGATCTCGGCGGCGGTGCCGGGGATCGAGTCGAGCCCGGCCTCCTTGGCCGCCGTCAGCCACTCGCGGATGGACATGTTGGTGCGGCTGGCCCCGTTGACGACCTCCATCGGCGAGAAGGCGTGCACATGCATGCCGGGGACGCGTTCCTTGACGGCCCGCGCGATGTCGAAGTACGCGGTGCCGGGCAGATCGGGGTGGATGCCGCCCTGCATGCACACCTCGACCGCGCCGACGTCCCACGCCTGCTGCGCCCGGTCCGCTACCTGGCTCAGCGACAGGGTGTAGGCGTCGGCGTCGGTGCGCCGCTGGGCGAAGGCGCAGAAGCGGCAGCCGGTGTAGCAGACGTTGGTGAAGTTGATGTTCCGCGTGACGATGTACGTGACGTCGTCGCCGACGACCGACCTGCGCAGCTCGTCGGCGATGCGGGTGAGGGCGTCCAGGGCCGGGCCGTCGGCGTGCAACAGTGCCAGGGCCTCGTCGTCCGTCAGCCTGGTGGGGTCGTCGGCGGCCGTGGCCAGGGCCGCCTTGACGTCGGTGTCGATGCGCTGCGGCACCATGCCGGGCGCGGCGGCCTCGCGCAGGGCGTCCCAGTCGCCGTAGACGGCGTCGAAGTCGTCACGCCGGTCGTGCGTCCGGCCGTCGGTGTCGATGGTCCGGTGCAGATCGGTGCGCCCGGTGGCGGTGAACCCCTCGTCGGGCTCCTGCCAGGGCAGCCCCGTGGGGAGGGCGTCGCTGTTCGCGAGACCGGTCTCCGGGTCGGCGAGCGCCTGTACGTGCGGCAGCAGCCGCGGGTCGAGCCACGGCTCGCCGCGCTGGACGAACTCCGGGTACACGCATAGCCGTTCACGCAGCTCGAAACCCTCGGCCGCCGACTTCTTTGCGAGCTCGTCGATCCGGGGCCAGGGCCGCTCGGGATTGACGTGGTCGGGGGTCAGCGGGGACACGCCGCCCCAGTCGTCGATCCCCGCGCGGATCAGCCGCGCGTACTCCGCGTCCACCAGGTTCGGCGGCGCCTGCAGACAGGCGGAAGGACCCACGATGTGCCGCGCGACCGCGACCGTCGCGACCAGCTCGTCCAGCTCCGCGTCCGGCATACCGCGCATGGCCGTGTCCGGCTTGGCGCGGAAGTTCTGCAGGATCAGCTCCTGGATGCCGTGGTACGCCCGGGAGACGCGGCGCAGCGCGAACAGCGACTCGGCCCGCTCCTCGTACGTCTCGCCGATACCGATCAACAGCCCGCTGGTGAAGGGGACGTTCGTCCGCCCGGCGTCCTCCAGCACGCGCAGCCTGACGGCGGGTTCCTTGTCGGGCGACCCGTAGTGGGGGCCGCCCGGCTCGCTCCACAGCCGGGTCGCCGTCGTCTCCAGCATCATCCCCATCGACGGTGCGACCGGCTTCAGCCGCTGGAAGTCGGTCCAGGACATCACCCCGGGATTGAGGTGCGGCAGCAGCCCGGTCTCCTCCAGGATCCGGATGGACATGGCCCGCACGTACGCGATCGTGTCGTCGTACCCGTGCGCGTCGAGCCACTCGCGGGCCTCGGGCCAGCGGTCCTCCGGCTTGTCGCCGAGGGTGATCAGCGCTTCCTTGCAGCCCATTTCGGCGCCGCGCCGCGCGATCTCCAGCACCTCGTCGGGCGACATGAACATCCCGTGCCCGGCGCGGCGGAGCTTGCCGGGCACGGTCGCGAAGGTGCAGTAGTGGCACTTGTCGCGGCACAGGCGGGTGAGGGGGATGAAGACGCTCTTCGAGTACGTGATGACCCCGGCGCGGCCTGCCGCCTCCAGACCGGCGTCCCGCACGCGCGAGGCGGAGGCGGTCAGGTCCTCCAGGTCCGCGCCGCGGGCCTGCAACAGCACGGCGGCCTCCGCGACATCGAGCGCCACCCCGTCCCTGGCCCGCTTCAGCGCACGCCGCATCGCGTTCTCGGTCGGCCGTGCCGGATGGGGTCCGCCCTGGTGATCGGTCATGCGTCGAGCATACGAGCGGGGTGGGGCGGGTCAGAGATGACGGCGACATGCGTCCCGTATGCAGCGTTTTGTCACCCGCTCTCCGTTGCCCGTGAAAGGCGGCACCGCGGCGTATTACTCGGCCGCCCCCACCCCCGAACTCTTCGGCCACGAAAGGCACTGGCCTGCCGCGCGGCGGGCTCCGGGGCGGGTCGGTCAAGAAGCATGCCTACCGGAGGCGGCCTGCCCGAGGACCACCTGTTGCCCGAGCACGCGACCACAGAGCTCGGGTGCCTCCGCGACAACCCCGGCGCCACGCACCAGGAAGCCCGCTTCGCGCACAACAGCTACAACTGGGCGGGAAGATACCCTTGCCCAAACGCGAGGATCTGGAAGGGGAATGGCAATGGCTTCACTCGTCCACTTTCGCAAGAATTCCGAATCGGGTGATTCGGTCGAGTATGCATTCGGCTTCGATTCGGCGGAAACGCCTCGCATCCTCATCATGGACACGAAGAGCCGTCGGTCCCGTCCGGCGGACGGCGAAGTCGACTACGCATTTCTCAAAGCATCGCGCAAAATCAACGCCATGTACGACGAGTCGGCGCAATGGCCGGACCGCGGATTGAGTGCCGGCTGACAGCGCCGAGCATACGAGCGGTGGCGGACAACCGGCCGGGGGCCGTGCCCGGTCGGCTGAGTAGCCGTGCTCATGCGGCTTGAGTCGGTCCACGGATACGGCCGTGGCAGGCCTGCTCGTAGCGTCGTCCCCGTGACCGAAGACCTCGCGCAGCCCAGCACCAGTACGTCCGCCGCCAAGTGGCTCGGCATCGCCCTGGCGACGATCGTCGGCATCCCCGTGCTGCTGGTGCTCGCCGTGCTGGTGACGTACGGCGTCCAGCGCGCCACCCCCGAGGACTACCCGAAGGCCGCCCCGCAGACCATGGCCGACCGGGCCGGCGCCCGCTCCCAGGAGGCGTACGACGTCCTCGGCTTCGACGCGACGCTGCCGGGCGGCGAGTTCAACTCCCTGTCGGCCGGTTACTGCTACCCGGACGGTCTGGAGAGCGCGGCCGACGAGTCCGTCGACGGCGCCTACGCCCTCTCCCATCAGTGGCACCTCACCGACGTGCCCGAGTCCGAGGCGCTCCCCGCGATGCGCCGTCTGCGCGACCACCTGAAGACGGAGGGCTGGGACATCGTCTCGTTCGACTCCACGCCGTCGGGCGACAACTGGACGCTGCGCACGGAACGCGACGGCGACGGTCGCCAGGTCTACGAGTGGTACGCGGACGGCGGCCGTTTCTACGGGGGCGTCCACGCGGAGTGCGCGTACGACCGGGCACAGGCCAAGGACCCGTACGCGAGCCCGGACGACGCGACAGCGGGCCTGACGGCCGCGACACTGCGACCGGTGACGCGCTGACTGTCGGTGTCCCGGCCTTCGCTGCGAGGCCGGCTCCGTCGGGGTTGACGCCGTCGCCGTCACGCGGCGGGTCCTGAAGGTCCGCGAGAATGTAGAGGGCCCACCGACTGACGACGTCAACTGCCCGGGCCGTGAGGAGCACGACCGCCATGAACCGGAGTTGGGCCGACCTCGTCCAGCCCGCGGCGCAGCTGAACGCCCTCTACACGTCAGTGCCGCCACTCGTCTCCGTCACCGTGAGGTCCATCCGCCTGGACCGCTTCGGCCCGTCCCTGACGTTGCGCATCGACCTGCCGGTCTTCCCGCAGAAACCGCCCCAGGAATGGTCCGCGGCGGGTCTCGACCGCCTGCAGTGCCAACTCCGGTTCACCGCCGTGGAGCACCTCGACCTCACGGGGTGGAACCCACCGGCCACGGCAGACGTCGGGCTCGAGGAGTGTGGTGCGCGAAGAATCCGTGTCACGGCGCATTCGCGTTCCTTCGGCCTCACCTTCGAAGCGGCCGACACCGTTCTGATCGGGCATCTCAGCGCCTTCACCGCGGGCGAAGGCGAGACGGACGCTGGGCCGCACCAGTTCGTGGCAAAGCTGGACGCCCACAGGTTCGACCGCATCCCCGGCTCGGAGGAGAGGACCTTTTATGAGCGCATCTGAATGGTTCGAACTGCTTGACGAGCCGGAGCGCATCCAGCGGCTCTTCAGCACACCGCCCAGGTTGGCCGACTGCAGACTCGATCATGTCCACATCGACGAAAGGGGCACGAGTGTGACCCTGGGATTCGAGACGGGGCGGTTTCCGGACAAGCCGCTGCCCGATGGGTGGGACTCGGACTGCAACACGTACGAATTCTCCCTCACGTGCAGGGCGATCACCGATCTGCGTGTCTCGGGTTGGGGCGGTGGCGCACGTATGACGGTGACCGTGCACGCCACGGAGGACGGGCGCATCGCGGTATCGGCCTCCGGCGGCGAGTCTGGGACCACGTTCGTCGCGGACGGGATTTCGCTGACCCGCTCGAGGGTGTACCTGGCTTCAGCGGGTCACTAGCAGCCTCGCACCTCCATGCCCGCGGGAACCGGCGGCGCTTTGACCGGACTTGTTCGGCGGCCCGGGCTGTGCACGGATGCCGGACATCGCGATACCGTCCGGTGGGAGGTACGGGGATGAGTTTGCGGCTGGCGGCGTACGCCGTGTGCGTCGAGGACGGCCGAGTGCTGCTCGCCCGTTACGTCTCGCCGGAGGGTGAATCCAACTGGACCCTTCCGGGCGGCAAGGTCGAGCACGGAGAGGATCCGTTCGACACGGTGATCCGGGAGGTTGCCGAGGAGACCGGCTGCGACGCGGTGGTCGAACGCCTGCTGGGCGTGGACTCGCGGGTGATCCCCGCCGCCGAACGCACCGTCCCCGACGGACCCGACCACCAGAACGTCGGCATCTTCTACGGGGCCCGCATCACCGGCGGCCGCCTCCGGCCCGAGCCGAACGGCGACATCGTCGAGTCGGTGTGGACCCCGATCCCGGACGTCCCACGCCTGCGCCGGTCGTCGCTGGTCGACATCGGCCTCGCCCTTGCCCAGACGCTGCCGGCGACCGGCCACGTCGCGCCCGTCCCGGTCGGCGACCTGATCCAGCACTGAGGCCGTCGCCGGATCTCGCCCGGTGACGGCGAGCCGGTCACAGGCGACTTGATCGGCCCTGATGCACTTCGTCATCTGAAAGTGCATCCGGCCCCTGCTCGGACAAGGGCCGCGATCCCGACATTCCTGCCGGGCCGAAGAAATTCTCCGCCTACGTGATCACCGGACGGTCAGCCCGGTCCGGTGAGCGCCCGACGCCGGTCCCGGTGTCGGGACCGGTCAGTCGTTGCGGGGTTTGCTGAACTCTTCGATCAGTACCGGATACTGCTCCCCACCGTGACCGGCGGCGATCGAGCGGTCGGCCATCGCCTTGAGCAGCCTGGGCAGTTCGGCGTTGACGCCCACCGCCTCGCTCTCCTCGATCAGGTGCGCCATCGCCCGCGCGTCGGTCTCCAGGGCCGACACCTCGGCCGGGAAGGAGCCGTTGTCGATCTGCTCGGCGTACCCCGGCAGCCATGTGGCCACACCGGCAGCGATCTGCTGCGCGAACGGCGCGTACGTCGCGGCGTCGACACCGGCCGTCCGAAGCATGGCGGTGCCCTGGAGCCAGGCGTTCAGGATGCTCCACATCATGGCGAGGCCCGCCACGTCGTACAGGGACGCCAGCCCGTGGTCCGCGCCGAGGTAGGTGAGGGTGCCGAGCGCGTCGAGTGTCGACCGGTGTGTTTCGAAGTCCGATCGCGACCCACTGTGCAGAATCACCGCTTCGGAGGTCCCGATCGCCGGCGGTACGGCCATGATGGCGCCGTCCAGGTAACGGGCGCCTCGCTGCTCGGCCCAGTGGGCGGTTTCACGGGCCTGGGCCGAGTCTCCCGAGGTCAGATTGACCAGCATCGTGCCGGCCAGATCGACGTCACTCGCGCCGAGCAGTTCGCGCATGGCCTCGTAGTCGGTGACGCAGATGATCGCCAGGGAACCTGCCTTCAGCGCGTCGCCGACCGTCGGCGCCAGCAGTGCGCCCTCGGCCACCAACTGGTCGGCCTTGGAGGCCGTGCGGTTCCACACGGTTGTGGGATGCCCGGCCTTCAGGAACGCACCGGCGAGTGCCTGGCCCATCCGTCCGAGTCCGACGACAGTCACGGGTTCATGCGGTTCGTTGTTCATGGCAGCATCGTCAACGTTGATACCGGTGTGAAGGTCAAGCGAGGTTTCGATGCGGATCGGGGAACTGGGTCGCCGGACGGGCGTCAACGCCCATCAGCTGCGCTACTACGAGGCCCAGGGCCTGCTGGAGGCGGACCGCGGCGCGAACGGTTATCGCGAGTACGACGAGGACGCCGTGCTGCGCGTGAAGCAGATCCGGCACCTGCTGGGTGCCGGTCTGTCCACCGAGGACATCGCGTACCTGCTGCCCTGCGCGATCGGAGAGGACCCGAAACTGCTGGGCTGCCCCGAGTTGCTGGCCGCGATGCGGTCCCGGCTGCGGCGACTGGACGATCAGATGGACAGGCTCGCCCAATCCCGCGACGCTCTTGCCGACTACATCGATGCGGCTGAGCGGATGGGCAGCGAGAGCTACCCGCCCTTCGACGGTGCCGACAGGGAGCCCGTCCCTGCCTGAGTCGGGCTTGCGGCGATCGCGGGGCAAGCACGGTGGATATGCCGTTCAGCTGGTGAGACGCGGGTCACATCAGGTCGTGTCACATCCACGCCCCGTCGTTCCGTCATGTCGGTGTAACCATCGGCAACGGCACAGGAGCTCACCATGGAAGCTCGCTTGAACCTCTTCGGCAACCCGGTCGCCCTCCAGTTCATCAAGCACCTCAACGCCGCGGGCAAGGTCGTCTCGGACTCGACGCTGCCCCACGCGACGCAGGAGTTGGTGAAGCTCCGCGCCAGCCAGATCAACGGCTGCGGCTTCTGCACCGACATGCATTCCAAGGACGCCGCGCACGCCGGGGAGACCTCGGTGCGCCTCAACCTGGTCGCGGCCTGGCGCGAGGCCACCGTGTTCACCGACGCCGAGCGTGCCGCCCTGGAGCTCACCGAGCAGGGCACCCGCATCGCCGACGCGGCCGGTGGCGTCACCGACGAGGCCTGGGCGAACGCCGCCAAGTTCTACGACGAGGAGCAACTCACCGCCCTTGTCTGCCTCATCGCCCTCATCAACACCTACAACCGCGCGAACGTGATCGTCCAGCAGCCCGCCGGCAGCTACCGGCCCGGTCAGTTCGGATGACGAGAACCACCCGGCCGGGTCCGGCCGGTGCCGCCCCGTAGGAGAAGCAGCACCCGCCCCGGGCCGCCTCGTCGCAGCCCGGGGCGGGTTTCGTCCGGGCCGGGGCCGGCACACCCTGCACGTCCCTGACGCTGGGACGACCAATCGGTCACTCTTGTTGACCGGCATTGCGGAGCGCGGCAATAACCGTCGCGACGGCCAAGGCGACTGCTGCAGGCGTCCCGTTGTGGGTTAGAGGGGCACACAGCGAAGCTGACGGCGCCGGGCGCGTGTCGTACCGCGGCCGCCGGGACACTGTCCGTCGAGCAGCTGGCGATCAACCACTCCCATGCCAAGACCCTGGCCCTCGGCGCCCAGGCCATGGCCACCCTCAAGTCCTGCCGCCGGTCGCGGCCGTCGGGTACGCGCGGACCACGCCTGTCCGCTGAGACGGACGGTGGGAGCGTCTACGCGGAGCGCACCTACATACCGACCTCGACGACGGACCCGTACGCGAGCCCGGCCCCCGCGAAGGCGGGCCCGAATCCCCTCAATCCTTCGACCGACGTCGGGACAGCGCCTCCTCGGGCTACGCCGGACCTCGAGTGCGGGCGCTCGATCAGGAGGTGGAACCTTCGACACTTCGGAGATCGTCCGCTACCGATGGGGGTGTGTCACACGTGGCGACTTGCCCGATTTTCTCGTTGCTGGCGGGAAAGGCCACGTGGCAGCATCCAGTGGTGAGTGACAACGGGGATGACATATCGGGGCCTGACCGCCTTTTGAGACTCGCTGAGTTGGCCGAACTGACCGAGCAGGCCGGGGAGTCCGGGCCAGCGGCGCCAGCTGCGCCTCTCGAGCAGCCTGTGGCGGCTGCGTCTGTGCCGGTGGTGGATGAGGTGGCGGCGGGTCGGCGTGGGTTTGCGCGTTTGCTGGGGGAGTTCCGGCGTGCGGCGGTGTTGGTGCCGTTCGATGCGCAGGGGAGTTTGTGGACGGCGGATTTCAACGGGGTGCGGTGGATCTGTGCGTTCTCCGACGAGGAGGCGCTGTCGCGGTTCGCGCATGCTCAGCAGGATGCGGGGCGTGAGTGGGAGTACCGGACGGTGCTGGGTGCGCGGTTGTTGGATGTGATGGTGCCGATGCTGCCGGGCCCGGCGGGTGTCGCGCTGGATGCGGGCAGTGACGAGGGCATGTTGTTTCCGCCGGTCGAGGGTGTGGTGCCCGAGGCGGCGGTGGTGGATCTCGGGGGGACACGGTGAGTGGGGAGCAGCCGGATCTTGCGGCGCCGCCGTCGGCTTTGGTGGAGATCGCGAGTGGTATCGATCTGGCGCATGCGGAGCTGAAGGAGCTCGGCATGATCGGGGAGGCGACGACGGGCCGGGGGTTCTCTGATCTGGCCTTGTCCGGTCTGGAGTTGGGGCATCCCGGGCTGACGTCGGAGTTCGAGACGTTCTGCAACCGGTGGGAGTGGGGGGTTCGGGCGCTCACGATGAAGGGCAATCTGGTCGCTCAGGCGTTGGGTCTGTCGGCGGGGTCGTTCGCGGAGCAGGAGCAGTACGTCAAGGACAGCATCAAGATCGGTGTGAACTCGCTGAACGGTAATCCGCATCTGTCGGAGGACGAGGTCAAGCAGATGAGCTGGGACACGATCCGTGACCAGCACGCGTGGGACAACGCGGACTGGAGCGGTGAGTCGTTCTCGCAGGCGCATGCCGAGGTGAAGCAGACGTGGGCCAACACGACGTATGACGTGATGGATGCGCAGAACGACGCGATGGAGCGGGCGGGGATCCTCGATCCGTCGGTGCGGGAGCGGTTGGACGCGCAGTTGCGTGAGGATCTTGATCCGGATCAGGCGACGGTGGATCAGGCTGAGCAGCCGCGGTGGGGGGAGAGTCGCTGATGGTGGACTGGGGCGGGCTGGTCGACAAGGGCGTCGACATCGTCGACGACGGGATCGACAAGGGCAAGGAACTGGTCGGCGAGGGTGTCGACTATGTGACCGACAAGGCCGGGCAGGGGCTGCGGCACTACGGCTACGACGGTGTGGCCGAGGCGGTCGAGGACTGGGGGGACGAGACCGCTTCGTCGCTCGGTGCGCAGGTGGGTGAGCAGCAGCTCGGCCAGAGTGAAGAGGCGAACGAGCTGATTCATGGCCGGCCGGAGAAGATCGCCGAGTCGGTGAAGAACCTGCGGGACTTCCACAAGGCGTTCGACCTGGTCGGTGGCGGGCTGAAGAAGATGGACTCGGCCCACTGGAAGGGTGAGGCGGCCAACACCTTCCGGGAGAAGTTCGAGCCGCTGCCCACGGACTGGCTGCGCGCGGCGGACGCGTGCGAGGACGCGGCCAAGGCTTTGGAGACCTACTCCAAAGCGGTCACCAGCGCGCAGGGCAAGGCGAAGGAGGCGATCGCCCTCTACAGGGAGGGTGAGAGCGACTCCAAGAAGGCGGCCGAGGCGTACAACAAGAAGGTCGAGGCCTACAACGCGGCCCGCAACGGGGACAACCCGCTGCCGGACCCGGGTGAGTTCTCCGACCCGGGCAAGGCCAAACGGGCCCGGGCGCGGGAGATCCTCGCCGACGCCCGCAAGGCCCGCAACGAAGCGGCGGAGGCTGCGAAGAGTGCGGTGACGGCGGCGATGGCACACGCGCCGAAGGAACCCACCGGCCGCGACAAACTCAAGGCCGAGTTCACCGACTACGCCCTGGGCATGGGCGTGGAATCCATGCACCTGGCCGGCGGCGTCGTCAAGGGAACAGCGGGCATCGTCAACTTCGTCCGCTCGGTCAACCCGCTCGACATGTACAACCTGACCCACCCGGCCGAGTACTGGAAAGGCGTCAACACCACGCTCGCCGGCATCGCCTCCACCGCCGCCAACCCCGACCGCGCCCTGAAGAACGCCTGGGAAGCCGCCAAGGGCGACCCGTCCGAATTCATCGGCCGCCTCATCCCCGAAATCCTCGGCACCAAAGGCGCCGGCGCCGTCAAAGGCCTGGTCACCGCCGGAACGAAGAGCGCGGTCACAACGGGTGCGAAGACCGCGGCTCGCCAAGGTGTCGAAGACGCGGCGAAGCCCTCCCGCACCCCCGACGCCGTCGAGAGCCGGGGCACGGACCCGATCGACCTTGCCACGGGCGTCATGTATCTGCCCCAGACGGACATCGTCCTGCCGGGCACACTGCCATTGATCTTCCGCCGACGGGTCGCCTCGGACTACCGCGCCGGCCGATGGTTCGGGCCGTCCTGGTCATCGACCGCCGACCAGCGCCTGGAGATCGACTCCGAGGGCGTCGTCTTCGTATGCGAGGACGGCATGCTCCTGGCCTATCCGCACCCGGCCCCCGGCGTGCCCGTCATGCCGAGCCACGGCCCGCGCTGGCCCCTGGACCGTGACGTCGATGGCGACTACACCATCACCGACCCGGACACCGGACGTACATGGCACTTCGCCCCCCGCCAGGACGATCAGGCACTCCTCACCCAGATCGACGACCGCAACGGCAACTGGATCACGTTCGAGTACGACGACGAGACCGGTGCGCCGGTCTCGATCGTCCATTGTGGCGGCTACCACCTGAAGCTCACCACCGCGGACGGGCGGGTCACGGCTCTGCATCTGGCCGGCGCCGCCACGGACGGCTCCGATCAGGAGATCCTGCGCTACGGCTACACCGACGGTCACCTCACCGACGTCACCAACTCTTCCGGCCTGCCCCTCAAATTCGCGTACGACGCCCGCGGCCGGGTCACCTCGTGGACGGACACCAACGGCAGCCGCTACGACTACGCCTACGACGAGCAGGACCGGTGCATCGCCGAATCCGGTGCCGCAGGCCACATGAGCCTGCGCCTCGACTACGGCGGCATCGACGCTGAGACCGGCTTGCGGACCACGACCACCACAACCGCTGCCGGTGCCGTGAACCGGTTCGTCATCAACGACGCGCACCAGGTCGTCAAGGAGATCGACCCGCTCGGCGCGATCACCCGCTACGAGCGGGACCGCTACAACCGCCTTCTGTCGCTGACGGACCCGCTCGGCCGGACCACACGCTTCGAATACGACGAGTCCGGACATCCCACCACGGTCGTCCGCCCCGACGGCCGCGAGGCGCAGGCCGAGTACAACACGCTGGGACTGACCGTCCGCGTCACCAACCCGGACCGTACGACGGTCCGCCATGACTATGACGAACGCGGCAACCGCACCAGCATGACCGCCCCCTCGGGGGCCGTCACCCGCTACACCTACAACCGAGCCGGGCACCTCACCGCCGTCACCGACGCGCTCGGCAACACCACCCGTGTGCGCAGCAACGCGGCGGGTCTGCCGGTCGAGATCACAGACGCGCTTGGTGCGGTAACCCGTATCGAACGCGACACCTTCGGCCGCCCCGTCACCCTTACCGACCCTCTCGGCGCAACGACCCGACTCGAGTGGACGCCGGAAGGCAAACTCGCTCGCCGCACCGAGGCGGACGGCACCCAGCAGACCTGGACATATGACGGCGAAGGCAACTGCGTCACGCACACCGATGCCCTCGGCCAGGTGTCCCGCTTCGAGTACACGCACTTCGACCTGCTCAGCGCCCGTACCGGCCCTGACGGCGTGCGCTACGAGTTCACCCACGACGACGAGCTGCGGCTCACCCAGGTCCTCAACCCGCAGGGCCTCACATGGGACTACGCCTACGATGCGGCCGGCCACCTCATATCCGAGAGCGACTTCGACAACCGCGCCCTCATGTACGAACGCGACCTGGCAGGCCGCCTCGTCACCCGCACCGACGCCCTCGGCCAGACGATCCGCTACGAGCGTGACGAGCTGGACCGCATCACCAGCAAGGACGCGGCGGGGTCGGTCACGACCTTCGCGTACGACTTCACGGACCAGCTCGCCGAAGCCGTCAACGCAGACGCAACGGTCACCTACCTCCGCGATCGGTACGGCCGCCTCGTCTCCGAGACGGTCAACGGCCGGACCATTTCCTATACGTACGACGCCCTCGGTCGCCGCACGGGACGCACCACCCCGACCGGCGCGGTCAGCACCTGGACCTACGACGCAGCCGGACGCCGCACCTCCCTGACGACCTCCGGCCGCACGATCGCCTTCGAACACGACGCCGTCGGGCAGGAGATCGCCCGCCACATCGGCGACACCGTCTCCTTCACCAATCAGTACGACCCGCTCGGCCGCCTCACCAACCAACATGTCACCACCGGCGACCGCAGCATCCAACGCCGCGACTACAGCTACCGCGCCGACGGCAACCTCGTCGCCCTCACCGACCAACTGTCCGGCACCCGCACCTTCGACCTCGACCCCGTCGGCCGCGTCACGGCCGTCCATGCCGCAGGCTGGACCGAGCGCTACGCCTACGACGAGGCCGGCAACCAGACCGAAGCGTCCTGGCCCGCGCCCCACCCCGGCCAAGAGGCCACTGGCACCCGCGAATACACCGGCACCACCATCACCCGAGCCGGCAGTATCCGCTACGAACACGACGCCCTCGGCCGTATCACCCTCCGCCAGAAGACCCGCCTCTCCCGCAAACCCGACACCTGGCGCTACGAGTGGGACACCGAAAACCGCATGCGCTCCGTCACCACCCCGGACGGGACGGTGTGGCATTACCACTACGACGCGCTCGGTCGCCGAACCGCGAAACAACGTCTCGTCGAGAACGGCACGGCGGTCGTTGAACAGACCACCTTCACTTGGGACGGCACCACCCTCTGCGAGGAAGTGGCGGAGAATGACGCCATTCCGCAGCCGGTAGCTCTCACGTGGGACCACCATGGCCTGCACCCCGTTGCCCAAACTGAACGCCTTCTGTCACGCGAGTCCCCACAGGAGGCTTTTAACGAACGCTTCTTCTCCATCGCGACGGATCTCTCCGGAACTCCGAACGCGCTCATCGATGAGTCGGGTTCGCTGGCATGGCGCGCTCGTAGCACGCTATGGGGAGCCTCCACGTGGGCTACCGCCAGCACGGCATACATACCCCTCCGGTTCCCAGGCCAGTACTTTGATCGTGAGACTGGCCTCTACTATAATTTTCATCGATATTACGTTCCCGAGACTGCAAGGTTTGCATCGCCTGATCCTCTAGGATTGGCGCCCGCACCCAACCCTGCGGCTTATGTCCACAACCCGTACTCCTGGGCGGACCCGAATGGGCTGTCACCTTGCCCGAACAATGTTGCACTTGGAATACGTAAGCATGGCCTGCGCGAGTTCGCCGAAACCAACGGGTTCACCCACTACCTGGACAACTGGACCGACTTCGAGACGGACGTGCGCGCTGCGGCACATAATCCTGACGTTCGCCTGCACATCGCCATGGACGGCTTCAAGAACGGCGAAACGCTAGCCGAGAAGCTTCTTTCCGCCTATCAGAACGGGGCGGGAGACAATTGGTTCGCCACGGAAAGAGAGATGTACCATGTAGGTAAAGCAGTGCGACTGGGGGATAGATCATGGGACAGTATCACTTTTTATGAAAACGGAAAGATCGTGGAAATTCCCGAGATGGTCTTTCCGCTACCGGGAGGATAACTTTGATGAGAATTCCCGCATGGGATCGAGAATTCCAGGTTTGGCAGTATTCGGTTAGCCATTCGGTGCTACTGCTGCGGAGTGCGGATTCTGATCGATATGGATCGCGGGTGGATGTTCTTTTCCCTGCGGTCGAGCTCATGAAGTTGCGACCCACTTACGACTCTCTACGTATCGACATTGCCACGGCGGAAGACCAGGCGAGAATCCTTGGGGAGGCTCCGCCAAGTTTCTCCCATGGCTCTCTCTTCTTGCTTAATGGAGGAGAGGGATACGTGTGGGCGGCAGATTGCCAGTGGCACGAAGACGACGGTGATTACAGAACGCCGTCCCGGTTCGGCCCGCTTCGGGGTACCGCCTGACTCCGTATGGTTCGACCCTATTGCGTGGCTAATGGCCCCATCGCGGAATGAGTTGCAGCTGACATCGCAACGTTCGGTGCCGGCACCACCATCATTCTCCCTCCAGGGTGCCGGCTCCGACCCGGCAGTCTTGGCGACTTGCCGGGGCGCGCATCCCATGCGTCCGCCCAGCGCCGCGAGCAAGCGTTCGGAAAGGATGGCGGAGACTTCGATGCGCAAGGCGCCTGACTCCCCGAGCAGCAAGTGATGTTCGAAGCACCGGTACGCGTTCGTGGATGGCCGCGTCCGCTCCAAGTTGTTCCGCGACGATGTTCGCCACTCTTTCGGAGGGCATTCGTGGCTGTAGCCCCTCGCGCCGGGTGAAGGACCGCCAGGCGACGGGGGAAACTTCCGGGACTCTGAAACGCCTGCCCGGTTCACCTACCTGGGACGGCACCACCCTCTGGCGGGTCTGCCGGTCGAACGTGCCGTGTCTCAGGGTATCGAACGCGACACCTTCGGCCGACCCGACCTTCGGCCGCCCCGTCACCCCGGGTGACGGGACGCCCTACGGCTCCGGAAACGCTCTCGAAGATAGGATCAATGGAAACCGATGACCAGTGACATTGACTGGCGCGAACTGGACCTTGAACATCGCTCTTCATGGCGCCGCATCTTTAACGAAGACTGGAAGAATGATTCTCCCGAAGCAGCCTGCCCCATTTGCTCGCATCATACCCTGCACCGCTGGTACAAGCAGGAGAGCGTCCAAGCGAAGGTCTTGAGAGGCCAATCGTTCATCGGCCATGGACGGCTTTGGGAATGGTGCAGCAAATGCCACGCTTACGAGTATTATCCGGATGGTTTCGTGCCCGCTTGGTGGAAAGAACCCTACCCGGTAGATCCCGCGTTGCTGAAATACGATCCCGGCCCCATCGACGCGGCACGAGCCAAGGCGGCAGAGCGGAGGTCGACCAATGCGGGTGATATCCCTAATTAATTAACGTAGATCTGCACGAGGGCTCGTCAGCCTAGGGACGGGCCCTTGGTGATTGCTTGGGCGGAGATTCTTCCTCTCGCCCACAGCTCCGGTGGGCTGGTGATGCGAGTTCCCCGCTTCGGGGAAAATGTCACTCGATGGGGTTGAGGTAGCCAAGCACCCGCATCGCCGACGCGGCGGGTGGCGTCACCGACGAGGCCTGGGCGAACGCCGCCAAGTTCTACGACGAGGAGCAACTCACCGCCCTTGTCTGCCTCATCGCCCTCATCAACACCTACAACCGCGCGAACGTGATCGTCCAGCAGCCCGCCGGCAGCTACCGGCCCGGCCAGTGGCCCGATTCAGCCGGGAGTGGCCGGACCCGCTGCGTCACGGACGGCGACGGTCGCCCAAACCGTCTTGCCCACGTCGCGCGGCGTGACGCCCCACGCGTCCGCCAAGGCCCCGACCAGCAGCAGGCCGCGCCCCGATTCGGCGTCGGGGGCCGCCGGCTCCGGCAGGGACGGGAGGCGTTCGGAGCGGGTGTCGGAGACCTCGATGCGCAGGGTGCCGGGCTCCGACAGCAGCAGGCGCAGCTCGAAGTCGCGGCCCGGTACCTGCCCGTGTGTCGCCGCGTTCGCCGCCAGTTCGGCGACGATGTGTCCCACCGCCTCTGACGTCTCCGTGCCGTAGTCGTAGCCCCAGTCCTCGAGCTGGTGCAGCGCCAGACGGCGGGCGAGGCGAGCACCGCGGCGGGTGGGGGTGAAGCGCTGGACGAACTCAGCCTTGCAGGTGGTCGTTTCCGTATTCACGTCCCCGAGCGTGTCCGCCCCTGCCTACCCTGACCAGGGGTTGCCGGTCGACGAGGCGCAGTTGTGCGGGTGCGCGTGCCGTTGTGTACGGGTCGTCGGGAGTGACCCGACGGCGGCAAGCGAGAGGCAGGTCGGGCATGGCGGACGCGGATCGCGACGAGCGGCCGGATCGGCCGGCCGAGGTGGACGGAACCACACACCTCTTCCGTGCGCTCGGGAAGCAGATCAAGGTGCTGCGCGAGGCCGCCGGGCTGAGCCAGAAGGAGTTGGGCGCGGCGACCCACTGCGGGGAGGCTCTGATCTCCGCGATGGAGCGCGGCGTCCGCACGCCGCAGCCCGACTTCCTGGAGCGCGCGGACGTCCTGCTGGACGCGCGGGGCGTGCTCAGGGCAGCGGTGCCGGACGTTCGGGAGGCACAGACGAAGGCGCGGACCCGGCACCCGGAGTGGTACCGGAACTACGCCAAGCTGGAGGCCGGAGCAGTAGAACTGCACGACTACAGCAATCAGGTCGTTCACGGGCTTCTGCAGACCGAGGACTACGCGCGGGCCATCTTCTCCCAACGTCGGCCGCTGCTCGATGAGGAGACCATCGCGATTCGCGTCGTCGACCGAATGGCACGGCAGCAGCTCTTCGAGCGGTGGCCGGCGCCCACGTGCAGCTTCATTGTGGAGGAAGCGGCGCTCCAGCGTCCGATTGGAGGCCGGACGGTCCATGAAGCCCAACTGCGCCAGCTCCTCCGGGTGGGACGGATGCGGACCGTGGAACTACAGGTCATGCCGACGCACCGCGAGGAACACCCCAACGTCGACGGCGTGTTCACCCTGCTCACGGCCGAGACGCGCCAGCAGGTCGCGTACACAGAGGTGCAGGGGTACCCCCGGCTGATCACTGATGCGGAGCAGGTCAGGCTCATCACCGCCCGCTATGGCATCCTTCGGTCTCAGGCCCTCAACGCGCGGGAATCCCTGGCCCTGATCGAGAAGATGCTGGGAGAGCGATGAACATCGAGCAGCAGCTCCACTGGTTCAAGAGCAGCTACAGCGGGGGTGAGGGAGGTTCCTGCGTCGAGATCGCTGACGGTCGCGGCACCGTCCACGTCCGTGATTCAAAGGATCCGGCCGGACCCCGGCTCGCCGTGCGCGCCTCCGCCTGGGCCGACTTCGTCGCGTTCACCGGGGCTGCTCCTACGCCCTGAGGAGGCCGAAGCGTACCGACGGCGGAACACGTACCTCGGATGGGGGCGATTTGTCACAGTAGGGCCGGATCGGCGATTTCCCGGACCCGGTTCTCCTGGCCCCCGACCCGCCCGCTTCAAAAGCTTTAAGAACCAGGGGAAGAACCTTCCTGACCCCACCTCACCCGCCGCTCACTCGGACGGGTGACGCACCCCAACTCAACTGGCGCATATGCCATGACGCGGTGCAAGCTCAGCCTCGACAACAGAACACGACCGCAGAAATGCGGCGGCCCCCGGCCGGGACTGGCATCCCGATCGAGGGCCTCACCAACGAGGAAGAGATCGCTTCCCCATGGCTGTAGCGCAGCTTAACGCGCCCCTGTGCGCGTCGCCGCCCGTTCCCGCGGTCGGCATCCGGCACATCAACCTGCCGCACAACGAACGCTTCGTCGTGGTCGGCAACCACCTCGCCCAGCACGATCGTCTCTCGCTGACCGCGATCGGGCTGTCGGTCCACATCCAGTCGCTCCGTACCGGGACCAGGATCTCGGTCAAGAAGCTCGCCGAGCGGTTCCCCGAGGGCGAGGACCGCATCTCGGACGCGCTCAACGAGTTGGAGCGGTACGGGTATCTGCGGCGAACGCGGGTGCGGCTGCCGTCCGGGCAGCTGATCACGACGACCGAGTCGTTCAGCAACCCGCCCGCGATGCGGGTCCGCGCGCCGGGGCAGCCCGCGCCCGTCCCCCAACGGGAAGCGCCGCCACCTTCCGTCGAGCCGCCGGTGCCGGACCCGGTCGCCGGGCCGGAGCCCGTACCCCTGCGGCAGCAGACCGGCCCACGACCCCGGCCGACGGAACTGCTGCCGCCACCGCTCCCTGCCGCGCCGCCCGGCGCCTCGCGCCCGGACCCGTTCCAGACGTGCGACGCCTGCGACCTCGCCTTCCGCGCGCCCGAGCCGGGGCTGTGCAGCGCTTGCGCGCCGGTCGCCGTCCTCGTGGCGTCGTGACTGCTGGTGACGCCCTGATGCTCGGCCGTACCATGGAAGGCGGATGTACATAATGTGGGCCGATCATCCACATGACCAACATGGAGGTCCGGGTGAGCATGACCAACGTCAATCTCGACGACGACGTGCTGGCGGAGGCCATGCGTCTGATGGGGACGACGACCAAGAAGGACACGATCAACGGCGCTTTGCTGGACTACGTCCACCGCCTCAAACGGCTGGAAGCCATGCAGGATCTTGCCGAGCGCGCGGAGAGCGGCGAGTTCGACGAGGCCATCAAGGCGTACGAAGCCCGGAAGCGAGCTTGGAGGGGCGAGTGAACCACCGGTTCCTCATCGATACGTCCGCCCTGTGGGAGTTGCTGCGCATACCGGAGGCACGGGCAGCATGGGCGCCGTTCGTCGAGTCCGGCCTCGTGCTGATCTGCGAACCCACCAAAGCTGAGTTTCTCCACTCGGCGACCGGTCCTGCCCACCGGGACGACCTCGAGACAAGGCTCCACGACATGTTCCCGGCCGCCCGGGTCCCTGGTGGTGCATGGTCATGGGTCGACACTGCGCAGTACAAGCTCACTCAGAAAGGGCAGCATCGCAGCGCCGGCCCGCTGGACCTGCTGCTGTGTGCAACGGCGGTCCACCACGGTCTGGTCGTGCTGCATCGCGACAACGACTTCGTGTCCGTCGCGCGCGTCGTCGACGAGGTCGAAGTACGGGACGTGCGTGATCCGTACACCGTCTGACGGCCTCGCCCAAAGCCGTTACAGATACTGCGCGTACTCGTCCAGCGCCCGCAGGACCTCCGGCTCGTCCCCCGGCGGGAGTTGGAGGACGACCTCCTCCACCCCCAGCTCCGCGTAGTGCGCCAGCTTCCCCGCGGAGGGCCGGACCGCGTACGGGACGACCTGGAGGGTCTTCGGGTCGCGGCCCGCCGACTCCCAGGCGGCACGCAGCCGGGGCATCGTCTCCGTGAGGCCCCGGCCGCCGATCGGGAGCCAGCCGTCCGCGTACTGCGTGATGTGGGAGAAGAGCTTCGGGCCCGCCGCGCCGCCGACCAGGACGCGGGGAGCGCCGCCGGCCGGCTTGGGGAAGGCCGACGAGGGGCGTACGGAGGCGAACTCGCCCTTGTACGGCGTGGGTTCCGGCGCCCACAGCGCCCGCATCAGCCGCATCCGGTCCAGCGTGAGTTCGCGGCGCGTCGACCATTCGACCCCGTGGTCCGCCGCTTCCTCCTTGTTCCAGCCGAAGCCGACGCCCAGTGTGAAGCGGCCGCCGGAGACATGGTCCAGGGTCGCGATCTGCTTGGCCAGGTCGATCGGATCGTGCTGCGCGACCAGGGTGATGCCGGTGCCGAGCGTCAGTGTCGACGTCACCGCCGCCGCCTGGGCGAGCGCCACGAACGGGTCGAGCGTGCGGCCGTACTCGCGGGGCAGCTCACCGCCCGCGGGGTAGCCCGTGGTCCGCTCCACCGGAATGTGGGTGTGCTCGGGGACGTAGAGGCCGGCGAAGCCCCGCCGCTCCAGCTCCCGGGCCAGCCGCACCGGGCTGATCGTCTCGTCGGTGAGGAAGATCGTGGTCGAGATCCGCATGCTTTCAACGTATGCCGTCCGAGGCGGTTCGTCTCCAGTCATGACCGCGTCGTCCGCCGCACCTCTTCCCTTGGCCGCCCGTTAACGGCTCAATACCAGGGTGGTGAACTGCTGGTGTTTGGCTTCGTATGAGTGAGTTCTGCCGTGTACGGGTGAGTTGTTGTGGGCTGTGGTGTGTGAGGGCTCGCGGGGCGGATGGGGGTTCGTTTGTCGAATGGGTGACCTCTGCGGGGGCTTGTCGTTGGGGGTGGTGGCGGGTGTGTGTGGTCCGGTGCGGAGGGGGTGATCACTGTGGGGGGTCTACGGGAGTTGGTGGCGCCGTTCGTGGTCACCGGACCTTCGGGTGTGGCGGTCCGTGACCGGCTGAAGGGCCTCACTCCGGAGGATGAGGAGGTGCTGCGGCTGGTGGGTGCGCATCTCGGCGCGCTGGCCTCGCGGGACTTGAAGGCCCGCTGCGCTGACGGTCTGGAGCACTCCGCCGAGTCGTGGGCGGCCCGGAAGCGTGGCTTGACGGGGGTGTCGTCGTCGAGGTGGGCGGGGTCGATCACGAAGGCCACGCACGATCAGTGGGCGCTCGCCCGGCGCGGGCAGGCCGCGCACATCCAGGGCCTCGAAGCCGGGATCAGGACGATCGCTCACCGGCTGTCGCTGCCGGTCGGACAGAAAGGCACCCGGCGGGTCCCGGGCGGCTACCGCTCCGCGCACGAGTGGTTCCACAAAACCCGGCGCCTGCGGGTGCTGGAGGACCGGCTCGAGCGGGCACGAGCCGACCGTGCGGCCGGTGTCGTGCGTGTGGTGCGCGGCGGCCGACGTCTGACCCGTACCCGGCATCACCTTGCCGATGCGGGGCTGACCGCAGCCCAGTGGCGCCGGCGGTGGGAGGCCGAGCGCTGGTTCCTCCAGGCGGATGGTGAGTCGGGGAAAAGGTTCGGCAACGAGACGATCCGCATCACCCCCGAAGGCGACGTCAGCATCAAGCTCCCGGCCCCGCTGGCGCATCTGGCGAACGCTGCGCACGGCCGGTACGTACTCGCCACGAAGGTCTCCTTCGCGCACCGGGGCTCTGAGTGGGCGGACCGGGTGGCAGCGCACCGGGCGGTGGCCTACCGCATCCACCACGACACCGGGCGCGGCCGCTGGTATGTGACCGCGTCCTGGCAGATCCCACCCACCCCTACCGTTCCGCTCGAAGCCGCCCTCGCCCACGGCGTGATCGGGGTGGACACCAACGCCGACCACCTCGCCGCCTGGCGCCTGGACACCCACGGCAACCCGTGCGGCGATCCCCGCCGCTTCTTCTACACCCTGACCGGCAGCGCCCCACACCGCGACGCCCAAGTACGGCACGCCCTTACCCGACTCCTGCACTGGGCCCACTCCTGCGGCGTGAAGGCGATCGCGGTCGAGGACCTCGACTTCCAGGCCGAGAAAACCAGGGAGAAGCACGGCCGCAGGCGAAGGTTCCGGCAGCTGATCTCCGGCATGCCCACGGGCAAACTTCGTGCCCGGCTGACCTCCATGGCCGACGCCACCGGCATCACGATCATCGCCGTCGACCCCGCCTACACATCCAAATGGGGCGCCCAGCACTGGCAGAAGCCCCTCACCAGCACCACCCGCAAGATCAGCCGGCACGATGCCGCGAGCATCGCGATCGGCAGACGCGCCCAAGGGCACCCGATCCGGCGACGGACGACACCGCCCCCGCACGACCAGAGCGATCGTGCGGGGCATCGGACCGTCCAGGCCGACCGGCGTTCCCCTGGGCGCGAGGAACCCCGCCCCCGCATCCCCGGACCACGCACACGATGCGTGCCACCGGACGCGGAACGAAAGCGGGCAACCAGGACACCCACCACCGCTCGGGGTGCCCGCAGCAACCAGGAATGGGTCCAAGACTCACTCCTGCTCACTGAATAGGAACGGTTCACATCGGTTCGGCTGCGTCACTGAAGCCTTTCGACACCCTGGGGAGTCCGACGGCATGTGCAACGAGGAAGAACACGCGGGACACACGATGGCACGGCGCGGGCTGCTCGTCTCCGGAGCGGCCGCCGCCCTTACGTTGGGGACCGTGAGATTCGCGAGCGCCGCGCCGCGCGACGGTGAGCGGCGGACCGAGGTCGTGCGCGGCACCTTGCCGCCCGGCTCCCCCGACTACGTCTACCTGCCGGTCGAAGTGCCGCGCGGGGTGCGGGAGATCCACGTCTCGTACGCGTACGAGAAGCCGGCCGTCCCCGGCGGGACGCAGGGCAACGCCCTCGACATCGGGATCTTCGACGAGCGCGGCACCGGCCTCGGCGGCAAGGGTTTCCGGGGCTGGTCGGGCGGCGCCCGCAAGGAGTTCTTCATCCGCGCGGACGAGGCGACGCCCGGCTACGTCCCGGGCCCGGTCCGCCCCGGCACCTGGCACATCGCGCTGGGCCCGTACACGGTCGCGCCGCAGGGCCTCCCGTACGAGGTGACCGTCACGCTGACGTACGGCGAGCCGGCTCCGGCGCCGGAGACGGTCCATCCGCCCGAGCGGGCCAAGGGCCGCGGGCGTGCCTGGTACCGCGGCGACTGCCACATCCACTCCTGGTACTCGGACGGCAGGCGCACCCCCGCCGAGATCGCCGCCCTGGCCCGTGCCGCCGGGCTGGACTTCATCAACTCGTCCGAGCACAACACCCACTCCGCGCACGCCCACTGGGCGGCGGAGGCCGGGGACGATCTGCTGATCCTGCTCGGGGAGGAGGTCACGACCCGCAACGGGCACGTGGTGGCGATCGGCACCGACCCCGGCACGTTCGTCGACTGGCGCTACCGCGCCCGCGACAACCGCTTCGGGCACTACGCCCGCGAGATCCGCCGGGCCGGCGGACTGGTGGTCCCCGCCCATCCGCACGCCACCTGCATCGGCTGCAACTGGAAGTTCGGCTTCGGGGAGGCCGACGCGGTGGAGGTCTGGAACGGGCCCTACACGCCCGACGACGAGGTCTCCCTCGCCGACTGGGACAGCACGCTCGCGCTCGCGGCCCGCAACGGCGGGCGCTGGACCCCCGCCATGGGCAGCAGCGACGCGCACCGCGACCCCGATCCGGTCGGCACACCGCAGACCGTCGTCCTCGCCGACGACCTGACCCGCGAGGCGATCCTCGACGGGATCAGGGCGGGGCGCAGTTACGTCGCGGAGTCCAAGGACGTCTCCCTCGCCTTCTCCGCGGCCGGCGGGCGCGGCCGGCACGCCGGTATCGGCGAGCGGCTCCGCGTGGACGACGGCGATCCCGTGACGGTACGGCTGGAGGTGGAGGGCGCGCCCGGCTGCACGGTGCGGTTCGTCACCGATCAGGGCGTGCTGCACTCGGCGGCGCTCCCGCCGGAGGGGTCCGGCGCGGTGGAGTGGCGCACGACCGCGCGGTACGCCACGTACGTTCGCGCCGAAGTGCGTCACGCGCCCGTGACGCCGCCGCTGCCGGGGCCGCTCGCCGCGTTCACCAACCCTGTTTTCCTGGGTGGTTGAGGCTCGAGGACCTGCGAAGTGATGTCCGGGCCGCCGGCGGTGCGGGCGGCCCGGCGTCCGACCCTATCGGCCCTTCCCGCCCATCGGAAAATGGCGGCCGGGGTGCGGCCCCGGGCCCTACCCTCCAGGCATGGGATCACTTGTCCGCCACATCACGATCGACTGCTCCGACGCCTACCGCCTCGCGACCTTCTGGGCGGCGGTGCTGGATGCCAAGGTCTCCGACGAGGACGCGCCCGGCGATCCGGAGGCGCTGGTCGAGTCGGCGAACGGCGCGCTGCTGTTCGTCACCGTGCCCGAGAAGAAGAGCGTGAAGAACCGCGTCCACCTGGACATCGTGCCGGCGGAAGGCACCCGCGACGAGGAGGTGGAGCGTCTGCTGGCGCTCGGGGCGACGCTCGTGGGCGACCATCGCGTGCCCGACGGGAGGGGCTGGGTGACGCTGGCGGACCCGGAGGGCAACGAATTCTGCGTCGAGCGCGGCGCCGCCGAACGCACGGGCTGACGACCGGGACCGGTCACCGCCTGCGCAGTGCCCCGACGTAGACGCCGAGCAGGATGAGCGGTGCCCCCAGGAGCAGGCTCGCCGTCAGGGGTTCGTCGTCGAGCCACGCCGAGAGCAGGATGGTGACGAGGGGGAAGACGACGAAGACGTACGCGGCTCTCGACGGACCCCAGGCTCTGACCAGCATCAGGTAGAGCACGAAGACGGCCACCGAGCCCGCCAGGACGACATACGCCACGGCCCACCACGTCGCCGCCCGCTCGGGGAGGATCCACGCGTCGCCGGCGGCGCGGGAGCCGGCGAAGAGGAGGACCGCGGCGCCGGTCATACCGACCGCGTTCATCGTGACCGGGTGGACCTTCGGCAGGCGGTGGACCAGGACCGTCGCCTCCGCGAAGGAGAGCACCGCGCCGAGTACCGCGAGGAACGAGAGCAGTGGGACGGAGCCCTGCAGCGGGTTCCGGGACACCACGGCGACGCCCGCGACGGCGAGTACCGTCCCCACGGCGGCCCGCAGCCGGAACGTCTCCTGGTGCTGGGCGACGGAGAGCAGCAGCGCGGCGAGCGGCACCAGCGCGAGGATCGTCTGGCCGAGACCGGCGTGGATGCGGACGAGGGCGTAGTAGGCCAGGGCGAACGTGACGCCGAAGTTGAGCACACCGAACAGCAGCGCGCCGGCCAGTGCCCGTCCGCGTGGCCAGCGGAGCCGCATGACAGCCATGACGAGGAGCAGGACCGCGGCCGCGGCCCCGAAGCGCAGGGCGGCGCCCCACAGCGGATCCAGCTCGCGGTTGCTGAAGCGGACGCCGACGGCGTTGCCTCCGGCGAGGAGACAGCAGACGGCGAACGTGGCCGGAGCGGCTCCGCTGTCCGAGGGTGCGCGCATGACCGCACCGTAGGACGGGCACGGCGGAAGTGGGGCGCCGACACTCCATCCGGTACCCCCGGGGCTACCGCCCGTCCTTGCCCGCCGGGAAGAGCGGGGTCCAGGGCAGCGCCGTGCGCCAGGTGTCGCCGTCGCGCATCCAGTCGCCGATGATCCTGGCCACCGGCTCGGGCCCGATGACGTCCCCCTGCCACGGCACGTGGGCCTCGAAGTGCAGATGGTCGCCGCCCTCGCGGTACTCGACCTGGTAGCTGAAGTCGTCGTTCAGATACACCTGCATGAAGTGCTGGTCGGCCGGCTCCCTGTCGGTCCGCTCGACGATCACGAACCGGTGGGACAGGTTCATGTCGGCGAGCAGGTCGTGGACGGCCACCTCCGACGGATCGTCGAGGGACCTCCCGCCCGCTTCGGTGGCTCGGATCAGCGGCTCGGTCATACGGGTGACTGTAGGGCCCGGGTCGGACAGCGGGGCCGGCCGGGCTGCCCCGCTGTCGAGACCGGGCCCTGAAGCACCGGTCCGGGCCGGTGTTTCAGGGCCCGGACAGCCGGAAGCCGGGCCTCGGCGCGCGACGCGCACCGGGGCCCGGCAGAGGGTCGTTCAGTCGGCCAGTTCCAGCGCCGGCGTCTCCTTGGTGAGGACCTCGCCGCGGAAGAACGCCGGGCTGCGGCGCTGCATGAGGAGCATCAGGAAGAAGCCGAGGACCAGCAGGCCGACCCCGATGACGAAGACCGAGCCCATGCCGAGGACGGAGGATCCGGAGCCGTAGGCCGGGTCCCACATGTCGTAGAGGGTCTTGCCGAAGACCGCCGTGAGCATCAGGCCGCCGACGCCGGGGAGGATGCCCTTGACCAGCAGGTTGCCGGTCGAGCGGGTCAGTTCCTTGCGGAAGAACCAGACGCAGGCGAAGGCCGTGATCGAGTAGTAGAAGCAGATCATCAGGCCGAGCGCGTAGATCGTGTCGACGAGGACGTTCTCGCTGACGAGGCTCATCACCGTGTAGAAGACGCCGGTGGCGACGCCCGCGGCGACCGTGGCGAGCCCCGGGGTCTTGAAGCGGGGGTGGACCTTGGCGAAGGCCGGCGGCATGGCGTCGTACGCGCTCATCGCGAGGGCGGTGCGGGCGACCGGGATGAAGGTGGTCTGCAGGCTGGCCGCGGCGGATGCGAGGACCGCGACGAAGAGCAGGATGCCGAGACCGGAACCCATGATCGGGTCGGCCAGCACGGCGAACACGTTGTCGGAGGTGTCCGGGTTGCCGAGGCCGGTGCCCTTCTCGCCGATGCCGGCGTACATCTGCACGGCGATGGCCACCATCAGGTACGAGGCGACGATGACCACCATGGCGAGCATGGCGGAGCGGCCCGGGGTGCGGGCGCTGCCGACGCTCTCCTCGTTGATGGACAGGCAGGCGTCCCAGCCCCAGTAGATGAAGATCGAGAGGGAGAGCCCGGCGGTGAAGGCGGAGAAGGACTCGATGCCGAACGGGTTCATCCAGGACAGGGAGAAGTCCAGGGAGCCGGCGACCTCGCCGGACTTGGCGATCGCCATGGCCGCGAAGATCACGATGACGGTGAGCTGGAGGCCGACCAGGGCGTACTGGACCCACTTGGTCGCGGTGATGCCCCGGTAGCTGATCGCCGTCGCGACGGCGATGAAGCCGAGTGTGGTGAGGATGTGGACGGCCTTGTTGCCGTCGAGGGCGGCGACGTCGGCGCTGCCCGTGATCTCTCCGGCGGTGAGCCAGAAGAAGGACGTGGCCACGCCCGCGAGGTTGGACAGGACCACGACGGTGGCCACCAGCAGTCCCCAGCCGCACATCCAGCCGATCTTGGGACCGAAGGCCTTCACCGACCAGGTGAAGGAGGTGCCGCAGTCGGGGACCGCCTTGTTCAGCTCCCGGTACGCGAAAGCGACGAGCAGCATCGGCAGGAAGCCGGCCAGGAAGATGGCGGGCATCTGGAGCCCGACCTCGCCGACGGTCGGTCCGAGTGTCGAGGTCAGGCAGTAGACGGGGGCAACCGTCGAGACGCCGATGACAGCTCCACCCATGAGGCCGACGGAGTTCCCGCCCAGGCCCTTGGTGCGGACACCCCCGTCGGGGGCGCTCCGTACCGTGTCTCCGGCCTGTGGCCGCGCATCCAGCTGAGTCATGGGGAGGACGTTAAGTGCTGCGGTTTCCACATCCGGATGATCGAAGTCCGGATTCCCCGAGATCTTCGGCGCTCGATTCCAAGGTCAGGACGCACACTTGCCGGGCATTCGAAAGACATGCCAGCGTTACCAGTGGTACATCACAAGGCCGCCGGCCCACTCTTCCGAGATGCGAGAACCGCAGGGGCGACCGTTTTGTCCGGTTTCAAAATTTCCCGTGCCTTTTTCCGGCCCCGCCACGGGCCAATGACGGCAAGGGTTTTCAGCCACCCGCCGCACGCCCTCAGCCCGGCCACACCACCGACTGGAGCTCGCTGTACGCATACAGCGCGTACGAACCGACGTCCCGGCCCACCCCGCTCCGCTTGAAGCCGCCGAACGGCGCCTCCATGTTCCGGCCGACGGTGTTCACCCCCACCCCGCCCGCCCGCAGCCGGCCCGCCACGCGGAAGGCCCGGGCCACGTCGTCCGACCAGACGTAGTCGATCAGGCCGTACTCGCCGTCGTCGGCGAGCGCGACGCCCTCCTCCTCGTCGTCGAAGGGGATCACGACCACCACCGGCCCGAAGATCTCCTCCCGCACGACACGCATGTCCTTCGTGCAGTCGGCGAAGAGCGTCGGGGCCACGTAGAAGCCCTTGTCGAAGGCCGGCCGCCCGCCGCCCGCCACGAGCCGCGCCCCCTCCTTCCTGCCCAGCTCCACATACGCCTCCACCCGGTCGCGGTGCGCCGCCGAGATGACCGGTCCGACGACCGTGGCCGGATCGCGCGGGTCGCCCACGCGCAGGGCACGCGCCAGGCCTGCCAGCTTGTCGACCAGCTGCTCGTACACGCCGCGCTGCGCGATCACCCGCGTCGGCGCCGTACAGATCTGACCGCTGTAGAAGGAGAACGTCGTGCCGATCCCGCGCACGGCGGAGCCGATGTCCGCGTCGTCGAAGACGAGGGCCGCCCCCTTGCCGCCCAGCTCCATCAGCTGGCGCTTCATCCCCCGGCCGCACACCTCGGCGATGCGCTGCCCGACCGCCGTGGAGCCGGTGAAACTGACCATGTCGACGTCCTCGCTGTCGACGGCCGCCTCGCCGACGGCCGGCGCCGAACCGGTGACCACGTTCACCGTGCCGGGCGGGGCGCCCGCCTCCTCGAGGGCCGCCGCCATCCGGTAGACGGACAGCGGATCCTGCGGAGCGGGTTTCACCACGACCGTGTTGCCCATGGCGAGCGCCGGCGCGACCTTGCCGGCCGGGTTCGCCCACGGGTTGTTGTACGAGGTGATGCAGGTGACCACGCCGACCGGCCGGCGTACGGCGACGGCGCCGAGCACGCCGCCCCTGCCCATCGGGCCCGCGGCGCTGATCTGCGGAGGCAGGGCCCGCTCGACCGGCTCCAGCGCGCCCTTGGCGTACCGGGCGAACCGCGCCGCCGCCACGGCCACCTGCATCCCGCGGGCCGTGGCCGTCGTCGCGCCGCTCTCCGCACGGGCGATTTCCGTGTGCGCCTCACGGTCGCGCACGACCAGGGCGGCCGCCCGGTCCAGGATCGCGGCGCGCTCCTCGGGCCCCGTACGGGACCAGGAGGAGAAGGCCTCGCGGGCGGCGGCGGCCGCGGCGTGGACCTGGGCGCGGCTCGCCTCCGGCGCGAGGCCGACGACCTCCTCCGTCGCCGGGTCGATCACCTCGTAGTGACCGTCGTCCGGCTCGACCCACTCGCCGCCGATGAACAGCCGCTGCCCGGCCCCTCCCGGTGCGCTCACCGGGTCGACACCGTCCTCGTGTCACGGCCGGACCGGAGCACCTTGCCCGGTACGGCGCCGGTGACCTCGTCGTCCCGTATCGTCTCGACGCCGTTGACCCGCACGGACACGATCCCGACCGCCTTGGCGTCCAGGCGCGGGCTGTCGCCGGGCAGATCGTGCACGAGCGTCGCCGGGCCGGCGTCGATGCGTTGCGGGTCGAAGAGCACGAGGTCCGCGTGATGACCCTCGACGACGCGGCCCCGGTCGCGCAGACCGAAGAGACGCGCCGGGTCGTCGGTCAGCATCCTCACCGCCTCCTCCAGCCCCAGCAGCTTCCGGCCCCGCAGGCAGTCCCCGAGGAAGCGGGTCGTGTACGGGGCGCCGCACATCCGGTCCAGGTGCGCGCCGGCGTCCGAACCGCCCAGCAGCACGTCCTCGTGCTGCCAGGTCTCCGCGCGCAGGGCCCACGAGTCGGGGTCGTTGTCGCTGGGCATGGGCCACAGGACCGTACGCAGATCGTCGTTGGCGCAGATCTCGACCAGACACTGGAAGGGGTCCTGGCCGCGTTCCGCGGCGATGTCCCGGACGACGCGGCCGGTGAGGCCCTCGTTCTCACGGGTGTACGTGTCCCCGATGACGTACCGGCCGAAGTGGGCCAGCCGGCGGAAGACGCCGGCCTCCGGGGAGTCCGCCCGGCTCAGCATCCGGGCGCGGACGGCCGGGTCACGCAGTTTCGCGATGCGCTGCGGGACCGGGAGGGCAAGGATCTCGCCCCAGCCGGGGATCAGGTTCAGGGCGCAGAACGTTCCGAGCGACATGTTCATCGGCGTCAGGATCGGCATGGTCAGCGCGACGACGCGGCCGCCGGCCTTGCGGGCCCGCTCGGACGGGACCAGCTGACGGGGGACGCGGTCGGGTACGGAGGCGTCGATGGTGAGGACGTTCCAGTTGAGCGGCCTTCCCGCGGCGGCGCTCATCTCCACGAGCAGGTCGATCTCCTCGTCCCCGAACCGGTCGAGACACCCGGCGACGATCGCCTCGAGCTGGGTGCCCTCGTGCTCCCCCACCGCCCGGGACAGGGCGAGCAGTTCGTGCGGCAGGGCGTGCCGGGACGCGACCGGCCTGCCGTCACCGTCGGAGTGGGTCGACGACTGGGTGGTGGACAGACCCCACGCACCGGCCTCCATCGCGTCGTGGAGCAGGGCCACCATCTCCTGGAGCTGCGCCGGGGTCGGCTGCCCGCCGATCGCGTCCGGGCCCATCACGTGCCGGCGGAGCGCGCAGTGGCCCACCATGAAACCGGCGTTGACCGCGGTGCGGCCCTCGAGGGCGTCCAGGTACTCGCCGAACGTGTGCCAGTTCCAGGGGGCGCCCTGCTCGAGCGCGACGAGGGACATCCCCTCGACCTTGGACATCATCCGCCGCGTGTAGTCGGCGTCCTCCGGGCGGTCGGAGTTGAGCGGTGCGAGCGTGAAACCGCAGTTGCCGCCGGCGACGGTCGTGACGCCGTGGTTGAGGGACGGGGTGGCGTACGGGTCCCAGAACAACTGGGCGTCGTAGTGGGTGTGCGGGTCGACGAAGCCGGGGGCGAGGACGAGGCCGGTGGCGTCCTCGACGGTCCTCGCGGGCCGCGTGCCGCCGGTGCCGGTGCCGGGCTCCGTGATGACGGCTATCCGGCCGTCGTCGCCGATGCCGACGTCGGCGCGGTACGCGGGGGCGCCGGTGCCGTCGACGACGGTCGCGTTGCGGATGAGGTGGGCGAGCATGGCGTCCCCTTCTGCACGGGGTCCTGGACGGATGGACTGTGAGGTGTGGCCCGGCCGGGGGCACGGCGGCCGGCCGCGGCCGCGCGAGCCGTCCCGACCGGGCCGCGACGGGCGACGGTCCGGGAAGACGCCGCCCGTGCGTGGGGGGGGTGGAGGGTTGGGGGGTGGCCGCTGCGCGGGGCCGTTCCCCACCCCGCCCCTTCCCGAACCGGGGCAAGCCCCGGACCCCGTGCCGCCCTGCGGGCGGCGTACCGCGCTCCGCGCGGTGCCCTCAAGCGCCGGGCGGGCTGGATTTCGCTGCGCGAAATCAGCCGCGCCGGGGGCACCTCCCACGGCGGCCAGGCCGTAGGGGGAGATTGAGGCGCGGGGGTCCGGTGGGGGTCCCCCCACGCCGCGAGGCGTAGGGGAGGAGCCCCCGAACACCGCGCGGAGCGCGATGCGGGTCCGCGCGGAGCGCGATGCGGGTCCGCGCGGAGCCCGGTGCGGTTCCGCGTGGAGCCCGGTGTGGGTTCCGCGTGGAGCGCCGTGCGGCCCGGTGCGGTTTCCGCGCGGAGCGCCGTGCAGGTCCGGACGGAGCGCCGTGCGGGTCCCGGTGTGGGTCCGCGCGGTGCGGAGCCCGGTGCGGGTCCCGGTGTGGTTCCGGGCGGAGCCCGGTGCGGGTCCGGGCGGAGCCCGGTTTCGGGAAGGGGCGGGGTGGGGAACACGCCCGCCGCAGGCGGCCACGCACCCGCACCCGCAGCCGGCGCCCCGCCCACCCCCACCTCACCTCCCCGCCGACTCCCGGAAGCGCGTCGTCCGGTGGATCGGGTCCGTGTCGATCTGAGGGATCACGTGCTCGCCGATCAGGCGGATCGTCGTCATCGTGTCCTCGTAGGACACTCCGATCGGCAGGCCGAACGACAGTTGGTCCGCCCCCGCCTGCTCCCACCGCTTGCACTGCTGCAGCACCTCTCCCGGGTCGCCGCAGATCATCAGTTCCTCCGCTATCAGCAGTTCGATGATCTCCGCCGTGTACTCCGGCAGGAGTTCCGGCCACTCGGGGACGCCCTCGGGGCGCGGGAACGTGTCGTGGTAGCGGAACAGCAGCGACTGGAGGTAGTTGAGGCCGCCGGACACCGCGATCTCGACCGCGCGTTCGTGCGTCTCCGCGCAGATCGCCGTCGAGGTCACCATCACGTTGTCGTTGACGAAGGCGCCGACCGCCTTCGCCTCCTTCACCGCCGACTTGTACGAGTCGAGGACCCATTCCATGTCGGAGACCTTCTGGACGCTGAAGCCCAGCACGCCGAGGCCCTTCCTGCCGGCCATGGCGTACGAGGACGGGGAGCCGGCCGCGTACCACATCGGCGGGTGGGCGGGCCCGTAGGGCTTGGGGAGGACCTTCCGCGGCGGCAGGGACCAGTGCTTGCCCTGGAAGCCCACGTACTCGTCCTGGAGCCACATCTTCGGGAACTCGGCAATCGTCTCCTCCCAGATCTCCTTGGTGTGGTTCATGTCGGTGATGCCCGGCATGAATCCGAGGATCTCGTGGGACCCGGCGCCCCGGCCCGAGCCGAATTCGAAGCGGCCCTGCGACAGGTGGTCGAGCATCGCGACCTTCTCCGCGACCTTGACCGGGTGGTTGACCGGGGCCAGCGGGTTGAAGATGCCGGAGCCGAGGTGGATGCGCTCGGTCGCGTGGGCGAGGTAGCCGAGGAAGACGTCGTTGGCCGACAGGTGCGAGTACTCCTCCAGGAAGTGGTGCTCGGAGGCCCAGGCGTACTTGAACCCGGACCTGTCCGCCTGGATGACGTACTCGGTCTCCTCCATCAGCGCCTTGTGCTCGGCGAGCGGGTCGGTCTCGGCGCGCTTGCCGAGGTATCCCTGAACAAAGAGGCCGAATTCCACGGGGTCCACCGCCTATCGTTTCTGACGCACCGTCAGATCTGGATGGGTCCGACTGTTCCACCGGGTGCCTGCGCAGTCAAGAGAGCAGCGGCGCCGCGGCGCCGGACCGGCACCGGGCCGCCTCACAGGACGCTGACGCCCGCCAGCCATCCGCCGTCGATCACGAACGGCTGCCCGGTGATGTACGAGGAGTCCTCGCCGGTCAGGAAGAGGGCGAGCCTGGCGATCTCCTCCGGCCGCCCGACCCGCCCGAGCGGCACCAGCGTGCGGTAGAGGTCGCCGACCGCTTCCGGGTCCACGCCGTCGGGATTGCTCATCGGGGTGTCCACGGCGCCGGGGCACACCGCGTTGACCCGGATCCCCTTCCCCGCGAGCTCGAGCGCGGCCACCCTCGTCAGACCGAGGATCGCGTGCTTGGAGGCCGCGTACGCGCCCACGTACGCCATGCCCGTCAGCGCCGTGTACGAGGCCGTGTTCACGATCGTGCCGCCTCCGGCCGCCTCGATCTCCGGGGCGACGCTGCGGATACCGAGGAACGTGCCGACCTGGTTGACCTGCGTGATCAGCTGGAACTCCTCCAGCGGGGTGGCGAGGAGTTCGTTGAAGCGCAGGATGCCCGCGTTGTTGACCAGCCCGTCGATCTTCCCGAAGCGCTCCTTCGCGGCGCCGACGGCCGCGCTCCACTCGGCCTCGCGGCTCACGTCGAGATGGACGTAGAGACCGCCGACCTCCTTGGCGAGCGGTTCGCCCAGCTCGTCGAGGACATCGGCGAGGACGACCTTCGCGCCCTCCGCCGCGAAGAGCCTGGCCTCCTGCTCCCCCTGCCCGCGCGCCGCGCCGGTGACGAGTACGACGCGTCCGTCCAGCTTGCCCATGCCTGCTCCCTTGGTCAGTCGAGGTGCGGGGCGACGTCGGCGGCGAAGGCCGCCATCTGGTCGGTCAGTTCACCGCGGCTGCGACTGCGGAACCGCACCTGGATCTGGTCCACGCCCATCACGGCGTAGGCCCGCAGGGACTCCGCGACCGCCGCGGGCTTGCCGGAGACCGTCCGGCGGCCGGTGTGCCGGCCGGGCTCGCCGATGTACAGCGGTTCGGTGATGGCGCCGATCACGAAGGGGTCCTCGATCCCCGCCGCCTCGCGCAGCTGCCGGATCCGCGCGATCTGCGCCGGCAGCTTCTCGCGCGGATCGCCCTGGGGCAGCCAGCCGTCACCCTTGAGCGCGGCCCGCCGCACAGCGGCCGGCGAGGAGCCGCCGACCCAGAGGGGGACACGGGGCTGGGCCGGCCGTGGCCGCTGCCCGAGGTCCTTGAAACGGAACCGCTCCCCGTGGAACTCCGGATACTCGCCGGGGCCGAGCGCGGCGCGCAGTGCGTCGATGCTCTCGTCGAGGACGGCCCCGCGGGCGTCGAAGTCGACACCCAGGGCTTCGAACTCCTCCCGTACGTGCCCGGCCCCGACGCCGAGGAGCAGCCGTCCGCCGGAGAGGTGGTCGAGGGTCGCGTACTGCTTCGCGGACGCCAGGGGGTGGCGCAGCCCGACGACCGCGACATGACTCAGCAGCCGCACCCGCTCGGTCACCCCGGCGAGGAAGGAGAGCGTGGCGACCGGGTCGTACCAGACCGTGGACATGGCGTCCGCGAGGCGTCGCGGGACGGCGACGTGGTCGCAGACGGCGAGGTAGGAGAAACCGGCCCGGTCGGCCGCCACGGCGACGGCGGCCAGGTCGTCCGGGCCCGCCTCGGTCTCCCAGGGCTCGGCGTAGAGGGTGCTCTGCGACTGGACCGGGAGCTGCATCCCGTACGCCACCATGAAGACTCCCCAGAGCTGACGGACCGTCAGTAACGACGGCTGGTGCCATCGTCGGGGCTGACGGTCCATCAGGCAAGGGTGGCGCAGCGGCCTCAGCCGAGCAGCGCGTACACCGTCGAGGCGCGGGCGGCCGGCTCCGCGGAACCTTCGGCGGCCATGGTGATCTCGGCGAAGGCCATGCGCTTGCCCAGCTTGGTGATCCGGGCGTCGACCAGGACGTCGGCGCCGACGACGGCCCGCTGGAAGCTGGTGGACTGCTGGACCGTCGTCATCGGGACGAAGGCGCCCCGCGCCGACGACACGGCGATCACGGTCGCCGTGTCCGCCGCGGCCATCAGCGCCTGCCCGGACATCCCGCCGCCCTCCCGGGCGAGCCGGTCGGACCAGGGCAGCCGCAGCACGGCGTGCAGGTCGCCCGTCTCCTCGACGGACAGGCCGAGTTCGAGGACCCAGGGGGCGAAGCTGTCGGCGAGGATCTTGCCCGCTTCTGCGGTGGAGAGCGTCATGCCCTGATGGTGCCGGTCGGGGGCCGTTCCGGGTAGACGACCCGGGTGCGGCTGTCCCTGCTTGTTCGGCCACCCGTGTCACACCGGCCCGCTACGCTGAGTATCGACTGGCCCGCCATGCGAGGGAGGCGCATCATGACGGTGATGCTGGAACGCCCGACGACAGACGGCACCGACCCCCGCCGCTTCGAGGAGCTGTGCGCAGCCCTCGACGAGCTGAACGTGCCCGACGGCTTCAACGCCGAGATCATCAGGGGGAACATCGTCGTGTCACCATGGTCGAAGGCGTACTACCTCGACGTCATGGACCTGGTCTGCGATCAGCTGCGCCCCCGCCTTCCGGAGGGCCACCGGATCAGCTCCGCCCCCGCGCTCTACGTGTTCCCCGGCGTGGAGCGGGCCTACGGCCCCGACGTCCACGCGGCTCACCGTCAGACGCGGCGGACGACAAGCCGCCATTTGGACGGGGAAGGGCTCTCCTTCGTCGCCGAGTTGACCTCTCCTTCGACGCGCGACGACGATCTCACCGACAAGGTCGAGCGCTACGGCAAGGCCGGTGTTCCTGTTTACCTCCTGCTCGACATGCAGGAGGACAGCGCCACCGTCTACTGGTCGCCGACCCCGAAGGGATATGCCTCCCACCTCACCGTGCCGTTCGGCGAGAAGATCCACATCCCTGCCCCGTTCGACTGCCACGTCGACACGACCGGGTTCCAGGCGCCCGGCGAAGGCTGACCGGAGAACGGGCGCCACCAGGTAGGCGGCACCAGGTAGCACGCGGCGTGCGGGACGCTCAACACGATTGCCCGCCGGGCGGTGCGTGACGGGACCGCCGGGCGGTCGCCTACGGGCCCGGCCACAGACCGTCCTCGGTCAGCCCCAGCAGGTCGATCGCGTTGCCCGCCACGATCCTCTCCACCACGTCCTGCGGCAGGTGGCCCATCTGGGACTCGCCGACCTCCTTCGACTTCGGCCAGGTCGAGTCGGAGTGCGGGTAGTCCGTCTCGTAGAGGACGTTCCCCGCCCCGATCGCGTCCAGGTTCCTGAGGCCGAAGGCGTCGTCGAAGAAGCAGCCGTAGACGTGCTCGGCGAAGAGTTCGGACGGCGGCCGGGTGACCTTGTCCGCCACCCCGCCCCAGGCGCGGTTCTCCTCCCAGACGACGTCCGCCCGCTCCAGGATGTACGGGATCCAGCCGATCTGGCCTTCCGCGTACATGATCCGCAGTCCGGGGAAGCGCTCGAGCTTGCCGCTCATCAGCCAGTCGACCATGGAGAAGCAGCAGTTGGCGAAGGTGATGGTCGAACCGACGGCGGGAGGCGCGTCCGCCGAGGTGGAGGGCATGCGGCTGGAGGAGCCGATGTGCATGGCGATGACCGTGCCGGTCTCGTCGCAGGCGGCGAGGAACGGGTCCCACGCGTCGGTGTGGACGGACGGGAGCCCGAGGTGCGGGGGTATCTCGGAGAACGCGACGGCGCGCACGCCGCGCGCCGCGTTGCGGCGGACCTCCGCGGCCGCCAGTTCCGCGTCCCACAGCGGGATCAGGGTCAGCGGTACGAGCCGGCCCCGCGCCTCGGGGCCGCACCACTCCTCCACCATCCAGTCGTTGTAGGCCCGCACGCACAGCAGCCCGAGCTCGCGGTCGGCGGCCTCCGTGAAGGTCTGGCCGCAGAAGCGCGGGAAGGTGGGGAAGCAGAGCGCGGAGCGGACGTGGTTGACGTCCATGTCGGCGAGCCGGTCCGGGACGCTGTAGGAGCCCGGGCGCATCTGCTCGTAGGTGATGATCTCCAGCTTGATCTCGTCGCGGTCGTAGCCGACGGCGGTGTCGAGGCGGGTGAGCGGCCGGTGCAGGTCCTCGTAGACCCACCAGTCGCCGACCGGTCCCTCGTCGCCGGGGGCTCCCATGACGGGGGCGAACCTGCCGCCCATGAAGGTCATTTCCTTCAGGGGCGCGCGGACGATGCGGGGGCCCGTGCCGGCGTATTTCGACGGGAGCCGGTCCCGCCAGACGCCGGGGGGCTCCACCGTGTGATCGTCCACCGAGATGATCTTGGGGAAGGTCTCCATCGTCCCAAGGTAGCGCCGATCTGACGATGCGTCAGCTATTGAGTCCGGGCCCCATCGGCGGGCCCCACTATGAACGCCACGTATACACGCTGTGTATAGTCACCGGCGAGTACGGACGACCACCGGCCCACGGCCGGATTCCGTACGACCGGCACACCGCCGCGCCATCGCGCCGCCACGAACGGGGAGACTCACCATGCCCTCAAGGACGTACAGAACCGGGTCCCGGGTTGTCCCGGCCCTCGCCGCAGCGCTCACGCTGACCCTCGCGCTCACCGGCTGCTCCGTCGACAGCACCTCGCCGGCGGACGCCCGCTCCGACGCCGCCGGCTCCGACGGGAAACCGCTCGCGAGCGAGAAGGGCAGGGGCTCCGGTGCGCCGTCCGTCGACTGCGAGAAGGCCAAGTGCATAGCGCTCACCTTCGACGCCGGCCCCGGCAAGGACACCCCCCGGCTGCTCGACCACCTCGCGAAGGAGAAGGTGCCCGCCACCTTCTTCCTGCTCGGCAAGAACCACGTGCTCAAGTACCCCGACGTGGTGCGCCGCCTCGCCGCCGAGGGCCACGAGGTCGCCAACCACACCTGGACCCACCAGCGGCTCGACAAGCTCGACAAGGAAGAGATACGCGCGGAACTCGGCCGCACCCAGGACGCCATAGAGGAGATCACCGGTGAGAAGCCGCGGCTGATGCGCCCGCCGCAGGGCCGCACCGACGACGAGGTGAAGGCCGTCAGCAAGGAGCTCGGCCTCTCCCAGGTCCTGTGGAGCGCCACCGCCAAGGACTACTCCACGACCGACAGCGCGCTCATCGAGAAGCGCATCCTCGACCAGGCCGGACGCGACGGCATCATCCTGCTGCACGACATCTACGACGGCACGGTCCCCGCCGTGCCCGGCATCATCACCGAGCTGAAGAAGCGCGGTTACACCTTCGTCACGGTCACCCAGCTGCTCGCACCGGCCGCACCCGAACCCGGCACGGTCTATCGCCCCTGATCAGAGCGGACCGTACGGCCCGGCGGACGACAGCAGACGCAGCCGCCCCGCTGCTGACGCGGCCACCCCCAACAAGGCAGACTGTCGAGGGCGATTCCGGCAGTACCGGCAGGGGGCACCTATGGACCGTGACAGCGGGCCACGCGTACCGAACCAGCGCGCTCCGCTCGGGAGCGAGAACGCCGAGCTGTACTTCAGCGTGCTCGGACCGGTACGGGTGCGGCGGGGCGGAGAGACCCTGCCGCCCGGCTCGCCGCAGCAGCGCGCCCTGCTCGTCGCGCCGCTGCTCCGCGACGGGCGCACCGCCACCGCCCACGAGCTGATCGACGCGATCTGGGGCGAGGAACCACCCTCCCAGGCCCTCGCCGCCGTCCGCACGTACGCCTCCCGGCTGCGCAAGGCGCTCGACCCCGACACCCTGGTCAGCGAGTCGGGCGGCTACGCGCTGCGCATCGGCAGGGAAGCCCTCGACCTCGCCGTCGCGCAGGAACTCGCGGCGGAGGCGTACAAGGCGAACGCCGCCGGCGACCGTACCCAGGCACGGGCGCTGCTCAACAAGGTGCTGAACCTGTGGGACGGCGAGCCGCTCGCCAACGTGCCGGGGCCGTATGCGGAGAACCAGCGCACCCGGCTCGTCGAGTGGGGTCTGCAACTGCTCGAGACCCGGCTCGACATCGACCTCGAGGTCGGCCGGCACGCCGAGGCCGTCTCCGAGCTCACGGCGCTCACCGCGACCCACCCGCTGCGCGAGCGGCTGCGCGAACTGCTGATGCTCGCCCTGTACCGCAGCGGACGCCAGGCGGAGGCACTCGCCGTCTACGCCGACACCCGCCGGCTGCTCGCAGAGGAACTGGGCGTCGACCCGCGGCCCGAACTCTCCAGCCTGCAGCAGCGGATCCTGCGGGCCGACGCCGAACTCGCCCGTTCTCCGCAGGAGCCGGCGCCCGCCCCGCAGACCACCCGGCCCGCCCAGCTGCCGGCCACCGTGCCGGACTTCACCGGCCGGACGTCCTTCGTGCAGGAACTGGGCGGTCAACTTGCCACCGCCGAGGGGTCGGTGATGGCGGTGTCCGCCCTCGCGGGCATCGGCGGCGTCGGCAAGACCACCCTGGCCGTCCATGTGGCCCACCAGGCGCGCAAGCACTTCCCCGACGGGCAGCTGTACGTCGACCTCCAGGGCACCGGCAACCGGTCCGCGGAGCCGGAGACGGTCCTCGGCGCGTTCCTGCGCGCCCTCGGCACACCCGACTCCGCGATCCCGGACACCCTGGACGAACGCGCGGCCCTCTACCGCTCCGCCCTGGACGGGCGACGGATCCTGGTGCTGCTCGACAACGCCCGCGACGCCGCCCAGGTCCGGCCCCTGCTGCCCGGCACGGCCGGCTGCGCCGCGCTGATCACCAGCCGGGTGCGGATGGTCGACCTGGCGGGCGCGCACCTCGTCGACCTGGACGTGATGTCCCCGGAGGAGGCCCTCCAGCTGTTCACCCGGATCGTCGGTGCGGAGCGGGTCGGTGCGGAGCGGGACGCGGCGCTGGACGTGGTCGCGGCGTGCGGGTTCCTGCCGCTCGCCATCCGTATCGCCGCCTCGCGGCTGGCGGCCCGCCGCACCTGGACGGTCTCGGTCCTCGCGGCCAAGCTGGCCGACGGGCGGCGCCGCCTCGACGAGCTCCAGGCCGGTGACCTGGCGGTGAAGGCCACCTTCGAACTGGGCTACGGCCAGCTGGAGCCCGCCCAGGCCAGGGCGTTCCGCCTGCTGGGCCTGGCGGACGGCCCGGACATCTCGCTCGCCGCGGCGGCGGCCGTGCTGGAACTGCCGCCGCACGAGACGGAGGACCTGCTCGAGGCGCTGGTCGACACGTCCCTGCTGGAGTCCGCGGCGCCCGGCCGGTACCGCTACCACGACCTCGTGCGGCTCTACGCGCGTGCATGCGCGGAGCGCGACGAGTCCGCGGCGGCCAGGGAGGCCGCCGTCTCCCACCTGCTGGACTTCTACCTGGCGACGGCGGCCCGGGTCTTCGCCATGGAGCGGCCCGGCGACCGGCTGGTGGTGCACCTGGAGCCGACGGGTGACGCCGGGCTCGAGTTCGCGCACCTCGACGACGCCCAGGACTGGCTCTACGCGGAGGCCCACTGCCTCCTCGCCTGCGCCCGGCAGGCGTCCCCCGGACCGCAGTTGCGGCGGGCGGTCGACCTGCTGTGGGCCGTCCAGAACCTCGCCGAGTCGGGAGCGAACTCGAAGGTCTACGAGTCCGTGGCCTGCGGGGCGGTCGAGGCCGCACGGGCCGCGGGCGACACGCGGACCGAGGGCAGGGCCCGTACGTCGATGACCAACGTCCATCTCGTGGCGGGCCGTTACGACGAGGCGGACGAGGAGGCGGCCCAGGCGGCGGTACTGGCCCGGTCGGTGAACGACCCGGCGCCGGTCTACTGGTCGGACAACGACCGGGGCATCATCGCCTTCATACAGGGACGCAACCAGGAGGCCGAGGAGCACCTGCGACGCGCCATGGAGGGTTCGCGTCTCGACGGCAACCTGCCCGGCGAGGCGAGCGCCCTGTCCAACCTCTCCCGCATCCACGTCGCCACCGGCCGCATCACCCAGGCGATCTCCCTCGCGGAGCAGGGCATCGCCATCTACGACAGGATCGGCCACACGCTCCGGCTGGCCAACGCCCGTTACGCCCTCGGGGTCGCGCTGACACAGGCGGGCCGCCACACGGACGCCCTGGAGCAACTGTCGGAGGCGCTGAGCCTGTTCGAGTCGAACCGGCAGCGCCTGTGGGAGGGCACGGCCCACTTCCGCATCGCCCAGGCGCATCTCTCCGCACGCCGCCCCGCACGGGCCGCGCAGCACGCGGAACAGGCGCTCGCGATGGGCTGCATCGGCGGCGACCGGACCCGCGGCAAGGTGCTGACCACGCTGGGACTGGCCCTGGACGCGCTGGGGCAGGCGGACCGCGCGCGTGCGTGCTGGCGGGACGCGCTGTTCCTCCACGAGCAGACGGGTGCGGCGGAGGCGGAAGAGGTCCGCACACTGCTGGAGCCCCTCAGCGGTGCCGCCTGACGGCCCGCGGGACACGGCCCGTCGGGGCCGGGTCCGGTACGGCGGTCCCAGGACGCGGCAGGCTCGGTGCAGCCGCAGGGGCAGGGCGCCGGGCAGGGCGTTCATCGAATGTTTATGCTCGTCCGACATGCTTCATGCATTCGATCCGTCGCGTCGGGGGGCAGACGGATCACTCGGGCCGGCGCCTCAGCGGGGTGACAGGTCCACCGGCCTTCCGTCCGGCGACCCTCGGGGGAGTCGCCGGCCGGAAGGCCCTCCGGTCATCGGCTATCCCATGGGGGACGACATGAGCACCAACAAGCAGGACCGCGAAGAGATCACCACGATGGGCGACCACCACGCGCCCGTGCCGCCCGCCGACACCACCATCACGACCATGGGCGACCACCACGCCCCGGCTCCGCCGCAGGTCTGACACACGAAGCCAAACACGACGGGGAACGGCCGCGGCGGCGCGGAGGGGGAGCCGCCGCGGCCGTGGCATGTCTCCGGGCGGCCGTTGACGACTGTGTCCTGAGCCACACTCAGACACTTCGTAAGCAATGGGCCACCGACCGGACAAAACCAAAGGATCTTCGGCAGAAACCGAGCGCAACTGCTCAGCGGCAGTGTGTACTTGGCGGGCGCGCCTCACGGCGCCCCCACACCCTGCTCTCCCGAGGTCTAATTCGATGATCGAGATACCGGACCTGGCCGCCGGCGGCCTGGCCGCCGGGACGTTGTCGGCATTCGTCCTGGGAGGCGGGCTCATCCGCTCCCGGCGGGAACGGGCCCGGCAGCGCGAGGAGATCACCACGCTCCGGTCGCATCTCGACGCCGCCCGGCACGAACTGGACCGCGCCGCCCAGGCCTTCGCCGCCGAGATAGCCCACCTCGCCGCGGAGCGGATGCCCGCGGAGGCCACCCGGACCGCCCACCCGCACGTCCGGGTGCCCGGACCGCTCGGGCCCGCGGGCGCGGGCACCGAGGCCGTACTCGAAGCGCTGCGCACCGCCATGGCCCAGGAGCGCAAGCGCGTCGACGCCGCCGCCCGGGCCGGTATGCGCGGCGCGACCCGCGAGATCCAGGCCGGGCTCTACCGGCTCCAGGACGTGCTGCGCGGACTCCAGCAGCGCTACGACGATCCGGAGCTGGCACAGACCCTCTTCGCCCTCGACCACGAGAACGAGCAGTCGCTGCGCCGCGCCCAGGTCGCCGCCGTCGTGTGCGGGGCGTGGGTGGGGCTCGCCCGCGAGGAGTCGCACCTGGTCGACGCCGTCACGGGCGGACAGGCCAGGCTCGTCGGCTATCACCGGGTCCAGGTGCACAACCACCTCGAGCCCGGCACCGCGCTCGTGTCGCACGCGGTGGAGCCGGTGGCGATCATCGTCGCCGAGCTGCTCGACAACGCGCTGCGCCACTCCTCGCCGGACACCGCCGTGGTGGTGAACCTCGAACGCGTCCACCACGGCGTCACGGTGACGGTCGACGACGCGGGCGTCGGCATGGCGAGCGACGAACGCGCCGCCGCGCAGCGGCTGGTGGCCGGGGACCACCAGATCCTCCTGTCCGACCTCGGTGACCCGCCCCGGATGGGACTGGCCGCGATCGGCCGGCTCACCCGGCAGTTCGACGTGTCGGTCGACCTGTCCACGCCGTCGCCCTACGGCGGTGTACGGGCGGTGCTGCTCGTCAAGAGCCATCTGCTGAGCCGTATCGACCCGGTCCTGCACCCGCCCGCCGTCAGCGCCGCCCGCTCCACCCGGAACGCGGTGGAGCCCGAGCTCGCGGCCGAACAGGCACGGCACACGGAGCAGCCGCAGCCGGCCCGGCAGGACCGGCCCGCCCCGCAGACGCGGCTCGACCGGCAGGCGCGGCCCACCACCGGCCCCGAGCAGCCCACCGGCCCGGAGCAGTCCACCGAGCCTGAACCGCACGCGGCACCACCGCGGTTCGCGGACGCCGTCGCCCGCGCCGCTCCCCCGGCCCCGCACGGCGGCGAGCCCGTCCACGAGCCCGTGCCCGACCCCGCCCAGGACGGCGACCAGCTCCCGCAGCGCCGCCGCAGGGTCCGCGCCGAGACGTCCTCCGCGGCGCCCGCCCCCGAACCGGCAGCGCCCGCCGCGCCCGCCCGCACCCCCGAGGAGTCCGCCGCGGCGCTCGGGGCGCTCCAGTCCGCAACAGCCGCGGCGCGCAACGCCGCAGAGACCGAAGGGAACGACCCCCGATGACCAGCCGCGACCCCGGTGAAGCCGCCTGGGTGCTCGATCCGATCCTCGAAATCCCGCATGTCCGGGCCGCCGCGCTGCTGACCAGGGACGGGCTCGTCTCCGGTTACTCCGCCGCGCTCTCCCAGGACTCCGCGGAGCGCGTCGCGGCGATCATCAGCACCGTCCAGGGCGCGTGCCGTACCGCCGCCGCCGCGTTCGCCGACGAGGACAGCGCCCGGCTGCGCCAGGTGGTCATCGAGTCCGACCACGGCTACATCCTGGTCGCGCCGACGGACCACGGCACGTGCGTGGCCGCGTACGGCAGCCCGGAGGTACGCCTCGACCTGCTGGGCCACCGGGTCCACTCCCAGGTGGCCCGGCTCGGTGAGAAGGCCATGGCCGCCGCGCCCCGGGTGGCCGACGGCGGCACAGCGGTATGACCGGCCGCCGGAGCGGCCGCCCCCTGGTGCCCGCCTACCTGTCCACCGGCGGGGTGGCGCGGCCCAGTCGCAACAGCCTGGAGCGCCTGTCGGTGCTGACCGGCGCGGGCGGGCCCGCGCCCGCCGGCCTGCCCGCCGCCCAGCACGCCGTGCTGGAGGCGCTCGACGGCGGCTCACTGACCGTGGTGGAGACGGCCGCCCTGCTGAAGCTGCCGGTCTCCGCGGTCCGTGTCCTGGCCGCCGCCCTGATCGACCAGGGTCTGGTGCGCGCACGCCCACCGGTCCCCTCCGCCGCCCTGCCCGACCGTGACCTTCTGAAGAGAGTGGCCGATGGCCTCCGCGCCCTCAAGCTTTAGCCCGCCCGCGGGTTCCGGCCCGTCCTCCCGTGAGCGCGACTCCGAGGCCGGTCTGCATCTGCCAGAGACCGCACGGGAACTGGTCAAGATCCTCGTCGCCGGTCCGTTCGGCGTCGGCAAGACGACACTGATCGACTCCGTCTCCGAGATCCGGCCGCTGCACACCGAGGAGCACCTGACCCAGGCGTCGGTCGCGGTCGACGACCTGGCCGGGGTGCGCGACAAGACGACGACGACCGTCGCCATCGACTTCGGGCGGATCTCGCTGGGCGGCGGGATCGTGCTCTACCTCTTCGGCACCCCCGGCCAGGAGCGTTTCCGCTCCCTGTGGGACGACATCGCGTACGGGGCGCTCGGCGCGCTCGTGCTCGTCGACACCCGCCGGATCGACGACTCCTTCGACGTCCTCGGCATGGTCGAGGAATCGGGGCTGCCGTACGCCGTCGCCCTCAACACCTTCCCCGACTCCAAGAACTACGGCGAGGAGCAGCTGCGCCGCGCCCTCGACCTCGAGCACGACACCCCGCTGGTGATGTGCGACGCCCGCGACACCAACTCCTCCGTCGACGCGCTGCTCGCCCTGGTCCAGCACCTCATCGACCGCAACAGCCGCCGGACGGAGCCCCGTTGAACGCCTATCCTGCCCGCGCCGACGCGTTCACGCTGTCCGCGCCCGTACGACTGTGGGAAGAGGGTTTCGCGGCCGATCCGCATGCCTACTACGCGGCGCTGCGGGCCCAGGGCCCGGTCGGCTGGGCCGAACTCGCCCCCGGGGTGCCCGCGTACGTCGTCACCGACCGCCGCGCCGCCCTCGACCTGCTGCACGACCCCGCGACCTGGTCGCACGACCCGCGTCCCTGGGAGGCCACCGTCCCCGAGGACTCCCCCGTCCTCGGCATGATGCGCTGGCGGCCCAACACCCTCTTCGCGGACGGCGACGCGCACATCCGTTACCGGCGCAGCCTCACGGACGCGTTCGACCTGGTGGAACCGCACGACCTGCGCGAACGCGTCCATCACGCCGTGGACGTGCTCGTCGGCCGCTTCGGCCCGGCGGGCTCCGCGGACCTCGTCACCGAGTTCGCCCGGCCGCTGATGGCGCTGATCTTCAACAACCTCTTCGGCCTGCCCGACAGCGAGTCGGGCCGGCTCGACGCCGCGCTCGGCGCGATGATGGAGGGCGGCGACCGCGCGGCGGAGGGCGAGGCCGAGTACGGCAGGTACGTGCTGGAGCTGATCGCCGCCAAGTCGGTGCGGCGCGGGCCCGACATCACCAGCCGGCTGCTGGACCACCCGCTGGCCCTCACGCCGGAGGAGGTCACCTGGCAGGTGTTCCTCACCCTCGGGGCCGGTCACGAACCGAGCGCCAACCTCGTCTCCAACGCGCTCTCGCGGATCCTCGGCAACGCCGACTACTACTCCACCCTCACCAGTGGCTCCCGGCCGGTGATGGACGCGGTCCTCGAGGTGCTCCGCTACGAGACCCCGCTGTCGAACTACGGCATCCACTTCGCCCGCGAGTCCGTGTCCTTCCACGGGGTCTGGGTGCAGGCGGCGGTCCCGGTCGTCGTCTCGTACGGAGCGCTGGGCCACTTCGCCGAGCAGGACTTCGCGGGGACGCACCACCGGCACGACGCGTCGCACCTGTCGTTCTCCGCCGGTGAGCACGCCTGCCCCGTGAAGCAGCCGGCCCTGCTGATCGCCACGGAGGCCATCGAACGTCTCACCCAGTGGCTGCCGGATCTTCAGCCGGTCCTGCCGCGTGAGCGGCTCAGCTGGCGGCCGGGCCCCTTCCACCGTTCGCTGACGGCGCTGCCCGTCAGATTCACACCTCACAGCCCCGACCAGGCAGGAGACCGTTCATGACCGTGTCCCCCCGTGTGGCCGTCGATCCGTTCGGTGCCGACATCATCGCCGAGTGCGCGAAGCTGCGCTCCCTCGGCCCCATCGTCCCCGTCGAGCTGCCCGGCGGCATACCCGCCTGGGCGCCCACCGGTCACGACACCCTCAAGGCCCTGATCCTCGACCCCGAGGTCAGCAAGGACCCGCGCAGGCACTGGTCGCTCTTCCCCGAGATCGGCGAGCACCCCGAGTGGGGCTGGATCCTCGGCTGGGTCGGCGTGGTCAACATGCTGTCGACGTACGGCAGCGACCACACCCGGCTGCGCAAGCTCGTCGCCCCCAGCTTCACCGCCCGGCGTACCGAGGCGATGCGCGACCGGGTGGAGGCCATCACCGAGGAGCTGCTGACGGAGCTGGACGCGGCCGGCGCGAACGGCGAGGTCGTGGACGTGAAGGCAGCGTTCGCGCATCCGCTGCCCATGCGGATGATCTGCGAGCTGTTCGGCGTGCCCGAGCATCTGCGCGAGGCCACCGGCCGGCTGATCGCCGCCCTCATGGACACCTCCGACCCGAGCCCGGAGCAGGCGGCCTGGGTGCAGGAGCAGATCGGCACGGTCCTCGGCTCGCTCATCGGGTACAAGGCCGAGCACCCCGGCGACGACATGACCACGGAGCTGATCCGGGTCCGCGACGAGGACGGCGACCGGCTCAGCGACGAGGAGCTCCTCTACACCCTGCTCCTCGTCATCGGCGCCGGCTTCGAGACGACGGTCAATCTGATCGGCAACGCCGTCGTCGCGCTGCTCGAGCACCCCGAACAGCTGGCGGCCGTGAGGGCCGGCGCGATCAGCTGGGAGCAGGTGATCGAGGAGGTGCTGCGGGTCCGCCCGTCGATCGCCTCGCTGCCGCTGCGGTTCGCGGTGTCCGACATCACCGTCGGCGGGGTCACCGTCCCGGCGGGCGACGCGATCCTGACGACGTACGCGGCCGCGGGCAACGACCCGGCGCGCTACGGCGAGGACGCGGCGGCCTTCGACGCCACGCGGGCGGCCGACGACCATCTGTCCTTCGGTATCGGTGTGCACCGCTGCATCGGGGCCCCGCTGGCCCGGATGGAGGCGATGACCGCGCTGCCGGCGCTCTTCGACCGCTACCCGGGCCTCACCGCCGCGTTCGAGTCCGACGAGCTGAAGCAGGTGCCCTCGTTCATCGCGTACGGGTGGCAGGAGATCCCGGTCCGCCTCCAGGGCTGACCACCGCAGACGGGCCCGGCCCGGTGCCGCGACAGCGCGGGACCGGGCCGGTGCCGCGCTCAGCCGGCGTGCCGGGAGCGCAGCTTCGTCTTCAGCACCTTGCCGCTCGCGTTGCGGGGCAGCGCGGCCACGAACTCCACGTGCCTGGGCACCTTGAAGTTCGCCATCTCCCGCCGTGACCAGGCGATCAGGTCGTCGGCGGTCAGCGTCGAGCCGGGCCGGCGGACCACGTACGCCTTGCCCACCTCGCCGAGCCGTTCGTCGGGCACGCCGATGACGGCGACGTCCGCGACGTCCGGGTGCGGGCCGAGCAGCTGCTCGATCTCCGCGGGGTAGGCGTTGAAGCCGCCGACGATGAACATGTCCTTGATCCGGTCGGTGATGCGCAGGTTCCCCTGCTCGTCCAGGACCCCGACGTCGCCGGTGCGCAGCCAGCCGTCGGGAGTGATCGCGCGGGCGGTGGCCGCGGGGTCCTCGAAGTAGCCGCGCATCACGTTGTGCCCGCGTACCAGCACCTCCCCGGGCTCGCCCTGCGGCGCGAGGACGCGGACCTCCGTGCCGGGTATCGCACGGCCGGAGGTGGCGGCGACGGTGGCGGGGGCGTCTCCCCGGCGGCACATGGTCACGATGCCGCTCGCCTCCGAGAGCCCGTAGGCCGTCAGGACGGTGGGGACGCGCAGTTCGTCGCGGAGCCGTTCCACGAGGTCGAGGGGTACGACGGCGGCGCCGGTGACGACGAGCCGCAGGGTGCTCAGGTCGTGCCGGCCGCGCGCCGGGTGGTCGAGCAGCGACCGGTGCAGGGTCGGCGGGCCGGGCAGCACGGAGATCCGTTCCGCGGCGATGTTCGCGAGGACGGTCTCCACGTTGAAGACGGGTTGCGGGACCATCGTGGCGCCGCGGGTGAGGCAGGCGACGACGCCCGCCTTGTAGCCGAAGGTGTGGAAGAACGGGTTCACGATCAGGTAGCGGTCACCCTCGCGCAGCCCGGCGAGCTCGCTCCACAGGTCGTAGCAGCGCAGGGTCTGGGCGTGGGTGATGACGGCGCCCTTGGGGCGGCCGGTGGTGCCGGAGGTGAAGACGAGGTCGGAGGGGTCGTCGGCGGTGACGGTGGCGGCGCGCTCCCGCACCTGCCGGGCGTCCACGCCGTCGCCGCCGGCGAGGAAGTCCTTCCAGGTCCGGTACTCCTGCGGCGCGCTCTCGGCCAGGACGACGACCTGCTCCAGGTCGGGCAGTTCCACGTCGCAGCGGCGCAGGGAGGCGACGTAGGAGGTGCCCAGGAAGGTGCCGGTGACGAAGAGGAGCCTGGCCCGTGAGCGCCGCAGGACGTAGGCGGCCTCCGTGCCCTTGAAGCGGGTGTTGAGGGGGACGAGGACCGCCCCCGCGGTGACGGCGCCGAGCGCGCAGACGATCCAGTCGAGGGTGTTGGGCGCCCAGACGGCGACCCGGTCCCCCTTGCGGACGCCGGAGGCGATGCACGCGGCGGCGGCGCGTTCGACCCGTTCGCCCAGCTCGGCGTAGGGGACGCGGATGCGCCCCTCGACGACTGCCTCGCGCTGTCCGTACCGCAGGGCGGCGGTCCGCACCAGCTCCCCGATCGTGCCCCGTGCCAGGTCGCCGTGTCGCATCACGTACCTCCCGTACGTCCCCGCACAGTAGCTGACGGTCCGTCAGATTAGCTGTACGCTCCGGCCATGGCGACCCTCAAGGACAAGGCGGCGATAGTCGGGATCGGTTCGACGGCCTTCGCCAGGCGACTGCCCGAGTCGGAGAAGACACTGGCCTGCCGGGCGGTCCTCGCCGCTCTCGACGACGCCGGCATCGCCCCCGCGGAGGTGGACGGCTTCGCCTCGTACACGATGGAGGAGACCGACGAGGTCGAGCTCGCCAAGGCCGTCGGCGCCGGCGACGTCACCTTCTTCTCCAAGGTCGGCTACGGGGGAGGCGGCTCGTGCGCCACCGTCGCGCACCTGGCCGCCGCCGTGGCCACCGGGCAGGCGAGCGTCGGCGTCGCCTGGCGCTCCCGCAAACGCGGCTCGGGCCCGCGCCCCTGGACGAACACCACGGCACAGCTGCCGACCCCCGCCCAGTGGACCCGCCCGTTCGGTCTGCTGCGGCCCGCCGACGAGATCGGCATGCTCGCCCGCCGTTACATGCACGAATACGGCGCGACCCGCGACCACTTCTTCAACGTGGCCCTCGCCTGCCGCAACCGTGCCAACCAGAACCCGGCCGCGATGATGTACGACCGGCCGCTCACCCGCGAGATGTACATGACCGCCCGCTGGATCAGCGAACCGCTCTGCCTCTTCGACAACTGCCTCGAGACGGACGGCGCGCTCGCCTGCGTGATCGTGAGCGCCGAGCGCGCCCGCGACTGCCGGCACAGACCCGTCCACGTCCACTCCGCCGCCCAGGGCCTGCCCGCCCAGCACCACGGAATGGTCAACTACTGGAACGACGACCCGCTCACCGGTCCGGCCTGGACGGCCGCCCGGCACCTGTGGAAGCAGGCCGACTTCGGACCGGAGGACGTCCATGTGGCCCAGATCTACGACGCGTTCACCCCGCTGATCCCGCTCTCCCTGGAGGGCTACGGCTTCTGCGGACGGGGCGAGGGCGCGGCCTTCACCGAAGGCGGCGCGCTGGAGATCGGCGGACGACTGCCCCTGAACACCGCGGGCGGCGGCCTCAGCGAGGCCTACGTGCACGGCTTCAACCTGATCAACGAGGGCGTCAGGCAACTGCGGGGCACCTCGACGGCCCAGGTGCCGGATGCCCGGACCTGCCTGGTGACGGCGGGCGAGGGCGTACCGACCTCGGCCCTTCTGCTGAGGAGCTGAGATGCTGCGACCGGTCATCGACGACGACGGAGCACCCTTCTGGAAGTACGCGGCGAGCGGCGAACTGCGCGTCCAGACCTGCGCCGCCCCCGCCTGCGGCGAACCGCGGTTCCCGCCGCGTCCCTGCTGCCCGCACTGCGGTTCCTTCGACAGCGAATGGCGCCCGACGAGCGGCCGCGGCCGTATCTGGTCGTTCGTGCTCCCGCACCCGCCGCTGCTGCCCGGCTACGCCGAACAGGCCCCCTACAACGCGGTCGTCGTCGAACTGCTCGACGCCCCCCGCATCCGGCTCGTCGGCAACGTGGTCACCGCCCCGGACGCGCCGCTGAACTCCGTCGACCCGGCCCGGCTGCGCATCGGCGCCGGCGTGCGCGTGGTGTTCACGCGGGACGGGCTGCCCCGCTGGCGGCTGGAGCGCGCATGAGCCTGCGCGTGGAGAGGGACAAGGACAGCGGCGTCGCCCTGGTCACCCTCGACCGGCCCGCCAGACTCAACGCGATCGACCTGGAAACGGCGGCCGAACTGGCTGCCGCTTGGCGGCAGTTCCGCCGCGACGACGAGGTGCGGGCCGTGGTGCTGACGGGCGCGGGCACCAGGGCGTTCTGCACGGGCGTCGACCGCTCGGCCGAGGTGCCGCAGCCGTCCTCGCCGTACTCCCTCGACGATCCGCTGCTGGCGGTCGGCCCCAAGGCGAACGACCTGTGGAAGCCGGTGATCGCGGCCGTCGAGGGCATGGCCTGCGGCGGGGCGTTCTACCTGCTCGGCGAGAGCGAGTTCGTGATCGCCTCGCGCGAGGCGACGTTCTTCGACCCGCACACCACGTACGGGATGGTCAGCGCCTACGAGTCAGTCTTCATGGCCCAGCGGATGCCGGCCGGCGAGGTGGCCCGGACGGCCCTGATGGGCACGGCGGAACGGCTGACCGCACGCCGTGCGTACGAAGTGGGCCTGGTCTCCGAGCTGACGGAGCCCGGCGGCGCGGCAGCGGCGGCGCTGCGCGCCGCGGAGATGATCGCGTCGTGTCCGACGGACGCCGTCCAGGGGACGGTACGCGCCGTGTGGGCGGCCACCGAGGCGTCACGGTCCCGGGCGCTCGCCCTTGCCCCGCACCTGGTCACGCTCGGCAACCTGCCGCCGGAGCGGCAGGCCGGGCTGTTCGAGGAGAGGCGGGGCAAGGACGGCTTCCGGCTGCGCTGACGGCCGGCCGGGACGCCCGGGCGTTCGCGGGTCAGCTGCGGGAAGCCCGCGAGACCTCGCACTTGGTGTACTCGGAGCCGTCGCCGGAGCCGGTGTACGGGGTGCTGAGCACGGTCGTCTCCGAGGCGCCCGCGGCGACGGCGATCGCCGTCTCGCTCGCGGTCGCCGGGACGGCCGTGCCGCCGACGCCACCGGTGAACTTCATGGTGACGTCGTAGTCGTAGTCCAGCGAGCCACTGTTGTTGATGGTGATCTTCGCCGTGAGCGCCTTCGTCGCGTCGTCGTACTTGCACTCGTCGATGGTGATGTCGCGTGCGGCCTTGTCGGCGCCGGAACCGCCGGGGACGGAGACGCCGCCCGTGCTTCCGCTGTCGTCGTCGCGGTGGCTGCCGCCGCTGCTGGAGCTGCTGGAACTGCTGGAGTTGTCACAGCCACCACCGCCGGAGCCACGGGCCCCGGTCAGTGCGACGAGCGCGATTCCGAAGACGGCAATGGCGCGGACATGACGGATCTTCACGTTTCAACCCCCGTTGAAAGTGTCGGCGAAAGGGCTCGGTTGACGAGCGCACGTCACCCTAGCAGCGTCGTGGGTCGCTTCCGGACACGAGAACGCCGACGGCGGTCACCCCCGCAGGGGGACCGCCGTCGGCGTGACAGGACTCGCGCCCGGCACCAGGCGGGCGGCTGTGTGGGGCCGTTACTTCGCGGGCTTCTTGCCGGTGATGCCGAGGTGTACCAACAGGGCCAGATTCGGCTTGAGTTCGGCCTGCTTGACCCCCCAGGTCGTGAAGCCCTTCTGGTGCGAGGCGACCGCGGCGAGCATCGCCACCAGCGATCCGGCCATCGCCCCGGGGCTGACGTCCTTGTCGACCTTGCCCTTGCCCTGGAGCTCCTTGACGGCGTCCGTGAGGGAGTTGGTGACCGAGTTCAGGATCTTCATACGGATCTTGTAGAACCGCTTGTCGCCCTCGGCCGCACCGAGATCGACCACACGGAGGATGGCGTCGTTGCGGCGCCAGAAGTCGAGGAAGCCCTCGACCAGTTCCTCCGCCGTCTGCCAGCCCGCCTTGCCGACCCAGGAGCGCCCGGAGACCAGTTCGGTCAACTCCGCGCCCTCCTTGGCCATTTCCTCGGCAATTTCGAGAACGGCGCCCTCGACGTCCGGGAAGTACTGGTAGAACGTCGCCGGTGAAGTGCCCGCTTTACGGGCCACGTCGATGACCTTGACGTCCCGGTACGGCGACGAGCTGAGCATCTCACTGAGGCAGTCGAGCAGTTTCTGCCGCGTCGCCTGCCCGCGTCGGCCGGCTACCCGGCCGTCGACGGTGCGCACTTGTCCTGTCATGCCGTCAGCTTACCGAGGGGTGATCGGCGCGCGATTCGGCCGACTGCAAATGGGGTGCCGGCCACGGACAGCAATAGTGTTATCAACAGCCTGTGGACAACTTCGGTGGACAACTCGACGGGACCGGCCCCCACGGAGGCGCCCTGAACACCCCTTTCGACCGTCCGGCCCCGTCAAAACGGCATCTATCGCCCATACGTTCGATTTGATTCCGCGCGCCCCGCGTGATGCGCCGTTAGCTTGAGGGTGACGGGCACCACACCCAGGGAAGGAATCAGGTCCATGGCCGCATTCACAGAGGGCACGCCGTGCTGGGTGGACGCATCGCTCCCTGACGTGGAGGCGGGCAAGCGCTTCTACGGCGAGCTCTTCGGCTGGACCTTCTCCGAGCGGGGCGGCGGCCACGTCCCCGGCGGCGTCCGCGGCCGTTACGCCGACGCCTTCAGCGACGGACGGCTGGTCGGCGCGCTGACGCCCAAGCGGGACGGCCGTATGCCCACCGTCTGGGGCGTCTACTTCGCCACCCCGGACGCCACGGCCCTCGGCCGCCGCATCGCCGAGCACGGCGGCCGGCTGATCAACGACCCGCTGCCCGTCGACTCGGCGGGGATCTCCGCGGTCGCCGCGGACCCCGGCGGCGCGGTGTTCGGCCTGTGGCAGGCGGGCACCCGGCAGGGCTTCGAGAAGCAGGGCGAGCCGAACTCGTTCTGCTGGACCGAGGTGTACACCCGGGACCACGAGCGCGCGGACGACTTCTACGAGTCGGTGTTCCACTTCCAGGGCACGGACCTCACCGGCACCATGACCGGCTTCCGCATGTGGTCGCCGGCCGGCACGGAACCGGGCGAGAGCACGGCCGTCGGCGGTCGCAGCACGATCACGGACGAGTTCCCGCCGGAGATGCCCGACCACTTCCTCGTCTACTTCTGCGTCACCGACTGCGACGCGACGGCCGAGGCCGTCGTCCGCCTCGGCGGCCGGATCCGCACCGTCCCGTCCGACACCCCGTACGGACGGATCGCCGTGTTCGGCGACAACCAGGGGGCCACCTTCGCGGTGCTGGCGGAGCCGGACCGGTCGGCCGCGCCCGGCGGGCCGCGGGAGACCGAGAGCCGCGGGGCGCCGCCCGGGTCCGGTGGCGGGTCGCGACGGGCGGACCGCGACGCGGCGGACGAGGACGGCGAAGCGGCCAAGAGCGCCTGATTCAAGAAGAGTTGGGTCCGACAATGGTCTAGACCTAGGGCATGGAGCTGATCCATAGTGGGGCCCTCATCCCCCCACATGGAAAGGACCGTCCCGTGCCACGCACGAAGACCACCCTGGGACTGGCCGCCGCCGCGGCCATGGCCGCCGGACTGCTCGCCGCCACCCCCGCCTCCGCCGCCCGCCTGCCGTGCCACCTCGCAGGAAGCGGCGACACCGCCTCCGCCACCTGCTACAGCGGCTCCTCCTACACCTGGCGGCTCGTCGTCGACTGCGACGACGTGAGCAACCCCAGGTGGCCGGTCCGCGTCAACACACTGCACGGGGCCTGGCACACCGGCGACGGCAGCGACACGATCTCCTGCGGCGGTTCGCTGCGCGCCACGGGGCATCTGGAGGCGCGTCTCTGACCTGGGGCCGTACGCTCCCCGGCCGGCGCCTGCCGGGCGCCGGCCGCGCACCGCGCTCACAGCGGTGCCCGAAACGCGGTGAGACACCCCGATCCGCCCCCGGGTTCGCAACCGTGGCCCCGTACAGGAAGAATCAGGGTGCTCACCGCTGAGGGGCTCGATGGTGAGACCCTGCACGGGGCTGTAAGTGACGGGCTCCATTTCGTGGGAGCCCGTACGGGGAGGTGGCACGCAGGTATGGAGCAGCTGACGCAGCACGACCCGAGACGGATCGGTCCGTTCGAGGTGCTGGGCCGGCTCGGTGCCGGTGGCATGGGACTGGTCTATCTCGCCAGGTCGGCGTCCGGCCGCCGGGTCGCGATCAAGACCGTGCGGACCGAGCTCGCGGAGGACCAGCTGTTCCGCGTCCGCTTCACGCGCGAGGTGGAGGCGGCCCGCGCGGTCAGCGGCTTCTACACCGCCGCCGTGGTCGACGCCGACCCGCGCGCCGCGGTGCCGTGGCTGGCCACCGCCTACGTCCCCGCGCCCTCGCTCGAGGAGATCATCAACGAGTGCGGTCCCCTGCCCGCCCAGGCCGTCCGCTGGCTCGCGGCGGGCATCGCGGAGGCCCTGCAGTCCATCCACGGCGCGGGCCTCGTCCACCGGGACCTCAAGCCGTCCAACGTGCTGGTCGTGGAGGACGGGCCCCGCGTCATCGACTTCGGTATCGCGTCCGGCGTCTCCAACACCCGGCTGACCATGACCAACGTCGCCGTCGGGACGCCCGCGTACATGTCGCCCGAGCAGGCCCGCGACTCCCGCAGCGTGACCGGCGCCAGTGACGTCTTCTCCCTCGGCTCCACCCTGGTCTTCGCGGCCACCGGGCATGCGCCCTTCCACGGCGCGAACCCCGTGGAGACCGTCTTCATGCTGCTGCGGGAGGGCCCGGACCTCGAAGGGCTCCCGGACGAGCTGCGGCCGCTGATCGACTCGTGCATGCAGATGGACGCCGCGCTGCGGCCCACGCCCGAGGACCTCCAGGCGCAGCTCGCACCCCATCTCTTCTCCTCCGGCGGCGACGACAGCGGCACCGCGTCCGCGTGGCTGCCCACCTCGGCCACCGCCATGATCGAGACCCGTCGCGGCGGCGGCCGCCCGCATGCCGCTTCCCAGCGCCCCGCGCCCTCGCTCCCCACCCCGCCGCCCGTCCCGCCGTCGCCGCCCCAGCCGCAGGCGGCGCCCTCGCACGCCCCGGTGCGGCTGCCCGGCTCCAACGTGCCCATCGGGCCCGGTCCCCGGGTCGCCGAAACCGGCCGGGCCGTGGTCGCGGAGGCCGGACCGGCCACCGGCTGGGTCCGGCCGCCCGCCGGACGGGGCGGCGACGCCCCCGGCGGCGCGGTGGCCGCGCCACCCTCGCCCGTCCCGCCCCCGGCGCAGGCGCCGGAGACCGGCCCCGCCCACTGGCGGCCCTGGCGTTTCCGCATGTCGAACGACGTGTGGGGCACTCCGGTCGTCGACGGTGACCTCCTCTACGTCACCTCCTTCGAGGTGCACGCGCTGGACGTGGGGACCGGCCGCCGTCAGTTCAAGACGCGGGACGTGGCCTGGGCGATGGCGGTCGCCGCCGGCCGCATCCACGCCTCCGACGGTCCGACGCTGTACGCGCTCGACGCCGCCACCGGCCACGAACGCTGGCGGCTCCAGACCGACGCCTGGGTGTACTCCCTCAAGGTCGACCGCGGCACCGTCCTCACCGGCACCCGAGGTGGCGGTGTGCAGGCGTGGGAAGCATCCAACGGCGAGAAGCTGTGGGAGATCACCGGCGCCCAGAACGACTTCGAGACCCCGGAGGCCGGCCCCGCGATCTTCGGCGACACGGTGTACGTGTGGAAGGACGCGCGGCTGCGCGCCCTGGAGGCACGCACCGGCGAAGAACGCTGGTCGTACCCGATCGGGGACGCGGCCTCGTGCGGGAACGTGCCCGTACGGGTGCAGCCCGCCCCCGACGGCTATGTGTACGTCTCCGCCGGCACCCGGGTGCTCGCGGTCGACATCACGTCCGGGCTGGTGCGCTGGCACTTCGAGGCGCCCGCGGTGTTCCTCTCGCCGCCCGCGTTCGCGCCCGGCCCCGCCGTGACCGGCGGCGGCGTGTACCTCGCCGACTACCTCGGCACCGTCTACGCGCTGGACGCCACGACCGGCAAGGACCGGTGGCGCATCGCCACGGAGTCCCGCCAGTCCAGCGAGCCAGTACTCGTCGCGGCCGGCAACGTCCACGTCGGCAGCGGCTCGGCGCTCTACACCCTCGACGCCGTGACCGGCACCCCGATGTGGCGCTTCGCGGCCGGCGGCGAGGTCGTCGGCACCCCGGTCGTCGCGGACGGCCGCGTCCACTTCGGCTCCGCCGACCACGTCCTTTACACGCTCGACGCGAGCGGCGGCCAGCTCCGCTGGAAGCTGGCGACCGGTGGCGAGATCACGGGGTCGCCGGTGGCGCGGAACGGTGTGGTGTACGCGTGCAGCAAGGACCGCTGCGTGTACGCGCTGGACGCGGTGAAGGGGACGGCGACGGGGCGGGGAGCGGCGGCGCGCTGACGTGGCGCGGGGGTCCCGGGCGGGGCCCCGGTTCAAGACGGATCCGCTGGGTACCCGCCGCATGTCGCCGTCGGCTGCGGCGACAGAAGGAGGCCGGCGATGATCCGCAACGTCATCGGCTCGATCCTCGCTCTCATCGGAGCGACGGCCGCCGTATGGAGCCCTTTCCGTGTCTGGTACGACGGCCGTCACGGGAGCGACTACCGCATCCAGGACCTGTTCGGGGGCATCACCTCGAACGACGGCGGGCTGTTCACGTCCGTCCTGCTCCCCATGGCCTTCGCCGCCCTGCTCACCCTGATCGGCCTGCTGCTGCGCTCCCGCCTGCTGGTGGCGCTCGCCGGCGTGGTCGTCCTCGGCTTCACCGTCCTGTGGATGGTCCGGCAGGGCCAGGCCGCCGGCAGTCTCACGGCGGGCGGCGACGGCGACGGGCTCGGGCTGGGCGTGGCGCTCGCCTTCGGCGGTGGTGTGCTGCTGCTGCTCGCCGCCGCGCTGATGAGCGGTCGCCGCGCGCTGCGCCGCAGGCGTGAGGAGCCGTACGACGAGGAGCCCCCGGGCCATGTGCCGGCGGCGGCGGACGACTGGGGTCCGTACGGCCGCGACCCGAACGGCCCAGGTCCCTATCAGGGAGAGGGCCGGTACGACGCGCGGCCCGGGGACGAGGAGGAGCCGACCCGGCACTCGAGGTTCAGGCGTCACTGACGGCCGGCAGCCTCCCCTCGGGCGGACGCGAACAGTCCGGCCCGTTCGGCCGCGGTGTCGCGCAGCCTGTGGACGGGGCCGAAGAGCAGTTCGTCGGCCGCTGCCCGCTTGAAGTACAGGTGCGCGTCGTGTTCCCAGGTGAAGCCGATCCCGCCGTGCAGCTGGATCGTCTCGCCCGCGACCGTGCGCAGCGCCTCGAGGCACTGTGCGAGTGCGAGGGCGCCCGCCGCCGGGTCCCAGGCCGCGTAGTACGCCGCGGAGCGGGCCGCCTCCACGTGGACGTACAGATCGGCGAGCCGGTGTTTGACGGCCTGGAAGGAGCCGATGGCGCGTCCGAACTGTTCCCGGGTGCCGACGTACTCCACGGTCCGTGACAGCGAGCCCGCCGCGGATCCCACCGCTTCCGCCGCGAGGAGGACGGCGGCACCGGAGCCCGTCGTGCGCAGTGCTCCGGCCACGTCGGCCCCGTCCTCGCCGAGGAGCCGGGCGGGGCTGTCACGGAGTTCGATCCGGGCCTGCGGGCGGGTCTCGTCGAGTGCCGTCAGCCGTGTGCGGGTCATGCCCGGTGCGTCGGCACCGACCAGGAAGAGCAGGGGGCGGCTGCGGGGGAAGCCGCCCGTGTGCGCGGCGACGAGCAGCAGCCGGGCGCTGTGGCCGTCGAGCACCTGTGCGGCCTCGCCGTAGAGGGTCCAGCCGTCGCCGGCCCGCCGTGCCTGGATGCCGCCGGCCCGGCCGCCTCCCGCCCATGCGCCGGCCGTGTTGTCGCCGGTCAGCGCGAGCGCTTCCGCGAGGCTGCCGGGGACGGCGAGCGCGCAGGTCAGGGAGGCGTCGGCGATACGGGGCAGGAGGCCTTCGCGCTGTTCGGGGGTGCCGAGTGCGCAGATCAGGGGGGCGACGAGGCCGGCGGTGGCGAGCAGCGGGGAAGGCAGCAGGACCCGGCCGGTCTCCTCGCAGGCGAGCGCGAGTTCGGTGAGGGTGCAGTCCGCGCCGCCGTACCGGGCGGGAAGCGCGAGGCCGGGCAGGCCTAGTTGCCCCGCGAGGCGGGCCCACAGCTCGGTGTCGTACCCCTGGGGGGTGCGGGCGGCGGCCGCGGCGGGGCCCGCGTGTCTGGTCAGCGCTTCGCGCAGCGTGCGGCGGATCTCGCGCTGCTCGGCGGTGAAGGCGGCGTCCATCGGCGGCTCCTGCCCACGACTTCCTGACGGGCCGTCATGTTAGGACGTCGCGCGGCGGATGCACAGACGTCTTCCGCCCCGCCGTCACCCGTATCTGATGTACCGTCAGATACATGCCCTCCACACCGCGCAAGGTCGCCGTCGTCGGCATGTCCCTCTCCGACTGCGGCCGCGTCGACGGCCTCACCCCCTACGCGCTGCACGCCCAGGCGGCCCGCCGGGCACTCGCCGACTCCGGCCTCCACCGCTCCGTCGTGGACGGCCTCGCCTCGGCCGGTCTCGGCACGTTCGCCCCGGCCGAGGTCGCCGAGTACCTCGGCCTGCGGCCGCTCTGGGTGGACTCCACGGCCGTCGGCGGGGCGAGCTGGGAGGTGATGGCGGCGCACGCGGCCGACGCCGTCGCCGCCGGTCACGCCAATGTGGTGCTGCTGGTCTACGGATCCACGGCCCGCGCCGACATCAAGGCGGGACGGCGCACCTCCGACCTGTCCTTCGGCACCCGGGGCCCGCTCCAGTTCGAGGTGCCGTACGGGCACACCCTCGTCGCCAAGTACGCGATGGCCGCGCGCCGCCACATGCACCGGTACGGCACGACCCTGGAGCAGCTCGCCCAGGTGGCGGTGCAGGCACGGGCGAACGCCGCCGCCAACGAGGACGCCATGTTCCGTGAGCCGATCACGGTCGACGACGTGTTGGACGGCCCGGTGATCGCCGACCCGTTCACCAGGCTGCACTGCTGCATCCGCAGCGACGGCGGCTGCGCGGTGCTGCTGGCCGCGGAGGAGTACGTACCGGACACGGCGAAGGACCCGGTGTGGATCCTCGGCACCGGCGAGCACGTGTCCCACACGACCATGTCGGAGTGGGACGACTTCACCGTCTCCCCCGCGGCGGTGAGCGGCCGGCTCGCCTTCGAGCGGGCAGGGGTGCGGCCCGGCGAGATCGACATCGCGGAGATCTACGACGCCTTCACCTATATGACCCTGGTGACGCTCGAGGACCTCGGCTTCTGCGCCAAGGGCGAGGGCGGCGCCTTCGTCGAGCAGGGGCGGCTGCTGCGGGACGGGGGGCTGCCGGTCAACACCGACGGCGGCGGCCTCTCCGCCTGCCACCCGGGCATGCGGGGACTGTTCCTCCTCGTGGAGGCCGTGCGGCAGTTGCGGGGCGAGGCCGGCGCCCACCAGGTACGCAGGCCGGACGGCCGGCTGCCGGCGCTCGCGGTGGCGTCGGGGACGGGCGGCTGGTTCTGCTCGTCGGGGACGGTGGTCCTGGGCCGGGGCTGACCTCCCACGCCGGCGGCTGGGAGGGTTGAATGCGTCCATGGACCACGAAGAGCGCGACCCGCAGGCGGCCTTCCGCGCCCTGCTGCACGCGCAGCGCGTCTGGGACGTCGAGCTGCCCGGTTTCGACCCGGCGGGCGCGCCCGGTGAGCCGCTGCCGCTGTTCCACCGGTGGTTCGGCGAGGCCGTCGCGGCCGGCCAGCCGGAGCCGCACACCATGACCCTGGCGACGGTGGACGCGCAGGGGCGTCCGGACGCGCGGATCGTGATGCTCCACGACGCCGACGGGCACGGCTGGCACTTCGCCTCGCACGCCACCAGCGCGAAGGGCCGGCAGCTGGCGGCCAGGCCGGAGGCGTCGCTCGTCTTCTACTGGGCCGCGCAGGGGCGCCAGGTCAGGGTCCGCGGCCGGGTCGTCCCCGCCTCCTCCGAGGAGAGCGGGGCCGATCTGCACGCCCGCTCGACGGGTGCGCTGGCGGCGGCGCTGACCGGGCGGCAGAGCGAGGTGCTGGACAGCGTGGAGGAGTTGGCGCGCGCCTCGCGGGACGCGTGGGAGAGGGCGCGGGCCGAGCCGGACGCCCCGGTGCCGACGTGGACCCTGTACGTGCTCCAGCCGCGCGAGGCCGAGTTCTTCCAGGGCGACGAGCAGCGCCGGCATGTGCGGCTGCGCTACCGGCGGGCCGACCGGGGCGAGTGGGAGCGGGAGCTGCTCTGGCCCTGAGGGGGTCCGGCCGGGCGGAAGACCGGGACGCTCACGCCGTCCTCCCCCGTCCGGAAGGCGACTGTCAGCTCCGTCCCGACGGCCAGCCGGTCCGGCTCGCACTCCACGACCTCGGTCATCATCCGCACGCCTTCGGCGAGTTCGACCAGCGCCGCCGTGTAGGGCACGCGGCCGGTGAAGGGCGGCAGGTCGTTGCGGTGGACGACGGACCAGGTGTAGAGCGTGGCGCGGCCGGAAGCCCGCTCCCAGCCGACGTCCTCGCTCCAGCAGTGCGGGCAGAACTCGCGCGGATAGTGGTGCGGCCGCCCGCAGGCGCCGCAGCGGCGGATCAGCAGTTCGCCGGCCGCGGCCGCCTCCCAGTAGGGGCGGGTGAAGTCGTCGATGCCGGGTGTCGACGGGTCCCCGGCCATCAGAAGAGCCCGATCGCGTGGTCGAGCGACCACACCTGCCAGGACATGGCGAAGAGGGAGACGAGGGAGATGAGCGCCATCATGGCGTTCTGCCCCTGCTCCGCCCAGTCGTGGATCATGAGAACCAGGTAGAGCAGATTGAGCAGCAGCCCGCCGACGAGCGCGACGGGGGTCAGGAACCCGCTGATCAGGCCGAGCCCGAGGGCCAGTTCCGCGTGCACGACGACGTACGCCATCGCCTTGGGCCGGGGCGCCACCACCTTGTCGAAGCCGGTGCGGACGGCCTGCCAGCGGTGTCGCGCCGCGACACCGGCGGCCCAGGTGATGCCCGTACCGCGCTCGAGCCAGCCCTTGCGGTCCTTGTGGCGCCAGCTCTCCAGCCACCACAGGCCGAGGCCGATGCGCAGAACGGCGGTCCATTCGGCACCGGTGAGCCATATCGTCCGCATGCTCCGGCCTCCCCTCCATCACTTTCTGACGGTACGTCAGTTCACCGGAAGGGGGCGGCGCGCGCAAGAGGGCCGCGACCGTGACCGATTCGCAACCGAACTCCGTCTTGACTGAGACCCATCAAACCGGCGGGTCATTACGCTCACGCTCATGGCCGACGAGAAGGACTCCGACAGACACCCGGGCATCGACCGGACGAACGACCGCCCCGTGTACGTCGTCGGCGGCGGTCCGGGCGGCCTCGCCGCCGCGGCCGCACTGCGCGAGCGGGGCGTACGGGCGGTGGTGCTCGAGAGGTCCGAGTCGGTCGGCGCGTCCTGGCGGCGGCACTACGACAGGCTCCATCTGCACACCACCCGCAGGCTCTCCGCGCTGCCCGGCCTGCCGATGCCCCGCTCCTTCGGCCGCTGGGTCTCCCGTGACGACGTCGTCCGCTACCTGGAGAAGTACGCGGAGTTCCACGCGCTGGAGATCGTCACCGGTGTCGAGGTGTCCCGCATCGAGGCGGCCGGGAACGACTGGCTGCTGCACGCCACCGGCGGCCGCCGGCTGACCGGGCGGGCGGTCGTGGTGGCCACGGGCTACAACCACACCCCGCACCTGCCCGACTGGGCGGGCCGTGAGACCTACCAGGGCCGGCTGCTGCACGCCGGCGAGTACCGCGACCCCGCGCCCTTCGCGGGCAAGGACGTGCTCGTCGTCGGCGTGGGCAACACCGGCGCCGAGATCGCCGTCGACCTCGTGGAGGGCGGCGCCGCGCGCGTACGGCTGGCCGTGCGCACCGTCCCGCACATCGTGCGCCGCTCCACCGCGGGCTGGCCCGCCCAGCGCACCGGCATCCTCGTCCGCCGGCTCCCGGTGCGGCTGGTGGACCGGGCGGGCGAGGTCATGTGCCGGATCGCCGTACCGGACCTCTCCGCGCAGGGGCTGCCGCGCCCGGACACGGGCCTGTACTCACGTGTCAGGGAAGGCGCCATCCCCGTGCAGGACGTGGGCCTGATCGACGCCGTGCGCACGGGCAGGGTCGAGCCGGTCGCGGCGCTCGAGTCCTTCGACGACGGCAAGGCGGTGCTGGCCGACGGCACGCGGATCTCCCCGGACGCGGTGATCGCCGCGACCGGCTACCGGCGCGGGCTGGAGGGGATGGTGGGACACCTCGACGTGCTCGACGAGCGCGGCCGTCCCGTCGTCCACGGCGGCCGCACCCCGAAGCAGGCGCCGGGCCTGTACTTCACCGGCTTCACCAACCCGATCAGCGGCATGCTCCGCGAGATGGCGATAGACGCCCGCAGGATCGCGAAGGCGCTGTCGTAGCGGGAGCGGACCCGGGGCCGCCGAGACCGGGCCGGGCCACGCGCCGGTCCGGGCCGGGCGGTCCGGGCCACGCGTCGGTCCGGGCCGGGCGGCCCGGGCGCGGGCAGCCGCTCGGGCCCGGATGCTCGGTCCGGTCGACCGAGGTCGCGCCGATGACCCGCCGGGCCGTCTGCCCCGCCGGCCCGGAAACCCGCTCCGGACGGTCGCGGCCCCGTCGCACGGAGGGTGAGCCGCCTTCCTCACCGGAACGTCCGCCCCCGAGGACGGCCGGCCCGGGCCTGCCGATGCCGGGCCGGGCCACGCACCGCTCCGGGACGGGCGGCCCGGGCGCGGGCAGCCGCTCGGGCCGGGCGGTCCGGGCCCGGATGCTCGGTCCGGTCGGCCGAGGTCGCGCCGGATGACCTGCGCAGGGCGCCGGGGCGGTCGGCCAGGACGCGGGCACCGCTCCACCCTGGGCGGCTGCTCCGCCGACCGGCGGGTGCGTACCGCTCGGCGCCGGACGCCGTCTTCCTGGCGCGGTGGAGACAGCTCCTCCATCAGATGATCCGCCCCGAGGGGCGGGGCGCCGACCCCCTCGGCCGCGATGCGCGCACGGCTCCGGACGGAGCCCGGACGGGCGGCCCGGGCGCGGGCAGCCGCTCGGGCCCTGCCCTCCGGTCCGGTCGGCCGAGGCGGGCCCGGGGGCGGGCCGGTCCCGGATGCGACATCGCCGTGGGGGCACAGCGCTCCGCGCGCAAGGGCGGGTCGACCGTGGGCGGTGCGTGTTCTCCGGGCGCACGACGGTTCCTGACTACCAGTCAGTTCGCTAACCTGACTGTGCGTCAGTTAAGCGGCCGGGCAGCTCGGCCATCGAGCAGGAGCGGAGACCAGCGATGCTCGGATCAACGCACGGCACCCTCACCTCCGACCTTCGCGCGCGCGTCGTCGCCTGCGGCGACCGCCCCGTGAACGCCGTCCACGAAGCCGCCGGACCCGCCGCGTCCGCGGGCGACCTCGATGTGAGCGGCCGGCCGCTGTACGCGCCGGTGCCCGACCTGGACCGGTTCTTCCGCCCCTCCTCCGTCGCGGTCGTCGGGGCCTCGGACACCGAGGGCAGGCCGGGCACCGGCATCACCCGCCAACTCGTCGACTGGGCCGCCCGCGTCGGCGCCCGCCTGCACCCCGTGCACCCCACCCGGACCTCCGTCTTCGGCCTCGACTGCGTACCGTCCGTCGCCGATCTGCCGGGCCGCGTCGACCTCGCCGTGCTGCTGGTCGGCGACCCGCTCCCGCTGATCCCGCAACTGGGCGAGGCCAAGGTGCCCTTCGCCGTCGCGTTCGCCTCCGGATTCGCGGAGACCGGCGAGCAGGGCGCCGCCGCGCAGGCGCGGCTCGCGGCCGCCGTGGAGCGCTCCGGCGTACGGCTGCTCGGCCCCAACACCAACCTCAACGCCTTCGAGTCGTTCCGCGACGACCTCGAAGGGCCGGCCATCGCGCTCATCACCCAGTCCGGCCACCAGGGCCGGCCCGTCTTCACCATGCAGGAGCTCGGCGTACGGCTCTCCCACTGGGCGCCCACCGGCAACGAGGCCGACCTCGAGACCGCCGACTTCATCTCGTACTTCGCCGAACGCCCGGAGGTCGGCGCCATCGCCTGCTACGTGGAGGGCCTGAAGGACGGACGCTCCTTCCTGCTCGCCGCCGACCGGGCGGCCCGGCGCGGGGTGCCGGTCGTCGCCGTCAAGGTCGGCCGTACCGACGCCGGCGCGCGGACGGCCGCCTCGCACACCGGCAAACTCACCGGCAGCGACCAGGTGGTGGACGCGGCGATGCGGCAGTTCGGCGTGATCCGCGTCGACGGCCTCGACGAGCTCCAGGACACCGCGGCGCTGCTGGCACGTGCACGCCGCCCGGTCGCAGACGGCGTGGCCGTCTACTCGATCTCCGGCGGCACGGGCGCGCACTTCGCGGACCTGGCGACCGCGGCGGGCCTGCGGCTGCCACGGCTCGGCGACGCCCGCCAGGCCGAACTGCACCAGTGGATACCGCCCTACCTGAACGTCTCGAACCCGATCGACAACGGCGGCCACCCGGTCGGCGACCGCCGCGGCCGGAAGATCATCGACTCGATCCTGGCCGACCCGGAGGTGGGCGTCCTCATCTGCCCGATCACCGGCCCCTTCCCGCCGATGAGCGACCGGCTCGCCCAGGACCTCGTCGACGCGGCCGAGACGACGGACAAGCTGGTGTGCGTGGTGTGGGGCTCACCCGTCGGCACCGAGGCCGCCTACCGTGACACGCTGCTCGGCTCCTCCCGCGTCGCCACCTTCCGCACCTTCGCCAACTGCATCACGGCGGTGCGCGCCCACCTGTCCCACCACCGCTTCACGGACCGCTACCTCTCCCCCTTCGACGAGGCGCCGCGCACCCCCTCCCCCTCGTACCGCAAGGCGCAGGAGCTGATGCGGCCCGGCGAGCAGCTGAGCGAGCACGCGGCGAAGCAGCTGCTGCGGGCCTACGGGATCCGCGTGCCCCGCGAACAGCTGGTGACGAGCGCGGCGGCGTCGGTGCGGGCGGCGGCCCTGGTGGGCTACCCGGTCGTGATGAAGGCATCGGCTCCGCAGCTCGCGCACAAGACCGAGCTGGGCCTCGTCAAGATCGGCCTCACCTCGGCGAGCCAGGTACGCGACAGCTACCGCGAACTCACCGACATCGCCCGCTACGAGGGCGTGGACCTCGACGGCGTCCTGGTGTGCCAGATGGTGGAGCGGGGTGTGGAGATGGTCGTCGGGGTCGCCCAGGACGACCTGTTCGGTCCGACCGTGACGGTGGGGCTCGGCGGCGTGCTGGTGGAGGTGCTGCACGACACCGCCGTACGCGTCCCGCCCTTCGGCGAGGACCAGGCGCGCGACATGCTCGGTGAACTACGGGGCCGCGCGCTGCTGGAGGGCGTGCGGGGCGGACCGCCCGTGGACGTGGACGCGCTGGTGGAGGTGGTGCTGCGGGTCCAGCGGATGGCGCTCGAACTGGGCGGCCAGCTCGCGGAACTGGACGTCAACCCGCTGATGGTGCTGCCGCGCGGGCAGGGCGCGGTGGCGCTGGACGCGCTGGCGGTGTGCCGGTGAGCCCGGACGTCCTGCACGAGGTCGAAGGGTCCGTCTCCTGGATCACGCTCAACCGCCCGGAGGTGATGAACGCGCTGACGCGCGAGCAGCGGGAACGCGTCATCGACCTGCTCGGCGCGGCCTCCTCAAACCCGGCGGTCCGCGCCGTCGTGGTCACCGCGACCGGGCGCGGCTTCTGCGCGGGGGCGGACCTGCGCGGCACTCCCGCCGGCGCTCCGGCGCCCGGCGACGTCGCCCGTACGATCCGGCTCGGCGCGCAGCGGCTGATCGGTGCGGTGCTGGACTGCGAGAAGCCGGTGATCGCGGCGGTCAACGGCACGGCGGCCGGCATCGGCGCGCATCTGGCGTTCGCCTGCGACCTGGTCCTCGCGGCGGAAGGCGCGCGCTTCATCGAGGTGTTCGTACGGCGTGGCCTCGTGCCGGACGGCGGCGGGGCGTACCTGCTGCCCCGGCTGATCGGCCCGCGGCGCGCGAAGGAGCTGATGTTCTTCGGCGACGCCCTCTCCGCGGTGGACGCGGAGCGCCTGGGACTCGTCAACCGGGTCGTCCCGGCGGACGCCCTCGGGAAGACGGCCCGCGAGTGGTCCGCCCGCCTCGCCGGTGGCCCGACCCGGGCGCTCGCCCTCACCAAACACCTGGTGAACACGTCCCTGGACGCGGACCGCGCGGCATCCTTCGCGGCGGAGGCCACGGCGCAGGAACTGAACATGGCGACGCGGGACGCCCAGGAGGGCGTGGCGAGTTTCGTGGAACGCCGGGAGGCGCGTTTCGAGGGGCGGTAGCCACTCCCTCAGCGAGTCCCGGGGGTTCTTTTCTGACGAACCGTCAGGTTCAATGGAGGTGTGATGGGACACGCCGCCATGGCCGCCACCGCCGTTCGCTACCTCCGCTCCGCCGGTGCGCCCACCGCCGGACCGTACGAGGCGTTGCCCGCGCCCACGTTGCGCGCGGTCGGGGAGGACGAGCGGGTGCCCGTCGGGAGGGACGAGTTCCGGCGGGTGCTCGGGCACTTCGCCAGCGGGGTGACCGTCGTGACGGCGGTCGGCGAGGACGGGCCCGCGGGTTTCGCCTGCCAGTCGTTCGCGTCGCTGTCGCTCGATCCGCCGCTCGTCGTCTTCATGGTGGGGCGCAGGTCCACGACCTGGCCGCGGATCGCCCGCGCCGGCGGCTTCTGCGTCAACATCCTCGGCGAGGAGCAGGGCGCGCTCTGCCGGGGCTTCGCCGTGAGCGGGGGCGACAAGTTCGCCGGGGTCGCGTACCGGCCGGCGCCCGTCACCGGAGCGCCGCTGCTGAACGGTGCGCCCGCCTGGATCGACTGCACCGTCCAGGCCGTGCACACCGGCGGCGACCACCTCCTCGTGGTCGGCCGGGTGGCGGCGCTGGACGCGGAGGAGGACGGTGCGCCGCTGCTGTTCCACCGCGGGCGGTTCGGGCGGTTCGACGTCCGATAGCCGCCGGCACGTGCCGGTCCCGCCTCCGATGCTGGTCGCATGACCACGACGACCTACGAAACCCTCGCCATCGCGCCCGCCGTGCTGAAGCAGCTGCGCGAACACGACGACGCGGGGCTCGTCCCGCGGCCCGCCGTCGACGCGGAGGGCGGCGCCCCGCTGCGCTGCTGCCTGCGGCACAGCGAGGCCGGCGAGCGCATCGTTCTCGTCTCGTACGCGCCGCTGCGCCGCTGGGCCGCCGCGACCGGCGCCGAGCCGGGGCCCTACGACGAGCGCGGGCCCGTCTTCGTCCACGCGCAGGAGTGCGCCGGGCAGACGTCCGGGCCCGGCTACCCGGTCGCACTCCACGGCGCGCGAAGGGTGCTGCGCGCCTACGACACCGGCGGGCGCATCCTCGGCGGCACGCTGGTCGAGCTCCCCCACGAGCGCGCCGCCGAGGTCGACGGCGTCCTGCGGGACGTCTTCGCCGACCCGGCGGTGGCCCTGGTGCACGTACGCGCCGTGGAGTTCGGCTGCTTCATGGTCGAGATCCGCCGCCGCTAGACCGTGGCGACCGGGACCTTCGGGAGCGGCTTGCGGCGGATGACCAGGGCCATCAGGGCCGCTGCCGCGCACAGGGCGCCGGAGGCGTACCAGACCACGTCGTACTCGCCGAACACGTCGCGGGCGACGCCGCCCGCGAAGGCGACGACGGCCGCGCCGACCTGATGGGAGGCCAGTACCCAGCCGAAGACGATCGCGCTGTCGTCGCCGTAGTGCTCGCGGCACAGGGCGATCGTCGGCGGGACGGTGGCGACCCAGTCGAGTCCGTAGAAGACGATGAAGAAGATCATCGGCGGCTGGACGGACGGCCCGAGCAGCAACGGCAGGAACAGCAGCGAGACGCCGCGCAGCGCGTAGTACACGGCGAGGAGACGGCGCGCGTCGAAGCGGTCGGTGAACCAGCCGGACGCGATCGTGCCGACGACGTCGAAGACCCCGATCACGGCGAGCAGCGACGCGGCGGCCGTGATCGGCATTCCGTGGTCGTGCGCCGCCGGCACGAAGTGCGTCTTGACCAGGCCGTTCGTCGAGGCCCCGCAGATCGCGAAGGTGCCGGCCAGCAGCCAGAACGGCCCGGTCCGGGCGGCGCGGAAGAGGACGGCGAGTGCCCTGCGCGCCGCGCCGGGCACCGGCTCCGGCTTGGGCGTGAAGCCCTCGGCCCCGTACGCGGCGAGGCCCACGTCGGCCGGGTGGTCACGCAGCAGAAGCCAGACGAAGGGGACGACGGCCAGCGCGGAGAGCGCGACGGTGATCGAGGCGGGCTCCCAGCCGTGGTTCTCCACCAGCCAGGACAGCAGCGGCAGGAAGACGAGCTGCCCGGACGCGCCCGCGGCGGTGAGGATGCCGGTGACCAGGCCGCGGCGCTGCACGAACCACCGGTTGGTGACCGTCGCGGCGAACGCGAGCGCCATGGAACCGGAGCCGAGGCCGACGAGGACGCCCCAGTACAGGACCAGTTGCCAGGCCGCGGTCATCGTCACCGTCAGCGCCGACCCGATCGCGATCACGGTCAGCGCGACGGCGACGACCCGGCGGATGCCGAACCGGTCCATCAGGGCGGCGGCGAACGGCGCGGTCAGCCCGTACAGAGCCAGGTTCACCGAGACGGCGAAGCCGATCGTGCCGCGCGACCAGCCGAAGTCCGAGTGCAGCGGTTCGATCAGGAGACCGGGCAGGGACGCGAAGGCCGCCGCGCCGATGATCGTCACGAAGGTGACGGCCGCGACGAACCAGGCGCGGTGGATACGGGGCGGGCGGCGAAGAGGCTGCTGGGAGCCGGTGCTGGGCGCGGTTGTCTGGGTCACGTCACTCAGCTTCCGGTTCTGACCCGCTCACAACGAGTGGCCCAAAGGACAGCATTCGATAGGATCGGGCCATGACTGCTGCGAGAAGGCACCGGATCGTGGTCCTCGCGCTGCACGGGCTGCTCCCCTTCGAGCTCGGCATCCCGCACCGGATCTTCGGCCGCGCCAAGGACGCCGCCGGCAACGCCCTCTACGAGATCCTCACCTGCGGCATCAGGCCGGGACCGGTCATGACCGACGCCGACTTCGCCGTGCAGGTCGAGCACGGGCCGAAGGCACTGGCCACCGCGGACACGGTCGTCGTCCCCGCGCCGTACGAGCTGGGGCCCGTCTACGACGAGGGCCGGCTCCCCGACGACCTGGCCGCCGCCCTGGCGCACATCCGGCCCGGCACCCGCATGGTGTCCATCTGCACCGGCGGATACGTGCTCGCCGCCGCCGGCTATCTCGACGGCCGCCCCGCCACGACGCACTGGTCGGCGGCCGAGCACTTCCAGCGGATGTTCCCGTCCGTCAAGGTCGACGCGGACGTCCTGTTCATCGACGACGGCGATGTGCTCACGTCGGCGGGGGTCGCGGCCGGCCTCGACCTCTGCCTGCACATCGTGCGCCGCGACCACGGCGCCGCCGTCGCCAACGAGGTGGCGCGCAGGACCGTCGTACCGCCGCACCGCGACGGCGGTCAGGCCCAGTACATCCACCGGCCCGTCCCCGAACCGCAGTTGGCGACGACCACGGCCGCGCGTGCCTGGGCGCTCGGCCGGCTGCACGAGCCGCTGCGGCTACGGGACCTGGCCGACCAGGAGTCGATGTCCGTGCGGACCTTCACCCGCCGCTTCCGGGAGGAGGTCGGCATCAGCCCGGGACAGTGGCTCACCCAGCAACGGGTCGAACGGGCCCGGCACCTGCTGGAGTCCACGGACCTGTCCGTGGACCAGGTGGCACGGGACGCGGGCTTCGGCACGGCCCAGTCGATGCGCCAGCATCTGCAGGCGGCGCTCGGCGTCCCGCCGACGGTCTACCGAAGCACGTTCCGCGCGAGCGCGGGCGACGCCTGACGCCTGGGCGGGGCGCGGGCGCGGCCTTCGGGGGGGGGCGGTCACGGAGCCGGCGGGATTCGAACCCGCGGACGGGGAGGGGCAGGCCCGCCCCTCACCCCGTCAGTCGGCGTGGGAAGGGCCTCCCCCACGCCGATCGCAATGGGCCGCTCTGCCACGGCCCCGGGACCTGCGGGGCCGCGCGACCCCGGTCCTGAGACCCTACGGGGGGCGGCCCGGCCGGGGCCACCCGTCAACGGCGTGATCCGGGCCGGGAACCTCGCGACGCTCGCCGTCCTGCCCCTTCAGAGCGGTGGCACGCCGGTCCAGCAGGTCCACGCACTCCTGGGTCCCCGGCCTCGGCGCGCCTGCCCGCTCACGCATCACCGCGACGGCCTGCACGTTGCGACCGGCAGCGGTCTTCGACCACCTGTCGGACGGATCCTCAGAACGTGAGCACGCCCCGCGCCACCCGCCCCTGCCTCGCGTCCTCGGCCGCCTTGGCGAAGTCCTCCACGGGGTAGGTGGCGGTGACCAGTTCGTCGAGCAGCAGGCCGCCCCTGCGGTACAGATCGGCGTAGAGCGCGATGTCGTGCTGGGGCCGGGAGGAGCCGTAACGGCAGCCGAGCACCGACTTGTCCAGGAACATCGCCGCGGGCAGGAAGGACGCCTCGGCCGTGGGGGCGGGCATCCCCAGCAGGATCGCCTGGCCGTGCCGGTCGAGCAGGTCGATCGCCTGCCGCACCAGCGCGGCGCTGCCGACACACTCGAAGACGTGGTCCGCACCGGTCGGCAGGACCTCGCGCACGCCGTCGGCCGACCCGAGGAAGTGCGTCGCGCCGAACTGCCGGGCCACGGCCTCCTTCGCCGGGTTGGTGTCGACGGCGAGGATCGCGGAGGCACAGGCGATCCTGGCGCCCTGGAGGACGTTGAGTCCGATGCCGCCGGTGCCGATGACGACGACCGTGTCACCGTGCCGCACCTCGGCCCGGTTGAGCACGGCCCCGACACCGGTCAGGACGCCGCAGCCGATCAGCGCGGCCGAGGTGAGGGGGATGTCCGCGGGGATCCGCACCGCCTGCACGGCCTTGACGACCGTGCGCTCCACGAACGCGGAGTTGGACGCGAACTGGAACAGCGGCGTGCCCGACCGGGAGAAGGGACGGCCGGGCCGGCCGATCGCCCGGCGGCACATGGTGGGGCGCCCGCGGTCGCAGTCGGCGCAGGCGCCGCAGTTGGCGAGGGTCGACAGCGCGACATGGTCGCCCGGGGCCACATGGCCGATCCCCGGGCCGACCGCCGCGACGACGCCCGCGCCCTCGTGGCCGAGCACCACCGGCACGGGGAAGGGGATCGTGCCGTCGATCACCGACAGGTCGCTGTGGCAGAGCCCGGCGGCCGCGATGTCGACGGCGACCTCGCCGGGCCCGGGGTCCCGTACCTCCAGGTCCGTGACGACCTCGGCCTGTTCGCCGTCGAAGACGACACCTCTCATCGCGGCTCCTTCGGCAGGCCGAGCACCCGCTCGGCGATGATGTTCCGCTGGATCTCGTCCGAGCCGCCGTAGATGGTGTCGGCACGGGAGAAGAGGAACAGGCGTTGCAGGTCGTCGAGTTCGTACGCATCGGGACGCCAGGGACGGGGGCCGACGGTGGCCGTCGCGCCCCGCACGCCCGACGCGAGCTCGCCGAGGCGCCGGTGCCAGCCGCCCCAGAGCAGTTTGGCGACGCTCGGCGCGCCGTCGTCCCCGGCGCCGCCGAGGGTGCGCAGGGCGTTCCAGCGCATGGTGCGCAGTTCGGCCCACAGGCGGACGAGGCCCGCCCGGATCACGGGATCGTCCACCGCGCCCGTCTCGACACCGAGGCGGATCACCCGCCGCAGTTCGGTCTCGAAGCCGATCTGCTGGGCGAGGGTGGAGACGCCGCGCTCGAGGGCGAGCAGGCTCATCGCCACCCGCCAGCCGTTGCCCTCCCCGCCGACGATCTCCGCCGCGCGGGCCCCGTCGAAGAAGACCTCGTTGAACTCCGCCGTCCCCGACATCTGCCGGATGGGACGCACCTCGATCCGGCCGGGCTGGTCCATGGGCACGAGCAGGAACGAGAGGCCGTGGTGGCGGCGCGCGGCCGGATCGGTGCGGGCGAGCACGAAACAGTGGTCGGCGTCGCGGGCCAGCGAGGTCCAGATCTTCTGTCCGGTGACCCTGTACGTGTCGCCGTGGCGCCTCGCGGCGGTTCTGATCCCGGCCAGGTCGGACCCCGCGTCCGGCTCGCTGTACCCCTGGCACCAGATCGCGTCGCCCCGCGCCACTGCCGGCAGATAGCGGTCCTGCTGCGCCCGGCTGCCGTGGGCGAAGAGGGTCGGGGCGAGCAGGTTCTCCCCGATGTGGCCGGTGCGTGCCGGGGCGCCGGCCCTCGCGTACTCCTCGGCCCAGACGACCTGCTGGACGAGCGTGGCGGTCCTGCTCCCGTACGCCCCGGTCCCCCAGCCGATCCCGATCCACCCGCCCCGCCCGAGCTCACGCTCCCACTCCCGGGCGCCGCTCCCCCGGTAGGGGTGCTCCTCGAGCCAGGCCCGTGCGGTACGGCGGAAGGTCTCGTCGTCCTCACCGAAGCGGAAGTCCATGGCGGCGGCTCACGCGTTCGGGCGGGCGCCGTGGGCCGCGGCCGCGGCCATGGCCTCCAGGTGGGCCAGCATCGGCATGGGGTCGGTGCCGACCGTGCCGGGGAGGAAGTCGGCTATCCGGTCGGGTGTCCAGGGGCCTTCCCCGTAGGCCGCGCGGAGCTCCCTCGGCTGCGCCCAGACCGCGATCTTGGGGCCGGCGATCGTGTAGACCTGGCCGGTGATCCGCTCGGCGCGGGCCCGCTCGGAGAGCAGGTAGACGACCAGGGCGGCGACGTCCTCGGGGTCGCCGATCTCCTTGAGTTCCACGGGGACGCCTTCCGACATACGGGTCCGGGCGACCGGGGCCACCGCGTTGGCCGTGACGCCGTACTTGTGCAGACCCAGCGCCGCGCTGCGGACCAGTGAGATGACGCCGCCCTTGGCTGCCGAGTAGTTGGCCTGGGAGACGCTGCCCTGGTGGTTGCCGCTGGTGAAGCCGATCAGGGTGCCGGAGCGCTGGGCCCGCATCACCGCCGACGCGGCGCGGAAGACGGTGAAGGTGCCTTTGAGGTGGGTGGCGAGGACCGGGTCCCACTCCTCCTCCGACATGTTGAACAGCATGCGTTCACGCAGGATGCCGGCCGTGCAGACGACCCCGTCCAGGCGTCCGTACTCGGCGAGCGCGACGTCCACGACGCGCTGTCCGCCCGCCATCGTGGCGATGTCGTCGGCCACGGCGACGGCCGTTCCGCCCGCCGCCCCGATCTCCTTCGCCACGCCGTCCGCGATCCCGGACGTGGGGGACGACCCGTCGACCGACACCCCGTGGTCGTTCACGACGACGCTCGCGCCCTCCGCCGCGCAGGCGAGGGCCACCGCCCGCCCGATGCCGCGGCCCGCTCCCGTCACGGCGACGGCCTTGCCTGCCAAGAAGTTCCCCACGACCGGCCCCTTCCCGCAGTTTCTGACGGACCGTTAGATTCTAGGGTCAGTCCGCCGCATGAGCACAAGCCCCGGGAGGCCAGATGTCATTGCCGGCCGCGTTCCACGACATCGCGAAGCGCGTCAACAACTGGGGGCGCTGGGGCGACGACGACGAGATCGGCACCCTGAACCTGATCACCGGCGAGGTGGTCAGGAACGCCGCCGCCACGGTGCGCAGCGGCCGGCGCGTCCCCCTCGCGCTCCCGCTCCGGCAGGACGGCGTGCAGACCGGCGTCATCCCGGGCCGGGTGAACCCGCTGCACACGATGGTCCAGATCAACCAGGAGCTCTTCGGGCCGGGGACCGTCGCCACCAGCGACGACACCGTGACGATGGGACTCCAGGCGGCCACCCACTGGGACGCCCTCACCCACGCCTCGCACTCGGGCCGGATCTACAACGGCCGTCCGGCCGGCACGATCACGCCGCACGACCGGGCCCGCTTCAGCGGCATCGACAAGGCCACGCCCGTCGTCTCACGGGGCGTCCTGCTGGACGTGGCACGGGCGAAGGGCGTGGACCGACTTCCCGGGGACCACGCCGTCACTCCCGCGGACCTGGAGGAGGCGGCGGAGTACGGCCGGGTCTCCGTCCGCGCGGGCGACATCGTCCTCGTACGGACGGGGCAGATGCGGCTGTGCCTGGAGGGCGACCGGCACGGCTACGCGTTCCCCTCGCCCGGCCTGTCGGTGCGCACCCCCGAGTGGTTCCACGCCCATGACGTCGCCGCCGTCGCGAACGACACCCTCACGTTCGAGATCTTCCCGCCGGAGATCGAGAACCTCTGGCTCGCGGTGCACGCGCTCGACCTCGTGGAGATGGGCATGCTGCAGGGCCAGAACTGGAATCTGGAGGAACTGTCCACAGCCTGTGCACAGGAGGGGCGGTACGCGTTCCTGCTGTCGGCGATGGCGGAGCCGTTCGTCGGCGGGACCGGCACGCCGGTCGCCCCGGTGGCCGTACTCTGACGCCCGCGCCCCGGCCCAGGAGAGGGGATCAGGCGCCGCGCGCCTCTGCACAAGTGCGGGATCAGACGCCGCGCGCCTCTACGCGAAGGCGGGATCAGGCGCCGCGCGCCGCGACCGGCGGGCCTGCCAGTTGCTTGGCGTCCGCCGGCAGGTCGCGGTCCACCTCGCACCAGATGGACTTGCCGGCGCCCTCCCGCTGCCAGCCCCAGCGGTCCGCGAGTCCGTCGACGAGCTCCAGGCCGCGCCCGCCGGTGTCCTCGCCCTGCGCGTGTCTCGGTCTCGGCGGGCAGGCGCTGACGTCGGCGACCTCGACCCTGACCGTCCCCGCCTCCGCGGCGCCCGCACCGAACAGCATCCGCAGCACGGCCGGACAGCCGGTGTGCACCACGGCGTTGGTGACGAGCTCCGAGATCAGCAGGATCAACGTCTCCGCCAGCGGCTCGTCGTCCCCCATACCGGATTTGAGGAGCCGCGACCGGGCCCATCTGCGGGCCCGCCCCACCTCCGAAGGGTCGGATCCGATCTCCAACTGCACCTGAAGCACCTGCACAGCTCACACCACCCGAACCGGCGGACACATAGCCTCGCGCCTCACAGCCATAACGGAATGTGATTCCCTTACAGCACAGCATGATTGACTGTCAGTCACCGCAACAAGCGCTTCGGGCATATTCCAGCGTGAAGGAGTACGCATGGTGCATACTGTGCGACCCGCGCCCCGGGGAGTCGAACGCAAGGCCGCAGAACACTTTCGCAGCCCGGCCCGCCTACCGTCCGCCGACCGCCGGAGGGGTTCCCACCTGCGACCCGACGGCCGTGAGAGATCGCCCCGGACAGTGCGCACCGACGGGCCCGGGACCGCCTGACCGGCGGCACCGTGAGACCCCGTCATCGCTGCGACTCTCATCCAACGGAGAGTACCGGAGTGGTGGCCCGACTCCACCCTGTGACGAGTCCTCGGAAGGACACAACCCGGTATCGACGCACGGTGACGGTTCAGAATGCCGAGGCCAAAGCCTGCGCCTGGATCTCCTCCGCCCGGGCCGTCGTGAGCCATCTCCGGGCCCGCAGCAGGGCGCGTTTGAGGTGGAGGTGCACGTCCGACTCCCAGGTGAAGCCCATGCCGCCGAACACCTGGAGGCAGTCCCTGGCGCCGCGCACCGCCGCCTCGTCGGCGAGCAGTTTGGCGCCGGCGATCTCCGTGAGGTCCCCGCCGACGGCCGCCGCGTAGACGGCCGCCCGCGCGGTCTCCGTGCGGACGAGCATCTCCGCGCACAGGTGCCCCACGGCCTGGAAGCCGCCGACCGGCCGTCCGAACTGCACCCGGCTCTTCGCGTGGCGCACCGCCTCCTCGGTGCTGCGGGCCGCGCTGCCGAGCTGCTCCGCGGCCGTGAGGAGGACGGCGGCCCCGGGCGGCGGACCGGGCGTCAAGGGCGGGCGCGGGAGGCGGTGCAGGGGCGTGAGCGGGTCCAGGGACGGCACGGCTTCCGCCTCCGGTACGTCCACCCGGTGCGGGACGCCGTCGGACGCGAAGACGACGACCGTGTCGGCGTCTTCGAAGTGCTGTACGAGGGAGGGCAGTTCGGACGCGGCGGTGACGACCGCCGTGCCGTCGGCCGCTCCCGGCACGCTCCCCGCCGCCAGATGCGTCGCCACCAGCGGCCCCGGCAGCAGCACCCGGCCCACCTCCTCGAAGACGAGCACCGCCTCCGGCAGGCCCAGGCCCGCCCCGCCTTCGTCCTCCGGCAGCCGGAGCGCGAAGAACCCGGCGTCGCCGAGCTCGCGCCACAGCTTCCGGTCGAGCCCGCCCTCGCGGTCCACGGCGGCCCGCAGCGCCTCGCGCCCGAAGCGGCCGGCGAGCAGTTCCCGTACGCCGCGTCGCAGCGCCCGCTGGTCGTCGCTGAGCCGGAAGTCCATCAGCGCCCTTTCGGCAGGCCGAGGACGCGCTCGGCGAGGATGTTCCGCTGGATCTGGGAGGTGCCGGCGGCGATGGTGTACGAGAGGGACGACAGCCGCTCCCGCGTCCAGGGCAGCGAAAGGTCGAGCGCGCCGGGGCCGAGGACCTCAGCGGTGGCGTCGTACAGCTCCTGACGGGCCTGGGAGTAGCGGAGCTTGAAGACGGACCCGCCGGTCCCGGGCACACCGCCGGTGGCGGCGGCCTCGCTGACGTTCCACTGGACGAGCCGCCACAGTGCCGTGAACTCGGCGTGCAGCCTGCCCAGTCTGCGGCGCAGCACCGGATCGTCCCAGCAGCCGTTCGCACGTGCCCGCGTGGCCACCTCGGTGAGGGTACGGCGGCAGGCGACGACCTCGCCGGCGAAGGCGGTGCCGCGTTCGAAGGACAGCGTGACCATGGTGACGCGCCAGCCGTCGTTCTCCTCGCCCACGCGGTCGGCGGCCGGCACACGGACCTCGTCGAGGAACACCTCGGCGAACTCGGTGGACCCGGCCAGCGTGCGCAGCGGCCGTACGGTGACGCCGGGCGCGTCCATCCGCATCGCGAGCCAGGTGATGCCGCGGTGGCGGGGGGCGCCAGGGTCGGTGCGTACGAGCAGTTCGCACCAGTCGGCCACCTCGGCGTGCGAGGTCCAGATCTTCTGACCGGTGACGACGTAGGCGTCGCCGTCGCGAACCGCCTTGGTCCGCAGGGAGGCGAGGTCGCTCCCGGCGTCCGGTTCGCTGAAGCCCTGGCACCAGATCTCCTCGCCGCGCAGGATCGGCCCCAGCCAGCGTTCCCGCTGTTCGGGCGTGCCCTCCGCGGCGATGGTCGGCCCGGCGTGCAGCAGGCCGACGAAGTTGGCGCCGACGTAGGGCGCCCCGGCCTTCTCCGTCTCCTCGAGGAAGATCAGCCGGAGGGTCGGGGAGGCGTCCAGGTGCACGTTCCCGTAGCCCGCGTCGTACAGCCTGCGCTGCCAGGCGCTGTCGTGGGCGCGCCGCGCCGGCCAGTCGCCGGCCGGCGGCGGTGGGGGCAGCGTGGGCAGTGTGCCCGCCAGCCAGTCGCGCAGCCGGGCCCGGAACTCCTCCTCAGCGGCGGTGTACGCCAGGTCCACTACGTGTCCAGGTCCAGGCCGAGCATGCGGATGGCGTTGCCGCGCATCAGCTTGTACACGGTCTCGTCGTCCAGGTCCTTCACATGGTCGAGGGCGACCTGCTTGGTGTGCGGGAAGGTCGAGTCGACGTGCGGGTAGTCGGTCTCGAAGGTGGCGTTGTCGCGGCCGACGGCGTCGAGGGAGGCGACGCCGTGCTTGTCCCGGAAGAAGCAGCAGAAGATCTGCCGGTAGTAGTACGTGGAGGGCGGTTCGGGGACCAGGTCGCGCACCCCGCCCCAGGCCCGGTGCTCCTCCCACACGTCGTCGGCGCGTTCCAGGGCGTAGGGGATCCATCCCATCTGCCCTTCGCTGTAGGCGAGCTTGAGCCGCGGGAAGCGCACCAGGACGCCGCTGAAGAGGAAGTCGGTCATCGAGGCCATGGCGTTGTTGAAGGAGAGCGCGGCCTGCACGGCGGGCGGCGCGTCCGGCGAGGCGGCGGGCATCTGGGACGACGAGCCGATGTGCATGTTGACGACGGTGCCGGTGTCCTGGCAGACGGCGAAGAACGGGTCCCAGTAGCCGGAGTGGATCGACGGCAGCCCGAGGTATGTGGGGATCTCGGAGAAGGTGACGGCGCGTACGCCGCGCGCCGCGTTCCTGCGGATCTCGGCGACGGCCAGCCCGATGTCCCACAGCGGGACGATGCACAGCGGGACGAGCCGGCCGCCGCTGTCGCCGCACCACTCCTCGACCATCCAGTCGTTGTAGGCGCGGACGCAGGCGAGCGCGACCTCCTTGTCGTGGGCCTCCGCGAAGGTCTGGCCGCAGAAGCGGGGGAAGGTGGGGAAGCAGAGTGACGCCTCGACGTGGTTCAGGTCCATGTCCTTGAGGCGCTCCGCGGGATCCCAGCAGCCGGGCCTCATCTCGGCCCGGGTGATGCCCTCGAGGGTCATCTCGTCGCGGTCGAATCCGACGGCGGCGATGTTGCGCTTGTACGGGAACTTGAGGTCCTCGTAGATCCACCAGTCGGTGGGCGGGCCTTCCGGGTCCATCGTGATCCGGTACTTGCCGCCGACGTAGGCCAGCTCGCCGATCCCGGCGGTCAGCGGCTTGGGCCCGCGCTCGCGGTACTTGGCGGGGAGCCAGGTCTCGAAGAGGTGCGCCGGTTCGATGACATGGTCGTCGACGCTGACGATCCGGGGCAGTTCCTGTTCCATCGGGACCTTCCTCCGCTCCTGACGGTGCGTCAGTTCCGTCGCTCAGGCTAGCCCCGCACCCCTGGACCGACAAGGCGGTCGACCCTACGATCTGACGCATCGTCAGAGACCGCTTCCGCGGAGGTGTCCGGGCATGGAAGAGACCGCGCACGCACTGGGTTCGGCCCGCACCCTCTGGGAACTCGTCGAGCGCCGGGCCGCCCTCACCCCTCACCGGCCCGTCCTGCTCCAGGACGAGCGCGTCCTCACCTTCGGCGAACTGCGCACCCGCGCGGAACGGACCGCCGCCGGGCTGTACGCGAAGGGCGTACGCCCCGGCACGGTCGTGGCCTGGCAGCTGCCCACCCGGATCGAGACGGTGCTGCTGACCGTGGCGCTCGCCCGCCTCGGCGCCGTCCAGTCGCCCGTCATCCCCTTCTACCGGGACCGGGAGGTCGGTTTCGCGCTCCGCGAGTCACGCGCCGCGTACTTCGCCGTGCCGGGCGAGTGGCGCGGCTTCGACCACACCGCCATGGCGCGGCGGGCAGGCGCCCGTGGCGTCTTCGAGGCGTACGCGTCGCTGCCCGACGGCGATCCGTCCGCCCTGCCCGCGCCCCCCGCCTCCGGTACGGACGTGCGCTGGATCTACTGGACCTCCGGCACCACCTCCGACCCCAAGGGAGTGCTGCACACAGACCGTTCGCTGATCGCGGGCGGCTCGTGCCTGGCGCACGCGCTGCGCCTGTCCGAGGACGACATCGGCTCGATCGCCTTCCCGTTCGCGCACATCGGCGGACCGGACTACCTGGTGATGCTCCTGCTGTACGGGTTCCCCGCGGTGCTCTTCGAGAAGTTCGCGCTGCCCGAGGCGCTGGAGGAGTACCGCAGGCACGGCGTCACGATCGCCGGCGGCTCCACCGCGTTCTACGCGATGTTCCTCGCCGAACAGCGCAAGCGGCCCGGCAGGAAGCTGATCCCCACCCTGCGGCTGCTGGCCGGCGGCGGCGCGCCCAAGCCGCCGGAACTGCACCGCGCCGTGGTCCGCGAGATGGACTGCGTGCTCACCCACGGCTACGGCATGACCGAGGTCCCGATGATCACCATGGGTTCGCCGGACGACAGCGAGGACGACCTCGTGCGGACCGAGGGCCGACCGCCCGCCGGAATGGAGATACGGATCGTCGACGGCGAGGTCAGGCTGCGCGGCGAGGCCGTCTGCCAGGGCTACCTGGACCCCGCGGCGACGGCCGCGGCCTTCGACGCGGACGGCTTCCTGATCACCGGCGACCTCGGCCGGCTCACCGGCAGCGGGCACCTCGTGCTCACGGGGCGGGCCAAGGACGTCATCATCCGCAAGGGCGAGAACATCTCGGCCAAGGAGATCGAGGACCTGCTGCACGGCCACCCCGCGGTCGGCGACGTGGCCGTCGTCGGCCTGCCGGACGAGGCGCGCGGCGAACGGGTGTGCGCGGTCGTGGAGCGGGCGCCGGGCGTGACGGATCCCACACTGGCGGACATCACCGCCTTCCTCCGCGGCACGGGCCTCGCGCCCCACAAACTCCCGGAACAACTGGAGGTGGTGGACACGCTTCCGCGCAACGAGGCCCTGCGGAAGGTACTCAAGTACAAACTGCGTGAAACGTACGCATGATGAGCTTTGGGACCGGGCAAGGGGTGCCGGCCCGGTCCGGTCCGCCGTCCCGGGACGCCGTGCGGCGCGGGGCCGCCGCAAAGGGATCGCGCGGCGGCCGCCGCCGGGTCAGTTGGGCTCGGGGGTGACGTAGTACGCCGCGAACGCCGTCAGCACGTCGTCCTCGCCGATCCGGCCGTCCCCGTCCGTGTCCAGCGCCGCTCCCGCCGCCGCCGCGATGCCCGCGTCGACGCCGAGCGCGCCGAGCACGCGTTCCACGGCCGCCGGGGTGACTCCCCGGCCGTCCTCGTCGGCGACCCTCATCACGGCGTGCACGAAGGGACGGGCGATCTCGCCGAAGCGTTTCGGGTTGTCGCGCAGTCTCTTGACCGCGCTCGTCACGAACTCCTGGCGGGTCACCCGCTGGTCGCCGTCCACGTCGGCGATCCCGGCCATGCCCTGCCAGAACGCCTCCGCACCGCTGTAAAGGTCCTGCCCCTTGTCGGACCGGGCGGTCACGGAGAACTCGGCGAGCAGCTTGGCCGCGGCCGAACTGAAGTCCTCGCGGTCGATGTAGCCGTTGCCGTCCTGATCGAAAGCGGCGAAGCGGGAAGCGATCTTCCGCTCGTACTCTGCGCTGTCCATGCGGGGAGCGTAGAGCCCCGGAGGCGGAGGTGTGTACGCACCCGGGCAATTGCGCGGCGGCAACACCGTGGCAAAGCGCAGGTGACGGGAGTGCGATGGGGCGTACAGGGGCGCGCGCACGGGGCACGGGGCGCGCGTACGGGCTTGCGGCCTACGCCGGTTCGGGTGAGCTCCGCGACGGTGGCCTGCGTCACGCGGTCAGCGGCTGCGCCCCGTCGTCCGTCGCCGAGCCGGTGTCCGCGTAGACCTCGAAGAGGCGGCGCACACCGAGGGCTCCCAGCACTCTGTTGACGTGGGATCCGTCCTCCGCGCCGCGGGCCGGCAGGATCAGCCGGAGTCTGCCCCGGCACGAACGCATCAGCCGCCGTGCGGCGATCAGCACGCCGACACCGCTGGAATCACAGAAGAACACCTCGGAGAGGTCGAGCACGACGTCGTGGTGACCGGCGGCGACGGCGTCGTGGACGCGCTGGCGCACGACCGGCGAGGACACGAGATCGAGCTCCCCGCGTACGTGCAGCACGGTCCACGAGCCCTGCCGGGACTCGGCCACCTTGAGCATCACCACGTCTTGGACCCCTCCTCAGGCCGGTCACAGAAGACCGGAAGCTGTCCTTCCACTGCCGCTGCCCGACTGCCCGTCGCTGAAACGCGACATTCGTCACGGAGCGCGTTTCCACTCGTCCCCCAGGCAGTTCTTCCCCGTCCCCGGCCCTACCATCCCGGACCGCGGCAGGGGCGTACTTGACGCAAAGGCTCGTGCGTATTTCGTCCGGCGCACTACATTCGAATGAGCAACAGTCACGAGGGCAGAGGCAACGGGCACGGAGCGAGCGCAGAGCTTGGGGGCGGTATGGCGAAGGACGCACCACCGCGCTGGGACCGCAGGATGCAACAGCGGCTGGCCCGCGGCGAGGCCGCGGCGCTCGGCGAGCTGTACGACAGGTTCGCCGCGCTCGTGCACAGCCAGGCCCATCGCGTCCTCGAGGACGAGGAGGCCGCCGACCAGGTCACCCGGGAAGTCTTCGGGTACATATGGGAAAATCCGGACGCCTACGACCCCAAGCAGGGCTCCATGCGGTCCTGGGTGGCGCGGCTCACCAACAGCCAGGCCGTGCACCGGCTGCGGCAGACCGAGGCGGCGGCGCTCGCGAAGGGCGGCGGGGGCACGACGGAGGAACTGGAGCAGAAGGTGCGCAGGGCCGCCGTCGCGGCCAGGGCCGACTACATCGTGACGTCCATGCCCGCCCCGCTGCGCGCCGCGCTGGAGCTGGCGTACTTCCAGCGCAGGGACTACCGCCAGACCGCCGCCGACCTCGGCGTCACGGAGGACGAGGCCCGGCGGCGGCTGAGGCTGGGCCTGCAACTGCTGGCGACGGCACACACCCGCTCGCTCGAGGGCTCGTCACCGCCCGGGTACGGACGGGCGCTGTGAGCGGGCCCCGGGACAGCGGCGGCGACGGAGACGGCGAGGAGGTGCGGGGCGTGCCGCGCATACCGTCCCCGCGCGCCGCGGCGGACGACCTCCGTCCGGAGGCGTACCGGCCAGGACCACGGCCCGTCCCCCCGGAGACGGCTCCCGGCGTCCCCGCCGACGCCTCCGACGCCTCGGACCCGGCCCCCGAGGGCGCGCCCGGCACGGCGGACGGTTCGGGCCCCACGGCCGGGGGCACCCCCGCCCCTCCCTCGCACGCTGCGCGACGCCGTCGGGCTGCTGCACACCGACCGCGACCTGGACCTCGACCCGCTGCTGCGCTTCCGGGTGCTGGAGAACTGCCTGGGCCGCAGGCCCGCCCGTATCCCCGTGCCCGGCTGGGCCGACCCGTACGACGCGGAGACCGCGAGGCTCGACGCGCTGCTCCGGGACATCGGGGACTCCGAGTGGCACGCGCCGGTGCGGCTCAAGTGGTTCGAGGGCGAACGCCGGATGAGCCGCCGCACGACGGTCGCCGGGGTGATCGGGCACCTGATGACCGTCGACGGCATCGTGGCCGGCGCGATGGGGCTCGACGACCCGCTGGGCCCGCACGCGCCGCTGCTGCCGGCCGCCCGCACCATGGCGTTCTGGGACACCACGGCCCTGCCGCCCACCGGCACGATCCGCGAACCGTGGCGCGACCAGAGCCACGACCTCGTCCGCACCGTGTCGTTCGCCGGTCCCGCCGCCGCCGAACTGTCCGTCTCGTACGGGTCCTTCGCGCTGCCGCTGCGGGACGCACTGCTCGACCGGGCCTTCGAGTGCTGGATCCACGCGGACGACATCGCCGACGCGGTGGACTACCCGTACGCGCCGCCGAGCGGCGCCCACCTCAACCGGATGATCGACCTCGCCGCACGGCTGCTGCCCGCGGCCCTCGCGGAGCGCAGGCGTGCGGGGCTCGCGGGACCACCGCAACATCTCGTGGCGGCGGGCGCGCCCGGACGGTCGCTCCATCTGGAGGTCGAGGGCTCCGGCGGGGGAAGCTGGTACATCGCCCTGGACTCCCCGGCGGCGGTCGGCTCGCCCGACAAATCGGTCGCCCAAGTGGCCTTGGACGGCGTCGAGTTCTGCAAGCTGGTGGCCGGGCACGTCTCCCCGGAGGAGGCCGCCGCGGGCCAGGACGGCGACCGGGAGGCCATCCGGGACGTGCTGTTCGCGGCGGCGGCCCTGAGCCGGCTCTAGGGTCACGCCGCCGGATCGGCCACGGGTCACGAGCGGGACGGACCCGGGGACGCCGGCGCGGGCGCCCCCGGGACATGCGTCAGTACAGGCCGGAGTAGGTGTTCCAGCCGGTGCCGATCGACGCCTTGGGCTTGAAGTTGCCCTTGCCGTCGGAGTCGTAGCGGTACAGGGTGCCGCCACTGGTGCGCGCGACGATGTCGGCGCGGCCGTCGCCGGTCATGTCGCCCGGTGCGGCGAGCTTGGTGTACGCGCCCCAGCCGGAGCCGATGAGCCTCTTGGCCTTGAACGGCGCGGCGGCCGCGCCCGTGCCCTCGTACAGGTACAGCTTGCCGTCCTTGGCGCGCGCGACCAGGTCCGCGCGGCCGTCACCGGAGATGTCGCCGGCGCCGAGCAGGGCGTTGAACTGGCCCCAGCCGGAACCGATCCGCTGCTTGGCGGCGAAGCCCGTGCCGTTGCCGTTGCCCCGGTAGAGGTAGAGGACGCCGGAGCCGTCGCGGGCGATCAGGTCGCCCTTGCCGTCACTCGAGAGGTCCCCGGGGCCGACGAGGGTGTTGTAGACGCCCCAGCCGCTTCCGATGACCTGGGTCTCGTCCGACTTGTGGCTCAGGTTGTAGAGGGTGCCGTTGTAGACCTCCAGCAGCTCCGAATAACCGTTGTCGTCGAGCGACGAGACGTGGACGAGTCGTGCGCCCTTCCAGGCGCCGGTGTCGCCGATCTTCACTCGGGGGACGAAGCGCCCGTTGTTGAGGTCCCAGTAGTAGAAGAGGGAGCCGTTGCCGTCGAGTCCGAAGAGTTCGTCCTTGCCCCAAGCGGGGATGTTGCCCGCGTTGGCGAACTGAAAGGCCGGGTTCCAGTTGCTGCCGTACTTCACCCGCGGCAGGAACGAGCCGGTGCCGGTGGAGGAATAGTCGTAGAGGTCGCCACTGTACGTGCGGGCGAAGAGGTCGGCGCTGCCGTCGTTGTTGACATCGTCGAGACTGAACAGCGTGTTGAACATGTTCCAGCCGGTACCGGCCTTGACCCGCGCCGCGAAGGGCCGCGTGGTTTCGCCGGTGCCACTGTAGAAGTACAGCTCACCGGCGGTGTTCCGGGTGAAAAGGTCGGCGATGCCGTCGTGGTCGACGTCGTTCATGCCGACCAGCTGGTCGTACTGGGCCCAGCCGGAACCGACGAGGACCCGGGACGCGAGCGGCCTGATGTCGCTGGTGGTCCCCGGGTACAGGTACAGCTCTCCCGCGAACGTGCGGGCGAGCACGTCGCCGACACCGTCACCGTTCAGGTCACCGGGCGAGAAAACCTTGTTGTAGATCTGCCAGCCCTGGCCGGACCAGAACACCTGCCCGTAGGTGCCGTAGTTGGTGTATGCCGAGAGACGGCCGGTCTGCGTCAGCGTAAAGACGACCGTGGAGTCCGCACGGAGGCCGGCCGCGGAGAAGACGTCCTTGTAGAACACGCCGGGCGACGCGTTGGCGCCGTCCTCGAAGCCGTACTCGTAGGGCTCGCCGTTGACGGGGTCGACGAGCACCCGGCCGGCCACGTTCTGGGAGAGCATGTCGGACTGCCCGTCGCCGTCCACGTCGCTCCGCGGCTTGGCCGGCAGCGCGCCGTCCTCGGCGACGGACGCGCCGTGGCCTGCCGGTCGCGGCAGCTCGAAGGTCGGCAGCGGGGCGGCGGCCTTCGGACGTACGGCCGTGCGGTCCTGCACCGGGGTCTCATCGGCCTGTGCCGCCGGGGCCGCCAGCAGCATGCCGGCGGCGAGGGCGAGTGCGGTGCAGGCGGCGACGCGGGCGCGGGTGCTTCTGCGCGGACCGGCCGCGGCGCGGCCGGATTCCGTGGAAGTCAAGGTTCCCCCTCGAAGGGTGTCACTCGCACGGCCGCTCCGGCGGCGCTGCGCGGGGGCGCGCGCCCATGGGGGATGTGGAGACAGCTGTGCAAGGAAGATGGCACCGGTACAGACGCGCGGGGCGGAGCGAAGGATGTACGGGACCGGCGATCATTTCGCGGCCCCTTCGCCCGGCCGCGTGCGGCGGGAAACCCCTGGTGGCACCGGTGTCCCGGGACCGGACGATGTGATTCCGGCTCCGGGTCCCCGCCGGCGCGGGGCACGTTCGGACCCTTCGGGAAGAAAGCTCCGGGCGCCGGTGGTCCGCTCCTTCGCCGGGCCGGCCGCCGGGCGCTCGGGGCCGCACGGCTGCGGCAGTTCCCGTCGGTGGCGCACCGGGGAGAGGAAGACCGGCAGGAAGGCGAGCGTGAGACAGCCCGCGCCCACCCACATCGCGACGCGCAGTCCCGCGAGTTCGCCGATCAGGCCGGCCACGGCCGAGCCGACGGCGATCGCGCCCGTGAGCATGAAGCGGAAGGTGGCGTTCATGCGGCCGAGCAGCGGGTCCGGCGTCAGCCGTTGACGCAGGCTCACCCCGAGGACGTTGTCAACGCCGATCTTGAACGTCACCAGCATCCATCCGGCCCCGGCGACCCACAGCCAGGGGCCGCGATCGATGAGCGGCACGAGCAGCGCCGTCGGCGCCATCACCAGTCCCGCGACGCCGAGAGTGCGGCCGTGGCCGAGCCGCCGGGCCACGGGGTGGGCACAGCGCGCGCCGAGGAGGATGCCGGCGCCGCCCGCCGCCCAGTAGAGGCCGAGCGCCCCGGCGGACAGGCCGAGTTCACGGGTGAAGAGGACCGGCAGCAGCGTGTTGACGATCTGGGAGCCGAGGTTGGTGAGGGACGCGGTGAGGGCGAGCGCGCGGAGCTCGGCGTTGCGCAGGACGTGCCGCAGGCCCTCCGCGATCTGCGCCGCCAGTCCCCCGCCGGATGCCGTGCGGCCGCCGTCCGCCCCGGGCGGCACGACGCCGTCCGCCCCACGACGGGAGCGGCGCCCGCGGCCCGCCGCCGGCAGTGCGAGACGGACGGCCGAGGCCAGGTAGAGGACGCCGACGCCGATCACGGCCACCGGTGCGGTGAACAGCTGCACGATCCCGCCGCCCGCGCCCCGGCCCGCGACGTTGCCCGCTGCCTGGAGGCTCACCACGGCCGCGTTCGCCCGTACCAGACCTTCGCGGCCGACCAGCCGGGGCAGGATGCTCTGCGAGCCGACGTCGAAGAAGACCGTGGCGCAGCCGTTCAGCAGGACGACCGCGTAGAGCTGCTCCAGGGTGAGGGCGTCCAGCGCCCATGCGGCCGGCACGGAGGCGAACAGACCGGCCCGGACCACATCCGCGGTGATCAGCACCCGGCGGTGGCGCATCCGGTCCACCCACGCACCGGCCGGCAGGCCGATGAGGAGGAACGCGACCGTGCTCAGCGTCGCCAGCAGACCGACCTCGCCCGCGCTCGCGTCGAGCGCGGACACGGCGATCAGGGGGACGGCGACGTAGCCGATGTTGGTGCCGAGCTGGCTGAAGGCGGTGGCGGTGAAGAGCGTGCGGAAGTCACGGGACCGCCAGGGACTGTCGGTGGGCATGGTCCGTACGCTGCCCGGACTCCGCGTCCCGCTCCAATGATTTAGCCTCGGCCGAATGGTGCTGGAGAGCCGCCCGGAGGGCGGGACACTGGAGATCGGCTTCTCCGCGGAGGACGTGGCCCGCACGCGTTTCGCCGTGTCCCCGCTGTGGGAGGTCGTCGCGAGCGTGCGGGTGCTCAGGGACACCGGGCCGGGGGTGCACCGGCCGTGGGCGGAGCGGGTACGGCCCGCTCTCGCGGCCGCGAAACTGGACCTCACCCCGCTGTCCTGTCTGATCGGCCCGCCGCCGGCCGGCGTCCCCGGCTTCCTGGTGGCGCCGCCCACGACACCGCAGCCCTCGCTGGACGTGGAGTTGGCGGCGCTGCGTTCCATGCCGCACGAGCTGATCCGTACGACGACACCCGCCGCGCGGGAGGGGGTCGCCGCACTGCGCGCGGACCCGGAGCGCGGTCTCGGGCGGCTCGCGGACGTGATCGCCGCCTACTGGGAGGTGGCGATGGCCCCGTACTGGCCGCGGATCCTCACGGTGGTGGAGGGCGACATCCTCTACCGCGCCAAGCGTCTCGCCGAAGGCGGTGCCCGGCGTCTCTTCGACGACCTCGATCCGCGGCTCACCTGGGACTCGGGCACCTTGCAGGTGATGCACCGCTGTGTACGCGGCGAACGGCGCCTGGACGGCCGCGGACTGCTCCTGGTGCCCTCCGTGTTCGCCGGGCCGCGGATCTTCTCCGACGTGGACAGCCCGGACTGGCAGCCCACCCTGCGCTACCCGCCCCGGGGCACCGCCACCTTGTGGGAAGGGCGGGCGCAGCCGCTCTCCGACGCCCTGGCGGGGGTGCTGGGGCGCGGCAGGGCCCTGCTGCTGGCCGAGCTCGCGGCCCCGGCGTCGACGACCGACCTGGCCCGCCGCACCGGCCTGTCGGCGGGAGGTGTCTCACAGCATCTGACGGCGATGCGCGCGGCCGGTCTGGTCAGCGCGCACCGCACGGGTCGCGTGGTGCTCTACGCCCGTACCAGCGTGGGCGAGTCGCTGGTGGCCGGCTGACCCCGGGGGGCGGTCCGCGTCACCCCGAGGCCGGCCCTTCACCGGCGCGGACGGCGGCCCGCGTCACTCACCGCCGACGCTGATGTTCGGGTCGCCGTCCGGACCGTGCGGCTTCAGCTCCACCTTGATGGTGTGCGTGGTGTCGCGCGCCGCGGAGCCGCCGCCGCCGGCCGTCAGCACCCCGATCCGGAGCTCGGCCCGCCCGCTGCCCTCACGGCGCACCTGCACCGCGAACTCCAGTTGCACGTTCTCCACGCTGAACCGCAGATCGCGTCCCTCACCGGCACGTTGGGCCCGCTCGAGCTCGTCGCGCACCTGTCCGATGACCTCCGCCAGCCCCACGACCGCGGTTTCGTCACGCTCAGCCATCGCGTCCCCCCTCTACCGTAGTTATCGTTGGGCAGTATGAGCGAGCCGATTCGCACATCCAACTCCGCTATACATGAAGAGAGTTGGCGGGTACGTCCGCTCCGCGGACCGGATCGGGCGGGCCGGCCGCTCGGCGCCGGGGTGCTGCTGCCCGGCGGCCTGGTGCTCACCTGCGCGCATGTCGTCCTGATGCGCCCTGACTCCTCCGGCATCCGCACCCCGCTGGAGGAGGTCTACGTCGACGTACCCCACGCCCCGGCCGGACACACCCCGGAGCCCCTGCGGGCCCGGCTGCTGAGGGAGTACCTGGTCATGCCGACGGGCCAGTACGGCGGCGATCTCGCGCTGCTCAAGCTGGACCAGGAACCGGCGGTCCCGCACGCCGTACTGCACCGGCAGATCCCGGCGCGCGGCGACATGGTGCACTTCACCGGTTACCCGGAGGACCTGCCCGGCGGGGAGCATCTGGACGCCCGGCTGATGGGGCGCGGCGGTCCCGCGCCCACGCCGGAGTGGGTGCAGCTCGACGCGCTGAACGCGCCGTACGTGGTGCGTCGCGGTTACAGCGGATGCGCCGTCGTGCACAGCCGTTCCCGGCGGGTCATCGGCATCGTGGCGCACCAGTTCGGCACGCCGCAGGCGCGGGTGCGCCGGGACCACGCGTACATGATCCCGACCGAGACGGTGCTGAAGCACCTGCCGCTGGAGCGGCTGGGCCTGACGGTCACCGGCAAGCCGGCCGTGTCGCACGATGTCGCGGTCGCCCACGACAGGACCGCCTCCGGGCGCGTGCCGGGGCTGCACCGTCGGCTGACGCGCTGGCTCGACGGCGCACCGGACACCGACCCGGTGGAGCCCGTGTTCGCCGGCGAGGGCGAGCACGACGTGCTGCACACGGTCAGATCGGTGCTCACCCTCGCCGACCGTGAGCAGAGCCCTCCGGAGGCACCGCCCGCCCGGGGCAGTGCGACGGGCCCGGCGCAGGTGACGGGTGAGCCGCAGGCGGGCAGCATCGACATCGCGGTCGACGCCACGAACCGCACCGTCGCCGGGCTGGCCAGGGACGCGGCGGACCGTATCGGTCTCGATCCCCCCACGGACGGTCCGCCGGGCGGCGCGGACGGGGACCTGCTCGGACGGATCGCGGCCGAGAGCCCGCCGCTGATCGCCGCCTTCCTGTCCGTCGACCGGTCGGCCTCCACCGACGACGAGATGCTGCGGCTCCTCTCCGCGCTCCTCTCCCACGGCCAGAGCCGGCTCCTGCTCGTCTTCAGCGACCCCCGCTCCCCGCTCCTCGCCCGGGTGCGCGACGAACTCCTCGGCCCCGACTGGGCCGCCCGCCGCACGGAACGGCTCGGCACCCGGGTGAGCCGGCTCGCGGAGACCGAGCAGCGGCTGCGGCAGCTGTCCGGCCGGCGGCCGGCCGCCCTGGCCCCACGGCTGCGCCGGATGCTGGAACAGCTCGGCCCGGCGGGCCCGTTGAACGGCTCCGCCGAACAGCCGCACGCCCTGTTCCGCTGCGCCGTCGACATCGAGGCCGCGCTGCTCGACGCGGAGACGGCCGAGGAGGAGCTCACCGGACCGGCGGGTCCCCGCGAGTTCGTCGTCGGCCCGCCCGGTGACGGGCTGACCGATCTGCCGGCCGTGGCCGTCCGCGACCCGGACGCGCTCGTCACCGAGCAGGCCGGGGACCGCCTCGCGGGCGGCGAGCGGCTGCACCAGCAGTACGAGGTGGTGGGGCCCATCGGGCAGGGCAGCCACGGCAAGGTGTACCTCGCGCGCGATCTTCTCCTGGAGAACCGTCCCGTCGCCCTCAAGGGCATCCTCGACCCCGGCGATCCGGCGGCCGTGCTCCAGGCCCACCAGGAGCGGCTGCGGCTCGTCAGCCTCAACCACCCCTCGGTCATCCGGGTGGTCAACTACGCGCGCCACGAGCGGACATCTGCCGAGTTCATCGTGATGGAGTTCGCCGACGGCGCGTCGCTGTCCTGGGTCGGCTCCCGCATCGCCCGGAGCGTCGAGCCGTTCGCGGGGCCGCGGGTACGGGAGTTCATCGTCGTGTACGGCCTGCTCGTGCTGGAGGCCCTCGACCACCTCCACGGGGAGGAGAAGCTGGTCTACGGCGACCTGTCGCTCACCAACGTCCTGCACTGCGGCACCGGCATCAAACTCATCGACGTCGCGGGCGTACGCGAGCCGGGCGCGCCGGGGCCGGTCAGCCACCGGCCGCCGGAGAGCGGGCCCGACGGCGGGATGACCACCGCGGGCGACCTCTACACCGTCGGCGCCGTCCTCGGTGAACTGCTCGCCAAGGACCCGGCACCGCCGTCCGACCTCGGCACCGAATCGCTCCGGCGCGCCCTCTCGCGCGCCACGGCCACCGATCCGAGGCGGCGTTACGCCTCCGCGCAGGAGATGGCCGTCCAGCTGCGGGGTGTGCTGCGCGAACTGCGGTCGCTGCGGCTGGACGAGGAGACGTTCGAGCCGTCCCCGCTGTTCCACTCGGCCGCGATCGCGCTGGACGGCCGGCTGGGCAAACCGCCGCCGCTGGAGCGCTGGCGGGCGGACGGCACGGCCGACCGGCTCGGCGCCCATGTGCCGGAGCCGGCGGAGGCCGCGGTGGCCCTGCCCGTGCCGAAGGCCGATGTGCGGGACCCCAACTGGAAGGAGCTCCAGCGCACCTCCTACGACGACCCCGCCGGTCTGCTCCAGCTCAGCGACGAGTGGCTGCCGTCGCCGGAGCTGCATCTGCTGCGCTGCAGGCTCCATCTGGAGCTGGCAGGCGTCCGCCGTCACGGCCGCGACAAGGAACTGGTGACCGCCGCGGTGGAACTGGAGAGGGCCGGGCGGCTGCTCGGGGACCGCGCCCGTTACGACTGGCGCCTGGACTGGCACCAGGGTCTGGCCCAGCTGGCCCACGGCCGGCTGCACCGGGCGCTGAACTGCTTCGACACCGTGTACGCGGCGATCCCCGGCGAGTACGCGCCCAAGCTCGCCCTCGGCTACTGCCACGAGAAGCTCGCCGACGAGTGGCGGACCGGGGAACGGGCCGACGCGCCCGAGGCCCCGGCGGCGCGTGAGGCGCACGAGCAGCAGGCCATGCTGTTCTACGACGCGGTGTGGCGGCGCAACCACGCCCTCGGCGCGGCCGCGTTCGGGCTCGCCCGCATCCACCTCGCCCGGCACAGCCCCGACCGCGCGCTGGCCTCCCTCGACGGCGTCCCGCCCGACTCGCGGCACCGCACGGCGGCGCGGACGGCGATGGTGCGCATCCACGCCGGCACGCCCCAGGTCGCCTCCGCGGTGCGCGCCCACGCCGCCCTGCACCGGCTCGCGGGCCACGAGGGGCTCACCGACCCGCAGGCGCAGGAGCGGCTCACGGCGGAGCTGCTCGAGCAACTGCTCGAGCTGGTGCGGTCGCAGGGCGCCGGCGTGCTCGAGCGGATGCGCGCCGCGCTGCCGGCGTCCGTCCCGCTCCCGCGGACCGAACGGGAGCTGCGCGAGCGGTTGTCGGCGAGCTACCGCCGGCTGGCGAAGCAGGTACCGGACACGGACACCGCGGCGGGCGCCGCGCTGGCGGAGGCGCTCCTCGACAACGCGTACAGCACCCGCCCGCTCGGCCTGCGCCACGCCCGCCACCACGACCGCGGCCCCTGGCTGCGCCGCCTGACCCCCGGGGGCCGTTCATGACCACGCGTCCGTACACCGGCCCGCCGGCGGACGCCGCCGAGGAGAAGGCCGGCGGAACAGAGGTGCGGCCGTCCGCACGGCGGAGCGTGGCCGCGCTGTGGCGCCGCCCCGTCGAAGCGGTGCGGCGGCCGCCGGGACCGGGGCCCGCCCCATGGGTCAAGGTCTGGCGGGTGCTCGGGCCCGGGGTGTGGGCGCGGGCCACCGGGCGGGGCCCCGGGGGACGGCGGGCGACGGCCGCGTTCCTGCGGCGCCGGATGCTGGTGCTGCCCGCCCTGGCGCTCGTCGCTCTCGCGCTGTGCGCCGCCGCCTACAGCGATGTGCACGGTCGCTCCGACCGGTTGAGGCACCGGTCGGTGCCGGCGCTGGAAGGGCTGGCACAGGCCCGTACGTCCCTGGTCCTGGCGGGGAAGCAGGCCGAGCTGCGGTTGCTCGAGGCCCGGCAGGCCGGTCGGGTCGAGCTCGGCGAGACGTACCGTTCGCGGCTGACGGAGGCGTCGCAGAGCCTGAACCGGGTGGCCCAGACCGGTGCCCTGAGCCGGGGACAGGAACAGGAGCTGCGGGTGGTGTCCGGGCTGGTCGTCGCCTACGGCGACAAGATCGCCTGGGCGGACCGCAACCGGTCGAGCAAGCTGCTGCGCACCGCCGGTGTCGAGTACGCGGCGGGCCTGCTCGGCAGCCCGGACACGGACCCCGCGGAGGGCCAGGACCCGACGACCGTGCTGGACCGGATCGAGGAGATGGAGAGCCTGCTGCGGCAGGAGAGCGGCGACCTCGCCGCGTGGAGCCCGCTGACGCTGACGGCCGCCGGAGCGGCCGTGCTGACGACCGCGCTGTTCGGCTTCCTGACCGTCGGCACGGCGGTCTTCCTGCGGGACCGCCTGCGGCTGGTCAGCCTCCAGTTGGCGGCGGGCGCGCTGCCGGTGCTGGTGACGCCGCTGCTGCTGGCGTTCGGCGGGGCCCAGGAGCACGGCGCCCAGCAGGACGTGCACGCGGCGGTCGCCGGGCTGGCGGACCTGGAAGCGGACGAGGGCGCCCCGCGGGCGATCGAGCGGGCGGCGGACGCGGCCCACACGCGGATGAGCGTGGCGGACCCGGACGGCTGGTCGCTCACGGCGGGGATCACCGTGCCGGCCGCGGGGCTCGGGGCGGTCGCCTGCGGCGTCACGCTCTATCTCTACGGCAGGCCGTACCCGGCGGCCCGCACACGACGGACGTACACCGACGCGTGAGGAACTCATGAGCAGACGCAGGGGCCTGAGAACGCTGCTGGCGGGTGTGCTGCTCGCCGTGGCCACGGCCGGGTGCGGCGGCGGCCCGCCGGAGGAACGCACGCTGGTCGTGCTGGGCCCGTGGGCCGACGGCGAGGAGAAGCCGTTCGTCGAAGCGCTGCGGAGCATCGAGAAGCAGACCGGGCACCGCTACGTCTACAAGGGCACCCGCTCGCTGCGCGAGACCCTCGTCGCCCAGCTCCAGGCCGGCGCGCCGCCGGACATGGCGATCCTCAACAGCCCCGGTGAGCTGGCCGAGTACGCCAGGGCGGGTGATCTCCGTCCGCTTCCGGAGCGTGTGGCCGGGGCCGCCGTCACTCCGTGGGCGCCCGCCGTCACGGTCGAGGACGCGGCCGGGGAGGCGCGGACCCGCGCGTACTGGGCTCCCATCCGGGTGGACCTCAAGTCGCTGGTGTGGAGCAGGAACGAGGCGGCGGACTCCGCCCCCGTGTGGTGCGTGGGACTCGGCTCGGGCGCCACCTCCGGCTGGCCGGGCACCGACTGGATCGAGGACCTGATGCTTCAGCGCGAGGGCTCGGCGGAGTACGAGGAATGGGCCACGGGCAGGAAGCCCTGGGAGGAGACCCGTCCGGTCTGGGAGGAGTGGGCGCGGATACTCACCGCGGGCGGACGCGCCCCCGACGCCCGGTGGCTGAACGACTTCGAGAAGCTCGGCGGCGACCGCTACGGACTCCTGAACCGCGGCGACTGCACCCATGAGCACCAGGGCTCGTTCATCCGCAGGCACTACGGCGACGACGTGCGGCCCCGGCCGACGGCAGACCATCTGGACAGGCCGCCGGCCGCGAAGGAGGACGAGGACGACGAGAACGCCTTCGAGGTGTCGGGCGACATGGCCGCGGTGTTCAGGAGCAGTGCGGCCGCCTGGGACCTGCTCGACCGGCTCACCTCCAAGAAGGCCCGGGACAGCTGGGCGGCCGAGGCCATGCCCGGCGAGCGGCCGTTCTTCCCCGGCGGCACGACGGCCGCCACGGGACCGTCGGCCACCAAGGACGTCCAGGAGCTGTTCCGCTCGGCGGGCCGGATCTGTTTCGACGCCTCGGACGCGATGCCGCCGACCTTGCGCGACGCCTTCTACCGGGCCGTGCTGGAGTTCGCCGTCCGCCCGGACGACCCGGCGCTGCTGGACCGGCTGCTGAAGCAGCTGGAGGCGGAGCGTCTGCTGCAGGACAAGGAGAAGGCGTTCGTCCTGGACGACCTGTGCGGCACCCCGGCCGTCGCCGGGTAGGGCCCGCCGCCGAACACCTGCGGCCCGTACGGCCGGGCGCCGGCGCACCGGTGGGCCCCGGAAGCGCGGGCCGGGGCGCGCGATCCCGGCGGGGCCGTCAGGCGAAGACGACGGTGCGGCGGCCGTTGAGCAGGATGCGGTGCTCCGCGTGCCACTTCACCGCGCGGGCCAGCGCCTGGCACTCCACGTCGCGGCCGACCGCGACCAGCTGCTCGGGAGTGACCTCGTGGCCGACGCGTTCGACCTCCTGCTCGATGATCGGGCCCTCGTCGAGGTCGGCCGTCACGTAGTGGGCGGTCGCGCCGATGAGCTTCACACCGCGGGCGTGCGCCTGGTGGTAGGGCTTGGCGCCCTTGAAGCTCGGCAGGAAGGAGTGGTGGATGTTGATGATCCGGCCGCTGAGCTGCTTGCAGAGGTCGTCGGAGAGCACCTGCATGTAGCGGGCGAGGACGACGAGCTCCACCTGCTCGGCGTGCACCAGGTCCAGCAGCTGCGCCTCGGCGGCGGCCTTGTTGTCCTTGGTGACCGGAATGTGATGGAACGGGATGTCGTAGGAGGCGACGAGCTCGGCGAAGTCGGTGTGGTTGGAGACGACGGCCGCGATCTCGACGGGCAGGGCGCCGGTACGGGAACGGAACAGCAGGTCGTTCAGGCAGTGCCCGAACTTGCTGACCATCAGCACGATCCGCATCCGCTCGTCGGCGAGATGGATCTGCCAGTCCATCTGGAAGGCGTCACCGACGGCGGCGAAGCTGGCGCGCAGCTTGTCGACCGTCACCGGGGTCTCGGCGGAGAAGTGCACCCGCATGAAGAACAGACCAGTGTCCCGGTCACCGAACTGCCGGCTGTCCTCGATGTTGCAGCCGGTGATGAACAGGTAGCTCGAGACGGCGTGCACGATGCCCTGTTTGTCAGGACAGGAGAGCGTCAGGACGTACTGGTCGGTCATCCTTGTAGCCTCCCACATCCGGCCGCCCGGCCAGGAACACGTCCGTCAGGCGGACCGTGTCATGATCCGCAGCACCTCGAGGGAGCGCGGCGGGGTGTCGGGGTCCTCCCCGTCGCTGGTGGCCATCCGGACGTGCGCGTCACGCGCCGCCCGCACGGCCTCCGGCCAGCCGTGGTGCTCCATGTACGCGGACACCGGGGCGTCGGCGCCGACCTGGTGCATGATCCGCAGCACCCGCAGCACGGCGACGTCGACGAGCGCGGCCTCGCCGGAGTCACGGAAGATCGTCCCGACGTACTTCTCCGCGGACCAGTTGTCGAGCCACGTGTCCTCGACCAGACGGTAGACGGCGTCGGTGACGTCGCCGTATCCCTCGCGCCCCGCCAGCCAGCACTCCTGATGGAAGACGGGGTCGGAAAGCATGTGCAGCGCCGAGCGCACGTTGCTGCGCCAGCGCCACCAGGGCATGTCGTTGAGCGGCATGCCGCCCATGGTGGAGGAGCGACGGCCGCGACGGGAAGGGTTGACCGAACCTTGCTGCACGCCTTCGATCGTACGTTCCCTTTCCGGCAGCCCGGACGCACCCCTGCAATTCACCTGGACGTCACCCTTCGTTGAGCCATGCTCACTGTGCCGTTACCTGGAACCGGAAGCGTGCACAGTCATGACCGGTAGGCGTCGTCCCTCCTCCCCTCGCCCCTCCAAGACCTTCTCAGTCCGTGCCGCGTGTACGGCGGTGGTGGCGACCGGGGCGTCGCTCATCGTCGGCTGTGGCGTACTCCCTGGAGATCCGGGGGGCTCCAGGGAGCCCGTCACCGTCATGACCTTCGCCCCGGAAGACACCAAAGCGACCAATATGCCCGGCATGCCCGCCATGGCGAAGGCCTATGCCCGCTGGGCCGCGGCGCAGGGCGGCATCGACGGCCATGAGCTGCGTGTCATCACCTGCAACGAGCAGAACACCCCCCAGGGCGCGGCCACCTGCGCCCGGCGCGCCGTCAAGGAGGGCGCGGCCGCGGTGGTCGGCTCCTACAGCCAGTACGGCGACGCCTTCATGGCTCCCCTGGAGGCCGCGGGCATCCCCTTCATCGGCGGATTCGGCGTCTCCGACGAGGAGTTCACCAGTTATCTGTCCTACCCTGTCAACGGCGGACAGGCCGCCCTGCTCGCCGGCAACGGCCAGCAGCTCGCGGACGTCTGCGACAAGGTCGCGCTCGTACGTCCGGACAGCCTCGCCGGTGACGACCTGCCCGACCTGCTCAACGCGGGCCTGGCCCGCGGCAAGGCCGGGGAGTCGGCGGACATCCTGGCCGCCGACGACGCCACCGACTACTCCGACGAGGCGCGGCGGGCGCGCAGGCAGGCGGCGGAGCCGGTCTGGACCGCGTCCGACGGCGAGCGGCCCGGCTGCGTCACGGCCGCCCTCGGCGAACGCACGGAAACCTTCTTCGACTCCTACCGGCGGCTGCCCGAGGACGGACGGCAGGTCAGGATCTCGTCCGTGATGGGCAGCGTCGGCCAGCCCCTCATCGACCGCACCGGCGGCCGCAACGGCCCTTACGAGGGCGCCTACATCACCGGCTGGTACCCCGACGCGAGCGACGCCCGCTGGGACCGGATGCGCGACGTCGTCAGGACCCACGCGTTCGGCGACAACAGGATCGACCCGGCCGACGCGGGCGTGCAGACCACCTGGATCGCGTACAACGTCCTGAACAAGGTCGTCAGCTCGATCGACAGCGACCGGATCACCCCCGGCAAGATCTCCCACGCCCTCGACCAGGGTGTGGAGGTCTCGACCGACGGCCTGACACCGGCCCTGCGCTGGAGCTACGAGGACATGCTCGGCGCTTCCCGCTACCCGCGGATCGTCAACAGCAGCGTGACGTTCCAAGTGGTGAGCGAAGGACGGCTGGTGACGCAGCGGAAGGACTTCGTGGACGTGGGCCGGACCCTGATGGACGCCTCGTAGGACGTCCCCGACGAAGTTCCGGCCCACCCGGCCGAGGCCCCCGGGCCGCTCTGACCACGGGATCCGGCCGGGGGCCTTGCCGTCAGAGCTGGCTGCTGCGGCGCTCGGTCAGGCCGTAGGTGCGGGCGATCGAGTTCCACAGCGTCGAGGCCTCGTTCTTCGCCTTCGTCGCCTCTCCGCTCGCCGCGTTGCCCTGGGCGGTCCTGCTGGTCACCCGGGCCTTGCCGTCCTTGCAGCCCTTCTTGCCCTTGACCTGCTGCGCCCAGGCCGCGTAGTGGTCGTCGGCGGAGGCCGACGCCTGCCACGCCTTGGTCAGCGAGGCGGTCAGCTCCGCGTTGCGCGGCAGCTTGTCGACGGACAGGGTGCCCAGCCGCGTCACCAGGCTGCGGCGCTGCTGCGCCGCGCCCTTCAGGTCGGCTGTGGCCTGGTCCAGGTTCTTGCAGACCTTGATGTTCTCCACGGAACGGATGACCGCGTCACGGCTGTTGTTGCTGTCCGCGAGGAGCTTGTCGAGCTCCTTGGCCTGCGGCTCCGCGGGGTCGGCGGCCTGCGTGGTGGGGCTCGCTTCGCTGGGCGCCGGGGCGTCGGCCGCGACGTTCTTGTCCGGGCCCGGGTCCTTCGGCTCGTCCCCGCCGCTGAACATCACGGCGCCGACGCCGAGTCCGAGGACGGCGCAGCCGACGACGAGCGCGGCGACCACCGGCGCCAGGGACCGGCGGCGCGGCTCGGGCTCCGGGTCGTGGTACGGCTCGTGCCGGGGCGCCGGCCGGCGGGCCTGCGGATGACCGTGGCCGGGCGGCTGCTCGAAACGGGGCATCTGCTGGGTGGCGTCGGCCGTTTCAGGAGCCTGCCCCTCCGAACGGAAGAGGCTGTCGAACTCGGCGGGCGGCTGCCGGTCCCCGGGGGCGCCGGGGCGGATGCCGAACGGCGCGCCGGCGGGAGCGGGCGGCGCGGCCCCGCCGGGCACCGGGGCGATGTACTGGGTGGCGTCGGAATCGGAGACCTGGCCGGCCCCCTGCGCAGTGCCGCCCTGCGCGGCGCCGGAGGCCAGGGGCCCCGTGCCGAGGAACGTGGTCGACTCCGCGGGCATCTCGGGCGGCAGGGCGCCGGGCGCGACGGGCGCGATGTACTGAGTGGCGTCCGAGTCGCCCCCGGCGGCGTGCGCCGGAGCCGCCTGCGGGAAGCCGCCCGGGGCGTCCGGCCCGGCCGCCTGCGGCGAACTCCCCTGCCCGTACGGATCGTGGGGGGCCGGCGCCTGCGGGCCCGGGCCCTGGGGCGCCTGGTAGGGCTGCGGAGCGGGGGCGCCGAACCCGGCCTGGGCGGCGGGGGCGCCGGGTCCGCCGAACCCGGCCTGGCCGGCGCCTCGAGGTGCCTCGGGGTACGCGCCGTAGGCGTCCGGTCCCTGAGGGGCGGAGGACTGCGCCGGGGCGTCCTGCGGCGGGAGCGGCTGCCGGTGCACACCCGGCTGCGGCACCGCGGGGACCTGCGCGCCGTACGGCGCCTGCCCGGGGTGCCCGCCCTGCGCCGCGTACGGGTCGTGCCCGGTGGGCGCCGGGCCGGCCGGCGGGGCGGCGTGGGCGCCCGGCCCGTGGTGCGCGTTCGTCTGCTGCGGTGCGGTACCAGGGGTCCCGTAGCCGCCCTGCTGAGCGGGCGCTCCGTAGCCGCCCTGCTGGGCGGGGGCGCCGGGGTAACCCTGCGGGGCGCCCTGCGCGGGACCGCCGGGGTAGCCGTAGCCGCCCGGCTGCGGCGGGGCGGCCGGGTAGCCGTAGCCGGCGGGCTGTGCGGGGGCCGGGTAGCCGTACCCCTGGGACGCGTCGCCGCCGGGCGGCGGGCCCGGGTATCCGTACGCGGCTCCCGGCGCGGGCGCGGGCGCCGACTGCTGCGGGCCCCACGGCTCGCCCCACGGCTGCCCACCCGCCGGAGTCGTCTGCGCGCCTGCCGCGCCCGGTATGAGGGGCTCACTGCCGTCGGCGGGCAGCACGACGCCTTCGTGCGCGGGCCGCGCGGCGGGTAGCCGCTGCTCGTCACCCTGTCCGCTGTGCGTCACCGGGACTCCTACGTGTGGACCTACTGCGATCGTCGGCTCACGCTACCGGGTGCCCGGAGTGGTCCGCACACACGTGCCGGTGCGGTGACAAGATGCGGACACAACTCGCCTTCCACGCGCGGCAGTAAGCCCTTGTGTCACACCCGCCACAGGGGCCTCCCGCACCCCGCTCCGCCTCAGGCCGCGGCGCGCAGTTCCAGCCGGGTGGCGAACTCCCTCACCGACGGCTCCTCCGCGTACGGCTCCAGCCTCGACTGGAGGTCGTCCAGATACTCCGCGCCCCTGCTGGAGCGCAGCGTGTCCAGCAGCTCCACCGCCCGCGTGCCCGTGTAGCAGGCCTGTTCCACCTCGCGCTGCTGCACCTGCGCCGAGGCCAGCAGGACCAGGCCGATCGCCCGGCGGCGGGCCCGCGACTCGGGGTGGCCCTCCAGTGCCTGCGACGCGTACCGCGCCGCGGTCCGCGCCTCGCCGAGGTCGCGGTAGCAGTGCGCCAGTTCGTCCGCCAGGTACGCGCCGTCGAAGTGGGCGATCCAGTCCGGGTCGTCGCCCGTGTCCGGCTCGGTCCGCTCCAGCGCGGCGAGCGCCCGGCCGGCCGCCTCGTGGCACGTGCGGGCGTCCCCGAGGAGGGCGTGCCCGCGTGCTTCCGCCGCGTGGAACATGGCCTGCACCCGCGGCGTGACCCGCCCCCGCGCCCCCTCTTGCGCCGCACGCGCGAGCTGGGCGATCTCACGCGGGTTGCCCAGCTCGGCCGCCAGGTGGCTCATCGAGGCGGCGAGCACATAGCCGCCGTACGCCCGGTCACCGGCGGCCTGCGCCAGGCGCAGGGCCTGGATGTAGTACCGCTGGGCGAGCCCCGGCTGACCGGTGTCCACGGCCATGTAGCCGGCGAGCTCCGTCAGCCGCGCCGCGGCGGCGAACAGGTCCCGGCCGACCGCCTCCCGGTAGGAGCCGGACAGCATCCCGGAGACCACGCTGTTCAGATAGTGCACGACGACCGGCCGCACATGGCCGCTGCCGAAGCGGTGGTCCATCTCCGTCAGCGCGGCCGTCATCGCCCGGACCGCGTCGACGTCCGGCTGCCCGACCCGCGCCCCGGCGGTGCGGGCCACCTGGGTGTCCGCCCCGGTGATCAGCCAGTCGCGGCTCGGCTCCACGAGCGCGGACGCGGCGACCGCCGAGCCCGACAGGAAGTCCCGGCGGCCCACGTCGCTCCGCCACAGTTCACAGACCTGCTCGATCGCCCCGACCACCGTCGGCGCGAACTGCAGGCCGACGCCCGTGGCGAGGTTCTTGCCGTTGGCCATGCCGATCTCGTCGATCGTGACCGTGCGGCCGAGCTTGCGGCCGAGCGCCTCCGCGATGATGCCCGGCGCCCGGCCGCGCGGCTGCTGGCCGCGCAGCCACCGGGCGACGGACGTCTTGTCGTAGCGCAGGTCGAGGCCCCGCTCGGCGCCGACCATGTTGACACGCCGGGCCAGCCCGGCGTTCGAGCATCCGGCTTCCTGGATGAGCGCCTGCAGCCGTTCGTTCGGCTGACGGACGAGGAGAGGCCTGGCTGCCATGAACTACCCCCTGATGTTGATCAATGAGTTGATCAATGCCCGGCTGATATACGGAGAATGCAGGGTTGGTCGGGTTGGTTCGCTTTTGCCGTGCCGCGGCCCGGCCGCCACCGGCCGCCGTACGCGCCCCGCACTCCTACCCGCCCGTAGGGCACCCGGCCCGTGCGCGCCCCCGGTAGTGCACCCGTGCGCCCCACGTGCAGGATCGATGCTCCACCGCCCACCGCATCACGCCCCGTAACCCGCCGTTGCGGCGGTAGTTGAGTGTGACGTGGAAGAGACCATGGCAGTCACGGAAGCCGCCCGGATCCCCCAGCAGCGAGGCGCGCAACTGCTGGACAGCGCTGTGCGGTACGCGGAAGAGAGGCACTGGGACGTGTTCCCCGGCACCTGGCTGGAGGCCGTCGAAGGGGGGCAACGCTGTTCGTGCGGCGAACTGCGCTGCCCGCTCCCCGGCGCCCACGCCGGCCGCCCGGACTGGGCGAACCAGGCGACCGGCAGCGCCACCGCCGCGCGCCGCATGTGGACCAAACAGCCGACGGCCTCGATCCTGCTGCCCACCGGCCGCACCTTCGACGCCCTCGAGGTCTCCGAGTCGGCCGGCTTCCTGGCGCTCGCGCGCATGGAGCGGATGGATCTTCCCCTCGGCCCCGTTACCTGCACCCCCGACCGCCGGATGCTGTTCTTCGTGCTGCCGGGCGCGGCGCTCAAGGCCCCCGAGCTGATCAGGAACCTGGGCTGGGTCCCCAGCTCCCTCGACCTGGTCACCCGTGGCGAGGGCCACTACGTCGCGGCCCCGCCCACCCGTATCGGCGGACACGGCGCGGTCCAGTGGGCCCGCCGCCCCACCCCGGCCAACCGCTGGCTCCCGGACGCCGAGGAGCTCATCAGCCCGCTCGCGTACGCCTGCGCCAGGGAAGCGGCGTCGGCGCGGGTGCGCCAGGGGTAGCCGGGACGCCGGGGAACCGCGAACGCCCCGCGGCGGCCGGGACGCCGGGGCGGCGCACGCGCTCCGAAGACGGCCGGGACGCCCAGAGCCGGCGAACGCGCCAGGGACGGCGGGTGCGCCGGGGAAAGGGCATCCGCCGCGCGTCCGGCCGTCCGTAGGGTGGACCCGTACACCTGTGCCGCAAGGCACCTACGGGGACTCCGAAAGGCGCGGAAAACATGCCGGACCAGGCAGTTGAGGGGGCGGGCGAGGTGCGGACGGCACCTCCCGCCGTGCACGTCGAAGGTCTGTGGAAGCGGTTCGGCGAGCAGATCGCCGTCGCGGGGATCGATCTGACCCTGCCGGCCGGCAGCTTCATCGGCCTGGTCGGGCCGAACGGCGCGGGCAAGACCACGACCCTGTCGATGGTCACCGGCCTGCTCCGCCCGGACCAGGGCAGGGTCCGGGTCGCCGGCCACGACGTCTGGCGCGACCCGGTCGAGGTCAAGTCGCGCATCGGCGTCCTGCCGGAGGGCCTGCGGCTGTTCGAGCGGCTGTCCGGGCGCGAACTGCTCGCCTACAACGGCCGGTTGCGCGGCCTGCCGGGCGACGAGGTCGACAAGCGCGCGGGCCAGCTGCTGGACGTGCTGGACCTGGCGGGCGCCCAGCACAAACTGATCGTCGACTACTCCACCGGCATGCGCAAGAAGATCGGCCTGGCGGCGGCGCTGCTGCACAACCCCGAAGTGCTCTTCCTCGACGAGCCGTTCGAGGGGGTCGACCCGGTGTCCGCGCAGACCATCCGCGGGGTGCTCGAGCGGTACACCGCCTCCGGTGCCACCGTCGTCTTCTCCAGCCATGTGATGGAGCTGGTCGAGTCGCTGTGCGACTGGGTGGCCGTCATGGCCGCCGGCTCGATCCGCGCGCAGGGCCCGCTGGCCGAGGTGCGCGGGGACGCTCCGTCCTTGCAGGCCGCCTTCCTCGAACTGGTCGGTGCGCAGGGCAGGGACAACGGCGAGTCGCTGGACTGGCTCGGCGGCGGTGCGCGGTGAGTACGGCGTCCCTGACCTCCGTCTTCGTACGCCTGAAGCTGTCGCTGCTGCGCAACGGACTGCGCCAGTCGTCGGGACGCAGGACCGCGTTCGTCGTCTCGATGGTCCTCGTGCTGCTGCTCGCCGCCGTCCAGTTGCTGGGCCTGATCATGCTGCGCGGCAACGATCACGCCATGTCGCTCGTCGTCCTGCTGACGGGCCTGCTGGCGCTCGGCTGGGCGGTGCTGCCGCTGTTCTTCCCGAGCGGCGACGAGACGCTGGACCCGACGCGCCTGGTGATGCTGCCGCTCCGCCCGGGGCCGCTGGTGACCGCGCTGCTCGTCGCGTCCCTGATGGGCATCGGCCCGCTGTTCACGCTCTGCATGGTCGTGGGTTCGGCGTTCGCGCTGTCCCACGGCGTTCTCGCGGCACTGGTGTCCCTCGTCGCCGTCCCGCTCGCCCTGCTGGTCTGCCTGGCGCTGGCCCGCACGGTCGCGGCGGCGAACATCCGGCTGCTCACCTCCCGCAAGGGACGCGACCTGGCGGTCCTCAGCGGCCTGTTGATCGCGGTGGGCATCCAGTTCGTGAACTTCGGCGTGCAGCGTCTCGGTGACGCGGGCGGCCTCGCGGCGCTGGACCCGGCGGCGGCGATCGTACGGTGGGTGCCGCCGGCGTCCGCGATCGGCGCGGTGGACTCCGCGAGCGACGGCGCGTACGGCCAGGCACTCGCCCAGCTCGCCCTGTCCGGGGTGGCGCTCGTCCTGCTGCTGCGGACGTGGCGGCACAGCCTGACGAAGCTGATGACCGCCCCGGACGGCTCCACGCTGGCCGCGGCCTCCGAGCCGACCCGCAAGGGCTCCACGTCCGGTCTGCACCGGCTGCTGCCCGAGGGCCGCACCGGCACGGTGATGCAGCGCAGCCTCAAGTACATCTGGCGTGACCCGAAGACCAAGGGCGCCTGGGTGTCGTCGCTGGCCATCGGTCTGATCGTGCCCATCTTCAACGCCCTTCAGGGCACCGGCTCGATCTACTTCGCGTGCTTCGCCGCGTGGATGCTCGGCATCATGATGTACAACCAGTTCGGCCAGGACACCTCGGCGTTCTGGATGGTGGCGCTGACCATCTCCTCCACGCGCGACGCGTACGAGGAGCTGCGCGCCCGGACGCTGGCGCTGCTCGTCGTCACCCTCCCGTACACGGTGCTCGTCGTGGTGCTCACGGCGGTGGCGCTCGGGGAGTGGCACGACCTGCCGGAGGCGCTCGGCCTGTCCTTCGCCCTGCTCGGCGCGATGCTGGCGACGGGCGCACTGTCCTCGGCCCGTTTCCCGTACTCGATCCCGCAGGACAGCGCCTACAAGAACGTGGCCCCGGGCCAGGGCGGGCTGGCGTGGCTCTCCATCTTCGGTGGAGTGGTCATGGCGGCGCTGCTGTGCGCGCCGCTGATCGTCCTCACGATCTGGCTGAACGCCTCCGCCGGCTCCGGCGACGAGCCCCAGTGGACGGTACTGCCGGTGGGCGCCGTGTACGGGGCGCTCATCACCTGGGCGGGCGTCCGTGTGGCGGCACCGCAGACGGCGCGGCGACTGCCGGAGATCCTCACGGCTGTCAGCAAGGGCTGACGCGCCCGGCCGTGGCGTGCCCGCGGCCCAGGGGCGTCCAACGGTGAACGGCCGCCGTCCCACCCCCTGTCGGGGGACGGGACGGCGGCCGTCGGTCCGTGCGGTGCTGCTCGCTCACATGCCGGTCCCGCCGATACGCCGGGCGACCGTCCCGGAGGATCCCGGTGCGCCGCCGACATCGCCCTTCAGTCTGCTCGGCGCCTTCGTGATCCGCTGATGAACCGCGGTGCCGTCACACTCGAAACTCCGGACAACCGGTTCGCCTTCGATGTGAACCGACAGTTCGGCCCTTCCCTTCCCGTGCAGGCCATTCCCAGCGGCTACGACTTCCCGCTCGTCAGCGGCGATTCCGTTCGAATGCCGTCAGCGAGGGATTCCAGGCCCCAATTCCCGGTACATCCGCTCACCATGAAGGCCGACAGAACACCGAAGCAGTCTCCGACGCATGCGAGTTCCCTGCTCGGACGCCTGCCCAGGCGGGTCGGAGGTGACCGTACGGGCTCGTGCGTCGCCGGCCAGGATCGTGAGCACGATGTGAGATGGATCGCCTGTTCATCATTGAATCAATTCCGCTGCCGAGCCCGGGTGAGTGCCGCTCCCCCGCCGCAGAGTGCCGACCGACACGGCAATTCGGTTGCGGGGCACGCGAAGTGAACGGAGCAGCGACGACGCGGCCTTGCGCGAGGTGGCCGAATGGCGCGGGTGCGGTGCCTGGTGGGGAAACCGGGCCGGCGACAATGACGTAGCGTCATGGTCATGTCGACGCCGCAGAATCCGTACGGGCAGCAGCCGAATCCATACGGCGGGCCGCCGCAGCCGCAGCCGCCTTACCCGGGACACGCAGCCCCGCCCGTACCCCCGCAGCCCGGGTACGGCGGGCAGCCGTACCCGCCCGCGGGCGGATGGGGCGCGCCCTCGCCCTACCCGTACGCCCCGCCGGTACAGCCGCCGAAGAAGGACCACACCGCCCGGAACGTGGTCATCGTGATGGCGTCGATCATCGGACTCCTCGCCTTCGGCTGGTTCGCGGCCGATGTCCTGCGGCCGGGCGGCGGGGGCGGCGGCGCCGCGTACCCGGCCGCCGAATACCGGCTGACCGCACCTCGGACGCTGCTCGACGGGAAGTACGAGCTCGCCGACGACCAGTCCGCCCAGCGGCAGAAGGAGCTCGAGTCGTCACCGGTCGACGAGACCGACATCCGCGACCCGCAGGCCACGGTGGCCCAGTACACGTCCGCGTCGGAGGGCGGGGTCCTGGTGCTGTCCGGTATGCACGGCCGGATCAGGAACCCGGACACGGCCCGCGAGAAGATGCTCGACGGCGCGGCCACGGCGGACGGCGCCACGCTCGCCGTCCCGGCGAAGGACGTCACCCCGGCCGGCTCCGATGTCACCGTCACCTGCCAGGTCGTGACGATGGCTCAGGACGGCGGCGGAACCGCCTCGTTGCCCATCTGCGCCTGGGCCGACGAGAACACCAGCGCGTCGGTGACCGTGGTCACGGCCGCCACCTCGACGAAGTCCCCGCAGGACATCGACCTCGAGGCAGCGGCCGAGATGACGACCCAGGTCCGTGAGCAGGTCCGCAAGCCGCTCAGCTGACGTCACGCAGGCGCGCCGCCCCCGGCAGGTCCTCCCCGCAGAACGCGCACACGTAGTGCTCCTCCCGCACGATGTTGAGCTCCGCGCAGCCCGTGCAGCGGCGGAAGACGATCTCGTGCGTGAACCGCGCCGGTCGCGGGATCCCGGCCCGGTCGAGGGCGGCGGCGACGGACGGCCAGCAGTCGGGGTCGGGGCAGTAGCCCGTGGACTGGTTGCTGACCTCGACCACCTCCCAGCCGTCTCCGTCCCGCCCGAAGGCGATCTCCCCGGCCGCACGGACACCGGCCCGCCCGGCACAGGCGACGTGCTCGCTGCGCCGGGCGGCCAGCCGGAGGAATCCGTCCTCGTCGACGACGTACGTGAACGGTTCCGCCCACTCCTCGGGCTCCCGGTCCGCGGCCCACTCCCGGAAGTCGTCGGCGCCGCGGACGACCCGGCCCTCCGGGGCGTCCTCCGCCGCATGCCAGATCTCGCGCGGGCCCACGTACCCGAAGCGGCGGGGCCCGTCCGTGGAGAGGACCGTGCGTGCGCGGAGCCGGGCCGCGTCCGCGCCGGAGAGGCGCACCCTCGCGCTGTGCGGCGGATCCACCCGGTCCACCGGCCGGCCGTACCGGTCCATCGCATCGAGGACCAGGCGCCCGCTCTCGTACGTCTGCCCGAGCCGGGCGACGCCGGCCACGCAGCGCACGACGCACACGGCGCCGTGTTCGTCCACGGCCAGGACGTCGGCGATCTGGAGCTCCGCCGGACCGGTGGGCAGGGGCGCCGCGGGCGGACCGAGGGCTGTCACGGCGTCAGGACCCCGTCCAGGAAAGGCTCGATCGCCGTCCGCCAGCCGGAGGGGCAGTCGTAGTGGACCAGGTGGCCCGCGTCGGACACCTCGCCGTACTGGCCTCGGGGCAGCACGCGGACCATCTCCTGGGCCTCCGCGCGGCCCAGTTCGCCGTCGAGTCCGCGGACCACCAGCGTGGGGCAGCGGACCTGGGCCAGCTCCTCCCAGTGGGCGTCGTGGACCCACGTCTCGCGTGACGTGAGCATCTGCCGGCGGGAGAACACCGGGCGCCAGCCGTCGGCCCGCTCCGCCATGACCTCCGCGAAGAACTCGCCGCGGGCCGGGTTCGGCCGCTCGACCCGGGGGTCGTCCTCACCGAACCACTTGCGGACGTCCGCCAGGGTCGCGAACGGGACGGGCCAGGAGCGGAACCACTCCTCCCACTCGCGCTGCGACGCGGCGCCGAGCGCGGAGGCCCGCATGTCGCAGATGATCAGGGCCCGGACCAGGTCCGGGCGCTTGGCCGCGAGCTGCCAGGCGGTGAGTGCGCCCATCGCGTGACCGATCAGGGTCACGGGCGCGAGACCGAGCTGTTCGATCGCGGCCTCGGCGTCGGCCACGTACGCGTCGCGGGTGTACGGCCCTTCCGCGGGCTTGTCACTGCGGCCGTGGCCCCGCTGGTCGAGTGCGACCGCGCGGTGCCGCTCGGAGAGCCACCGGGCCGTCGAGGCCCAGTGCGATGCCCGGCCCATCAGGCCGTGGAGCAATAAGACCCCCGGGGTGGTGTCCCCTTCCGCGCGGCCCTTGGGCGGGTCCGCGAACTCCCAGGCAGCCAGGCGTACGCCACCTGCTCCGGTCACGTCGATGCGCCGCACCATCGGCCCTGGCACCCCCTTCTCTCCCCCGAGTAGGACTGGCTCGTGTGAGCCCCGTGTGGAACTCCGTCAGAGTATCGAACTTGTATTCGAAAACGCGGTTCTGCCACGCAACACCGCTCGTTCGAGTGACCACATACCGGGATTGACTCGCGCTGCCGAGGGGAGATCTTCTGCGGGAGGCGGACCGCTCGGGGAAAAACGGTCCGTGGGGATTGACCCTGGGAGCTCGGGGCTCCGGGTCAGCACAGGGGAGGACAGGTCCCGGCGCCCTCGGGCGCCGGGACCCCTTCCTGTCAGTGGGTCCCCGCAGAAGCGGCAGCGCAGGGAGGCGCCCGGAAGCCCGCGCGGGCGTCCGCGCCGGTTCACGCGCGGGGCGTACGACGGGCGCATCACCGGATCCCTCCCCTGCCCTCGGTGGGGGTCCCCACCCCCCGGCCGTGGTCATATGCCTCCGCCTCAGAGTGGCACGCGATTCCCCCGGCCGCTGCCATTCCGGACGGAAAACGGTTTCATCCATGTGAAAAAACGGACCGGCCCCGCCCCCTCCGGCGAGGCGACGGGACCGGTCCGGACGCAGCAGCCGCACCTCGAGGCGGGCGCGCACCGCGGCGCCGGCGCCGCAGGACGCCGGAGTCACAGCACGCCGGCGCCGCAGCACGCCGGCGCCGCAGGACGCCGGGGTCACAGCACGCCGGCGCCGCGAGACGCCGACGCGGGCGTCTGTGCGGACATTCGCACAGACGCCCGCGTGGTCATCACCACAGGTGTCGGCAAACGTGTGTCGGCACAGGTGTGCCGCACACAGCCGGCACCGACCTCGGCGCAGCCGTCAGCGCTTCGCGACGAACACGTGCGACGCCACCTCCGCGTCCAGCTCCGCCGCCTCACCGCTGCTGCCCACGAGCACACCGCCCGCCGACTCGGTCACGCTCACCACGGAACCGGGCTGCACGCCCGCACGCCGCAGCGTGTACATCAGCTGGGCGTCGGTCTGGATCGGCTCACCGATCCGCCGCACGACCACCGTCTTGCCGTCCGCGCCCGGGTCCAGCTCGGCCAGGGAGACCATGCTGTCGTCCAGGAACGGGTCGGCCTCCGCCTTCTCCCCCAGCTCCTCGAGCCCCGGGATCGGATTCCCGTACGGCGACTCCGTCGGGTGACGCAGCAGCTCCAGCACCCGCCGCTCCACCGCCTCGCTCATCACGTGCTCCCAGCGGCAGGCCTCCGCGTGGACCTGCTCCCACTCCAGCCCGATCACGTCGACGAGCAGACACTCGGCGAGCCGGTGCTTGCGCATCACGCGTGTGGCCAGCTGCCGGCCTTCGCCGGTCAGTTCCAGATGCCGGTCGCCGGCCACCGTCACCAGACCGTCGCGCTCCATGCGCGCCACGGTCTGGCTGACCGTCGGACCGCTCTGGTCGAGCCGCTCCGCGATACGGGCCCGCATGGGCACCACACCTTCCTCCTCGAGCTCGAGGATGGTGCGGAGATACATCTCCGTCGTGTCGATCAGTCCGGACATACGTGCCCCTCGATGCTGTGACTTGAAATCAGTCGTTCGCTGGCCCCAGGTCAATTCTTGCGCATCCCGCCGACAACCGTGCCGCCCCGGGCCCGGGCCGTATTGACAGGGGAATGGTCCGGACCGCAACGTGATCCGCGACACGGGTACCACCGGTATTCCCCCACCCCTGCGGAAAGGGCTCGGCGATGAGCGAGAGCAAGCTGGCCGGTCAGTTCTTCGACGCCGCGATCGGTCTGCTTCAGCAGGTGCGGGACGAGGAGTCCCGGAGCATCGCGGCCGCGGGCAAGGCCGTCGCCGACACCGTCGAAGCGGGCGGCCGGCTCTTCGCGTTCGGCGCCGGCCACTCCTCTCTCGCCGCGCAGGACGTCGTCTACCGGGCCGGCGGCCTCGCCGTGATGAACCTGCTCGCCGTCCCCGGCGTCGTCGGCGTCGACGTCGTACCGGCCACGCTCGGCTCCGCGCTCGAACGCGTCGACGGCCTCGCGGCCGCGGTGCTCGACTCCAGCCCGGCACAGGCCGGCGACCTCCTCGTGATCATCTCCCTCTCGGGCCGCAACGCACTGCCCGTCGAGATGGCCATGAACGCCCGCGCCCTCGGCCTCACGGTCATCGGCGTGACCTCGGTCGCCTACGCCACGGAGACGAAGTCCCGCCACGCCTCCGGCACGTTCCTCAAGGACCACTGCGACATCGTGCTCGACTCCCACATCGCCGTCGGCGACGCCGAGCTGACCCACGAGAGCATCGAAGCGCCGTTCGCCCCCGCCTCGACCGTCGTCACCAGCGCACTGATGCAGGCGACGATGGCCGCCGCGGCGGAGCAGCTCGCCGAGCGGGGCATCGAGCCGCCGCTGCTGCGCTCGGGCAACGTCGACGGCGGGCACGAGTGGAACGGCCGCGTGATGAGCGAGTACCGCGACCGCATCTTCTACCGGCACTGAGCCCGGGGCGGGTCCGCCGGCCGCGGCTCCCACCGGCACTCCCTCCCGGGCCGGGTGGCCGCCGGATCTTCCACGGCACTGAGCCGGGCCGGGGGCGCCGGCCGGGTCTGTCACCGGCACCGAGCCGGGACCGGGGCCGCCCGCCGCGCAGGCGAGCGCGCCGCCGGCGCCCCGGTGCGCCGGCATCAGTCGCCCGTCGACTGCGCCAGGTCCAGTGCCGAGGCGGTGAGCACCGCGACGCTCTCCGCGTACACGGCGTCCGGACGCTCGAACGCCGGACGGGCCGCGCCGCGCAGGAAGGTCAGCACGCCGAGTGTCCGGCCACGGCTGCGCAGCACCGTGCACAGGGCGTGCGCCGCTTCCTTCGGCCACTGCCGGCGCTCCGCCCACTCCCCGGGCGTGCCCTCCGCGCCGGCACTCGCCCGCACCGAGCCGAGCCGCTCCACGGCCTGCAGCGCCGGGTGCCCGGGCGCGTACCGCACCGGAAGCCCACCGCCCGCCACGCCCGCGGCCGGGCCGGGCGCGCCGGCCGGTGACGCGACGGCCCGCACCAGACGTTCCCCGCCGCCCTCCGTACCGCCACCGCCCTCGCCGTCGCCCTCGGCCACGTCGAGCAGCGCGTGATCGGCGAATCCCGCCAACGCGAAGTCGAGATACGCGGTCGCCGCCTCCAGCGGGTCCTCGCACTCCGAGGCCGCACGCCCCGCCCGGTGCAGCTGACTCGACCTGAACCGCAGCCGGTTCGCCTCCTGCTCCGCCAGCTTGGCGTCCGTCACATCGTGGAACAGCCACCCCACCCCGAGCGGAACCGGCTCCTCCGCCAGCGGGGAGGCCAGCCGCACGAACCCGCTGCGCCAGCAACGCCGTTGCTCACGCCCCTCCGCCGGCGCGACGGACACCCACAGGTCCACGAGCCCCCGCGGCGCACCCTCCGCCAGCACGTGCTGCAGCGCGCCCTCCAGCTCCTCCACGCCCTGCTCCAGCAACTCGCCGAGCGGCCGGCCGAGCGCGGACGTACGGCCCGCCCCGAGCGCACGGGCCGCCTCGCCGTTGACGACGGCGGGACGCAGATCCACGTCGACCAGCACGACACCCCACGACGCCTCGTCGAAGAGCGCCTCGCTCAGCGCGATGGACCGCTCCAGGTCGATCTGCGTGTGCACCTCGCTGAAGGCGCAGTAGACCCCGGCAGGCTTGCCGTCCGCGCCCAGCACCCGCGCGGACTGTGTCCGTACGAGCACCCGCCCGCCGTCCTTGCGCAGCAGCGCGAACTCGTGCACCTGCCGGCCCGGCGCGTCCATCGCGGCCATCAACCGCCCCTGCACCTCGGCCGCGTCCGCGCTGCGCACGGCCCACCCGGCGAAGCCCCGCCGCCCGACCGCCTCCCGCGCCGACCAGCCGAGTATCCGCTCCGCCTCGCGGTTCCAGTGCGTCACGACCCCCGCGGCGTCGAAGGCGCAGAGCGCGGCGTCCATGCCGTCGAGCAGCGCCGCGAGCAGATCCGCCCCCGGCGGCCCCGGCTCGCGCCCGCCGGCACCGGGCGCGTCGGTGATCTCACTCCTGGAAGCACTCATCCCGGGACCCCCTGCAGGACGTGTCCACGTGCGCTGATGCCCGACACGACCATTCAACTTCAACGTGACGCACAACACATACGGTTCGGCGGAAATCGCCCCGGCGTCGACCGCCGGGTCTGTGTCGCAGCCCCGCACTTTCCGCGGATCTGCTGCGCCGACTGCCGCACCGCCCGGGAGCCGTGCGGCGCGAGCTCTTTGTTGCGCGCGCCAGCGGTAAGAGGCAGCCTCCGGGCTCCTACCACGCGGGACCCCCGTCCCAAGGCCACAGCCCCAGGGGTCACACATTTGTGCGATGCAGGTGCTTTTCCCGGCCTTCGCCGGTGACACCGGACTAGCTTCGAGGTGTTTTCGGACTCGTGAGGTCACTCGCTCCCAGCACCCATCGATGTTGCCCGTGCGGAGTGACCAGCCCCAGTCATCGCGATCACAGGATCAAGGACGGTGCATCTGATGACTACGTTGCCTGTAGGTGAGCAGACCCACCAGGCTGTGCTTCCTCAGCAGCCTGCTCTGGAATCCGTGGGAGCAGACACCCCTGGGAGCAGGGACGAAACGGCTCACGGACTCCCCGTCGCGGAACGGGGCACCGGCAGGAAACATGGGCGAGGGGAGACCGCCGGCGGCAGCACCGGGTCCCGGCGGCGACACGCCGATCAGGCAGAGATCGGGAGCGGTGACGCTCCCATGGAAAGCAGTGGGTACAGCGGCGGTGCCGGCTCCGGCCGGGTCTTCGTGCTCGCTCGGGACGGCGTTCCGCTCATGCCGTGCCATCCTGCCCGGGCACGTGAATTGTTGCGGAGATCCCGGGCTGTCGTCGTGCGTCTCGCACCGTTCACCATCCGGCTCAAGGATCGCGGCCGCGGTGAGTCGGAAGTCGCCGGCGTGCAACTACGCATCGATCCCGGGTCCAAGGCCACCGGCATCGCTGTCACCGACACGAAGGCGGAAAGACTTGTCGGCGGCAGCACGGCCACGGTGCGGCGTGGTCTTGTCTCGGTCGAGCTCCTCCACAGAGGCGAACAGATCCGCAGGGCCATGGCACAGCGTGCGGGCTACCGACGTAGACGCCGCTCGGCGAACTGCCGGTACCGAGCCCCGCGAAACCGGAACCGGGCCCGTTCGGCCGGCTGGTTGGCCCCGTCCCTACGACACAGGGTGGAATCCGTGGCCTCCGTGACGGACCGCCTCCGTCGACTGGCTCCCGTCACAGAGATCCATGTGGAGCACGCGGCCTTCGACACACACGCGATGAGCGAGGGCCGAGGACTCGAAGCGATCGAATACCGCAGGGGCGCGCTCGCCGGGACCGAGATCCGCGAGCTTCTGCTGGTCCGGTGGCAAAGGTCTTGCGCCTATTGCGGCGCATCGGGCGTGCCGCTGAACGCCGAACACATTCGCCCCCGCAGTCGCGGCGGGTCCAGTCGGCTGTCGAACCTGACACTCGCATGTGTCCCCTGCAACAAGGCCAAGGGCGCGACCCCTGTCGAGGAATTCCTTGCTGGCTCTCCGGAGCGCCTCGAGCGGATCCTCCGCGACGTCGGAGTGCCACTGCACGATGCGGCGGCGATGAACGCGACTCGTGGACGGCTGATCAGTGCACTCGAGCACCTGGGACCGCCGGTGCACACATGGACCGGTGCCCGCACGAAGTGGAATCGCGAGGCCATGGGACTGGGCAAGACCCATACGCTCGACGCGCTCTCCGTCGGAGGGCTGGACCACGAGAACGGCGACGCCATCGTCCGTGTCTGCGCCCGGATCCTCGTCGTCAAAGCGGCGGGAAGAGGGGTGTACGCCCGTACGACGCCGGACAGGTTCGGCTTTCCGCGTCTCAGGCGTCCGCGCCGAAAGAGGCACTACGGATTCGTCACCGGCGATCTGGTCCGGGCGACCGTTCCGAAAGGCCGTTGGAAAGGAACATGGTCGGGGAGGCTCGCCGCCCGGTCCACGGGCCGCCACAGCCTCACGACCGCCCAGGGCCGCTTCAACGTCTCGTACAGGAACGTACAGCTCCTTCAGAGGGCAGACGGCTACGCGTACAGCCTCGGACAGGAGCTACGGAAAAAGGGTTGATGCGGCCGCGGAGACTGCTTAGCGTAGGGGCACGCTCAGAAAGGAGGTGATCCGGAAGTGATTTCTTACCGGACAAGCGAGGTGACTGCGGGCTGACGCCTGCCGTCGCACTCTGTGCACCTCGGCAGTCGTCTGCCGAAACCCAAGCAGTCACCCGACCCGTGGGCCGCCGGTAAGTCCGGCCGGCTTCCTCCGTCCGGACGGAGGGACCAAGGCCCACGGGTCGTCTGCGTCTCCAGGGGCCCGCGGCCCGCTCAGGGAGCCAGCCGCTCGACGCGCCAGCCGCCGTCCGTGCGGACGTACCGCAGCCGGTCGTGGAGGCGGTTCTCGTGCCCCTGCCAGAACTCCACCTCGTCGGGCACGACCCGGATGCCGCCCCAGTGCGCCGGCGCGGGGACCTGGGCGCCCTCGGGGTAGCGGGCGGACAGCTCCTCGTACCGGCGCAGCAGGTCCTCGCGCGAGGAGATCACCCGGGACTGGTCGCTCGCCCAGGCGCCGAGCTGGGAGCCGTGCGGGCGGGTGCGGAAGTAGGCGGCGGTCTCGTCGCGGCCGATGCGGGCGGCCCGGCCGGTGACGATGATCTGGCGCTCGAGCGGATGCCAGGGGAACAGCAGCGAGACGTGCGGGTTGGCGGCGATCTCGCGGCCCTTGCGCGAGTCGTAGTTGGTGAAGAAGACGAAGCCGCGGGCGTCGTACTGCTTCAGCAGCACCGTGCGCGAGGAGGGCCGGCCGTCGGCTGTCGCCGTCGAGACGATCATCGCGTTGGGCTCCAGCAGGGCGGCCGCGGCGGCCTCCGCGAACCACTGTGCGAACTGTTCCATGGGGCCTGCGGCCAGTGCGTCCTCGTCGAGCGGTGTCGAGCGGTACTGCTCGCGCATGACGGCGGGGTCCGGGACGACGAGTTCCGTCTCTGCCGGGTGCGGCACGGGCAGGCCCGCGACGGTCACGTCCGAGGGACGGGGTTCGGGAGCGGCGGCGTGGTCGGTCACGGTGCCATCCTGCCGCAGGGACGGAGTTTGCCCGGCACGGAGTGCCGTCAATCCTCCTCGGGGGAAATGGGGCAGTGTGCCGGATGTCACGCTTCCCCGCATCGTCCGGACCCGCCAAAATCTTGGGTCCGGCCACTGTGGCCTCCATACACCAGGGGATATCGTGCCTGCCTCCCCGGCGGTTGGGTGACCACCGGCCGCACGGGGCATCACCGGAGTGACCGACCCTGCCCGTCGGCCGCCGTATGCCGCACCCGCCTTGCGTCACACGTCTTGTCGCACACGTCTTGAGGAGCCGCCTGATGTCCGACTTCGTACCTGGACTCGAGGGAGTCGTCGCGTTCGAGACGGAGATCGCCGAACCGGACAAGGAGGGCGGCTCGCTCCGCTACCGGGGCGTCGACATCGAGGAGCTGGTCGGGCACGTCTCCTTCGGGAACGTGTGGGGGCTGCTCGTCGACGGCGCCTTCAACCCGGGCCTGCCGCCCGCAGAACCGTTTCCGATCCCGGTGCACTCCGGCGACATCCGGGTCGACGTGCAGTCGGCGCTGGCGATGCTCGCCCCTGTGTGGGGTCTGAAACCGCTGCTGGACATCGATGAGGCGCAGGCCCGTGACGACCTGGCGCGGGCGGCCGTGATGGCGCTGTCGTACGTGGCACAGAGTGCCCGTGGCCAGGGTCTGCCGATGGTTCCGCAGAGCGAGATCGACAAGGCGGAGTCCATCGTCGAGCGGTTCATGATCCGCTGGCGCGGCGAGCCCGACCCCAGGCACGTCAAGGCCGTCGACGCGTACTGGACGTCGGCCGCGGAGCACGGCATGAACGCGTCCACGTTCACGGCCCGGGTGATCGCGTCCACCGGCGCGGACGTGGCGGCGGCGCTGTCCGGTGCGGTCGGCGCGATGTCCGGGCCGCTGCACGGCGGTGCGCCGTCCCGGGTGCTCGGCATGATCGAGGAGATCGAGCGGACCGGCGACGCGACGGCGTACGTGAAGCGTGCCCTGGACAAGGGTGAGCGGCTGATGGGCTTCGGGCACCGGGTCTACCGTGCGGAGGACCCGCGGGCCCGTGTGCTGCGCCGTACGGCGAAGGAGCTGGCCGCGCCGCGCTTCGAGGTGGCGGAGGCGCTGGAGAAGGCGGCGCTGGAGGAGCTGCACAACCGCCGCCCGGACCGGGTGCTGGCGACCAATGTCGAGTTCTGGGCCGCGATCATGCTGGACTTCGCGGAGGTCCCGGCGCACATGTTCACGTCGATGTTCACCTGTGCCCGTACGGCCGGCTGGTCGGCGCACATCCTGGAGCAGAAGCGCACGGGCCGTCTGGTGCGCCCCTCGGCGCGGTATGTGGGTCCGTCCGCCCGCAGCCCGCGTGAGATCTCGGGTTACGAGGACATCGTCGGCTGACCGCAGGCCGGGTGGGGTGCGCGCGGAAGGTGTGTGCGCACCCCGTGCGGCGGCCTGTGCTCAGCCGAGTGCGTCCTCGACCAGCGCCGCCCACTGCGCCACCACCCGTTTCCGGCGGGCCGCGTCGTCCGTGAGCAGGTTGGCCAGGCCCAGGCCGCGGGCCATGTCCAGCAGGCCCTGGACGGTTTCGCGGACGCCGGGGCGGGACTCGTCCGCGTTCAGCAGGCGCACGGCGATGCGGTGGGTCTCGCGGCCGACCTTCGCCTCGAGTTCGGTGACCCGTGGGCGCAGCTGCTCCTCGTTGGAAGCGGCCACCCACAGGTGCAGCGCGGCCCGGAACAGCGGCCCGGTGTAGAGGTCGACGAGGGCCGCGACGACGGCGGCGCGGTCCTGGGACGGGAGCTCCCGCAGTGCCTGCGAGCGCTCCTCGGCCACGTATTCGACGGCGGCTGTGAAGAGGTCCTCGCGGGTCGGGAAGTGGTGCTGTGCGGCCCCGCGTGAGACGCCGGCCCGCTCGGCCACCACGGTGACCGTGGAGCCCGCCCAGCCGACCTCGGCCAGGCACGCCACCGCGGCCTCCAGCAGCCGCTGCCGGGTGGCCCGGCTGCGGTCCTGCTTGGGGGCCTTGGCGGTCGGTGGCGTCACAACACCCATGTGGGGTCCCGTCGTTCGAGGAAGGCCGTCATCCCTTCGCGCGCCTCGGACGATGCGAACAGCGACGCCGAGCGCTGGACCAGGTCCTCCGCGTCCCGGTCGAAGGTCTCCAGCACCCTAGCCGTGACCAGTTCCTTCGATGCCGCCAGCCCCTGGGGGGAGGCTCTGCGCAGCCCGTCGAGGAGCGGCGCGAGGGCGGTGTCCACGTCGTCCGCGGTCAGGGTGAGCAGCCCGGTGCGGACCGCCTCCGCCGCGTCGAAGCGCTCCCCGGTGAGGTAGTAGCGTCCGGCGGCCCGGGGTTCCATGCGGGGCAGCAGCGGCAGGGAGATGACGGCGGGTGCGACCCCGATGCGCACTTCGGTGAACGCGAAGTCCGAGTCCGAGCCGGCGGCGGCGATGTCGCACGCGCCGACGAGGCCGAGGCCGCCGGCCCGTACATGGCCGGTGATCCTGGCCACCACCGGTTTGGGCAGCGTCACGATCTGCCGGAGCAGGCCGACGAAGGTGTACGGGTTGGGCGGTGACTTCAGGTCGGCGCCCGCGCTGAACGTGGAGCCGGTGTGCGTGAGCACGACGGCGCGTACGTCCTCGTCCTGGGCGCATTTGCCGAGCGCTTCTGTGAGTTCGCCGACGAGCCGCGCCGTGAGGGCGTTGCGGTTGGCCGGCGAGTCCAGGGTCAGGGTGGTGATGCCGCGCTCGTGGGTGGTGGCGATGGTCACGTGCTACTGCTCCTTCGTACCGTTCTCGCGGGCCCGCAGTTCCCTTCGGAGGATCTTGCCGGAGGCGGCGCGGGGTACGGCGCCGACGAACTCGACGCGGCGGACCTTCTTGTACGGGGAGACCCGGGCGGCGACGAAGTCGAGGACGTCCTCCTCCTTGAGGTGTTCGGTGCCCGGCTGCCGTACGACGTACGCCTTCGGGATCTCGTTGCCGTCGTCGTCGTTGACGCCGATGACCGCGGCGTCGGCGATCGCCTCGTGGGTGAGCAGCAGCGCCTCCAGCTCCGCAGGGGCGACCTGGTAGCCCTTGTACTTGATGAGTTCCTTGACCCGGTCGACGACGAACAGCCAGCCGTCGTCGTCGACGCGCCCGACGTCGCCGGTGTGGACCCAGCCGTCCTCGTCGATCATCGCGGCGGTGGCGTCGGGGCGGCCCAGGTAGCCCTTCATCACCTGGGGGCCGCGGATGGCGATCTCGCCTTCTTCTCCGACGCCCAGTTCCCGGCCGGAGCCGTCGAGGTCGAGGATGCGCATCTCGGTGCCGGGCAGCAGGAGGCCCACGGTGCCGGGCGGGGGGTCGTCCGCGGTGAGCGGTACGACGTGGGTGCCGGGTGACAGCTCGGTCATCCCGTACGCCTGCCGTACCGGCGGCAGGCCGAGCCGTTTCGAGCATGCCTCCGCGAGGGCGGCGTCGAGCGGGGCGGCGGCGCTGAGGATGTACTCCAGCGACGAGAGGTCGTAGGTGGCGACCGCCGGGTGCTTGGCGAGCGCGAGGACGATGGGCGGGGCGACGTACAGCCCGTTGATGCGGTGTTCCTGGATCGCGCCGAGGAAGGTGTCGAGCTCGAAGCGGGGCAGGACGACGACCGTCGCGCCCTGCTTGAGCGGGGCGTTCATCAGGGCGGTGAGCCCATAGATGTGGAAGAAGGGCAGGACGGCGAGGATGCGGTGCCCTTGGCCCGCCGGGGCGACGGGTTCGAGTTGCGCCAGGTTGGTGGCGATGGACCGGTGGGTGAGCATCACGCCCTTGGGGACGCCGGTCGTGCCCGACGAGTACGGCAGGGCGGCGACGTCGTTCGACGGGTCGATGATGACGTCGGGATCCGGCGCGGTGGAGCCGAGCATGTCGAGGACGCTGACGTGCCCCTCCGCCTGGTCGCAGACGAAGATCTCCTCGATCCCCGCGGCGAGTTCGGCGGCCCTGCGGGCCACCTCCAGCAGGGGGGAGACGGTGACGATCCAGCGGGCGGAGGAGTCGCGCAGCTGCTTGGCGAACTCCTCCGCCGTGGCGAGCGGGTGGACGGTGGTGACGGCCGCGCCGGCGCGGGTGGCCCCGTAGAAGACGGCCGGGTAGGCGACCGTGTTGGGGCTGTGCAGGGCCAGGACGTCGCCCTTGCGGAGTCCGGCGTCGGCGAGGGCGGCGGCGATCCGCCGGTGGAACAGGTCCAGTTGCAGGTAGGTGACGGTGGTGCCGTTCACGCCGTCGACGAGGGCGACGGTGTCTGCGTACTCGGCGGCTCTGGCGAGCACGCTCTCGTGGATGGGTTCGACGACTGCCGGGACATCTGCGTAACTGCTGCGGAACACCATGTGCGCTCCCTCGGCGTGTGTGGACGGCCAGAATGTCGTCTCTCAGTACGACTTGGGGAGACCCAGGGACTGGTGGGACACGTAGTTGAGGATCATTTCGCGGCTGACCGGGGCGATCCGGGCGACGCGGGCGGCGGCGATGAGCTTCGCGAGACCGTACTCGCGGGTGAGTCCGTTGCCGCCGAGGGTGTGGACCGCCTGGTCGACGGCCTTCACGCACGCCTCACCGGCCGCGTACTTGGCCATGTTGGCGGCCTCGCCTGCGCCGACGTCGTCGCCGGCGTCGTACAGGGCGGCGGCCTTCTGCATCATCAGCTTCGCGAGTTCGAGTTCGATGTGGGCCTGGGCGAGCGGATGGGCGATGGCCTGGTGGGCGCCGATGGGCGCCTTCCAGACCTGGCGGGTCTTCGCGTACTCGACGGCCTGTGCGAGGGCGTAGCGGCCCATGCCGATGGCGAACGCGGCGGTCATGATGCGTTCGGGGTTGAGCCCGGCGAACAGCTGGAGCAGGCCGGCGTCCTCGTTGCCCACGAGGGCGTCCGCGGGCAGCCGTACGTCATCGAGCACCAGCTCGAACTGCTTCTCCTGCGCCTGGAGTTCCATGTCGATCACGGACCGGCCGAAGCCCTCCGCGTCGCGGGGGACGATGAACAGGCACGGCTTGAGGCTGCCCGTCCTGGCGTCCTCGGTGCGGCCGACGATCAGGGTCGCGTCGGCGATGTCGACGCCGGAGACGAAGACCTTGCGGCCGGTCAGTATCCATCCTCCCCCAGACTTCGTCCGGGGGGACCCCCATCCGTCCCGGCGGGCGGTGGTGGTGATGCGGTGGGAGTTCGATCCCGCGTCGGGCTCCGTGATGCCGAAGGCCATGGTGAGGCTGCCGTCGGCGAGGCCGGGGAGCCACTGCCGCTTCTGCTCGTCGGTGCCGAAGCGGGCGATGACGGTGGCGCAGATCGCGGGCGAGACGATCATCATGAGGAGGGGGCAGCCGGCCGCGCCGGACTCCTCGAGGACGATGGACAGCTCGCTGATGCCGCCGCCTCCGCCGCCGTACTCCTCGGGGAGGTTCACGCCGAGGTAGCCGAGCTTGCCGGCCTCTTCCCACAGGGTGGCACGGTCGAAGCCGGGTCCGTGCCGGCGGCCGAGCGCGGCGACGGCTTCCCGCAGGTCCTTGTGCTCCTGGGTCTCGATGGCGTTCATGACGCGGTGTCCTCCTGGGCGTGGGCGGCTTCGCGGACGGTTTCCGTGGCGCTTTCCGTGGCGGCGTCGGCGACCGGTGCGGCGGCGCCTTCCGCGGCGGTCTCCGTGACAACGGCGAGCAGGGCGCCGACCTCGACCTGGCGGCCGGGGACGGCGTGGAGAGCGGTGAGCGTGCCGGAGGCGGGCGAGACGATCCTGTGCTCCATCTTCATGGCCTCCAGCCAGACCAGCGGCTGTCCCTGGGTGACCCGGGCGCCCTCCACCACGTCGTCCCCGAGCCGGACGACGGTCCCGGGCATGGGCGCGAGCAGCGATCCGGGTTCGGCCCGGTCCTGGGGGTCGGTGAAGCGGGGCCGGGGGGTGAGGGCGTACGCCCCGGTGGGCGAGTCGACGTACACGGTGTCGCCGCGGTCGGTGACGTCGTAGTGCCGTACGACCCCGTCGGTCTCGAGGGTGACGCGGTGCGGCTCGGCCCGTACGACCCGTGTGCCGGGCCGGTCCACGAGTTCGAAGCCGCCGTCCCGGGTGGGACGGTAGCGGATCTCGTGGTCGCCGTAGCCCTTGACCTGGTCCGTGGAGGGCAGGTTGCGCCAGGCGCCGCCGAACCGGCCCGCGCGGCCGGCCGCGTGGGCGAGGGCGGCGGCGACGGCCGCGTGCTCCTCGCCCGGGGCGGGCCGGATGAGCTCGGCCAGGTTCCTCTCGTAGAAGGCGGTGTCGAGCAGCCCGCCGGTGAAGTCGGGGTGCTCCAGCGACGCGACGAGCAGTTCCCGGTTGGTGACGGGGCCGTGCACCCGTGCCCGGCGGAGGCTGTGCGCGAGCCGGCGCACCGCCTCCGCGCGCGTGGGCGCCCAGGCGATCACCTTGGCGATCATCGGGTCGTAGTGCACCCCGATGACGTCCCCGTCCGCGTATCCGGCGTCGACCCGCACCCGGGGTGCGTCGCCGGCGGGGTCCGGGCCGCCGGGGGCCGCGTCCGCGGGGAAGCTCAGCTCGTGCAGCCGTCCCGCCTGCGGGGTCCAGCCGGAGGACGGGTCCTCCGCGTAGAGGCGGGCCTCCACGGCGTGTCCGTCGGCGGTGGGCGGCTGCGGCGGCAGGGCAGTGCCCTCCGCGACCGCGATCTGGAGGGCCACCAGGTCCATGCCGAAGACCGCTTCGGTCACCGGGTGTTCGACCTGGAGGCGGGTGTTCATCTCCAGGAAGTGCGTGCGGCCGTCCTCGGCGAGCAGGAACTCGACGGTGCCGGCGCCCCGGTAGTCCACGGCGCGTGCCGCGGCCACGGCCTGTGCGTGCAGGGTGCCGACCAGGTCGGGGCCGAGGCCCGGTGCCGGGGACTCCTCGATCACCTTCTGGTGGCGGCGCTGCAGCGAGCAGTCCCGGGTGCCGAGCGCCCATACGGTGCCGTGGGCGTCGGCGAGGATCTGGACCTCGACGTGGCGGCCCGCCTCGATGTAGGGCTCGACGAAGACCTCTCCGTCGCCGAAGGCCGATGCCGCTTCCGAGCGGGCCGCCGCGAGCTCCGCCGGGAGCGAGGCGAGCGAGCGGACCACGCGCATCCCCCGGCCGCCGCCGCCCGCCGCCGCCTTCACCAGGACGGGAAGGTCGTCCTCGGTGAGCGAGTCGGGGTCCAGGGAGGTGAGGCCCATGAGCTGCTTGGCGCGGGTCTTGGACGCCATCGCCTCGATGGCGTCGGCTGGCGGGCCGATCCAGACGAGCCCGGCGTCCGCCACGGCCCGCGCGAAGTCCGCGTTCTCCGAGAGGAATCCGTAGCCGGGGTGGACGGCGTCGGCGCCCGCCGCCAGAGCCGCTTCGACGATCGCCTCGCCCCGCAGATAGGTCTCGGCCGGTGTGTCGCCGGGCAGCCGCACCGCCGCGTCCGCCTCCCGCACATGGAGGGCGGTGGCGTCCGCGTCGGAGTGGACGGCGACGGTCGAGATGCCGAGCCGGCGGCAGGTGCGGAAGACACGGCAGGCGATCTCGCCGCGGCCCGCGACCAGGACAGTGGAAATCACAGGAGGGTCCTCACATCCGGAAGACGCCGAAGCCGCCGCGCGCGCCTTCGACCGGTGCCGTGTGGATGGCGGACAGGCACAGACCGAGCACCGTCCGGGTGTCGCGCGGGTCGATGACCCCGTCGTCGTAGAGCCGCCCGGACAGGAACATCGGCAGCGACTCCGCCTCGATCTGCTGCTCGACCATGGCGCGCAGGCCCGCGTCCGCCTCGTCGTCGTAGGGCTGCCCCTTCGCCGCGGCGGACGCCCGGGCGACGATGGACAGCACACCGGCGAGCTGCTGGGGGCCCATGACCGCGGACTTGGCGCTGGGCCAGGCGAACAGGAACCTCGGGTCGTATGCCCTGCCGCACATGCCGTAGTGCCCGGCGCCGTAGGAGGCGCCGATGAGTACGGACAGGTGCGGGACCCGGCTGTTGGAGACCGCGTTGATCATCATGGCGCCGTGCTTGATGATGCCGCCCTGCTCGTACTCCTTGCCGACCATGTAGCCGGTGGTGTTGTGCAGGAACACCAGCGGTACGTCGCGCTGGTTGGCGAGCTGGATGAACTGCGCGGCCTTCTGGGACTCGGCGGAGAACAGCACGCCCTGGGCGTTGGCCAGCACCCCGACCGGGTAGCCGTGCAGCCGTGCCCAGCCGGTCACCAGGCTCGGCCCGTACAGCGGTTTGAATTCGTCGAAGTCGGAGCCGTCGACGATCCGGGCGACGACCTCGCGCGGGTCGAAGGGGGTCTTCAGGTCCTCGGGCACGATCCCGATCAGTTCCTCGGCCGCGTACTTGGGCGGTTCCGCCGGGCCCGGGTCGGCGTGCGCCTTGCGGTGGTTGAGGCGGGCGACGATCCGCCGGGCCTGGCGCAGCGCGTCCGGCTCGTCGAGGGCGAAGTGGTCGGCGAGGCCGGAGGTGCGGGCGTGCATCTCGGCGCCGCCGAGCGACTCGTCGTCGCTCTCCTCGCCCGTCGCCATCTTCACCAGCGGCGGGCCGCCGAGGAAGACCTTCGACCGGTCCTTGATCATGATGGTGTGGTCGGACATGCCGGGCACATAGGCGCCGCCGGCGGTCGAGTTGCCGAAGACGACGGCGATCGTGGGGATGCCGGCCGCCGACAGCCGGGTGAGGTCGCGGAACAGGGCCCCGCCGGGGATGAAGATCTCCTTCTGGGACGGCAGGTCCGCGCCGCCGGACTCGACGAGCGAGATCACCGGCAGCCGGTTGGCGAAGGCGATCTCGTTGGCGCGCAGCGCCTTCTTGAGGGTCCAGGGGTTGGAGGCGCCGCCGCGTACGGTCGGGTCGTTGGCGGTGATCAGGCACTCGACGCCCTCCACCGTCCCGATGCCGGTCACGATCGAGGCGCCCACCGGGTAGTCGCTGCCCCACGCCGCGAGCGGGGACAGCTCCAGGAAGGGAGTGTCCGGGTCCAGCAGCAGTTCGATGCGTTCGCGGGCGAGCAGTTTGCCGCGGCCGCGGTGCCGGGCCACGTACTTCTCGCCGCCGCCGGCGAGCGCCTTGGCGTGCTCGGCGTCGAGTTGGGCGAGCCGGGCGAGCATCGCGGTCCGGTGGGCGGTGTGTTCGGGGCCGGTCACATCGACGGCCGAGGCGAGAACGGTCACAGCAGAGCCTCCGGGATGTCGACGTGCCGGGCGCGCAGCCACTCGCCGAGCGCCTTGCCCTGTGGGTCGAAGCGGGCCTGCGCGGCGACTCCTTCGCCGAGGATCCCGGCGACGGTGAAGTTGAGGGCGCGCAGATGGGGCAGTACGTGCCGTACGACGGGCAGTTCGGCGGTCTCGGGGAGCAGCGCCCGCAGCCGTTCGACGGTGAGTTCGTGGGCGAGCCAGCGCCAGGCGTCGTCGGTGGGGGCCCATACGCCGATGTTGGCGTCGCCGCCCTTGTCGCCGCTGCGGGCGCCCGCCACGAGCCCGAGCGGGGCGCGGCGGGTGGGACCGTGCGGCAGCGGTTCCGGCAGCGCGCCGGGCCCGGCGTCGGTGAGCTCCCGGGTGACCCGCGGGTGGGGGACGGCGACGCGCTCGCCGTCGTGCAGGACGGCGGTGTGCGGGACGGTGCCCGCCTCGGTGTACGCGGCCTCGAAGACGCCGTACGGCGCGCCCTTGCCTGGCGGGGCGGTCACATGGAATCCGGGGTAGCTGCCGAGCGCGAGCTCGATCGCGGCGCTGCTCACGGCGCGGCCGACGCGTTCCGCGTCGGGGTCGCGGACGACGAGCCGCAGGTACGCGGCGGCACGCTCCTCGGTGTCGGGATCGGCGCTCTCGGTGCGGGCGAGCTCCCAGCGCACCTCGGCGGGAGGCTGCTTGCCGAGCGCGTCCTCCAACTGTTCGCGTACGAGGCGGGCCTTGGCGTCGATGTCGAGGCCGGTCAGTACGAACACGACCTCGTTGCGCCAGCCGCCGAGGCGGTTCAGCCCGACCTTGAGCGTGGGCGGCGGCGCCTCGCCGCGCACTCCGGAGATCCGCACCCGGTCGGGGCCGTCCTGCTCGAGGCGGACGGTGTCGAGCCGGGCGGTGACGTCGGGGCCCGCGTACCGGGCGCCGCCGGTCTCGTACAGCAGTTGGGCGGTGACGGTGCCGGTGTCCACGAGGCCGCCGGTGCCGTCGTGCTTGGTGATGACGGAGGTGCCGTCGGGGTGGATCTCGGCGACGGGGAAGCCCGGCCGGCGGACATCGTGGCCGTCCCGCGCGAAGAACGCGTAGTTGCCGCCGGTGGCCTGGGTGCCGCATTCGAGGACGTGCCCGGCGACGACGGCGCCGGCGAGGGCGTCCAGGTCGTCGGGGCCCCAGCCGAAGTGGGCGGCGGCGGGGCCGGTGACGAGGGCCGCGTCGGTGACGCGTCCGGTGACGACGATGTCGGCCCCCGCGCGCAGACAGGCGGCGATCCCTCCCCCGCCGAGGTAGGCGTTGGCGGTGAGCGCCCCGGGGTAGCGGGCGGTGAGGTCGTCGCCCTCGACGTGGGCGACGTTCACGGGGACGCCGAGGCGGCCGGCGAGGGCGCGGACGGCGTCGGCGAGGCCGGCGGGGTTGAGTCCGCCGGCGTTGGCGACGATGCGGACGCCCTTGTCGTGGGCGAGGCCGAGGGTTTCCTCGAGCTGTCGCAGGAAGGTCCTGGCGTAGCCGAGTCCCGGGTCCCTGAGCCGGTCGCGGCCGAGGATGAGCATGGTGAGTTCGGCGAGGTAGTCCCCGGTGAGCACGTCCAGCGGCCCGCCGGTGAGCATCTCCCGCACGGCGTCGAAGCGGTCGCCGTAGAAGCCGGACGCGTTGCCGACGCGGAGCACCCGGGCGCTCTTCGCGGCCTCGGGGCCGGTCACTGCCGGCCGCCTTCCGGCTCGCCGCCTGGCTCCCGTCCGCTGCCCGGCGGGCCCGCGAAGGCCTGGGCGATGTCCAGCCAGCGGTCGGCGTCGGCGCCTTCGGCCCGCAGGGCCAGGTCGTCGCGGTGCGCCCGCTGGGTCACCAGCAGGCAGAAGTCGAGCGCGGGGCCGGTCACGCGCTGCGCCGCCTCCTCGGGGCCGTAGGTCCACGACTCGCCGCCGGGGCCGGTCAGTTCGACGCGGAACGGCTCGGCGGGCGGGGTCAGCCCGTGCACGCCGAACGCGAAGTCCCGGGTGCGGACGCCGAGCCGGGCCACCTGTGCGAGACGCGCGGTGGGCTGCCGTACGACGCCGAGCGCGTCGGCGATGTCCTGGCCGTGCGCCCAGGTCTCCATGAGCCGTGCGGTCGCCATCGACGCGGCGCTCATCGGTGGCCCGTACCAGGGGAAGCGCCTCCCGGCGGGGGCCGAGCGGAGGGCCTGAAGGAGCGTCTCGCGGCCTGCCCGCCAGCGGGCGAGCAGTTCGCCGGGCGGCAGGGCGGCGCCGGCCTGCGCGCCGTCGTCCACGAAGGAGTGGGGCGCGGCCAGCGCCTTCTCCACTTCCGCGGCGAAGCCGTCGGGGTCCGTGACGGCCGTCAACGCGGCCGCGTCGGTCCAGGCGAGGTGGGCGATCTGATGGGCGACGCTCCAGCCGGGTGCGGGGGTGGGGGCCGCCCACCTCCCGGGATCCAGCTCTCTGACCAGCTGGTCGAGTTCTTCGCTTTCGCTGCGCAAGTCGTCGAGTACGACGGCCGGGTCGGACACGGAACGCTCCCCTGTGGGACGACGGTCTGTGCCCCGGAGCATGGCAGCGCCCATGGAAACAAGCAAGCATGCTTGCTTTCATTGTTGCCGGCCGCCCGGCCCGACACGCTTCCGCCGCAGGTCAAACCGCACGGCGCCGCAGAATTGATTCTCTTTGAACCCTAAGGGTGGTTCGACCGGTGGCCCGTTGCGAGCGACGGCGGCGCCCCCTCAACGTGTGAACCGACCACCTCTCCCCCGTTCCGGCCGGCACGTCCCGCCCGCCGGTCGACACGTTGATCCGCTCCGTTGAGTTCGCTCACTCTCTGTGTTCATATGCCACAGACAGTTATGTCCGGTCTATTCCGCGTGCATATGCCACCCCGATCCGCGGGGCCGTCACGCATGCGCGCAGGACCGGCACGCCACGAGGAGTCCCATGTCACGACCACGACTGTCCAGGCTGCTCTCCGCCTGCGCCGTCATCTCCGCCCTGACCGGCGCCCCTCTCGCCGCCGCACTCCCTGCGGCAGCCCACGGCGGCGCCCCGGAACCCCGTTCCATGACCCGCGACGCCGGACCCGACCGCGGCCGGAAGGTCACCGTGGACAAGGCGGAGGCCGCCGTACTCGGCCAGGAGCACGCGGAGCGGCACGCACAGGCGCGACTGCGCGCGGAGGACGCGGGCGACTACCCGCAGCCCACGCGCACGGCCCGCCTCGAGTCGCTCACCAGGTCCCAGGCCACGCAGAACGCCACGTTCGCCGCACGGGAGTACGGGGCGTTCAAGGAGTACTTCCCCTCTCCCGACTTCGGCGTACACATCGCCCAACTCCCCACCGGAAAGGTGCTGTTGTTCTCCTTCGAGCGGATCGAGACCAATCCGACGAAGGAGACGGCGCCCACCCAGGTCATCGGCAAGGAGAACGCGGGCCGGGCCTACCTGTGGGACCCGCAAAAGGGCAGCGGCACACAAGCGTTCACGAAGGTCACGCCGCCCACCGTCATGATGCCGGACGGCAAGAACGAACCGCGTCCCGCGCCCTTCTTCTGCGCCGGCCACGCCTTCCTGCCCAACGGGATGCTCGGCGTCTTCGGCGGCAACCTCGGCGGCAACCACGGCTCGGGCGCCAAGCTCTCCCTCGTCTTCGACCCGTGGACCGAGTCGTGGTCGCTCAACCAGGAGATGTCCGTCGGACGCTGGTACCCGAGCGCCGTCACCGGCGCCGACGGGCGGATCCTCATCATGTCCGGGCAGTCGGAACTCGGCTGGGCGACGCCCACCCCGATCGTGGAGCGCTTCCCCGCGCTGTCCCACAACGTCCCGACCAGCAGGTCCGACGTCCCCGAGAACGTGCCGGTGGACGTCTTCAAGGCGGAGGCCCCCTACCGGCACGACTACCCGCACCTGTTCTCCCTGCGCGACGGCAAGATCTACGGGCTCGGCCGGGACCACGACCAGCAGTGGCTCTTCGACCCCGTCACCGAGACCCGGACGAGCCTCGCCGACCGGCCCGACGGCTTCATGCGCAACTACGGCTCCGCCGTACCCCTGCCTGCCGGCTTCAGGGGCCCCGACTCCGTGCTGGTCCTCGGCGGCAACCGGGACGACCCGAACACGTACCAGCTCGTCGGCGGCCGGTGGAAAACCAACGAGCCCCGCGCCTTCGGCCGCACCCAGGACGACACCCTGATCCTCCCCGACGGCACGCTGTTCACCGTCAACGGTTCCTACGACATCAGGGACTACGGCAACGGCCTCTACAACCCCAACGCCGACCTGAAGTACCGGCAGACCGAGATGCGCGACACGGACGGCAACTGGAAGCTCGGGCCCGCCCAGCGGCTGCCGCGCGGCTACCACTCCAACGCCGTCGTGCTGCCCGACGGCCGGATCATGGTCACCGGCGACGAGGCGCAGCAGATCGCCAACGACCCCGACATCCAGGACGACATGGACGGCTCCATCGAGATCTACGAGCCGGCCTATCTGCACAACGGCGACCGCCCCGACCTGTCCGCCGTGCCGCGGCGCACGATCGGCTACGACGACCGGTTCAGGGTGCTCAGCTCGAATCCGGACGAGGTCCGGCGGGCCGTCCTGCTGGCGCCCACCACGGCCACCCACTCGGTCAACTTCAGCCAGCGCCACCTCGACGTCCGGATCAAGAGCCGCGGTGACGGCGCTCTGGAGCTCCAGGCGCCGCCCTCGGCGCAGGCCGCTCCTCCCGGCTACTACATGCTCTTCCTCCTCAACGAGGAGGGCGTGCCCAGCACGGCCAAGTTCGTCTCCTTCGGCCCGCCGGCCGGCGGCTGAGGCACCGGCCGGGACCCGACGCGAACCACGGAAGGAATGGGAGGCACAGGATGACGGATCTGGCACTGCGGGAGAGCACCGAGATCCAGGGCGATGTGCTCGCCGGCTTCAAGAAGGACCATGTACAGCTGCTGTTCCTGAAGTTCGACGACGCCACGCGGGCGCGCACCTGGCTGCGCCGGCTGAAACCGCGTATCGCCACGACCCGGCAGGTCGCGGCGTTCAACGCGGCCTTCAGCGCGGCCCGCCGCAACACCGGCGGCGACGACCCGAAGGCGCTCAACGCCGTATGGCGCAGCGTCAGCTTCACCCACGGCGGCATCCGCACGCTGACGGGCAAGGACCCGTTCCCGAAGACCACCGAGGGCACCACGGAGCACGCCTTCAAACAGGGCTCCGCGATGCGGGCCGGGATGCTCGGGGACACGGGCGACAACTCGCCGGAGAACTGGCTCTTCGGCGACAGCAACGCCCAGCCCGTCCACGCGGTGCTCACCATCGCGGCCGACAAGGTGGAGGACCTGCGGGCGGCGATCGCGCAGGAGCGGCAGGAGGCCTCCGTCCACAAGGTGGTGATCGTCTTCGAGCAGGACGGCGCAACCCTGACGGGCGACCGCAGGGGCAAGGAGCACTTCGGCTTCAAGGACGGCGTCAGCGAGCCCGCCGTCCAGGGCTTCGACGAGCCCGACCCGAAGAGGCCCGAGTGGAAGAAGGGCAGCCCCGGCACCCGGATCATCCCCGCGGGTGAGTTCGTCATCGGCGAGCAGACCGTCAGCGGCACGCCGTCCGGCCTGCCGGAGTGGACGAGGAACGGCTCGTTCCACGTGGTGCGCCGGCTCGGTCAGGACGTGCCGAGCTGGTGGGCACAGATCGGGGCGCGGCTGAAGGAGCTGAAGAACGCCAAGGCGGTGCCGCCGGAGGCGACCGCGGAGTGGCTGGCGGCCCGGCTGGTCGGGCGCTGGCGTTCGGGTACGCCCGTGGCGAAGTGCCCGCACGCCGACGTCTCCTTCGATCCGGACTGCGGGAACGACAACGACATCAGCTTCGCGGACGACCTGGAGGGGGAGACCACCCCGCTCTTCTCCCACCTGCGCAAGACCAACCCCCGGGACGGCCTCGCACTGAAGAAGGGCGACAAGCCCGTCCCGGAGAAGGGCGGCCTGGACGGCCGGCGCATCATGCGCCGCGGCATCCCCTTCGGCCTGCCCTTCGATCCCGCGGGTTCGGCCGGCCACGGCCCCGACGCCGCCCGCGGCCTGGTCTTCGTCAGCTACCAGGCCGATCTTGTGCGGCAGTTCGAGTTCATCCAGAAGGACTGGGTGATCGACACCAAGTTCCCGGACCGTGACCCGAGAGTCGGCGCCGATCCCATGATCGGCGTGACCACCGACGTCTCGTTCAAGGGACAGCAGGTGCGCTTCGAGCAGTTCGTACGGACCGAGGGCGCGGTGTACGCGTTCACGCCGTCGCTGTCGACGCTCGACCGGCTCGCGGACGGGAAGCTCTCCGACGACGCCCCGAAGATCAAGGTCCGGGTCACCGAGGAGGGCAACCACGAGATCTCCGCCGTCTCCACGTTCGACATCGGCGACATCGTCGACGCGGGCCGGGCGAAGCTGCTGCTCCAGGACGACGGGAAGCTGGTGGTCTTCGACGAGAACGACGACCCGCGCTGGGCCTCCAACAACCCGGCCACCCCGGGTGCCCGTGCCGTCTTCCAGGAGGACGGCAACTTCGTGATCTACACGCCGGACAACCAGCCGGTGTGGGCCTCCGCCACCGACGGCAACCCCGGCGCCGTCCTCTCGGTCCAGGCCGACGGCAATGTGGTGATCTACAACAGCAAGGGCGCACCGGTCTGGCACACCAAGAGCCGGCACTGACGCCCTGCCGGCACGGCCCCGCCGACAGCGTCGGCGGGGCCGTGCCGGCGCCTCATCCCGCCGGCGCCCGTTTCCCGGCCGCCTGCGTCCGTACCGCGCCCATGCTCGCCACCACGACCAGCACGATCGCCAGCCCCTCGGACGGTGAGAGCGCCTGGCTCAGCAGGAGGAACCCGGCCGCCGCGGCGATCGCCGGCTCCAGGCTCATCAGCACCGCGAACGTAGCCGCGGGCAGCCTGCGCAGCGCCAGCAGCTCCAGGGTGTACGGCAGGACCGACGACATCAGCGCCACCGCCAGGCCCAGCCCCAGCGTCGAGGGCACGAACAGCCGCGACCCCGCCTCCGCCAGACCGAACGGCAGGCTCAGCAGCGCGCCGAAGCCCATCGCCAGCGCCAGCCCGTCCGCCTGCGGGAAGCGCCGGCCCGTGCGGGCGCTGAAGATGATGTACGCCGCCCACATACCGCCCGCCGCCAGGGCGAACGCCGCGCCGACGGGGTCGAGCCGGTCGAAACCGCCCCCGCCCAGCAGGACCACGCCGGCGAGCGCCAGGGCGGCCCAGAGCAGGTTCACCAGCCGTCTGGACGCGATCACGGAGAGGGCGAGCGGCCCCAGGACCTCGAGCGTGACCGCCGCGCCGAGCGGGATCCGGTCCACGGCCTGGTAGAAGAGCATGTTCATCCCGCCCATGGCGGCGCCGAACGTGATCACGGTGGCCCAGTCGGCGCGGGAGTGCCCGCGCAGCCGCGGCCGGCAGACCACGAACAGCACGAGCGCCGCGAGCACGAGCCGGAGCGTGACGACGCCGAGCGCGCCGGCCCGGGGCATCAGCAGCACGGCGACGGCGGCCCCGAACTGCACGGACAGGCCGCCCGCCACCACGAGCGCCACGGGGCCGAGGGAACGCCGGGCACCGGCCGGCGGTGACACCCCCGTGCCCCCCGCCGCCGCGCCCGCCGCCTCCGGCAGCACCACCGCGGCGGCACCCGCCTGCGGCCCTGTGCCCGTGCCCGCGGACTGCGCGTCCTTCACCCCGGCCTCCTGAAACCTCGCCCGTCCCTTCCTCCCCACGCTACGGACCGTGGCGTCGCGCGTGAAATACGTTTCCCGCTGCGGTTATGCTCCGGGCGTATGAGCATCGAGCTGCGTCATCTCCGCTGCTTCCTCGCCGTCGCCGAGGAGTCCAGCGTGACCAGGGCGGCGGCCCGGCTCGGCCTCACCCAGCCCAGCGTCTCCCGCGCCCTCGCCTCCCTCGAGCAGTACGTGGGCGTCCGGCTGGTGGACCGCTCCACGCACCATGTCGCCCTGACCGCGGAGGGGATCGCCTTCCGTGACAAGGCCGCCGCGGCCGTCGCCGCCTTCGACGACGCACTCGGCACCCGCAGCCTCCCGCACCGGCCCCTGCGGCTCGGGCACGCCTGGTCGGCCCTCGGGCCGTACACGACCCCGCTGCTGCGCCGGTGGGAGCGCGAGCACCCGGACATCCCCCTCGAACTGCTGCGGGTCGACGACCGTACGGCGGGACTCGTCCGCGGGGAGGTCGACGCCGCCGTCCTGCGCGGCCCGGTGGACACCCCCGGTCTGGCCACCGAGCTGCTGTTCACGGAGCCCCGGGTGGCCGCCGTGCCGTCGGACGACCCGCGCGCGGCGCGGGCCTCGCTGACCCTGGCGGACCTCGCGGCCGGCCCGGTCGTGCTGAACACGGTGTCCGGCCTGACCACCCTGGACCTGTGGCCGCCAAGGACCCGGCCCACGGCGACGATCACGGTCGCCAACACGGACGACTGGCTCACCGCGATCGCCGCGGGGCGCGGTGTGGGCGCGTCGGCCGCCTCCACCGCCCAGATGCACGCGCACGGCGGGGTGACGTACCTGCCCCTGTCCGACGCCCCGCGGGTGCCGGTGCTGCTCGCCTGGCGCAGCGCCTCGCCCCACCCCGCCGTGCGTCAACTCCTCGCACTGGCCAGAGCGGTGGCCCGGCCGCGCTGAGGAGGTCCGCCCCGGGCGCGACGGACCGCGCCGCCGCGCTCCGCGAGATCGACGCCGAGCCGCCCGGGGCGGCCCGTGATAGGCAGGTCGTATGAAGCGCGACGAGCTGGTGTGGTTCCTCCGCAGGAACAGGCTCGCGGTCCAGGCCTCGGCCGCACCGGACGGATCACCTCAGGCGGCGGTCGTGGGATTCGCCGTCAGCGACGACCTCGAGATCGTCTTCGACACCGTCGAGACGACCCGTAAGAGCCTCAACCTGCGGGCCGACCCGCGCATCGCCCTCGTGATCGGCTGGGACGACGCGGTCACCGTGCAGATCGAGGGACTCGCCGACTTCCCCGCCGGCGCCGAACTGGCGCGTCTGCAGGAGTGCTACTTCCGTGTGTACCCGGACGGCCGGGACCGGCTCTCCTGGCCGGGGATCACCTATGTGCGGGTCCGCCCGGCGTGGGTGCGGTACAGCGACTTCACCCAGGAGCCGCCCCATGTCGTCGAGGTCTCCGCCGCGCAGCTCGGCTGAGACGCCCGCTCTCGCCGCACACCCCTTCCGACGGCGGCCCGCCAGGTGCCTCATGGCCGCCTTGGCGCCCCGCACGGCAACCACCAGCAACAGGACGGCCGCGACGCACATCGCCGCACCGAACGCCCCGGCCGTGCCGCCCCGCAGCAGCGAGACGAGGAACGACCCGAGGCCCTTGTCCGCCGGGTCGACGGGGTCCACCGCGATCGCGGACACCAGCAACTGGCCCACCAGGGCGACCAGGAGCAGGGCTGCGCAGGATCGCGCCAGCAGACCCACGACGCCGGTCCGCCCGACGCTCTTCCCCATGGCATCCGCCCCTTCCTGACCGGCGACCATCCTGCCGGATGCCGGGGGTCACTTCGTGACCGGTCCCCGGTCCGGCCGCTCGTCCCGCCCCCGGCCCGGCCGCTCGTCCAGTCCCTCCGCGAGCAGCTCCGCGAGATGCCGGGCCCGGCGGCCGGCGAGCTGCTCGAGCTGGGTGCGGCAGGAGAAGCCGTCGGCCAGCAGCTCGGTGCCCGCGGCGGCGGCGCGTACGGCGGGCAGCAGCTGCTCCTCCGCGCAGGCCACCGACACCTCGTAATGCCCCTTCTCGAAGCCGAAGTTGCCCGCGAGCCCGCAGCAGCCGCCGCTCAAGGCGCCGTGGAGGCCGGCCCGTTCCCGCAGTCGGCGTTCCGCCGCGTCGCCGAGGACCGCGTGCTGGTGGCAGTGGGTCTGGCCCACCACCGGGCGGCCGATCACCGGCGGCTCCCAGTCGGGGGCGCACTCCTCCAGAGCCTGTGCGAAGGTCCGCACCGACCCCGCCAGGCGGGCCGTCCTCGGGTCGTCGCCGAGCAGCTCGGGCAGGTCGGTCCTCAGGGTGGCCGCGCAGCTCGGCTCCAGCACGACGACGGGCACATCGAGGTCGAGCAGCGGCTCGACGACGTCGAGCGTGTGCCGCATGACCTTGCGCGCCAGGTCGAGCTGGCCGGTCGAGACATAGGTGAGCCCGCAGCAGACCCGGCCGGGCGGCAGGACGATCCCGATGCCCGCCGCCTCCATGACGCGTACCGCGGCCCGTCCGGCGGACGGTGAGAGGTGGTCGGTGAAGGTGTCGGGCCACAGCACGGCCGTCCGGCCCTGCTCCAGCACTTCGGCCCGGTCGCCCATGTGGTCGCGCAGCCATCGGCGGAACGTCTCCGGCGCCAGGCGCGGCAGGTCACGCTCCGGCGCGACGCCGGCGAGCCGCTTGGCGAGCGCGGCCAGCGGCCGCACCCGGGCCGCGGCGTTGACCAGCGGCGCGAGCGAGGCGGCGGCCCGCAGCCACCGCGGGAGGCGGCCCATGGCGTAGTGGGCGGCGGGCCGGCGGCGGCCCGCGTAGTGGTGGTGCAGGAACTCCGCCTTGTAGGTGGCCATGTCGACGCCGACCGGACAGTCGCTCCGGCAGCCCTTGCAGGACAGGCACAGGTCGAGCGCGTCGCGCACCTCGGTGGAGCGCCAGCCGTCGGTGACGATCTCCCCGGCGAGCATCTCGTGCAGCAGCCGCGCCCGGCCCCGGGTGGAGTGCTGCTCCTCGCCGGTCACCCGGTACGAGGGGCACATCACGCCGCCGCCCGCGGCGGCGTCCTCGGTGCGGCACTTGGCGACGCCGACGCAGCGGCGCACCGCGCCGGCGAAGTCGCCGCCGTCCTGCGGGTAGCCGAAGGCGACGTCGACGGGCCGGGCGGGGAGCACGGCGAAGCGCAGGTTCGCGTCCAGCGGGTCGGGGCGCACCAGCATGCCCGGGTTCATGCCGCCGGCCGGGTCCCACAGGTCCTTGAACCGGCCGAAAAGGCCCACCAGTTCGTCCCCGTACATCTTGGGCAGCAGCTCGGCGCGGGCCTGGCCGTCGCCGTGTTCGCCCGACAGGGAGCCGCCGTGGGCGACGACCAGGGCGGCGACCTGCTCGGAGAACGCGCGGAAGCGGCGCACGCCGTCCTTGCTCAACAGGTCGAAGTCGATGCGGACATGGACGCAGCCGTCGCCGAAGTGTCCGTAGGGGGTGCCGCGCAGGCCGTGCTGCGCCAGCAGGGCGCGGAAGTCGCGCAGATAGGCGCCGAGACGGGCGGGCGGCACCGCGCAGTCCTCCCAGCCGGGCCACGCCTCGCCGCCGTCGGCCCTGCGGGTCGCGGTGCCCGACGCGTCCTCCCGCAGCCGCCACAGGGCGCGTACGGCGGCGGGGTCGTCGACGACGGTGCCGTCCAGGGCGTCGGCGGCCCGCAGGATCCGCTCCGCCCGGTCCCTCGCCTGCGCGGGGCTGTCGCCGCCCGTCTCGACGAACAGCCACGCCCCGCCGCGTGGCAGGCCGTGGCCGGCGGGCACCAGGTCCTCCGCCATGCCTTCGACGGTCAGCGGGGCATAGGGCAGGAGGCCGGCGGCGGCTTCGGCGGCGGCGCTCTCGTCCGGGTGGCCGATGACGGCGAGCGCCCGGGCGGCCGGGGCGGCCACGAGCCGTACGGTCGCCTCCGTGAGCACGGCGAGGGTCCCCTCGCTGCCGCAGAACGCGCGGGCGAGGTCGGCGCCCTTCTCCGGCAGCAGCGCGTCGAGGGCGTAGCCCGAGATGCGGCGCGGCAGGCCCTCGGGGTAGCCGGTGCGCAGCAGGGCGAGGTTGCGGTCGACGAGGTCGGTCAGGCCGGGCGGGCCGCTGTCCGGCGGGCCGCCCCGGGCCAGCCGGTGGCGGGTGCCGGCGTAGGTGAGGACCGACAGCGCGTGGACGTTGTCGGCCGTGGCGCCCCAGGCGACGGAGTGGGACCCGCACGCGTTGTTGCCGACCATCCCGCCGAGCGTGCAGCGGCTGTGCGTCGACGGGTCGGGTCCGAAGAGCAGGCCGTGCGGCCGTGCGGCGTCCTGGAGCCGGGCCTGTACGACTCCGGGCTGCACGCGGGCGGTCCGCTCCTCTGGGGTGACGTCGAGGATCTTGTTCATGTGGCGGGTGAAGTCCAGGACCACACCGGTGCCGGTGGCCTGTCCGGCGATGGAGGTGCCCGCGCCGCGGGGTACGACGGGGACGCCGTGGTGCCGGCAGACCTCGAGCACCGCGGCCACGTCGTCGGCGTCGCGGGGGGCGACGACACCGGCCGGTACGCGCCGGTAGTTGGAGGCGTCCATGGTCGTCAGGGCGCGGGCCGCGGGCGAGAAGTCCACTTCCCCGCCGACGGCGGCCCTGAGCGCGCGGGCGAGTTCTCCCGTATCCCTGGTGTGTTCAGCCATGCGCTCCAGAATGACGCCTCCGGCCGCCGACGCACCGGCAGGAAACGTGTCACTTGCACACGTTGTGCGCCCCGCGTGAAGTGGGAAGCGCCACGACCTTCCCCAACTGATCGTCAACCCTCCTATAGTGACGACGACTTCGCCAGGAAGCAGCGGCTCCAGTTGCGCCCCCCGTCACCCCGGAAGGCACCACTCGATGACCGGCACCTCCGAGAAACGATGACCCGCGCCACGACCCGGGCGACCCCCGGAAGCGCGCTCGCGGGCGCGGACGTCCCCACGGGGGACGGCGCGGACTTCTCCGCGCTCAAGATCGCTGTGGTCGGTGGCTTCGGCGCCGGCCGGTCGACCATGGTCCGTTCCGTCAGCGAGATCCGTCCGCTGCACACGGAGGCGGTGATGAGCGCGGCCGGGCCCGCGAGCGACGCCGCCGTCCGGGTCCCGGCCAAGACGGCGACGACGGTCGCGCTGGACTTCGGCCGCATCACGATCGACGAGCAGCGGGTCCTCTATCTGTTCGGCACCCCCGGACAGGAACGTTTCCGCTTCCTCTGGGACCGCCTGCTCGCCGGCACCACCGGCGCCGTGGTCCTCGTCGACACCCGGGCCCTGACCGACGCCTGGTACGCGATCGACCGGCTGACCCACCACGGCACACCGTTCATCATCGCCGTCAACGACTTCGGCGGGCCCTTCCGCTCGGAGGAGGAGATCCGCGACGCGCTCACCCTCCCGGCCGGTGTGCCGCTGGTCGAGTTCGACGCCCGGGACCACTCGTCCAGCAAGTTCGTGCTGATCGCCCTGGTGGAACATCTGCACGCACTCGACCGCGGCCACGGTGTCTGACCCGGCGGCCCGCGCCGCCGGGCCGTCTCAGCCGCCGGACCGTGTCCCCGCCGGGCGGCCGCAGCGGTATACGCTCCGGAACGTGGCTGATATCCAGATTCCCGCTGACATCAAGCCCGCCGACGGCCGTTTCGGCGCGGGCCCCTCCAAGGTGCGTACGGAGGCGCTGGACGCGCTGGCCGCCACCGGCACCTCCCTCCTCGGCACGTCCCACCGCCAGGCCCCGGTCAAGAACCTGGTCGGCGAGGTCCGTGACGGTGTGCGCGAGCTGTTCTCCCTCCCCGAGGGATACGAGGTGATCCTCGGCAACGGCGGGTCCACCGCCTTCTGGGACATCGCGACCCACGGCCTCATCGAGAACAAGTCCCAGCACCTGTCGTTCGGCGAGTTCTCCTCCAAGTTCGCCAAGGCCGCCAAGCTGGCGCCGTGGCTGGCGGACCCCACGGTCATCTCCTCCGACCCCGGTACCCACCCGGAACCGCGGGCGGAGGAGGGCGTCGACGTCTACGCCTTCACCCACAACGAGACCTCCACCGGTGTCGCCGCCCCGATCCAGCGGGTCGCCGGCGCCGACGACGGCGCGCTGGTCCTGGTGGACGCCACCTCCGGCGCGGGCGGCCTGCCGGTCGACATCGCGCAGACGGACGTCTACTACTTCGCGCCTCAGAAGTCCTTCGCCTCCGACGGCGGCCTGTGGATCGGCGTCTTCTCCCCCGCCGCCCTCGAGCGCGCGGCCCGCGTGCACGGCTCCGGCCGGCACGTCCCGGAGTTCTTCTCGCTGCCGACGGCGATCGACAACTCGCTGAAGAACCAGACGTACAACACCCCGGCGCTGGCGACCCTCTTCCTGCTGAACGAGCAGCTGAAGTGGATCAACGGCCAGGGCGGGCTGGACTGGTCGGTCCGCCGCACCGCGGCCTCCTCGCGCACCCTGTACGGCTGGGCGGAGGCGTCCAAGTACGCGACCCCGTTCGTCGTCGACCCGGCGAAGCGCTCGCAGGTCATCGGCACGATCGACTTCGCCGACGAGATCGACGCGTCCGCGGTCGCCAAGGCGCTGCGGGCGAACGGCATCGTCGACACCGAGCCTTACCGCAAGCTGGGCCGCAACCAGCTGCGTGTGGCGATGTTCCCGGCGATCGACCCGGCGGACGTCGAGGCGCTGACGGCGTGCATCGACCACGTGATCGAGAAGCTGTAGCAGTCGCTGTACGGCGAAGGGCCCGGCGGCCGCACATCACCCGCCGGGCCCTTCGCTTCACCCGCGTCGCCGCGGTCCCTCACCCCGACTGCGCCTTGATGTGGTCGATCACCTCGGTGAACTCCGCCGTCGGCGAGAACTCCACCACGTCGGTGTCCTCCATGGCCTCCGGAGCGTGGCCCGGCGCCCAGTAGTACGCCTGGCCCGCCTCGTACGTCTCCTCGCCCGAAGCGGTCCGCATCCTGATCCGGCCGTTCAGCAGGAATCCCCAGTGGGGGCACTGGCACAGGTCCCCGGGCATCCCCTTGAGCGCGGGCCCCATGTCCGTGCCCCGGGGCAGATGGATGAAGGCGACGGACAGGCCGCCGCCGGCCTCTTTCATCCTCAGCTCCACACCGCCGCCCTCGAGTACGACGGGGGTCTCCTCGCGCGTGGTCGCGGTCATGATCGCCTCCACGGCCGGGGCCGGTCGACTCGCGCTCCCCGGCCTCTTCCAGTCTCGCCCCGGCGGGTCCTCACGGTCGAGCCGGCCGGGACCTCGCCGGTCAGCGGCCCGTGCGTGATCGCTCGATGGTGTGACGATCCGCCTTACGGACGCCGGTGGGTGCCGCGTCCTACGACGATGCTCTCGAGGCTGCCCGGCAGACCGCCCTCCCTGCCTCGATCGGTGCCGAGGTGAAGCTCGACGCGGGCGAACTGCTGAAGGCCGGGGCGCCTCGCCGGGCCGACGACGTCAGCGGCTGAGCCGCTGGAAGCGCCGTACCGCGAGCGGCGCGAAGACCGCCGTGACGACGATCGGCCACACCACCGCCATGAGCAGCGAGTGCTCCTGGATCCAGCTGCCGTCGCTCGCCACCGGGTTCCCGAACAGTTCGCGGGCCGCGGCGGCCGTGGAGGAGATCGGGTTCCAGGCGGCGATCGTGCCCAGCCAGTCCGGCATCGTCGACGGCGGCACGAAGACGCTCGAGATCATGGTCAGCGGGAAGGCCACCGCGTACAGGCCGCCGGCCGCCTCCGGGGTGGGGACGAGCAGGCCGAGCAGGATGCCCACCCAGATCAGGCAGAACCGCAGGAGCAGCAGCAGTGCGAACGCGGCGAGTGTCTTCATCGGGCCGGCGTCCGCGCGCCAGCCCATCGCGAAGGCGGTCGCCGCGAGGATCGTCAGCTCCGCGCAGGCGACGATCAGGTCGTTGACACCCCGGCCGGTGACGACGGCGGAGGGCGCCATGGGCATCGACCGGAAGCGGTCGATGACGCCCTTCGTCGCGTCGGTGACCACCGCCATCGCCGTGTTCATGAACCCGAAGGCCATGGTCATGGCGAACATGCCCGGCATCAGGAAGTCACGGACGCTGCCGCCGTCGGGCGACTTCATCGCGCCGCCGAAGACATAGCCGTAGAGCAGCACGGAGATGACCGGGAAGCCGAGCTGCCAGGCGATGAGGACCGGCTGGCGCCGGTAGTGGGTCAGTCCGCGCCGGACCACGTTCCAGCAGTCGGCCACGGCCCAGTAGGCGCGCCCGTGCCGGTCGTCGAGGCTCGGGTCCATCAGGCCGGTCGTACTCATGCCGCCTCCTCGGTCCGCGTGCCGTGTCCGGTCAGGCGCAGGAACACGTCGTCCAGGCTGGGCCTGCGCAGCCCGATGTCCTCCACGGGGATCCGTTCGTCCTGAAGGGTGCGGGCGACCTCGGTGAGGGCCGCGACCCGGTCGGTCACCGGTGCGTGGACCCGGCGTTCCGGCTCGTCGGTGGCCGGGTCGGTGTCGGCGACCCGGGCGACGGTCTTGGCGATGGCCGGGAGATCGGCGGCCTCGCGGGCGACCACCTCGATCCGGTCGCCGCCGACCCTGTTCTTCAGCCCGTCGGGGGTGTCGTCGGCGATGGCGCGTCCCTGGTCGATGACGGTGATGCGGGAGGCGAGCCGGTCGGCCTCCTCGAGGTACTGGGTGGTGAGCAGGACGGTCGTGCCGCCCGCGACGAGGCGGCGCACCGCGTCCCACACCTCCCCGCGCGAACGGGGGTCGAGTCCGGTCGTCGGCTCGTCGAGGAACAGCACGTCGGGTGCGAGGATCATCGACGCGGCGAGGTCGAGCCGGCGGCGCATACCGCCGCTGTACGTGCCGACGCCCTTGTCGCCCGCCTCCACCAGGTCGAACTGCGCCAGCAGTTCGCCTGCCCGCGTCGCCGCGCGCCTGCCGCCGAGGTGGAAGAGGCGGCCGAACATCTCCAGGTTCTGCCGGCCGGTCAGCACCTCGTCGACCGCCGCGTACTGGCCCGTGAGGCCGATCCGCCGACGCACCTGCCGCGGGTCGCGCCGCACGTCGGCGCCGGCCACCCGGGCCCGGCCGCCGTCGAAGCGCAGCAGGGTCGCGAGGACCCGGACGGCGGTCGTCTTGCCGGCGCCGTTCGGGCCGAGCAGGCCGTGCACGGTGCCCCGGCGCACGGTGAGGTCGAAGCCGTCGAGGGCCCGTTTGTCCCCGTACCGCTTCTCGAGTCCTTCTGCCGAAACGGCGTATTCGTCCACTGAGGCCCCTCCGAGACGAGTCAACTGAGTACGGCGTACCCATATGAGAGTACAGCGTACTCAGTTTCTGTCCAGGCGATTACCCTGAGCCCATGACGACTGGTACGAGCGGCAGCAAAGACGTCTCGCGCAGCCTCGAACTGCTCTGGGGCACCGGCGAGCGGCCCTCACGAGGCCCCAAACCTGGCCTCACGCTCGACCGGATCGTCGGTGCGGCGATCGAGATCGCCGACGCGGAGGGCTTCGACGCCGTCTCGATGCGCCGCCTCTCCACCGCGCTGGGCACCGGCACGATGTCGCTGTACCGCTACGTCCCCGGCAAGGCCGAGCTGCTCGACCTGATGCTCGACCGCGTCACGGGCGAGCCCTTGGAGAGCGACGCGCACCGGCCGGACTCGGACACCTGGCAGGACGCCGTACGCGCGATGGCCCGCGCCCACCTCGAGCTCTTCCGGGCGCACCCGTGGCTCCTGAAGGTCAATCAGTCCCGTACGGTCCTCGGCCCGAGCGCCGTCCGCGGGCTGGACACCTCACTGTTCGCTCTGCGGGAGATGCGTCTGACGGACCCGGAGATGATCTCCGTGATCATCGCGGTGCAGAGTTTCGTCACCGGGATCGCGCGCATGGAGATCGATGCGGCGGAGGCGGCGAAGCAGACGGGTCAGAGCGAGGAGGAGTTCTGGCGCCACCAGGAGCCGTTCCTGTCGAAGGCGATGATCAGCGGCGAGTACCCGACCCTGGCGCATCTCTCCGAGGACACCTTCGGCTCGGACTTCGACCACTTCGCCTTCGGCCTGGAACGCCTGGTCGAGGGCTTCGAGACGCTGGTCCGCGCACGGGCGCAGGACGCCTGACCCTCGGGTCCGCAAAGCGTGGACGCTGCTGCGACCGCACCGGTCACGGACGGGTGCACGAAGCCGCCGCCGAGCCGGTGATCGCCAGCAGGGGAGCGCCGCATCGGCTGTCGGCGGGGCGGGGTATCTTCCTCCCGCGGCGCGTCGAGACTCTTCTCCGCGCCGCGTGAGGGAGGGAACCCATGCGCAACACCTTGCTTCGGCGCGCGGCCGCGTTGGCCACGACGCTGGGGCTCACCACACTGGGGCTGCTCGGCGCCGGCGCGGCGCCCGCTCAGGCCGCGAGGAGCGACTGCCCCTCGGGCTACCTGTGTGCCTGGCAGAACGACTACGACGGGCCGATGTTCAAGACGAACACGAGCATGGCCACGCTGGGCACCTGGGACGGGAAGCTCCAGACGATCTTCAACCGCACGTCCATGATCGCCTGCCTCTACGAGCAGCCGAACCATGAGACGCCGGGCTACACCTGGGTCGAGCCCGATCCCGACTATGCGACCCACTACGGGGACCTCTCCACCAGCTCGATCAAGTTCGTGCGCACCCTGCGCGAGTGCGAGGCGGAGGCCTACCCCGGCTGGTCGGCGACGCCCTCGCCCAAGGTGAACGGGTTCGGCGACATGAACGCCGACCGGCGGGCGGACATCGTCGTCCGCGACGAGGCCGGGCGCCTGTGGTTCCTGCCCGGCGACGGCACCGGGCGTCTGATCGGCTCCGGCGGCTGGAACGCCTTCGACGCCCTCGTCCGGCACGGTGACTTCAGCCGCGACGGCCGCGAGGACGTGATCACCCGCGAGAAGGCCACCGGCAAGCTGTGGCTCTACCCCGGCACCGGCAGCGGCGGCCTCGGCGCACGCAAGCTCATCGGCACCGGCGGCTGGAACTCCATGGGCCGGATCGCCGCGTTCGGCGACCTCTCCGGCGACGGCCGCTCCGACCTCCTCGCCGTGGAGAAGTCCACCGGCAAGCTCTGGCTCTACCCCGGCACCACGTCCGGCGGCCTCGGCGCGCGCAAGCTCATCGGCACCGGCGGCTGGAACGGGATGAACGCCCTCATCGGCGCCGGTGACATGAACAGCGACGGCCGCGCCGACCTGGTCGCCCGCGAGAGGGCCACCGGGAAACTCTGGCTCTACCCCGGCACCACGACGCGGACCCTGGGCGCACGCAAGCTGATCGGCACCGGCGGCTGGAACTCCATGCAGCCGATCCTCGCCGTCGGCGACTCCTCCGGCGACGGGCTGCCCGACCTGGAGGCCTCGGACGGCATGGTGCTGTGGCAGTACCAGGGCCTCGCGACCGGCGGCCTGCGGAAGGCCGACTACAACGGCGGCTGGTGGGGCCTGGAAGGCGCCACCGCCTTCTGACCCGCCCGCACAGGGGCCGGTGTCCCGGCGTCGCGGTCCGCGACGCCGGGACAGGACGGCAGGTCGGGTCGCTGTGGCGGACAGGACGGCAGGCCGGCCGAAGCGTGCGGGGCGCGGGCGGACGTTCCGCGCACTCCGCCGCCCGGCTCAGCCCCGGCGCCGGCGCAGCGCGAGGACCAGCGCCGCGCCGCCGCCGAGCACGAGCAGGCCGTACATCGTGACGTCGCCCTTCTCGTCGCCCCCGGCGGCCGTCCCGCCGTCCCCCGGCGTCCCGGGGCTCTTCGCCTCGCCGCCGGAGCCCGGCTCCTTCTCGACCGCCACCCGCTCGACGGGGCTCTGCTCCCCCTCGGTGCCGATCATCAGGGCCTTGCCGTCCGTCGTGTACGTCACCGACTCCGACTGGTTCTGGATCGGCGCGCGCACACGGTGGTCGGCCCCGAGGCGGCCGTCCTTCCACTCGTAGCCGCGGGCGCTGAAGTAGGAGCGGAGCACCAGTTCCGTGCCGTCCGGCGAGAAGGCGCCGTCGGTGACCCACGGCACCTCCCCGATCCGCCGGAAGACGTTGGTGGCCTTGGCGTCGAGCGTGGCGGGGCCTTCGTAGAGGCCGCCGCCGTCCTCGTTCTTGGAGGCGATGTAGACGCGGCCGGTCTTCGGATGCACCATCAGCGCCTCGGCGTTGCGGGCCCCGTCCGCGTACTTCACGTCGAACTGGGTGGCGGTGACGGTCTGGTCGCGCAGTCGCTCCGGCTCGGGGAAGCGGTAGATCCAGACGTGGTCCCAGCTGCCGTCGAGGTTGTCGCCGATGTCGCCGACGTAGATGTTGCCGTCGGCGCCCACGGAGATCGCCTCCATGTCCCTCGGCTCGCCGACGCCGCGCATGGTGATCGTCGCCACCGTCTCGCCCGTCGCCGAGTCGACGCCGAAGATCCGCGGCTGGTCCTGGTCGTTGTGCGTCCAGTAGATCCCGGGGTGCGCCCTGCTCGCCGCGAGTCCGCTGGACTCGGTGATCCGCGGGTCCTTGATCGTGAATCCCTCGGACCCGCCGTCGGCGGCGGCGACGGGGCAGGCGGCGGCGAGCACGAGGGCGGCCGCCAGGCCGGTGACGTACGGAAGCGAACGCATGGCCCAAGCCTGCCATCCCGGCCGGGCGGCTCCTAAGGGCGTACGGCGGTGACCAGCCACGCCGTGCTGCGCAGCCGGACGGCGCCGTCCCTCTCGTACGGCCGCAGGATGTCCGTGAGCCGGCGCCGGGCCAGCGCGCCGGTCGCCTCGTCGACCTGGCTCAGCAGGTGGCGGCCGGGTCCCGACCCCATGAGGAACGCGGTGGCGTCCTCGGCGTCCCGCCCCCATCTCCCGGACGCCTCGACGGGCTCGACCGCGAGGCCGGTGAACCCGGCGGCGCTCAGGACCTCGCGGACGCGGCCGGGATCGGCCAGGGAGAACATGCCGGGCCCGCCGGTGGCCCCGAAGCCGCCCAGCGGGAGCACGTCCCGCAGGCCCGCCAGCGCCTGGATCCACTCGTTGCCGTCCCCGCCGGCGACGAGGAACGCCGCACGGCCGCCGGTGCGCAGGCCGCCGCCGATGTTGGCGAACGCGGCCACCGGGTCGGCGAAGAACATCACGCCGAAGCGGCTGATCGCCACGTCGAAGCCGCGGCCCGCGAGGGGGTGGACCTGGGCGTCGCCGTGCTCGAAGGTCACGTTGCCGAGGTGTTCCGCGCGGGCGGACTCCCGGGCGCGCTCCAGCATCGGCCGGGACAGGTCCACGCCGGTGGCGTGCCCGTCGGCCACGCGGCGGGCCGCGAGCCTGGTGGTGGATCCGGCGCCGCAGCCGATGTCGAGGACCGCGTCCTCACGGCCGATGGCGGCGGCACCGAGCAGCATCTCGTCGAAGCCCTCGTTGACGGCGTCCCAGCGGTCCTGGTTGCGCGCCCAGTGGGTGCCCTCGTACCCGTTCCAGGCCTGCTCCTGCTCGGTGTTCACGATGTGTTCCACGACGCTGCCTCCCGTTAGAATGGGCGTATGCCCAAACAGTATGGGCGCTTGCCCATTCTGTCCATCGCGACCTTGCGAAAGACCCGGAAGGCCCTGGATGTCACCCCGTGGAGTAGCCGTCCCCGACGCCCGCGAACGCCTCTTCGCCGCGGCGGAACGAGTCGTGGCCCGAGGCGGCCCCGGCGCCCTGACCAGCCGGGCCGTCACGGAGGAGGCGGGCTGCTCGAAGGGGCTGCTGCACGCCCACTTCGCGGGCGGGCTCGACGAGTTCGTGGCCGAACTGGTCCTGGACCGGTTCGCCCGCACGGCCGCCCTGGCCGCGAAACTGCCCATGCGGGCGGGCGAGGACACCGTCGCCGCGAACCTCACCGAGGTCGCCACCGCGCTGTTCACCTCCACGGGGCCGGCGATCTCCGGGCTGGCCCTCACCCGCCCCGGCTCCGCGCTCCGCTTCCGCGACGCGATGGCGGCGGGCGCCCCGGGCTTCACCGCCGTCCAGGAGGCGGTCACCACCTACCTGCGGGCCGAGCAGCGCCTCGGCCGCTTCGACGGCCGGCTGGACGCGGAGGCCCTCGCCCTCGCGCTCGTCGGCACGGTCCACCACCTCCTGATGACCAGCCACCCGGGCACGCCCGACCCCGCCGCGCAGATCCGGCGGCTGGTCACGGCGCTGACGGGTGGCGGGCCTCACATCACGGACCAGTGACGGGTTACCGGTGAGTTCGGCCATGATGACCTCCATGCGATTTCTGTTCGTCGGCGATTCCATGACCATCGGACGCGACGGCGACTTCACCTGGCGCTACCGGATGTGGCAGCACCTCTCCGCCCTCGGTGAGCCCTTCGAGATCGTCGGCCCGCGCCGCGAGCTGTACGACACGGAGGAGAACGCCCCCGTGTCCCACCGGTACGCCGACCCCGGCTTCCCCGGACACGCCCGCCGCCACCTGGCCGGCTGGGGCGAGGGCTGGCTGCACATGGCCCCCCTGATCCGCGAGACGGTCGCCGCGGAAGGGGCGGACGTCCTCCTGGTCTCGCTCGGCCTGATAGACCTCGGCTTCTACACGGACAGCGACCAGACCGCCCACAACGCGCGGGAGTTCATCGCGCAGGCCCGCCTGGCCAACCCGCGGGTCCGGATCGTCATGCTCCCGGTCATCCCGAACGTCCGCGCCCGGTCCGACCGGCCCTTCGCCACCGAATGCGGCCGGTTCAACGACCTGCTCGCCAAGGCGGTGGCCGACCTGGACACCTCCGCGTCGCCGCTCCTGCTGGCCTCGCACCCGCCGTCGTACGACCTCGACACCGACACCTACGACGGCACCCACCCCGGCCCGAGCGGCGAGATCAAACTGGCGGGGGCGTTCGCGACCGCGATGCACCAGGCGTGGGGACTGGGCGGGGCGTACGGCGTCGCCGCCTGAGCTTGCCTCCTACGAAAACCGGGTGCGCCCGGTGCGCCCGGCTGCGAGCCTGCCCGTATGTCCACGTTCGAAGACCTCCTCGCCGAAGGCGAAGCCGTCCCCACACAGGGCTGGGACTTCTCCTGGTTCGCCGGCCGCGCGACGGAACAACGGCCCTCCTGGCGCTATGCGGAACTCCTCGCCGACCGCATGTCGAAGGCGGAGGCGGCCCTCGACATCCAGACCGGCGGCGGCGAGGTACTCGCCTCGGTCCCGGCCGCCCCGCCGGTGCTGGCGGCGACGGAGTCCTGGCCGCCGAACCTGGAGATCGCCCGCCGCAACCTCGCCCGGTTCGGCGCGACGGTCGTCCACGCCGGGGACGCGGCCGATCTGCCGTTCCCCTCCGCCCACTTCGACCTCGTCGTCAGCCGCCACCCGGTGACCACCCGCTGGGACGAGGTCCACCGCGTGCTGCGTCCCGGCGGCGCCTACCTCTCGCAGGCCGTGGGCGACGGCTCCGTCCGCGAGCTCACCGACTTCCTGATGGGCCCGCAGCCCGTAGACCCGACACGCAGCCCCATCACTACCGTCTCGGCCGCGGAGGCCGCCGGCCTGGACGTCGTCGACCTGCGCCAGGAGACGCTGCGGATGGAGTTCCACGACATCGCCGCGGTGGTCCACTTCCTGCGCAAGGTGATCTGGATCGTCCCGGGCTTCACTGTCGACGCGTACCGCGACCGGCTCGCGTCGCTCCATGACTTCATCGAGCGCCACGGGCCGTTCGTGGCCCACTCGAACCGCCTCCTGATCGAGGCCCGGCGCCCGCGCGGCTGAGACCGTGCGCACCGCGGTCCGGGGCCGCACGGCGCCGGACCGGGGGGCACGGGACCCGCGGGCCGGTCTCAGCCGCCACGAGGGTGCCTGACCCGCTCCAGGGCGGCGAGCACAGCCCGGGTGACGACGTCCGGTCTGCTGCTCTGGATGTAGTGGCCTGCGGCCGGCACCACGGCGTGCTCCCCGCCCGCCACGGACGCGGCGACGGATCTCTGCAGTTCGGTCCACCGGCGTCTCATGCCCTGCGGCATCCCCCGGCTCGCACTGAGGACCGTCACGGGCACGTCCGGCAGCCTCGACGCGGCGCGGCGGCGCCGGATCTCGGGAGTGGCCTTGACGATCATGCGGTACTCGTCGACGGCGGTACGCACCTGCTGCGGGCCTCCGGAGGCGGCCAGCCAGGCGGCGACCAGCAGCTCCCGCACGCGGGGATCGTCGGTCGCGCGGGAAGCCTCGCGCACGGCATGCCGGTGTCTCGGCCCGCCGGTGAGCCGGAGAGACGTACGAACCGCGAGCTGACGCGCGTACACCCCTTCGGCCATCCGGCCGACCCACGGCTGGAACTCCTCGTGCGAAGGGTCGAGCAGCACGAGCCCCGCCACCAGGTCCGGTTCGGCCCACGCCACCAGCTCGGCCAGCTGGCCGCCCCAGCTGTTGCCGACCAGGACGCACGGGCCGCCGCCGGCGCGGGAGAGCAGCGCGGCCAGGGCCGCGACGGCCGAGTCGAGCGTGAGCCGGGGAACCGGATCGCTCAGGCCGAGCCCCGCCCGGTCGTACGCGATCACTCGGGTGCAGCGGGCGAGGGGCGCCAGCACCGACGTCCACATCATCGACGACCCGGCGCTCGGCGCGTCCAGCACGACCGTCGGCGCGCCCTGGCCCACTTCGATCCAGCGCAACGTCCGGCCGTGCCTGTCCAGTTCGCCGCGCAACGCCCCGCCCGGCACAAGCGCCCCGACGGCCTTGACCACCGCGTCGTCCACGAATGCCCCTCCAGATCTCGCAACCGGCGCTTGCGCCAACGAATCCGCACGGGCGACGGTTCCTCAGAGGGAGCTGGAGGGTGCTTCCTGGCCGGTACTCACTCCTGACCGGGGGACGCCGACGGTCTGCCGGCGCATGGAACCGGGGGCGTCGGCGTTGAACTCGCGGTCACCCGCGGGGCCTCAGCCGGTGAGCAGGTCCGGGCTGTCGGCCAGCGTGGCGAGGTGTGCGCGAGGGTCGGCGATCAGCCTGCGGGTGGAGAGGTCGAGCATGCCCCCCACGCCGGTGATCTCCGCGGCGACCGTGCCGTCGTCCTTGACGATCTGCTGCTCGATCCTGAAGGTCTTGCCCTCCCCGTAGACGAACCGGCAGGAGACCCGGACCCGGTCGCCGCCGCGCAGTTCGCGCAGGAACTTCACCGTCGCCTCGAGCGCGACCGGCCCCACGCCGCTCGCCAGCAGTTTCTCCTGCGGCAGGCCGGCGGCGCGCAGCAGTTCCCAGCGTGCGTGCTCGGCGTACTGCAGATAGACGGCCTGGTTCAGATGGCCCTGCGTGTCGAGCTCGTAGCCCCGCACGGTCACGTCGGCGAAGAAAGTCATGCCGACGGCAACGGCGCGGCCCGGCGCGGGTATTCCCGTGCGCCCGGCCACACGGGGCGTGCCCGGCCCGCGGTGGGGGCGCGGGCCGGGCCGCGACCGGTGTCAGAAGACGAACGGGCCCGGGTTCTGCGGGGACGTGGCCGTGCACCGGGCGGTGATGCCGAAGACCACGACGGTCAGGGTCTTCGCCTCGAGGCTGTCCCCCGCCGCGACCGTGCCGGCGAGCGGGCCGGTGGAGACGGCTCCGCCCGCGGGGATCGCGGGGTTGGAGCTGCCGGTGAACGTCGCCGTGTCCGTGCCGTTCCTGGCCAGGGTGAGCGTGGACCTGACGGAGTTCGCCCCGACGGGGAGGGGCGCGGTGACGGCCGTCGTGGAGAGGTCGATGGTCGCGGCGGTGCCGTCCTGCGTGGCCTTGAGGGTGGCGGTGCCGGAGCCGTACGAGCCGCAGTCGAAGGACAGGGTCGCCGTCTCGGGTGTCACCGCGTGGGCGGCGGGCGCCATGGCCAGGGTGGTCGCGGCCAGGGCTGCGACGGTGAGCAGGGTGCTGCTCCTCGAAACGTTCTTCATGGGGGGAGTCCGCCTTCGCGTGGGGGGTTGACGGGCTGGTGGGGGCATTGCTGCATGTGTGTCCGGAGAAGGGAAGAGAGACACAGCACCCCCGGCCCACAACGGCCGGATCCCGCCCCTCCTCAGAGCGCGGCGCGCGTGAGCCGGTTGGCGAACGTCGACATCGTGTACGTGCCGATGCCCATGACGACCTCCAGCGCGTTCCGCGCGGTGAAGCCGTGGGCCATGAAGGCGCGCAGCTCCGTGTCACCGACCGCGCCGGAGGTACGGAAGACCTCGAGCGTGAACCGCCGCACGGCCTCGAGCCGTTCGTCGGGAAGCGCGCGCTGCCCGGACAGCGCCGCGATCAGCTCCTCGTCCGCGCCGAGCGTACGCAGTTTCCCGGTGTGCATGGCCACGCACACATGGCACTCGTTGCGCGCGGCGACCGTCATGACGACGACCTCACGGGCGACGGGGTCGAGCGTCGTCGACTCGAAGGCGGCACTCAGCTTGAGGAATCCCTCCAGCAGGTGCGGCGACTCCGCCAGTCTGGCGACAGCGGACGGCAGACGGCCGAGCCGCTTGGTGGTGGCCTCCATGGCACGGCGGGACGCGGGCGGGGCGGATTGAAGGGTGTGCTCGGTGAACACGGCAGCTCCTACAATGGACAACATGGTTGACGAGCCGTTCCCCGAAAAAGTAAACCAGGTTGTCGAACATCGCAAGGTGATTGCCGAACCGTCGGGCTACGAGCTGCCCCTGCTCCTCTTCGCCGGGTTCCGCTCGCTGATCGACAAGCTGCACGCCGAGCTGGCCGAGCAGGGCCACCCCGACGTACGCCCCGCCTACGGCTTCGCCATGCAGGCCATCGGCGCGCAGGGCGCGACCGCCAGCGACCTCGGCCGGCGTCTCGGCGTCTCCAAACAGGCGGCCGGCAAGACCATCGACCGCCTGCTCTCCCTCGGCTACGCCGAACGCGCCGACGACCCGGCCGACGCCCGCCGCAAGCTGATCCGCCTCACCCCGCACGGCTTCGACGCGCTCGCCCGCTCTGCGGAGATCTTCGACGGACTGCGCGCGGAATGGGCGCGGGCGATCGGCCCCGACCGCCTGCGCGACCTCGAATCCGCCCTGCGAACGCTCACGCCCCCGGGAAGCATCCGCCTGGACGCGGCGGGGTGGCTGGGAGGCGTGTGACCCGTTCCGGGGTCGTGACCGGTCACTGTGAGTATCGTTGTACCGCGCGGCTGCACTCGTTCGAGCGGCAGCCGGGGAGGAGCGCCACGATGACCGCCTTGGACGAGCGCAGGATCGAAATGGCCGAGAACAGCGACGAACGCACCCTGGACGAGATGTTCCGGTGGCTCGAGTCCGCCCCCGAGGGATTCAAGGTCGAGATCGTCGAGGGGGCCGTCTTCATGTCGCCGCAAAGGGACAACCACTGGGAAATCATCCTGGACATCGTCGAACAGCTGCGGTCCAAGTACGCGCGTAAGCGCGTGAAGTCCGACGTGCGCGTCGACTATCCCGGACACCTCAACGGCTTCGCCAGTGACGTGACGGTCATGAAGGACGGTTCGGCCAGGACCGCCGACGGCCGCTGGCGCCACCAGGATGTCGAGTTCGTGGCCGAGGTCATCTCCAAGGGCACGGGACACAACGACTACGGCCCCAAAAAGGCCGCGTACGCCGCAGCAGAGGTCCCCGTCCACCTGGTGGCCGACCCGTACCAGCGCAAGTGCCACCTCTACACCGCCCCGAAGGACGGCGACTACACGACGGAGACGACAGTCGCCTTCGGCACGGACCTCGATCTCACCGACACTCCTGTCGGCCTCACCCTCACCACGGCCGACTTCCCCCGCGAGTGAGCCCGCGCCGGGCGTGGGCCGCCGCCCCCGGCAGGGAGCGGCGGCCGGGGCTCACCAGGCGAACGCCTCCGGGGACGGCCCCGGTCCCGGGAAGATCCCGTCGAGCTCCGTGAGCAGTTCCTCGCTCAGCTCCAGCTCCACCGCCCGCAGCGCCGACTCCAGCTGCTCCGCCGTGCGCGGGCCGACGATCGGGCCCGTCACACCCGGACGGGTCAGCAGCCAGGCGAGCGCCGCCTCCCCGGGCTCCAGGCCGTTCTTGTCGAGCAGGTCCTCGTACGCCTGCACCTTCTCCCGCACCGCCGTGTTGGCCAGCGCGTCCGCGCTGCGGCCGGTCGCCCGCCGGGAGCCCTCGTTCTCCTTCTTGAGGACGCCGCCGAGCAGTCCGCCGTGCAGCGGCGACCAGGGGATGACCCCGAGGCCGTACTCCTGGGCCGCCGGGATGACCTCCATCTCGGCGCGGCGCTCGGCCAGGTTGTAGAGGCACTGCTCGCTGACCAGGCCCAGCGAACCGAGACGGCGGGCGGTCTCGTTGGTCTGGGCGATCTTCCAGCCGGGGAAGTTGGAGGAACCCGCGTACAGGATCTTGCCCTGCTGGATCAGTACGTCGATGGCCTGCCAGATCTCCTCGACCGGGGTGCGCCGGTCGATGTGGTGGAACTGGTAGAGGTCGATGTGATCGGTCTGGAGGCGCTTGAGCGAAGCGTCCACCGCGCGGCGGATGTTGAGCGCCGAGAGCCGGTCGTGGTTGGGCCAGACCTCGCCGTCCGTGCCCATGTTCCCGTACACCTTGGTGGCGAGCACGACCTTGTCACGGCGGCCCTCGCCCTTGGCGAACCAGCTGCCGATGATCTCTTCGGTGCGGCCCTTGTTCTCGCCCCAGCCGTAGACGTTGGCCGTGTCGAAGAAGTTGATGCCCGCGTCGAGGGCCGAGTCCATGATGCCGTGGCTCGTGGCCTCGTCGGTCTGGGGGCCGAAGTTCATAGTGCCGAGGACGAGTCGGCTGACCTTGAGTCCGGTGCGTCCGAGCTGCGTGTACTTCATGACGTCCTAGCCAACGCCTTCGAGCGCGCTCGAAGCAAGGACCCTTCGAGGCAAGCCTCTCGGGGGCCCGAGGCGCTTCGACGCCCGTTTCGGGAACGTCGTGCGGCTCACCACCTCGCCCGTGTCCGTCGCCCGCACGCACAAGGTGCCGGAGCCCCAGGTGTGGAACAGAGCCGCGTCGGCCTGCTCACCCTGGCCGAGCAGATCGCCGTAGCCGTTCCGCCACTGCTCGTCGCCGGTACGGGCGTCGACGGCGCGGAAGCCGGCGGTGTCCAGGATCACTGTCCCGCCCCGCACCAGCAGGCCGTTGATCGTGCCGAACTCGTCCTCCCAGAGGGTCTCGCCGGTCGACGCGTCGACCGCGGCGATCTGACCGCCCTCCTCGTCGTTCCACAGCACGACGACGGGACCGGCTGCCGCGGCCTGCCGCAGCCGGCTCCTGCGGCGCTTCCACCGCACCTCGCCCGTCTCCGCGTCCAGGGCGACGAAACCGCTGCGCTCGTGGTCCCGGTCCGACGGGACGACCACCGTCGGCCCGGCGCGCAGGATGCCTTCGCCGTCGGGCTTCGTCAGCCTGTCGCTGCACCAGCGGATCCGGCCCGTGTCCGCGTCCACCGCGGCCGTCCGGCTGTCGGAGACCACGACATGGACGGTGTCGCCCACGACGACGGGAGCGCTCAGCGTCCCGCCCGGCGCGCGCAGCGTCCACCGGCCGCTCCCGGCGTCCGTCCTGACCACCAACGGCGGTGTGTCGTCCGGCATGTACGGCTCCTTCGACGGCGAGCCCCGGCGCTGCCGCCCCGGTGCCGTGCGGGGGCGGATACGTGCCCATGTGTTCGGCCGGCCGGTCGCGGACGCGTCAGCCGAGGGCGGCGGCCACGGCGACGATCACGAACATCAGCACCAGCGCCGCGGCCATGATCTGGTTTCTGGTCTTGGGATTCACCCGTCGAGGTTAACCCGCGTCCCCGAGGGGCCATGACCCGACCACTTCGTACCGGGGCTGCTCCCCCGCCACCCCGCTGACCGGCAGGTTGCTGCGTACGAGGGCGAGGTCGGCCACCTGCCACGGGGTGCCCTCGAAGGCGGCCAGCGCCTCGACGTACGGACGCAGGTCACCTGCCTCACGGGCGCGGGCGATCGTCAGGTGCGCCTGGTAGCGGCGGTGTTCCTCCATGGCCACGCCGGCGCGGCGTGCGGCGGCGTCGGAGCGCTCGGCGAGCAGCCGCATCTCCTCCAGCCCTCCGGCGGCCCCGACCCACAGCGCCCGGTGCCCGAACCGTCCGCCCTGGTGCAGCCGCAGCGGAAACACCGACGTCCTGCGTGCCGCCCGCGCCAGCCGCTCCTCCAGTTCGGGGACGAGCTCGTCGTCGACCTCCCCCATGAACGCGAGCGTGAAGTGCCACCCGGCGTGGCCGGTCCAGCGGAGCGTGTCGGCGGCGGGGAGCCGACGGAGCACCGCGACCTCGGTGGCGAGTTCGTCGACCGCCGTGGGGGGCGGGAGTACGGCGGCGAAGAGTCTCATGGGGCCAAGTGTGCCGCGCACCGGCTCCGCTGCGCGGGGCGTTTTCCCCACCCGGCCCTTCCCTGAGCGGGGGCTCCGCCCCCGGACCCCGTACCGCCCTGCGGGCGGGGTACCGCGCTGCGCGCGGTGCCCTCGATCTCCCCCTACGGCCCGGCGGCCGTGGGAGGTGCCCCCGGCCGGGCTGACTTCGTCAGCCCCGCCGGCGATCGAGGCCCGGGGGCCCGGGGGCCCGGGGGCCCGGGCCCGGGGGCCCGGGGGCCCGGGGGCCCGGGGGCCCGGGGGCCCGGGGGCCCGGGGGCCCGGGGGCCCCGGGGCGGAGCCCACGGCCCGCACCCGCCCGGCCCGGTCGCGCCGCCCTCCCCCGTGGCCCTCCGGGCACGGGAGGTGCCCCCACCGGGCTACGCCGCGGTGGTCAGCCGTTCCCGCGCCACGAACCGCACCTGCGGGTGCCCGCGGTTCCAGCCGACCGAGAGGCGCAGGCCGCCGACCCGCGCCAGCATCACGCCGACGCCGGCCGCCGCCACCGCGGCCACCGCGCCGCCCGCGGCGAAGCCGACGCGTGCGCCGTAGGTGTCGGTGACCCAGCCGACGAGCGGCGCGCCCAGCGGCGTTCCGCCGGTGAAGACCATCATGAACAGGCTCATCACGCGGCCCCGCATCAGCGGGTCCGTCGCCATCTGGACGCTCGAGTTGGCGGTGACGTTGACCGTCAGGCCGAACATGCCGATCGGGACCATCATCACCGCGAAGATCCAGAACGCCGGGGCGAACGCGGTCACGATCTCGAGCACTCCGAAGAGCACCGCCGCTCCGACGAGGAGCCGCAGTCGCGAGGTGCCGCGCCGGGCGGCGAGCAGCGCGCCGGCCAGGGAGCCCGCGGCCATCAGGGTGTTGAGCAGGCCGTACGTACCGGCGTCGCCGTGGAAGACGTCGTCGACGAACGCGGACAGCCAGATCGGGAAGTTGAAGCCGAACGTGCCGATGAAGCCGACGAGGACGATCGGCCAGATCAGCTCGGGCCGGCCGGCGACGTACCGCAGGCCTTCACGCAGCTGGCCCTTGCCGCGCGGGGCGCGCTCGACCCTGTGGAGCTCGGAGGCGCGCATCATCAGCAGTCCGGCGATGGGCGCGACGAAGGACAGGCCGTTGAGCAGGAAGGCGTATCCGCTGCCGACCGCGGTGATCAGCACACCGGCCACCGCGGGCCCGACGAGGCGCGCGGACTGGAAGTTGGCCGAGTTGAGGGAGACGGCGTTGCGCAGCTGGTCGGGGCCGACCATTTCGGCGACGAACGACTGCCGGGCGGGGTTGTCGACGACGGTGACGAGGCCGAGCAGGAACGCCGTCAGGTAGACGTGCCAGACCTGGACGTGGCCGCTGAGCGTGAGCACGGCGAGCGCCAGGCCGGTGAGGCCCATCGCGGCCTGGGTGGCCAGCAGCAGCTGCCGCTTGGGCAGCCGGTCCGCGAGCACCCCGCCGTACAGGCCGAAGAGCAGCATGGGAAGGAACTGCAGCGCGATGGTGATGCCGACGGCGGACGCGGATCCGGTCAGGCTGAGCACCAGCCAGTCCTGGGCGATGCGCTGCATCCAGGTGCCGGTGTTGGACACGACCTGACCGGTCGCGAAGAGCCGGTAGTTACGGATCTTCAGCGAGCTGAACATGCTCTGCTTGCGGTCGTGCCGGGTGGACGAGGTGTCGGGGTCGGTCGGTGCGGGGGCGGAGTCTGCTCCGGATCCCGTACTCAAAAGGGTTCGCCTCCTCAAGGCTTCACGGCTGGGTCGGTTGGGCGGGACGGGCTGCGCTTCCGCCCGTGTCACTGCAGGTGTGCGAGCTTCTCCAGGACGGGGGCGGCCTCGCGCAGCTTCGCCCACTCCTCGTCGTCCAGACCTTCGGCGAGCGAGGCCAGCCAGGCGTTCCGCTTGCGGCGGGACTCCTCGAGCATGGTCGTTGCCTGTTCGGTCTGGCTGACCACCTTCTGCCGGCGGTCGTCGGGATGCGGCTCGAGCCGGACGAGTCCCTTGGCCTCGAGCAGCGCCACGATGCGGGTCATCGACGGCGGCTGTACGTGTTCCTTGCGGGCCAGCTCACCGGGTGTGGCCGAGCCGCAGCGGGCGAGAGTGCCGAGCACCGACATCTCGGTGGGGCTCAGCGACTCGTCGACGCGCTGGTGCTTCAGGCGGCGGCCCAGCCGCATGACGGCCGAGCGGAGCGAGTTCACGGCGGCGACGTCCGCGTCAGTACCGTGGGACAGGTCAGGCATGTTGTTAGCTTAACTCATTACTCTGGCTAAAGACCAGTGGGTTACGGGCGGGACAGATGTATCACCCATATGAGTGAGAGGCAGCCGGAAAGTGACGTCCCGGCGGCGGAAGTCCGGCGACCCTGACCGCATGAAATCGACTGTGCTCAGCCTGCGCATGGACGGTGAGCTGCTCGACCGGCTCCGGCAGCATGCGGCGAAACGACAAATGAGCGTCCAGGACTACGTGGTCCGGACGCTCATTCGCGACGACTTCGACGAGCGCTTCAAAGCGGCGGTCGACGAGACGGAGAAGTTCTACGGCGTGACGTGAGCCGCCCCCTCGCGGGCGGCCCCGCCCGACGGCCCGCCGAACGGCCCCGCAGAAACGATCATGCGGCAACCGTCCGGTCAGGGCGGCCCGTCGGGCGAGGGCCCGGTCAGGTGAGACCCAGAGCCGGCATGGCGTAGTAGAAGACGAACACCGCCGACACCGCGTACATCGCCGCGGGCACCTCGCGCCCGCGTCCCACCGCCAGGCGCAGCACGCTGAACGTGATGAAGCCGATGCCGATGCCGTGGGTGATCGAGTAGGTGAACGGCATCATCACCATCGCCAGGAACGCCGGCGCGGCGATCGTGAAGTCGCTCCAGTCGATGTCCTTGACCGAACCGGCCAGGATCAGGAAGCCGACCGCCACCAGCGCGGGCGTCGCCGCCTGGGAGGGGACCATCGTGGCGAGCGGCGTGAGGAACAGCGCCAGCGAGAAGAGCGCGCCGGTGACGACCGACGAGAGGCCCGTACGGGCGCCTTCGCCGACACCGGCCGTGGACTCCACGAAGCAGGTGTTGGCGGAGCACGACGCGGCGCCGCCCGCGGCGACGGCGAGCCCGTCGACGACCAGGACCTTGTTGATGCCCGGGTAGTTGCCGTCCTTGTCCATGAGCTTCGCCTCGTCGCCGACGGCGAGGATGGTGCCCATCGCGTCGAAGAAGCAGGAAAGCAGCACGGTGAAGACGAACAGGACGCCGGTCAGCAGGCCGACCTTCTCGAAGCCGCCGAACAGGCTGACCTGGCCGAGCAGGCCGAAGTCGGGCGTCGAGAGCGGGTTGCCCGGCCACTCGGGCGTCGTCAGGCCCCAGGACTCGATGTCCGCCACCGCATGGATGATCATCGCGATCGCCGTCATGACGACGATCGAGATGAGGATCGCGCCGGGCACCTTGCGGATGATCAGCGCGAGCGTGAGCAGCGTGCCCAGCGCGAAGACCAGGACCGGCCAGCCGAGCAGATGACCGCCGGTGCCCAGCTGGAGCGGGACGGTGGTGTGGGCGGCGTCCGGGATGCGGGTGATGAAGCCCGAGTCCACCAGGCCGATCAGCATGATGAACAAGCCGATGCCGATCGCGATCGCCTTGCGCAGGCCGAGCGGAACGGCGTTCATCACACGCTCGCGCAGGCCGGTGGCCACCAGCAGCATCACCACGACACCGGCGAGCACGACCATGCCCATCGCGTCCGCCCAGGACATCTGGGGCGCGAGCTGGAGGGCGACGACCGTGTTGACGCCCAGTCCGGCCGCTAGCGCGATCGGGACGTTGCCGATGACGCCCATCAGGAGGGTCGAGAAGGCCGCGGTCAGTACGGTGGCGGTGACCAGCTGGCCGCCGTCGAGCTGGTGGCCGTACATGTCCTTGGCGCTGCCGAGGATGATCGGGTTCAGCACGAGGATGTAGGCCATCGCGAAGAAGGTGGCGAATCCGCCCCGGACCTCGCGGGCGACCGAGGAGCCGCGTTCGGTGATCTTGAAGAAGCGGTCCAGCCCGCCGGACGGCTGCGGGGGCGTGGGCGGCAGGCCGGGAGAGCCGACCTCGGCGATGGCCGTGGGGGACATACGGAAACCTCAGACGTACGCGATGGGGCGACACGGAGAAGAACAGAGAAAACCGGCCAGACTTGGATGATCCAACGAAGGAAACCAGTCAGCCGGAATCAGTTTCAGTATGAACATATGAACGAAAGATCGCCACTCTCCGCGCGTAGACCCTTGGGGTGACTGGTTCCTCAGCCGTCCCGGCGGCCCCGCCTACACTGTGCGCATGGCGAAATGGACCCCCCGGCACGAGGCACCCGAACCCCTTGAGGGACCGATCGTCGCCACCATCACCGGCGGCACGATCCTGTGGTTCGTGATGTTCGTCGTCCAGGTCCCCTTCTACGGCTGGTTCGCCGACCGCGACCTGACCTGGTGGGTGTGGACCTGCCTGGCCGGCGCGGGTCTCGGGCTCATCGGCATCTGGTACGTCCGCGGCCGGGAGGCCGCGATCAAGCGCGCCAGGGCCGCAGAGGCGTCCGGCGCCGCCGGGCCCCGGGAACCGGGCGCGCCCGCGTAGCCCGAAGTCCCCCGGCCCGTAGTCCCCCAGGGGGATTCGTGTCCGACCGTGGTCCGATCTTCTCGCCGCCCAGGGGGTGAACGCTCCCGCCCGGCCGTAACGTCGGAACCATGACGCAGCGGGCGGACATGGGCCGCGGCCCGGAGCCGGAAGGACCCGTCATCGACGCGGGCGCAGAACTCGACCCCGTACACCCCCGGCGACCACCGGGCCGCAGGCCGCCCGCCACCGGTCTGACGTCCGCCGAGGTGGCGGAGCGGGTCGCGCGGGGCGAGGTCAACGACGTACCCGTCCGCAGTTCACGTTCCGCCGTCGACATCGTCCGCGCCAACGTCCTCACGCGCTTCAACGCCATCATCGGCGTTCTCTGGGTGATCATGTTCTTCGTCGCGCCGATCCAGGACAGCCTGTTCGGCTTCGTGATCATCGCCAACACCGGTATCGGCATCATCCAGGAACTGCGTGCCAAGAAGACCCTGGACTCCCTCGCGGTCATCGGCGAGGCGAGACCGAGAGTCCGCCGCGACGGTGTCGCCACCGCGGTCTCCACCTCCGAGATCGTCCTCGGCGACCTGGTGGAACTCGGCCCCGGCGACAAGGTCGTCGTCGACGGCGAGATCGTGGAGGCCGACAACCTGGAGGTCGACGAGTCGCTGCTGACGGGCGAGGCCGACCCCGTCCTCAAACACCCAGGCGACCAGGTCATGTCCGGCAGCTTCGTGGTCGCGGGCGGCGGCGCGTTCACGGCCACGAAGGTCGGGCGCGAGGCGTACGCGGCGCAGCTCGCGGAGGAGGCGTCCCGCTTCACGCTCGTCCACTCCGAACTGCGCTCCGGGATCTCCACGATCCTCAAGTACGTGACGTGGATGATGGTCCCGACCGCGATCGGACTGATCATCAGCCAGCTGGTGGCGAAGGGCGACAACTTCAAGGACTCCGTCGCGAGGACCGTCGGCGGCATCGTGCCGATGATCCCCGAAGGGCTCGTCCTCCTCACGTCCGTCGCCTTCGCGATCGGCGTCATCCGCCTGGGCCGCAAGCAGTGCCTGGTGCAGGAGCTCCCCGCCATCGAGGGCCTCGCCCGCGTCGACGTCGTCTGCCTCGACAAGACCGGCACCCTCACGGAGGGCGGCATGGACGTCACCGAACTGCGGACGCTGGACGGCGCGGACGAGCAGCACGTGCGGGCGGTGCTGGGCGCCCTCGGGGCGTCCGACCCGCGCCCGAACGCCTCGCTCCAGGCCGTCATCGCGGCCTACCCGGACGGCGGGGAGCACCGCTGCACCGCCGCGCTGCCCTTCTCCTCGGCCCGCAAGTACAGCGGCGCGACCCTCGCGGACGGCGCCGGCGTGAGTTCCACGTGGCTGCTCGGCGCGCCCGATGTCCTGCTGCCCGCCGGGAACCCGTCCCTCGCCGAGGTCGACCAGCTCAACCGGCAGGGGCTGCGGGTGCTGCTGCTCGCGCGGGCGGAAGGCACGCTGGACGATCCAAAGGAGAAGACGGCGGCCGCCCTGGTGGTGCTCGAGCAGCGCCTGCGCCCCGACGCGTCGGCGACCCTGCGCTACTTCGCCGACCAGGACGTCGCGGCGAAGGTCATCTCGGGCGACAACGCCGTCGCGGTCGGCGCGGTCGCGGCCAAGCTCGGCCTGCCGGGCGCCGGCTCGACGCTCGACGCGCGCAAACTGCCGGCCGAGCGCGAGGCGATGGGCGCGGAGCTGGACGGGGCGGCGGTCTTCGGCCGGGTCAGTCCGCAGCAGAAGCGCGACATGGTCGGCGCGCTCCAGGCGCGCGGCCACACCGTCGCGATGACCGGCGACGGCGTCAACGACGTCCTCGCGCTGAAGGACGCGGACATCGGCGTGGCGATGGGGTCGGGCTCGGAGGCGACGAAGGCCGTCGCGCAGATCGTGCTGCTGAACAACAGCTTCGCGACGCTGCCTTCGGTGGTCGCTGAGGGCCGCCGGGTCATCGGCAACATCACCCGCGTCGCGACGCTGTTCCTGACGAAGACGGTGTACTCGGTGCTCCTGGCGATCCTCGTGGTCTGCAGCCAGGTCGAGTACCCCTTCCTGCCCCGGCACCTGACCCTGCTCTCCACCCTTACCATCGGTGTCCCCGCCTTCTTCCTGGCGCTCGCGCCCAACAAGGAGCGCGCCAAGCCCCACTTCGTCCGTCGGGTGATGCGCTACGCCGTGCCGGCGGGCGTGATCGCGGCGGCGGCGACGTTCTCCGCGTATCTGCTGGCCCGCTCCCACTACACGGGCCCGGCCTCGCTGTCCGCGGAGACGAGCGTGGCGACGCTGACCCTGTTCCTGGTCGCGATGTGGGTCCTCGCGATCATCGCCCGCCCGTACACGTGGTGGCGGATCGGCCTGGTGGCGACGATGGGGCTGGGCTTCCTGCTGGTGCTGACGGTGCCGTGGCTCCAGGACTTCTTCGCACTGAAGCTGGTGGGCACGACGATGCCGTGGACGGCCGTGGTGATCGCGGCGGTGGGGGCGGCGCTGCTGGAGCTGTCGTGGCGGGTGGTGGGGCGGCGCTTCCCCGCGTAGCAGGACCGGACGGCCCGTTCCTCGACGTGTGCCGGGCCGTCGTTTCGACGGATGCGCGGTCGGTTCTTGCTGCCGGCGGGCCGGCTCGACGTTGGTCGACGGCAGTGCCGGCGTCCCATCAGGGACCCCACCCGTCGGCACGGGCACCCTGACCGGCGCGCAGACCGACTCGCCCTCGCGAACCACCGGCCCCCGCGCCCCGCGCGCGTCGGCTCGCCCGAATTCACCTGGGCGACATACGGCCATCACGCATTGCCCACCGGGCGCAACCAGGGTCCACTACGACGAGCGAAGCGTCATGTACTCGACATAGAGGAGCTCATGTGACCCCGCGCCGCCCCCTTTGCACCGCCGCTCTCGTGGCGGGTACGGCCCTCGCGGCCGTCGCCGCGACCGTGCCCGCCCAGGCTCACCCGCACGGCCGGGCCGACGCCCTGCCCACCGTCCAGCCGCGGGCGGAGACGGCGACGCTCCACGACGACGAGGCGGGCGGCAACGCCAACGCCGACGACCCCGCGATCTGGCGCAACGCCGCCGACCCGGACCGCAGCCTCGTCGTCGCCACGGCGAAGGAGGGCGGCCTGCGGGTCTACGACCTCGACGCACGGCAGGTCCAGTCGATCGCGGCGCCGGCCCCGGCCACGGAGGACGACGCCCCCGGGCGCTTCAACAACGTCGATCTTCTCCAGGGCCTCCGGCTCGGAACGGGCCGGGCGGACCTCGCCGTCGTCAGCGACCGCGGCAACGACCGGCTGCGCTTCTACCGCATCGACCGCGACCGCCCCGGCGGCCCGCTGACCGATGTCACCGATCCCGCCGCCGCGCCCGTCTTCTCGTCGGGCCAGGAGGAGATCAACGAGCAGGCGACCGCGTACGGCCTGGCCACCTGGACCGACCGTTCCTCGGGCCGCTCCTACGCCCTGGCGAGCCGCCGCAACCGGACGGGCATCGCCCTGCTGGAGATCACCGCCCGCCCCGACGGCACGGTCGGCTACCGCAAGATCCGAACCGTCGAACTGCCCTCCGCCTTCCGCCTCCCCGACGGCACGTCCTGGTCCCCGTGCGGCGAGCCCGGTGAACTGCCGCAGGTCGAGGGCATGGTCGTCGACCCGGCGAACGGCATGCTCTACGCGGGGCAGGAGCGCGTGGGTGTCTGGCGGATGCGCGCCGACCTCACCGGCACGCCCGTCCTCGTCGACAAGGTCCGCGAGTACGGCGTCCCCGGAACGTACGACGAGGAGACGGAGGAGTGCACGCCCGGCGCCGACCCGGGCTACGGCGGCACCCGCCTGGCCGCCGACGTCGAAGGGCTGGCCCTGCTCACGGAGCCGGACGGTGACGGCTATGTGATCGCCTCCGGCCAGGGCGACAACAGCTTCGCCCTCTACGACCGCGAGGTCGGCGACCGCAACGAGTACGAGGGCGGCTTCCGCGTCACCGCCGCCTCCGCCACCCTCGACGGCTCGGAGGAGTGCGACGGCGCGGCCGTGCTGGGCGCCCCGCTCGGCCACCGTTACCCGAACGGTCTGCTCGTCGTCCAGGACGGCCACGACGCTCCCGCAGACGGTGACCGCGAGGCGACCAACTTCAAGTTCGTCGACCTGGCCGACGTCCTCGACACCGTCGACTGAGCCCGCTGCCCCACGTACTCGACACCGCCGGCCGAGCCCGGCAGGCGCGGGGGCGGCTGACCGCCGCCCCCGCGCTCCAACCGCCGCCGGCCGGTCAGGCGTGCGCCCAGTCGTGCGGCGCCGGTGATTGATAGAGGCTCTCGATGTCGTCCGGCACCGATGCGTACAGCGCTTCGTCGTTCCGGCGGTGGCGGCCGGACTGCAGCGCCTCACTGTCCGCGGCCCTCGGCGACAACCGGCCTTCAGCGGCCAGGTACTGGGCGCGAAGCAGCAGCGTCCTCGGGCTGAGGCCGAGCTCTTCCGCAACCGTCTGGAGGTCCAGGCCGGACTGCCAGCTCCATTGGAGGACGGAGTCCATGCCGGGCGACCAGACGACCGACTCCTCCGCCGGCCGTGCCATGTGCTCCACCGGCGGTACGGGCGCACTCGGCGGGACCGGTGCTTCCATGCGTGGATGAGGGAACGGGACGTCCGGAGGCACGGGCTCGTCCTCACGAGGCATCGGCGCCTGACGGTGTTCCGGTCGAACGGTGAGGATGTGCTCGGCGACGGTGCGGGCATCGGCCTTGCCGACGGTTCTGCGGGCTACTCGGACCTCACGAGCGTTCAGGCCCATGAGATCGGCGACCGCGCCATCGCTGCCGACCGTGACAGCGAACGCGGCGAGCGTACGGGCTCGGTCGGCATGCGCCTCGTCCAGGATCGCCCGCGCCTGCCGCACCTTGTCGTCGCTGCTGCAGAACGCCTCAGCCAAGAGGGTGTTGCGCTCCCAAAGGTCACGTGGTTCCACGCCCGAGTCAACGACCTTCGACGGCGGGGGACACCTACCGCGGCACCGAATACCCGAAACGGCCTATATTCCCCATTTACACTCGATCCACTGAAACGTCCATCACCAATCGGATTCTGCCCCGATCGCGGGTGCCGCGCGAAGGGCGCGGCACCCTGCGACCCGCCTACGGCCGGGCGTAGGGCCGGGTCATGATCTCCATGTTGTGGCCGCTCGGGTCGTCGAAGTACGCGCCGCGACCGCCGAACAACCGGTTGATCGCGCCCGGTTCGGTGTGGTCCGGGTCGGCGTAGTACGTGACGCCGACCGCCTCCAGGCGGGCGATCATCGCGTCGAACTGCTCGTCGGGCACCAGGAACGCGTAGTGCTGGGCCTGGATCGGCTCGTCGGTCAGCTCGTAGTAGTCGAGCGTCACGCCGTTGCCGAGGTCAACGGGCAGGAACGGCCCGAACGGCGCGGCGACTTCGACGCCCAGGATCGCGGCGATGAACTCGGCCGACAACCGCCGGTCCTTGGCGTACACGGCGGTGTGGTTCAACTGGACGGTGGTGACGGGCATGGGCTGCGGCATGGTGTGGTGACTCTCCAGGTCTCGGTTCCTCGACGGACGACGGAAGTGGAGAGAAAACGGCGGGGCTCTGGCCCGCCTCGCGCTCACGCCGAGGCCGGTCGCCTTACTCGTGCGTGGCCCATGGCCGACCCGGCAGTCACCCGGCAGAGCCTAGCCGTCGGGCCGGCGGCGCGCACCTGCCCATCCGATGAGCCGCAAGATGCTCAATACCGACGTCCGATACAGCGCGTCCGGTAAAAGGCGACATTCGGGAAGGCGCAATCCTGCGCGTTACGAGGCCGTTGGCAGGATGGGATCGCTTTGCCTGCCCCTGCGGCGGTTACTCGGCGTGCGCGATACCGCGGGTCTTTCGAGAAGGCGTCGGGTGTCGTGAAGCGCTTCGATGCGGCACCGGAGAAGCGAGCGGAGTCTGCGAGACTGACGGCATGGACGTCGAACGCAGGAACAACGTCACCGTCACCGGTAACCCGCAGGGGCCGACGGTCGTACTGGCTCACGGATTCGGCTGCGATCAGAACATGTGGCGACTCACGGTGCCTGCCCTGGTCAAGGACTACAGGGTGGTCCTATTCGACTACGTGGGTTCGGGCCGGGCGGATTCGTCTGCGTTCTCAGAGGACCGTTACGCCTCTCTGGATGGTTATGCCCGAGATGTTGTAGAAGTGTGCGACGCGCTCGACATACACGATGCCGCCTTCGTGGGGCACTCGGTCAGCGCGATGACAGGGGTGCTGGCCGCCGGCATGGCTCCGGAGCGTATCGGGGCGCTGGTGATGGTCGCTCCGTCTCCGCGGTACATCGACGACGACGGCTACCGCGGCGGGTTCAGCCCCGAGGACATCGAGGAACTGCTGGCGTCACTCGAGTCGAACTACCTCGGCTGGTCGGCGGCGATGGCACCGGTGATCATGGGCAATGCGGAGCGGCCCGAACTTGGTGAGGAGCTGACGAACAGCTTCTGCGCCACCGACCCTGACATGGCACGGGTTTTCGCCCGAACCACTTTCCTGTCGGACTCGCGGGACGATCTGAAAAGTGTGAATGTGCCCACACTGGTGCTGGAATGCACCCAAGACGTCATTGCCCCCCGAGATGTCGGCGCCTTCGTCCACCAGTCGATTCCCGGCTCGAAATTGGTCACGCTCGATGCGACCGGGCACTGCCCGCATCTGTCGGCGCCCGAAGCCACCAACGAGGCGATCACCGCATTCCTGGCGTCCTTGCGGTGATGTGCCGCACCGGGCAGCAGCCCGACCCACACGGGTCCGACGACGAGAAAACATCGAATGCGGCGTTCGCCGCGCTGCTGGAGGACAGCGCCGAGGAGTTGTACGAGAGTGCGCCCTGCGGGTATCTGTCCACGCTGATGGACGGCACCATCGTGAAAATCAACAGCACGCTGCTGGGTTGGCTCGGCTTGGAGCCGGAGGCGGTGGTGGGCCGGATGCGGTTCACCGACCTGCTGACCGTGGGCGGCAAGCTCTATCACGAGACACATTTCGCGCCGCTGCTGCGGATGCAGGGGGAAATCGGCGGCATAGCCCTGGAGATCAAGCAGGCCGACGGTGCCCGGATGCAGGCACTGGTCTCCTCCGTCGTCAAACATGGCAGTACCGGCGAGCCCGTGCTGATCCGCACCAGCGTCTTCGACGCACGCGACCGCCGCGCCTACGAAGAAGAACTTCTGCGTGCTCGGAAAGTTGCCGAGGAAGCACGTGAACAGGCGGAGGCCGACCGCGCCCGGCTGCAGGACGCCCTCGCCGTGCTCCAGCAGTCGCTGCTGCCCGACTCCTTGCCGTCGGTGCCCGGGGTGGAGACGGCCGCCCACTACCGCACCGCCTCTCCCGACCGCCTCGGCGGTGACTTCTACGATCTCTTCCCCATCGACGGCAAACGCTTCGGCTTCTTCCTCGGCGACGTGTGCGGCAAGGGGCCCCAGGCCGCCGCGGTCACTTCACTGACCCGCTACACACTGCGTGCCGCCGCCCTGCACGACCCCGACCCTGTCTCCGCCCTGTCCACCCTCAACAAGGTGCTCCACGAGCGTTACACCGACGGCGATCCGCGCTATTGCACCGTCGTCTTCGGGATCCTCACACCCGACCCCGCGGCCGGACAGGTCACCGTCCGACTCGCCTCGGGAGGCCATCCCCCGGCCCTCGTCCTGCGCGCCGACGGCACGGCCGACTTCCTGCCCACCCCTGGCGGCCTCCTCGTCGGCATCCTGCCCTCCGCGCCCTTCACCGCCGCCACCGCCGTCCTCGGCCCCTGTGACACCCTCTTGCTCTACACCGACGGCCTCACTGAAGCCCGCACCGGCGAAGACCGCACCACCCTGTACGGCGACAAGGCCCTGCGCGACTTCACCGCCGACCACGCAGGAAAGCCCCCGCATGCCGTCATGCAGGCACTGACCGGGCTGCTCGACCACTTCGGTGACGGACTCGACGACGACTGCGCCCTGCTTGCCTTCGGCGTCACCGCCCCCGCCCCCAGGACCGACACCCCCGCATGAGCCCGCTGCAGATCACCGCTCGAGAAGCCGTGACCGGTCCCGTTCTGGGGATCGTGGGGCAACTCGACTACACCACCGCGACCGAGCTACGTGACCGGCTCACCACGCTCACCCTCCGGCCGGGCCAGCGCCTCGTCCTGGACCTGGAGGGCATGGATTTCTGCGACTCCAGCGGCCTCACCGCCCTGATCGCCGCGCGAAACCTCGCCCACGCCGCCCGGGCCGACGTCGCTCTCGTCGCCGTCCCTGCCAACACTCTGCGCGTTCTGCGCATCGTCGGCCTCGACCAGATCTTCCCGCTCCACCCCGACAGCGACGCCGCCACCCAGCCCTGACCCGCCGGAGTGCCCGAATGAAACGTCTTGTCCCCACCGTGACCGGCGGTGCCGCCGTGCTGTTGTCACTCCTCCTCGTCTCCGGTTGCGGAACCGTCGTCGGTGACGCCCCGGGCGCCTCCCCGACAGGTGACGCCTCGAGCGCGCCGGCCATCGACTACGAAGCACGGGCCGAAGAGGCGAAGGCCGCACACGACCGCACGTTCCCCACGGTGGCGAAGATCTGCGCCGACGCTCCCGCAGAGCCGTCCGCGGAGCCGACCCCGTCCGAAGGCCCCACCGACCCGTGGGCCCGCAGGGTCGCCGAGAACAACGCCTACAAGACACAGGCCCGTATGGACGGTGACGCCCGCTGCCGGGGCGACGCCCACGCCCGCCGGATCGCCGGCGGCCTGGAGGGCGTCCACGACGAGAAGGCGCTCCGCGCGGCACTCGACCGTCTCGGCTACCCGCCGGAGTCGGTGGAGGTGTACGACACGGGCGTCGCCACCGGATTCACGTTCAGCATCCCGCACGCCGGCCCGTGCGTCACCGGCACCCTGACCGCCCCGGCGCAGGTGGAGGCACACGGCCACTACATCGAGGGCGGCTGCAGGGAGCCGAAGGGCGGGCACTGAGACTCGGCACGTTCCGCGTACGTGCCCGAGCGGCCCGCCGCCTCGTGGTGGCCGGTGGCCGCGCGGCTCACGTCCCGACCGTCACCTCCGCCCAGACCGTCTTGCCGACGGGCACGCGCTTCTCCACACCCCACCGGTCGGCCAGGACGTCCACGAGCACCAGACCGCGACCCGACACCTCGTCGGCGCCGGGGGCCTGCACGGCGGTCGGGGGTGCCGCCGAGGAGGCGTCGGAGACCTCGACCCTGACCCGCCGTGCCTCCAGCACCAGCCGGAGCCGGAAGTCCCGCCCCGGCACCCGCCCGTGCCGAACGGCGTTGCCCGCCAGTTCCGCCACCAGCAGGGCGACGGTGCACGAGAGGTCCGAGTCGGCGGGGTGGCCCCACTCGGCCAGGTGCCGCACGGCGACGCGCCGCGCGAGCCGCGCCCCGCGGGGTGTCGGACCGAACAGGGCCGCGAACTCCTCGCCCCTGCCGGGGTCCTCCTCCGCCGACGGCTTCTGGTCCGGGCCCTCGCCCGATGTGGTCGTGGTCTTGAGCACCGCGTCGCCCATCCCGTCCGGTCTGCGTCCGTGAGCACCATCCGTGGGTGTACGGATCGTGACGTTCCGTGTTCAAGAGTGGTCGGACGGTCCTACGCTCGGAAGGGGATGCAGCCTTACACCGCAAGCCGTAAGGAACGGAAGTAAGCCCATGGCCAAAGGAATTGAGCCCGAGGAGTCGATGGCCGCGCTCTTCGGCAGCCGGGTCCGCCGGCTGCGGACGGCCGCCGGCCTGACGCAGGCCCAACTGGGCGCGAAGACCCATGTGGTGAGCACCCGCATCACACAGGTCGAGCGGGCGTCCGGCGCCCGGCCGACACTGGAGCTCGCGCGGGCGCTCGACGCGGCGCTCGGAGCGGACGGGCTGCTGGTGGACCTGTGGCCGCACGTCTACCGGGAGTCGTTCCCCGACTGGTCACGGACGTTCATGGCGTACTCGGCGCAGGCGGCGGCGATTCGCCAGTACACCGGGCACGTCGTGCCGGGTCTGCTGCAGACAGAGGAGTACGCGCGGGCCGTGCTGAGCGTCGGCCTGTCCCACCGGAACGAGGAGCACCTGGAGGAGCGGCTGACCGCCCGGCTGGAACGGCAGAAGCGGCTCGACCCGCCCGACCCCCCGGAACTGCTGGCGATCCTCGACGAGACGGTGCTGCGCAAGCGGATCGGCGGGGACGACGTCATGCGACGCCAGCTCGCGCGTCTGCTGGAAGCCGCCGCCCAGCCGCACATCACCGTACTGGTCCTGCCGTTCGACGAGGGCGCGCACGACGTGCTGGGCGGTTCGCTGACCGTGCTGACCCTGCCGGACGGATCCGAAGTCGCCTACACGGAAGGCGCGGACCACGGCCAACTCTTCGAAGATCCGGCCGATGTGCGGCGTTTCGCGGTGGCCTACGATCGGCTCCGGGCAGCGGCCCTGCCCCCGCGCAGGTCGCTCCACATGATCCGATCCGCGATGGAGGAGGACTACCGTGACCCGAATCTCCCTTCCCGGTCCGCGCGACGCCGCCTGGCGCAAGAGCAGTTACAGCAATCAGGAGGGCGGCGACTGCGTCGAGGTGGCCGACGGAATCCCCGGCGTGGTTCCGGTACGTGACAGCAAGGTCCCGCACGGTCCCGCGCTCACCTTCGCGGCCGTGTCCTGGACCGCGTTCATAGGCGAGTTGAAGGCCGCCGACCGGGCCTGAGCCGAGCGGGACCCGGTGCGTACGCCGGTCTTCGCTGCACGCCGGGATCCCGCCCGCGAGGGGTCGGTGAGCCACGAACTCCCCCAAAGAACCTGGGGGAAAGAACCACCCGCCCTCCCTCCCCTCCCCCGCATCACCCGGACGAGTGACTGGCTTGCGGGGGTGGGAAGTTGGCGGTTACGTTCGCGGCAACAACCCCAGACATATGACGGCCCCCGGCCGGGACGGCAATCCCGATCGAGGGCCTCACCGATCAGGAAGAGACACCTTCCCGATGGCTGAACGGCAGTCTAACGCGCCCCTGCGCGCCCCCGCCGGAGCTCCGAGCTCCGGGGTGATCCACGTCCGCACCCGCCTCACCGCCGACTTCACCGTGGTCGCCAACGCCCTCGCGCAGCGCCCCGGAAGCGCGGTCACGGTCGGCGTCGCGATCTACATCCTGTCGCTGCCGGACGGCGCACCCGTACGCATCGACGCCCTGTGCGAGCACTTCACCGAGGGCGAGATCCTCATCTCCCGCGCCCTGCGCGAACTGGAGGCGGACGGCTATCTGGACCGGCGCCGCGAGCGCGGTCCGAGCGGCAGACTCCGCACCCGGACGTTCTTCCACGACGTGCCCCCGGGCGACGGGCCGGAGCCTCCCCAGCCGCCCTCGCCACCGCGCCCCCGCAGGTCCGAGCCGTCACCGCCGCGGCGCGCGCCCGAAGCCCGGCCCGGGTCCGAGCCGGAGCAAGGGCCGGAGCAAGGGCCGGGTCGACGGCCGGAATACGAGCCGGAACAAGGAGCGGAACACGGGCCGGGCCCCGCGCCCGCCGGGGAGGCCGCCGTCACGGAACCGGCCGCCCCTGCGGACCCCGCCGCCCACCCCGGCCCGGACCCCCGCGCCGCGGTGATCCTGGCCTCGCTGCGCATCGTCGACCGCCGGCTGATCCTGTCCCGGCGCGAGGCCGACCGACTCGCCCCGGCGGTCACGCAATGGCTCGACCAGGGTGTGAGCCCCGAGGACATCACCGCCCACCTCACGGAACGCCTCCCCAGCCCGCTCCGGGCCCGCCCGGCCCGCATCCTCGCCTATCGCCTCCGTGAACTGCCCCCACCGCTGCCCGCGCTGCCCGCAGCCCCCGCCGCCGTCCCCTGGCAGACCTGCGACGGCGGCTGCGAACGCGCCTTCCGCGCGGCGGAACCGGGCCGTTGCCGCGACTGCCCGCCGGACGCGGGCCTGGCGACGGCATGCTGAAGCGACGGCGGCCGGCACAGGACCGTCCCCGCGAGCCGGTCGACGACATGTTGAGCAACACGGCCCGGCCACCGGGACAGACGCTGGTTCCGGCTGCCGGGCCCGGGTCCCGGCCTCGTTCTACATCTGCTCGCCGGACTCGTGGGCGTCCTCGTGGGCGCCGGCGCTGACCAGCCCTGTCTCGTAGGCGACGATGACGGCCTGGACACGGTCACGGAGCCCGAGTTTGGCGAGGATGCGGGCGACATGGGTCTTGACGGTCGCCTCCGCCAGGTGGAGACGGGTGGCGAGTTCCGCGTTGCTCAGTCCTCGGGCCAGCAGGCCGAGGACCTCCAGTTCGCGCGGGGTGAGCGCGGCCAGGTCGCGGTGGAGGGCGGCGGTGTCACTGCCGCGCCGGGTGAACCGCTCCACGAGGCGGCGGGTGATGGCGGGCGCGAGGAGAGCGTCGCCGGTCCGGACCGTGCGGACGGCCGCGGTCAGATGCTCGGGGGTGACGTCCTTGAGGAGGAAGCCGCTGGCCCCGGCGGACAGCGCCGCGTAGACGTACCGGTCCAGATCGAACGTGGTCAGGATGATGACGCGAGGTTCGCCCGGGGCGCCGGTGAGGATGCGGCGGGTGGCCTCCAGGCCGTCCATCTCGGGCATCCGGACGTCCATCAGGACTACGTCGGGACGTGTGCGGCGGGCCGCCTCGACCGCTTCGGTCCCGTTGGTCGCCTCGGCGACGACGTCGATGCCGTCGGCGCCGAGGATCAACCGGAATCCCGTGCGGACCAGGGTCTGGTCGTCGGCGAGGAGCACACGCGGCGGCTCGGTCACGGCGTCTCCAAGGGGATCAGGGCCTCCACACGGTAGCCGCCGGTCAGGCGCCGGCCGGTGTTCAGGGTTGCGTCGTAGACGGCGAGACGCTCGCGCAGGCCGATCAGGCCCCGGCCGCTTCCGGTGCCCGCGCCCGGCCGCCCACCGGTGTCGGTGACCTCCACCCGGAGCCGCCGCGGGCCGTACTCGACGGTCACGGCGGCAAAGGCGCCGGACGCGTGCTTCACGGTGTTGGTCAGGGCCTCCTGGACCACGCGGTAGGCGGCGAGTTCGAGGCCGGGCGGGAGGGGACGGGGCAGGCCGGTCACGGTCAGGTCGACGCGCAGTCCGGTGTCCCGGACCCGTCCGACCAGCGCCTCCAGCTGGTTCAGGCCGGGTTGCGGGGTCAGCTCCGCCGCCGTGTCCGTCCCCTCCCCCTCGTCGGTCATGGTGAGCAGTCCCATGACGTGGCGCAGCTCGGTCATCGCCGCGCGCCCGCCCGCCTCGACGGCGAGCAGGGCCTCGCCGGCCTGCTCGGGGGAGGTTTTCATGATCTTGCGGGCGGCGCCCGCCTGGATGATCATCACGCTGACGTTGTGCGTGACGACGTCGTGCAGTTCGCGGGCGATCCTGGCCCGCTCGTGCTCGACGGCCCGGCGCAGCGCCTGTGCCTGTTCGCGTTCCAGGGCGGAGAGCCGGGTGCGGCCCTCGTCGGTCCGGAGTTTCCAGGTACGCAGGCCGACGGCCGCCACGGCCATCGGGGCCAGGATCAGCAGGGCGATGTATTCGTTGGGGACGATCGGTGTCAGCGAGTTCCCCGAGGTGCCGACCAGAACGACCGACACCGGCAGCGCCGCCAGGGTCGCCACCCGGTACGGGCTGTACACGGCGGCGCTGTAGACGGCGATGACGAACGCGTAGAAGGTCAGCCGCAGGACGCTCTGCGGTGTCGCCAGAGTCGCGGCCGTCGCGACGCACAGCACGGCGAGCGGGTAGCGGCGGCGCAGCGCCAGGGCGCCCGAGGCGACGACCGCGAGGGTCACCATGAGAACCAGGCCGCCGAGGCCGGACGGGCGCGGAAAGGCGTGCTCCACGCCGGGGGCGATCTCACGCACCACGACGTTGTCGACGTTGTCGACGCCGTAGTAGACGGTGGCGATTCCGAGTCCCAGTGCCACCAGCGCGTCGAACTGCCGGGCGCGCCGGGTGGGCCGCAGGGGAGGACCACTCGGAAGCCTGGCGTCGTGGACCGTCCGGCGGACGGCTCCCCGCAGCCGCGCCGACGTCAAACGTGCGTCCGTCACCGGTTCATTGTGGCCGCCGCGCGGCCCCGCGGGATCCGCCTCGACGGGCATTCCCACCGCAACGGATACGTCAGCCGCCTACATCGCAGGGATGACGTTTCCGGGGCTCCTACCGGCGCGGTACCGCAATGGGTCCGGGCGGGCGACGCGTGCGGGCCGGGCCCGCTCCTAGCGTTCACGCAGCCGACAGCCCGTACCCGAGGAGCCTTTCATGACCATGCCGGTGCTCGAACTGCGCGAGGTGAGCCGCCGATACGACGACGGCCCGCCCGCTCTGCACGAGGCGTCGCTGACCGTGCGGCCCGGCGAGGCCGTCGCGATCCTCGGCCCTTCCGGCAGCGGCAAGTCCACGCTGCTCAATCTGATCGCGGGCCTGGACCGGCCCGATACGGGGACCGTCACCGTCGACGGGGTGCGGGTGGACAAGCTGGGTGAAGCCGGATCGGCGCTCTACCGGCGGTCGAAGATCGGCATGGTCTTCCAGTTCTTCAACCTGCTCGACGATCTGACCGTCACCGACAACGTCGTCCTGCCGGCGCGCCTCGCGGGCACGGCGCGTCGCGAGGCGGAGCGCAGGGCGGCGGAACTCCTGGAACTGCTGGGCATCGACCGGCACGCCCGCGCCCGGCCGGGGCGGCTGTCCGGCGGCGAGCGGCAGCGCGTCGCGGTGGCCCGGGCGTTGATGAACCGGCCCGCGCTGCTCCTGGCCGACGAACCGACCGGGGCCCTGGACACAGCCGCCGGACAGGACGTCAGCAGGCTGCTCAGCGGCCTCAACGCCGACGGCCAGACCATCGTCGTGGTCACCCACGACCTGGCTCTGGCCCGGTCCTGCACGAACCGTACGGTCCAGATCGCCGACGGCCGGATCATCGAGGACGTCCGGTCGCAGGCCGTCGCCTCCCAGGCCGTCCGGTGAGCGCGCTCGGCAAGGTGGTGCGCTCGGGGGTGGAACGACGCCGGGTGCAGACGCTGGTGATCGGGCTCACCACGATGATGGCGGTGGCCGCCTCCGTCCTCGGCGGATCGCTCCTCGTGGTGTCCGGCGCGCCCTTCGACGACGCCTTCGGCAAACAGCACGGCGCCCACCTGTCCGTGCAGTTCGACGCGGACCGGGTGAGTCCCGGTCAGCTGTCGAGGTCCAAGGGCGCCGCAGGAGTGAGCAGTACGGCCGGGCCCTTCCGTACGGCGACGGTCACCCCCCGGTCGGACGGGGCGGGCCCCGGGTGGCCGATGACGGTGGTCGGCCGGGGCGATCGTGGGCACGACGTGGACAAGGTGGCACTGCTCGAAGGGCGGTGGCCCACGCGCCCCGGCGAGATCGTGCTGTCCGCCGACTCCTCGCTCCTTGCGACCATGGGCATGAAGGTCGCCTTCCCCGACCTGTCCGGCGGCCCGGCCCTCACGGTCGTCGGTGTGGCCCGCTCGGTCACGCGGACCGCCGACGCCTGGGTGGTTCCGGCCCAGATGCCGGCGCTCACCGCGCCCGGCAGCGGCGGCTACCAGATGCTCTACCGCTTCACCGACGCGGGCACCGCCGCGCAGATCGGCGCAGGCGGCAAGGCCGTGACGGCATCCCTGCCGCGAGGGGCCGCCGTCGGCGAACAGTCCTGGCTCACCGTCAGGAAGAGCGCCGAACGCGACACCGCCGTCTACGTCCCCTTCCTCGTCGCCTTCGGCGCCCTGGGCCTGGTCATGTCGGTGCTCATCGTCGGCAACGTCGTGGCCTCGGCCGTCGGCACCGGAACGCGCCGCATCGGCATCCTCAAGGCCGTCGGCTTCACCCCGGCCCAGGTCGTGCGGGCCTACGTGGGCCAGGCGCTGATCCCGGCCGCCGTCGGCACGGCCCTCGGTGTCCTCGCGGGCCACCTGCTCGCCGTCCCCGTGCTGGCCGAGACCGGGGAGGTCTACGGCACCTCGTCCCTGGCCGTCGCCCCCTGGGTCGACCTGGCGGTGATCGCCGGGCTGCTCGGCCTGGTGGCGGCGACCGCGTGGGCGAGTGCCTGGCGGGCCGGCCGGCTGCGTACGGTCGACGCGCTCGCCGTCGGGCGCAACGCTTCGACGGGTCGCGGCCGGCGGGCCGTCCGCCTGGCCGGACGGCTGCCGTTGCCGCAGCCGGTCACCCTCGGCCTGGCCCGGCCCTTCGCGCGGCCCGGCCGCGCGCTGGCGATGGGTACTGCGGTCCTCTTCGGCGCTGTCGCCGTCACGTTCACCGTGGGGATGGTCGCCTCGCTCGGGCAGGTGATGAAGGCGAAGGCCCATGACACCGCCGATGCCGTCGTGCCCGCGCCGCTGCCGGACTTCGGACCCCGAGGTCCTGGACCCGGGACGCGGCCGAGGGCCGATCCCGTCGCGGTCGCCGCGGCCGTCGAGGCCGCCGCCGGGACCGGCAAGTACTACAGGGCCGCGACGGTACGGGCGACCGTGTCCGGACCGACCGCCACCATCGACGTGGTCGCCTTCACGGGCGACGCCTCCTGGGGCGGCTACACGATGGTCTCGGGCCGCTGGTTCGACGAGCCGGGCGAGGCCGTGGTCCCGACCCCCTTCCTGGCCGCCACCGGCACCCGCATCGGCGACACCGTCACCCTGAACGGCCTGGCCGAGCCGGTCCCGGTCCGGATCGTCGGCGAGGTCCTCGACCCCCGCAACGACGGCATGCAGGTCTTCACCGACGCCTCGACCCTCGCGGCCGCGCGGCCCGACCTGACGGAGACGAGCCATCACATCGCGGTCTCGTCGGGAACCGACGTGTCCGGCTACGTCGCCGCGCTGAACAGGGACCTGGCCCCGCTGGGTGTCACCGCTCAGGCCGGCGGGCTCGACGCCGGCGGCGACATGGTCGTCACGCTCAACGCGCTGTCCGCGGTCCTCACGCTGATGCTCGTCGCCGTCGCCGCGCTCGGTGTGCTGGGCGGGGTTCTGCTCGACACCCGCGAGCGCGTCCGGGAGATCGGCGTCCACAAGGCGCTCGGGATGACCCCCCGGCAGACCGTCGCCATGGTCCTCACCTCGGTCGTCGTGACCGGACTCGTCGCGGGCGCTCTCGGCGTGCCGCTCGGCGTGGCCCTGCACGGCCGGGTCCTCCCCGCGATGGGCGAGAGCGTGGGGCTCCGCCTCCCCGATTCCGTCCTCGCCGTCTACTCCGGGGCCGAACTGCTCCCGCTCGCTCTCGGCGGTCTGCTCATCGCCACCCTGGGCGCGCTCCTGCCCGCCGGATGGGCCGCGAGGGCCCGGACCGCCACGGCCCTGCGCACCGAATAGCGGCTCGCGGCCGGACGCGACCGAGCCCGGTCGTCGGTCCGGGACCGCGTGTGCGGTCCCGGACCGTCGGCCTCAGACGCGGGCGATCACCGCGTACCGCTCGTCCGTCACCGGGCCGCCCCAGAGGACGGGGGCGTGTGACAAGGGCTCGACGCGCAGCTCGGTGACCAGGGGGCGGACGGCGGCCGACAGGTCGGCGGCCGTGACGCCGCCGTGCCAGGGCAAGGCCTCCGCACCCGCCACGTACCCGCCGCCGGCCCCGTCCGACTCCCGCCACCTGCCCTCGACGAGGATCAGCGTGCCGCCGGGACGGAGGCGGGCCGTCCAGTCGGCGAGGGCGGCCCCCGGATCGGGCAGCGTCCACACGAGGTGGCGGGAGAGCAGGACGTCGAACCGCTCGTCGCCGGTCGGCGGCGCCGCCGCGTCCCCCACCAGGAAGCGGGCCGGGAGACCGGCGGCGGAGAGCTTGGCACGGGCCCGGTCGACCATCCGTGGCGACAGGTCGATGCCGGTGACCCGGTGCCCGGCCTCCGCCACCAGCGCGGAGAGCGAGCCCGTGCCGCAGCCGACGTCCAGCACGGACGACGGGTCCGGCGGGAGCCAGGCGGTGAGCAGCCGGGACCACGCGTCGCGGGTCCCGGCGGCCCGCAGGCCGTGGTCCGGCTCGGCGTCGAAGTCGTCGGCGGCTGCGTCCCAATAGGCGGTGATCGCTGAGGAGTCGGTCATCCGCCGATCCTTTCAGCGGGCACTGACAGCGCCGTGGTGGGCGAGTGCCGCGTGCGGGTCGCCCTCGACGGGACGGTGGTCGATGTGGACCGTGGCCGCCGTCAGCCGCGGTACGGCGTGGATCAGCGCGTGCTCGGCCGCGACGGCCAGCGAATGCGCCTGGACGACGGTCAGTTGCGGATCGACGACGATGTCGGCCTCCGCGCGCAGCGCGTGGCCGATCCACCGCATCCGCACCTGCCCGGTGTCCAGCACGCCGTCCACGCCGCGAAGCGCCGTCTCCGCCGTCCCGACGAGGGCCGGGTCGACCGCGTCCATCAGACGCCGGCAGACCTCCCGTGCGGCGTCCCTCAGGACCAGCAGGATCGCGACGGTGATCAGCAGACCGACGACCGGATCGGCCCACCGCACACCCAGCGCCGCGCCGCCCGCGCCCAACAGGACGGCCAGCGAGGTGAACCCGTCCGTACGGGCGTGCAGGCCGTCCGCGACGAGCGCGGCGGAACCGATCCGTCTGCCGGTGCGGATGCGGTAGCGGGCGACCCACTCGTTGCCCGCGAAACCGACCAGCGCGGCCACCGAGACCGCCCACAGGTGGGTGATGTCGCGGGGGTGCAGCAGCCGGTCGACAGCCATGAAGGCGGCGACGACCGCCGATGCGGCGATGACGGCCACGATGACGATGCCCGCCAGATCCTCTGCCCGCCCGTAGCCGTACGTGAAACGGCGGTTCGCCGCGCGTCTGCCGAGCACGAAGGCGATGCCGAGCGGGACGGCGGTCAGCGCGTCGGCGGCGTTGTGGACCGTGTCGCCGAACAGCGCCACCGACCCGGACAGGGCGACGATCACGGCCTGGACGGCGGTGGTCGCCGCCAGCACCACGAGCGAGATCCACAGCGTGCGCATCCCGTCGCGGGACGTCTCCATCGCCGCGTCGACCTTGTCACCGGACTCGTGGCTGTGCGGCCGCAGAAGATGGGCGAGGCGATGCCGCGCCCCGCCGGGACCGGGGCCGTGATCGTGATCGGGGCCGTGATCGTGATCGGGGCCGTGATCGTGATCGTGGCCCGGGCCGTGATCGCGATCGTGATCGCCGGGAGGGTGATCGTGGGCGCCGTGGTGGTGACCGTGGGCGCCGTGGTGGTGTTCGTGTCCGTTCGGATGCGTGTGCCGGATCCCCGCCATGGCACCCACCGTGGCACAGGAATCACATTGCGGCTACAGCCGTCGTACGTCCTGTGACCAGGTGCGATTCCCTCGCAAGTACGCGCGGGGGGCACCTGCCGCACCGGCCCTTCACGGCTGCACCAGGCGGTTGCAGGTGATCCCCTTCGCGGGCGGGCGGAAGGTTCCCGCGCGTCCGCCCGCGCGCAGCACCGCGTCGATGCGGGCGTTGGCCGTCGCCGCGCAGCGACCGGCCGCGTCGAGCTCGCGCAGCGCTTCCATCACGGCGGGCACGTCGCGGGCGTCCAGCCCCTGCAAGCACCGCCGGCTGCCCTGTCCGGCCCAGGCGCCGAGCGCGTGCCAGTCGGCCTGGGCACTTCGGTCGGGCACCCGGAACCAGATCACCTCGAACACCTCGGCCCGGCCCCAGTCGGCGCAGACCGGCCGTAAACGCCGGTCCAGGGAGTCCCAGCTGTCGCCTTTCCTGACCCCGCGAAGGGCGGCGTTCAACCGGATGTTGTAGGTCGTGGCCAGCTCCACCAGGCCGTCGCCGGACAGGTGGTACCAGGCGTGGACCTGCCGTACCCGGGTCCCGGCCGGGACGGGCCTGTCGGGGACACCGGCCAGCTGCGTGGTCACGCGCTGGGTGACGGTGAGGTCGGGAACGGCGCTGAGCACGCGCAGATGGACCGCGCCGACGATCGCCGAGGTCCCTGCCGCGAGCGTGCAGAGCAGGCCCGCCACCAGGCGCCACCGGACGACGGCGGCCCGGGCCGGTACGCCTCCGGGCCGGGCGGCTCGGCGCGGGACGCGGGAGCGCGGCGGCCGGACCCGGCGCACGACGGCCACGCCCACCGCCACGGCCCCCGCGACGAGCGTCGCCACGACGGAGGCGATGTTGAGCAGTTGCACGTAGGGGAACAGCCCCACCTGCCACGCCGGACGCCAGGCGCAGCCGTCCTGGAAGACGCTGAGGGCTTCGACGCAGCCGTCCAGGGACACCAGGGCGGTCGTCCCGGCGAACCCCAGCAGCGTCGCCGTCTGGGCCGCGACCAGGCAGCCGATCAGACCGAACCGGCCCGCCGCCACCCCCGCCGCGGTGGCAGCGAGCGCCGAAGGCACGGCCAGGGCCAGCAGGGTCCAGCCCGCGTACCGCACGGCGTAGAGGCCGCCCCGCGCGTCCGGCCCCGGCTGTCCGCCGTGCATGTACACCTGGACGGCCACCAGCGCGACGCAGGCCAGCGCCCCGCACAGCAGGCCGGGCAGCAGGACCCGGCGCAGCGCCGGAACCGGGTCGACGGGTGCGGACGCGGGCACGGGTGCGGACGCGGGCGTCCAGCGCAGGGCGCCCGCACCCGGTCCGACCGCCCAGGCGGCCAGCGGCACGACCCACAGAACGGTGGCCGCGAGGGCGACCAGGGGCGTGCCGCCGAAGGTGTCCAGCACCGGCAGCAGGGTCGTGAGGCCCGGCGCCCCGACGAGTTCCCGCACCGGGGCCGTCGTGGGGAACCGCCCCACGAGCCACTGGGCCACCCCCTCGGCCCGCATCGAGTACCCGCCCGCGTACGCCGCTCCGCCCAACTGCCACCAGACGAACCACGACGCCAGTGCGAGGAAGACCGCCCCGAGACCGAGCAGCAGCGCCGGCCGCAGGGTCCGCCCCCGCCAGGTACGCGCCCACAGGTGGGCGCACTGCGTGATCCACCACGCGAAGGCCGCCCCCACCGCCACGGGCAGCAGCAGGACGTACGGCCGCTCCGGCAGCCACGCCGAGCCCGCGCCCATGCCGGTGAGGAGGGTGCCGGCCGTCATGCCGGCCCCCATCCACGCCCCTGCCGCGATGCCCGAGGGCACCCGGGCGCCGGTCAGTACGGCGTACGCCACCGCCCGCCACAGCGCGATACCGGCCACCCCGGCGACCAGGGCCGCGGGGACCAGCGAGGCGGCCAGATACACGCCTGAGCTGGCGATGTAGTAGGGCGCGAAGTGGAACAGCAGGTGCACCGCGGCCACGACGGCCGCCGCGCCGGTGAGGAAGAAGGGCAGGGACGCGGCCCGGAACAGCGGCGCGGGATCGGACAGGGCGCCCTGCCGCAGGCCCAGTCGGGGATGGGTCCGCCACTGCTCCAGGATCGGCGCGAGGGCGCGCCGGAGAGGCCCCGCGGCATCCGGCGGGCCGCCGCCGGCCCAGCCGTGCGGATCAGCCCCCCAGCGGAGCGCGGTCAGGTCGGCGTAGACCTCACGGCTGCGCAGGGTGTCCGACCGGGCGAGGTGGACCAGCGCGACCATGAACGCCGCGAGCAGCACCTTCCGGTCCAGCGACGGCACATTGCCGGCCTCCAGGGCCTCGTGGACCCAGTAGCCCTGCAGCAGCAGATACGGCAGGAGCACCAGGACCAGGAAGACCCGCCACACGGAGACAGTGGCGTAGGTGAGGGTGATGTCGCGGTTGGCGATGTGCGCGAGTTCGTGCAGCAGCACCGTGCGGAAGCGCACGGGGTCGCGGTGGCGGGTGACCAGCAGCCCGCCGTCCAGGCACACGACCGGACGCCGGGTGCGGCCGAACACCACCGCGCCGGTCGACCCGGCGGCCGGGTCGACGACCACCCGTGGCATCGCCGACAGCCCCGCCGTGGCGGCGAGTTCCGCGAGCAGGGGGCGCAGTTCGCCGTCCGGGTCCGCCGCTTCCAGCGGGACGACCCGGCCGCGCCGGGCCTTCCACAGCGGCAGGAACCTGAACAGCAGCGCGGCCGAGACGGCCAGGAGGGCCGGCCAGGCGGCGATCTGCCACCACGACGGCGCGGGCGCCCAGAGCGACTCGCAGTACTGGAAGGCGTGGATCTGGCCGGTGGTGCTGACCGCCGGCCCCCAGAAGCCGGAGTCGTCGGGGTCCACTCCGGCGGCCAGTTCGCAGCCGGCCCGGTCGCCGTCGGACAGCCCGATGATGACGGTCAGCATCATGGAGCCGCTGGCGGCCAGCAACAGGAACAGGAGCATCGCGAAACGCACGCTCGTCCCGGCGCCCAGCACCCGCTCGTCCACCCGCGGCCACGGTTGCTGTCGAGGTGACGGTTGCTGTGGGGCCCGGGCCTCGGGAAGAGACACCGGTGCCCGCCTAGCCCTGGCCGGTGCCGGTGCCGGTGCCAGGACCGGTGCCGGTGTTTCCCGGAGCGGCGGGGGCGGCCGGACCGGTCGGGGCATCGGCGGCGTCCGGGGTGCGAGGGGCCGGGGTGCGGGGGGCGTCCAGGGCAGGCGCGTCCGGCGCGCCTGACACCGAGCCGGACGCCGCTTCGGATGACGACGTGGAAGACTCCGGAGCGTCCGACGCCCCCGACGCGTCGGACAGCGCCAACTCGGCCACCACCGCGTCCGCGATCTCCTCCGCCCGTCTGCGGGACAGCCGCCGCTTCTCCGCCGCCGCCAGGACGAGCGCCCTGACCTCCGCCATCTGCTCGCGTGTCAGCGGCGGGACCTCGACGGGAGCGGCCGACCGGCGGAAGACCCGCCGCAGCGCCGCCCTCACCCGCTGCTCGCCGGCGTCCACCGTTCCCGTCAGCACCCGCCGGCCCACCTCGTCGAGGACCAGCCACACCACGGGCGTCACCAGCATCACGATCTCACCGGCGCCGAAGCCGAGCGGCTCACGGCGCTCGGCCCGGCCGCTCAGCCGCCGCACCACCGTCGCGTCGTCGAACCGCCGGAGCCCGTCCACCAGCGGCAGTTCCTCCGGCGCGAGACCGGCGACGACCGAGCGCACCAGATCGCGTACCAGTTCGTTCGGCCGGCCGTCGCCGGACACCTCGGTCCCGGAACCCATTCGTCCCCCAGCGGTTCGTCGTCCGTCCCGCCCCGGGTGCCCCGGAGCGGGACCGTCCACTGTGGCACGCCAGATGACCATGTGTCAGCGTTTCGCTACCGTACGGAAGCGACGGGCCCCGCGAAGTCCGAAAGCGGACGGCTACGCGTCGAACCAGCGGTCCCTCGCCAACTCCTCCGTACGGGACGGGTCCTCCAGCAGCGCCGCGACCTCGAAGCGGCGGGGCCACTGGCCCGCCGCCCAGGCGAGACCGGCCGCCACGCCCTCCAGCGTCGCGGCGTGCAGCACGCCGTCGGGGGTGCGGCGCCAGTCGAGTTCGGTGCCGCCCGCGACCAGCTCGTCGTGCTCGACGTACGAGTCGGGCGTCGCCGGGCCGAGCAGGATCCGGACGGACTCCGGCACCTCGTGCTCCTCGCCCTCGGTCGTGACGTCCGCGTCCACCGTCTCGCTCAGGCGCCTGACCTGGAACAGGTCCGCCAGGTCCGCCGCGCGGGTCGGCGCCACCGGGAGGAGGGGCAGACCGGCGGTCAGCGGCAGCAGGTCGGGGGTGTCCGCGACGACCGCGTCGGCGGCGTCCACCACACGCACCTCGCCGTCCACCACCGCGCGCAGCTCGTCGGGGAGCGTGACCTGGTCGGGGTCGAGGTCGGCGAGCGCCGTGTAGAGGCCGTGCAGCTGCCGGCCGGTCACCTCACGGTCGGGATCGGCCAGCCGGGACAGCAGCTCCGCCGCGCCGCCCGGCTCGTCCAGCAGCGCCGCGACCGAGGTGCGGACGCCGAGGGCGTGCAGCACCTGCGCGTCGGCGAAGCCCGTCGTGTCGGCCGACTCGTACAGACCCTCCAGCAGCGGGTCCGCGCCGGACGCGCGCAGACCGGCGGGGCGCCGGCCGTCCAGCACCGGATGGTCGCGCAGCCACCACGCCGTGTACGGGCGCACCGTCTCCGTCGTGCCGTCCGGCAGCAGGATCCGTACGGACTGGGTGAGCGCGTCCCGCAGCGGCGGCTGCGCCAGCAGCGCGAGCGCCTGCGGCCAGCGGTCGTCGTCCACCAGGTCCAGGTCGCGCACGGCCACGATCTCCGTGGCGACCGGCGGCACGGGCGTGTCCGGCAGCCGGTCGAGGACGTCCTCGCACCACACGTCCACCGCGTCGAGCAGGCCCGCGTCGTCGGGCTCGGCGAAGTCGCCTTCGCGCGGCTCGAGTTCGTCCGGGTCGAGGACGACGTCGGTGGCGCGCACCAGGGCGAAGTTCGCTAGGACACCGCAGGCGGCGAGGGGCTGTTCGCCCCACCGCTCGGCCAGCTCGGCATCGCACAGGGCGAGTTCGCCCTCGCGCATCACCGAGGCGAACGGGCTGCCCGGCAGGACCAGTTCACCGGCCGGAGCCGGTTCACCGTCCTCGTCGGGCAGGGCGAGCGCGCCGAGCCACGGCTCGTCGCCCGGCTCCAGCTCCGCGTCGCGGACCAGCGCGAGCACCGTCTCGGCGAGCTCCTCCGCGTCGAGCGTGTCGGCGTCCTCGTCCCACACCTCGCCCTCGTCGAGGGAGGCCGCCACCGCCGCGCGCACCTGCGGGGTGCGCAGCACGGCCCGCGGCGTCGCGGGCAGCGCCCCCAGCTTCTCCAGCAACGGGTGGGCGGCGTCCGGGTGGACGACCTTCAGGCCGAGGCGTGCCAGGTCGGCCGGGGTGTCCGCGAGCGGGAGCAGCGTCTGGCGGGGGCCGATGGTGGTGCGCGAGTCAGCGAGGGGGACGGGCAGACCTGACAGACGGTCCGGGTCGACGCCGGCGAGGCTGTCGTACAGGCGGTGCCACCAGGCCGGTTCGCGCTCCAGGCCGGCCAGCCGGTCGATCGCCTCCGTGAGCGGCACCCGGGCCACGCCCAGGGTGCGCAGCTCCACCCGGCGCTCGAGTCCGGCGGGCAGCAACGTCGGCATGACCTCCGCCAGGACCCGCACGGTGTCCGTGCCCGCGCCCTCCAGAACCTCCGCCTCGATGGGCCGCAGACCGTTGGTGGTCACCCGGTCGGGCAGCCCGGTGTCCTCGTCGGACACGTCGCGCGGCACCGCCGCCTCGAGGAACGCGGTGCGCGGCAGACGGTGCAGGACCGCCGCCCGCAGCGCGCCGTCCAGCTGGCCCTTGCCGAGCGGGCCCGGCACCAGATCGATGACGCCGGTGGTCACCGGCTGCCAGCCGCCGAGCAGTTCGGCGTACGCGTCCGCCGCGCGCTCCACCAGGAAGTCGGTGAGCGGCCCGGGGGCCGGGTGGCGGCGGGTCGTGTCCAGCGGCAGCGACGCGATCAGCAGCGCGGGCACGCCCAGCGGCTCGTCCGTGGGGGTCGGCGCGTGCACCACGGGCGCGGTGAGCGGCCGGACGGGCGCGCCCTCGTCGTCGACCGGGACGGCCCAGGTGACGGACCAGTGCGGCCGCAGCCGCTCCTCGACCGGCCGGTCCACCAGCAGCGCAGGCTCGATCGCCCCGCCGTGGCTGACGACCCGCCAGCGGCGCTCGCCGTGCACGCTGTCCTCGACGCGGACATACGGCTCCTGCTCGTAACGCTTCAACACCCGTGTCGCATCGGGGGTCTCGATGACGATCTCGGCCAGGCCGGGCAGCGTGAGCAGCAGCGCGTCGTCGATGCCGGCGAGCAGACGCTCGACGAGGTCGACGGCGGCGCCGTCGCGCAGCGGCAGCACGACGACCGTGTCGTAGCCCTCGGGCGCGGTGCCCTCCGCGGGCAGCGGGAGCCGCAGCAGCGGCACGTGGCCGTCCCTGCGGCGCAGCTCGTCCCCGAGACCGGGGCTGGCCTGGGCGGCCCGGTCCGCCAGCTCCCTGGCCTCCGCCAGGGACCAGCGCACGCCGCCGTGCCGGCCGATGACGGCCGGCTCGTCACTGACCGCGAGGACAGCGGCGAAACCGACACCGAACCGGCCGACGGCCGCCTCGTGGCCCTCGCGCTTCGCGGAGGCCCGCAGGGTGCTCAGCGACTCGACGCCGGTGGCGTCCAGCGGGGCGCCGGTGTTCGCGGCGGCGAACACGGCGGGCTCGCCGGCCGCGCCGGGCCGCAGATCGAGCCGCAGCCGGCCGGGGACACCGGCACGGGCCGCGGCGTCGGCGGCGTTCTGCGCGAGCTCCACGACGAGACGGTCCCGGTATCCGCCGAGGGCGAGGTCCTCCTCGGCGTTGGCGTCCTCCCTGAAGCGGGCGGGGCTCGCGCCCCACGCGTCGAGCACCCCGCGCCGCAGCCGCGCCGTCCCGAACGGGTCGGCCCACTCGGTCGTCCTGACGCTCACGCTGTGCTCCACTCTCTTACGGCTCCCGGGCGCGGGGCCGGCCTCGCCGGCCTGCTCCGACTCCTGATGCGCCCGAAGGTACCGCGTACCGGCGCGGGGTGCGGTCCACGCCCACCGCCCACGGCGACACTCCGGGCGTGTCCACCCGCGCCGACCACGCCACGGCCTCCGGCGGTGCCGCCGGAACCACCATCGGCCGCGGATGCCTTCGGCCGGAATCGCCGGCCGACACGCCGTCAGCCCCCTCCGTCACCACCCCACGAACCCCGCGCGGACCCGGGGGCGCGCCGCGGAGACCGAAGGGGAACGGCCGTCACGGCCGGGACGAAGCCCTCGCCACACGCCGGGGCCGTGGCCCGGTTCCCGGGGGCGCGCCACAGAGGCGGCCCGGTCGCCGCGAGTGGGCGAGGTCGTCCGACGTTCGGCACCGCCGGAACGGAACGGCCGTCACGGCCGGGGAACACCGCAGCCACCAAGTCGTCCGACACCGCCAGGCCACACCGGGACAGCCCGGCCGCCACCCACCGAGGCACAACCGACAGCCCGGCCCGACCGCCGGTCACCCGCGCCCGCCGGGGCCGTGGCCCGGTTCCCGAGGGCGCCCCGCAGAGGCGGCCCGGTCGCCGCGAGTGGGCGAGGTCGTCCGACGTTCGGCACCGCCGGAACGGAACGGCCGTCACGGCCGGGGAACACCGCAGCCACCAAGTCGTCCGACACCGCCAGGCCACACCGGGACAGCCCGGCCGCCACCCACCGAGGCGCAGCCGACAGCCCCGCCCGACCGCCGGTCGCCCGCGCCCGCCGGGGTCGTGGCACCTCGTCGACGGGCCTGCGGTCCACGCGCCACAGGTGGCCGAGGTCATGCCCCCGCCGACGAAGCCCTCGCCACAAGCCGACGGGCCTACGGCCCGGCACGCCGCATTTGGACCAGGTCGTCCGGCAGGCCCTCGGGCCTCACCGGACGGGGCAGCGACCACCCGCCGCGGAGCGTGGAGCGCCGGTCGGTGGCGGCAGGCTCGCCCCGTTCCCCGGGTAACGGGGGCGGGGCGTTGGCCCGGTCCCCGTTACGAGTGGCCGAGGTCGTCCGACGTGCCGTCGGATTCCGTCGGGACGGAGCCGCCGTCGCGGGCCGGGCGGAGGGGGAACTCGTCCGCCGCCATGGAGTCGAAGACCGGCGGCGGAGGCGTCGGCGGCTTCGGCATCACCGCGGCCTCCGAGTGGCCGCCGCAGCCGTACGCCAGCGAGACCACCCGGCCGTCGGCCGGTGAGAACTCGTTCGCGCAGATGCCGAACGCCTGCCGCAGCGAGCCGGCGATCGGGACCAGGAAGCCGCAGGATTCGCAGGACGCCGGGGCGGCCTGTGCCATGGGCGTCTTCGCGCCGTAGGACTCCTCCCAGCGGTCGGCCGCCGCGTGGAGCCCGTACCGGGACAGCACGCGCGCGCGGCGCATGCCCAGTTCCTCGGCGAGTGCCGCGATCCGGCCCCGGCCGTTGTCAGTCGTGGCCTCGATCGCCGGCCTGCGGTCCGTGAGCTCCGCGTCCTCCGCCTCGACCAGCTCGACGAGGTCGTGGGTCGGCGGGTGCTCGGCGAGGACCGAGTTCGGCGGCGGCTCGTCCTCGCCGCTGTAGCCGGGCTCGAGCCGCAGGTCCTCCGCCTCGGTCGGCAGCAGGTCGCCGGGCCCCATGTCGCCCGGCCGCAGCCGCTCGCTCCAGGGGACCCACTCGGGCGCCAGCAGCGCGTCGGGGCCGGGCAGCAGGACGGTTTCGTCAAGGGTGACGTTCTTCGCCCGTGAGGCGCGTGTGACGGTCACGGCCCAGCGCCAGCCGCGGTAGCCGGCCTCCTGGCACTCGAAGAAGTGCGTGACGACCCGGTCCCCCTCGGAGACGAGCGACACATGCTCTCCGACCACCCCAGGCGCCGCGGCCTCCTCGGCCGCCTTCCTGGCGAGGTCTACCGCCTCGGCGCACAGGCGGTCGGGGGTACGGCTTCGCGTCGTCGCAGCACTCACTAGTCTCGCTTCTCTCCTACGCCGTCTCACGGATGCGCTCGGCCGATTACGAGGTACGGGGCGGCGCACGGAGCGGACCAGAGGGCCGCATCGACGTCCACACGCCCGGACCGTCCTGATCCCGGGCACACCTAACGTCATCCATTCTGCGGGATGCCGAAGAGGCGCGCGGCCGAGAACAACCGCCGGTGGCGCGCTACGCACGCTACCCCTTCCTACGCCCGCCGCCCACCTGCCCGTCCCAAGACGGACCGAACCGGGCCCGGCGAAAGGGCTGCCAGGACCGGCACGAACGGTGCGGGAACAGGGCGGGGACAGGGCGGGGACAGGGCCGGGGCCCGCGGGAACCCGGGCGGCGGCCCGGCACGGACCGGTCACGCACCCGCACGGGAACACCGCAGGAACACCCGCGGAACTCCGCAAGGGGAAAACACGCCGCACCGCAAGCCGGCATCCGGTTCGGGGCAGGCGGGCTTGGGGCACTATGACGGGGTGGCAGCCGCAAGGTCGTCCGAAGGAGACGGCCCGGCCCGCAGGGCGGGCCGGGCGGTCGGCCGCGCCTTGCACCTTCCCATCACCGGCACGGCCCGCGGCATCCGCAAGGTGACGCACGCGCACGGCGCCGGCGAATCGGGCCTCGGGAAGCTGATCGAGCTGCACGCCGTGAACGGCGCGGGCGACGTCATGATCACCGTCGCGCTGGCGTCCACGGTGTTCTTCTCCGTGCCGACCGAGGCGGCACGCGGCCGGGTCGCGCTCTACCTGGCCATCACGATGGCCCCCTTCATCCTGCTCGCCCCCGTGATCGGCCCCCTCCTCGACCGCCTCCCGCACGGCCGGCGCGCGGCCATGGCGGGTGCGATGCTCGCCCGCGCGCTGCTGGCGATCATGATGTCGGGAGCCGTCGCGACGGGCGATCTGGAGCTGTATCCGGCGGCGCTCGGCGTGCTGGTGTCGTCCAAGGCGTACGGCGTGGTCCGCAGCGCCGTCGTGCCACGGCTGCTGCCACCGAAGTTCGCGCTGGTGAAGGCGAACTCCCGGGTGACGCTGGCAGGTCTGCTGGCCACGGGTGTCGCGGCGCCGATCGGCGTGGCGCTCCAGCAGATCGGGCCGCAGTGGCCGCTGTACGGGGCGTGCGCGCTGTTCGTCCTCGGCACGTACTGGGCCTTCACGATGCCGCCCAAGGTCGACTCGGCCAAGGGCGAGACACCCGTGCGCATGATCGCGCACGGCGAGAAGAAGCCGACGCTGCGTACGGTCGGCCCGTCGGTGCTGCACGGCCTCCAGGCGAACGCGGCGCATCGCGCGCTGTCCGGCTTCCTCATCTTCTTCCTCGCGTTCCTGCTGCGTGAGCATCCGCTCTCCGGGCAGTCGGCCGCCGTCTCGCTCGGGATGGTGGGCGTCGCGGCCGGCGTGGGCAACGCGCTGGGCACCGCCATCGGCGCCTGGCTCAAGGCCCGCGCCCCCGAGGCGATCATCGTCACGATGCTGTCGCTGGTACTGGCGGCGGCCGTCGCGGCCGCGGTCTTCTTCGGCACGGGCATGGTGGCGGTCCTCGGCGCGACGGCCGGGCTGTCGCAGGCGCTGTCGAAGCTGTCCCTCGACGCGGTGATCCAGCGGGACGTGCCCGAACAGGTCCGCACATCCACGTTCGCCAGGTCGGAGACGCTTCTGCAGATGGCGTGGGTGGTGGGCGGCGCCATCGGCATCGTGCTGCCGCTGAACGGCGTGGTGGGCATGTCGGTGGCCGCGGGCATCGTCGCGGCGGGCGCGGTCACCTCCGGGCGCGGGCTGCTCGGCGCGGCGCGTCACCGCGGGGCCACGCCGAAGGCCCGGGTGGCGTAGCGGCGGCCGTGGGAGCGGCCCGGCGGCGGCGGACGTACCTCCCGCGGCGTAACCGCGGCGGGCTCCGGGCCGCCGCGCCGCGCACCCCCGCGCGGCAGGGCCGAGCGCGCCCGATAGCCTTCGGCTCATGACCGTTGCGTTCTTCTCGGGCAAGCGCCGCCGGGCCGCTGCCGCTCTCGGTGCCGTCTCCGCCGGGCTCCTCGTCCTTTCCGCCTGCGACAAGCCGACGCCGCTCGTCACGGTGACCATCGGTTCGGACTCCGTCCACGCGGAGGCCGCCTGCTACAACGACGGCGAGGCGATCAAGGAGTCCGAGATCCAGGGCTGCCTGACCAAGAAGCCGTCGGAGATCATCAAGGTCGCCATGGACGACCAGGTCCGCATGGGCGTCGACCCGGAGATCGCGGACAACGGCTGGACCCTGCTGTTCGGCGCGCAGCCGGTGGAGCAGGAGCCCTTCAAGAAGACGTACCGGACGATCCCCGGCAACGCCTTCTTCTCCTCCGCGACCGGCGAGCCGACGACCAAGACGGCCGTCAGCGTCATGGAGACCAAGGGCAAGAAGGTCGTCGGCATCTGGAACTTCCAGTTCGAGAAGGAGTCCTGACCGGGACCGGAGGGTGACACCGTGCGCGTACTCGTCGTGACCGCGGTGGCGGCTGAGGCCGCCGCCGTCGTCGCCGACGCCGGTCCGGCGGACGACCTCGTGCCGCTCCCGGGCGGATACGCGCTGACCCGCACCCCCGACTACGACGTGCTCGTCGGCGGGGTCGGCCCCGCCGCTGCCGCCGCGGCGACCGCGACCGCCCTCGCCGTCGCGGACACGCCGTACGGTCTCGTCGTCTCCGCCGGGATCGGCGGCGGTTTCCCGTCGCACGCGCCCGTCGGATCACTCGTCGTCTCCGACACCGTCGTCGCCGCCGATCTCGGCGCCGACACCCCCGACGGCTTCCTGCCCGTCGACGAGCTCGGCTTCGGCCGTACCTCGCACCCCTCGCCCGCCGGCCTGTCGGCGCTCGTCGCGAGGACCCTGGGCGCCGCCCACGCGCCCGTGCTGACCGTGTCCACGGTCACCGGCAGCGCCGCCCGGGCGGCCGAGCTCGCCCGCCGGCACCCGCGGGCCGCCGCGGAGGCTATGGAGGGCTTCGGCGTCGCCGAGGCCGCCGCCGCCCACGGCGTGCCCGTCGTCGAGATCCGCGCGGTGTCCAACGCCGTCGGCCCCCGCGACCGCGCGGCCTGGCGCATCGGCGAGGCGCTGGCCGCGCTGCGCGAGGCGTTCCAGCAGCTCGCCCCCGTCCTCCAGGAGCAACCGTGACCCTGCGTATCGCGTACTCGCCCTGCCCGAACGACACCTTCGTCTTCGACGCCTGGGCCCACGGCCGGGTCCCCGGCGCGCCCGCGCTCGATGTGACGTTCGCCGACATCGACATCACCAACGGATGGGCCGAGCACGGCGGTGCCGACGAGTACGACGTGCTGAAGGTGTCGTACGCGGTGCTTCCATGGGTGCTCGACGACTACGCCCTGCTGCCGTGCGGCGGCGCGCTGGGCCGGGGCTGCGGCCCGCTGGTCCTCACCCGGGAGGCGGGCACGGACCTCACAGGGAAGACGGTCGCCGTGCCGAGCGAGCGGTCGACGGCGTACCTGCTGTTCCGGCTGTGGGCCGCGGAGGTCGTGCCGGAAGGCGTCGGCGAGGTGGTCGTGATGCCGTTCCACGAGATCATGCCCGCTGTGCGCGACGGCAAGGTCGACGCCGGACTCGTCATCCACGAGGCCCGCTTCACGTACCAGGACTACGGGCTGCACTCCCTCGCCGACATGGGCGAGCACTGGGAGTCCACGACGGGGCTGCCGATCCCGCTGGGCGCGATCATCGCCAAGCGGTCGCTGGGCGAGGAGACGCTGCGCCTGCTCGCCGAGTCGGCCCGCGCTTCCGTACGCATGGCCTGGGACGACCCGGAGGCCTCACGGCCGTACGTGCTCGAGCACGCCCAGGAGATGGACCCGGCCGTCGCCGACCGCCACATCGGGCTGTACGTCAACGAGTTCACCGCGGACCTCGGGGACGACGGCTACGCGGCCGTGCGCGGGCTGCTCACCCGTGCCGCGGCCGAGGGGCTCGTACCGCCCCTCGGCCCGGACGCGCTGAACTTCGCGTGACGCGAGCGCGTCGGACGGCTACACGTCCAGCTGGTCGGCCACCGCGCGCAGCAGGCCGGCGATCTTCGCGCCCTGCGCCTTGTCGGGGTAACGGCCGCGTTCCAGCATCGGGGTGATGTTCTCCAGGAGCGTGGTGAGGTCCTGCACGATGGACGCCAGCTCGTCCGGTTTGCGCCGCTGCGCGGCAGCCACCGACGGGGTCGGGTCCAGCAGCGTCACCGACAGCGCCTGGTCGCCGCGCTGGCCGGCCACCACACCGAACTCGACGCGCTGACCCGGCTTCAGGGCCTCTACCCCGGACGGAAGTACGGAGGAGTGCACGAAGACGTCGCCGCCGTCGTCGCGGGAGAGAAAGCCGAAGCCCTTCTCACTGTTGAACCACTTGACCTTGCCGGTAGGCACGTCTGTCCTCGTCCTCGTACTCGTTGGGCGCTGGTGCACCGCAAGTCGGTCCGCCGAAAAACGGCTCTTGATAGCACTACAGCGGGTCGCCTGACCCGCCACCCCCAAGGCTAATGGTCCAGAGGCTGGTGACAAGACGTCTCCGGTCGGTTCATACGCGCAAGGGAACTACCCTGGCCGAATGACTGCTACTCCTCCCGCCACCGCTCCCGCCCCGGGCGACGGGCTGGTGCGTGCCGGCGCCGTCGTGTTCATCATCGGCGCGGTGGCCACTGTGGTGACGGTCGCCCCGCTGTTCCTGGGCACCGACCCCTTCCCGACCGCCGCCTACCTGGTGAGCATGCTGATGGGCGTCGGTTTCATGGTCGCCGCCGCGGGCGTGCTGCGTTCCATCGCCGCACAGCGGCGTCAGGCCGGATCCGCGCGGTAGGAACGCAGCCACGCCGGGAACGCGGTCAGGTCGTCGAGGACCACGTCCGCGCCGGCCGCGCGCAGTTCGTCCGCGTCGCAGGGGCCCGTCGGCACCGCCACGGACAGCGCGCCGGCGACGCGCGCTCCCCGCACGTCGCCGATGTGGTCCCCCACGTACACGCTCGCCCCGTGCTCGTGCAGCGCCTCCGCCTTGGCCTCCGCCCACAGCCAGCCGATCGTCTCGTCAGGGACGATGCCGAGGTGCGCGAGGTGCAGCTTCGCGTTCGGCTCGTGCTTCGCCGTGACGACGATCGCCCGGCCGCCGGACGCCTGGACCGCGGCCACGGCCTCGCGGGCACCGGGCATCGCGGGCGTCGGGGCGATGGCGTACTCCGGGTAGATCTCGCGGTACCTGTCGGCCGTCTCCTGGATCCGCTCGTCCGGGAACCAGTGCGCCAACTCCTGCTCCAGCGGCGGCCCGAGGCGTGTGACGGCCAGATCGGCGTCGATCCGCACGCCCGTCTCCCGCGACAACGCCCGGTAGGCGGCGTGGATACCCGGTCTCGAGTCGATGAGCGTCATGTCGAGGTCGAATCCGACGGTCAGCGGGCGTGGGGCGGAGTGAGGGGCCATAGGGGTCATTGTGCCCACCCGTAGGCACGCATTTTCGGACGCATAGACTTAGCCAAGCCTTACCAACCTTGGCCCAGTCCTGGCCGTGCCGCGGCCTCCGGCCCCGGCCCGTCCTCACGCCCGCCACGACCGCACCTCGATTGGTTCCCATGTCAGCCAGACGCGCGCTCGCGGCCCGCCGCATCGGGTGGACGGCCGCAGCCGTCGCGGCCCTGCTGCTCGCGGTGCTGCTCAGCCTCGCGGTCGGGGCGCGCCCGGTCGCCCCGACCGCCGTCCTCGACGCCGTACTGAACGGCGGACACAGCCCCGACGCCGAAGTCGTACGCGAGCTCCGGGTGCCGCGGACCCTCATCGGACTGATGGTCGGTGCGGCGCTGGCCCTCGCCGGCACGGTCCTCCAGGGCATCACCCGCAACCCGATCGCCGACCCCGGCATCCTCGGCATCAGCCAGGGCGCCTCGGTCGGCGTGGTGCTGGCCATCGCCTTCGCCGGGGTGCACACGCTGAGCGGATACGTGTGGTTCGCCTTCGCCGGCGCGGCCGTCGCATCCGTCGCCGTGTACGCGATCGCCGCACGCGGCCGGGGCGGCGCGACGCCCGTCAAACTGGCCCTCGGCGGCGCGGCGATCAACGCGCTGCTGGTCTCCGTGACGATGGGCGTGCTGACGACGAAAGCGGCCGCGCTCGACGAGTTCCGCTTCTGGCAGGTCGGCTCCGTCGCCGGCCGCGACGCCGAAGTGGTCGGCCAGATCTGGCCCTTCCTGCTCGTGGGCGCCGTCCTGGTGATCTCCGTGGCCCGCGGCCTGGACGCGCTGGCGCTCGGGGAGGACATGGCCAAGGGCCTCGGCCAGAACGTCGCCGCCGTACGGATCACCGGCGGCGTCGGCGCGACGGTGCTCACCGGCGCCGGAGTGGCGGCGGCCGGCCCCATCGCCTTCATCGGCCTGGCCGTCCCCCACATCGCCCGCGCGATCGTCGGCAGCGACCACCGCTGGGTCCTGCCGATGGCGGCGCTGATCGGCCCCGTGATGCTGCTCGTCTCCGACGTGATCGGCCGGATCGTGTTCCCGCCGGGCGAGGTCCCCGCGGGCGTGATGACCGCGCTGATCGGCGTCCCGTTCCTGGTCGCCCTCGTCCGCCGCAGGGCGGTGCCGGCATGAGCGCAGAGACCCTCACCGGCCGCCGGGTCCGGCCCGCCGGGTACACGCTCCTGCGCACCGGCCGCGGCAGCTTCCTGCTGCACCGCCGCGCAGCCGCCGTCGCCCTCGGCCTCGGCCTCGTGCTCGCCGCGGCCTGCGTCGCCTACCTGAGCGTCGGCGAGAGCTTCGTCGCGCCCGCCGAGGTGCTCAAGGTCGTCCTCGGGCAGCCCTCGCCGGACGAACTCGTCGTCGGGACACTGCGGCTGCCCAGGATGGTCCTCGGACTCCTCGTCGGAGCCGCCTTCGGCGTCGCCGGCGCGCTGATCCAGACCGTCGCGCGCAATCCGCTCGCCAGCCCCGACATCATCGGCATCAGCCAGGGCGCGAGCGCGCTCACCGTGGGCGCGATGACCTTCGGCGTCACCTCGTACTCGGTCCTGCCGTACCTGTCCGTCACCGGCGGCATCGTCGCCGCCGCGCTGGTGTACGTGTTCGCCTGGCGCGGCGGGCTGCACGCCACCCGGTTCGTCCTCATCGGCATCGGCTTCGCCATCGCCCTCCGTTCGGTCACGACGCTGTTCATGACCAAGGGCGACTACCTCGTCGCCCAGCAGGCGCAGATCTGGATGACCGGATCGCTGAACGGCCGCGGCTGGGAGGAGGCGGCGCCCCTCGGCTGGACGCTGCTCGTCCTGCTGCCCGCCGTGCTGTGGGCCGCCCGGGCCCAGCGCACGGTCTCCCTCGACGACGACACCGCGACCGCCCTCGGCGTACGGCTCGGCCGGGTACGGCTCGGGCTCGTGCTCCTCGGCGTCGTACTGGCGTCGATCGCGACCGGCGCCGCCGGACCCGTCGACTTCGTGGCGCTGCTCGCACCGCAGATCGCCCGCCGCATGACCCGGACCGCGCAGATCCCGCTGCTGTGTTCCGCACTGCTCGGCGCGGTGATCGTCGTCCTCGCCGATCTCGCGGCCCGCCGGCTGTTCTCGCCCACGGAGCTCCCGGTGGGTGTGCTGACGGCCGCGATCGGCGCCCCGTACCTGATCTGGCTGATCGTTCGCAGCCGCACCGTTGGAGGTAAGTCGTGAGCAGGCTGACGGCGCGCGAGCTGACGCTCGCCTACGAGGACCGCACGGTCGTGCACGAACTCGACCTCGCGGTCCCCGACGGGCAGGTCACGGTCATCGTCGGCCCCAACGCCTGCGGCAAGTCGACGACCCTGCGGGCGCTGGGCCGGCTGCTGAAGCCCAAGGGCGGCGCGGTCCTCCTCGACGGAGCGGAGCTGTCCGCGATCCCGACGAAGAAGATCGCCAAGTCCATCGGTCTGCTGCCGCAGTCCCCGGTCGCGCCGGAGGCGATCACCGTCGCCGACCTCGTGGCCCGCGGCCGCCAACCCCACCAGCACTGGTGGCAGCAGTGGTCGCAGGAGGACGAACGCGCCGTGACGGACGCCATGGAGCGCACGGACGTCACCGCCCTCGCCGACCGGCCCGTCGACGAACTGTCGGGCGGTCAGCGACAGCGCGTGTGGATCGCCATGGCACTCGCACAGGAGACGGACCTGCTGCTCCTGGACGAGCCGACGACCTTCCTCGACATCGCGCACCAGGTCGAGGTGCTCGACCTCGTACGGCAGTTGAACCACGAACGCGGCCGGACGGTCGTCGCCGTGCTCCACGACCTCAACCAGGCCGCCCGCTACGCCGACCATCTCGTCGCCATGAAGGCGGGCCGGATCGTCGCGGAAGGGGCGCCGGCCGACGTCGTCACCGCCGAACTGGTCCGCGAGGTGTTCGGCATGGAGTCGGTCGTGGTCCCCGACCCGGTGACCGGCTCGCCCCTCGTCGTTCCCGGAGCGCCGTACTCCCCTCCGGGCCCGCCCAAGACCCCCACCTCCACGCCGCAGTCCGCCTGAAAGGTTCCCGTCCATGAGCAGCATGCTTCGCCGCCGCGGCCTCCTCGCCGGTTCCCTCGTCCTCACCGCCGCGATGACGCTGAGCGCCTGCGGCACGAACGACGACACCCCCTCCTCCGACTCGGCGGCGTCCGGCGGCGCGGGCGGCAAGCACACCGTGAAGACGGCCATGGGCGACGTCGAGGTCCCCGACGCGCCGAAGCGCGTCGTCGTCCTCGACACCGCGGAGCTCGACTCCGCGATCACCCTGGGCGTCAAGCCCGTCGGCGCCACCCACACCGGCACCGCGTCGGGCTTCCTGAACTACCTGCCCAAGGACAAGCTCGAAGGCATCGCCGACGTCGGCGAGATGATGACCCCCAACCTGGAGGCCATCGCCGCGCTCGAGCCCGACCTGATCCTCACCAGCAAGATCCGCCACGGCGACAAGTACGCCGAGCTGAAGAAGATCGCGCCGACGGTGATGACCGAGACCACCGGCGAGCCCTGGAAGGAGAACTTCCGGATCCACGCGGACGCGCTGGGCAAGAAGGCGGAGGCGACGAAGGCCGTCGCCGCGTACGAGGCCCGCACCGCGAAGGTCACAGAGGCGCTCGGCGGCAAGGAGAAGGCGGCCGCCACGGAGGTCAACGTCGTCCGCTTCATCGAGGGCGCGGACATCCGCATCTACGGCAAGAAGAACTACATCTCGACGATCCTCGCCGACGTCGGCCTGGGCCGCCCGGCCATCACCGACAAGGCGAAGGACGGCTTCTCCTACGACGTGAGCCCCGAGAAGATCGACCTCGCGGACGCGGAGGCCGTCTTCCACTCGACGTACGGCGACCCGGAGAAGGCGAAGCAGAAGCAGACGCTGGACAGCGCGCTGTGGAAGAGCATGAACGCGGTCAAGAACAACAAGGTGTTCTCGGTCGACGACGAACTGTGGATCCAGGGCATCGGCTACACGGCGGCGGCCCAGATCCTGGACGAGCTGGAGGCGGACCTCACGAAGTAGCGGGACGGGGGGCCGCGGCGCACGGGTGCCGCTGCGCACAGGTCCGCTGCGCACGGTGCCGCTGCGCACAGGTCCGCGTCGCGAGGGTGCCGCTGCGCGGGGCCGCGGCGCACGGGTGCCGCTGCGCACAGGTCCGCTGCGCACGGTGCCGCTGCGCACAGGTCCGCGTCGCGCGGGTGCCGCTGCGCGGGGGAGCCGCGTCACGCGGGAGCCGCTGCGCGGGGCCGCGGCGCACGGTGCCGCTGCGCACAGGTCCGCGTCGCGAGGGAGCCGCTGCACACGAGTGCCGCGTCGCACGGGAGCCGCTGCGCGGGGCCGTTCCCCTACCCGCCCCTTCCCGAACCGGGGGTGCCGCCCCCGGACCCCCGCGCCTCAATCGCCGGCGGGGCTGATTTCGCGAAGCGAAATCCAGCCCGCCCGGCGCTTGAGGGCACCGCGCGAAGCGCGGTACGGGTCCGGGGGCGGCGCCCCCGGTTACGGGAAGGGGCGGGGTGGGGAAAGCGCCCGCCGCAGGCGTCACCGCACCCGCCTCGCCCGCCACACCAAGAACACCGCCGACGCCACCGCCGCCCCCCTCACCACCCACGGCCACGTCCCCGTCAGCGCGTCCCGCATCCCGTCCTCGGGAATCGTCTCGCCCCAGTGGCCGTTGATCCGGCCCCACAGCCACAGCGCACCGCTCGCCACCGCGGCGCCGGGCAGGCCGATCACGGCGAACTTGACCTCCGTCCGGGACAGCCGGCGCGAGCCGTACGCGAGGAGCCAGCCGAGGCCGAGCGCGACGAGCGAGCCGAGGACCGCGCCGGCGACGAGCAGCACCGCGGCGAGCAGCAGCATCGGGCTGCCGAGCCCGGGCCTGGGCGCGGCTGCGGCGACCGCGTCCGCGTCCGCGCCGGCGTCTCGGCGCCTGAGCAACCGCCGCAGCACACGGCGCCGCCGCCCCGCCCCGGCCGCGGCGGTCTCCTCGCCCTCCCCGGCCCCTTGCCCGTCCTCGTCCTCGTCCTGCGACGGCGGAGGTTTCAGTATTTCGGGGATCTCGACACCGCCGACGAACCCCGCCACCGCGTCGCCCGCGCCGAACGGCGCCGGATCGATACGCCACCAGTCCGGCTCGGAGCCGGAAGGGCCCAGTTCGTCCATGCCGGCGAGGTGCGGCGGCGACGCGGCCTCGCGCGGCAAAGGCGTGGGGGCGGGGGCCGGCGGGGGCGCGTCGCCCGCCCGCGGCCGCGGCACGCGGCGTCGCCCCGGCAGACGCGACGGCGCGGACGTTCCCGGCTCCATGTCCCCCTCGGCCCAGGGCGCCTGACGCGGCGCCGGATGCGTTCCGTCGGCGTCCCGTGAGGCCGTGGAGGCCGTCGCGGCAGCGGAGGCCGCGGAGGTTCCCGAGGCCGGCGCCGACGACGTCGCCGACGCCACCACCTCGTCCGGCGTGCCGAGTTTCCCGAGGATGCGGCGTACGCCCGCCGGGCTGTCCCCGCCGAACCTCGTCCGCTGCTTCTCGATCTCGCTCCGCAGGGTCGTCACGAGCCGCATGCGCTCGCCGGACGGAAGCTGTGCCTGCTGGGCCAGGTCGCCGACGCGGCTCAGATAGTCGTAGACGAGCTGGTCGCTCTCGATCCCCACCGACACTTCCCCTGACGTTCCCGGTGTGCCCGGCGTCCCCGGTGTTCCCGCGCGCAGGCCGGCGGACGCACAAGAGCCGGCCCGCCTTCCCGGGCCGTCCCGTCCCCGACGGTAGCGCTCCAGGGGCTAACGTGGGGCGGATGGGGACCATGCCCGAAGAACGCGGCGGCAGCCCGCGCACGCTCGCGGAGGCGCTGCGCGCCCGCGACGACGAGGAGCTGGCCGCGCTGTTGCGCGCCCGCCCCGATCTGCTGAGCCCGGTGCCGAACGACGTCACCCAACTCGCCACCCGGGCCGGTACCCGCGCTTCGGTCGTGCGGGCCCTGGAGCGCCTGGACCGGTTCACCCTCCAGACCGCGGAGGCGCTGGCGGTGGCGCCGGACCCGGCACCGTACGGGACGCTGCTCGCGCTGATGGCCGGCGACGACGGTGACGCGGACGTCGCGGCCGCCCTCCCCGGCGCCCTCGGGACGCTGCGCCGGCAGGCCCTGGTGTGGGGCGACGACGACCGGCTGCGGCTGGTGCGTACGGCCCGTGAGCTGCTCGCGCCGTCCCCGACCCGCCCTTCGCCAACCGGACTCGGTCCCACGGTGACGGAGGCGACGGCCGGGATGTCGCCCGGCCGGCTCCAGGAGATCGTGGCGGCGGCGGGCCTGCCGACGACGCACGACCCGGTGTCCGCGGTGGCGTCGCTGACCGCGCTGTTCACCGACCGGACGCGGATGGCGGACCTGCTGGACACGGCCCCGTCCGACGCGCTCGCGGTGCTGGACCGGCTGGTGTGGGGCCCTCCGTACGGGGAGGTGACCGCCGATCCCACGCCGCCCGTGCGGTGGCTGCGGGACCGCGGCCTGCTGCTGCCGGCGTCGGCGCGCACAGTGGTGCTGCCGCGGGAGGTGGCACTGCATCTGCGGGCGGGCCGTGCGCACCGGGTGCCGGAGCCCGTTCCGCCGGCCGTCGCGCCCGCCGCGGAATACGGTCCACAGGCTGTGGACAACGCGGCGGCCGGACAGGCGTACACGGCACTGACCACGATCGAGGACCTGCTGAAGGACTGGCACGAGGGCGGTCCGGCGGTACTGCGCGCCGGAGGTCTGGCCGTGCGGGACCTCAAGCGGGCGGCCGCGGCGCTGGACACCAGCGAGCAGCTCGCCGCGTTCTGGATCGAACTCGCCTTCGCGGCCGGGCTGGTGGCCTCCGACGGCGAGGCGGACGAGCGGTACGCGCCGACGCCGGCGTACGACGAATGGATCGAGCTCCCGCCGGCGGAGCGGTGGGGTGAACTGGCCGTCGCCTGGTTGACGGCGACGCGTACGCCGGGCCTCGTCGGCAGCCAGGACGCCAAGGGCCGCACGCTCTCCGTCCTCGGCCCGGACCTGGACCGCTCGGCCGCCGTGGAGGTGCGCCGGCGCGTCCTCGAACTGGCGGCGGAGCTCCCGCACGGGACCGCCCCCGCCCCCGAGTCGCTGCTGTCCCGGCTGCGCTGGGAGCGGCCGCTGCGCGAGGCCGCGGGCTCCACGAAGGACCTGCGGGCACGGGTCGCGGCATGGACCCTGTCGGAGGCCGAACTGCTCGGCGTGAGCGGCCGGGGCGCACTGTCCACGCACGGCCGCGCCCTGCTCGGCGCGGAAGGCGTGGACAAAACGCCGGGCGCGGACGGCGGGACGCTCGCCGACCGGCGCGCCTGCGCCGTCAAGGCGCTCGCGCCGCTCCTGCCGGAGCCGCTCGACCACGTCCTGCTCCAGGCCGACCTCACCGCGGTGGCGCCGGGGCCCCTCGACCGCCCCCTCGCGGAGACGCTCGCCGTCCTCGCCGAGATCGAGTCCAAGGGCGGCGCCACCGTCTACCGCTTCACGCCGGGCTCCGTGCGGCGGGCACTCGACGCCGGCATGGCCGCCTCCGACGTGCACGCCTTCCTGGCCACGCACTCCCGGACGCCCGTACCGCAGCCGCTCAGCTACCTCGTCGACGACGTCGCCCGCCGCCACGGCCATCTGCGCATCGGCGCGGCCTCCGCCTACGTGCGCTGCGACGACGACGCCGTCCTCGGCGAGATCCTCGCCGACAAGCGGTCGCACGGCCTCGGGCTGCGCCGCCTCGCGCCGACCGTACTCGCCGCCCAGAGCGACCCGGGGACCCTGCTCGAGGGCCTGCGTGCGATGGGGTACGCCCCGGCCGCCGAGTCCGCGGAGGGCGATGTCCTGATCACCCGCGCCCACGCCCGCCGCACCCCGCCGCGCACCCCGCCCGCCCCCGTACCGGAAGGCCCGCCCGTGCCGGACGGCACGCTGCTCGGCGCCGCTGTGAAGGCGATCAGAGCGGGTGACATGGCGGCCACCGTCGTACGGAAACCGGCCGCGGAGGAGGGCCGGCCGCGGGCCGGTGAACTGCCCCGCACCTCGTCGGCGGAGACCCTGGCCACCGTTCAGGCCGCCGCGCTCACCGGCTCCGCGGTGTGGATCGGCTACGTCAACGCGGAGGGCACCGCCAGCCAGCGCGTCATCGCGCCGGTCCGCGTGGAGGGCGGCTTCGTGACGGCGTTCGACCACACCGCGGACGAGGTGCGGACGTATCCGCTGCACCGCATCACGGGCGTGGCGGAGCTGGCCGACGACGCCGGCTGAGCCGCCACCGGGACGAGCCGGCGGCCGGCTCCTCCGGTTGCTCCGCCTCGCCGCGCCGCCTGCGCCAGGCCCGGCCCAGCCTGCGCCCCAGCAGGACGTAGCCGATCAGCGCGCCGGTGGTGTTCAGGATCACGTCGTCCACGTCGAAGGCCCGGCCGGCGACGATCGCGCCCTGCGCCAGCTCCACCAGGGCCATCACCACGACGGTGAGCACCATCACCCGCAGCAGCCGCATCGACCTGGGCACCAGCACCGGCAGCAGCACGCCGAAGGGCACGCCGAGCAGCACATTGCCGCCGGCCTGCTTGGCGGCCGCCAGGAACGTGTACTCCTCGGCGTACTGCCGAAGGGACGCTCCGGGGCGCATGTTCACCGTCGCCACGCCCTCCGAGGCGTGGGACGGCGTGAGCGTCAGCCGGGCCAGGACCGCGGAGAACACGACCAGGGCGGCGAAGGCGCAGACGATCAGACCTGCGCGGAGGAGGGTTCTGCCCCACTCGCGGGGCCGGTCATCAGTGGTCATGACAACCCGGCTACCCGCACACTCTCCGGACAGGCCCCCGATGCGGGACACTGGATGTTTGGCCGTGTCCGGATGGACGGACCGGCCCGACCGAAAGGGTGTGGCGTTGAACGGACCGCTGATCGTCCAGAGCGACAAGACGCTCCTGCTCGAGGTGGACCACGAGCAGGCGGACGCCTGCCGTCGCGCCATCGCTCCCTTCGCCGAACTGGAGCGCGCGCCGGAGCACATCCACACCTACCGGGTCACCCCGCTCGGCCTGTGGAACGCCAGGGCCGCCGGCCACGACGCCGAGCAGGTCGTCGACGCGCTGGTCGAGTTCTCCCGCTACCCGGTGCCGCACGCCCTCCTGGTCGACGTGGCGGAGACCATGGCCCGCTACGGCCGGCTCACCCTGTCCAAGCACCCCACCCACGGGCTCGTCCTCACCTCCACCGACCGGCCGGTGCTCGAGGAGATCCTGCGGTCGAAGAAGATCCAGCCGCTGGTCGGCACCCGCATCGACCCGGACACGGTCGCCGTGCACCCCTCGGAGCGCGGCCAGATCAAGCAGACGCTGCTGAAGCTCGGCTGGCCGGCAGAGGACCTCGCGGGATACGTCGACGGTGAGGCGCACGCCATCGACCTCGACGAGACCGGATGGGCCCTGCGCCCGTACCAGAAGCAGGCCGTCGAGGGCTTCTGGCACGGCGGCTCCGGCGTGGTCGTCCTCCCCTGCGGCGCGGGCAAGACCCTCGTCGGCGCCGGTGCCATGGCCCGGGCGAAGGCCACCACCCTGATCCTGGTCACCAACACCGTCTCGGCCCGCCAGTGGAAGCACGAGCTGGTGAAGCGCACCTCGCTGACCGAGGACGAGATCGGCGAGTACAGCGGTACGAGGAAGGAGATCCGGCCGGTCACCATCGCCACGTACCAGGTCCTGACGACCAAGCGGAAGGGCATCTACCCCCACCTGGAGCTCTTCGACTCCCGCGACTGGGGCCTGATCCTCTACGACGAGGTGCACCTGCTGCCCGCGCCGGTGTTCAAGTTCACCGCCGACCTCCAGGCCCGCCGCCGGCTCGGCCTCACGGCCACCCTCGTGCGCGAGGACGGCCGGGAGTCGGACGTCTTCTCCCTCATCGGCCCCAAGCGTTTCGACGCGCCGTGGAAGGAGATCGAGGCGCAGGGCTACATCGCCCCGGCGGACTGCGTGGAGGTACGGGTCAACCTGACCGACTCCGAGCGGCTGGCGTACGCGACGGCGGAGCAGGAGGAGAAGTACCGCTTCTGCGCGACGACCGCGACCAAGCGCAGGGTGACCGAGCAGCTGGTGCGCAAGCACGCCGGTCAGCAGACGCTCGTCATCGGCCAGTACATCGACCAGCTCGACGAGCTGGGCGAGCACCTGGACGCGCCGGTCATCAAGGGCGAAACGCCGAACACCCAGCGCGAGAAGCTCTTCGACGCGTTCCGCAACGGCGAGATCAGCGTGCTGGTGGTGTCCAAGGTCGCGAACTTCTCGATCGACCTGCCGGAGGCGACGATCGCGATCCAGGTGTCCGGGACGTTCGGCTCCCGGCAGGAGGAGGCCCAGCGCCTCGGCCGGGTGCTGCGCCCGAAGGCGGACGGCCACAAGGCGCACTTCTATTCGGTGGTGGCGCGGGACACGATCGACCAGGACTTCGCGGCCCACCGCCAGCGGTTCCTGGCCGAACAGGGCTACGCGTACCGGATCATGGACGCGGACGATCTGCTGACGGGCTCCGGGGAGCCGTCGTAACGGGGGCGTAGCGCGGTACCCGTTGCCGGGGTGGGCTTCCGTGGCGGGGGCGTTACCCCGGGGACGGGGGCGCTGCCGCCGGGACGGGGGCGCTGCCGCCGGGACGGGGGCGCTGTCGATCGTGGCGGGGGCGTTGTCGCCGGGACGGGGGCGCTGTCGATCGTGGCGGGGGCGTTGTCGCGCGGGGCCGTTGCCGCCGGGACGGGGGCGCTGTCGCGGGGCCGTCGTCACCGACGCCGCGGGCTCAGCGGCGGCGGACGCCGGCCTCCTCCGCGTACTCGCCGAGGACGGCGACGCTGAAGACGGCGCCCGCGAAGACCCTGACCGCGCGCAGGGCGTTGCCCACGCGGTGGTGCCGACTGTCACCGGCACCGCTCGCGGCGGCTGTGTGGCGGGTGGTTCCCGGGGTGAGGATCGCTGTGGTCATGCGTCCATGGTGCTGCGCGTCACCCCCTCGGAGCATCGGGCTGCGGGGTGAACCGTCACGCGCTCCACGTACTACTCCAGGCAGAGCGCGTCCCCTACGGGAATGACCCCGCCGTCCCTACGGGTGTGACTCCGCGGTCCGCCTCGGACCCAGGACTGCTCCGACGGCAAAGAGGCCGAGCGCCGCGGCCGCCGCGAGGACAGAGGCGCCCTCATGCAGAGGCCAGGCCCACGGATACGGCCTTCGGCCCGGTCCCAGGCCGATGAGCGCGCAGACAACAGGGACGGCGGCGACGGCCGGCGGACCGTACATCGAGCCCAGGAAGTGCTGGACGATCAGGCCCACCCCGAGGTACCCGACAAGGTTCCGTGCCGTGCCCAGGCCGAGGCCGAAGTCGAGCCACTGGGCCTCGATCAGTCCCAGTGACACCGTGACGAGGGCGACGCATCCGAACAGGAAGGTCCGGTACGACCCGACCGGCCTGACAGCGGTGACATCCGCCTCCGCAGGAGCCCTGCTCATCGCATGCAGCAGGACGCAGACGGGAGCCACCGGGAGTACCAGGGGCAGCGGGATGCCGGCCCCGAAGCCGCCCATGAGGGACGGAACGGGAAGCGCGGACCCGGCGAGCAGGGGCGCGAGGACGAAACAGGCCGGCACGCACGCAAAGGACAGGTGCACCATGTGCACGCGGAGCCACCAGGTCACGGCTTCTCCCCGCCCTCTTGCCGGAAGGAGGCCGGACGGAGGTCCGGCTTCACCGAGCAGTCCAGAACGGACCGCATATTGCGCTCGTACCATGCGTGTTGCTCATCAGCGGACAGCCCGCGCACCTGCCGGGCGAGGGCCACGGCCTCGGACGGCCAGTGCTGAACCAACTCCTCCTCCGGCTCCCCCGCAGTGAGCGACAGCCAGGCGTAGATCGCGCTGTGCGCGGCATCTCCCGGATACTCGGCGCCGGGCATCGCAGCGCAGTCCGGAGGTGCGCTCGGCAGGACGCTGGTCGCCGTGGTCGCCCGGACCACGCTCTCCGAAGGGTGCGGTTCCCCGAACTCGACGCGCGCCGCCGGGGTGACGCCTACTTCGCCCAGGCGCTTCCCGGTGTCCTGCGCCCAGCGGACCATGTCGTCCTCCCGGTCGTACTGCTCAGGCCATACGCAGACCTGGACGCGTGTCCCCGTGCACCTCCGAAGTTCAGGGTCGCGGGCCTGCACGCCCCGGAATTCGAGCGGCACCGCCAGGACCAGGGCGCCGACAGTGCCGACGGCAGCCGCCGAGACGGCATAACCCATGTCGCGGCGGCGCCTGTTGTTGAGAGCGACGGCGATCAGAGCGGCAGCGACAAGCCCGGCGGAGAAGAGGACGGTGGCCGCCATGCTGCGGAGCGAGGCGGTCTGGTCGAGGCCGCAGCACTCACTCATCCCCTGGCCGTTGAGGTGTCGCAGCCAGGGCAGCTCACCGATCGCGGCGGGCCAAAACCCCCAGAGATAGCCGAAGACGAGCATGACCGCTGCTCCGAGAACGCGCGGCATCAGCGGTCCCACGAGCCAACCGAGCGCGATGTGGGACACCACGACCGCGTAAGCCGTGACCAGTATTCCCAGGCTCGGGAAACCGGGCGCGCCCAGAGCGGTGGAAGAAAATGCCGCGAGACTCGCCAGCACACCCAGCAGACCAAGAACCGCGACAGGGGCGAGATGCAGCCAGGCGATATGAAGGCGACCGCGGACGGGAGCCCAATTGTCGACCTCCGCGCGGTGGATCCTCGCGGACTCCCAAGCGGCACACGCGCCGCACCCCGCACTGACGAAACCGAGCACGATCAACGACTGGGCAGTCGCGGATTCCCAGTACTGAATCACCGATTCCGTGTTCTGCACGCCGAACCAGAACAAGACCGGGACCATGACCGGAGCAAGCCAGGCAGCCGGCCCCGACCGGAGAAGTGTCCCCAGACGCATGGGTCAGACCTCCCCACGGACAAGGCCGCGATAGGCGCTCTCGGCCCGGCGCTCGACCGGCACACCTTCCGGAGCCCGCGCGAAGAAGTCCCTCACCGTCCCTTGGAATGCCACCTGTCCCCGGTCGAAGACGATGACGCTTTCATAGACGTCGGCGAGATCCTCCGTCTGGTGAGTGGACACGACGAAACTGACGGATTCCGACAGTTCCGCCACCAATTCGCGGAAGACGCCACGCTGTACGGGGTCGAGGCCGGCCGTCGGCTCATCGAGCAACACGACTTGGGCGTCGTGAATCAGCGACTGCGCGATTCCGAGCCGTCGCATCTGGCCACCGGACAGCTCGTGACTGCGACGACCCGCCAACTCGGCGAGCCGGACCTGGTCCAACGCCCTCGCAGAACGTTCCCACGCGTCAGACCTCGACAGCCCCTTCAGCCAGCCGGCATAGGCGGCCTGTTCCCGCACCGTCAGCGACGGCACGGGTTTCACGTTCTGGGGCAACCACCCGACCCTGCGCCGGTATTCACCGCGGTGACGCCTGTCCGTGCTGCACATCCTCCCCAGCTGCACACGTCCGGAGGCCGGGGCGAGGACGGAGGCCCCCAGCGACAACAGAGTCGACTTCCCGGCCCCGTTGGGCCCCAACAGCACGGTGCACCCCGCCGGGAACTCCAGTGTCAGGCCATCAAGGACAGGGACCCCCGCACGGTAGGCGAAGGAACATTCAGTGAAGCGAAGTGGCACGGCATGTCCAGAAGGTCACCGGCTCCGGAAGACCCGAGCGCTTATTCCTGAGCTGCAGCCCCACGCACCGGGACCTGTCGGTTCCACTTCCGTCCTCCGCCGGATGAGCGGAGAAGCCGGAAAAGACAGTCGTCGCGACATTGCCGCGTTTCTCGTCACCCCGGTGACGTGGCTGCTTCCCCGGAAGCCACCTCGCAGATGGCATGACGGTCCTGCACTTCGTGGTCACGTTCCCCCTCCGATCCGGAAATGCGGCGGCTGGTCAGGCCGCGCGGTCCGTACGTGACGGACGAGTAATGCGGAGTGATCGTATGACTGCTCGGGGTCTCGCGTAGAAGGTTCTCGGCGGCGACGGCGACAAGACGCCGGAAATGCTCCCGCTCCGCACGGGCGAGCGCGCCGGCGGACCCCGCGAAAACCGTTCGCGTCCCCCTCGCCCGCCCCACTACAATCGCGGGCTCGCCCCAGGTCGCCTGTCCGCAGCCCGGGGTCTTCCCCCGCCTCCCCCGAGGAGAGCCGCCGCCCGGACGGAAACCGGCCGGTCCGCCATGTCGTGATCACGCAGCTCAGCCGGAGGCAACCCGTGCCCGCGCACGCCCCTGTACCCGACGTATCCACCGTGCCCACCGACGGGGACGACCCGCTCTCCCGTGAGCGGGCGCACCTCGCCGCGTCGCGGTCCGCCCTGCGTGCGATGCGCGAGGACGTCCAGTCCCTAGACATCAGGGACGTCACCGCGAACTGGGTCAACGCCGCCGTCCTCCAGTCGCAGATCGAGGACCGCATCAAGGCGCTCGCCGACCTGTCCCACACCCCGCTCTTCTTCGGCCGCCTCGACTACCTGCCCACCACGCAGGAGGGCCGGCGGTTCTACATCGGCCGCCGGCACGTCCATGACGCCGCCGGCGACCCCATGGTCATCGACTGGCGCGCGCCGGTCTCCCAGCCCTTCTACCGGGCCTCGCGCAAGGACCCGCAGGACGTCGGCCTCCGCCGGCGCTTCGGCTACACCGGCGGCGACCTCACGGCGTACGAGGACGAACACCTCACCGACCCGTCGGAGACCGAGCAGACCTCGAGGCTCCTCCAGGCGGAGATCGAGCGGCCGCGCGTCGGCCCCATGCGGGACATCGTCGCGACGATCCAGCCCGAGCAGGACGAGATCGTGCGCAGCGGGCTGTCCGGCACGGTCTGCGTGCAGGGCGGACCGGGCACCGGAAAGACGGCCGTCGGTCTGCACCGTGTCGCGTACCTCCTCTACGCGCACCGGGAACGCCTGGCGCGCACCGGCACCCTGGTCATCGGGCCGAACCGTTCCTTCCTCCACTACATCGAGCAGGTCCTGCCCGCCCTCGGCGAGCTGGAGGTCAAGCAGGCCACGGTCGACGACCTGGTGGGACACGTGGAGGTCCGCGGCCGGGACACCGCCGCGGCGGCCGTCGTCAAGGGCGACGCCCGGATGGCGCAGGTCCTGCGGCGCGCGGTCCGCTCCCACGTCACGATGCCGACGGAGCCGCTGGTCGTGGTGCGCGGATCGCGGCGCTGGCGGATCCCGGCGTACGAACTCGAGGAGATCGTCCGCGAGTTGCTCGACCGCGACATCCGCTACGGAGCCGCCCGCGACGCCCTCCCCCAGCGGATCGCGCACACCGTGCTGGTCCGCATGGAAGAGGCGGGCGAGGCGCCCGACGACCGGGTCCAGGATGCCGTCGCCCGCAACCCCGCCGTCAAGGCGGCGGTCAAGGCGATCTGGCCGCCGGTCGATCCGGCGAAGCTCGTGCTGCGGCTGCTCTCCGACGGGGAGTTCCTCGCCACGCACGCGGAAGGCATCCTCACGCCGGACGAGCAGGCCACGATCCTGCCGGCGAAGCCCGCTCGCAGCGTGCGGTCCGCGAAGTGGTCGGCGGCGGACGCGGTGCTGATCGACGAGGCGACGGACCTGGTGCAGCGCACCCAGTCACTGGGCCATGTCGTCCTCGACGAGGCGCAGGACCTGTCCCCGATGCAGTACCGCGCGGTGGGCCGCCGCTGCTCGACGGGGTCGGCGACGGTCCTCGGCGACCTCGCGCAGGGCACGACGCCCTGGGCGACCGCCTCATGGGCGGAGGCGCTGACCCACCTCGGCAAGCCGGAAGCGGTCGTCGAGGAGCTGACCGCGGGTTTCCGCGTCCCCCGCGAGGTGATCGCCTACGCGTCGCGCCTGCTTCCGCACATGTCCCCCGGCCTGGCGCCGGTCTCCTCGGTCCGCGAGTCCCCCGGCTCCCTCGAGGTCCGCGAGGTCGCGGACGCCGCGGACCTCGACGCGGCGGTCGTCGCGGCGTGCACGGAATCCCTCCGCAACGAGGGGTCGATCGGGCTGATCGCGGCGGACAGCCGTGTCCCGGCGCTCTCCGCCGCGCTGGCCGCGGCGGATCTCCCGTACCTCTCGCCCGGCGAGGAGACCACCGCCGAGGCGCGTCTCACCCTCGTCCCCGCGTCGCTGGCGAAGGGCCTGGAGTACGACTACGTGGTCCTCGACGAGCCGTCGTCGGTCATCACCGACGAACCGGACCTCCGTACGGGGCTGCGCCGCCTGTACGTGTCCCTGACCCGCGCCGTCTCCGGCCTCACGGTCGTCCACGCGACGCCGCTCCCACCCCAACTGGCCTGAGACCCGACCCCACCCGGGCCGACCCCGGCCGGCACGGGCGCGGGCCGGACCCCCGGCCGGGCGGTCGGCCCGGACCGGGCGGTGGGCCCGGACCGGGCGGTGGGCCCGGACAGGCGACGGGCCCGGCCGGGGTCGGCCCGGACCGGGCGAGGAGACCGGGCCCGGCAGGGCCCACCGCGTCTCCGGCGCGCTACGCGTCCAGCGCGGCGCGCCATTCGCGGACCGCCGTCGGGTCCACGGGCGCCGACCATCCGCCGGGCCGGGCCGCGCCGCCGATGTGGAAGCCCGTCAGGCCCGCCTGCCGCAGAGCCGGGACGTGGTCCAGACGCAGGCCCCCGCCCACCAGGAGCTGCGGCTCGTAGCCCGGTTCACCGTGCCGCGCGGCCTCGGCGAGGAGCGTGCGCATGCCGTCGTCGACGCCCGCGGCGGAACCGGCCGTCAGATACGTGTCGAGTCCGGGCAGGTCGGCGAGCTGCTTGCGCAGGGCGTCCCGGTCCGCCGCGTGGTCGATCGCGCGGTGGAAGGTCCAGCGGCAACCGTCGACGACGGCCAGCAGCCGTTCGATCGTGACGAGGTCCGGCAGCCCGTGGTCGTCGAGGAAGCCGAGGACGAACTCGTCCGCCCCCGCCTCGCGCAGTTCCTCCGCGGCCCGGACCAGGGCGTCCACGTCCGCCGGCCCGCCGGCCGCGAAGCCGTCGGAGAGGCGGAGCATCACGCGCAGCGGGATGTCGACGGCCGCGCGGATCGCCTTGAAGGTGGCGACCGGCGGCGTCAGCCCGTCGGCCGCGATGTCGGTGATCAGCTCCAGCCGGTCGGCCCCTCCGGACCGGGCAGCGACCGCGTCCTGCGCGTCGAGGGCGATCACCTCAAGGAGTACACGGTTGCTCATGGGACCCATTCCTCCAGGCTCCGACAGGTCTAGTCCATTGACCAGCCTAATGCTCGGCGGCCCGGACGGCAGCCGCACCCCTGATCCTTTCCGGGAAGCGGGCTTGCATCCAGTACGGGGCGGGGGTATACATGAAGACGACGAAGATACCCCCAGGGGGTATCAAGAAGAGGCCGAGGAGACACCATGCCGCAGACCGCGACCGAAACCCGCTCCGTAGAGCTCGCCATCGGTGGCATGACGTGCGCCTCCTGCGCCGCGCGCATCGAGAAGAAGCTCAACCGCATGGAAGGGGTCGAGGCGACCGTCAACTACGCCACGGAGAAGGCGAAGGTCTCCTTCGCGGAGGGCACCGCCGTCGCCGATCTGATCGCCACGGTGGAGGCCACGGGCTACACCGCCGCCGAGCCCGCGCCCCCACCCACCGAGGGCGGGCCCGCAGCACAGGACGGGGCCCCGGCGGACGACGGGCTGACCCCGCTGCGGCAGCGGCTGGTGACCGCGGTGGTGCTCGCGGTGCCGGTGGTCGCGATGGCGATGGTCCCCGCGCTGCAGATCGAGTACTGGCAGTGGCTGAGTCTGACCCTGGCCGCCCCGGTCGTCACCTACGCGGCCTGGCCCTTCCACCGGGCGGCGTGGACGAACGCGAAGCACGGCGCGGCGACGATGGACACGCTGATCTCGGTCGGCACGTCGGCCGCGTTCCTGTGGTCGCTGTGGGCGCTGTTCTTCGGCACCGCCGGCACCCCCGGCATGACGCACCCCTTCGAGTTCACGATCGCCCGCAGTGACGGGGCGGGGAACATCTACCTGGAGGCGGCGGCCGGCGTCACCGCGTTCATCCTGGCCGGACGGTACTTCGAGGCCCGCTCGAAGCGCCGGGCGGGCGCGGCGCTGAAGGCGCTGCTGGAGCTGGGCGCCAAGGACGTGACCGTGCTGCGCGACGGCCGACAGGAGACGATCCCGACCTCCGAGCTGAGGACCGGGGACCGGTTCCTCGTCCGGCCGGGCGAGAAGATCGCCACCGACGGCACCGTGGTGGAGGGCGCCTCCGCCGTCGACGCCTCGATGCTCACCGGCGAGTCCGTCCCGGTCGAGGTCTCGGTCGGCGACACCGTCACCGGCGCCACCCTGAACGCCGGCGGCCGCCTCGTCGTCGAAGCCACCCGCGTCGGCGCCGACACCCAGCTCGCACGGATGGCGAAGCTCGTCGAGGACGCGCAGAACGGCAAGGCCGCGGCCCAGCGCCTCGCCGACAGGATCTCCGCCGTGTTCGTCCCGGTCGTCATCGCCCTCGCCCTCGGCACCCTGGGCTTCTGGCTCGGCAACGGCTCCGGCCTGACCGCCGCGTTCACCGCAGCCGTCGCCGTCCTGATCATCGCCTGCCCCTGCGCCCTGGGCCTCGCCACGCCGACCGCGCTGATGGTCGGCACCGGCCGCGGCGCGCAGCTCGGCATCCTGATCAAGGGCCCCGAGGTCCTGGAGACCACCCGCAAGGTCGACACGATCGTCCTCGACAAGACCGGCACCGTCACCACCGGCCGGATGACCCTGCTCGCCGTGCACACCGCCGACGGCACCGAGGAGACCGAGGTGCTGCGGCTGGCCGGTGCGCTGGAGAACGCCTCCGAGCACCCCATCGCCCAGGCCGTCGCCACCGGGGCGGCGGAGAAGCTCGGCAGCCTGCCCACCCCCGAGGACTTCGCGAACGTCCCCGGCCTCGGCGTCCAGGGCGTCGTCGACGGGCACGCCGTCCTCGTGGGCCGCGAGAAGCTGCTCCACGACTGGGCGATGGAACTGCCCGCAGACCTCGCCCGCGCCAAGCACGACGCGGAGGCCGCCGGCCGCACCGCGATCACCGTCGCCTGGGACGGCGAGGTGCGCGCGGTCCTCGAGGTCGCTGACGCCGTCAAGGACACCAGCGCGGAGGCGGTCCGCCGCCTGCGGGCCCTCGGCCTGACCCCGATCCTCCTCACCGGCGACAACGAGGCCGTCGCCAGGAGCGTGGCCGCCGAGGTCGGCATCTCCCCCGACGACGTGATCGCGGAGGTCATGCCCGAGGACAAGGTGAACGTCGTCAAGCGCCTCCAGGCGGAAGGCCGCAGCGTCGCCATGGTCGGCGACGGCGTCAACGACGCCGCCGCCCTCGCCCAGGCCGACCTCGGCCTCGCCATGGGCACCGGCACCGACGCCGCCATCGAAGCAGGCGACCTCACCCTCGTCCGCGGCGACCTCACCGCCGCCGCCGACGCCATCCGCCTCTCCCGCAAGACCCTCGGCACCATCAGGTCCAACCTCTTCTGGGCCTTCGCCTACAACGTCGCCGCCCTCCCCCTCGCCGCCGCCGGCCTCCTCAACCCCATGATCGCCGGAGCCGCCATGGCCTTCTCCTCCGTCTTCGTCGTCGCCAACTCGCTGCGCCTGCGTGGCTTCAAGGCCGCGTGAAGGAGCGCGAAAGGCCCCGGGCACCCGCCCCGGGGCCTTTCGCGCGTGCGGGCACAATATGAGCCATGACCGACCGATCCGCCGACCTCGGCGCCCGCTGGACCGAAGCGCTCCTCGGGGCCCGCGGGGACGCGAGCGGACCCGACCCCCTGCCGTACGGGGAGAACCTGCTCGCGCGCTGGGCCGAGCCGCAGCGGCGCTACCACACCACCGGCCATCTGGTCGCGGTCCTCGACCACGTCGACACCCTCGCCGGTCACGCGGACGATCCGGACCTCGTACGGCTGGCCGCCTGGTTCCACGACGCCGTGTATCTCCCCGACCGCTCGGAGAACGAGGAGCGCTCGGCCCGCCTCGCGGAGCGCGCCCTCCCGGAGGCCGGTCTCAGCGGGCGGGCGACCGCCGAGGTGGCCCGGCTCGTCCGCCTGACCACGACCCACGCCCCCGACGAGGGCGACCGCAACGGCGAGGTGCTGTGCGACGCGGACCTGGCGATCCTGGCCGCCGCCCCCGACGCGTACGCCGCATACGCGGCGGCGGTGCGCGAGGAGTACGCCTTCGTCCCCGACGAGGCCTTCCGGGACGGCCGTGCCGCGGTGCTCCGCCAGCTGCTCGCCCTGCCGCGGCTGTTCCGTACACCGCACGGCCGGCGCGAGTGGGAACGAAAGGCCCGCCACAACCTCACCGTCGAGCTGGAGCTGCTCGCCGCGTCCTGATCCCGGGTGGGCCGGGGAATTCCAGGCTTCAACCTCCTGTTGGCAACTGTCATGCCCGACCCTTCCGTACGCCCCGCCCGCGCCCGTATGCCGCTCGCCGTCTACATCCTCGGCCTCTCCGTCTTCGCGCTCGGGACGAGCGAGTTCATGCTCTCCGGGCTGCTGCCGCCGATCGCGGCGGACATGGACGTATCGATCCCCCGGGCCGGGCTGCTGACCTCCGCGTTCGCGGTCGGCATGGTGGTCGGCGCACCGCTGCTCGCCGTCGCGACGCTACGGCTGCCCCGCAGGACCACTCTCATCGCGCTGATCTCCGTCTTCGGCGTCGGCCAGGTCGCCGGCGCCCTCGCGCCCACCTACGAGATCCTTTTCGCCTCCCGCGTCATCAGCGCGCTCGCCTGCGCCGGCTTCTGGGCCGTCGGCGCGGCCGTCGCCATCGCGATGGTGCCGGTGACCTCACGCGCCCGGGCCATGGCCGTCATGATCGGCGGACTGTCGATCGCCAACGTCCTCGGTGTCCCCGCGGGCGCGTTCCTCGGTGAGCACCTGGGCTGGCGGTCGGCGTTCTGGGCGGTCGGCGCGGCGTCCGCCGTGGCACTCGTCGGCGTACTGATGAGGATCCCGCACATCCCGCTGCCCGAGCAGAAGCCCCAGCTGCGCAAGGAGCTGACGATCTACCGGGACGGCCAGGTCTGGCTGGCCGTGGCGATCACCGCGCTGGCGGCGGGCGGCGTGTTCTGCCTCTTCACCTACCTCAGTCCGCTGCTCACCGGCGTGGCGGGGCTGGACGCCGGCTGGGTGCCGACCGTGCTCGCGCTGTTCGGCATCGGCGCGCTGGCCGGCTCGACGATCGGCGGCCGGGTGGCCGACGCGCACCTCTTCGGCGTGATGCTCAGCGGCATAGCCGCGTCGACGGTGCTGCTGGCGGCGATCGGGCTGTTCGCCTCGTACGCGGCCGCCGCGGTGGCGCTGTCGTTCCTGCTCGGCTTCTCCTCGTTCTTCACGGCCCCGGCGCTCAACGCCCGGATGTTCAACGTCGCGGGCGCGGCCCCGACGCTCGCCGGTGCGACGACGACGGCGGCGTTCAACCTCGGCAACACCGGCGGCCCCTGGCTCGGCGGTGTGGTGATCGACGCGGACCTCGGCTTCACGTCCACGGCCTGGGCGGGCGCGGCCATGATGGTCGTCGCCATCGTCCTCGTGGTGGTGGCGCTGCGGCTCCACGGCAGCTCACGGGTGGTGTCCCAGTCGGTCCCGGGCGAGCGGGCCGTGTCGGCGGAACGGGTCTGAGCGCAGCCCGTCCCGGGGGAACGGGTCCGGAAGGTACGCGTCAGGGCGGAACGGGTCCCGGCGGACGTGACCGGGTGGAACGGGCCGGGCGGAACGGGCCGGGCGGACGTGGCCGGGTCCCTGCGGAACGGGCCGGTCCCCCTCCGGCGGGCCCTCAGACGGAGCGTCCCTTGGGCCGGCGCAGCCCCGCGCCCGTGAGGCGGCGTACGAGCTCCTTCGAGCCGACCTCGACCGCGCCTGCCGCGACAGCGTCCGCGTAACGGTGCGAAGGGACGTCGTAGTGGTCGCGTTCGAAGGCGCGCGGCGGGCAGCCGATGGAGGCGGCGAAGGCGTGGAGCTCATCGAACGACACGTCACTGACCAGGTGGGACCACATCCGGCCGTGCCCCGGCCAGGTCGGCGGGTCGATGTAGACCGTCACGTCAGGCCGCCTATGGGGGCCACCACCACGCCCGCCTTGCCGCACACCCACTGCGGGTCGGGCCCGAGCTCCGGCTGGATCTCCAGGGCGTGCGGGTCACCGGCGTCGCACACGGGGCACAGCGGCCAGCGGCCGTGCCGCTCCAGCAGGGCGTCCTGGACGTCCTGGGCGACCAGACCGGCGACGTACTCGACACCCTCCGGCCACTGCTCGACCCACCAGCGGCGGTGGGTGACGGCGTCCTCGACCATGGAGACGACTCCGGCGTCGGCCACGTTTCTGGCGGCGAGATCGGCGAGGACCAGGGCCCGGGCCCGGTGCAGAGCCTGTTCCAGTGGGTTCGAGTCGTCCATGCACCCATTGTCTCCGGGTCTTGACGCCACCCGAAACGCGAAAATACCTTTCAAGTGTGACCAATCAAGTGAAGGAAATTTTCAGCGGTGACGCTCCCGCCCCCGCCGCCCTCGCGGCCAAGGTGCGCACGCTCTCGCCGTCCATGACCCGCTCCATGCAGCGGGTCGCCGAAGCCGTCGCCGACGACCCGGCAGGCTGCGCGGCCCTCACGGTCACCGGTCTCGCCGAGCTCACCGGCACCAGTGAGGCCACCGTGGTCCGCACCGCCCGCCTGCTCGGCTACCCCGGCTACCGCGACCTGCGCCTGGCGCTCGCCGGTCTCGCCGCCCACCAGGAGTCCGGCCGGGCGCCCGCCATCACCACCGACATCGCCGTGGACGACCCCATCGCGGACGTCGTCGCCAAGCTCGCCTACGACGAGCAGCAGACCCTCGCCGACACCGCCGCCGGTCTCGACACCGTCCAGCTCGGCGCGGCGGTGGCCGCCGCGTCGACCGCCCGCCGCATCGACATCTACGGCGTCGGCGCGTCCTCGCTCGTCGGCATGGACCTCGCCCAGAAGCTCCTGCGCATCGGCCTGATCGCCCATGCCCACGCCGACCCGCACCTCGCCGTCACCAACGCCGTGCAGCTGCGCTCGGGCGACGTGGCCATCGCGATCACCCACTCCGGCTCCACGGGGGACGTGATCGAGCCGCTGCGCGTCGCCTTCGACCGCGGCGCCACGACGATCGCGATCACCGGCCGGCCCGACGGCCCGGTCTCGCAGTACGCCGACCATGTGCTGACGACCTCGACCGCCCGTGAGAGCGAGCTGCGGCCGGCCGCGATGTCGTCCCGCACGAGCCAGCTGCTCGTCGTCGACTGCCTCTTCATAGGCGTGGCCCAGCGTACGTACGAGTCGGCGGCCCCCGCCCTCGCCGCCTCGTACGAAGCCCTCGCGCACCGCCACAGCCCGCGCAGCCGCTGACCGAACTCCCGCGTTCCCGCGTTCCCGCGTCCAAGAAAGCCGAGCCGCTCTTCATGACCTCCACCTACGGTGAACTCCGCGCCCAGCTGGCCACTCTCACCACCGAGGCGTTCCGACCCGAGCTCGCCGACATCGACCGGCTGCCGACGCTCGAGATCGCCCGGACCATGAACGCCGAGGACGAGACCGTCCCCGCCGCCGTCGCCGCGCAACTGCCCGCCATCGCCGCCGCGATCGACGGCACGGCCGAGCGGATGTCCCGCGGCGGCCGGCTGATCTACGCGGGCGCCGGCACGGCGGGCCGGCTGGGCGTGCTCGACGCCAGCGAGTGCCCGCCCACCTTCAACACCGACCCGTCGGAGGTCCTCGGCCTGATCGCGGGAGGACCGACCGCGATGGTCAAGGCCGTCGAAGGCGCGGAGGACAGCAAGGAACTGGCCGCGGCGGACCTGGACGGCCTGCAGCTCACGGCCGACGACACGGTGGTCGGCATCTCGGCGTCCGGCCGCACCCCGTACGCCATCGGCGCGGTGGAACACGCCCGCGCGCTGGGCGCGCTCACGATCGGGCTCTCCTGCAACGCGGACAGCGCGCTTGCCGCGGCCGCGGAACACGGCATCGAGGTCGTCACCGGGCCCGAACTCCTCACCGGGTCCACCCGGTTGAAGGCGGGAACGGCGCAGAAGCTGGTGCTCAACATGATCTCGACGATCACGATGATCCGCCTCGGCAAGACCTACGGGAACCTGATGGTCGACGTCCGCGCGTCCAACGACAAACTCCGCGCCCGCTCCCGCCGCATCGTGGCGCTGGCGACGGGAGCGTCCGACGAGGAGATCGAGTCGGCGCTCGAGGCGACGGACGGCGAGGTGAAGAACGCGATCCTGGTGATCCTGGGCGACGTGGACGCCGCGACGGCGGCCACGCTCCTGTCCCGCACCTCGGGCCACCTCCGCGCGGCCCTCACGACCCCGCGGAAGCCCTGACCGGCCCGCAGGCCCGGCCCGGGGCCGAAGTCCCCGACCCGACAAACCCAAGCCCCGCCGGCGATTGAGGCGCGGAGCCCGGGGCTGAAGTCCCCGACCAGGCAAGATCAAGCCCCGCCGGCGATTGAGGCGCGGGGCCCGGGGCGGAGCCCCGGCAACCGGGCCGCGCCACGAGCCCGACCACCCACCGGCACACGCAGCACACCCTCCGAGCATGACCTCAACCGCCGGACGGGCTGAAGTGGCCCAGCTCGGGGCCCGGGGCTGAAGTCCCCGACCCGGCGAAACCAAGCCCCGCCGGCGATTGAGGCGCGGGGCCCGGGGCGGAGCCCCGCAACCGCGCCGCGCCACGAGCCCGACCGCCCGCCGGTACTCGCAGCACGCCCTCCGGGCATGACCTCAATCGCCGGACGGGCTGAAGTGGCCCAGCCCGGGGCCTGGGGCCGAAGTCCCCGACCCGGCAAACCCAAGCCCCGCCGGCCGACTGGGCAGCCGTGACGACGTCACGTCAGTCCTCGACGACCGTCACGACGTCACGGCACACCACCCTCGGCCGGTCCGCCTCGACCTCCAGCACCCACGTGCCGGAAGGCGCCGTGAGGTCCGCGACCAGGCTGCCCGTACCGTCCGGTACCAGACCGACCGGGTCCGCGGCCGGCACCCCGTCCCGGACCAGGCGTGCCCGTACCGTCCGGCCCGGGTCGGCCATCCCCGTGACGGCGACCTCGAACGGCTCGCCCGCCACGGCGAAGTCCGGGGCCGCCAGCCCGAAGTCCTCCCCCGCCAGCGTTTCCCTGGCCGGCTTGCCGTGGCGGATGGCGGCGAGTTGGTGGCCCACCGACTCCGCCCCCGCCATCGTGGCGTGACGCTCACCGCCCCAGACCGCCTGGGACATGTCGTCCAGGGCCCACTTCGCGAAGGCCGACTCCTCCGGGACGGTGCCGTCCCCGGTCCACTCCTGGGAGTTGTCGAGCCACGTGGGGAACTCGAGCGTCCCGTCCACGCCGACCACCACCCCGTGCACGGTCGGATGCGCCCTGCCGCCGAGGCAGTGCACCCGGTACGGAGCCACGGGCAGGGCGGACCGGCTCGCCTCCCAGGCATCGGTGAACTCACGGTGGAAGGCGAAGGCGTCGTCCACCAGCTCCGAGGGCAGATCGGGCACGAACCCGTCGGTCAGCGGGCGCCACCGGTTTCCTCCGTCGGCCATGGCCGCCTTGTACACCGGCAGCAGCTGCGCCACGGACGGAAACGTGCGGGCCAGGTCCACCAGCGCGGAGTTGACCCGCGCCGCCTTCCGCATGGCCTTCCGGCGCAGCCTGCCCTGGTCCGCACCGGGCCCCACGCCGTTCTTCGTGAGGAAGCGGACCGCCTTGGCCGCGCCGCGGTGCGGCGTGCCGATGGTGACCAGGGAACGGGCGATGTCCCGGCCGCCCAGGCACTCCAGGTAGTAACGGGCGATCAGGCCGCCCATGGAGTGGCACATGAAGACGACCTTCGGCACGTCGTCGTGTGCCTGGGGGTAGAAGCCCGCGGCCCGCTCCCGCCATTGCTCGAGCGCCGATTCGACCCGCACCCGCAGACGGCGCGCGTTGAGCCGGTTGGACAGACGCCAGTCGTAGGCGAAGGGGACGTACTGCCCGGGGCGCAGCCCGCCCTGCGGATGGTGGTCGGGGCTGCGGTCGAGCATGGCTCTGACGTCCGGGTAGCCGAGGAAGGAGATCAGACCGGGCAGGGCGTCGGGTCCCTTGAGCAGCTCGTCGGCGTCCACCGCCCAAGGCTCCTCCGGCTCGTTGTCCCCGATACCGGGCGGCAGCGCGAGGCGTTCCGCGGCCTTGGAGGGGCGCAGCATCTGCAGCGCGGCCTGTTTCGACTGGTGCCACAGGTCCCGTCCGTCCCGGGTCAGCCGGCTCCCGAGAATGCCCGGTACGAAGACCACCAGGTCGTGCTCCATCGCGGATGTCTCCCTTTCCTTGTCCCTTGGGGCTGCTGAGGCCGCCGTCGCCGCTCTACACGGCCCGGGCGGCCTGCACGGCACTCCTGATCAGCGGCTCGGGCAGTGTGATCTGGTCGCAGCGGACGCGTCCCTGCAACGCGAGCGTGATGCCGTGACCGGGGTCGAACGCGGCGTCGGCCGCCTCGATGTCCAGGCCCCGGTGCGGCGCGGTGAGTTGGTCGAGCCACACCCCCCGCCCGACGTCCCGCACCGACGCGGTCCGCGCGCCACCGAGGACCAGCAGCAGCGGATTGCGGGCGCGCCCGGAGAAGGCGAGGGCGGCGGGGGTTCCGTGCGTGTGCGCGAAGCTGGTCGTCGTCCAGTCGCCCTCCTCGCACTCCGCCAGATGCACCGTGCCCGCGCGGGTCCAGGCGATCAGCGGCAGGAGTTCGCCATCGACGAGTCCCGCGCCGAGCGCGGCACCGGCGGGACGGTCCGGTGCCGCCCGCCGGCCGCCGGCGGCGACGAGGCCCTCTTCGGTGCTCTCCCACAGCCGCAGCGCGTCCACGCAGTCCGCCAGTACCCAGGTGCGTCCGCCCGCCGAGTGGGCGTGCACGGCCCGGATCCTCACCTCCGGGACGACCGCCTCGCCGGAGCTGTGCCACCGACCCGTCCCGTCCGGGCGTGTGAAGCGCAGGACCCTGCGTCCGTCGGGGACGAACAGGTGCAGGCCGCCGGCCGTGGACACCAGTCCCAGGCCCTCGGCGTGGTCGCCGGCATCGCCGCCGAGGTCGACGTGTCCGTCCTGCCGCCGGTCGTCCGGATCGTCGAAGAGCCGCCACATCCGGACGCGCCGCCCGATGGCGGCCGCGACCGCCCACTGTCCGCCGTGCCGGACCGAGGACACGGCGGTGACCCGCGCTTCGTGCGACAACACGGCCTCGGTGCCGACCTGTCCTTGACGGGCGTCCTGCCGCGTGACGAGCACATCGCGGCCCCAGACCCTGGTCAGCAGGGCGGGAGCCCCTGCCTCCGCCGCCGCCAGCCGCACGACCGGGTGCTCGTCGTGATCACGCCGCCGGACCTCGCGGCCCGCGCGCACCGCGGCGGGCACATCGAGCAGCCGCACCTCCGCACCGTCACCGACGGCCAGCCGGCCCGAGCCAGAGGGGTCGAAGGCCAGGCCGTTGCGCCTGCTGCCCAGGCCGAAGGAGCACCGGAAGGTGCTGTCGGTGATGCCCGTCACCCGCACGGTGCTGCCGTGGTCCTCGTACAGCGCGACGAGCGGCAGCTCACCGCACAGCCCGAGTGCCACGTCCCGGGAGGCCGACTCGGCGACGAGTTCCCGCGTGAACCGCGGGGTCGCGGTGTACCCCTCGGCGAACAGCCGCCACACGCGGACGTGTTCGCCGTCGACCACCGCGAGCAGGCCGCTGTCGTCCCCCTCCGCCAGCGCCGCTGCGGCGAACGCGGTCCCGTGGAGCGTGTCCAGTTCCCACTCCCGCCGCACCCAGTGCTCGTCCCCGGAGAGCTTGCCGTGCAGTTCATGCACGGTCGCCGTGCGGCCCGCGGTGAGCAGGAAGCCACGGTCACGCAGTCCGAGCAGCGCGACGCGCCCCGCTTCCACGGGCAGAACGGTGCTGCGGACCCCGGCCGCCGGTCCTTCGACGACCGGCCAGCGCCACGCCCAGACACGGCGGCCGTCGGCCGCGGCGACCAGCAGGTCGTCGCCGAGCCGGGCGGCGGCGACGCTGCCCGGCGTGCCTCCCCAGTGGAACGTCGTGCGCGGCAGGCGTTCGCGCCCCGACCACAGGTGCACGGACGAGCCGTCGTGGGCGACCGTCACCCGCCGGGTCCGGGTACCCGCCTCGCACACCTCGGTCAGCACGGCCCGGCTGCCGTGCTCGGACCCGGTGGTACGGCGTGTCAGTACGTGGTCCCCAGTGTGCGCGTCGCGGACGGAGATCTCTCCCCGCCCCGCGACGGCGATCGTGCCTCCCTCGGCGGCCGTCCAGCTCACCGCGCGGGCCCCGCCGAGGGGCGCGGGCAGGCACAGCTCCAGCGGGTCCGGCGGCGTGTCGGTCCACACCTCGTCCCAGCACAGATCCTTGAACTCCTGAAAGCTTTGGAGCCGGCGCAGGTACTCCGGGTGGCCGGCGTGGGCCACCGCGCGGAGGATCGCCCTGCGCTCCCGGCGATCGGTGTGCCGCCTGAATTCGCCGCCCACCCGCCGGTACAGCGCCGCGCCCTCGCAGGTGGCGGCCAACGAGGCGGCGAGCGGCAGCATCACGTCCGGTCGTGTCCGCACCAGGAAGCGCGGGTCGTCGAAGAGCTCCTCCAACGGATCGGGCTCGTCGTCGAGCACCACCGTCGCGCTCCGGGCCTGCGCGGCGTGCGCTCCGAGGTGGGCCAGGGTGTACTCGTCCGCCGTGTCCCAGTCGCCCACCAGTTCGTCGTAGACGCGGCGGTGAGCGGCAGCAGGGTCGAGCTTGGCGCGAGCCAGCAGCGCCGTTCCGTAACTGGCGTGCCCGAGGCGGTGGATCGGAGGACTCCCCGGCCGGTGCTCCACGGTCAGGAGGGCGTCCGTGACGCTGCTCAGCACCGTGTCGAGGGACCGACGCGACACCTTCGGCGAGCCACGGCGCAGCAGCGCCCGCGCCATGCGGAACCACAGGTCCCGGTCGGACAGCCCGCTGCCCTGCGCCAGGGCGAGCGGCAGCAGCAGCTCAGCGGCGCCGAACCGGCCGGACGGATCGAGGGCCTCGAGCTCGTCCTCCATCCGTGCCCGCAGGTCGGTGCCTCCGTCGCGGACGAACTCCTCCAACCGGCCGCCCGACAGGCATTCCGGCTCCCGCGCGAGGGCCCGGGCGACCAGCTTGGCCACGAGGAATCGCCGCCGGCACTGTTCCGCCACGCGTCGAGCGGTCTCCAGTCGCACGCCGTCGTTCTCCCGGCCCGCATAAGGAGAGCCCTCGTACGCGGCGAGGTCGGCCGCGACGAGGGCGGCGATGTCCCGCTCGGTGTCGGCGTCCTGGTCGATCCGCAGGTCGGGCGCCGTCCGGTCCAGAGCGTCCAGCAGCGATTCCCGGCCCACTCCGTCGGTGATCTGCCGGGGATGGGCGCGGGTGGCCACCACGACCTTCACGCCGGGGCGGTGCGACAGGGGGTTGAGCAGCCGGCGCGCGATCTCGTGGGCCTGGCCGGGCATGGCCTCGTCGAGGCTGTCGACCAGCAGATTCAGCGCGCCCGTCCGCTCCACCAACGAGCCCACCCGGTCCACGCACTGCTCCGGGGTGATGCCCTCCGGCGGCGGTTCCGCGCCCAGCGGCCCCAGCACCTCGAGCACGGCCCTGGCCAGTGAATGCAGGGACTCGCCCCGGCAGGACACCGCGGCGTGGATCGAGCCGGGCCGGGGCCGGGTCTGGACAGGGGGTTCCGGCCTGAGCGACTCGCGCATCTCCGGCACGGACAGCAGAGCCAGCCGCCCGAGCAGCGCGGACTTGCCGGTGCCGGCCGCGCCGGTGACGACGAGCATGCCGCTCGTCGTCGCTTCGAGCCAGGTGACCAGTCTGCTGAGCGGTTGGAGCCGGCCGGTGAAGCGGAGCCGGGAGGTGCGGTCGGAGATCTGCTCGAAGTGTTCCGGCCGCAGCCACGGCAGATGTTCGGGCGGCCGGGCGGCCGTGCGGAACACCTTGTTCTTCTCCGAGAAGTACGGATTGTGCAGGAAGCGGGTGTCCAAGGGCCGGATCACGGCCGCCCTGGGCCGCTGCTCCGGGTCGGTCAGTCCCGTTTCCCTGGCCTTGACGTCGACGGCCTCCAGCAGGTCCGGCAAGGAGAGGTAGAGCGCCGTGGACGCGAAGGGCCGCACCATGCCTTCGAGTTCGAGCCGGTCGTCCGCGACGGCCTGCTCCAGCCAGTCCACCCAGCGGCCCTCGTCGACCTTGAGGCCGGCGCCCGCGGTGGCGGCGACCACGAGGCCGCGTTCACGCGGCGCCCCGCCGGAGAACCGTCCGTACGCCTCGACGAGAGGACGCGCGGCTCCCAGCGTGCTCTGCGACTGGCAGGCATCGATGACGATCAGGAACTCGGTGTCCCGCTGTGCGGCACACCGCTGGAGCAACTCGGTGAAGGGCATGGCCCGGTTCGGATCCATGCCCTTGGTGGAGAAACTGTTCCGGCAGCCCAGGAAGTAGCCGTGGTCCCCGAGGTCGTAGCCATGGCCCGTCCAATAGAGGATCTTGCGGGTCGCCTCGTGCTCGAGGAAGCGGCTGAGCCCCGCCTTGACGTCGTCCAGTGTCCCGCTGTCGTCGAGCCGCATCTCGTGGCCGAAGCCGAACCGCTGCACGCACAGCTTGGTGAAGCGCTTGCGCGCGTCCTCGACGAGCTTGCGGTCGAGCCGCCCCTCGGGATCGTCGTACGCCTCCATGGCGACGGTGCCGACCAGTCCCGACGCCCGTAGTTCCTCACGTAAGAGGTGAACCGTCATCCCCTCCCCCTCCCGTCCCTATCATGGTCCATCTGCCGTGACCTGTGTCACGCCAGCCGTCAACCGCTCTACGGAGAAGGTGAATTGATGACTGCCAGGGACCGTTTCACCGTGGTCGGACGCCAGACCGACTGCCATGTCTACGAAGGTGACGGGACGCGGCCGATCGCCGAGGAGAACATGCGGGTGAGGTACGTCCCCGGGCGCGTCCACTTCCCGGAGGAGATCGGCCGCTGGCGGCGGGAGATCGAGGAGGAACAGGCCGCCAAGGAGGCGGCCGGGGAACCGCACCGCTGGAACAACCCGCGCTTCGCCGTGGAGCGCCTCACCGTCTCACGCACCCACACCGCGGAGGAGCCCGTCGCCACGCTCACCCTGCGCGACGCGGACTACTACGACTTCATGACCACGTCCATGAACCTCGACCGCATGAAGAGCGACGGGCAGACGCTGCGCGAGCAGTACATCGACGGCAAGGACCCGCTGGAGGCGGAGCCGTTCATGTTCTGCAGCTTCGGCGTGAACGTCGCGGTGGAGACGGGCAAGGACAAGAAGATGGTCATCTCCCACCGCAGTTCCCGGGTGGCGGGACACAACAAGTCGAAGTGGAACTCGTCCGCGAACGAGGGCCTGGCCCGCAACCACGACCTGTCCCCCGACGGGAGAGTCAGCCTGCACGCCGTCGCCCGCCGGGCGATGCGCGAGGAACTGGCGGTGTACGAGTCCGACGAGGTCGACCTCGAGCTCCTCGGCTTCGGCCTCGATGTGCGCAACAACCAGTGGGCGGCGTTCTTCCGGGCGGTCCTCACCGACCTGACGGAGGAGGAGCTGAGGGCGAGGTGGAGCCGCGGCATCGAGGACAAGTGGGAACACGACCGCCACGCGTTCGTCCCGGCCGACCCGGAGAGCGTTCTGCGCTTCCTCCGCGACGAACCGGCGGAGAACTGGACGCCGTGCGCCCCTGCGCTCTTTTACCTGTCCCTGGTCCGCGCGGCGGTCCGGGCCCAGGACAACGACCCTGCGGCCCGCTTCGAGGTCGAGGCGATCGAACGCAGGGTCGTACGGGAACTCGACGACGAGTAGCCCCCCGCCCGACCCCGGCCGCGTCCTCAAGCCCCGCCGGCGATTGAGGCGCGGGGCCCGGGGCGGAGCCCCGGCAACCGGGCCGCGCCACGAGCCCGACCACCCGCCGGCACTCGCAGCACGCCCTCCGGGCGTGTCCTCAATCGCCGGACGGGCTGAAGTGGCCCAGCCCGGGGCCCGGGGCTGAAGTCCCCGACCCGGCGAAATCAAGCCCCGCCGGCGATTGAGGCGCGGGGCCCGGGGCGGAGCCCCGCAACCGCGCCGCGCCACGAACCCGACCACCCGCCGGCACTCGCAGCACGCCCTCCGGGCGTGTCCTCAATCGCCGGACGGGCTGAACTCGCCCACCCGCAACCCCAAGCCCCGCCGGCGATTGAGGCGCGGGGCCCGGGGCAGAGCCCCGGCAACCGGGCCGCGCCACGAACCCGACCGCCCACCGGCACTCGCAGCACGCCCCTGGGCATGTCCTCGATCGCCGGACGGGCTGAAGTGGCCCAGCTCGGGACCCGGGGCTGAAGTCCCCGACCAGGCAAGATCAAGCCCCGCCGGCGATTGAGGCGCCGGGCCCGGGGCAGAGCCCCGGCAACCGGGCCGCGCCACGAACCCGACCGCCCACGCGCGCCCCGCGCTACGCCGCGTCCGCCGCCCGTTCCTTCACCGTCACACGCCCCTTGCGGATCGTCGCCACCCGTCTCGTCCGGCGCGCCAGCGCCGAGTCGTGGGTGACCATCACGAACGTGAAGGCGTGTTCCTCCCACAGCGCCTCCAGCACCTCCATGATCTCGTCGCGCATCGACTCGTCCAGGTTGCCCGTCGGCTCGTCCGCGAGCAGGACCGCCGGTCGTTTCACCAGCGCCCGCGCGATCGCGACCCGCTGCTGCTGCCCGCCGGAGAGCTCGCCGGGCAGGTGCCGCAGCCGCTCGCCCAGCCCGACGGAGGCCAGCGCCTCCCCGGCGCGTTCCCTGCGTTCGCGTGCCTTGAGGCCCGGCAGCGGTACGAGCGCCGTCTCGACGTTCTCCTGCGCGGTCAGCGTGGGAATCAGGTTGAAGCTCTGGAAGACGAAGCCGATCTTCTCCGCCCGCACCCGCGTCAGCCTCGCCTCCGGCAGGGCCGCCAGGTCCGTCCCGTCGAGGACCACGCTGCCCTCGCTCGGCCGGTCGAGGCCGCCGAGCATCTGCAGCAGCGTGGACTTGCCGCCTCCCGTGGGCCCCTGGATGACGAGCCGGCCGCCGTCCTCGATGGTCAGGTCGACTCCGTCGAGGGCGTTCACACTGTCCTTGCCCCGCCGGTAGCGCTTGGTGACGCCACTGAGCTGGTACATCATCAACTCCTGTTGTACGTGGAAGAGAAGGGGCCCGGTCCTGGCCGGGTCACTCGACGCGGCGCAGTGCGTCGGCGGGCCGCAGCCGGGACGCGCGCCAGCCGCCGAAGCCGCCCGCGACGAGACCGCCGGCGACGGCGAGGGTCACGGCGAGGCCGATCGTGGTGAGCGAGACCGGCGCGGTGAGCGCGATGTCGAGGGCACGGTCGGCCGAATCCCGCAGGGGTCCGCCACCGCCGCCGGGACCGGCGACCCGCAGACCGCCGCCACCGCCCGCACCGGCGCCGCCGCCGAGCTGAGCGGTGAGCGTCGGGCTGAAGGTGGTGATCAGCCACGCGCCGGCGAGCCCGAGGGCGATCCCGAGCGCGCCGCCGACGAGCCCGTTGACGAGGGCCTCACCGGCGACCTGCCGCGTCACCCGGCCGCTGCGCCAGCCGAGCGCCTTGAGCGTGCCGAACTCCCGTACGCGCCGGCTGACCGCCGAGGACGTCAGCAGCCCGGCGACGAGGAACGCCGCTGCCAGTACCAGGACGGAGAGCCACTTGCCGACGCCCGACGCCAGGTCGGACGCCGTGGACAGCGACCCGGAGACGGTCTCCGCGAGGTCGGCGGAGGTGGTCACGGTCGTACCGGAGATGTTCTTCTGGATGGTCTCCTTGACGCCGTCGATCTTCTGCGAGTCGGTCGCCTGGACGTAGACGGTGGTCACCTTGTCCTTGGCGTCGGCGAGCCTCTGCGCCTGGGCCAGCGGCAGATAGACGTTGGCCGCGGCGTCGCCGCTGTCCGCGGTCGCGATGCCGATGACCTCGAAGTCCGTGCCGGAGATAGTGAGTTTCTTGCCCGGCCCGAGGTCCTTCTCCTTGGCGTAGGCGCTGTCGAGGACGGCGACCCGCGCGTCGGTCTCGCTCTCCTCGAAGGTCCGCCCCGAGGTGATCGTCGAGGAGGTCAGGGGCCCCAGTTCCTGGTGGGCGACGTCCGTTCCGTACGCCGTGTACGAGTCGACGTCGAAGTCGGCCCCGCCGCCGCGTACGGCGCCGCCCCCGGCGCCCGGCCCGCCCTGGCCCGGCTTCTGCTGCACCGCGCCGCGCTTGAACTCACCATTGACCTTCATGACGTTGACGCTCAGTCCGCCGACCGCGCCCGCGACGCCGTCCTGCTCCGCGACCCGGGCGACGGTCGAGGACGCGAGGGTCTCGAACCCCTGGACCATCACGATGTCGCTGCTCTGCTCGGCGTCGTCGCCCTCGTCCTTGGCGTCGAACCGGAAGCGGGGCCGACGCACGGTCTCGCCCTCGCCGGGCGGCTCGGCGGCCTTGGTGACGGTCATGTCGGTGCCGAGCCCGTACAGCGATTCCAGGACCTTGTCCTGGGCGCGGTTCATCCCGGACGACACGGAGTTGACGACGATGACCAGCGCGATCCCGAGGGCGAGCCCCGAGGCGACGACGAGCGCCGCTCTTCTGCGGCGGCGGAGCTCACGCCGGAGGTAGGTGAAGAACATGGCGTGACGGTATGGACGCGGCGTGATGGGGAGTTAAGGCCCGCATGAGAGCCGCATGAGTGTTCCTCCCGTGCCGGACCACCGAGATTCCCAAAGAAATTCTGCAAAAACTATTTTGTGAAGTGCCCGGTCCGCTCTACGCTCACGCCGTGACCGATGACCACGAACACCGCCGCCGCGTACTCGACCCCCGCCAGGACGCCGCCGCCCTCAAGGCGCTCACGCATCCCCTGCGGATCCGGCTGCTGGGCCTGCTGCGCATGGAGGGACCGGCCACCTCGAGCGAACTCGCCGTCAGGACGGGCGAGTCGTCCGCGTCGACCAGCTACCACCTGCGGGTGCTGGCCAAGTACGCGTTCATCGCGGAGGCGGAGCACCGCGACGGCCGGGAACGGCGCTGGAAGTCCGTCCATGAGGTGACCAGCTGGAGCAACGCCGCGATGGCCGGCTCGCAAGAGGCGCGGGCGTTCGTCGACGTGGCCCGCCGGGCCCAACTCGACCATCTGGAGCGGTCCCTGGCCCGGCACCAGGAGGACCTCGACACCGGAAGGCTCGGCACCGAGTGGCTGGAGCCGTCCGGCTTCACCGACCTGGGGGTCCGCCTCACCCCGGAGTCGCTCACCGAACTGTGGGAGACGTTCGAACGCATCGTAAGCGAGCTCGCCGCCCGCGACGAGGGCGACCCCCGCGCCGAGCAGGTCGCGCTCTTCACGGGCGGGCTGGCACTCGCCTCGGGAGCCGGCGCGGCCGGCACGGAGCCGGACGCGAGCACCGGCACGACGGCCGGACCGGCGAAGAAGTCCGGCACGGAGGACGCCTCGTGAAGCTGCTGGACCCCCGCGCCGCCCGCCGGCGCTTCGTCGCGGCCATGTTCCTCTTCTGGCTCCCCGTCGGCCTCTACGTTCCGTCCCAGGTGCTCCTCCTCACCGAACGCGTGGGGCTCACCGCCGTCGCCGGGCTCTTCGCCGTCTACTCGGTCACCGTGTCCGCGATGGAACTGCCGACCGGCGGTCTGTCCGACGTCATCGGCCGCCGTGCCGTCCTCGCCGCCTCCGGGCTGCTCAACCTGTCCGGTCTGGCCCTGATGGCGCTCGGCACCACCCTCTGGGTGCTCGCCGTCGCCATGTTCTTGATGGGCACGGGCCGCGCCCTGTCCAGCGGCCCGGCGGAAGCCTGGTACGTCGACACCGTGCAGGCCCACTCCGGCCCCGGCGCCGAACTGCGCTCCGGCCTCGCCCGCGGCAACACCGCCTCCTCCGCCGCGCTGGCCGTCGGCACGCTCACCGGTGGGGCCCTGCCTTTCCTGCTCGGCCTCGGCACCGACCTCGGCACCCGCCTCGCCGACGCCACCGGCGGACTCGTACTGCCGCTGTCCGTGCCCGGGCTGCTCGGAACCGCCGTCTGCGTCGCATACGTCGCGTACGTGCTGACCGCCCTGCCGGAGCCGCCACGGCCGGCCGCGACACTGCGCGGGGTGCTGCGCGGGGTCCCGGCGACGATGCTGGACGGACTGCGGCTCGGCGTCGCAGAGCCGCTGGTCGGCAGGGTCCTGCTGACGGCGGCCACGGTCGGCGCGTCCTTCGCCGCCCTCGAACTCCTCACGCCCGGCCGGGCCGCCACGCTCACCGGCGCACCCGAGTCCGGAGCCGTGCTCTTCGCCGCGCTCGCCTGCGCCGGTTTCGTATGTGCCGCGATCGGCAGCCAGTGCGCGCCACTGGCTGCCCGGCTGACGGGCAGCAGCGAGCGCGCGATTCTGGCCTCCCTCGGCGTAGGCACGACCGGGCTGCTGCTGCTCGGCTTGACCGCCGCATGGGACGGCCCCGTGCCACTCGCCCTCGCCGCGACCGGCTACGGCTTGGTCTACCTCGGTCACGGCGCAGCCGGCCCGAACCAGAACGACCTGCTTCACCGCCGCGTCGAGAGCACGGTCCGCGCCACCGCCCTGTCGGTGAAGTCGCTCGCGCTGCAGCTGACCGGTGCACTGGCCGGCCTCCTCGTCGGTTCGCTTCCCATCGGCCCCCTGCCGTGGCTGGTGGGCGCCGCGGCCCTCCTGCTCGGCGCGCTGCTGTGGACCCGCCCGGCCCGCCCGGCTCCCACGTCCGCCCCGGCCGCGGGCACACCCCTCCCCGCGACAGAGCCGCTGCCCCGGCCTTGAACGAGGTCGTCAGCAGCCTGGACTCGTTCGGCCTCGGCCGACGAGTTCTTGCGCTCCGCCGCATGACGACCGGGACTTCGCGACCGCCGCACGGTTCGCAGTCGAACTCCAGCAGCACGACGTGCACGACGGACCGCGCCGAAGCGCCGGCTGCTGTCGAACACGCGGGCGCGGCCTGCGGCTCAGAAGAAGTCGTCCTGCCCGCGGTCGCGTCGCGCCCCGTCCCGTGCGGCAGGAACAGCGGTTCTCCGCCGAGGCCTTGCCATGGCAGCGGTATTCAGAAGGCGTCGTCTCCACCAGAGCAGCAAGGCCGCTGCGGCAACCACCACCGGCAGCACGCGCAGAGCCGACTCACCCGCGGTCAGGCTCTCCTCCTGTGCACCGGGGTCGGCGGCCCCGCGCTGTGCGGGCGCCTGCGGCTCGGAGTCGGAGCCGGAGTCGGAGCCGGGACCGGGGTCGGAGCCGGAGGCGGGACCGGCAGCCTGGCGCGGAGTGGGTGCGCCGAGCCAGATCGCTCCGCGCCCGTCGGCGGACGGCTCGCTCAGAGAACGGTCGACCTCCGAGGGCAGGTTCGCGAAGTCCGCGGCGAACCGCTCGCCGGAGACCTTGGTGACGGGAATTCTGCTGAAGTCGACGCCGCCGTAGACATAGCTCCGCACATAGGTGGTCCCGCCTTCAGTGGTCCTGTCGGTGACCTTGAACTCGCCCTCGGTGTAGGACTCGACGAACCGGTCGAAGGTGTCGGTGGGCTTCCAGTCGCCGATGAGCCGCCAGTCGTCGACGTCGCCCGTGTCGATGAGGTCGCCGTAGGTGGTGTCCTTGCCGCGGCTCAGGTCGCGGTACCACTCGGCGGCGACCCGGGAGAGGTAGACGCGGCGCAGTTCGGCGTACTCGGGCGCGGTGTTGATCGCCTTCTTGAGCTCGGTGAGGATCAGGCCGCGGAAGTGCTGCTCGTTGTGGTCCTCGGTGGCCTTGTCCTGCTTCGGGCACGAACCGGTGGCGGATCCGCCCCGCTGCTCCAGGTACTGGGACTCCATCCTGACGTCGAGGGGCGCGTCGAGGATGTAGAGCGCATCGCCGTCCTGGTGGATCGACGCGGGTGCGGGCAGGATCCACGTCCGGTACGACATGCAGTCGCCCCGGATGCCGTCCCAGAATTTCCGGCCCCTCTCCGAGTGGGGGTGGATGAGCTTGCCGATCGTCTTCTTCATCAGCAGATCGGCCTCGAGGAGGACACGTCCGGCGTCCGTACGGCCGAGCCGCTCGTCGACGATGCGGTCCGGCTCGTTGGGGTTGAGGTTGACCCAGAACGCCGACGGTTCGAGGGACAGCCAGACGAAGAACGCGTCGGAGCTGCTCTGCGCGGCGTCGAGGCCCGCCGCCGGAGAACCGCCGCCGTCGGCGGAGAGGGGCGCCTGGAAGGCGTACTGCAGACCGCTGCCGTCGCCGGGGTCCGAGAGATGGCGCAGTTCCAAGGAGGAGAAGTCGATCCCGCCGGGCGCCTGGGGCACGGGCTGCGTCAGCGCCCGGGTCAGACCCCCCGCGGTGCCGCCTTCTCCGCACGGGTCGGCCGCCGGTCGCACGCTGCGCGGAGCGGCCGGCGCCGCGACGGTCGTCAACCGGGGGCTGAAGCCGAGGGCCTGAGCCCCACCGCACGGTTCTGCGGCGCGGGGGTTACGGAAGAACTGGTTCTCCTTCCTGGCCTGCGCCCTCCGCTGCTGCTCCGCCGCCTTGCGTTCCTTGCCCAGCTGCTTCTGTGCCGCCACCTCCCGGGCGACGGTGGTCTTCTCGGCGCGGGCACTCGCCTTTGCGCTGTCGATCAGCCCGTTGAGCTCGTCGGCCGCCCCCTTGCCGTTCACGACGGCGTAGATGACATCGGTACCGGCCGGGATCCGGCCGGCGCACCGCGGCCTGCACGGCGAACGGTCGCTGTAGATCACGAAGAGCCGGTCCTGGGGCACCGGCTTGCGCACATCCTGGCTCAGGAAAGCCAGGTCCCAGACGAGGATGTTCAGTTCGGAGTGGTTGCCTTCCGCTTCCGCCGAGGCCTCGTTGGCGTGCGGCACTACGGCGAACTTCTCGATCCCGGGGCGTTCGTCCATGCGCAACCGCTCGTACAGCGCCGGGTCGTCGTGCCGCAACGCGGCGGTCTCCACCACCTCCAGGCCCCGGGTGTCCACGTCGTCGAGTCCCGTGATGTCCACGAACCCGATCGCGACGTTTCGGCCCCCGTCGATCCGATGCCGGTTCCTGCCACCGTCGAGCTGCGACCGATGGCCCCACACCGCCTGCCGGTGCACATAGGACCGGTGTCCCAGGGGGTCGCTGTACCAGTCGCCTTCGATCCGGGTCAGCGATCTCCCGGACGGAGCGGGCTTGCGCTCCTTCTTTCCCCCGTCGGCCGTGAGGTTCGGGGTGTGGCCGGCCGACTGCGTCCGCGCCTCGGCGGACGCCTCCGCGAGGCCGCCTCCCGTGCCCAGTGACAACCCAAGCATCAGCACGGCCGCGGCCAGCGCCCGCGGCCCCGTACGTCCTCCGGTCAATGACATGCCGCTCCCCCGGGTTTCCGTGCGCGCAAAATGCGCTACTGCCCAGGAGGGCCCTTCCCCGGCAGTCACGCCCATGCCGCCGATCCCCCGGCAGTTGGCCGGAAGTCGCCGCTGAAGGACCAGCGACTCAGCCGCGCAGGGTCACCCCGTACCTGGTGCGCAGGCGGGTGATCTCCCACCACGCCACCGCCGTCACCGACGCCGGGCCACCGAGGACCGCGCAGAACTGGACCACCGGCGGCCCCGGCGGGGCTCCGGCCACGGCCAGGTTGATCGCCGCGAGCTCCCACACCAGGACGCCGGTGAGCAGAGCGGGAAGAGCGGCGTGGGCGTCGGCGGTGTTGAAGGCGGTCCGCAGCGCCGTCGTGGACGCGAAGACGACGAAGAACAGCACCCACAGCACCGGCAGCAGCAGCGCGAGCGTGATCAGCGGGCTGAGGCGGCTGTTCTCGTAGGTCCGGCCGAGGAGCATCACACCCGCGAAGAGCAGCGGTACGGCCGTGAAGGCACCGAAGTACCAGAGCACCGAGCGGACGGCGGGCCGCAGCCGGGCCCGCATACCGGGCCGTGCGTGCGGCGGCGCGAGCCGGAAGAGGACGAGGATCACCACGGGAGCGGTGAGGAGCAGCAGCCACGGGGTGACGACCAGCCGGAACAGATACTGGTCCTGCACCTCCGCCCAGTCCGCCTCTGTCCCGTAGGCGGCGAGGATCAGGAAGGACGCGACCAGCGCGACCCAGGCCCTGGTCCTCTGCACCCGCCACACCTCCGGGTCCTGGTACCGCCGGTGGTGGTGGGCGGGGAACCGCAGCCGCGCCTGACGGCGGGCGGACCTGGCCAGCGGGTAGCCCAGCAGCACCATGAGCGCGGGCCACACACAGAGCAGGCCGATCACCCACAGGCAGCCGGGCATCCGGCGCACCTGCCGCAACACCTCGCCCAGCGGCGGCCATTCGTCCTGGCGGAACCGCTGCCACAGCGACGGGGGCGGACCGTAGGGAGGGTACGGGTACGGCCCGGGACGAGGCGGATACGGGCCCGGACGGGGTGGGTACGGTCCCGGCTGCGGCGGCACACCTGGATGCGGCGGTGTGCCCGGCTGCGGCTGCCCCGTCCACCGGTACGGATCCTGTCCCCCGAATGTCACGCCTTCGCCCTCCCTGAAGTGGTCCGCCGATCATTCCAGGAGAGCGAACTGCCGTGCACCGCACGGCATATGGCGGGCCGGCACGACGGGCGGGCGCTTATCGGCGCCGTCGGTCACTCGTCCGCCTCCGGCCCGCGGAGCACCGCCGCGAGCCGTAGTGCGGTGTCCACGTTGCAGCGGCCCAGTTCGATGAGCGGGTACGGCACCTCGCTCGCCAGCGACACCACGTCCACCCCCAGCGACGGCAGTTTCACCGACACCGCCGCGAGCGCGTCCCCGAGCCGGGCCACCGCCTCCTCCGCGGTCCGCAACCGGTCCGCCGACCGCACCACTGCTGCCATGAGCACCACACCTCCGCGCCGCGTAACCGCCGGGTACCCCGATCTCCTCACCCCGCGTGTCCGGGTGCGGCCCTGGCCTTCCGGAGCAAGGTGATCTTGACGTTCCCCGTGCCGGTGGAACCGCATCACGCGCCAGCCGCCGAAGCCTTCACCCGTCCGGCAGCGGCGCACTCGAAGCACGACCGGCGCACGGACACCGGGCGGCCGGCCGGCGGAGCGTCACCGGCGCACCCGCCGAGGGGCCGCGGGCCCTCGCACCGGACCCCGAAAACACCCCGGCTCCACGGCGGCCCCCGGCGTAAACTGGGCCGCATGAGCCGACGACGACATTGATCCACCGCAGCGGGTCCTGGAACGGGCTGTCGCGGGCCGCCGCGCGGGTGAGCACCCGGCGTCCCCCGTCCGTTCCGCAGAAGGACCACACGCATGCTCACCGTTTCGTCATGCCCGTCGGACCCCCGGGTCCGCGGTGTCCGTCGCCTCGAGCGAAGGCTCTACGCCTACGCGGGTCTTGAGGACTTCGTCCTCCTCTACCCCCTCTACGCCCTGCTCTTCGCCGAACACGGCCTGACCACCGCCGAGATCTCCTCCCTCTTCGCCATCTGGTGCGTCGTCGGCCTGCTGGTCGAGGTGCCGTCGGGCGTCTGGGCCGACGCGGTGTCCCGCCGCGTCACGCTGGTCGCCGGCCCGCTGCTGACCGCCGTCGGATTCGCGCTGTGGGCGCTGACACCGTCCTACGCGGCCTACGCGGCGGGCTTCACCCTCTGGGCCGTCGGCGGCTCCCTGCGCTCCGGCTCCATGGAAGCGCTCGTCCACGACGAACTCGAACGGCTCGGCGCGGCCGACCGTTACGGCCGGATCATGGGCAGGGCAGCCGCCTTCAGCATGGCCGCAACGGCCGCGGCCACGGCAGCGGCCGCGCCCGCGCTCGCCCTCGGCGGCGACACGCTGGTGTGGGCCGGGAGCATCGCCGCCTGCGTGCTGTGCGCGGCGACCGGCGCGACGCTCCCCGAACACCGCGCCGCCGCCCACCACGATGCCACCGGACGCCCGGGCCACCTCGCGACGTTGCGCTCGGGACTCGCCGAGGTGCGCGGCAGCCGCCCCGTCCGGCGCGCGATGGTCCTCGCCGTGGTGATCACATCGGTCTGGGGCGTGCTGGACGAGTACGTGCCGCTGCTCGCCGCCGCCACGGGTGTCGCGACGGAGACGGTCCCGCTGCTGGTGCTGGTGGTGTGGGTGGGCGTGACACTCGGCTCGCTGCTGGTGACGGCCGGCGAACGGCTGTCGGTCCGCGCGACCGGGGCGCTGGTCGCGGCGGCGGCCGTGGCGCTCGCGGCGGGCGCGCTCTCGGGCACGCCCGCCGGATTCGCCCTGCTCGCCGTCGCGTTCCTCGTCTTCCAACTGGCGGACGTGCTGGCCGACGTCCGCCTTCAGGCAGCGATCACCGGCAGGAGCCGTGCGACCATCACCTCGCTGACGGGCCTCGGCACCAACATCGCCTCGCTGCTGGCGTACGGCACGTACGCGGTGCTGTCGCCGCACGCCTCCCACGGCACGGTCTTCGCGCTGCTCGCCCTGCCGTACCTGCTGGTGGCCGCCGTGATGGGCCGGCCGCGTCCGGCGCCGGCCCCCGCCGGTCAGGAGGCGCAGTAGCGGTCCCGGGCCGGGCGTTCACCGGTGAGCAGGAAGCGGGTCACGGTCGCGTCGCCGCACGCGTTGCCGTTGTCCACGTAGGCCCCGTGACCGGCCGAGTCGACGACGACCATCCGCGCACGGTCCCCGAAGGCCGCCCGCATCCGCTTCGCGCCCGCGAGCGGGGTCGCGACGTCACGGTCGTTCTGTACGAGGAGGACGTTGGAGGGGCCGCGCGGCGTGATGCGGACGGGCGGCTCGACGGGGCCGAGGTCCCAGAAGGCGCACGGCATGACGTTGACGGGCATGCCGGCCGTCAACGGGTGGCGCTCACGGCTGTCGGCCACGTCCTTCTCGTACTCGGCCGGGCCGTCCCCCCAGGCGTCCACGTCGTTGCAGATGGTCGCGGCCGACGCCGCGACCGTGTTCTGCATGGCCTCGTCCGGCGGCGTGCTCGGGGCCGGCAGATCGGCCCCGGAGCGGGCGGCGGCGATCAGACGGGCGACGACCGGGAAACGCCTGGGCGAGTAGAGGCTGTCGAGCAGCGCCTGGCGCAGCACGTTGCCGTTCAGCTGCTCGGGGTTGGCGCCCGGCCAGGGGATCGGCTCGCGGTCCAGGCGTGCGGCGAGGGCGAGGAACAGGGGCCGCACCTCCTCCGGTGTCGCCGCCAGCCGGTCCGGGTTCGCGGGATCGGCGGCCCAGGCGGCGAAGTCGGGGAAGACGTCCTCGACGCCGACCGCGTAGTTCGCCAGCCAGCCCCGCGCGACCCGTTCCGGGTCGGGGTCGTCGTTGCTGTCGAGGACCCAGCGGTCGGTGCGGTGGGGGAACATCTGCGCGTAGGCGGCGCCTGCGTAGGTGCCGTAGGAGACACCCCACGCGGACAGCTTCCGCTCGCCGAGCGCTTCCCTGATGCGGTCGATGTCGCGGGCCTCGTTACGGGTGCTGAGAGTGGGCAGCACCGCGCCGCCGTTCTCGGCACAGGCATCGGCGAGGCGACGGCCCGCGGCGAAGTTGTGGTCGATGGACCCGTCGGGCGCGGGCCACGGGCGCAGGCGTTCCATGGCGAGGTCGTCGTGCGGGAGGTCGCAGCTGACGGGTGCGGACCGGCCGACGCCGCGCGGGTCGAAGCTGACGACGTCGTACGCGTCACGCACCGACTGCGGCAGGGCCTTCCCCCGCCGGGAGGGCTCGTGCAGACCGGGGTTGCCCGGTCCGCCGGGGATGATCAGCAGCGTGCCGCGCCGGGCCTCGGGCTTCTCGCTCGGCAGCCGCGACACGGCGAGGGAGATGTGCGGCCCGCGCGGCTCCGCGTGGTCCAGCGGCACGGACACCGTCCCGCACTCCTGCCGGGCATCGAGCCCGGTCCCGGGGCACGGGCCCCAGCGGACGGACGAGAGGGGAGTGCCGGTCGCCTCCGCGGACGGCGCGGGGAGGGCGACCAGCGTGGTCGCGAGGGCGGGCAGCGTCAGCGCGACGGTGACGGCGGGGCGGAGCCTGAACGTTCGGGTGATTGCCATGGCACGACCCTCCCGGAATCGCGCGCCGGGTCCCACGGGACCAACTGCCGTATCCGGCAGGGGGTTTGCCCCACCCCCGCGGGCCGGTCACCCCCAGGTCGGCCTCCCGGCGGCGGTCGCGGACCGTACGTCCTGCCCGTACGTCCTGCCCCGTACGCCGGCCGGGGAACGCCCGAGGGCGGCACCCCCGTGAAGGGGTGCCGCCCTCGGTGTGAAACCGGTCCACCGATCCGCGAGGATCAGAAGTCCATGTCACCGCCCGGCATGCCGCCCGGAGCGGCCGCGGCGGCCTTCTCCGGCTTGTCGGCGATGACGGCCTCGGTGGTGAGGAACAGCGCCGCGATGGAGGCCGCGTTCTGCAGGGCAGAGCGGGTCACCTTCGCGGGGTCGATGATGCCCTCGGCGATCATGTCGACGTACTCACCGGTCGCGGCGTTCAGGCCGTGGCCGACGGGCAGGTTGCGCACCTTCTCGACGATGACGCCACCCTCGAGACCACCGTTGACGGCGATCTGCTTGAGCGGGGCCTCCAGCGCGAGCTTCACGGCGTTGGCGCCGGTCGCCTCGTCGCCCTGGAGCTCGAGCTTCTCGAAGACCGAGGAGGCCTGGAGCAGGGCCACGCCACCACCGGCGACGATGCCCTCCTCGACGGCCGCCTTCGCGTTGCGAACGGCGTCCTCGATGCGGTGCTTGCGCTCCTTGAGCTCGACCTCGGTCGCGGCACCGGCCTTGATGACGGCCACGCCGCCGGCCAGCTTCGCGAGGCGCTCCTGGAGCTTCTCGCGGTCGTAGTCCGAGTCGCTGTTCTCGATCTCGGCACGGATCTGGTTGACACGACCCTGGACCTGGTCGCTGTCACCGGCACCGTCGACGATCGTGGTCTCGTCCTTGGTGATGACGACCTTGCGGGCGCGGCCCAGCAGGTCCAGGCCGGCGTTCTCGAGCTTGAGGCCGACCTCCTCGGAGATGACCGTGCCGCCCGTGAGGATGGCGATGTCGTTCAGCATGGCCTTGCGGCGGTCGCCGAAGCCCGGGGCCTTGACGGCGACGGACTTGAAGGTGCCGCGGATCTTGTTGACGACCAGCGTCGACAGGGCCTCACCCTCGACGTCCTCGGCGATGATCAGCAGCGGCTTGCCGGACTGCATGACCTTCTCCAGCAGCGGAAGGAGGTCCTTCACGTTGCCGACCTTGGAGTTGACGATCAGGATGTACGGGTCGTCCAGGGACGCCTCCATACGCTCCATGTCGGTGGCGAAGTACGCCGAGATGTAGCCCTTGTCGAAGCGCATGCCTTCGGTGAGCTCGAGCTCCAGACCGAACGTCTGGGACTCCTCGACGGTGATGACGCCTTCCTTGCCGACCTTGTCCATGGCCTCGGCGATGAGCTCACCGATCTGGACGTCCGCGGCGGAGATGGAGGCGGTGGAGGCGATCTGCTCCTTGGTCTCCACGTCCTTGGCCTGCTCGAGCAGGGCGCCGGAGACGGCCTCGACGGCCTTCTCGATGCCGCGCTTCAGGGCCATCGGGTTGGCGCCGGCGGCCACGTTGCGCAGGCCCTCACGGACGAGCGCCTGGGCGAGGACGGTCGCGGTGGTCGTACCGTCACCGGCGACGTCGTCCGTCTTCTTGGCGACTTCCTTGACCAGCTCTGCGCCGATCTTCTCGTACGGGTCCTCGAGCTCGATCTCCTTGGCGATGGAAACACCATCGTTGGTGATCGTGGGGGCGCCCCACTTCTTCTCGAGGACGACGTTGCGACCCTTGGGGCCAAGGGTGACCTTGACGGCGTCGGCGAGCTGGTTCATCCCGCGCTCGAGACCGCGCCGTGCCTCCTCGTCGAACGCGATGATCTTGGCCATGTGAAGTGGTCCTCCCGGACTGGGGTGGATTGCTTCGGATCGCATCCGGCGCCCGCGACGGACGGCCTGCGTGCCTTGTGGTTCCTTGCCCCACCCGGCTCGCGGACCTCACCGACCCGATCCAAGTTCTGTCACTCTCACTGGGAGAGTGCTAACGCCAATGATTAGCACTCGACCCATGAGAGTGCAAGCGCCTTCGAGCAAGGCCGCCCGGCGGAGGGCAGTCGGGCGAGGGGTGGGCGCGGGCTCCTTCGAGGGCTGCCGCGGCGCTGCCGGCGCCCGCGGCGGGTGTCGCCGGACACGCGTGAGGGGCCCGCTTCCCGGTGGCCGGGAGGCGAGCCCCTCATGCGTGAGTGCGTCGGTGGCCGATCGCGCCTCGATCAGTTGGATCAGACGGCGAGCTTGACCATGTCCGCCTGCGGACCCTTCTGGCCCTGCGAGATCTCGAATTCGACTCGCTGACCTTCTTCAAGGGTGCGGTAACCGTCCATCTGGATCGCGCTGTAGTGGACGAAAACATCCGCACCACCGTCGACCGCGATGAAGCCGTACCCCTTCTCCGCGTTGAACCACTTGACGGTGCCCTGAGCCATGCCTAACTCCCCTATTACTGGCCCTTGCGCAGGACCGCACTTCGCGGACCTGGGTCAGACCTCCACCCCAGCAGGAGGGGTGTGCGCCGGAACGCGTCGACCGCGGCTGAATGTATCCGCCCAACTGCCCTCTGCAACAGGTCAATCGGACGAGAAATCTGGACAGGACCGAACGGCCGATCCGTGCCAATTCATGGAATTCCGGGGCAAGTCGGGCCCGGCAAATAACGCCTAAGTGGCAATTCGATCGCATAGTTTGGCCGCATTCTCGCGGAGCCTGAAGGCATTCTCGAGCGGGCAGCGAAGGGGGCTTCCCAAACTCTACCGCGCTCAACCATGCAGAATTGCCCCCTCCGCTTCTCTCGCGGAGGGGGCAATTTCAGTAACTGCGGGTAAATCCCTGGGGAGAGCTCGGTGCCGCTCCCCCGATTCCGTCAGCCGCCGGCGACGGCGGGGATGATCGACACGCCCGCGCCGTCCGGCGTGGCCGTCTCCAGGCCCTGCTCGAAACGGACGTCGTCGTCGTTCACGTACACGTTGACGAACCGGCGCAGCTTGCCCTGGTCGTCCAGGACGCGGGCGGCGATGCCCGTGTGGTTCTTCTCCAGGTCCGCGATGACCTCGGCGAGGGTCGTGCCCTGCGCCGGGACCTCGGCCCGGCCGCCCGTGTACGTACGGAGGATGGTGGGGATGCGGACGTTGACGCTCATGTTCGTCACCTCTCGGCGGAGTACGGCGTGGCAGTGCGGAGCAAGGTTCTCAGTGGGCGGCCAGGCCCGCGTCGCGGAACGCGTCCAGGCTCGGGCGGATGACGGCGGTCGCCTGCGAGGTCTCCGCGACGGCGTCGAGGGTCTTGAGACCGTCGCCGGTGTTGAGCACGACGGTCGTGAGCGCCGGGTCGAGCAGGCCCGCCTCGATCAGCTTCTTCGTCACGCCCACCGTCACACCGCCCGCCGTCTCGGCGAAGATGCCCTCGGTGCGGGCCAGCAGCTTGATGGCGTCGACGACCTGCTCGTCGTTCACGTCCTCGACGGCTCCACCCGTGCGGCGCGCGATGTCCAGCACGTACGGACCGTCGGCCGGGTTGCCGATGGCGAGGGACTTGGCGATGGTGTTCGGCTTCTGGGGCCGCACGACGTCGTGGCCGGCCTTGAAGGCGGTCGACACCGGCGAACACCCCTCCGCCTGGGCGCCGAAGATCTTGTACGGCTTGTCCTCGACGAGCCCGAGCTTGATCAGCTCCTGAAGACCCTTGTCGATCTTCGTCAGCTGGGAGCCGGAGGCGATCGGGACGACCAGCTGGTCCGGCAGCCGCCAGCCGAGCTGCTCGCAGATCTCGTACGCCAGGGTCTTGGAGCCCTCCGCGTAGTACGGGCGGAGGTTGACGTTGACGAAGCCCCAGCCCTCGCCCAGCGGGTCGCCGATGAGCTCGGAGCAGAAGCGGTTCACGTCGTCGTAGTTGCCCTCGATGCCGACGAGCTCGCCGCCGTACACCGCGGCCATGACGACCTTGCCCTGCTCGAGGTCGTGCGGGATGAACACGCAGGAGCGGAAACCGGCCCGCGCGGCGGCGGCGCCGACCGCACCGGCGAGGTTGCCCGTGGAGGAGCAGGACAGGGTGGTGAAGCCGAAGGCGCGGGCGGCCTCGAGTGCCTGGGCGACGACCCGGTCCTTGAAGGAGTGCGTCGGGTTGCCGGAGTCGTCCTTGATGAACAGACCGCCGGTGACGCCCAGTTCGCGGGCGAGGTTGTCGGCCTTGACCAGCTTGGTCCAGCCCGGGTTCAGGTTCGGCTTGTCGGCCACGTCGGCCGGGACGGGCAGCAGCGGGGCGTAGCGCCAGATGTTGGCCGGGCCCGCCTCGATCTGCTTCCGGAGCTCTTCGGGGCTGCCGCTCGGCAGGTCGTAGGCGACTTCGAGCGGCCCGAAACACTCGACGCAGGCGAAGACGGGGCCGAGTTCGAAACGCTGTCCGCACTCGCGGCACGAGAGTGCGGCGGCGGGGCCGAGGTCCACGGAGGTGGACGCGGGGGCGGAGGTGCTGGTGCTTGCGACGGTCTGCGCAGCCATGATGGCGAGGCCCTTTCTCCTCATCTTCCTCGTGACGCACTTCGCCACGAGACGGAATTGGCACCTTCCCCACCGTGACCTCGCGGTCGGCGGGAGGGTTGCCGGGGCTTCAACGGGCCGTTCCCTCTGCCCCTCTGGATGAGCGGTATGGCTCCGGACGTGCGGTCCGGGCGTTTGTGTGCTGGGACCCCCCGAGATGCGAGGGTCCTTCGCGTTGCTCAAGACTGTAACCGAAGCCCCGGACGCTTGAGATAGTCGTCCGACCCGCGAGATGGATCACACGACCGACTGTCGATCGACTGTCAAGGGAGACGCGAAGTGCTCGATGAGGTGGCCCGCTGGCTGAGCCGGCGCTCCTGGTCCGCGTCCGACCGCTCCCTCGAAAGGCTGATGTCCGCCAAGGTCAGGCAGGGTACGACCGTCAGCGTCGTGCTCCCCGCGCTGAACGAGGAGGCGACCGTCGGCGAGATCGTCACGATCATCCGCCGGGAGCTGATGGAGAACACCCCGCTCGTCGACGAGCTGGTCGTCATCGACTCGGCCTCGAGCGACCGCACGTCCGAGGTGGCCGCCGCCGCCGGCGCCCGGGTGGTGCACCGGGACGCGATCCTGCCCGGCCTGCCCGCGGTGGCGGGCAAGGGCGAGGTCCTGTGGCGGTCCCTGATGGCCACGACGGGTGACATCGTCTGCTTCTGCGACGCGGACCTGCGCGACTTCTCCGCGGATTTCGTCTCCGGCATCGTCGGCCCGCTGCTGACCGAGCCGGAGGTCCAGTTCGTGAAGGCGATGTACGACCGCCCGCTGGGCGGGGGCGCCGCGCCCGGCCCCGACGGCACACCGGCCCAGGGCGGCCGGGTGACCGAGCTGGTGGCCAGGCCGCTGCTGAACCTGCACTGGCCGCAGCTCGCCGGCTTCGTGCAGCCGCTGGGCGGCGAGTACGCGGCACGGCGCTCGCTGCTGGAGCGGCTGCCCTTCCCCGTCGGGTACGGCGTGGAGCTCGGCCTGCTGGTGGACTCGCTGAACCTGGTGGGCCTGGACGCGCTGGCCCAGGTCGACGTCGGCACCCGCAAGCACCGCCACCAGGACGGGCAGGCGCTCGGCAGAATGGCCGCGACGATCTACCGCACGGCCCAACTGCGGCTCTCCAGGCCGCACTTGGTCCGCCCGTCGATCACGCAGTTCGAACGCGTGGGGAACGGCTTCGTGCCGCGGACGCACCGGGTGGACACCGAGGAGCGCCCGCCGATGCTCGAGATCGGTGAGTACGCGGCGCGTCGCGCCGCATAAGCAGGACCCACCGGTCATTTTGCCTACATTTCCCATGTATGGGACTTATGGGATTTCTCGTTCAATCGCTCCCGGTGCTTCCGGGTGGCCGTGGCCGGCACCGCAAGGAGACGCCCTCCGGCGGCACGGAACGGCTGAGCCGGCTCCTCGGCACCCTGGCGGTCACCACCGCCGCGGTGTTCGGACCGGCCGTCCCCGCCCTGGCCGTGCCCGCCGGGCCGGCGGCGCCGGGAACGCTCCCCGGCGAGCAGCCGGCACACCGGACCGTCCAGGACGGGCCCGGGCGGCAGACGGGCGGGCACGACGGGGCCCAGCCCGCACGGGCCGAGGCCGCCGACGGCCCGGAGGGGGCGGCCGACGGGGCCGAGGGCCTGAAGGACGGGGAACCGGCCCGGCAGGTGGAGATGGCCCGCACCGGCGGCACCGCGGAGCAGCTGTGGCTGCTGGGGGGTGTCGCGCTGAGCCTGACGGCGGCGGGCATCGTCGCCGTGGCCGCCACCCGCGGCCGCCGCCGCGACCACTGACCTGCGCGGGGCCGTACGCACGTTTGAGCTTTTGCGGTACGGGCTAGATTTCGGCACATGGTCTCCGACGCAGCCCAGATCCTCGTCGCGTCCAACCGCGGCCCTGTCTCCTACGAGCTGAAGGAGGACGGCGAGCTCGACGCCCGCCGCGGCGGTGGAGGACTCGTCTCCGGCCTGTCGGCCATCGGCTCGGACGCACAGTCGCTGTGGGTGTGCGCGGCACTCGGCGACGGCGACCGCGAGGCGGTCCGGCGCGGGGTGGGCGAACCGGGCGTCCTGATGCTCGACATCGAGGCGGGCGTCCACGCCGACGCGTACAACGGCATCGCGAACTCCGTGCTCTGGTTCGTCCACCACATGCTGTACCAGACGCCCCTCGAGCCCGCCTTCGGCCGGGAGTTCCGGCGCCAGTGGGGCGCCTACCGGCTCTACAACCGGGCCTTCGCCGAGGCGCTCGCCGCTCAGGCCGCCGACGACGCGGTCGTGCTCGTGCAGGACTACCACCTGGCCCTGGTGCCCGGGATGCTCCGCGAACTCCGCCCCGACCTGCGGATCGGCCACTTCTCGCACACCCCGTGGGCACCCCCGGACTACTTCGCGATGCTGCCCGGCGACATCGCGGAGGAACTGCTGCTCGGGATGCTCGGCGCCGACCGGCTCGGATTCCTGACCAAGCGGTGGCTGCGGGCGTTCCAGAGCTGCGCCGCCGCCGTCCTCGCCCCGTACGACGGGACGTCGCTGTGGCCGAAGGACCACGAGCCGAGCTTCGAGTACCGCATCCCCGGCCGCGGCCGCCACCGGACCCGGCTCGGGGTCCACGGGCTCGGCGCCGACGCCGACTTCCTGCGCGAGCGAGCCGGCCGCCCCGACGTCGAAGAGCGGATGGCCGCCCTGCGCGAGGAGGCCGGCGAAGGCCGCAGGACGATCGTGCGCGTCGACCGCACGGAACTGTCCAAGAACATCGTGCGCGGCCTGCAGGCCTACGAGGAGCTGCTGGAGGAGCACCCCGAGTGGCGCGGACGCGTCGTGCACATCGCGCTCGCCTACCCCTCGCGCCAGGACCTCGAGGTCTACCGCCACTACACGGCGGAGGTCTCCCGGCTCGCCGACGAGATCAACGCCCGGTACGGCACCGACGACTGGACGCCGGTCGTCGTGCACGTCAAGGACGACTTCGCCCGCTCCCTGGCCGCGTACCGGATGGCGGACGTGGCCCTGGTCAACCCGATCAGGGACGGCATGAACCTGGTCGCCAAGGAGGTACCCGTCGTCACCGACCTCGGCTGCGCCCTGGTCCTGTCGCGGGAGGCGGGCGCCCACGAGGAGCTCGGCGAGGACGCGATCACCGTCAACCCCTACGACGTCAGCGGCACGGCGGCGGCGCTGCACGAGGCGCTGACCATGTCCGCCGACGAGCGGGCCGAGCGCTCCAAGCGCCTGGCGGCGGCAGCGACCGCGCTGCCGCCGCGCCAGTGGTTCCTCGACCAGCTCCAGGCGCTGCGCGAGGCGCCCTAGACGCGCCCGGCGAGGGCGGCCAGGAAGTCCGCCACCTGCGCCGGCCCGGGAAGCACCAGGTCGGCGCGGTCGGCGAGCTCGGGGACCTCGCTGCCGCTGCACACCAGAAGGCCGGGCACGCCGTCGGAGCGCAGCTTCTCGACGGCGCCGTAGGCCGCGAGGTCGCCCAGGTCGTCGCCCGCGTACAGCACGGCCCCCGCGCCGACCTCGCGCACGTAGTCGGACAGCGCGACGCCCTTGTCGACGCCCGGCGGGCGGAGCTCCAGGACCATGCGCCCCGGCTCCACGATCAGGCCGTGCCGGGAGGCGAGCTCGGAAAGGGGCTCACGCAGGGCGTCGAAGGCGGCCTGGGGGTCCTCCGCGCGGCGGGTGTGCACCGCGACCGCCCGGCCCTTCTCCTCGATCCAGGTGCCCTGCCAGGCGCCGATCCGGTCGAGGAAGCCGGGAAGCTCGGCCCGCGCGGCCGCGACCCCGGGATCGGGGGCCGGAGCCCGTACGGTCCCGGTGACCGCGTCCCAGCGCTCCGCGCCGTAGTGGCCGAGGACGACGAGGTGGTCAAGACCGCCGACACCGGAGAAGCCGCCGTAGCGGACGGCGACCCCGGCCGGGCGGCCGGTGATCACCGCGACCGACGCCACCTTGGGCGCGAGCGCGGCCAGCGCGGGGACGGCGCGCTCATGGGCGCGCGCCTGTTCGGGGTCGGGCACGATCTCGGCGAGCGTGCCGTCGAAGTCGAGTGCGATCACGGCCTGCCCGGGCCGTTCCAGGAGTGCCGCGAGGCCCTCGCGGCCCGCGGCGGTGGACGGCGTCGGCATGGAGTCTGCGGCTTCTGCATACGGGGAGCTGCCCATGCCTTCGACCCTAGCGGCGACTTCTCCTCGCGTCCCTCACACGGCGAAGCCGGTTGACGGTGACCGGATCGTGGGCGAGGGCGCGCGTGTCATCGAGAAGGGCGTTGAGCAGCTGGTAGTAGCGGACCGGGGAGATGCCGAGCTGCTCCCTGACGGCCCGCTCCTTGACACCGGGTCCCGGCCAGGAACGGCGTTCCATGGCCAGGACGGCCCGGTCCCGCTCGGAGAGCCCCTCGGCCCCGGGCCGGTCGCCGGGCTCCTGGTCCTCAGGCGCCTGATCGTCGGTCATACGATCCAACATATCGGGGCCCACCGACGCCCGGACCGCCCTGTGGACGACGCCCGGCGCGCACGGTCACTCCGCGCTCTCGGCCGCCCTGGCGTCCTGGGAGATCCGGTCCAGCGTGCGGGCGGGGCTGCCGCCGGGTCCCACGGCGTCGCCGATGTTCTTCTTGATGTTCTCGCTGGCCGAGGCCCACGAGGTCTTGCCCACCGGCGGCAGCACGGACCCCGGCAGCACCTCAAGGAACTCCTTGAGGTCCGCGTGCTCCGGGTCCTTCTTCATCTCCTCCTGCGCGGAGACCGTCACCGGCAGCAGGTCGTTCTGGCCGGCGAACTCCAGGACGTTCTCGTCCGTGAACAGGAAGTCGAGGAACTTGCCGATCTCCGTGCGGTGGCCGTTCTGCTTGAAGCCCATGATCCAGTCGGCGACGCCCATCGTCGTGTCGGCGGGGCCGCTCCGGCCCGGGAGCGCGACCTTGCCCACGTCGATGCCGGCCTTCTCCGCGGCCTGGAGCAGCGACGGGTGGCCGTTGAGCATGCCGACATCACCGCGGGTGAACGCCGCGAAGGCGTCCTTGCGGTTGAGCTTGCCGGGGGCGACCGGGCCGGTCAGCTTCTCCTCGACCAGGTTCTCCTTCAGCCACTCGAAGGTGTCGATGTTCTGCTGGGAGTCGATCGCGTACCTGCCGAGCTCGTCGGTGTAGCCACCACCACCGCTGAGCAGCCACATCATCGTCTCCGCCTGGGCCTCCTCAGGGCCGAGCGGCAGGGCGAAGGGGTAGTCGACGTCGGTGTTCTGCTTGAGCAGCTCCGCGTCCTCCGCCAGCTCCTCCCACGTCCCGGGGGCGCCGCTGATCCCGGCGTCCTCGAAGAGCTCCTTGTTGTAGAAGAGCAGCCGGGTGGACGCCACGAACGGCAGTCCGTACTGGGTGCGCTTCATCTCGCCCGCGTCGGTCAGCGGCGGAAGGAAGTTGGACTGGACGGGGATGGAGAGCATCTGGTCGGCGGAGTACAGCTTGTCCGCCGCGGCGTAGTCGGCGTAGGCGCCTATCTGCGCGATGTCGGGGGCCTTGCCCGCCTTGACCATCTCGGCGACCTTGCGGTCCACGTCGTTCCAGGACTCGATCTGGACGTCGACCTTGATGCCGGGGTTCTCCGCCTCGAAGGCGGCCGTCAGATCGGCCCAGTACTTCTTGCTGCTCTCACCGCCGGCGACGTCGTAGTCGGCGGCCACCAGTTTGAGCGTGACACCGTCCCCGGAACCGCTGGAGCTGCCGCAGCCCGCCAGCGAAACCGTCATTCCGAGCGCGGCGACAGCCGCTGTCAGACCCAAGAAGCGCCGCTGCACAGCTCTTCCCCACCCTCTGCTACCTAGTACGTGTTGTCCGTTCGTCCCAGTCGGTCCCCCGCGACGTCCTGTGAGATGAGGAGCGATCTTTCCCGATCCGGCAGACAAGGTCTACACCACTGCGGTCTCACTTTCACAACGCCTGCACAGCCGCGCGCGGGGTACGCGGCGCGCGGGGAGCGCCCGTGGCGCGCCCGGGAAACGCCCCGTCCGGTTTGTATGGCGTGGCAACAATCTCGGCGAGTGGACTAGACCTTTAGCCGTCGGACGCGCCAGACTGTTCCCGTGAGACACGTCATCGCCCTCGATGTGGGCGGCACCGGTATGAAGGCTGCCCTGGTCGGGGCGGACGGCACGCTCCTGCACGAGGCACGGCGGCCCACCGGGCGCGAGCGCGGGCCCGACGCGGTCGTGGAGTCGATCCTCGGCTTCGCCGCCGATCTCCGCGCGCACGGCCAGGAGCACTTCGGCCAGGCAGCGGAGGCCGCCGGCGTCGCCGTGCCCGGCATCGTCGACGCCGAGCACGGCATCGCCGTCTACGCCGCCAACCTCGGCTGGCGCGACGTCCCCATGCGGGAACTGCTGAGCCGCAGGCTCGACGGTGTCCCGGTGGCGCTCGGGCACGACGTCCGCACCGGCGGCCTCGCCGAGGGCCGCATCGGCGCCGGCCGGGGCACCGACCGGTTCCTGTTCGTACCGCTCGGCACCGGCATCGCGGGCGCCATCGGCATCGCCGGCGCCATCGAGGCGGGCGCCCACGGCTGCGCCGGCGAGATCGGCCACATCGTCGTACGGCCCGGCGGTCCCGCCTGCGGATGCGGGCAGCGCGGCTGTCTGGAGACGCTGGCCTCCGCCGCGGCGGTCACCCGGGCCTGGGCCGCCGCCGCCGGCGATCCCACCGCCGACGCGGCCGACTGCGCCAGAGCCGTCGAAGCGGGCGACAAAGCGGCGACCAAGGTGTGGCAGGAGGCGGTCGACGCACTCGCCGACGGCCTCGTCACCGCGCTCACCCTGCTGGACCCCCGCACGCTGATCATCGGTGGCGGTCTCGCCGAGGCCGGGGAAACCTTGTTCTCACCCCTTCGGGCGGCGGTAGAGGAACGCGTCACGTTCCAGAAGCTGCCCACGATCGTCCCGGCGGCCCTCGGGGACACCGCCGGATGCCTGGGCGCAGGGCTGCTCGCCTGGGATCTACTCGCCACGGAGGTAACCGCCTGATGGCCGCCAGCGCCGCTCGCGCCACGAGCACGGTTCACGCCAGGAGCCCGCACCGTCCGCCGCGCACTGTCCTGGCCGGTGCCCGGGTGGTGCTGCCGACCGGGACCGTCGACGACGGACGCGTCGCCGTCGAGGGCACGAAGATCGTCACGGACGCCTCCGACGCACAGGCACACGTCCACGACCTGTCCGGTCACTGGGTGGTCCCCGGCTTCGTCGACATCCACAACCACGGCGGCGGCGGGGCCTCCTTCACCTCCGGCACCGCGGAGGACGTCCTGCGCGGTGTGATGACCCACCGGCGGCACGGCACCACCACCCTGGTCGCCTCCACCGTCACCGGCGACATGGACTTCCTCGCCCACCGGGCCGGCTTCCTGTCCGAACTGGTCGAGCAGGGCGACCTCGCGGGCATCCACTTCGAGGGGCCGTTCATCTCCCCGTGCCGCAAGGGCGCCCACAGCGAGGAACTGCTGCGCGACCCCGACCCGGCCGAGGTCCGCAAGCTGATCGACGCCGCCCGCGGCACCGCGAAGATGGTCACCCTCGCCACCGAACTGCCCGGGGGCATCGACTCCGTACGGCTGCTCGCCGAGCACGGCGTGATCGCCGCGATCGGCCACACCGACGCGACCTACGAGCAGACCCGCGAGGCCATCGAGGCCGGCGCCACCGTCGCCACGCACCTGTTCAACGCGATGCCCGCGCTCGGCCACCGGGCACCCGGCCCGATCGCGGCACTGCTCGAGGACGAGCGGATCACCGTCGAGCTGATCAACGACGGCACCCATCTCCATCCCGCAGCGCTCGAGCTGGCCTTCCGCAGCGCCGGCGCCGGCCGGGTCGCCTTCATCACGGACGCCATGGACGCCGCCGGCTTCGGCGACGGCCGCTACCAGCTGGGACCCCTCGAGGTCGAGGTCAAGGACGGCGTGGCGCGGCTCGTGGAGGGCCACTCGATCGCGGGCTCCACGCTCACCCTGGACACCGCCTTCAAGCGGGCCGTCACCGTCGACCGCATCCCGGTGGAGGACGTCGTCGCGGCGATCTCCGCCAACCCGGCGAAGCTGCTCGGCGCGTACGACAGGGTCGGCTCGCTCGATCCCGGCAAGGACGCGGACCTGGTGGTCCTCGACGCCGACTTCGCCCTCAAGGGCGTGATGCGTCGCGGCGAGTGGATCGTCCACCCCGGAACGGGCTGACGACGCGGCACCTCGCGGAAGGCGGTCGGACACCGGGTCTTGGGCCAACCGCCTTCCGTTTGGCATGATCAGAACCCGTACGAGCACGGCAATCGCGTTCTTCGGGGGTGTCCACGAGTGATCCTTACGGTCACGCTCAACGCCGCCCTCGACATCACCTACCGGGTCGCCGCCCTCACCCCGCACGCCACCCACCGGGTCGGCGAGGTCGTGGAGCGCCCCGGCGGCAAGGGCATCAACGTCGCCCGCGTGCTCGCCGCCCTCGGCCACGAGAGCGTCGTCACCGGCTTCGCCGGCGGGGCCACCGGCGCCGTCCTGCGCGGGATGCTGGCACCGCTCGCACCGCACGACGCGCTCGTCGGGATCGCCGGCACCACCCGCCGCACCATCGCCGTCACCGACGGCACCAGCGGCGACACCACGCAGCTGAACGAGCCGGGACCCACGGTCCTGCCCGAGGAGTGGGCCGCCTTCCTCTCCTCGTACGACTCCCTCCTGCGCGAGGCCGAGGCGGTCGCGCTCTGCGGCAGCCTGCCGCCGGGCATCCATGTCGGCGCCTACGCCGAGCTGGTGCGCCGGGCGCGTGCCGCTGAGGTGCCCGTGCTCCTCGACACCAGCGGCGAACCGCTGCGCCGAGGCATCGCCGCCCGGCCGGATCTCGTCAAGCCCAACGCCGACGAGCTCGCGCAGCTCACCGGATCCCGGGAGCCGCTCCGCGCCACCCGTGACGCCCGCCGCCGGGGCGCGCACACCGTGGTCGCCTCGCTCGGCCCTGAGGGTCTGCTCGCCGCCACCCCGGACGGCACCTGGCAGGCCACCCCTCCGGAGCCGGTGAAGGGCAATCCGACGGGCGCGGGCGACTCGGCGGTCGCCGGCCTGCTCTCCGGACTGGTCCTGGGTCTTCCCTGGCCGCAGCGCCTGTCCCGTGCGGTGGCCCTCTCCACGGCGACCGTGCTGGCCCCGGCCGCGGGCGAGTTCGACGCGGCCGCGTACGAGGAGCTGCTGCCGCGGATCACCGTCGTCGAGCACGCCCCGGCGGCACCCGGGAAGTGACCGGTCGCGGGCCGGACCCCGGCTCGAGACGCCTCGTCCCGGCTCGCGCGGGGCGCGGCCGGGACGGTGACGGGTGACGCGTACGGGGCTGCCGGACCACGGCCGGTGCCGCGCCGGTCAGCTGTTGCTCTGGCCGGCCTCCAGCCAGACCTGGTCGAGATACGCCTCGCACTGGTTCCCCTGCTCGCAGGAGATCTTGAGGTCGTTCTTGCCCTTCTCGAGGTTCACGAAGGCGTAGGTGTTGGTCCAGCCCTTCGCCCAGTCACCCTCCGCGGCCTTCGCGAAGTTCGACATGTTGAGCTCGCGGGGCTGCCCGCCGTTGATCGTCAGGGATGTCTTGGCGTCCTTGCCGGGCACGCTGTACGTGATGTACATCGTGTAGGCACCGGCCTCCGGGACGTCCACCGACCAGCCGGCCGAACCGCCGACGCCGTTGAACATCACGTACGCGCCGTCCGCGCCCTTCGCGCCCGGCACGTCCTTGGCGAGCGCCGCCGGCGGACCCAGCGTCAGCGTCGCCGCGTCCTGCTTGGGCAGCTCGACGGGCTCCGGTTCCTTCTCGGTCGGCGACGGCTTCTCCTCGACGGTCCCGCCCGCGGACGGGGTGCTGCCCCCGCCGCCCTTGCCGGCCGTGTCGTCCTTGTCGCCGTTGCTGGTCAGCAGCGCCGCGGCGATGCCGATCACCACGACCGCGACGACCGCGATCGCCCCGATCAGCAGGCCCTTGGTGTTGGGGCCACCGCCGCGCCCGCCGCCGTGACCGCCCTGGCCGTGACCGGTCTGGGCCGGGACCTGGCGTGTCTGGGCGGAAGCCCCGGGGTAGGTCTCCGGCGCGGCGTAGGCGGCCGTCGGCTGCTGGCCGTAGCCGGGCTGCTGCCCGTACGCCTGCTGGTGCGGGACCTGCTGGCCGTACTGTCGCTCGCCGACCGTCCGGACCTGGTTGTACGAGGTGCGGGGGACCCCGGGCTGCGCGGCCGGACCGGGGTAGCCGTAGCCGCCCTGGCGCGGCGGCGTGGCACCCGCCTGCTGCCCGTCGGCGTACAGGTAGCCGAACGGGTCGTCGTCCTCGGGCGTGCTCGCGCCGTTGTTCCCGGCCGTCATCCCAGTCACTCCTCACCATCTCGTCAGCACAACGCTGACGCGAGGCGAGCCTACCCGGTTCCACTCACCCCATCGGGTGTCGTGGGCCTCATCGGGTGGGACCGCGGCCGGTCACCAGGCCGGGCGCGGTCGGGTGTGATAGGTCACCCGGTCCCGACTGTGCCTCAGCCGGCCCTTCTGTGGACCTTCGAACGCGACCGCTTCTCGATGTACATCCGCTGGTCGGCGGATTGCAGGACCTCCTCGACGGACATCCCGCAGCTCGCCCAGCCGATGCCGAAACTGGCGCCCACCCGCACTCCGCGGCCCCCCACCCGGATGGGGAGGATGATCGCGTTCCGCAGCCGTACGGCAAGGTCGGCGGCGTCCGCCGCGCCGAGGCCGTCGGCGAGGACGACGAACTCGTCGCCGCCCAGCCTGGCGACCGTGTCACCGTCCCGCACGCCGGTGGTGAGCCGGCGCGCGACCTCGACGAGAACGGCGTCACCGGTCTGGTGCCCGAAGCGGTCGTTGATCGACTTGAAGCCGTCCAGGTCGCAGAAGAGGACCGCGAGCCCCTTGGCGCCGTCGTCGATCTCGCTGTCGGGCGCGACGGTGTGGACGTGGTGGTCGTAGGGCCGGCCACCGATCGTGTCGAAGTCGAAGCCGTCACTGCGGAAACCGCGGTCGGTCTCGTACGCGGCGTCGAGCGCCTCGATGTCGGTCGCGTAGGCCGCGTGCGGCCGCTCGCACAGGCGCGAGCTGAGCCGGGCGCGCAGTTCCGCGCTGTTGGGCAGGCCGGTGAGCGCGTCGTGCGAGGCGCGGTGCGAGCTGGAGTTCGTGACGCTTGCGGTCCTCGATGTCCTCGACATGGGTGAGGAGGAAACGGGGGCCGTCGGCGGTGTCCGCGACGACCGAGTTCCGCAGCGACACCCATACGTAGCTGCCGTCCCTGCGGCCCAGTCTGATCTCGGCGCGACCGCCCTCCGCGGAGGTGCGCAGCAGGGTGCCGACGTCCTCGGGATGGACGAGGTCGGCGAAGGAGTAGCGGCGCATCGCGGAGGCGGGGCGGCCCAGCAGCCGGCACAGGGCATCGTTGGTGCGCAGCAGACGGCCGTGCTGGTCGCCGCCCATCTCGGCGATGGCCATGCCGCTGGGCGCGTACTCGAACGCCTGCCGGAAGGATTCCTCGCTCGCGCGCAGTGCCTGCTGCTCCCGCTCGAGGCGGACCAGGGCGCGCTGCATATTGGCCCGAAGTCGTGCGTTGCTGATGGCGATCGCGGCCTGGGAGGCGTACATCTGCAGCGCCTCCTGGCCCCAGGGACCGGGACGGCGGCCGTTGCGCGGGCGGTCCACGGAGATCACGCCGAGCAGTTCGCGCCCGCCGCCCGACGCGTACATCGGGGCGTAGAGGCGGTCCTGCGGGTGCCACTCGTCCTCGAAGCGGGGCTCGGGGCCGTCGGTGTGCCACTGGGGCACGTCGTCCTCTATGAGGACCCAGCCCTCGGTGTGGGGGATGAAGCGCAGTTCGCCCCAGGCTTCACCCATGGAGAGACGGCGGTCCCAGGACGTACGCGAGCCGACCCGGCCGGTGATCAGGGCCTCGGCCGCGGCGCTGCCGGCGAAGGCGGCGACGACGAGGTCACCGTCGGGGCGCACCAGGTTGACGCAGGCCAGTTCGTAACCCAGGCCGGCGACGATCCCGTCGGCGACGGTCTGCAGGGTGTCGGCCAGGCTGCGGGCCGTGTTGAGGTCCGTGACGACCTTGTGCAGCTGCCGCAGGGTCGCAAGACGGACATAGGGCTCCGACTCGGTCTCCATCGCTCGCTCTCCCCGAGACCTCGACAGCAAACTCCAGGGCGTCTGATTGGCGTAGTTGTAGCGGTATCCCGGCCACTGAATCACAGCGAGCAGCCCGCCCGGTACACAGGGTCAACAAATACTGGTCTCTGTGACTCAAGTCACATCAGGTGATGAAGGGTCAGATGCTGGTCGGCCGGGCACACCGTAGCTTTCTTGAAGTCAATTATTGAACACAGAACCACTGACGCGTACCCATGGTTACTCATGGTGGTCGGCCTGTGGTCCTAGGACCCGGCTGGTCCCCCGGCCCGATGCGGCGGCGGAACGCACGACACTAGCGTTGCGTGTGTGTTGCAGACGACCCCCGCTCCGGCCACTTCCGCCATCCCCCATCCTGAGGGGGTGAGCAACGAGGAATTCCGTGCCGCCATGTCCCGCCTGGCCGCCGGCGTGGTGCTGGTGAGCGCGCACGACGCCGACCACGGGCCACGCGGCGAGGACGTCGGCATGACGGCGACGGCGTTCATGTCCGTCTCGCTCGACCCGCCGCTGGTGCTCGTCAGCCTGCGCAACGGCTCCCGCATGGACGACCTGCTCTCGGAACAGCCGCTGTGGGGCGTCTCCGTCCTCACCGAGGGCCAGCGGCAGATCGCCGGGCGCTTCGCCATGAAGGGGCGGCTCAGCGACCGCCTGCTCTTCGACGACCTGCCCCACGAACGCGGCGAGATCTGCGGGGCGCCTCTGGTGAAGGACGCCCTCGCGACCCTCGAGTGCCGTACGGAGCAGCGGGTCGAGGCCGGTGATCACACGCTGGTGATCGGTCATGTCCTGAAGGTGGGCCTGTCCGACATGGTCGCCGGGCCCCTGACGTACTTCCGCGGGCGCTACCGGCACCTCGGGTGAGCACGCCGAGGTGCGCGGCACGGTGCCCGGGGCGGTGTGCGCGGGTCGCGTCCGGGACGGTGAAGGTCGCCGGGCCGGTGTGAGGGTCGCCGGGCCGGTCGCTACCAGTCGCGGCCGGAGCGGCCCCGCTTGGTCTCCGCGCGCTGCTTCTTCTCCCGGAGCCGGCGCTCGTTGATGCCGCGCGGGATCTTCGTCGCCCGGCGGGCCCTCGGCGGCGGGGCGGTCGCCTCGGCCAGCAGGGACGCCAGCCGTACCGCCGCGGTCTCGCGGTTCCGCCACTGTGAGCGGTGCTCCGAAGCGCGTACGGCGATCACACCGCCCACCATCCGGCCCGCGAGCCGCTCCAGCGCACGGTCCTTCCAGACCGGCGGCAGCGCCTCCGTCCTCGCGAGATCGAAGCGGAGCTCCACCTGCGAGTCGCTGGTGTTGACGTGCTGGCCACCGGGCCCCGAGGACCGCGAGAAACGCCACATGAGCTCGGCCTCCGGCAGGGAGACGGAGCCGCGGATGATGTAGGGCCCGGACATGTCGTCCATGGTCCCGCGCCCCCACCCGCCCGTCACCCTCTTTTCCGTCCTCGCGACGCGGGACCCGCGGCGATGGGAGCCGCATGTCCGCTCTGCCCGGTGACAAGGAACCGGACCGAGGATGGAACCTGACGGTCCCCTGCCCGCGTTATGACCTGTGACGGTAGCTTCGGGAGGACCCGTAGCCCGCAGATTCGAAATGAAGGGGACTTCCCAATGGCAGTAAGCCTGTCCAAGGGCGGCAACGTCTCGCTCACCAAGGAGGCCCCGGGCCTGACCGCCGTCACGGTCGGCCTCGGCTGGGACGTCCGCACCACCACCGGCACGGACTTCGACCTCGACGCGTCCGCGATCGGCGTGAACAACGCGGGCAAGGTCGCCTCCGACGCCCACTTCGTCTTCTTCAACAACAAGGCGACGCCGGACCAGACCATCGTCCACACCGGCGACAACCGCACCGGCGAGGGCGGCGGCGACGACGAGCAGATCAACGTCAACCTCGCGGGCCTGCCCGCCGACGTCGACAAGATCGTCTTCCCCGTCTCGATCTACGACGCCGTCTCCCGCAGCCAGAACTTCGGCCAGGTGCGCAACGCCTACATCCGCATCATCAACCAGGCCGGCGGCGCCGAGATCGCCCGCTACGACCTGAGCGAGGACGCCGCCGTCGAGACCGCCATGGTCTTCGGCGAGCTCTACCGCAACGGCGCGGAGTGGAAGTTCCGCGCGGTCGGCCAGGGCTACGCCTCCGGCCTCGAGGGCATCGCCCGCGACTTCGGCGTCAACCTCTGACCCGACGTCCTGACGTCAGGACGTGGCGACGTCCCGTCCTCCTGACGCTGCGTTCGACAGGGCCCCGGCCGCGCGCCGGGGTCCTGTCGCGCTCAGGGCTCCTCGGGTTTCCCGTCCCCGTAGAGCCACACCTTCCACAGATCCGTCAGGTCCTTGCCCGACCTCGCCTCCGCATAGGCCGTGAAGTCTGCGGTGGACGCGTTGGCGTGACGGTGCGTCCGCGTCCAGCCGCGCACGATCCGGAAGAACACGTCGTCGCCGACGGCCTCACGGAGCTTGTGCAGCACCATCGCTCCCCGCCCGTAGACCGGCGCCGCCAAGATGTCCTCGGCGCGCGGGGGCACGGCCGGGGCGAAGGCCCAGTTCTCCTCGTCCGCGAAGGCCTCCTCGAAGCTCACCCGCACAGGCGTGGTCCCGGCCTCCGCCAGCCACATCCACTCGGCGTAGGTGGCGAAGCTCTCGCTCAGCCAGATGTCCCGCCAGGTCGCGGGCGTCACCGAGTTGCCGAACCACTGGTGGGCCAGCTCGTGGACGACGGTCTCCTCGTCGAACCGGTCGAGCGGGAAGACCGGCCTCGTCTGCGTCTCCAGCGCGTATTCGACCTCCCCGGCGGGCACGACGACCGCGCCCGCCGACGAGAACGGGTACGGCCCGAACTTCTCCGTCCCCCACTCGACGATCCGCGGGATCCTGCGCAGCAGCGCCGAACTCCTCTCCGCCGCCGCCGGATCCACGGCCGTCACGACGGGCAGCCCGGCAGCCGTGCGCGTGGTCGCCACACGGAAGTCGCCGATCGCCAGCAGGGCCAGGTAGCTCGCCATCGGCTCCTCGGAACGCCAAGTGAAGGCCGTCCGGCCGCCCTTGGTGCGCCGGCCCGCCGGCTCGCCGTTGGACACCGCCTCGTAGCCGTCGGGGACGGTGACCGTGATGTCGTACGCGGCCTTGTCCGCCGGGTGGTGGTTGCCGGGGAACCACGCCATGGAACCGACGGGTTCGCCGACCCCGAGCGCGTCGCCGCCCGGCGCGCGCAGCCAGCCCTCCTCGGAGCTGTCGGCGTCCGTGACCGTCTGCGGGACCCCGGCGTACCGGACGACGGCACGGAACTCGGCGCCCTTGCCGATGTCCCGGCGCGGACGCACCGTCAGTTCCGTACCGGCCCGGTTGGCGGCGGCCTCCGCGCCGTCGACCGTCACGCTCTTTACCGTCATCCCGCGCAGGTCGAGGTGGAAGGCGCTCAGATCCTGGGTGGCGCGCGCCGTGAGCTCCGCGGTGCCGTGGAGGCGGCCGGAGCGGGGGTCGTAGCGGAGGTCGAGTCCGTAGTGCCGGACGTCGTAGCCGCCGTTGCCGAGCCGGGGGAAGTACGGGTCACGCAGCCCCGCGGCGCCCGGCGTTCCCCGCACGCCGCCACCGGCGCAGCCCGTCGCGGCGGCCGCGACCAGCAACAGGGCGAGGGCGGTACGCAGAAGGGCGGGGCGGCGGGAGACGTGCGGGTCCACCCCGAGATCCTAAGCAGGCGGGCACCGCGGGGCGGGTCCCGTCCAGGTCCGCCCCGCCGCCGCTGCCTTCGCCCGCCGGGTCAGGGGCTGGCCGGACCCGTCGGGGCAGGGGCCGAGCCCGCCGGGTCAGCGGCCGAGCGCCGGGGCAGGGGCCGGGCCGGACCCGCCCGGTCAGCGGCCGAGCGCGGCGGCGCCCGCCTGGGCGAACTTCTCGTCGAGCTCGCCGCTCGGCGCGCCCGCCACACCGATGCCGGCGACCGGAGCGCCCTTGGCCTGCACCGGCACCCCGCCGCCGAGGAACAGGGTCCCCGGGATGTCCTTCAGGTTCGGGGCCTGCTCCAGCCGCTTGACCAGCTCGGAGGTGGCCGCGTTCCAGGAGACCGCGGTGTACGCCTTCTTCTGTGCCGACTCGTACGACTGCGGGCCCGCGCCGTCGCCGCGCAGGGTGACGATCGTGTTGCCGTTCCGGTCGACGACGGCGACCGTGACGCGCTGGTTCTCCTGCTCCGCGGCGTCGAGAGCGGCCTGCGCGGCCCTGGTGGCCGCGTCGATCGTCAGGTGCGTGGACTGCTGCAGGCTGCGGGACGAGACGTCGGCGGTGACGGCCGCCTTGGTCTCCGCGGCCGGGGCGGAGGCGTTCGCCGCGACGGCACCGAACGTGCCGGCGGCGACAACGGCTGCGGTGGCGGCACCGATCAGGGTCTTCTTCATCCGGGTGGCTCCTTCATGAGGGCGGCTGTTCCGCCGTGGCTCTCGTTCCTCCATCGATCCTGTGGCCGTGGAGGGCCCGGCACGGTCCACGCTCCGGCTGCCTGTGGCGCGCATGATGGACGACGGGCGTGTCAGCCGATCGGTTGATGCCCCCATGGGTCCGCCGGGCCACCATGAAGAAGCAGGCCCAGGTCGGAGGCCCGGGCGGTCGAGGAGACGACGGTGGACGAGGAGCAGGGGCGGGGCGGAGCCCCAAAGCGGGCGCGACCCCGGGAGCGGCCATGGGCCCGTCCCCGGGCGCGGGACCGGCACGGCGACGCGCTCGCGGGCGAGCAGCGCGGCGGGCTCCCGGGCGGGCGGAGGGACAGTCGGACCGGCGGGCAGAACGACGGCCGGCCCGGCGAGCACACAGGCGAGCAGCACGGCGAACAGCACCGCGAGCAGGATCCCGACGCCCGATGGCTGGCCGGTGTGATGCACGCGGCGTTCTTCCTGCTGCTCGGCGCCTCGCTCGCCCGCTACCTGCTCCGCCACCCCTGGGAGTTCCGGTCCCCGTGGATCATCGGGCTCTCCGTGGCCCTCGCCGTCCTCTACACGGTGGGCCCCGTGTTCGGCCCGCGCGCCACCCCCCGCCGGCTGATGTGGCTGTTCACCGTCGTGGCCGTCTGGGTCGTCCTCGTCCTCCTCGCCCCGAGCTTCGCGTGGTGCGCGGTGCCGCTCCTCTACACGGGGCTGCGCGCGCTGCCGACCCGCGCGGCGATCGCCCTGGTCGCCCTGCTCACGGTGTTCGTCGTCGCCGCACAGCTGCAACTCGCGCAGGGCGGCTTCGACCCGAACCTGGTCATCGCGCCGCCCGCCGTCGCAGCCGTCGCCACGGCCGTCTTCGTCCACGCGGAACGGCTCGCCGACCGCCGGCGGGCACTCATCGACGACCTGGTCCGTACCCGTCGCGAACTCGCAGCCACCGAGCGCCGGGAGGGCACACTCGCCGAACGGCAGCGGCTGTCCATGGAGATCCACGACACCCTCGCGCAGAGCCTGTCCAGTCAGCAGATGCTGCTCCAGGCCGCGGACCGCACCTGGGCCAGCGACCCGTCCGCCGCCCGTGGCCATGTCCGCACCGCCGAGTCCATCGCGGAGCGCAGCCTCGCCGAGGCCCGCCGCTTCGTCCACGACCTGGCCCCGGCGGACCTGGCCGAGGGCGGAAGCCTGCCGGAGGCGCTCCGCACGCTCGCCGCCCGGGAGTCCACCGACGCCCTCCCCGTCCGCTTCCACCTCGACGGCATGCCGGCGCCACTGCCCGACCGGGTGGAGTCCGCACTGCTGCGTATCGCCCAGGGCGCGCTGGCGAACGTACGGGAACACGCCGGCGCCACCGCCGCCACGCTGACCCTCACGCTCATGGACGACCAGGTCGTCCTCGACGTCGCGGACGACGGACGCGGCTTCGACCCCGCCGCCGACCGCTCCTCCCCCGGCGTGCGCGGACACGGCCTGCCCGCGATCAGGGCCCGTGTCGAACAGCTCGGCGGCACCCTCACCGTCGAATCCGCACCCGGCGAGGGCACCGTGCTGTCCGCCGCGATCCCGTTGGAGGCCCGGCCGTGACAGCCGTACGGATCCTGCTCTGCGACGACCACGCCGTCGTGCGCGCCGGACTGCTCGCGCTGCTCGGCAGCGAACCCGACATCGAGGTCGTCGGTGAGGCGGGCAGCGGCGAGGAGGCCGTCGCGATGGCCGCCAAACTGAAGCCGGACGTCGTCCTGATGGACCTCCAGCTGGGCGCGGGCATCGACGGCGTCGAGGCCACCCGCCGTATCGCCTCGCCCGGCACCCATGTGCTGGTCCTGACCACGTACGACACGGACGCCGACATCACCCGGGCCATCGAGGCCGGCGCGACCGGCTACCTCCTCAAGGCGGAACGCCCGGAGGAGCTGTTCGCGGCGATCCGCGCGGCCGCGCAGGGGCGCACCGCGCTGTCGGCGCCGGTGGCGAGCCGGGTCATGGACCGTATGCGAGGGGCCGCCGGCCCGTCGCTGACCGACCGGGAACGCGACATCCTCGGCCAGCTGGCACGCGGCCTCGGCAACCGCGAGATCGCCCGCGCGCTGTTCATCAGCGAGGCGACCGTGAAGACCCACCTGGGCCGTATCTACGCCAAGCTCGGTGTCGACACCCGGGCGGGCGCGGTGGCGGTGGCGAAGGAGCAGCGCCTGCTGCCGTGACGGCGCCGGCGGGCGGGCGGGACTCCGGCTCGGCCGACGGGGCGACGGCCGGCCGGGAGACGAGGGCGTGCCTGCCCAGGAAGCGGTGGCCGGCCGGGAGGCGAGGGCGTGGCTGCCCAGGAGGCGGAGGCCGTGGCCGCCCAGGAGACGAGGGCGGTGGCCGCCCGGAAGGCGGAGGCGGGGCCCGCCCGGGAGGCGGAGGCGGGGGCCGCCCAGGAGGTGGCTGACGCTTCGGCCGCGGCTCAGGCCGCGCGGGGCCTGCCCCGCCCCTCCCCTGACACGACCCCTCGCCCCGCACCCGGTTGCGGCTGCGACCCGCGTCCGGGCCGTCTCCGCCGCGCGGCGGAGCCGGTCCGCCGCACAGAAGGAAGCGTCCCCGCACCCGCCACGGCCATCGTTGGTGTCATGACCACACCGACCGCATCCTGCCGCCCGCCGGCCCCGCCCACAGCCACCGCACCGGCGGTCGCCCCCGCTCCGCGCTGGGCCCGCCGTGCCGCGCACGCCGTCGCCCTGTGCGCACTGCCCTCCGGTCTGTGGCGCATCGCCATGGCGAGCGGTGTCCACGTCGGCTACAGCGACCAGGTCCTGCGCGACGCCTTCGGCATCCCCGGCTGGGGCATCGCCTACGTCGTCGGCCTCGCCGTCGTCTCCGAGCTCGCCGCCCTGTTCCCGCTGCTCCTGGTCAGCGACCGGTGGCAGCCGCTGCGTCCCCGCACGCTCGCCGCCCTCGCCTGGACCGCGTCCGCCCTGACGGTCGCCTTCGCGCTGTGGCAGCTGGTGGTCCTGTTCACCGTGGAGAGCCAGAGCTACCTGTCGGGCACCGCCGAGACCGTCTGGGCGTTCTTCTTCGGACCGCTCGCCGCCGTCCCCTTCCTGCTGACCGCCGTCACCTGGTCGTACAGCAGGCGCCGCCGGGCATGACACCATCGACCACGTGCTCGACATCGGCTACTCCCTCTCGCGCCGCTTCCCCGACCCGCCGCAGACCGACTACCGGCGCGCCGACGTGCAGGCGCTGCGCCACGACCTTTTCTGCGGCGACGTCTATCTCGCCGACACCGAGAAGGACCGGGAGGTTTCCACAGCCTGGGGATGGGTGCCCGTGCTCGACTTCGCCTGGGCGCTGTGCGACATCGTCGAGCAGCTCGACCGCGACCCGCTCGGCAGCCGCGCGTCGAAGCCGCAGTACGCCGAGCTCGACTTCACGGAGTCCAGCGACCGGATGCTCTTCGAGCGCCGCTTCGGATGGGTCGACGTCGAGGCCGACTGGATGCCCGGCGACGAGCCGCCGATCACCTTCAACCACGCCGAACTCCGCCGCGAGGCCCGCGACTTCCTGCACGACCTGATCGCCGACCTCACCGACATGCACGAGGGCCTCGGCGACAACCCGGTGATCTGGGACCTCCAGGCGCGCTTCCCCCGCACGGCCTGACCGGGAGCCGGCCCGGCCCTCTGCTCCCCCGTCCCACCCGGCTGCTCCGCCCGCACGCCGATCCGCGCCGCGAACTACTCCACCCTCACGCCGATCTGCGCCGCGAACGCCGGGGCCAGCTCCAGCAGTTGCCCCGGGCTGATCACCGCACCCGCCAGCCGCTCCACGCCGCGCGCGATGCCGAGCTCCGCCGCACCCCGGAGATCGACGTCCTTCATCCGCACCGCGGTCAGATCCACCTGGCGCAGCACACAGTCCCGGAACTCCACCCTCTCCAGCCGCGCGCCCCCGAAATCCGCCTCCGACAGCACGCAGCCGTCGAACACGACGTCCGTCAGTCGCGCCTCCCGGAGATTCAGGTAGTCGATCTTGCCGCCGCGCAGCACCACCCCCGTCAGCGACGCCCCGTGCAGCTGCGCCCCGCCCAGCCGTGCCTCCCGCACCTCCACGTCACGCAGCGAGGCGCCGGCGAGATCCGCCCCCACCCCGCGGACCCCCTCCAGCACGCAGTCCACGAAACGGGCCTGCGCCAACTGCGTGCCGTCCAAGGCGCAGTCCGTCAGCGCACAGTCGATGAAACGCGCCCCCGTCCCCTGCTGACCGCCCAGGTCCAGCCCCTCGAACCGCACCCCGTCGTAGTCACCGTCCGGCTCCAGTGCGCCGCCGCCGAACTCCTCCAGGTGCGGCAGCCGCACCTCGGTCACCCTCGCCGCCGCCACTGCCGGTCTCCGCGCCTTCGCCATCCCCCCATGGTGACGTGCGCCACTGACAACGCCTTTCCGCCCGTCCGATGTCACATCCCCCGGCCCCCGGTCCGTCGCAGCCGTGAGAGCGACGAGCCGAACGACCCGGGAGAGACAGCCATGCAAGAGATCACCGTCATCGGCGGCGGCTTCGCCGGCCTCACGGCGGCCATCACCGCCGCCGAGTCCGGCGCCCGTGTGTCCCTGTACGAGGCCCACCACACCCTCGGCGGACGCGCCCGCACCAGCGACGGCCCCTACCGGACCAACGACGGCCCCCATGCCCTCTACTGCCGCGGCCCCCACTGGACCTGGCTGAAGCAGCGCGGCCTCCTCGGCCCCCTCGCGCCGCTGCCTCCCCTCCAAGGCGCCCGCTTCCGCTTCCGCCGCGACGGCGCGCTGCGCAGGACCCCGCCCCTCGGAATGCTCAGGCTCGCCCGCCGGCCCGCCGGCTCGGCGCCCGTCGACACCGACTTCCTGACCTGGGCGACGACCGTCGCGGGCGAGCGTGCCGCCCGGGCGGCCGCCCACTACATGGGCGTCGCGCTCTTCCACCACGACCCCGGCTCGCTCTCCGCCGCGTTCGTGCAGGAACGCCTCCGACGGGCCACGGCCCTGCCGCCGGAGGCCCACTATCCGCGCGGCGGCTGGGGGCAGGTCGTGGAGCGGATGGCCGCCCGCGCCTGGGACCTGGGCGTACGCATCGAGACCACGTCACGCGTCGACGCCCTGCCCGAGGGACACGGCCCCGTCATCGTCGCCACCACCCTCGACGCGGCCCGCCGCCTCCTCGGCGACGAGACCCTGCGCTGGACCAGCGGCCGCACCACCCTGGTCGACCTGGCGCTGCGGACCCGCCGCGGCGACGCGTTCGTGGTCTCCGACCTCGACGCCCCCGGCTGGCTGGAACGCTTCACCGCCCAGGACCCGACCCTCGCCCCCGCCGGGGAGCAGCTGGTGCAGGGCCAGCTCCCCGTCGGGCCCGACCGGTCCAAGGCCGACGGGACCGCCCATGCCGAGGCCCTCCTCGACCTCGGGTTCCCCGGCTGGCGGGAGCGGACCGTGTGGCGGCGCGAAGCGCTCGCGAACGGCCGCACCGGCGCACTCGACCTGCCCGGCACCACCTGGCGCGACCGTCCCGCCATCGACCGCGGCGACGGCGTCTACCTGGCCGGCGACCAGGTGGCGGCGCCGGGGCTGCTCTCCGAGGTGTCCTTCAACAGCGCGCTGGAGGCGGTCTCGCTCGCGCTGCGCGGCGGTTCGCACCGGGCGGCCCGCAACCACCTTGACGTCAAGCGCGCTTGAGGTTGAAGAGTGGGCCCGACGACCCCACCACAAGGGAGCCCACACCATGCACGCCGTCCGCCTGCACGCCTTCGGCCCCGCCGAGAACCTGACGTACGAGACGGCCGACGACCCCGTACCCGGCCCCGGCCAGGTACGGATCGCCGTCGCCGCCGCCGGTGTCCATCTCCTCGACACCGCGCTGCGCGAGGGCGCGCGGGGCCCGTACCCCGTCGCCGTGGAGCTGCCGACGATCCCCGGCCGCGAAGTCGCCGGCGTCGTCGAGTCCGTCGGCGAGGGCACCGACCCCGACCTGCTCGGCAAGCGCGTCGTCGCCCACCTCGGCATGGCGCCCGGCGGCTACGCCGAACTCGCCGTCACCGACGCGGACCGGCTCCACGAGATCCCCGAAGAACTCGACGAGGTCGCGGCCGTCGCCATGATCGGCACCGGAAGGACCGCGCTCGGCATCCTCCAGTACACCGGCCTCGGCCCCGACGACATCGTGATCGTCCCCGCCGCGGCGGGCGGCATCGGCACCCTGCTCGTCCAGTACGCCAAGAACGCCGGCGCCACCGTCGTCGGCCTGGCCGGCGGCCCCGCGAAGACCGCCCGCGTACGCGACAACGGCGCCGACCTGGCCGTCGACTACACGCGGCCCGACTGGCCCGGCACCGTACGCGCCCACCTCGGCGACCGGCGTGCCACCGTCGTCTACGACTCCGTCGGCGGCGAGGCCGGCCGCGCCGCCGTGGACCTCCTCGGGAAGGGCGGCAAGCACATCGTCTTCGGCTGGTCCAGCCAGGGCATCCTGTCCGACAGCCCGCTCACCCTCACCGAGGAGGAGCTCGCCGAACGCGGCATCACCTCACAGGGCGTACTCGGCCCCGCCATGTTGGAGAAGGCCGGCGGTCTGCGCGCCCTCGAGAGCCGTGCCCTCGCCGAGGCCGCCGCCGGCCGGCTCCGCCCCGCCGTCCAGCGCTACGCCCTGGCGGACGCCGCCGAAGCACACCGCGCCCTCGAGACACGCGGCACCGTCGGCAAGGTCGTCCTGGTCCCGTAGTCCCGAAGGCCCACAGTCCCGCATGCCCGTAGGCCCGTAGGCCCGGCCTGTCAGAAGGGAGGGTTCAGGCCCCGAGGCTCTTGAGCGCCCCGTCGGTCAGCCGGTAGACCGTCCACTCGTCCTGCGGCCGCGCCCCCAGCGACCTGTAGAAGTCGATCGACGGGGTGTTCCAGTTCAGCACCGACCACTCCAGACGCTCGTAGCCGCGCTCCACACAGATCCGCGCCAGCTCCGTCAGCAGCGCCTTCCCGTGGCCGCCGCCCCGCAGCCGGGGCCGCACGTACAGGTCCTCCAGGTAGATCCCGTGCACACCGCGCCACGTCGAGAAGTTCAGGAACCACAGCGCGAAACCGGCGACCTCGCCGTCCTCCGTCTCCGCGATGTGCGCGTACGCGGCGGGCCGCTCGCCGAACAGCGCCTCACGCAGCTGCTCCTCGGTCGCGTTCGCCTCGTGCAAAGCCTTCTCGTAATCGGCGAGCTCCCGGATCATCTCGTGGATCACGGGCACATCGGCTGGTGCGGCAGTACGAATCATGCGTCCAGCCTGCCCTTACGACCGCTCGACGCGCCAGGAGGTTCCACGGAGCGGACCACCGCCCGCCCGGCCGCGGCCCGCGCCGCGCCGCACGTCGCGGAAAGCGGCCCGGAGCAGTAAATTCCCGCCACACGGCCCACCCAACGGCAGGGAAAGCAGCGACCCACATGAACACCGTCAACGGCGGCATATCGTTCTGGTACGCGCAGGACGGCGCCCCCGTCCCCCGCGAACCCCTCCCCGGCGACAGCACCGCCGACGTCTGCATCGTCGGCGGCGGGTACACCGGCCTGTGGACCGCTTACTACCTCAAGAAAGCCGTCCCCTTCCTCAACATCACCGTCCTGGAAGCCAGGTTCTGCGGATACGGCGCCTCGGGACGCAACGGCGGCTGGCTCTACAACGGCATCGCCGGACGCGACCGCTACGCCCGGCTGCACGGCCACGACGCCGCCGTACGCCTCCAGCAGGCCATGAACGACACCGTCGACGAGGTCGTCCGTGTCGCGGGCGAGGAGAAGATCGACGCCGACATCCACAAGGGCGGCGTCCTCGAGGTCGCCCGCACGCCCGCCCAGCTCCAGCGTCTGAAGGACTTCCACTCCGTCGAGATCGCCTTCGGCGAGAAGGACCGGCTGCTGCTCGGCGCCCGCGAGACCGCGGAGCGCGTCCACGTCAGCGGCGCCGTCGCCGGCAGCTGGACCCCGCACGGCGCCCGCCTGCACCCGGTGAAACTGGTCAAGGGCCTGGCCGCCGCCGTGGAGGCGCTCGGCGTCACCGTCCACGAGTCGACGCCCGTCACGGAGATCAGGCCCAAGCACGCCGTCACCCCGTACGGCACCGTCCGCGCGCCGTACATCCTGCGCTGCACCGAAGGGTTCACCGCGTCCCTCAAGGGCCAGCACCGCACCTGGCTCCCCATGAACTCCTCCATGATCGTCACGGAGCCGCTCCCGGACGACGCCTGGGACGAGATCGGCTGGTCCGGCCGCGAGACCCTCGGCGACATGGCACACGCCTACATGTACGCCCAGCGCACCGCCGACAACCGCATCGCGATCGGCGGCCGCGGCGCCCCCTACCGCTACGGCTCGAGGACCGACAACGACGGACGCACCGGCCCCGCCACCGTCGAGGCACTGCGCGAGATCCTGATCCGCTTCTTCCCCCGGCTCGCCGGCGCACAGATCGCCCACGCCTGGTCCGGCGTCCTCGGCGTCCCCCGCGACTGGTGCGCCACCGCCACCCTCGACCGCTCCACCGGTCTCGGCTGGGCCGGCGGCTACGTCGGCTCCGGCGTCGCCACCTCCAACCTGGCCGCCCGCACCCTGCGCGACCTGATCCAGCAGGACTCCGGCCAGTCGGGCCCCACCGACCTGACCGCGCTCCCCTGGGTCAACCACAAGGTCCGCAAATGGGAACCGGAGCCCCTGCGCTGGCTCGGCGTCCAGACCCTCTACACCGCCTACCGCAGGGCCGACCGGCTCGAGGCCGCCACCCACACCCCGACGACGGCCCGCCTCGCGACCCTGGCGGACAGGATCTCCGGCCGCCACTGATGCCCTCCTGAGACGCAGCGGGGCCCCGGCACGCCGTGCCGGGGCCCCGCTGCTCCAAAGCCCCCCGGGTTCGACGACGAGGAGTCAAGGGGGGCCGCACCGTCCGTACGCCACCTGCCCCGGACCTTCACGCGCGTACAACCCTCCGGCCCGAACGGGAGTCACATCGAACGGCGTTGGTCAGGACCACGCGCCGATTCGAGTTCCCCAGGAGGAACCTTTGATCTCCGCAAGCACGACCCGTCGGGGGGTCTCCGCCGCGATCACCACCGTCCTCGCTGTGACGCTCGGTGCGGGCGCCCTGTCGGCCCCGGCCACCGCGACACCCCTGCCCGCCGCCGTGACGGCCGAGGCGGGAACGCGGACGGCACCCGTCCCGTACCCGGTGAACGGATACTTCAGCGCGGCCGGAAAGACCGGATTCCTGACCAGCGAGCGCCCCTTCAGCAGCCGCTCGCACACGTGGACCCGGTTCGCGGACGGTTCGACCGTCGCGATCGACGCCGCCGTGGTCGATACGACCGGGTCGGACGTGGTCGTGACCGGTGAGGGGCAGAGCCTGAGCCGTTCCCTGGTCCTGAAGCTCCGCGACATGGCCGTCGGCGGCAGGACCGTCACGATCGACCTCCGCCCGCTGAACGGCGTCTACGTGAAGGCCGTCTCCCAGGACACGGTCCTGGCTCAGGTGACGAACGCTGACGGCTCCACGGAACTGCGCCTCGTCACCCGGACCGGCGACACCGTCACGCATCGGAAGGTCGAAGGCGTCCCGTCCGGGGCTCTGAGCCTCGCCTCCGGTTCACCCCGTGACGGCTCGGTCCTGCTCTCCTACGCGCTGAAGACCGACGCGTCGTGGCGGCGCGAGTTCGCCGTGGTGGACCTCGCCGCCGCCAAGGTGGTCTCCACCCACGAGACCGACGCCTACTTCACCAGCGGGCAGACCCTCTCCCCCACGCACCTGGCCTGGGCGGAGGAAGAGGGGAAGGTCTACACCGTCGACCGTGCCACCGGCGTCGAGACCGTGACCGACTTCCACCTCTACGAGGGCGAGAGCATGGCCGTCGGCCTGCTGGGCTCGTGGTTGACGTACGGGACCCCGGGGAGACTGGGGGGAGACGGCACGGGAGACTCGCGAACGCGCGTGCCCTTCACGGCGAAGTCCCTGACCTCCGGAGAGTCGTTCAAGCTCCTCGACCACGTCGAGAGACTGCAGTCCGGCTCCGACGACACGCTGTTCGTGCGCGGCGGCACCGTCGAGCACGGTGAGGGCCTGTACCGGATCGCCCTGGGCGCGGACGGCAAGCCGGCGGCCGAGATGGTCGCCTCCACCGGGGAGCCGACGCAGCTCGTCCACCTCGGTGCGCGGATCCCGCACCCCTTCGACCTGACCGCCCCGGTACCGCTCAAGTGGCAGTTGTCCCGGGAGAACGCCGACGTCGACCTGAAGATCACCCATCGCGGCACCGGCAAGTCCTTCTCGAAGCGGCTGCACCTCTACAGCGAGTCCGCCGGCAGCGAGTACTACTACGGGAACGGGGTCTTCGGCATCACCTGGGCGCAGGTCGCGGCCGAGTCCCAGATGGGCAAGGACGCCGAGGTCGGGGTGTACGACTGGTCGTTCACGGCCCATCCGCAGGGCGGCGTGGGTCCGGCCGTGGAGGCATCCGGCAGCTTCAACGCCGCCAAGGGGCTCTCCTCCCCGCACGACATCAGCTGGGACGGCAGCCCCGACCTGCTGGCCCGTGACGCCCAGGGCGTGCTGTGGTGGGCCGCCCCCAGGTACGACGTCACCAAGAAGACCCTCCTGCCGTACTCCATGCCCAGCAAGATCGGTGGCGGCTGGCAGGTCTACGACCGGATCGAGGCCGTCGGCGGCATCGGCGCCGGTGCGGCCGACTTCGTCGCCCGGGACAGGAGCGGCGTCCTGTGGCTGTACGACGTGACCGGCAACGGGTACAGGCCGTCGTTCGCGGCCCGCAAGCAGATCGGCGGCGGCTGGAACACGTACACCCAGATCACCGGCGGCAGCGACCTGAACGGTGACGGCCGGGCCGACCTCGTCGCCACCGACAAGGCCGGCGCGCTGTGGCTCTACAAGAACACCGGCAACCTCAGCGCCCCCTTCGCCAAGAGGCAGAAGATCGGCACCGGCGGCTGGGGCGTCTACAACCGGATCACCGCCACCGGCAACATCGGCGGCGCCGCCGCCGGCGACCTCGTCGCCCGCGACAAGGCCGGTGTGCTCTGGCTCTACCTCGGCAAGGGCGACGGCACCTTCGCCGCCCGCAAGCAGATCGGCGGCGGCTGGAACGCGTACACCGACACCATCGGCATCGGCGACGCCGACTACGACGGCCGCCCCGACCTGTACGCGTACGGCCCCGGGAACACCGGTTACTTCTACGCCGGAACCGGCGCCTGGAGGACCCCCTTCGCCGGCCGGGTCCCCAGCCCGGTCCTGACCGGAAACCCCGCGTACAACCACGTCTCCTGACCCACCCGACGCCCACACCCCGCCCCGCCGGTCCTCCACCAGGAGAACCGCGGGGCGGCGGCGCGTCCGGCCCTGCGGACGGGTTCTTCGGCAGCCCGCAGCCGTTGATGTCACACGTGGACGTCAAAGGCCCCCGGCCTGCTCGACCGGGGGCCTTTCGCCCTGGAGCCCCCTGTCGGGTTCGAACCGACGACCCCCGCTTTACAAGAGCGGTGCTCTGGCCAGCTGAGCTAAGGAGGCAGCCAGAGCAGTGTAACCAACCACCGGGCCACCATGGTCGACAATTTTCGTGACCCGTGAACTGCTGACAGACGGCACCCGGCCAGGTAGCGTCACCGCAGGTCCACACCGTTGGACCAGACCACTCCCTTACTCGGATCGTCCGGCACGTTCCTGCCGGTGAAGGAGACACATCAGCATGGCTACTGTCACGTTCGACAAGGCGACCCGGATCTACCCGGGCTCCGAGAAGCCCGCCGTCGACCAGCTCGAGATCGAGACCGAGGACGGCGAATTCCTCGTACTCGTCGGGCCGTCCGGCTGTGGCAAGTCGACCTCCCTGCGGATGCTCGCGGGTCTCGAGGACGTCAACGGCGGCTCCATCCGGATCGGCAACCGCGACGTCACGCACCTGCCGCCGAAGGACCGGGACATCGCCATGGTGTTCCAGAACTACGCGCTCTACCCGCACATGACCGTCGCCGACAACATGGGCTTCGCCCTCAAGATCGCCGGCGTCAACAAGAGCGAGATCCGCAAGAAGGTCGAAGAGGCCGCGAAGATCCTCGACCTCAGCGAGTACCTGGACCGCAAGCCGAAGGCCCTCTCCGGTGGCCAGCGCCAGCGTGTCGCGATGGGCCGCGCCATCGTGCGTGAGCCGCAGGTCTTCCTCATGGACGAGCCGCTGTCGAACCTCGACGCCAAGCTCCGTGTCTCCACCCGTACGCAGATCGCGAGCCTGCAGCGCCGCCTCGGCATCACCACCGTGTACGTCACGCACGACCAGGTCGAGGCCATGACCATGGGTGACCGCGTGGCCGTGCTGAAGGACGGCCTGCTCCAGCAGGTCGACTCGCCGCGCAACATGTACGACCGCCCCGCCAACCTCTTCGTCGCCGGCTTCATCGGCTCCCCGGCCATGAACCTCGTCGAGGTCCCGATCACCGACGGCGGCGTGAAGTTCGGCAACAGCGTCGTCCCGGTCTCCCGCGAGGCTCTCTCCGCCGCCGCCGACAAGGGCGACACGACCGTCACGGTCGGCGTCCGCCCCGAGCACTTCGACGTCGTCGAGCACGGCGCGGGCGACGCCAAGACCCTCTCCAAGGACGCCCCGGCCGGTCTCGCCGTGTCCGTGAACGTCGTGGAGGAGCTCGGCGCCGACGGCTACGTGTACGGCTCCGCCCAGGTCGGCGGCGAGCACAAGGACCTCGTCGTCCGCGTCGGCGGCCGCGCCGTCCCGGACAAGGGCAGCGAGCTCCACGTCGTGCCGCGCGCCGGTGAGATCCACGTCTTCTCGACGTCGACGGGCGAGCGCCTCAGCGGCTGACCCGCGAAGCGGCCGTGCCGCTGAGCACAGCAGTGACGAAAGCCGGGCCCCCGCACTTCGGTGCGGAGGCCCGGCTTTTCGGGTAATTGGGCAAATAAGCTGTCAGAGGCGGATGTTCAGCCCATTTCACCGACCGGCGTCAACACGGTAATCGAAAGGCGCGGTCGAACCATCCCTCGCGTGAGTGACTAAATGTCTCCAAATCATCACTGGCCGCTACGCTCGCGAGCGTGACCCACACAGCCCGCCGAATCGGCCGCTCTCTCGCCCTCGTTCTGCCTGTCGTCCTGGTGCTCTCCGGAACCCTCGCGGTCACCGCCGTCCCGTGGGCAGGGCAGGCCACCCAGTCGCAGATGCTCACCGCCTCCTCGGAGAACGTGTCCGTACGCGCCAAGTCCCGCGCCCCGCAGGACGTTCTGCGCGACCGGCTGCTCCTGGAACTGCAGACGAAGGACCCGGGCGTCGCGCTCACCCACCTCCAGCGGGAGGTCGAGGCGCGCCCGTCGCTCGCCGAGCACTGCATGTCCCTCGCGCGGACCCTCGGCCGCGCCGCCGTGGAGCGCTACGGGCCGACCCGCGCCCAGTCGTTCTCCCGGCCCGTCTGCGACACGTCGTTCGCCACGGGCGTCGCACAGCAGGCGCAGGGCTCCTGACGGCCGCCGTACGACATGAGGGCCCGGGCGGACCCCCCGCCGGGCCCTGAACGCCCGGTGCGCTCCCACGCCCCGCACTGGCCGCCTCACGCCCCGCACGGCGCTGACGCCGTCCCGGGCCCAGGGGCGGCCGGCCCGCCGCATATCGTTCAGGCCATGCAAACGCCTACGTTTCCGACGCAGGCCGTTGTCCTGGCGGGCGGCCAGGGCTCTCGGCTGCGCCCGTACACCGACGACCGCCCCAAGCCGATGGTCGAGATCCCGGGGACCGGCACCCCGATCATCGGTCACCAGCTTGCCTGGCTGGCCGAGGAGGGCGTGACCGACGTCGTGGTGTCCTGCGGCCACCTCGCGGAGGTCCTCCAGGAGTGGCTGGACAGCGCGGTGCTGCCCCTGCGCGTCAAGACCGTCGTCGAGACGGAGCCGCTGGGCCGCGGTGGCGGCCTGAAGTACGCCGCGGCCGCCCTGCCGCATCCCGATCAGCCCTGGTACGCGACCAACGGCGACATCTGGACCCGCTTCTCGCTGCGCGAGATGGCCGCCTTCCACGCCGAACGCGACGCCGCGGCGACCCTCGCGCTCGCGCGTCCGCGCATCCCCTGGGGTGCTGTCGAGACGGACGCCTTCGGGCACATCACGGACTTCATCGAGTCACCGCCGTCGCCGTACCTGATCAACGCGGGCGTGTACGTCTTCTCCGCCGAGTTCACGGGCCTCCTGCCCGATGTGGGCGACCACGAGCGGACGACGTTCCCCCGGCTGGCGCGTGAGCGCCGGCTGGCCGGGTTCCCGTTGCCGAACGGGGCCTACTGGCGGGCGATCGACACGGCGAAGGACCTGACGGAGGCCGCCAAGGAGCTTTCCACCCAGGTGCGTTGACCCTACGCGCTCCGCCCTTCCCGCCCGCGCTTGCCGCCCGCGCTTCACGTGGCACGGACGAAGGGGCGGTCACCGGATGGATCCGGTGACCGCCCCTTCGTTGTTCCGCGGACGGGAACGGGCGCTCAGCCCAGCAGGCCGCCGATCACACCGCCGCCCCCGTCGGAGCCGCCGCTGCCGCCGTCGGAGCCGTCGCCCGACCCGCCGCCGGTGGTACCGCCCGAGCTGCTGCCGCCGGTCGAGGTCGGCCCCGTGGTGCCGGAGGACGGCGGAGGGGCGGGCCGGGAGCCGCTGGGCGACTGCCCGCCGCTGTCCTGCGTCTCGCTGGGCGTACCGGCGACCTGGCCGCTCTCCCGCACGCTCTCCTGCGGCGGCGTGGACGCCGCCTCCTTGGGCTTCTCGGTGGGCCGGCTGGCGGACGGGGAGGGCTTGTCCTTGCGCGGGCGCGGAGAGCCGGACCCGCTCGCCGACTCCTCGGGCAGCGGGGCGCCGGGCAGGTAGTTGGTCGGGTTCTGGTTCGGGCCGGGCACGGTGACCATGTCGTTCGAGCGGACGGCGCCGCCGAGGACCGAGCCCACGAGCATCGTGAGTCCGACGACGACCGCGGCGACGAGGCCGCCGCGGCGCAGCACGCGCCGGCGGAGGTCCCACAGTTCGGAGCGGGGTCCGAGGGTGCGCCACGCCTCGCCGGCGAGACGGCCGTCGATCGAGTAGACGGGGGCGCCGGCGATGATCAGCGGCGACCACGCCGCCAGGTAGATGAGGTCCGGCGTCTCGTACACGGGGACCGAGCGCCAGCTCACGGTCATGATCAGCGCCGCGGAGAGAAGTGCGCCGATGACCGCCGCGACGCGCTGCCACAGTCCGAGGACGGTGAGGACGCCGACGATGACCTGGAGGAAGGCGACGGTGAGGCCGGAGCCGACCGGGTGGGCGACGGCGAAGTCACGCATCGGCTCGCCGAGCGCCCACGGGTTCAGGGCATTGAGCCACTTGACCATGGACCCGCGGTCGCCGCCGTCGAAGTAGACGGGGTCGCAGAGCTTGCCCATGCCGGCGTAGACGGAGATGAGGCCGAGGAGCACCCGCAGCGGCAGCAGCACCACGCCGAGGTTCATCCGGCGGCCGGGGTAGTAGGCGTGCCGCACGGAGTCCGCGCCGTGGCGCTGCGGGGAGCGGCGCTCCGCCCGTTCCCTGTCGAAGCCCTCGTCGTCGTACGCCTCGACCTCGTACGTCCCCGCGTCGTACGGCTGCTCGTCGCGGGACGGGCCGGTGTCGTAGGAGTCGTAGGCGCCGACCGCCTGCCGCATGGGGGGCAGCAGCGGCCTGTCCCGGCCGGGGCCGCCGGGGGCGGGGACCGTGGGGGTCGCCACGGTCTCGTCGATGTCGACGCGGGGCATGACCTGGGTCGCGCCCGCGCTGTAGGCCTCGTGCTCGAGGGTGGAGTTGCGTACGGCCTGCAGCAGCCCGGTCGCCCCGGAGTCCCCGGGAGCCGACCTGCCGCTCCATACGACGGGCGCTCTGCGCGGCCGTCCCGCGGCGCCGGCTCCGGCGAGCGGGCCGAGACGCGCGGTGTCCGCCAGGGCACGTGCGGGGCGCGGGCTCCGGGCGAGCTGCACCCGGAAACTGGCGTGGCTGACGATGACCTGCGCGGGATCGCAGTCCACCTTCACCATGCTCAACGCAGGCTGATCATCGAACCCGGACCGGGGCGTTCTGGTGTCCACACTCATCTAACCGAGTGATGTGTGTTTAGGGCACGGCCGTGACGGGCCCGATCTGTCCGAGACCCGTCAAGCGCTCCTTATCGACCGGTTTGCGCCCCTGGCCGTCCGAAAACGGCCCGATACGGTCCTCAGGCGCGCCGCTTGGCCGCCTCGTACAGCACGACACCGGCCGCGACACCCGCGTTGAGGGACTCCGCGCCACCCGGCATGGGGATGCGGACCAGGTAGTCGCAGGTCTCGCCGACGAGACGGGACAGGCCCTTGCCCTCGCTGCCCACCACGATGACCAGCGGTCCGCCGAGAGCCTCGAGGTCCCCGACCTCGGTCTCTCCGTCGGCGGCCAGGCCCACGACGGTCAGACCGGCCTTCTGGTACGACTCCAGGGCGCGCGTCAGGTTGGTGGCCCGCGCGACCGGCGTACGGGCGGCGGTGCCTGCGGAGGTCTTCCACGCGCCCGCGGTCATGCCCGCGGCGCGGCGCTCGGGGACGACCACGCCGTGGCCGCCGAAGGCCGAGACGGAGCGGACGACGGCGCCCAGGTTGCGGGGGTCGGTGACACCGTCGAGGGCGACGATCAGCGGGTCCTCACCGTCGTCGAACGCCGCGGCGGCGAGGTCCTCCGGGTGCGCGTACTCGTACGGCGGGACCTGGAGCACCAGGCCCTGGTGGTTGAGCCCGTTCGTCAGCCGGTCGAGCTCGGGGCGCGGCGCCTCCATGATGTTGATGTTGCCGCGTCCGGTGGCGAGCTGGAGCGCCTCGCGCACCCGCTCGTCGTTGTCGATGAACTGCTGGACGTAGAGCGTGGAGGCCGGCACGCCGTCGCGCAGCGCCTCGAAGACCGGGTTGCGGCCGACGACCATCTCGGAGGTGCCCTTGCCGCCGCGGCGGGCCACGGGCCTGCGGGTGGCGGCCTTCCTCGCCTGCGCGTTGGCCACCCGGTTCTTCTTGTGGCCCTTACGGGCGGAGGCGGGCGGCGTCGGGCCCTTGCCCTCGAGACCGCGGCGACGCTGGCCACCGCTGCCGACCTGCGCGCCCTTCTTGTTGGACGTGCGGCGGTTCCTGCGCTGGCTGTTCCCGGCCATGACTTTTAGTTCCTCTGGATCGCGTCGTTAAGTGAAAGTGTGCCGCCCGGAACACCGGGCGGCACATGTGCCCGGTGCTCAGCGCGGTCCGAGTGTCCAGCGCGGTCCGTCGGGACCGTCCTCGATGACGAGTCCGGACTGGTTCAGCTGGTCGCGGATGGCGTCCGCCGTCGCCCAGTCCTTGCGGGACCTGGCCGACTCGCGCTGCTGGAGCACGAGCCTGACGAGCGTGTCGACGACCCCGTGCAGGTCTTCGCCGCGGTCGGCCTCACCCACCCAGTGCGGGTCGAGCGGGTCCAGGCCGAGGACTCCCAGCATGGCACGGACCTCGGCGAGGCGTGCCACGGCGGCTTCCTTGTCGTCGGCGGCCAGCGCGCTGTTTCCCTGCCGGACCGTGGTGTGGATGATCGCGAGGGCCTGCGGTACGCCCAGGTCGTCGTCCATGGCCTCGGCGAACGCGAGCGGCACCTCTGCGGCGGGCGCGACCGGCCCGGCCTTCTCGACGACCCGCTGGACGAAGCCCTCGATCCGCGCGAACGCCGACTCGGCCTCGCGCAGGGCCTCCTCGCTGTACTCGATCATCGAGCGGTAGTGCGGGGTGCCGAGGTAGTAGCGCAGGACGATGGGGCGCCAGTTCTTCACCATCTCGGCGACGAGCACCGAGTTGCCGAGCGACTTCGACATCTTCTCGCCGCTCATGGTGACCCAGGCGTTGTGCACCCAGTACGAGGCGAAGGCGTCGCCGTAGGCCTTGGCCTGGGCGATCTCGTTCTCGTGGTGGGGGAAGATCAGGTCGAGACCGCCGCCGTGGATGTCGAAGGCCTCACCGAGGTACTTGTGCGCCATCGCCGAGCACTCCAGGTGCCAGCCCGGCCGGCCGCGGCCCCACGGGGTCTCCCAGGAGGGCTCGCCCGGCTTGGTGGACTTCCACATGGCGAAGTCACGCGGGTCGCGCTTGCCCGAGACCCCCTCGTCCGGCTGGCGAAGGTCGTCGATGTCCTGGTTGGACAGCGCCAGGTACTCGGGGAAGGACCGCACGTCGAAGTAGACGCTGCCGTCGGCCTCGTAGGCGTGGCCGCGCTCGATCAGGCCGCGCATCATCTCGACCATCTCGGTGACATGGCCGGTGGCGCGCGGTTCGTAGGTGGGCGGGAGGCAGCCGAGTGCCTCGTAGCCGTCGTTGAAGGCGCGCTCGTTCTCGTAGCCGATGGACCACCAAGGGCGGCCCTGGTCGGCCGACTTGGCGATGATCTTGTCGTCGATGTCGGTCACGTTCCGGATGAACGTGACGTCGTAGCCGCGGTACTCGAACCAGCGGCGCATGATGTCGAAGTTCAGTCCGGACCGGATGTGCCCGATGTGCGGGGCGGCCTGCACAGTGGCACCGCACAGGTAGATCGAGACGCAACCCGGCACGAGAGGGGCGAAGTCACGGATCTGCCGGGCGCTGGTGTCGTACAGGCGAATGGTCACGCAACAAGGGTAGTGGGCGCGTGGTAGTGCCTCGCGACCGTTTCCTGCCATGACGTGACATCAAGGTGACACCGACCACACCCGCGCCCCGCCCGTCACCCCGTCCGGACCACGAGCGCGGTCGCTATGGCGGCGAGCCCTTCCGCCCGTCCGGTCAGGCCGAGACCGTCGGTGGTGGTCCCCGAGACCGCGACCGGCGCGCCCACCGCGGCGGACAGTGCCTTCTGCGCCTCGTCGCGGCGCTTGCCGATCTTGGGGCGGACGCCGATCACCTGAACGGAGACATTGCCGATCTCGAAACCGGCGGCACGCACGATCCGCGCCGCCTCCGAGAGCAGGGCGACCCCGGAGGCGCCGGACCACTCGGGCCGCGAGGTGCCGAAGTGCGCGCCGAGGTCACCGATGCCGGCGGCGGAGAAGAGGGCGTCGCAGGCGGCGTGCGCGGCGACGTCACCGTCGGAGTGCCCCGCGAGGCCGTAGCCGTCGCTCTCGGGGCCCTCCCAGAGCAGGCCGGCGCACCACAGCTCGCGCCCCTTCTCGAAGGCGTGCACATCGGTGCCGATGCCGACCTGCGGCAACCGGAGCTCCTCAGAAGCCATCGGTGGCCCTCCTCCTGGCGAGTACGGCCTCGGCCAGTACGAGATCGAGCGGCCGGGTCACCTTGAAGGCCTCCTCGTGCCCCGGGACGACGACGACCGGCAGGCTCAGCTGCTCGACCATGCTCGCGTCGTCGGTGACGTTGTCGGTGACCGTCGCGTGCGCGCGCACGAGGGTGTCGCGGTCGAAGCCCTGGGGCGTCTGCACGGCGCGCAGAGCCGCCCGGTCGGGAGTGGCGACGACGGGCTCCGGCTCGTCCTTGCCGGCAGGTCCGACCTGCTTGACGGTGTCCGCGAGAGGCAGGGCGGGCACGACGGCGGGAGCGCCGTCACGTACGGCCTCGATGACGGAGTCGACCGTCTCCACGGGCACCAGCGGGCGGGCCGCGTCGTGCACCAGGACGGTCCCGATGTCCTCGGGCAGCGCCTCGAGACCGAGGCGTACGGACTCCTGGCGTGTGTCACCGCCGGGTACGACGAGGTAGTCCGTCCTCTCGGGCAGGGAGTGCGCGTCGAGGAGCCGCTTCACCTCGGGGGCGCCGTCGGGCGGCGCGACCACCACGACCAGCGAGACGGCCCGGGACGCCGCCATGGCGCGCACGGCGTGGACGAGCATGGGCGTGCCGTTCAGCGCGCGGAGCGCCTTCGGTGCGCCGGGACCGAGCCGCACACCCCGGCCGGCGGCCGGGATCACGGCCGCGGTGCGGTGGTGGCGCGATACGTCTGACATCGGTTGCACTCCGGCAGGTTTGTTTCCTCAGCCGACATGGGTATGGCCACAGCGTGCCGGGCACGACGCCTTGACGGGCCCTTCCGTGACCACTGGTCTGCGCCAGCCGCCGAGGCCCGGCACGCCACGTCGGACGACGACGACGGCCGCGACCGTCAGAAAGTTACGACCCTGCAGCTGCGACCTTTCATACACATGCCGCAGCGCCCGGCGGCAGGCTGGATTTCACGGAGGGTGATTTCACAGCGTGCCAGCGGGCACCGCGGCATTATTGTGCGTCAGGACGCGAGGACCTCGTCGAGCAGAGCCTCGGCCTTGTCCTCATTGGTGTTCTCCGCGAGGGCGAGCTCGCTCACCAGGATCTGGCGCGCCTTTGCGAGCATCCGCTTCTCACCTGCGGAAAGCCCACGCTCGCGCTCGCGACGCCACAGGTCGCGCACTACTTCGGCGACCTTGATGACATCGCCGGAGGCGAGCTTCTCGAGATTTGCCTTGTAGCGACGGGACCAGTTCGTCGGCTCTTCGGCGTACGGTGCACGAAGCACCTCGAAGACCCGGTCCAGTCCGTCCTGGCCGACCACATCGCGTACGCCGACGAACTCCGCATTGTCCGCTGGCACGCGAACCGTCAGGTCACCCTGGGCGACCTTGAGCACCAAGTAGGTCTTGTCCACGCCTTTGATCTGGCGAGTTTCGATGGCCTCGATCAGCGCGGCCCCGTGATGGGGATAGACCACGGTGTCGCCAACCTTGAACGTCATGTGACAGGTACCCCTTCCGTGGCTATCCAGGGTAACACGGATACGGCTTCTTCTGAATGGCGTTTTCGCAGGTCAGGGCATATCTCGGGGCTTGACAACCGAGACAGGAACGTGCTGCGGGCGGCTTCCGGAGTGCGGTATTCGCAGGTCGGAGCCGCTGCGCGGGCGGACAGAAACACGCGCGTCACAGACCGCGTACCCCCCTCCGAAGAGGCTGAACGTCCCGATTTGCCGGATTCTTGACGGTGAACTTCCCGTACTCCGTTCGGCCGCCGCTCACCCGTACGGACGGACGCGCCGGAGAATCCGGAATTGATCACCGCGGCTATTCGCAAGGAATGTGTGACGCCCCGGGAAATTGATCACCACGGTTATGTGAACGGGCCGGTCGGCGGACGATCGGAACACCTGATCGGGGGCACTTCATCAGGACACTCACCGGGTCGCGCGCCGGCATCCGCAGACGGTCGCCCGGGCGCGTCCTTCTCCTCCGGTACCGGCAAAGGGCGGGTCGGGTGCGGGACGTGATCGGCGGCTCGGTAACCTGAGCGCGAGCTGACACGCCCTTAGCCGGTGGCAGCCGCCACCACCCCGTCCGTACGTAGAAGGAGAAGCGCCGCCGTGAGCAGCAGCCTTCGACGCGGTGCCCTCGCCGGCGCTGCCATCGTCTTCTCGATCGCCTCGCTCTCCGCCTGCGGTGCGGGCAACGACGCGCAGACCCTCCAGGTCAGGCCGGACAACGCGGCCACCTCGGTCGACAACCTGAAGCTGCAGAACGTGAACGTCATCACGCAGCCGAAGCCGGACGTGAAGGGCCCCGCCGTGGTGGCCCTGACGATCTTCAACGAGGGCGTGAAGCCGCAGACCCTCGAGTCGATCACGCTGCCCGGCTCCGACGCCAAGGTGAAGCTGACCCCCGCCAAGGGCTCCAAGGCCGTCACCGTCCCCGCACAGGGCCGCGTCATCATCGGCGGCAAGGACAACGCCTCCGCCGTGATCGAGAACGGCAACCAGGAGATGAACGACGGCTCGATGCGCGAGGTCGTCTTCCGGTTCAGCGAGACGGGCGACGTCAAGCTGCGGGCACTGGTCGTCCCGGCGACGAACTACTTCAAGGGCTTCGGCCCGACCGAGATGCCGAAGCCGTCGCCCGCCGCGCCGACCAAGTCCCCCTCCGGCAGCCCGTCCGGCACGCCCACCGGCAGCCCCACCGGCAGCCCGGCCTCCCCCGAGGCTCCGGAGGGCGACACGGAGGCGGCCGGCAGCGAGCCCGAGCTGCCGACCGACTCGGCGTCCGCCTCGCACAGCGCGGGCCACTGACCCCCGCACACGAACGCCGAAGGGGCGCCCGCCGGAATCCGGCGGGCGCCCCTTCGCTGTGGGTACGGCGGGCAGGCGGCCCGCCGGACTGCTACGGCTCGAACTTGTAGCCCAGCCCGCGGACCGTCACCAGATAGCGCGGCGCGCCCGGGTCGGGCTCGATCTTGGCGCGAAGCCGCTTCACATGGACGTCGAGGGTCTTGGTGTCCCCCACGTAGTCCGCGCCCCACACCCGGTCGATCAGCTGCATACGGGTCAGCACGCGGCCCGCGTTGCGCAGCAGCATCTCGAGCAGGTCGAACTCCTTGAGCGGCAGGTCCACCTTGCCGCCGGAGACGGTCACCACGTGACGGTCCACGTCCATGCGGACCGGCCCGGCCTCCAGGGCCGCCGGCGTGACCTCCTCCGGCTCGCCCCGGCGGCGGAGCACCGCGCGGATACGGGCGACCAGCTCGCGCGAGGAGAAGGGCTTGGTGACGTAGTCGTCGGCTCCTATCTCCAGTCCGACGACCTTGTCGATCTCGCTGTCCTTGGCGGTCACCATGATCACGGGCACGTTCGAGCGGCCCCGCAGCTGGCGGCACACCTCGGTGCCGGGCAGGCCGGGCAGCATCAGGTCGAGGAGCACCAGGTCGGCTCCGTTGCGTTCGAACTCGTCGAGTCCGTCCGGGCCCGTGGTCGCCACAGCGACCTCGAAGCCCTCCTTGCGGAGCATGTAGGACAGGGCGTCGCTGAAGGATTCCTCATCCTCGACGACGAGCACTCGGGTCACGGAAGGACCTCCGGGGCAGGAATTTCGGTGTTCGGATCGGTGTCGTAAGGCCGGTCGTCGTCCTCTTCGACGCGATCCTGGCCACTGGTTGCGCGTTCTTTCGCCGCGCCCGCCTCCGGCAGGCGCAGCGTGAAGGTGGAGCCCTGTCCCTCGGAGCTCCAGACCGTGACCTCCCCGCCGTGCGAGGCGGCCACGTGCTTGACGATGGCCAGCCCCAGGCCGGTGCCCCCGGTGGCGCGGGAACGGGCGGGGTCGACCCGGTAGAACCGTTCGAAGATCCGCTCGCGGTCCTTCTCGGAGATGCCGATGCCCTGGTCGGTCACGGCGATCTCGATCAGGTCCCCGCCCGGGGCCGAGACACGGCGGGCGGAGATGCCGACGCGGGTACGGGCCGGTGAGTAGTTGACGGCGTTCTCGACGAGATTGCCGAGAGCGGCTGCGAGCTTGCCACGGTTCCCCCAGATCCGCAGGTCGGGCGCGGCTCCGGCGGCCATGGTGATCTGTTTGGCGGACGCGGTCTGCCGGGAGCGGTCGATCGCCTCCGCGACCAGTTCCTCCACCCGCACGGGCTCTGAATCCTCGAGCGGGTCGTCGTTCTGCACCCGGGAGAGGTCGATGAGCTCCTGCACGAGGTTGGTGAGCCGGGTCGCCTCGATCTGCATCCGGCCGGCGAAGCGGGTGACCGCCTCGGGGTCGTCGGAGGCGTCCATGACAGCCTCGGAGAGCAGGGAGAGCGCCCCGACGGGGGTCTTGAGCTCATGGCTGACGTTGGCGACGAAGTCGCGCCGTACGGCCTCTATGCGGCGTGCCTCCGTCAGGTCCTCGACCAGCAGCAGGACCAGTCGCGATCCGAGGGGCGCGACGCGGGCGGAGACGGCCAGCGCCTCGCCGCGACCGGTGCCGCGGCGCGGCAGGTCGAGCTCGACCTGCCGTATCTCCCCGTCCCGCCGGGTGTCGCGGGCCATGTGCAGCATCGGTTCGACGGCGAGCTTGCCGCCGCGGACCAGGCCGAGGGCGTACGCCGCGGAGCTGGCCTTGACGACGGAGTCCGACTCGTCGAGGACGACCGCGGAACTGCGGAGCACCGACAGGACCGTGTCGACGCCGGGCGGGAGCACGGCATCGGTGTGGAGCGACGTACGGGTGGGCCGCTTCTGTTCGCGCTCGCTCCAGCGGAACGCCAGCACGGCGATGACACCGGTGCACAGACCGGCGATCGCTGCTGCTGCGGCAACCGCCGCGTTCACGTCCATGCATTCAGGTTATGCGGGTCCCGGGGCACTCTCCCAGCCAAACGGGTGGCACCTCGAACACTCGTCGCTCAGAGTTCACCAAGGGGAAAGTGCTGGTTCATTTGGGATGGAGCCGTCGGACTCCTGCCCACCGGAACGTGGGAGCGTGGGGGTTCGAGCCCCACCCGGACCCCGGTCGTATCAAGAGAGGGACACCATGCGGGACGCGTACCACGAGGAACTGGACTCGATCGGCGAGGGCCTGGTCGAAATGGCCCGGCTGGTCGGGTCGGCGATCGGGCGCGCCACCACGGCCATGCTCGACGCCGATCTCAAGCTCGCAGAGAACGTGATCGCCGGCGACCAGAAGGTCGACGATCTGCAGCACGACCTGGAGGCACGGGCGATCGCCCTGCTGGCGCGGCAGCAGCCGGTCGCCACGGATCTGCGGATCGTGGTCACCTCGCTGCGGATGAGCGCCGACCTGGAGCGCTCCGGCGACCTGGCCCAGCACGTGGCCAAGCTGGCGCGGCTGCGCTTCCCGGACCGTGCCGTGCCGAACGACCTGCACGCCACGATCCTGCAGATGGGACAGCTGGCCCAGCGCCTGATGGCGAAGGCGGCGGAGGTCATCATCACCAAGGACGTCGACCTGGCGCTCCAGCTGGAGCAGGACGACGACGAGATGGACCTGCTGCACCGCACGCTCTTCCAGCACCTGATGGACGACCGCTGGAAGCACGGCATCGAGACGGCGGTCGACGTGACGCTGCTCGGCCGCTACTACGAGCGGTTCGCGGACCACGCGGTGTCGGTGGCCAAGCGTGTGGTCTACCTGGTGACGGGAGAGCACGCCGACGAGATCCAGCAGCAGACGACGGTGGAGGGCGCATAACAGCGCCGAGGGGGCGTACGGGGGGCGCTTGCGCGCATGCGCCGTTGATGCGCCCGGCCGGGCGGGACTGCAATGGGCGTGGCGGCATTTCCGTACGCCCCTGAGGAGGGACCCATGGCCGAATCCCCCACCCCCGACCCCCGGCAGGAAGCCCCGCGCGAAGCGGTCCACCTGCCCGTCCTCGGCGCCTGCGGCTGCGGCTCCGGCTGCGGTTGCGGCTGCCAGTCCGGCGCTCCCTGCCAGTGCGGTGGCTGCTGCGGCTGAGTCGCACACGTACGACGAGGGCCCCGTCCGTTCGCGGACGGGGCCCTCGTCGTACGTGGTGCCGACCGCCGCTCGGCGGCCCGTGTTGTCGGAGGGAGGGGGTACGTTGCGGGCACCATCGAGCGCGTCCGGGGAGGGGCTTTGGGAGCGAAGACCGGTCTGATCGTGTACGCCGACGGCGATGTGCCGGACCTGCTGCGGCACGTGGGAACGGCGGACCGGGAGCGGACATCGGCGATGATGCGGCGTCTCAACCCGGGCTGCGACATCGAGGAGTGCGAGGGCTCGGACCTCTACGAAGGCGTCTATCCCTCCGACGGAACGGCTTATGCCGCGAGCTGGCCGGGCGTCGAGATCGTCTGCGATCGGCGCGTGATGATCGATGCCCCGTCGAAGCTCCCGGAACATCTCGTCGCGGCGAGCGCCGGCCGCCGGCTGGTCCTGCACGCCATGCACAGCGTGGTCGACTGGCTCGCCTTCGCCGTCTGGGAGGACGGGCGGCTCGTCCGGTCCCTGAGCGTGTCCCCCGACCACGGGATCATCGAGAACATCGGGGAACCGCTGCCCTTCGAGCTTCCCTACTGGGCCGGGCAGCGTCCGGCGGACGTCGTTCCCTGGCCGGGTGAGGAAGGGGAGCCGTACGCCCTGCCGTTCCATCCTCTGGAGCTCGCCGAGGACGCGCTGCGCGCGCTCTGCGGCTTCATCCAGGAGGGGCTTCCCGAGCTTGAGGACGTCGAGGCGGAGAGCATCGAACTCCATGGCTTCCTCGTGCGGGACCCGGACGACCTCGATCCCGCGGAGAAGGAGGCCGAGCGGCGGCGGCTGATGGAGGCGATGGGGCCACCGCGGGTCTACAGAATGGGTCCCGACGGCTCACTGATCGAGCAGGACGGCTTCTAGGACCGCCCGGGCCTCGAGCAGGCCCAGGACAGCAACGAGCCCCCTGCTCGCGGAGAAACCGCAGGCAGGGGGCTCGTTCAGGTCGTGCTACTTCTTCTTGCCCTGGTTCTTGCCGGGCATCTTGGTGAGCTGGGTTTTTACTGGTCAGGGACAGTACAAACGCGCGCCTGGTGGTCGACGTTGGTCGTCATTGGCCACTGTCGAGCGACCTCGGACGGCCCAGGGACGGCCCAGATCCCCGGCCTGGAGGGGCCGCCCGGCGGTCTCAGCGTGAGGGGCGCCTCTTCGGGGGGACCGGGCCAGGAATCACATCCTTGCCAAGGTGTTCCTTGATCAGGTACTTCAGTTCCGGCCCTTCGATGAGCTGGAGCCGGCCATGCTGGCGGGCAAAGTCGTGGCTGGCCCTGCCGAACCACGATGTGGTGATCAGGACCCCCTTGGCAGCACGCTTGTGCTCCACCACGCCGGCGAGCGCCTGGACGGACTCAACACCGACCAGCTTGCTGTAGCGCTTCGCCTGAATGATGCACTCACCGTTGAAGACGGGGTCCTTGCTGACGGCGACTGCATCAACGCCCTCGTCTTTGGACGCCTGGGTGTTCCAGGCCTCCATGCCGATCGCCTCAAACAGTTGGCGAATCAGGTGCTCGAACTCGGTGGGCGTCAGCTTCACCAGCACGGGCCTGCTGTCTAGGCCGGCGACTACATCCATGCTGTCCATCAGTCTGTACTTGGACAGGTTGAACTCGACGATGGGACGAATCGGTTCGAGATCGTAGGGGTTGGGAGACACCAGGGCATTGAGCCCTCTGAGGCACTGCGCTGGATCAACCTGACTGAGACGAAGCTTCCCGAACTGCTCCCTGCTGGCGCTGAGCGTCACCAGACAGGGTGAGACCTCCTGGCCCGTGGCCCGGTCAATGGTTTTCACATGACCATTCAGGATCACGCCATTGACGATCCGGTCCGGATCACTCGTCAGGACCTCGTGGACTGTCCGTAGAGCGACTTGCGCCAGGACGGAGGCGTAGATCTCCTTGCGCTCCTTCTCCGGACGAGGCAGCACTGTCGTCTCGTCTCGGTTCTTCACGTACCGGTAGCCCCGCACGGTAGGAACGATCGCCTCCGGAGGCAAGTGGATCTCAACGAGTACATCACCGGTGGCAGGGCGAAAGGCGATTCGATGCTCGTGCGGGAAGCCCAGTGGATACTCCGATGCATCCAGAACGGCCCCAAGATGAGCCTCGACCGCCGTGGGCTCCCCGGCCCTGTAAGCCTCGCGCTCCTCGTCCAACTTCCGGTTGAAGGTGACCACCTCGTCAAGAGCTTGCGCTTCGGCCTGGCGGTGCTCGGCACGCTTCCGCTCCAGTGTTGCCAGCCGCTTCTCTTCTGCTCGGCTGTGGCGTTCTTGTGCCTCGCCGAACCGCACACGCGCCGCGGCAACCTCAGCTTCATAGCGCTTCCTGCCAAGGCCCAGAACAGCAGCCAGACCACCGGGCTCCGGTGGTGCGAACTCCTCCCAACGGGGGGAAGGTTCCCGACGAGACCAAGGACGCTCGTCTAACTCTCTTGGCGTGTGCGTCCTCCGCCGGCGCTCAAAGGTCGTTGGCGGATCGCCGACCAACGCGTCACGGAGCAACTGCCCCAGCTGCTTGACCTCGTGCTCGACTCCGATCGTGCGCACCTGCGCCTGTTCGGCCTGCTGCTCCTGATACGCGGCCTTCCGCTCGCGTTCCTGCCGTTTGCTGGCCGCCTCAGCGGCCTTGCGTTCCCGCTCCGCTTGCCGCGCCCGTTGCTCCTGGGCCCGCCGGAGAGCTTGCTGATGCTGGTACTCGCTACCTCGATCTCTGCCGCGCTGCGCCACCTGCTCGCCCTCCCCTGGCTTGGCTACCCCCTGAGCTGCATTCCCCTCTCACCTCGCAAAATCACCCGTCCTAGAGGCGTCACCCCGTCCGGGCCCGCAGTGTGCACGGCCTACTCAACGCGCCGGCGTTACAGCCCTGCCGCTGTCGGAGTCCGCTCGCTTCGGCGCCTGCCAGCAGTTGTAGTTCCCCTTGTGACCAGCTCTGTCTGGCGCTGTTATGGCACATGGAAGTCTCATGCGTAGCGTGGCCGAGTGCTGGTCCGAATGATCAGGCGTCGTCAATGTCCGTTCGGCCTGCCCGTCGCTTCCGCGATACGACCTTGGGCAGGCTGTCCAGTGGGTCCAGGACATGCCCCCTGCGGCGGCGGATGCACCGTTCGCGCGTCGCTGCAACCTCGGCCGTGTCGGGGTACGCGCTTCGGGCGTCGCGCTCGGCGGCGTAGAGGTACTCAGCCATCCAGCGGTACTGGTCTTCTAGCGCCTGCGCCCTGAGGGCATCTGGGTGCTGGCCGAAGCGCTTCTGGGCTGCTGTTCGTCCCACACCGAAACACTGGGCGATACGCCCCCAGGAATAGCGCCGGGTACGAGCCTCAGCCACGACGTCTGGGACTACTCGACGTACAGCATCCTCGAACAGGGAAGTCGCCCTCAGCGTGGTCATTCCCTCTATGCCCCCGCGCAAGTACCAAATCCCGAACCGGACGGCCGCATCGGCAAGATCCTCTTCGTTCATGGCGACCCAAGGTTCAAGGGGCCAGGCGGGATCGTCGTACGAGACCCATGGCCACGGTCGCGCAGGGTCGAAGTGTGTTTCTGCCGTTTTCTTGATCAATGAACTTTTGCCAGCTACCTCGTCCACACGTCCACTCTACGTGGACAGATGCGGCCATTGCGCGCTCAAAGTGCCACTGAGGCGTGCCAACATATCTTCGTATGAACGGAGTTGCAGGCAACAGATGCCCACTCCGAGGCGAACCGGGAGTAGAAGGACGGAGGTTGTCCGTGGCCGAGATCTACATGTACGCCGACGAGACAGGCGACCTAGACATGTCGGGATCCCCTGGCGCAAGTAGGTACTTTGGCTTCGGAACCGCCGTCTTCGAGGGGGACCACGGCCACTCGCTTTGGGAGGGACTCCAGTTGAGGTGCCAGTTGGAGCGACGAGGTGTCTCGCTGCCGCAGGGCCTGCACGCGAAGAATGACTCCCATGCGACCCGGAGCGAGGTCTTTGAGCTCATTGAGTCCCAGGCTCCACGCTTCGACACGACGTTCCTGGCGAAGCAGAACGCGTACCCCTATGTCCGCGCAGCCGGCCCCATGCGGCTCTATAAGCTGGCCTGGTACTTGCACTTCAAAGAGATCGTGCAACGAGTCAGCTCGCCGGGTGACACTGTCTACGTCATTGCAGCTTCCCTGACGACCAACAAGAAGGAAGGGAGCGCCCGGCATGCCCTCGCGGACGTTTGCCAGCAGTCGGCGACCGACCGGGAGATCGTTCTGTGTGTCTGGAACGCGGCAACTTCCTGGGGCGTTCAGGTTGCCGACTATGCTCTGTGGGCCACACAGAGAGTGCTGGAAGACCGCAAGTGCCCCTGGTACACGTCCAGCATCGAACCCACGCTGAAGTCAACGTTCAAGCCGTGGGGGCTGGCAAAGTAAGAGGCCAGCTATCCCGAAACGGGAAGAGGTCCCCTGGACCCCTTTTCACTGGCCACTAGCCATGCAACCCGATGACGCACAAGGCGTCAAGCGAGCTGCACCTTTCGATCCCATTTTATATCGAACAGGTGATCCATTAAAGACGTGGTGTGTTGATCGTCCGACCAGGGTGATTGGGCCTGCCAGGTCGACGGATTCTCAATGGCCAAGTAAAGCCGGAGAGGCGTCGTCCATCGACGGGGACGACGCCCCTCCGGGCATGAGTCTTGCGGTCTGTCCTCATCCTTGTCAGGTCGATCATGGGGACTCGGCGACATCAGTCAACCCGTGGGCGTCCTCGGCTGATCGTCCGGCGAGGTTCGGCGTTGGTCGCCAGTGTCCGTGCCTGTTGATGTCGGCCATCGATGTCAACCGCCACCTGCCGTCTTGACAGGCTGGCTCCACGCTCACTCCGGCGCTTCCTCTTGCGGCGCTGACGGTCGGCTGTGCCGCCTCGGGTGGCCTTCAAGACGGAGCCGGTACCACTCAGTCACTTGCGAGCTCAGCCGGGCGAAGTCCGCCCCTAGCGCCATCAGCCTGTCTGCCTCTAGCGGGTGCTGATCTATCCCTCCGTTCTTACGGTTGTTCGTCCACACCTCGCTGCTCTCCGTTCCGGTCACACAGAGGCCATGGACGTACTTGTTCCGCTCCCTAAACGCAGTGCGGCACTTGCCCGAGATGTCGGCCATCTCCTGAGCCGCTTCGTCCGAGACGGCCCCTACGTCGATGATGCGCTTGACGGCATCAAGCACGGCAGACGCCTGCATGCCGGCCGTCACGAGGATCGCGTACCGCCCGTCTACCAGGCGGCGAATCGTCTGATGCAGGAAGAACTCCAACATCGCTGCTTGCCGGACCATGAAGCCCAGCGCCAGATCAAGTTCCTTCTGATCTGGCCTCATCTCCCAGTCGCGACGGTACAACTCAACGTCCCTGCGTTCTGCCATAGCGGCATCCTGGCGTACCAGCACCTAGGCGGGACATCGATTAACAGAACGTCCTACATGGGGCAGCCTGGCAACGCGGTCGGTGAACCGGCTTTGGGCGGGAGCTGCCATGGGGCGAGAGATCATGGCCCCGTAAGCTTCCGGCGAGTCGGGCAGTCTGTGGACCTGCCCGGTAAAGCACGACGTTGGGGCCATGATCTTCGAGGCTCGCCCCATGGTGGCTGCCTAAAGCCGTGGAGCCGACCGGCCCCAGCCACAGCGGGCTACCGTCCACTGCATCAGGTGTGCTCGCTCCAGCCGCGCGGCCGGCGGAGCCGGGGCCGGAGCGGGGCGGAGACAGGAGCGTCGGGGCCCGGCGCTGGAGCCGGGGCCGCGCGCGGCGAGCGGAGCGAGCCGCCTTGAACCAGTAGAGAAAGTTGTAACTCAGTCTGCGCGGTGGGGCTTGAAGCTTCGTGCGCATGCTGGGAGTTCGGCGTCCTGCCGGTGTGCGAGGGGCAGGAAGATCACTGGCCGGATCGTCCAGGTGATGCAGACGTCGGCATGGGTGATGGTCACCGTGCAGGGCTCTGAGCGCATCAGGGCTCTGCGGGTTTCGGCGCGCTCTTCGTACAGCCACGTCCACGCTTCGTCCGACGCGTCGGAGTCGAGCGCCGGTGAGATGGTGCGGAGAGCGATGGCTACCCAGCGGTCTGCCTGGGGTGCCGAGTATGCGTCGAACGATGCCAGGCGCGCCGGCCTGACCCAACGCACCTTCCGCGAGTACGCCCGGGTGTCCTTCGCCAAGGTCGCCGAGTACCAGAAGCGCGGGGCCGTCCACTTCCACGCCGTCATCCGCCTCGACGGTCCCGAGGGCGGCGACACCCCGCCTCCCGCCTGGGCCACCGCCGAACTGCTGACCGACGCCATCCGGGCCGCCGCCACCGCCGCCCGCGTGGACGGTCCGGTCATCGACGGCCGGGCCCACGCCTTCGCCTTCGGCCGTCAGCTCGACGTGCGCACCATCCGCTCGGCCGACTTCGACGGCGGCCAGGAGCTGACCGAGCGGGCCGTCGCCGCGTACATCGCCAAGTACGCCACCAAGGGCGCCGAGACCGCCACGGGAGCTCTCGACCGGCCGCTGAGGTTCCTCGCCGAGCTCGCCCAGCTCGACATCAGCGACCACGCCCGTCGGCTCATCCGCACCGCCTGGACCCTCGGCGCGCGCAAGGACCTCGAACACCTCCGCCTGCGGGCCTGGGCCCACATGCTCGGCTTCCGGGGCCACTTCTCCACCAAGTCCCGCCGCTACTCCACCACCCTCGGCGCCCTCCGCGACTCCCGCGCCGAATGGCGCCGTGCACAGGCCCTGTCAGCGGACGGGACCGACCCGGACACGACCCTCGTCCTCGCGCACTGGGTCTACGCCGGGACCGGCCTCACCGACGCCGAAGCCTGGCTCGCCGAAACCCTCGAACCCGCTCCCGGAACGGAAGGAGAACCCACCCATGGGTAGCCGTCGCCTCGCTGTCGCGGAAGCGGCTTCCGAGCTGCGTGGTCTGCCGTCGCGGTACCTGACTCCTGACGACCTGGTGGCGATGTTCGACCTGCCCAGCGTCGAGACGGGCTACCAGTGGCGCCGCAAGCGCACCGGTCCCCGTGGCTTCCGGGTCGGCCGGCACCTGCGCTACGACCCTGCGGACGTCCAGGCCTGGGTCGAGTCCCTGCGGGAAGGGGCTGCCGCCTGATGGCCGGGCACATTCAGGACCGCTGGTACCGGACCGAGACCGGCCCGGACGGGAAGGTGCGCAAGGTCAAGACCGAGCGCTACGGATCCGGCCTGCGCTACCGCGCTCGCTACGTCGGCCCGGACGGCACGGAGAAGTCCAAGAGCTTCCCCGACCGTCAGAAGCGGCTCGCTGATCAGTGGCTGGCGCACATCGAGGCGGACATGGCGCGCGGGCAGTACATCGACCCACGTGCTGCCCGGATCACCTTCCAGCAGTACGCCGAGCGCTGGGTCGCCACGCAGGGCGCCGACCCGAACACCCAAGCCTCGATGGAGTCGCAGCTACGGCTGCACGCCTTCCCCTACCTCGGCTCGCGTCCGCTCGGCTCCTTCCAGCCGGCGCACATCCGGGACTGGGTGCGGCAGTTGCAGGAGAACGGCGTCCGGGGGTCGTACGCACGGACGATCTACTCCAACGTGCGCGCGGCGCTCAGCGCGGCCGTGGACGACGGCCACCTTCCCCGGAACCCTTGTGCTGCTCGGTCGGTCCGGCCGCCGACCGTCGACGACAAGCGCGTTGTGCCGTGGACGCCCGAGAGGGTCTTCGCCGTCCGGGCCGCCATGCCCGAGCGCTACCAAGCCATGGTCGACCTGGGCGGCGGCTGCGGACTCCGCCAGGGCGAGATCCTGGGCGTGGCCGTCGACGCGATCGACTTCGAGTCGGACACGCTCCACGTGGTCCAGCAACTGAAGCTGAGCCGCAGCAAGGCCGTGTTCGCGCCACCGAAGGGCGGCAAGCTGCGGGACGTGCCGCTTCCTGGCCCTGTCGCCGATGCGCTGCGGGCCCACATGAAGCGGTTCCCACCGGTCGAGATCACCTTGCCGTGGAAGGTTGCCGACGGCCCTCCGGTGACCAAGCAGCTCATCTTCACCGGGCCGCGCGGCGGGCATGTCCGGAGGACGTCGCTCAACGAGGAGGCGTGGAAGCCGGCGTTGGCTGCGGCCTGCGTCATCCCCGTGCCCGAGCGGGGCCAGCCGTACGCCGAGTCCCGCGAGAACGGCATGCATGCTCTCCGCCACTTCTACGCCTCGGTGCTCCTGGACGCGGGGGAGAACATCAAGGCCCTCGCCGAGTACCTGGGCCACTCGGAACCGGGCCTGACGCTCCGCGTGTACGCGCACCTGATGCCGTCCAGCCAGGAGCGTACGCGTAACGCTGTGGCCTCTGTCTTGACTCCTCCAGGGGACAGAGGCTCGAGGAAGTTGCGGACTTTCTAGAGTGGTAACACCATCCGTGAAAGTTCCTTCGGGGCGCAAATCTTCGACGAAGTTGCGGACTTTCTAGAGTGGTAACACCATCCGTGAAAGTTCCTTCGGGGCGCAAATCTTCGACGAAGTTGCGGACTTTCTAGAGTGGTAACACCATCCGTGAAAGTTCCTTCGGGGCGCAAATCTTCGACGAAGTTGCGGACTTTCTAGAGTGGTAACACCATCCGTGAAAGTTCCTTCGGGGCGCAAATCTTCGACGAAACCGCAGATGAGTGAGCAAGGAGACGTCCTGATGACAGCCATCCACCCGTCCATCTGCCCGGACGCCCGCCCGGCCGATCTCCCTTCCGTCCGGCCGCCCTCCCGCCCGGCCTCTTTCCCGGCCGATCTCCCTCCCGCCCGGCCGGTCGGCCGTCCGACCGGGAAGCCTTCCGATCAGTCACCGCGAAGGCGGCCCTTAGCGCAGAAGAAGGCCCACAGATGCAAGAAAACAAAGTGCGCCGGAAGTAGGGTTCAAAAGAAGTCCCGGCAACTTAGCGCGTCGGCCGACTCGACGCCTATGCGGAAGCGCTGATTCCGCAATCATGTAGGGATTTGCGCGGCGTGACACCCCTGCAATATCGTTCTGAGCGCTAGCGGGGAAGCGAGAAGGCCACCCATTGCCCTGGGTGGCCTTCGATCTCCATTAGCGCCTTTTTGTTGAGTCAACTAGGAGGAACCCATGGAGGACACTATGGTGCCACGCTTCCGCGTAACCATCGACATCGCCCTCCGCGAACTTCCGTTCGCGGTGGTCGGGGGCGCGGGTAGCGCCCTCGGTATCTGGGTGGAGGCTCCCGTGTACGCCGTCGCTGTCGGGGCCTTCCTCATCACGTTCCGAGTCACCGCCCGCCTCTGGAAGGGGCAGGACCTCTAGCGTCACGGCCCAAGCACGGCCCAGACATGACATCAGGCCTCCTACCAGCAGAGAAACCGCTGGTAGGAGGCCTGATACATCGGGCTTACTTCTTCTTGCCCTGGTTCTTGACCGCCTCGATCGCGGCCGCCGCCGCGTCCGGGTCGAGGTAGGTGCCGCCCGGGTTGACCGGGTTGAAGTCGGCGTCGAGCTCGTAGACGAGGGGGATCCCGGTGGGGATGTTCAGACCGGCGATGTCCGCGTCGGAGATGCCGTCCAGGTGCTTGACCAGCGCGCGCAGGCTGTTGCCGTGGGCGGCGATCAGGACCGTGCGGCCCGCGAGCAGGTCGGGGACGATGCCGTCGTACCAGTACGGCAGCATGCGCTCGACGACGTCCTTGAGGCACTCGGTGCGGGGACGCAGCTCGCTCGGGATGGTCTGGTAGCGGGCGTCGTTCGCCTGCGAGAACTCGTTGTCGTCGGCGAGGACCGGCGGAGGCGTGTCGTACGAGCGGCGCCAGAGCATGAACTGCTCCTCGCCGAACTCGGCCAGCGTCTGGGCCTTGTCCTTGCCCTGAAGGGCGCCGTAGTGGCGCTCGTTCAGCCGCCAGGTCCGGTGGACCGGGATCCAGTGGCGGTCGGCGGACTCCAGGGCGAGCTGCGCCGTGCGGATGGCGCGCTTCTGGAGCGAGGTGTGGAGCACGTCGGGGAGCAGACCGGCGTCCTTGAGCAGCTCACCGCCGCGGACTGCCTCCTTCTCGCCCTTCTCCGTGAGGTTGACGTCCACCCAGCCGGTGAACAGGTTCTTCGCGTTCCATTCGCTCTCGCCGTGGCGGAGGAGGATCAGCTTGTACGGTGCGTCGGCCATGCGCCCGAGCCTAATCGACTCGCCGCCGGCGCCGCGCGGCTGCCCGAGGAGCGGACCGTTGACGATCGCCGTCAATTGAGTGGCGACCGACGCCTCCTGCTAAGTAAGTTGCGGATGCTCAATAAGACCATTACAGCCGTGGGGGGCTCCCGTATGTCCATCGCTTCGCTCGGACGCGCAGCGCGCACGACCGTCTCCGGCCTGCCCCCCGGCTTCTGGTGGCTGTGGACCTCGACGCTGGTGAACCGGACCGGCGCCTTCGTGCTCACCTTCCTGTCGCTCTACCTGACCCAGGAACTGGGCTACTCGGCCTGGTACGCCGGTCTCGTCATCGCGTTGCACGGACTCGGCGGCGTGGCAGGGTCCCCGCTCGGCGGGATGCTCACCGACCGGTGGGGCCGGCGGCCCACGATGATCTCGATGCATCTGGCGGGTGCGGCCTGCGCCGCCGCCCTCGCCGTGGTCAGCAGCGCCTGGGGCATCGCGGTCGTCGTGCTCCTCATGGGTGTGGCGATGCAGGCCGTGCGGCCCGCGATCAGCGCGATGATCGCGGACATGGTCCCGGAGTCCGAGCTGCGCCGGGCCTACGCCCTCAACTACTGGGCCCTCAACCTGGGCTTCGCCGTCGCCGCGCTCGGCGGCGGTGCCGCGATCTTCCTCGGCTACCGGACCCTGTTCGTGGCCGACGCCGTGGCGACCGCCCTGTGTGCGGTGATCGTCTTCATGCGGCTGGGCGAGACCCGGCCCGCCGCCCGGGTCGACAGCGCCGGAGAGACGGTCGAGGAGGAGCGGGTGACCGTCCTCGACGTGCTGAAGGACGCCCCGTTCCGCACCCTGGTCCTGCTGAACCTGCTGGTCTGCCTGATCTTCACCGCACCGTGGGTGGGTCTGCCGCTGACCATGGCCGGTGAGGGACTGTCGGCCGATTCGTACGGCATGGTCATCGCCGTCAACGGTGTGGTGATCGTCGCCCTGCAACTGCTGGTCAACAGGATCACGGACAAGCGCTCACCGGCCGCGCTGCTCACCGTCTCCTCGCTGCTCTTCGCCGTCGGCACCGGGGCGACGGCCCTGGCCGGCACGCCGCTGGTGTTCGCGGCGACCGTGGTGGTGTGGACGCTCGGCGAGATGGTGCACGTCCCGACGAACGCCGCCGCGACCGCCCGGCTGGCCCCCGAGCACGCCCGGGGCCGCTACCAGGGCGTGATGGGCATGTCCTGGGCCGTCGCCGGATTCGTCGCCCCGATCCTGGCGGGCTGGGTCGTGGACGGTCCGGGTCCCGACGTCCTGTGGATGGGCTGCGCGGTGGTCGGCGCGGTGGCGGCGGTGGGTTACTCGCTGCTGCTGCGGCGGGCGCTGGCGGAGACCGGCGGGCCGGCGGAGCCCGCGGTGACCAAGGCCGTGGAGGTCGCGCAGGCGGTGGAGGTGACGGCCCTGCACGGCAAGGAGACCGAGCAGGGCGCGGCCCCTGTCGGGGGCTGACCTCGGCCGGCCGGCGTGCCGCGCTCTTCTTCCTAGGGGCCGGCCCGGACGTCCCGGGCCGGCGCCGGTTCCTCCGTCACCCGGGTCCCGGGGTGTCGGAGCGCGCACAGGAAGGCCACGGCGAGGGCCACGGCCATCCCGTAGAAGACCCACTGGTTGGCCTCCGCGAAGTCCATCCGGATCGCGTCCATCGAGTCGCGCATGATCCGCGCCCCCTCACCGGTGCCCGACGGCGCCCGGTCGTCCGCGTGGCCGGTCACCGCCTGGGCGATGTCACGGCCCGCCTCCCGGGCCGCCGTCTCCGGGACGTCTGGTCGATGAAGGTCATCGACACCGCGAAGAGCATCGCCGCAAGGGCCAGCGTCTGGTTCGGGGCGCCACGGGCGGAACCGCCGGCCGGACCCGAGTCGCGGCCCTCGGGGGCCCGTTCGGTGCTCATGATCCGAGTCTGGACCCGATGATCCATGTCCGCACATCCATCGGGATGTGCGGACATGCCCTGTTCAGCTCCCCAGTCGGCGCTGCGCCTCGTAGAGGTTGACCGGGTGAACGGCGCCGGGGGACCCGTACGCCTCGAGGCGGGAGTTGAGCGCGCCGGTGAAGTCCGGAACGTCGGTCTGGTCGAACTCGCGTACCTCGCTGATGGCGACGGTGGCGCTGTACAGGGCGATCCCGTCGATCCGGACCAGGCCCGCCCGGCCGTTGGTGACCGTGACGTTCCAGTGCGCGAAGCGGGCCCCGTACAGGGGTCCGGCGCTCGCGTCCCCGCCGTGCCGGCCGTTGTTCTCGACGGTGATCTCGGTGCGGACGCAGGCGAACGGCATGCCACGGTGGGTGTCGAAGGTGCCCATCTCCATCACACCGCGCGACCAGACGTTGTAGCTGGACAGGCCCTCGACGTTGATGCCGTGGAGCTGGGTCCCCGGGGGTGCGGGGACGGTGCGGCGGGCGACGGTGAAGTCCTCGACGAGGTTGTCGTGCGAGCCTTCGCGGCAGAAGTAGGGGTGGTGCGAGCCACGGCCCTCGACGCGGGTGCGGCGCAGGGTGCAGGCGGAGGCGGCGACGAGGCCGAACCCGTTGTCGACATGGCGCACGGTGACGTCGTCGGCCCAGCAGTCGTACGCGCACTGGAAGGTGACGCCGTTGTAGCCCTTGTCGAGCAGGTGCGGGGACTGCGGCGTCTCGACGGCCGCGAGGGTCAGGCCCTCCACGCCGGAGCCGGTGAGCGGTGTGACGAGAGTGGTGAGGCGGGGGTCCCATTCGGGGCGTACGTCGAGGGGCAGCGGGCGCTCGAGGGTGACGCGGTCGCGTTCGACCGAGGTGATGCGCACGGGCCATTCGTAGGGGACGTAGGACGTCAACTTGGTCTTGTCGTCCCAGACATACGTCTTGGTCCCCTCCCCGTCGCCGGCCATGTGCCGGAGCAGGGTGTGGCCGGCGTCGTCGGCGAGGCGGAGCATGACGAGCTGCCCACGGCGCAGCCCCGAGGTGTCGGAGACGGTGACGGACCGGTCGCCGCGGCGGGCCGGGGCGACGGTGGTGAGGGTCGTCCACTCGTCGCGCCGGTTGCCGGTCCAGCCCTCGAAGGGCCACGCCCTGGCTTTGATGGCGTCGGTGAGGGAGGCGTAACGGTCCTTCGGGCAGAGCCAGATGAGGCCGCCCGCCCAGGACCAGGAGGACTTGTCCCCGCCGTAGCGGGAGCCGTAGGGGCCGATGAGTTCGGTGAGGTTCTTGGTGGCGAGCAGGGTGGTGCGGCCGCTCCCGGCCCCGCGCAGGACGACGTCGCTGTGCCCGATGCGGATCACGTCGTCGATGCGGTACGTGCCCGGCGGGATGAGGACCGTGCCGCCGCCGCGTTCGCCGACAGCGGCGACGGCACGGTTGATCGCGGGCGCGCAGTCCACGGAGCCGTCGCCCCTGGCTCCGTAGGCGCGCACGTCGGCCCTGACGGGACGCCGCGGGAGGTGGCGCGCCCCGGCGCCCTGGCCGGCGCTGCCGATGTAGGGGATCTGCGGGTGGGTGTAGGGCGAGCGGCGGAACTCCCGCCACAGTTCAGGGGTGGTGCGAGTCCGCGCCGCCGCGGGAGCCGCCGCGAGGCCGCCGGACGCGGCGGTCGCCACGACGGCCGTCGCAGCGCCGAGCAATGTGCGTCTGCTGATGGCTCGTTGATCGGTCCCCATGACGCCACCTTCCATGGATGTGAACGACGTTCATATTTACGTCGGCGGTGAGCATGCCACGGCGACCCGGCGCACCGAAAGGGTCGTGCACCGGGCAACGAAGGAATCAGAACGTCAGTCGGCGGGCCGCTGGGTCAGGTGCGTGAACGCGTCCAGGTTGCGCGTCGATTCGCCACGCGACATACGCCACTCGTACTCGCGGCGGATGGCACTCGCGAAGCCCAGCTCCAGCAGGGTGTTGAACGAGCCGTCCGCCGCCTCGAGGATCGAGCCGAGCAGCCGGTCGATCTCCTCGGGCGTCACCACGGAGAGCGGGAGTTTGCCCACCAGGTAGATGTCGCCGAGCCGGTCGATCGCGTAACTCACCCCGTACAGCTTGAGGTTCCGCTCCAGCAGCCAGCGGTGGACGGCCGCGTCGTTCTCGTCGGGATGGCGGATGACGAAGGCGTTGACCGAGAGCGAGTGCTTGCCGACGAGGAACGAGCACGTGGTGGAAAGCTTGCGCGTGCCCGGGAGTTTGACGACGTAGGAGCCCGTGTCGGGGCTCTCCCATTCGAGGTCGGCGTCCTTGAAGACCTGCTCGATGACCCGCGTCGCCTGCTGTACGTCAGCCATGGGGCGAGCGTACGTCAGAGGTACACGCCCCGCGTGCGACCACCGTCACAGCCGCGCGACCCCGCGGCCGTCCGGCCGGCGGGACCCGTGGCGCCCGTCAGTAGTGCGTGGCGCGCGTACGGCGGCGGTGTTCGTACATGGCCGCCTGATAGACGTCGGCGGTCGCCGACGCCGCCGCGTCCCAGCCGAACGACTGCGCGTGCCGGGCCGCCGCCGCCCCCATCCGCTCGGTCCGGGAAGGGTCGCGCACGAAGCCGGCCAGGACGTCCGCGTAGTGCGCGGGGTCGTGCCCCGGCACCAGGAAGCCGGTGCGCTCGTCGCGGACGGCGACCGGCAGACCGCCGACCGAGGCGGCGACCACCGGCGTACCGGCGGCCTGCGCCTCGATGGCGACGAGACCGAAGGATTCGCTGTAGGAGGGCATGACCAGCACGGAGGCCGCGCGGAACCAGTCCGCGAGCTGCTCCTGGCCGACCGGCGGGCGGAAGTGGACGACGTCCGCGATGCCCAGCCTGGCGGCCAGCTTCTGCAGTCCCTCCGGCTTGGCGAGCCCACTGCCGCTGGGGCCGCCGACGACGGGGACGTGGATGCGGCGGCGCAGGGACGGTTCGCGTTCCAGCAGGGTCGCGACGGCGCGCAGCAGGATGTCGGGGGCCTTCAGGGGCTGTATCCGGCCCGCGAACAGCGGGATGAACGCCTCCTGGGGCAGTCCGAGGCGCGCACGGGCGGCGGCCCGCCCGTCCGCGGGGCGGAAGAGGTCCAGGTTCACACCGGGGTGGACGACGGCGATCTTCGCGGGGTCCGCGTCGTAGAAGCGGGCGAGCTCGTCGGCCTCCCCCGCGGTGTTGGCGATCAGCCGGTCGGCGGCGTTCACGATCTGCGTCTCGCCGATCACGCGGGTGGCGGGCTCCGGGGTGTCGCCCTCGGCCAGTGCGGCGTTCTTCACCTTGGCCATGGTGTGCATCGCGTGCACGAGCGGCACGCCCCACCGTTCCGCCGCCAGCCAGCCGACGTGGCCGGAGAGCCAGTAGTGCGAGTGGACGAGGTCGTAGTGGCCGGGGCGGCGGGCGGCCCACGCCTGCATCACCCCATGGGTGAAGGCGCACAGCTGGGGCGGCAGGTCCTCCTTGGCCAGGCCCTCGTAGGGGCCGGCGTCGACATGCCGCACGAGGACGCCGGGGGCCAGCTCCACGGCCGGCGGCAGGCCGCCGGCGGACGCCCGGGTGAATATCTCGACCTCGACGTTGATCGCGGCGAGGCGCTTGGCGAGCTCGACGATGTAGACGTTCATGCCGCCCGCGTCGCCCGTTCCCGGCTGGTGCAGCGGGGAGGTGTGGACGCTGAGCATGGCGACCCGGCGGGGCTTGCGGTTGCCGCCGGGGAAGCGGATACGCGGTGCCATCCGGCTGCTGCCGAGGCGGGACACGTACTGGCTCACGTCGGCGGTCCTCTCGCTGCGGGCACGGCAAAGCGCGGGGCAAGCGGGTCCCGCACAGGCTGACAACAGCGGAGCGGTCCCTTCCATTTCCTTCCGGGGTCACTTTGCCGAATCATTACCGTCCTCGGCCGCCGCGCCCCTTGCGCCGAGGCCGCCGACCACGTCCGTTGTGCGCCGGTCCGACCGCATACCCTCTTGTGCATGGACCGCCCCGTCGGCACCGCGACCCGCGGGACGACCAACCCCAATCGGCTGCGCCGCATGGACCGCTGGATCGCGCATGCGCACGGCCCCGCCCTGCGCCACGCCGACCCGGCCCCCGTGGCCGTCGACCTCGGGTACGGGGCGGCCCCGTGGACGGCGGTGGAACTGCTGCAGCGGTTGCGCACCGCCGATCCCCGGTGCGAGGTCGTCGGCATCGAGATCGACCCCGCGCGGGTCAGTGCCGCGAGGCCCTACGAGCGTGCGGGGCTCGCCTTCCGCCACGGCGGCTTCGAGGTGCCGACGACGGGGCGGCCCTCGCTCATCAGGGCCGCCAATGTGCTGCGGCAGTACGACGAGTCCGAGGTGGCCGCCGTGTGGGCGCGGCTGTGCGGCCGGCTGGCCCCCGGCGGCCTGCTGGTGGAGGGCACCTGCGACGAGATCGGGCGGCGGCACGTATGGGTGGCGCTCGGCCCGGAGGGGCCCCGGACGGTGACGTTCGCGACCCGGCTCGGCTCGCTCGAACGCCCCTCCGACCTCGCGGAGCGGCTGCCCAAGGCGCTCATCCACCGCAACGTGCCGGGGGAGCCGGTGCACGCCTTCCTCCGGGACTTCGACCGGGCGTGGGCGGCGGCGGCCCCGTACGCGTCGCTGGGGGCCCGGCAGCGCTGGATCAAGGCCGTGACGGACCTCGCGGGCAGCTGGCCGCTGGCGGACGACCGGAGACGGTGGCGGCAGGGAGAGGTGACCGTGAAGTGGGCGGCAATCGCACCGAATTCGGGATGAACGGCGCCACGATCGAGTGAATGAACCGAACACGGGAACGCACCGGGGGACTTGCTCGTCAGTGGAGTGGGAGCGAGCGGCGGGCGCGGCCAGGGGTGGGTGATCTGTGGGGGTGATCTGCGCGCCGAACTGCCGATCGACCCTGTCACTTTCGCGTCCGTCATGACACCATCACGACGTCACGCCGAAGTTACTGACGGTTAATCACATTCGGTTGCCCCGCAAGCAGCCGGAGATCAGGCGTTCGTCCGAAGGGGGAGTCGTGAACCGACGCCACTGTGCCACTGCCGCGATCACACTGGTCTGCGCTCTGACGCTGCTGGCGTCCCCCGGCACGGCCTTCGCGGCCCCCGAGCCCGCCCCGACGACACCGGCGTCCGTCACCCGGCCGGGGGCGCTCCCGCCGCCCCCGCCCACCGCGCCGGACCGGTCGCTCGAGGCGGTCCGCCTGGAGATAGACGCCCTCTACCGCAAGGCCGCGTCCGCGACGGACGCGTACAACCTCGCGGAGGAACAGACCCAGAAGCAGTCTGCCGAGATCGTGAAGCTCGCGCAGGAGATGGCCAAGGGCCAGGCCAGGATCGAAGAACTGAAGAACCGCGCGGGCGCGGCCGCCCGCGCCCAGTACCGCGCGGGCGGGCTGCCCCCCGAGGCGCAGCTCGCGCTCGTCGACGATCCCCAGCTGTTCCTCGACGGCGTCGGCCGCATCCAGCAGGGCCAGAAGGCCACCAAGGACCTGATCACCGAACTGACCCGCACACAGGCGGACTTGGCGACGTACACCAAGGACGCCAGCGCCCAGTGGGAGAGGCTCGAGGCCAACCGCGCCAAGAAGGAGAAGGCCCAGAAGGAGATCAAGGACCGGATCGCCGCCGCCAAGAAACTCGAGGACCAGCTCGAGAAGGAGGAGCTGGCGACGCTCCTGCAGCTGGAACAGCGGGCGCAGTACGACGCACAGGCCGCCTGGCTGAACTCCGGCGCGCTGAAGGGCGTGGGCGGCACGGCGAGCGAACAGGGCCGCGAGGCGCTCCGGTTCGCCACCGAGCAGCTCGGCAAGCCGTACGTGTGGGGCGCCGAGGGACCGGACTCCTACGACTGCTCGGGGCTCACCTCACAGGCGTGGGCCGCCGCCGGCCGGACCATCCCCCGCACCTCGCAGGAACAGTGGCGGCTGCTGCCCCGGGTCCGCATCCAGGACATGCGCCCCGGCGACCTGATCATCTACCACTCGGACGCCAGCCATGTCGGTATGTACATCGGCGACGGCGCGATCATCCACGCGCCCCGGCCCGGCAGGAACGTGACCGTGGCCGGAGCCGGATCGATGTCCATCCTCGGCGTCGTCCGCCCCGACAAGTGACGCCCGGCCGCCGGGACCACGGCGGCCGGACGCGGGCACCGCGTCGCAAGTGACGCACGCCACGCGGAGGAAGGGGCCGAAAGGGCGCCCGGGGTGATGTTCGTCATGGGCCGCCCGGCAACTACGCCCCCATGCGCGGCATATGCCACCGGCTCTTCGCTGATCGCCATTCCGTTCCGCCACCGCATACCGCTATGGTCCCCGTCGTGGGGGCACCTCCCAGGCGAAGCTCTGGGGGAGGGTCGTCGATCGTCGTCCTGCCGCGCCCTCGGGGGGAGGGAAGGAACAACACCGATGCCCGTACCCGTACCGCGACAGAGGAACGTCCCCGTCGCGGAGACCGCCCCCGTCGGAGCCGGCGGCGGCGACCTCATACTCCTCGTCATCGAGGACGACCCTGCGGGCACCTTCAGCGTTCCCGGTCTGCTGGACGCCGCAGGTGCGCGCGTCCGCATCCGCACCGCCCGGAACCTCACCGAGGCCGAGCGGCTGCTCACCGACGACGTCCACTGCGTCCTCGTCGACCTCGCGCTCCCCGGACGCCCGCAGGACGACGCCCTCGGCGCGCTCAAGCACGTCCTGCGCCTCGCGCCCCGGCACGCCGTGCTGGCGCTGACCGCGTCCGGCGACACGGAGCTGGCCGCGGAGGCGGTACGGCTGGGCGCCCAGGACCACCTCGTCCGCGAGGAGCTCGACGGACGCCTGCTGACCCGCGCCGTGCGGTACGCGGTGGAGCGCAAGCGGGCCGACACCGCCCAGGTGAAGCTCGCCGAGTCCCGGCTGCGCGCCCAGGAGAACGCCCGGCTCGAGCGTGGCCTGCTGCCCACTCCCCTGCTGGAGGGCTCGGACCTGCGCTTCGCGGCGCGCTACCGCCCGGGGCGCTCCCGCGCCCTGCTCGGCGGCGACTTCTACGACACCGTCCGCACCCCGGACGGCACGGTCCACGCCATGATCGGCGACGTCTGCGGCCACGGCCCGGACGAGGCGGCGCTCGGCGTGGAACTGCGCATCGCCTGGCGGGCCCTCACGTTCGCCGGACTGTGCGGCGACGACCTGCTGTCCACGCTCCAGCAGGTGCTGGAGCACGAGCGGGAGAGCGACGAGATCTTCGCGACGCTCTGCACGGTGGACATCTCCGCCGACGGGCGGCGGGCCGGGCTCTGCCTGGCGGGCCACCCGTCCCCGCTGATCGCCCGGCACGGCCGGGCCGCGCAGCTGCTCCCGTACGACGACGGCGGCCCGGCGCTCGGCCTGCTGCCGCGTGCCCGCTGGCCGCGCCGCCAGGTGGAGCTGGGCGGCTCGTGGAGCCTGATGATGTACACGGACGGGCTCATAGAGGGCCGCAAGGGGCCGGACACCAAGCAGCGACTGGGCCAGGACGGCATGCTCGCGATGATCAACCGGCAGCTGTCGGCCGGGCTGGACGGCGAGTCGCTCCTCGAGGCCGCCGTCGGCGAGGTGCGTGAACTCAACGGCGGTGACCTCACGGACGACGTGGCGGTGCTGCTGCTGAGCCGCGACGGGGCGCGCCGCTGAGCGACGGGCGTCCGTCGCGGTGACCGGGTGACGGTCGCGGTCCTCGGCACGTGCCTCGCCGGCCGCGGCGCCCTGTCCCGAACGCGCGGGCGCGCCGCCGGGCGACGAGTGCCCTACGGGAGGAACAGACACGCCGATGGGCTCACCATGAGCTCACCGGCGCGGGTCGGGCCTTGCGGCGGTCAGCGGCCGCCGTTGTACGGGCCGTACGGGCCGTCGCTGCTGGAGCCGCCACGCCGCCTGCCGCCGCCCGAGACCTGCTGGAGGGCAGGACGCACGTCGACGAAGAAGACGATCGAGGCGATCAGCCCGGCGATCGACAGGAAGAGCATGGGGACGAAGAGGTTCACGGCGACCGCGACACCGAGGATGACCAGCCAGAACGGCTTGGTCTTCTTGTCGGCGGCACGGTAGGCGTCCTCACGCGCCACGGCGGCCATGACGAGGGCGGCCACGGACGTGACGAGGAAGACCAGGTTGACGATCATCCAGAGCCCGAAGTCGAACTTGTCAGCCAGCATCCTCAGCACCGCCTAGTGAGTGGTCGATGTCCCCTGCCTCGCGGCTCGGACACGCCCCAAGGTACCTCCGAGGGTGCCCGTGGCGCGATGAACGTGCCGGGCGCCGCTCCCAGCGGCGCCCGCGCATCGCTCACTTCGCGGCCGGCGGCGTGCTCTTCTTGGCGGCCGGCTTGCGCACGGCGGTCCTGCGCGCGGCCGGCTTCTTGTCCTCGGCGCTCTGCGGCTCCGTGGCGACGACCACGGGCTTCGCGTCGCTCTGCTTGCTCTTCGCCGGCTCGGGCTCGACGGCGACGGCGATCTCGGTGATCTCCTCCGCCGCCTCGCCACGCCACGCCCGCACGGTCTGCTCGCCGTGCTCGGCGACCTTCTCGTACGTCTCACGGGCCTTGACCGCGTACTCGGCGGCGACGCCGACGCCGCGCAGCGCGAGGTCCTGGGCGCTCTCGCCCAGCTTCTTCAGATCGGTGTCGAAGTTCCCGATCACCTCGGCGACCTTGGCCTGCACGGTGGCCTGCGCCTCCTTGGCCTGCGCGGTCACCTTCTCCTGCACGGCCTTGGGGTCGGTGTTGCGCACGGCGTCGATACGGCCCGGCGCCTCGGCGGCCAGCTGCTCGATCAGCGCGGGCACCTTCCTGGCCTGCTGGACGGCCAGGTCGGCGGTGCCGGCGGCGAAGTAGAGGGGAGTCGGGTCGGTGAGGGTCTTGCGCAGGTCATCGGTGATGGCCATGACTGTGTCCTCCCGGAACGCAGATCGGTTCGTTCAGTTCGTCTTCTGTTCGGCATCGCCCGTGCCGGCCGTGCGGGGGCCGTCAGCGGCGGTGTCCTCGTGGGCTTCGGCGGCAGCGGCGGTCTCGAGCCCGTTCTCCTTGCGGAAGGACTCGTAGATCTGGAGAAGCACCTGCTTCTGCCGCTCGTTGATGGAGGGGTCGGCGAGGATGACGGCGCGCGTCTCCAGCTCGTCCCGCTCCTGCTCGTCCAGGATCCCGGCCCGCACGTACAGCGTCTCCGCCGAGATCCGCAGGGCCTTGGCGACCTGCTGGAGGACCTCGGCGCTCGGCTTGCGCAGCCCGCGCTCGATCTGACTCAGATACGGATTGGACACCCCGGCGGCGTCGGCGAGCTGCCGCAGGGACAGCTGCGCGTTGCGCCGCTGTTCGCGGAGGTACTCACCGAGATTGCCGACGTTGAGCGATGCCATGTTCCGATGGTGCCGCACCGGTGCTAACTATTGCAAGCAACTGCTTGCAATAGTGTCGCAAGCAACACCCGGACGGCCCAGCGGACCGAAGGCCGGCCCCTCGTCGAGTCTGCTCCCCGGGCGCGGAACCATGCCTGACGGAAAGTCATTGGCTTCCCCCTCCGTCCACCGGAGAGACTTCCCCGCGTGACGCTTCACGAGAACGAGATCCCGGTCGACGAGACGCTGGTCCGGTCACTGCTGACGGCGCAGCGCCCGGAGTGGGCGGACCTGCCGTTGTCGCCGGCGGGCGCGGGCACGGAGAACACCATGTACCGGCTGGGCGACGACCTGCTCGTCCGGCTGCCACGGACCGCCGACAAGGGACAGTCCTTGCGCAAGGAGCAGGAGTGGCTTCCCCGCCTGGCGCCGCTCCTCACCTGTCCGATCCCCGAGCCCGTCCACGCCGGGACACCCACCGCCGCCTTCCCCACGGTCTGGTCGGTCCACCGCTGGATCGACGGCGACCAGGCCGGCCCCGACACCGTCAGGGACTGGTCCGCCTTCGGGGCGGACCTGGCGGCGGTCGTCGGCGAACTCCACGGCATCGACCTCATGGGAGCGACGCGCGCGGACGACCTGAGCTGGTACCGCGGGGGCGGCCTGAGGCCGTGCGCCGAGTGGATCGGCCGGTGCTTCGCCGACTGCCGGGCCACCGTGGGCCCCGAGCTCGAAGTCGACACGCTGGAACAGTTGTGGCGGGCCGCGCTCGAACTGCCCGAGCCCTCGTCACCTCATGTGTGGCTGCACGGCGACCTCAAGCCGACCAACCTCCTGGTGCGGGAAGGAAGGCTCCGCGCGGTCATAGATTTCGGAGCGCTCTCCGTCGGCTTCCCCGACGCCGAGCACTCCACGGTCTGGGACCTGCCGTCCCAGGCACGACAGGCCTACCGGGACGCCTTGAGCCTGGACGACGTGACCTGGGACCGCGCCCGCGCCTGGGCGATCGCGGTGGGGGTCAGCGGGATCTCCTACTACTGGCACACCTATCCCGCCTTCGTCGCCGAATGCCGGGCACGGCTCGGGGCGATCCTCGCTGACGCCGCGGCGCCTCGAGCGGCCTGAGCGGGCAAGGAGGCCGGCCATGAGCAGGGACACGGACGACGGACGCGGGCGGGAGCACGGCGAGGACTGGGCGGCAACGCGCGCCTGGGTGCAGGAGCAACTCGGGGAAGACGAGCGGATCGAGGGCGTCGAGCGGCTTCTCGGCGGATGGACGTCCACGATGCGGCGACTGCGTGTCACGGGGCCCGCGGGCGCTGAACGCACGCTGGTGCTCCGCTCGTTCGTCGAACCGTTCTACCGCCGTCACGCCGCGGGGCTGCTCACCCGTGAGGCCCGCATCCTGCGGATGCTCGCCCCGGCAGGCGTGGTGCCGGTGGCGGAGCTCCGGGCCGTCGACCCGGACGCCGAACACTGCGACCACCCCTCGCTCCTGATGAGCCTGCTCCCGGGGCGCGTCCGGCTGGACGAGGCCGGCGCCGGCCGCCGGGCCGCCCTGCTCGCGGACCAGTTGGTCCGCATCCACCGGCTGGACGTACCCGAAGGGGAGCGGCCCCGTGCCTACCAGGCGTGGACCGCTCCCGAGCGGGTCCGGCCGCCCGCGGTGACGGACCGGCCCGACGTGTGGCGGCGTGCGGTCGACGTCATACGCCGGGACCCGCCCGCCCACCGGGCCTGCTTCCTCCACCGCGACTTCCACCCCGGGAACGTGCTCTTCACCGGGGAGCGGGACGACCTGCGCATCAGCGGGGTCGTCGACTGGGTGGAGACCTCCTGGGGCCCCGCCGACCTGGACGTCGCCCACTGCTCCACGACCCTCGCCCTGCTGCACGGCACGGACGAAGGGCTGCGCTTCGCGGACCGCTACACCGCCGCCGGCGGACTGCTCGCCGAGGATCCGGCCGACCACCTCTACTGGAGGATGCTCGACGCGCTGGCCTTCGCCCCGGACGCCGAGAAGGTCGCCGTCCCGTGGCGGGAACTCGGCCGCACGGACCTGACGCCGCGACTGGTCGCACGGCGGCTGGAGGACTACCTCGAAGCGCTGCTGCGCCGCTACGCCCGAGGCTCCCGCCCCGCCCCGTAGCCGTTCCGGCCGAGGCCCCGGCCCCTCGCCATGACCGCCGAGGCCGAGGCCACCGCCGCACAGCCGTTACTGCTGGGGTTCCCGACCCGCTCCGTCCAGCAGAGCCATCTCGTCGTCCGAGAGCCGCAGGGCGCCGGCAGCCACGTTGTCGGCCAGGTGGTCCGGGTTGCCGGTGCCCGGGATCGCGAGCACGTGCGGGCCGCGCTGCAGCGTCCAGGCGAGCCGTACCTGCGCCGGGGTCGCGCCGTGCGCCCGGGCGACGGCGCGGACCTCCTCGCTGTCCGTGCTGCTCGCGCCGGCCTCCCGGCCGGCGCCGGCGATCGCGAAGAACGGCACGAACGCCACGCCCTGTTCACCGCAGGAGTCGAGGAACGCGTTGTGCTCCGGCGAGGCACCCACTCCGTACGGGTTCTGCACGCACACGACCGGTGCGACGGCCTGCGCCTCTTCGAGGTGGTGCGGCCTGACGTTGGAGATGCCGAGATGGCGGATCAGGCCGGCGTCCCGCAGTCCGGCGAGGACCTCGAAGTGGGCCGCCAGCGAGCCGGTCTCACCACTGCGCGGGACGCGCAGGTTCACCACGTCCAGATGATCGCGGCCGAGCTGCCGCAGATTCTCCTCGACCTGTCCCCGCAGCTGCTCCGGCGAGGCCCACCACCAGTTCCCGGACGGGTCGCGTCCGGGCCAGACCTTGGTGGTGATGACGAGGTCGGACGGATACGGGTAAAGGGCCCGGTTGATCAGCTCGTTGGCGGAGCGGGTGGCCGAGAAGTAGAACGCGGCGGTGTCGATGTGGTTCACGCCGAGCTCGACGGCCCGTCGCAGCACCGCGATCGCCCGGTCCCGGTCGCTGGGACCGCCGTCCGCGTCCGCGGTCAGCCGCATCGCGCCGAACCCGATCCGGTTGACCGTCAGGTCACCCAGCTGCCAACTCCCCGCAGCGGAGGCGGTGATCGTCTCTGTGGTCATCCCGGAAGTCTGACACGCACGCCGGCGGCGCGAGGGGCAACGGCCGGCGGCATCGGCAGCCGGAGCGGGCGGGCAGGTCCCCTTCCGGCACCGGAATTCACCCCAGACCCGCCCGCAGTTGCGCGAAGGCCTCATCGGCCGCGGCCGCGGCGTCCGGCGCGATGTCCTCGGCCCGTTCCCCCGCCGCGAGCCGCCGCCAGTTCTCGTCCGCGAGGATGCGCAGCACGGCCACGATCTGCCCCGCCGCCAGCCTGGCGGCGAGCCCCCGCGCCCCCGCGGCGCACAGCGCCTGAGCCAGCGCCCCCTCCGACCTGCCCCGGTAGGCGTGGAGCCGCGCGACCAGGCTCGGCGTCCCGTACAGCAGACGGTGGAAGGCGAGCACGCCCTCCTCGTCGTTCAGCCCGGTGACCGGGTCGCGACGCGCCAGCCCGTCGAGGAAGTGGCGGTGCAGCGCGTCGAGCGGCGGGACACCGGCCGGGCGGGCGGCGACCACGCGCGCGGCCTCGTCCTCGCGATCGGCGAACCGGTGCAGCGCCAGGTCCTCCTTCGTGGGGAAGTACCGGAAGAGCGTCGGCTTGGAGACGTCCGCCGCGGCCGCCACCTCGGCGACCGACACCGCGTCGAAGCCCCGCTCGAGGAAGAGCGCGACGGCGGCGTCGGAGATCGCCCGGTAGGTGAGGCGCTTCTTGCGCTCGCGCAGCCCCGTTCCGCTGCTCGCGCCGCTCATGTCCGCGATCCTCCCTCGCGCTCCGCCCCGCCCGCGAGGCGTTTCTCGACCAGGACCCCCACCCCGTCCAGCAGTCGCTCCAGCCCGAAGACGAACTCGAAGTCCTGGCTGTCCGGTTCGTACAGCACCCGCGACTCCAGCAGTCGGGCGAGGGCCGGATAGCGCTCGGGGTCGGCGAACCGCTCCAGAGTGTCCGCGTAGCGGCGCATGACCACCTCGGGGGACTCGCCGCTCGCCGCGATCGCCGCTCCGAGGTCGGCCATGAGCGTGGCCTCGTTGCGCACGAAACCGCCGACCAGCAGGACCACCGAGATCTTCTCGCCCTCGTCGAGACCGGTGTCCGCCAGGGCGGCGAGGCCACGGTCCCACCAGGCGACCGAGTGGGGGGTGGCCGGCGGGCCGGAGACGGGGATGCGCAGCATCCACGGATTGCGGTGGAAGACCTCGCGCTGTGCCCACGCCCAGGCCGCCAGCGCCTCACGCCAGCCGGTCCCGGGGGCCGGGGGTTCGGGCGGCAGGCCGACGGCCTCCTCCAGCATCAGGATGTAGAGCTCGTCCTTCGCGGCCACGTACCGGTACAGCGACATCGTGGAGACGCCGAGCTCCTTGGCGACCCTCCCCATGGAGACCGCCGGGAGCCCTTCGGAGGACGCCAGGGCCACGGCGGCCGCGACGATCCGCTCGATGCCGATGCCCGGCTTGGGGCCTTTCCCGGGGCGTTCCCGCAGGCCCCACGCGGCCTCGATGCTCGCGGGCAGCCCGGTCCCGGTCCTCGCGCCGTCCGGGCCGCGCCTGCGTCCACTGCCCGCCATCGCTCCGCCGCCTTCTGCTGTCGCCGCTGCCCGCCGCCCTCTCGCGCTTGACGCCCATCCTAGTAATGCGTAACCCTTACACAGTAACGCGTATGACATACGCAGAAGGGGGATCTCCATGATGAGCACCGGAAGGCCCGCGGCCACTCGACGGCCACCGCCCGACACCGCGGCCGCGATCGAGGCACACGGCCTGCGCAAGTCCTACGGGAAAGTGACCGTGCTCGACGGCGTCGGCCTCCGGGTCGAAAGGGGCAGCGTCTTCTCGCTGCTCGGACCGAACGGAGCGGGCAAGACCACGACCGTGCGCATCCTCGCCACCCTCACCACCCCCGACGCCGGGCATGCCCGGGTGGCGGGTCACGACGTGACGGCCGAGCGGGGCCGGGTACGCCGGGCCATCAGCCTCACCGGCCAGTTCGCGGCGGTCGACGAGAAGCAGACCGGCGAGGAGAACCTCCGCATGATGGCCCGCCTCAGCGGGCGCTCCCGCGCGGCGTCACGGCGACGCGCGGCCGAGCTGCTGGAGCGCTTCGACCTCGCGGCCGCCGGACGCCGCCTCGCCGTGACGTACTCCGGCGGCATGCGCCGCCGCCTCGACCTCGCCGCCGGGCTCGTCGGCGACCCCGAGGTCGTGTTCCTGGACGAGCCGACGACCGGCCTCGACCCACGCAGCCGCCAGGAGCTCTGGCAGGTCGTGCGCGACCTCTCCGGCCGCGGCACCACGGTCTTCCTCACCACCCAGTATCTGGAGGAGGCCGACCGGCTCGCCGACCGCGTCGCCGTCATGGACGCGGGCCGCATGGTGGCGGAAGGCACCGCCGCGGAGCTCAAGGCGAAGGTCGGCGGCCACCGCCTGGACATCGTGTTCACCGACCGGGCCGCCTACGCACGGCACGAGGAGCGGGCCGTGCACCGCTCCCCCGATTCGCTCACGCTCGGCCTGCCGACCGACGGCACCGCCCTCGAGGTGCGGGCACTGCTCGACGCCGTCGATCCGGAGCGGCGGGACGTCTCCCGCTTCTCGCTGCACACGACGACGCTCGACGACGTCTTCCTGTCCCTCACCCGCACCGGCGGCGCTTCCCGGCAGGAGACCACCCATGTCTGAGACGACGGCCGCCGGCCGCCTGCTGACCCCCGCCCTGACCATGACCGGCCGCTGCGTCCGCATCGGCCGCCGCGACGTCGACGCCGTCATCACGTCGATGATGCTGCCGGTCATGCTGATGCTGGTCTTCGTCTACTTCTTCGGCGGAGCGATCAACACCGGTACGCAGTACGTCAACTACGTCGTCCCGGGCATCCTCGTGCTCTGCTCCGCCTTCGGCTCGTCCGGCACGGCGGTCCGTGTGAGCGAGGACATGAAGGGCGGCATCATCGACCGCTTCCGGTCCCTCGACGTCGGCGGCACGTCGATCCTGGCCGGTCATGTCGTGGCGAGCACCCTGCGCAACGTCTTCTCGACCGCGCTCGTCCTCTCCGTCGGCCTCGTCATCGGCTTCCGCCCGTCCGCCTCCGCGGCGGGCTGGATCGCCGCGGCGGGCATCCTCCTGGCGTTCCTGGTGGCGCTCTCCTGGCTGTCGGCGGCGGTCGGCCTCATGGCCAGAACACCGGAAGCCGCGTCCGCCTTCACCTTCTTCATGATGTTCCTGCCCTATCCGAGCAGCGCGTTCGTCCCCGTCGAGACCATGCCGACCTGGCTCCACGGCTTCGCCGAGCACCAGCCGGTCACACCGCTGATCGAGTCCCTCCGCGGCCTCCTGCACGACCAGCCGGTCGGCACCGCGCCGTGGACGGCACTGGCGTGGTGCGGGGCGATCCTGGCGGTGGCGGTCTGCCTGTCGGGGGTGCTGTTCAGGGTGCGGACACGCTGAACGACACCAGGGCGGTCATGATCCGGGGCACGTCCGGCGGCGGCGCGGAACCCAGCGCGGAACGCCCCCGGGCGAGGACCGATCGCAGCTTGTGCGACGTCGCCTGGAGGGCACGCCAGTCGATGTCCCCCCGGGCGACGCCGAGGGCCGCACGGATGACGTCCGTGTAGACGGACTGCGCCCGCTTGTAGCGCAGCAGATGCGGCAGGTCCTTGCGCCATCCGCGCGAGCTGCCCGGCCGGGCCTGTTCGACCGCGTCCCGCCAGCGGCGGGCCACCTCCGCCTCCTGCTGCGCCGGATATCCCATCAGGTGCAGGTGGGTGGCGAGGTCGTACAACGGGTCGCCGTACATGGCCAGTTCCCAGTCGATCGTCCACAGCCGGCCCTCGCCGTCGACGATGAAGTTCTCCCGGTGCAGGTCCCCGTGCAGGAGGCAGAAGGGACGCCTGCTGAAGGAGCGCGTCCGCTCCGCGAGCCGCAGCAGCCCCTCCTCCGGCACGCCGAGCTCCTGGAACAGCCGTCCGTACACGGGCCGGTGCGCCCGATGGACGAACTCCTCCGTGAAACGGATCAGCCCTTCGGCGAACGCGCCGCAGTCCCCGTCGTCGGCGCCGCCTGAAGCGGGGGCCGGTTCCTCCGGCGGCAGCGCCTCCGGGGGTACGGCCGCGAGCTCACGGAACAGGCGCTCGATCTGGGCGACATGAGCTTCCTCGACAGCGGTCCCGGGACGCCCGTGCAGGGCGAGCGTCGAGCCCTCGATGAACCGCTGGAGCCCGATGTCGTCGACCACGATGATCTCCGGAACGCTGGAGACGTGCCCGGCCAGAGCGCGGACCAGCGCCCCTTCCGAGGGGAAGGAGCGCCGGTCGAAGCGGAGAATCCCCTCACGGGGCTCCCGGCACTTCCACCGGACCGTCCCGGCGCCGCCCGCCGGGTGGGGCAACGGGAAGGCGTAGGTCTCGTGGTGGTAGCCCTTGAGCGGCCCTTCGATCAGCGCCTCGCCGGCGCTGAGCCGCACGGCCTGCTGCCACACCCTCGCCGAAGGCTCGGCCGTCATGCTCGCTGCCCCCGTGTGAATGCGGCCGCCTCCTCGTTCACGGACCTCCCTGGGTGGTGCGGTCCTCCTCCACAAGCACGGTACAACTGCCGTGCCGCTGTGGGTCTCCGGCCGCCCCGCCTCAGACGAACGGAAGGAACTCCGCCATCCCGGAAGCGATCAGCGGCACACCGGCCTCCCGCAGCCGTCGCCTTCCCCGCTCGGAACGGTGGTACCCGTAGAACGGCATCCCCACCTCCCGGGCGGCCCGGAAGTCCGTGCCGGTGTCGCCGATCATCAGGTGCCGGTCCACGGCGACGCCGCGCACCATGGCCTCCCGGAGCGGCGCCGGATGGGGTTTCATCAGCAGCGCGTCCCGGCCCCTGCCGATCACCGGGCCCTCGAAGCAGTGGCGCACGGACATGCGCGCCAGGATCCGTGTCGCGGCGTCCACGTGGTTGTTCGTCGCGACGGAGAGGGTCCTTCCGGAGGCGTGGCACGCCTCGATGAAGGCGGCGGCGCCCGGCGTGGGCGTCGCCGACTCGGCGGCCTTGCGCTCGTAGGCGTCGAGCTGGTCGTGCATCTTCGCGACGGTCTCCGCCCAACCGCCGCGGCCGTTGTTCCTCCGCATCTCCGCGGTGTGCCCGTACAGCAGGGCCATCGGGTCGGGGCAGCCGCGCAGTTCCTCGACCAGGCAGCCGTCGCGTTCGGCGATCTCCCACAGCTCGTCGGCGATGACCGCCGCGGGCTCGCCCGCGAAGACCCGCGCGATCGGCCCGTCGAGGTCGAACACGATGCACTGGGCCCGGGACAGCATCTCCCGCATCGCGTCCGGGACCGTCACGGACGTGGTGACAGGTGGCACGGTCAGAAATCCGCCTCTTTGGCTTGGTGTTTCCACATCGAATCGAAGAGGAACTGGAACGCCCGCACGATGCCGACCTGTTCGGGTGTGGAGTCGGCGGCGGCACGGAAGGGGAACAGGGTCGCCCCGGTGCCGTACGCGTCGAGGATCGTCACCTCCTCACCGTCCGGAGGGACGGTGATCGTCCCCAGCTCCGGCGGGTAGAAGCCCTGGAGGGCCAGCCGGCGGTTGAGGATGTACAGCTTGAGCTGCGGCGCGAACGGGACCAGCCGGACCTCGACGGAGACCTCTGACACGAGTCCGCGGTCGCGCAGCTCGTACAGAGACTGGCTGAGCATGGACGCGTGCGCCTGGAGAATGCCTCGCAGCCTGCGCCGTACGCGGGGATCGTCCCGCCCGTCCTGCAGCCGCGGGATCGCCAGCACGGGAGAGTCGGTGTCCGGGAGCATCAGCCGGGCGCTGATGCTGCGCGGCGGGCGGATCTCGCCGTCCATGATGCGGGTCTTCTGGGCGGACACCCTGGCCGCGAGGGTCTCCGTGGTCATCGAGAAGACGTCGAGGGTGACCTCCGTGGCCTCGAACGCCTCTTCCAGGTAGGGCGCGAGAACCACCGGGGGGACGCGCTCGGAGACGACCGCCCACACGTCCTCGCCGTCGCCCGCGCCGGCCTGCGCCGGGATGCCGCGGCCGCTCCGGCTCACGAACGTCCCGCTGCCCTGCCGGGACTCGATGAGCCCCTGCTCCCTGAGGACCTCGATGGCCCGGTTCACGGTCGCCCGGGACACACCGAACCGCGAGACCAGCTCACTCTGGGTCGGCAGACGGTCCCCCGGCCGGCGTGTGCCGTCGTTGATCTCCCTGCGCAGGGCGTCGGCGACCGACAGGTACCTGTGCGTGTGGTCTCGCGGGACAGATCCATGACTCGTCACGCCGCAACCTTACAACTGACGTACAGCCAAGGAGAGATGCCTCGCACTGCCCCGACAAGAAACAAGCAACCAGACAAGTTTGCGACCGCGCCCCCGGGGGGCATCACCCATACAGGTCAACCAGACGAATTTGTACGGCAGTTGACCCAACGTCTGTTCCAGTTGTCAGCCCCGCAGCACAACGGAGTGCGAGCCCGGCGCCTCTCCCTCGAAGGAGTGATCCCCATGCCTCTCATCACCCTCCTCGCCGAGCAGTACGTCCAGCTGCGGTACGGCTTCGTGGCCGCCCTGGGGCTCGCTCTGCTGGCGGTCGGCATCAAGGCGGAGAACGCGGCCTGCGCCGGTATCGGCAGCTTCCTGCTGATCGCTCCGGCAGTCAGCACGGGGCCGTGACGGCACTCGTGCTCGACGGCTGATCAGCCGTCGAGCACGACGTCGGCGGCCAGCGTGCCCCAGAGACTGTCGAACCACGTCTGCGACTGGGCCACGAACGCCTGGTCCCGCCGTCCCCCGCCGGCCTCGAAGGGGAAGAGCGTCGAGTCGCTGCCGAGGGCGTCGAAGATCCTCGTGTCCGTGCCGGCGATGCGTTCCGTGCGCTCATGGACGTTGTAGTACGCGAAGAGGGCGTCCGCGCCGTTCAGCAGGTAGAGCTTCACCGGTGGCGTGAAGGGCAGCGTCCTCAGCGTCACCTCGACGTCGATGCCCCGGGTGGCCAGTGCCTCGAGGCTCAGCAGCAGTCCACGCCCGTGGCCGTCGCGCCGCGTCCGCCAGTGCTTGTGCACCTTGCCGTCGTCGGCCGCCGCCTCCACCGGCCGCGGGAAGGCCAGCTTCATGTCGTGCGCCGGCACGAGGACCCTGACCCGGACGCTTTCCGGCGTGATCTCCCGCGCCTGGACCCGCCTCAGCGGTTCGGCGAGGGCCTGATTGAGCGTCTCCGTGGTGAGACAGATCGCGTCGACCTGTACGTTCGGCGCCTCGAACGCCTCGATCAGACGCGGCCCGAGGGCGGCGGCCGTCGTCCTGGGCGCCTCCTCCGCGTCCCGCTGCGGCGGGACGGAGACCCGGGCCGGCGCGCCCTTGCCGCCCTCCGTGATCAGACCCGCGTCGCGCAGCAGCTCCAGCGCCTGGCGGACCGTGCGCCGTTCGACGCCGAACTCGGCGGCGAGCTGCTCCTGCGTCGGCATCCGCTCGCCCGGTCTCAGCAGACCGGTGCGGATGCGTTCGGTCAGGACATCTGCCACCTCGCCGTACGAGGGCCTGCCCCGGGCCGCCACTGCCTGTTGCTCATGGGTCACACCTGAACGCTACAACTTCGCCATCCATGGCGGGAGTTACCAGGAAGTTGTTTATCTATCTTGACCAACCGGGGACAACTTCTACAAGTTGGCGGCCAACTCGGCTGACTTCATCCGCAACTCCCCCTTTGAGCGTGAGGAGAACAGCCGTGCCTCTGGTGTCCCTGGTCGTCGAGCAGTACGTGCAATGGCGCTTCGGTCTCACGGCCGCATTCGGCCTCGCCCTGTTGACCGTCGGTCTGCGGTCCGAGAACTCCACCTGCGCCACCATCGGCGGCTTCCTCCTCGTGGCCCCCGCGCTGACCGCCGGGGCCTGACGCCTGCCGCCGCCCGCCCCCCCTCAGAACACGTCCGGGCACCAGGGCCGGCGCCCCGTGCGGAACAGCAGGTCCGCACGGGAGACCGCGCCCGCGGTGTGCTCGTCGAGGCGGCCCAGGGCCGCGAGGCGGGTCGCGGACTCGTCACCCAGGCTGAGCGTGGCCAGCTCCCGTACGTCCAGGGTCAGGTCCGGAGACTGCGACGTGGGCGTGCAGGACGTGCCCGCCGGCGACGCGTCCAGGCGGAAGCGACCGGACGCGAGCGCCGATTCGTCCCGCACATCGAGCACGAGGGTTCCCGGGCACGGATAGGTCCTGGCCGTCAGCGCGGCAGGGACGTCCAGGAGCCGCAGCCACAGGAAGTCCGCCTGCGTGACGATCCGCGCCGCCCGGGGGTCGGGCAGCAGGTGGGGCAGCAGGTCGTCCGGGGCGCGACCGCCGGAACGGACCGTGGTGATCCAGTCGACCGAGCAGACGAAGCGCCACAGCGCGCGCTCGGCGGCCGGGCTCACCGCGATCAGGTCGCGCACGGTGGCCGTGTTGAGCGGCCGCTTGCCGTCGCCCCACTTGTCGTCCGCCGAGTAGACCAGCAGCCCCTCGACCGCGCCGTCCGGCGAGCGGTACACGGCGTAGAACGGCTCCGTCCACGCATGCCCGGGATGCTGCGCCTGGCCGGTGTTGACCCGCCACCAGCGCTCGCCCCGGTCGACGACGCCGTGCTGCGTGGCCGCCAGCCGCTGGTGGAGCTCCGGCCCGAGCTTGCGCACGTCGGTGCCGTCGACCAGGTCGATCCGGCCGCCGTCGTCCGGACCCGCCGCACGCGGGTCGAGCCCGGCGCGGGGCACGTCCACGGACCACTCCACGGTGGTCGTGGCCGGGCCGTAGCCGTAGCGCCCGTAGATCGGGTACTCGGCGGCGATCAGCGTCGAGACGGTGTCACCGCGCTCCTTGGCCTCGGCGAGATCGGCGTCGATCATCCGGCTGAGCAGACCGCGGCGGCGGTGCGTCGGGGAGACCGTCACATTGGAGACGGCGCTCGCCGCGAGCCGCGCGCCGCCGACCGTGGTGAGCTGCTGGGCGAAGGAACGGTACGTCGCCACACACCGGCCGGCGTCGAACGCGCCCCTGACCCGGCCCAGATCCGTACCCGCCCGGCGCTCGGCCACTTCCTCGTCGGTGATCACCGGCGGCCGGAGGAAGCCCGTGGCCAGCGCCCTGAGCCAGTCGGGGTACTCGGACTCGGCGATCAGGCGCGTTGCGACAGTCATGGACGCCACGCTAGGCGGGCGGGGGAAACCGCCGCATCCGGATTTCCGCCGCTCCGGGGATCAGAACGCCGCCCGCACCGATCCGACCTCGACGCCCCCGCCGAGCAGCGGCAGGTGCCCGATCCGGGTGACGACCGGCGAGTCCACGCCCATCAGGGCGAGCGTCCGCGCCAGCACCGGGCCCAGCGCCCGGGTGGAACCGTCGTCGATCTTGAACGCCAGCGCCCTGCCGTCCTCCAGCGCCACCGCCTGCACCGCCTCCGCGCCCATCTTGGAGAGCGTGCCGGGCACCTCGCGCATCAGCCACGTGTCGGGTCGGCGCGTGCCGGCGACGTACTCGGGGTGGGCGCGCATCGCGTCCGCGACGCGGCGCTCTGCCGTACCGGGCGCGGCGAGCACGAAGTGCCGGAAGGCGCGGGCCAGGCCGGTCAGGGAGACGGCCATCAGCGGTGCGCCGCAGCCGTCCGTGCCGACGGCGCCGACCGGTTCGCCCGCGGCGTCCTCCACCACCGTGCGGACCAGCTGCTGCAGGGGGTGGGCGGGGTCGAGGTAGCCATCGCGGTCCCAGCCGTTCACGGCGCACACCGCGAGCATGGCGGCGTGCTTGCCGGAGCAGTTCATGGTGACCTTGTCGCGCACCTGCCCCGACGCGAGGTACGCCTCGGCCTCCACCGGGTCGAGCGGCAGGTCCGCGGGGGTCCTCAGCTCGTCGGCGCTGAGCCCGTGCCCGGCGAGCATCTTGCGTACGAGCTCGAGGTGGAAGTCCTCGCCCGAGTGGCTGGCCGCGGCCAGCGCCAGGCGCTCGCCGTCGATGTCCAGGCCCGCCCGCAGCACGGCCGCGGCCTGCATCGGCTTGTTGGACGAGCGGGGGAAGACGAGCTGGGACGGGTCACCGAGCGCCATTTCCACGCTGCCGTCGGCGGCCAGGACGACGAGCGACCCCCTGTGCCGGCCCTCCACGAAGCCGGAACGCACCACCTCGGCGAGTACCGGGGATATGGCGGCGGCGGTGCTGGAGGTGGACGAGGAGGACATCGGCGGCCTTCCGGGGCAGGGGATCCGCCCACCGGAAGGATCGCTTCAGGTGAGCAGGTCGTCTACTTGTGCTTCGCCTTCACGGTACCTGCGGGCGATCTCGGCACTGCAATCGTCGGCCGTCCGCTGGAGCAGCCGGCGGCGGTGCGAGACCTGCTGCTCGTAGCCCAGCAGCCGGCCCATCGCCGTGTGCAACTCCTCGTCGGTGCGGGCGTCGAGGTCCGAGAGCTGGACCTCGTCGAGCATCTCGGAGGCGAGCCGCCGGTACTCCTCGCCGCGCGGTGTGGAGAGCGTCACATGGCGGGCGGAGGACCCGCGCCTGGACGGCGGGTCGGCGAGGATCTCCGACAGCCGGTCCACGACCAGCCGGTCCACGACCGGCGTCCCGGGCGTGCCGGCCGTGCCGTGGCCCTTACGGCGGGCGAGCTCGGCCCGGAGGATGTCGATACGTCCCTGGACCAGCCGCCGCACATAGCTGAGGTCCGCCTCGTCGCGCTGCGAGTCGCGGCGCAGGGTGCGCAGCTCGGGCAGGCGCAGCGCGGTCAGGTCGTGCTGCGGGTGCACGGGCAGTTCAGCGGCGCTGCGCGGCCGCGGTGGGCGGACCGCGGAAGCGGAGTGCGCCCGGATCGGTACGGGACCGAGCGACTGCCCGGCGCCAGAAGTGCTCATGTGCGTGTGTCCGTCCCCTCGACCGGTGCATGGGCCTTCCCGGGCCCGGAGGGCCGAGGGGTTGCACCGCCTTTGTGCATGGTGCCACTCCGATACGTCCCCATGCAGGCGCATCGCACCCGTTCGGCCCTGAATGGCGGCCCGGACGGCCCCGATAGGTTGCTCCGTATGCGAGCAGTGGTACAGAGGGTCGACGGCGCGAGCGTCGTGGTGCCCGGTGAGTCGGGACCGGAGACCGTCGGTGAGATCACCGGCGAGGGGCTGTGTGTGCTGGTGGGGGTCACGCACACGGACACCAAGGAGAAGGCGGCACAACTGGCCAGGAAACTATGGTCGGTTCGTATGCTCGGGGACGAGAAATCCTGCTCCGACGTGGGCGCGCCCCTGCTGGTGATCTCCCAGTTCACCCTCTACGGGGACGCCCGGAAGGGTCGCCGCCCCACATGGAACGCGGCGGCCCCCGGTCCGGTGGCGGAACCGCTCGTCGACGAGGTGGTGGCGCAGTTGAAGGCGCTCGGCGCGCAGGTGGAGACGGGCCGGTTCGGCGCGAAGATGCGGGTCTCGCTCACCAACGACGGCCCGTTCACCGTGCTGATCGAGGTCTAGCGTCTTCCGTCCGGGCCCGGCCCGGCCCGGACGGAAGGCCGGTCGCCGGCGCTACGGCTCGACGACCGTCTCCTGGGCGGCCGCCGTGTCCCCGGCCAGCAGCTCGGCGTCCACCGGCACGTTCCGCTTCACCAGGGCGAGCGCGATCGGCCCCAGCTCGTAGTGGCGGGCGGACGTCGTCACGAAGCCCAGCTGGCGGCCCTCGGCCCCCTCGGAGGCGAGGCGGACCGGAGTACCGGGCGGCGGCAGGTGCACCTCGCTGCCGTCCAGGTGGAGGAAGACCAGCCGGCGCGGCGGCTTCCCCAGGTTGTGGACACGCGCGACGGTCTCCTGGCCGCGGTAGCAGCCCTTCTGCAGGTGCACCGCACTGCCGATCCAGCCCAGCTCGTGCGGGATGGTGCGGTGGTCGGTCTCGAACCCGAGACGCGGACGGTGGCTCTCCACCCGCAGCGCCTCGTACGCGAGGATCCCCACGGCCGGCCCGGCCGCGGCGCCGAACGACTCGAGGTCGGCGCGCGGCAGGAACAGGTCGCGGCCGTGCGCCGTCTCCCGCACGACGACGCCTTCCGGTACCTCGGCGATGGAGCCCGCCGGCAGATGGACGACCGCGAAGTCGTCCGTGCGATCGGCGACTTCGGCCTTGTAGAAGAACTTCATCGACTCCAGGTAGCCGATCAGCGCCTCGCGGGTGCCCGGTTCGACGTGCGCCCAGACCGTCTCGCCGTCGTCGACGAGATACAGGGCGTGCTCGATGTGACCGTGCGCGGAGAGGATCAGCGCCTCTGTGGCCTGCCCCGGGGACAGGTCGGTCACGTGCTGGGTGAGCAGCAGGTGCAGCCAGCTCAGCCGTTCCTCGCCGCTGACGGTGACGACCCCGCGGTGCGACAGGTCGACGAAGCCCTTGCCGTCGGCGAGGGAACGCTGCTCACGGAACAGGTCGCCGTAGTGCGCGGCGACCCCTTCGTCGCGCCCCTCGGCTGGGACCGCGCCGGGCAGGGACAACAGAGGGCTGGTCGATGACATGGCCCCAGCCTACGACTCGGCCTCCGCGGCCTTCGCCGTGCACTCCTCACAGCGCCCGAAGATGGCGAAGTGCTTCATGTCCGTCTCGAAGCCGAACGTCTCACGCAGCTTGGCGGTGAAGTCCGCGGCGACCGAGACGTCCGCCTCGATCACGTCTCCGCAGTCCCGGCACACCAGGTGGAGGTGGTGGTGCCGGTCGGCGAGATGGTAGGTGGGCGCGCCGTGCCCGAGATGGGCGTGCGAGACGAGGCCCAGCTCCTCCAGCAGCTCCAGCGTCCGGTAGACGGTGGAGATGTTCACCCCGGACGCGGTCCTGCGCACCTCACCGAGGATCTCGTCCGGCGTGGCGTGCTCAAGGGCGTCGACGGCCTCGAGGACAAGCTGGCGCTGCGGAGTCAGCCGGTAGCCGCGCTGCCGCAGATCGCTCTTCCAGTCGGTGCTCACCACGCCCCCAGTGTAGGCAGCGCGGACCGCCCGGCGGCCGGTCCGGTGCGAAGAGGTCTCCCGCGGATGCCGCGGATCTCCCGTCGGAGGTCTGCCCCGCGGGAGGGAGCGCCCTACTTGAAGAAGGCGATGCCGTCGTCGGGCAGGTCACCGAGGTCCTTGGCCCACGACTCGACCTGCTCGGGGGTGACGACCTTCTTCAGGTGCGCCGACATGTACGGGCGCAGCGGCACCTCGGGGGTGGCCTTCTCGCCCACCCACATCAGGTCGCTCTTGACGTAGCCGTACAGCCGCTTGCCACCGCTGTAAGGGCCGGAGGCCGCGGTGCGCGCGACGGCGTCGGTCACCAGGTCGATCTGCGGCTTCTGGTCGGCGAGCTCGCCGTACCAGATCTCCACGATGCCCTGGTCACGGACCATGACGACCTCGACCTTGCGCTCCTTGTCGATGCGCCAGTAGCCGCTCTCGCTCTCCAGCGGCTTGACCTTGTTGCCCTCGGTGTCGAGGACCCAGGAGTGCGAGACGTACTCGATGAAGTCCCTGCCGTCGTGGCTGAAGGTCACTGACTGGCCGAAGTTGCACTTCTCGGCGCCGGGGAAGTCCGCGACGCCCGCGCCCTCCCACGTGCCCAGCAGGAACGCGAGGGGGACGAGGTCCGGATTGAGGTCGGACGGGATCTCGATCATGAGCAGCTCTGTCGATCTCTAGGGTGTCGAGTGGTACGGGTCCCGAGGGTACGGGTGACTACCGCTGGCCCTGGTACAGCTTCTTCACGGTCAGACCGGCGAAGGCGAGGACGCCGACGCAGACCAGAACCAGCAGAGCTTCGAAGAAAACGATCACGGGGTGCTCCTCGAATGAGCGTGAAGGCGAAAGCGGGCCGGGCCCCAGCTTAGTGGGCGGGGGCCCGGCCCGTTCTGTGAGGTCCGCGTCAGCCGAGCAGCTGATTCTGCAGAATCACGGTCTGGTGGAAGGGCACGACCGGGGCCGTGCCCTTCCGCGAGACCGCGACCAGGGCGACGATGTCGCCGGCTGTCATGTCCGCGTGCCTGACCTGGACGGGCCCGCGGGGCGTGGCCTCGTCGTATACGTAACGCTCCGTGGAGGCCACCTTGGCGTCGTTGCCGTACCCCTGGTCGTACGAGGACATCTCCTCGACGTCCACGAGTCGGACCATCGTGTCCGGCGCACCGCCGAGCTGAGCGCGGAAGTAGTTCCCGGCGAGTGCGGAAGTGTGGAAGCGAAGCAGGAAGATCCGCACCGAGGTGCCGTCCGGCATCGACCAGCCGCGCGCCGCGATGTGCCGCAGGCCGCCCTCGGTGAGGTGCTCGCGCAGGTCCTCTCGGCCGTCCTGCGCGTACTCCTTCAGATACCGCTCGACCGGCACCCGGCCACGCTCGCCCCGCAGGGTCGGATCCGCCTCGGCACCCGCCGGCGCCGGAAGCAGCAACTGCTCGAGGTCGGCGTAGTGGACCTCGCCCGGGTTCTCCTGGACGAAGGGGAGCGGGGCGCCGGGCGGCAGCGTCGGCTTGGTGAGCTTCGGGTAGTCCCAGCGTCCGTCGCCCAGCGTGGACAGGCCGGGCACGTCGGTGCGCTCCTGGGAGACGATGCCGTAAGCGGTACCGGTGCCGGCGGCGGCGAAGACCAGCACGGCGACCGTCCACCGCAGCACGGCCCTCAGCTTCCGCCGGTCCCGCGGCGCCGGGGGCGCCTGCGGCTCGGGCGGGGCCGGGACCGCGGTCTCGGAGCCGGTCGCGGGCTCGGGTGCCGCGGCAAGGATGTTCTGGTCGGTCACACGGACTCCCCGGGCGAAGCGATGTGGTCGAGCTGGTCGCGGAACATGGACGCGACGGTCCCGGTGGGCAGCGACTTCGTGCCGTACGCGTACGTGGTCACCAGGATCTCCCCCACGTGGCCCGTGCAGATCATGGCGTCCAGCTCCAGGTCGTCGTCCCCCGGCAGCACATGGCACACGGCCTTCGGATGGCCCTTGATCTTCGGGCCTTCCCGGAACACGCCGAGCGCGTCGGTCATGACCTTCTGGAACTCGGCCATGTCCCGCACCGCTTCGGTGTTCTCCATCTGCGCCAGCCGGGTCTCCACGACGTACGTCCCGTCGATGTCGCGGTAGCTGCGAGCGGCGATGCCCTTGATGCGGAGCTTCTCGACGGCCTTGTCGTGCCGTTTGCGCTGCGCGCTCGGCAGGCCGCGCGATCCCTGCTTGAGCAGTGCGACGGCGCGCTCGGCGCCGATCGAGCTGTCGTTGCCATACTCGTCGATGTCCGGTCCCCCCACGTACCGGACCGACAGGGGCAGCAGTTGGGCGGCCAGTCCGGTGGGCTCAGCCGCCGGGAAGTCCAGCTCCGGGTGCTCGGCGGGCTCCGCCCAGATGACGGTGGGCGCGCTGCGGTCGGCCCGCTTCAGGGCCGACCAGCCCCAGGCGCCCGCGCCGGCGAGGAGGGCCAGGCTCACAGCCGTGGCGACGAGCGCCACCGGCGGTCGGCGGCGGCGGGGGCTGTCGGGGGCGGTCCGCTCGGACCCGGGCTGCTCCGGCTCGGGCTGCTCGGGCTGCTCGGGCTGCTCGGGCTGCTGCGGCAGGGTCTGTTCCGTCTGCTCGGTCACAGTCGCTCCAACTGACGCTTGGCGAGCGACTTCAGGTCCTTCTCGTCGACCGGTCCCGAGTTGTTCGCGTACTCGATGATCATCACCACATCGCCGCGCCAGGCAACGGCCCGGCCCTGGTAGAGAGGCTCGTATCCCGCCTCGCGCAGGGGTTCGTCGAAGACGTACGTACGGGCGTTGCTGCTGCCGGGCACGGGCTCGCCCTCGTTGCCCGCCCAGTCGTCTTCGCTCATGTACGCCTGCTGGCCCTCGCCGAACCGCTCGGCGTTGACCTCCGTGGTCTCCCTGAACTGCACCAGACTGATGTCGACGTAGACCTTCCCGTCCTTCGACCAGCTGACCGTCGCGGCCCGGCGGAAGTCGTGCTCCGCGAGGTCCTGGAACATGTGGTCCTCGTCCTCGAACCAGGTCGCGAAGGAGAAGAGGTCCTCCAACTCGGCCTCCTGCTCCTTCTTCGCGCCCTTGGGCCGCGGGACAAGCAACTGGCGGAGATCACCGTCGGTCTTCGCCCAGCGGTTCACCGACACCGACCTCGCGGTCGTGTCGCTTCCCGCCCGGACGGGTTTCGGGGTTCTGATCTCCGGCTGCGAGAGCACCGGCAGCGATGTGGGCTCGCGGTGGTACTGAACGGTGTAGCCGGTGGCCACCCCCGCCACCACGCCGAGCACCGCTGCGGCGGCGATCAGCAACGCGGTCCGGCCGCGTCGGCGGACGGGCGCCGCCGGCTCTCCCCCATCCGCCGGCACCGCACCCGCACCCGGACGCGGCTCGACGGCCGGAGCCTGCGCCGACGGTGTGTCGGGCGCCGGCTCCTGCGGCACCTTGTCGCCCTGCGTATCCAAGGGACTCCCCCCACGGGACCTGAGGCGCGGATTCCGTATCCGCGCACACAGCTGACCCTCGTCGGACGATCCGGGTTGTACGGCCGCGCATTACAGTTCGGCATATGGCGAACAAGCTCGTGATCAAGGTGACCGCAGGTGCCGACGCACCCGAGCGCTGCTCCCAGGCATTCACGGTCGCGGCCGTGGCCGCGGCCAGCGGGGTGGAGGTCTCGCTCTGGCTGACCGGGGAGTCGTCCTGGTTCGCGCTGCCGGGGCGGGCGGCCGAGTTCGAACTGCCGCACGCCGCGCCGCTGCCCGAGCTGATCGAGTCGATCCAGGCGAACGGGCAGATCACGCTGTGCACGCAGTGCGCCGCGCGGCGGGACATCACGGAGAAGGACACGCTCGAGGGCGTCCGGATCGCGGGCGCGCAGGTGTTCGTCAGCGAGATCATGCCGGAGGGTGTGCAGGCGCTGGTCTACTGACCGCGCCGCACTTCGCGCGGGCCCCGCTTCACGGGGCCGCCGACCCCGCTACTGGCGCGGCCTGCGCCTGCCGTCGAGTTCGTCCCACCACTCGTCGGACTTCGCGTCGCCGGAGGGGTCGTCCCACCAGCGGTCGTCCGGGCCGCGCCGGTTGGCGATCACGGCCGCGACCGGCGGGATGACCATGGCGACCACGCACATGCCCACCGCCGCGGGGACCGACCACAGCCGCACCACCGCCCAGGCGGCGACGAAGAGGAAGAGGCAGCCGCCCATCAGCAGGAAGTAGATGTGCCGACGCCTGGCGTACATGCCTCCAGCGTACGACCGAAGGGCCGCACCTCGTTCCCGGTAGCGTCCAACCCCCAGGAGGTGCGGCCCTTCGGCCTGTCGGTGAGATCAGACGGCGATGGCGACCTCGGACAGGCCACCCGTCTGTGCGACGACCGTGCGGTCGGCCGTGCCGCCGGGGACGAGGGCGCGCACGGTCCACGTGCCCTCGGCCGCGTAGAAGCGGAACTGTCCGGTCGCCGAGGTCGGGACCTCCGCGGTGAACTCGCCGGTCGAGTCCAGCAGACGGACGTAACCGGTCACCGGCTCGCCGTCGCGGGTCACCTGACCCTGGATGGTGGTCTCACCGGGCTTGATCGTCGAGGCGTCGGGGCCGCCGGCCTGCGCTCCACACATGCTGTACTCCAGAAAAGGTCGGGGCGGGATTACTTGTTGGCGCCGAGCTCGATCGGCACGCCGACGAGGGAGCCGTACTCGGTCCACGAGCCGTCGTAGTTCTTGACGTTCTCCTGGCCGAGGAGCTCGTGCAGCACGAACCAGGTCAGCGCGGAGCGCTCGCCGATGCGGCAGTACGCGATGGTGTCCTTCGACAGGTCCACCTGCTCGTCCTCGTAGAGGGCCTTGAGCTCCTCGTCGGACTTGAAGGTGCCGTCGTCGTTGGCGTTCTTCGACCACGGGATGTTGCGGGCGCTCGGCACGTGGCCCGGGCGCTGCGACTGCTCCTGCGGGAGGTGCGCCGGGGCGAGCAGCTTGCCGCTGAACTCGTCGGGCGAGCGCACGTCGACCAGGTTCTGGCTGCCGATCGCGGCCACGACGTCGTCGCGGAAGGCGCGGATGGACGTGTCCTGGGCCTTGGCCTTGTACTCGGTCGTCTCACGGACCGGCACCTCGGCGACCAGGTCGCGGGAGTCGAGCTCCCACTTCTTGCGGCCGCCGTCGAGCAGACGGACGTCACCGTGGCCGTAGAGCTTGAAGTACCAGAAGGCGTAGGAGGCGAACCAGTTGTTGTTGCCGCCGTAGAGGACGACCGTGGAGTCGTTCGCGATGCCCTTCGCCGACAGGAGCTTCTCGAAGCCCTCCTGGTCGATGAAGTCACGGCGGACCGGGTCCTGGAGGTCCTTGGTCCAGTCGATCCGGATCGCGTTCCTGATGTGGTTCTTGTCGTAGGCCGAGGTGTCCTCGTCGACCTCGACGATGACGACCTTCGGGTCGTCGAGGTGGGCCTCGACCCAGTCGGCGTCTACCAGGACGTCGCTGCGGCTCATGGTTGTTCTCCTCCGGGGCAGGTGCGGCGGTGGTGCGCGAGGGGTTGTGCGCGAGAGGTGTGCGGGTACGCGAAAGGAGCGTCGATCAGCACGGGGCGGCCCTGACATGGAGGTCGAAGGGCCTGGGGGGATACGGGGCAGTGCTCCCGCTCAGACAGGGCGACAGAGCATGGCGGCGACGCGGCACAGGTCTACTGCCCGCCGCTTCGTGAGATCCGCCTGTCGCTGCTTCATGGGACCGATCGTAGGGACGACTCGGTGGCCATGTCACCGGCGTGTCGTATGTTGAGACGCGATCGTCCACCATGCGGGATACTGATCAGTCCGGAGCCACCCGGGGGCACCCTGGAGGCGGCCGCCACCTCTTGCGCTTCTGACGGGCGGACAGACCTGTCTCACCATGCGGCGCCCCCTGGTCGGGAGCACTGCCGGCCGGGGCATGCCGGTCCCGGACGCCCAGGTCCGGGACGCGCCGCGGGCTCAGCCCGCGAGCCGGACGTCCTTGCCGGTGACCGTGATCACGACGCCGTCCGGCCCGGCCTCGACCTTTTCGAGCTTCAGCCCCGCCGGGAGGCCGCCCAGCTTCCGGTCGAAGTCCGTCTTCTTGCGGATCTCGCCCTCGAGACCGGGGATGCCCTCGCCCGGCACCTTGTCGGCGCGCACCCTGATCGTGTCCCCGTCGACGATGCTCACCGTGGACACGACGCTACGGGTGATCTTCCCGAACAGCGGCAGCGTCACCGACCCGGTGACCTTCACCTTGCCGTTCTGGCCGTACGCGACGGTGACACCGTCGTCGGCGGCCTCGGTGAGGTCCGCGTAGCTGATGCGGGCGGTGCCCGCGGCACGGGCGGCCGTGGCGCTCGAATACCCCTCGCCCACCCGGACGTCGAACAGGTCCGCGGTCATCTCCTCGATCCGCACCGGGCGGCCCGCGGCGCTGGTCCGGATGCCGTCGAGCCTGATCTCGACCTCGTCGAACTCCTGGTCCATCGCCTGGGTCAGGAAGGGGAAGCCCTTGATGGACACGGCCGTGGAGTCGGCCGTCCCCTCCTGGACCTTGATCCGCTCCGCCGCCTCCGACTCCGCCACGTTGACCGCGATCCGGTCCGCGGCGACGAACAGGCCGCCGAGGACCACGGCGATGACGATCAGTATTCGCAGTGCACGCATGTGTTCGGTGTCCCCCACCCTGTCTGGCCACGGACGCCCGTTCAGCCCGAGCCGGTCGGGACGACGCCTGCGCAGTGATCGACGTCCGGCGGCCGCCGATGGTTCCGAACCTGCCCTCCGGGCGGGCGGCTATGCGAGCGCGCGCCCGATCAGGTAGACGGCGGGGGCCGCCGCGGTCAGCGGAAGCGCCACACCGGCGGTCATGTGGACGAAGCGGGAGGGGTAGTCGTAGCTCGCGACCCGCAGCCCGATCAGCGCGCAGCCGCCCGCCGCCAGACCGAGCAGCGCGCCCCCGGAGCCCATGCCGGTGAACTCGCCGGCCGCGATGCCCGCGCCCGCCGCGGCGGCCAGGGACAGCACGACGGAGACGACCCCGCCCAGCGGCAGCGCACGGGCCGTCGTGGCGACGGCGACGGCGATCGCGCCGACCACCACCGCGTCGTCCGCGGCGGCGAGGTGCCCGGCGGCCAGGACGGCGAAGGCCGCGGAGGCGACCGTCGCCATCAGTCCGTACATCCGCTCGTCGGACCCCGCGCGACTGCGCAGTTGGAGGACGAGCGTGAGCAGCACCCACACACCGAGCGTGCCGATGATCGCGGCGGGCGCGTTCCCCTCGCCAGAGGCGAGGAGCGCGGCGTCGGCCGCGAGGCCGCCGAGGAACGCGAGCGCGATGCCCTGCCTGGCCGGCCACATGCCGTTCAGGCGGAACCAGCCGGCCGCGGTGACCGCCTGGAGCAGCACCAGCGGGACGAGGAGCGCGTACGGGCCGACGGCCGCGCCGCCGGCGAGCAGCAGCGCGAGCACGGCGGTCAGCCCGGCGGGCTGCATGCCCGGCGCGATGATCGGCGAACGCCCCTCGGCGCGGGCGCGCTGGGCGTCCGTGATCCGGGCGTTGCCGCCGACGGTCGGGGAGCTGTACCCGGCCCGGGCCTCGGGAGCCGGTTCCGCCACGGGGGCGGGCGCGGCCGCGTACTCCCCCGACGCGTGGGCGGGAGCGTGCGGGACGGGCGCCTCGGGCGGCAGCGGCAGCCCCGCGGCCGCGGGCACCGGCGGCAGGTAGGCCGTCTCGGCGGCACCCGGAGCGGGCACGGGCGAGTGGGACTGCGGCTGCTGCTGATGCTGCGGCTGCGGCTGCGGCTGCTGGGCCCAGGAGCCTTCGGCCCCGGCGGGAGGGTACGCCCCGGGCTGCACGGCCGGCTGGTACTGCGTGTCCCAGGTCTCGCCCTGCCAGGTCTGCGTCTCGCCCGCGTCCCGGTACGGCTGCTGCCCGTACTGCTGCTCGTGGCCCGCCGACTGCTGCTGCTGCGGGTAGGAGTCGTCGTACCCGGCCCGCTGCTGCCGGTACGGGTCCTCGTAGGGCGGGTACGGCTGCTGCCCGTACGGATACTGCTGGTCGCTGCTCATGCTGTGCGGTTCACCCTCCTGCGAACGGCGGGAGCACCTCGACCGTGCCGCCCTCGGCAAGCCGTACGGTCTCATGACTGCGGGTCCCGACGGGATCACCGTCGACGAGGAACGAGCAGCGCATCAGGACGCGCGTCAGCTCCCCGGGATGCCTCTCCCGTACCGCCTCCAGGGCCTCCGCCAGCGTCTCCGCCGCGTAGGGCTCCTCCGCGATGCCGGCCGCCGCCTTGGCCGCGGCCCAGTAGCGGATGGTTCCCGCTGCCATAGCGGCACTCCTCTCGTCTCGGTGCGCGCCGCTCACCATGATGGGCTATCGGCCGGTGAGCCAGTCCCCCAGGCGGCGCAGCAGCGCCTCGTCCGCCGCGTTCTCCGCGTGCCCCATGCCCGGCTCCAGCCACAGCTCGGTCGTGCTCTCGTCCGCCGCCGCGGCCAGCATCCGGGGGTGGTCGAGCGGGAAGTAGGGGTCGCGGTCGCCGTGCACGATCAGCAGCGGGGTCGGCGCGATCAGCGGCACGGACTCGACAGGGGAGAGCGGCACCGGGTCCCAGTCCTGGTGATGGATGCGGGTGCGGAACCCGTACCGCCCCACGATGCGGCCGGCGGGACGCGTGACCACCCAGTGCAGCCGCCGCATCGGTGCCGTACCTCGGTAGTACCAGCGGGCGGGGGCGCTCACGGAGACGACGGCGTCCGTGCGTGCCTCCGTGCGCCCCTCGTGCATCCGGGCGCCGTAGAGCGCCGCGTGCCGCAGCACCACGGAGCCGCCCATCGAGAAGCCGACGGTCACCACCCGGGTGTGCCCGAGCGAGCGGGCCCACTCCACGGCGGCGGCCAGATCCAGCACCTCGCGGTCGCCGACGGTGGAACGCCCGCCGGAGCGGCCGTGACCGCGGAAGGAGAAGGTCACCACCCCCGCGTACCGCGAGAACGCCCGCGCCGCGCGGCGCACCGCGGGACGATCGACCGAGCCGGTGAAACCGTGCGCGACGACGACGGCGGTGCCGGTCGGACCGCTCGTGCAGGGCTCGTAGAGGGCTTCGATCCGGACACCGTCGGATGTCAGGAGAGTTGCGCCCGCAGGGCGCGGAGAGATCCTTGACACGTCCACAGTGTGAAATCGGCCCTCTCGCACAGAACTCATGTGGGCTATTCTGCTGCGAAGAGGATCCGGGCAATGCAGCCCCCGGATCCTTTTGTGTTTCCCGGCCATTGTTACAAGCTGGTGAACAAAGCCTCACAAAGGCTCTCGGGCGCGAGAGAGCCGCGTACGAAGCAGTGCACGTCCTCGCAGGGACCGAGGAGGAACCGACGTCATGGACGAGCGAACCGACGAGCGACCCCAGCACGCCGACCGCACGACGATCAGGGCAGGTGGGACGCGATGAGCTCCCTGCTGCTCCTGACCAATGCCCTCCAGCCGTCGACGGAGGTGCTCCCCGCCCTCGGACTGCTTCTGCACAACGTACGGGTGGCGCCCGCGGAAGGGCCCGCACTCGTCGACACCCCCGGTGCCGACGTGATCCTCGTCGACGGCCGCCGCGACCTGCCGCAGGTGCGGTCGCTGTGCCAGCTGCTGCGGTCCACCGGGCCCGGCTGTCCGCTCGTCCTCGTCGTGACCGAGGGCGGCCTCGCGGCCGTCACCGCCGACTGGGGCATCGACGACGTGTTGCTGGACACGGCCGGACCGGCCGAGGTCGAGGCACGGCTGCGGCTCGCGACCGGCCGCCAGCAGATCACCTCCGACGACTCCCCGATGGAGATCCGCAACGGCGACCTGTCGGTGGACGAGGCGACGTACAGCGCCAAGCTGAAGGGCCGGGTCCTCGACCTGACCTTCAAGGAATTCGAATTGCTCAAATACCTCGCGCAGCACCCCGGCCGGGTCTTCACCCGGGCGCAGCTGCTGCAGGAGGTCTGGGGCTACGACTACTTCGGCGGTACGCGCACGGTCGACGTCCATGTGCGGCGGCTGCGCGCCAAGCTCGGCCCCGAGCACGAGTCGCTCATCGGGACCGTCCGCAACGTGGGCTACCGGTTCGTCGCCCCGGAGAAGGTCGAACGGGCGGCCGAGGAGGCCAAGGCGAAGGCCGCCAAGGCGGTAGCCCGTACGGATGACGGCGCCGAGGTGGAGGAACCGGCCGTACGCCCTGCCCAGAGGTAGGTCACCACGCGTAGACTTCGCGCGTGGCCAAGGTGACGCGGGACGATGTGGCACGACTGGCGGGGACTTCGACCGCGGTCGTCAGCTATGTCATCAACAACGGACCCCGGCCGGTCGCCCCGGCCACGCGCGAGCGGGTACTCGCCGCGATCAAGGAGCTGGGGTACCGGCCCGATCGGGTCGCCCAGGCGATGGCGTCCCGGCGCACCGACCTCATAGGCATGATCGTGCCCGACGCCCGGCAGCCCTTCTTCGCCGAGATGGCGCACGCGGTCGAACAGGCCGCCGCCGAACGCGGAAAAATGGTGCTGGTCGGCAACTCCGACTACCGCGACGAGCGTGAGGTCCACTATCTGCGGGCCTTCCTCGGCATGCGGGTCTCCGGCCTGATCCTGGTCAGCCAGGGCATGAGCGAGCGTGCGGCCGCCGAGATCGAGGCGTGGGACGCGCGGGTCGTCCTGCTGCACGAGCGCCCAGAGGCGATAGACGACGTCGCCGTCGTCACGGACGACATCGGCGGCGCGCAGCTCGCGACCCGGCACCTGCTGGAGCACGGGCACGAGTACGTCGCCTGTCTCGGCGGCGTCGAGTCGACCCCGTCGGTGGGCGACCCGGTCGCCGACCACGTCGAGGGCTGGCGCCGGGCGATGAAGGAGTCCGGCCGCGAGACGGAGGGACGGCTCTTCCAGGCCCCGTACAACCGCTACGACGCCTACCAGGTCGCGCTGAAGCTGCTCGCCGGGCCCGACCGGCCGCCGGCGATCTTCTGCTCGACCGACGACCAGGCCTTCGGTGTCCTGCGCGCCGCCCGTGAACTGCGGATCGACGTGCCGGCGGAGCTCGCCGTGGCCGGCTTCGACGACGTCAAGGAGGCGGCCCTGACGGACCCGCCTCTCACGACGATCTCCTCCGACCGTCCGGCGATGGCCCGCGCGGCGGTCGACCTCGTCCTCGACGACGGCCTGAGGACGGCGGGCTCGCGGCGCGAGCGGGTCAAGCAGTTCCCGTCGGGCCTGGTGATCCGCCGCTCCTGCGGGTGCGGCGAGGCGTAACGGCGGACGGGCCCGGACCGGGCGCGTAACGGCGGACGGGCCCGGACCGGGGGCGTAACGGCGGACGGGCCCGGACCGGGGGCGTAACGGCGGACGGGCCCGGACTGGAGGGCGTTCTCCCGGCCCGGGCGCCGGATCACCGGCGCCGTCCCCTAGGCGACGCTTTGGCGGCGCCGGCCCGCCCGACGGCCTTATATCGGGCATACACGGTTCTGTCGGGCTTCTCAGCGCTGTCTCAGACGGCTCTCATCCGGGCCGACGACAGTCGATGCCATGAGCGACCACTACCGCCGAAGCGGCGACGACGCCCACCACCAGCAGCCGTACGGTGCTCCCCTCACGCAGGGGGCGGGCGGCGGCTACCCGCCGGTCCCGCCCTACCACCCCGGCGACGCCACGGCCGGGCACCTGCCCGGACCCCACGCAGCGGCTCCCGCTCCCGCGCAGGCGGCCTGGTCCGTGCCCGCGCCCGCACCGGCGCCGCGGGCCCGGGCGAAGCGCCCCGTCGCGCTGCTCGCCGCCGTCGCCATCGTCGCCGCCGGTGTGGGTGGCGGGGCGTCCGCGCTCGTCGGACAGTTCACCGGGGACGGCGGCAGCGGCGGATCCGGCGCGGTGACCGGCACCAACGTCTCGCAGAGCAGCAGGGGAACGGTCGCCGGCGTCGCGCAGGCGGTCTCCCCGAGCATCGTGGAGATCGGCGCGGACTCGAACACGGGTCGGTCCACCGGCTCCGGCGTGATCATCACCGAGGACGGTGAGATCGTCACCAACAACCACGTCATCTCCGGCGCGTCCACGATCAAGGTGCAGCTCAGCAACGGCAAGACGTACACGGCCGAAGTCCTCGGCACCGACCCCGGCAAGGACCTCGCCCTCATCAAGCTCCAGGACGCGTCCGGTCTGAAGGCCGCCTCGCTCGGCGACTCGAGCAAGGTGAAGGTCGGCGACGAGGTCGTCGCCATCGGCTCCCCCGAGGGGCTGACCGGCACGGTGACGAGCGGCATCGTCTCCGCGCTCGACAGGGACGTGACGGTGGCCAAGGACGAGGAGCAGCCTCAGCAGCAGGACCCGAGGCAGGGCTGGCCCTTCGAGTTCGGCGGGCAGCAGTTCAACGGCGACACCGGCGACTCGACGACCACCTACAAGGCGATCCAGACCGACGCCTCCCTCAACCCCGGCAACTCGGGCGGCGCCCTGATCAACATGAACGGGGAGATCATCGGCATCAACTCGGCCATGTACTCGCCCAGTTCCGCCACCGGTTCCACCGCGGGCAGCGTCGGCCTCGGCTTCGCCATCCCGGTCGACACCGTCAAGGCCGACCTGGACGCCCTCCGCTCCGGCGACGGCAACTGATCGCGTGCGAGGCTTGGTCCATGACTGAAGGTGAGCGCATCCTGATCGTCGACGACGAGCCCGCCGTGCGTGAGGCGCTCCAGCGTTCGCTCGCGTTCGAGGGGTACGGCACCGAGGTCGCCGCCGACGGCATCGACGCCCTCGCCCGCGCCGAGGTGTACGCCCCCGATCTGATCGTCCTCGACATCCAGATGCCGCGGATGGACGGGCTGACCGCGGCCCGCCGGCTGCGGGCCGCGGGATCGACCGTGCCCATCCTGATGCTCACGGCCCGCGACACGGTCGGCGACCGGGTCACCGGCCTCGACGCCGGCGCGGACGACTACCTGGTCAAGCCGTTCGAGCTGGACGAGCTGTTCGCCCGTATCCGGGCGCTGCTGCGGCGCAGCTCGTACGCCTCGGCCGGCCCGGGGGGCGCGGAGGAGGACGTGCTGTCCTTCGCCGACCTGCGGATGGACCTCGCGACCCGGGAGGTCACCCGCGGCACCCGCCGGGTCGAGCTGACCCGTACCGAGTTCACGCTGCTGGAGCTCTTCCTGGCCCATCCGCGCCAGGTGCTCACCCGTGAGCAGATCCTCAAGGCCGTGTGGGGCTTCGACTTCGAGCCAAGCTCCAACTCCCTGGACGTGTACGTCATGTACCTGCGGCGCAAGACGGAGGCGGCCGGCGAGCCACGCCTGGTCCACACGGTGCGCGGCGTGGGCTACGCGCTGCGCACCGGCGGCCCCGAATGACGAACAGGTTCCGTGCGCTGCCCCTGCGCTCCCGGCTGGCGCTCCTGGTGGCGACGGCGGTGGCGGTGGCCGTCGCGGCGGCGGCCAGCGTGTGCTGGCTGGTGGTGCGCAGCGCGCTGGTCGACTCGCTCGACAACGCGCTCAGCACGAACCGGATGGCGCCGCGCCAGGTGCTCGCCTTCGTCGACCCCGCCGGTCAGTGCCGCAAAGCGGCCCCCGCCGGTCCCGACACCGACCTCTTCAGGTCGACCATCCAGCTGCTGGACCGCGAGGGGAACAGCTGCGTGGTCCTCGGCGACGAGTCGGTCGAGGTCACGGACGCCGACATCGACGTGGCCGGCGGCCGTTCCGAGTCCTCCTTCCACAACGCCACGGCGTCCGACGGCTCCGAGTACCGCGTCTTCACCTATCCCATCGAGGGCTACGCGGGCGCGGTGATCGTCGCCCGTCCGCTCAGCGAGGTCGACGACACCCTGGGCAACCTGACGCTGGTGCTGGCCCTGGTCGCCGGCGCCGGTGTGCTCGGCGCCGGCGCGGCCGGCGCCTGGGTCGCCAGAGCGGGCCTGCGGCCGGTGGACGAGCTGACCGGCGCGGTCGAGCACGTGGCCCGCACCGAGGACCTGAGCGTGCGCATCCCCGTCGAGGGGGACGACGAGATCGCCCGGCTGTCCCGGTCGTTCAACGCGATGACCGCTGCGCTGGCGTCCTCGCGCGACCTCCAGCAGCAGCTGATCGCGGACGCCGGCCATGAGCTGCGCACCCCGCTGACGTCGCTGCGCACCAACGTCGAACTGCTCGCCCGGAGCGAGGAGACCGGCCGCGCCCTCCCGCCCGACGACCGCAGGGCGCTGCTCGCCTCGGTCAAGGCGCAGATGACCGAACTGGCCGCGCTCATCGGCGACCTCCAGGAGCTGTCCCGTCCGGACGTGGGCGCGAGCGGCAAGGTGCAGGTGGTGGCCCTCCACGAGATCACGCAGGCGGCCCTCGACCGGGCGCGGCTGCGCGGCCCGGAGCTGACGTTCACGGCCCGGCTGGAGCCCTGGTTCGTGCGGGCGGACCAGGCCGCGCTGGAACGGGCCCTGGTCAACGTCCTGGACAACGCAGTGAAGTTCTCGCCGCCGGGGGCCGAGGTCGAGGTGGGCCTCAGCGGCGGTGAGCTGACGGTCCGCGACCACGGCCCCGGCATCCCGCCGGAGGAGTTGCCGCACGTCTTCGAACGGTTCTGGCGCTCCCCGTCGGCGCGGGCGCTGCCCGGTTCGGGGCTGGGGCTGTCGATCGTGGCGCGCACGGTCCGGCAGGCGGGCGGCGGCATCGCCCTGGAGCCGGCCGCCGGCGGCGGCACCCGCGCGGTGATCCGCCTGCCGGGTGCGGCGGGTCCGCCTCCGCCGACCCCCTGAACATCGCGCGACAACCACCTCGCGAGACGGAACGTCTTGCCAGGGAGGGAGGCGCGCACTACTCTCTCCACAACAAGACGAGCCGTCTCGTCTCACCTCTCTCGCCGTCCATGAAGGAAGCGCCCTTGTTCCCAGCCACCGCCACCACCACCGCCTCCCAGTTCGTCGTCACCGACGTCACCAAGCGCTACGACGACCATGTCGTCCTCGACCGCGTCTCCTTCACCCTGCGCCCCGGCGAGAAGGCCGGCGTGGTGGGCGAGAACGGCTCCGGGAAGTCCACACTGCTGCGGCTGCTCGCCGGAGCGGAGCAGCCCGACAACGGCACGGTGACCGTCACCGCCCCCGGCGGCACCGGCCACCTCGCCCAGATGCTCGACCTGCCGGGCACCTGCCTCGTCGCCGACGCGATCGACCTGGCCCTCGCCGACCTGCGGTCCCTCCAGCGGCAGATCCGCGCCGCTGAACGCGCACTGGCGACCATCGGTGAGGCCGGCCACGAGCGGTACGCACGGCTGGTCGCCGAGTTCGAGGCACGGGGCGGGCACGACGCCGACCGCCGGGTCGCGATCGCCCTTCACCGGCTCGGCGAACGCACGCCACTCGCCCTCGACCGGCCGCTCGGCACGCTCTCCGGCGGTCAGCTCTCGCGGCTCGCGCTCGCCGCGACCCTCGCGTCCTCGCCCGAACTACTGCTGCTCGACGAACCGACCAACGACCTCGACGACACGGCGGTCGTCTGGCTCGAGGAGCGGCTGCGCGCCCACCGCGGCACGGCAGTCGTCGTCACCCACGACCGCACGTTCCTCGACCGGGTGACCGCCACGGTGCTCGAGGTGGACGCCGACCGGAGGACCGTGCACCGCTACGGCGACGGTTACGCGGGCTACCTCACCGCCAAGGCCGCCGCCCGCGCGCGCTGGGCACGGGAGTACGAGGAGTGGCGCGACGAGGTGGCCCGGCGGACGAAGCTGGCCGACACCGGCATCGGGGCCCTGGCCGCCATCCCGCGCAAGATGCCCCGCGGCTTCAGCGGCGCCGGCGCGTTCCGCGCGCGCTCACGGACGCACGGCGCGGCGAGCCGCGTCCGGGACGCCCGGGAGCGCCTGCAGCGCCTGACGGAGAACCCGGTGCCGCCGTCTTTGCGGCCGCTGCGGTTCACGGCCCGGATCGAGGGCGCCCCGGCACGCGGTGTCGACCTGGCGGATGTGCGGGTGCCGGGGAGGCTCCGTCTGGACGCCCTGCACATCGAACCGGGCGGACGGCTGCTGGTCACCGGTCCGAACGGCGCGGGAAAGTCCACGCTCCTCCAGGTCCTCGCCGGGGAACTGATCCCCGCGGCGGGCACGGTCGAGCGCCCAGAACGGGTGGGCCTGCTGCGCCAGACCACCGGTCCCGTGCCGGACGGCCGCACCACCTTGGAGGCGTACGGCGAGGAGCGGGCAGAAGCCCTGCTCGCGACGGGTCTGTTCCGGCCCGTGGACCTGGGCAGACCGGTCCGCGCGCTCTCGGTGGGCCAGCGGCGCAGGCTCGAACTGGCCCGGCTGCTCGCCCGGCCCGTGGATCTGCTGCTGCTGGACGAGCCCACCAACCACTTCTCCCCCGTGCTGGTGGAGGAGATCGAGGCGGCGCTGGCGCGGTACGCCGGGACGCTGGTGCTCGTCACCCACGACCGGCGGGCACGGGCGGCGTTCGACGGTCCGGAGCTGGCCCTGGCCCCCTGCCGATGACACACCGGCAAGGCGTCCTCCCGGGCCGCACCGGTCGCGCACACGCCGCCCCGGCGGCCGTACGGGCACCCACCCGTTCGCCGTCGCCGCCCCCGCACACCCGCCCGCCCGCGGCAGGGGCAGCTGACGCTCAGCCGTTGTGGCGGATGAGCGAATCGACCAGCCCTGCACGGGTGTTCGGGAAGTCGAGCGGGACGATGCCCAGGCCGCGCCAGCCGCTCGCCTCCGCGCCGTCGAGGAAGCGGTGGACGCGCGGGTTGAGGTTGTCGGAGTTCCAGCGGGGCGGCAGATACGCGGACGTGCTCACGTAGTTGACGAACAGTTTGCCCGGCTGCTGCACCGCCTTGCGGAAGTGCGCCTCGATCTTCGTGTACTTGGGGTCGGGCAGCGCGTTCCAGTCGTCCTGGATGTCGAACCAGGTGCCGTCCGCGTAACGCACCCCGGGCAGACCGCCGTTGTCGCCGAGGAGGACGACGCGTCCGCGTGCCTCGCCCAGCGCCGGGATGCCGTCGCCGATCCGGAAGAGCGGGCGCCAGCCGCGGCGGTCGAGGTAGTCGTCGAAGACGGCGCGGAAGGTCGCGTCGCTGTCCTCGGAATACTCCTGCTTGACCCGCATCAGCACGGTCTCGGAAGGGTGCGCCGCGAGGAAGTCGCGGCAGGCGATGAGGACGTCGCCGAACATCATGTTCTGGTAGGACGGGCCGTGGTGGATGGCGAACGAGCCGCCGGTGACCCGGCACCGTATGTCGAGGAAGCGGATACCGCTGTCGAGCTGCTGGGCGATGGTGGTGTTCTGGCATTCGCTCCACAGCCCGCCGAAGCGGGCACCGGAGTCGTGGGTGCCCGGAATGGTGAGGGTCTGCAGGGGTGTCGAGTCGGCCCGGCCGGCCATCCAGTCCTGCGCGGACAGGGTGCGGCGGGGCGCGGCGGTGGCGTGGGGGGCGCCGATGAGGGCGGCTGCGGACAGTGCGGCAGCGCCTGTGAGGAATCTCCGTCGGTCCATGGCAGCGGAGTATGACGCGTCCACGTCAGACGCACCAGACTCCTGTACCGCCCGGTAACGCCGGTGGGGCGGCAGGCGTCGCGCCTGCCGCCCCACCGGTGGACAGTCCTACTGCACGACCGTGATCCGGTCGGCCTTCGGCGGCGCGATCGGCGCGTCGGCCGAGGAGTTCGCCGCCAGGTAGGCGTTGAAGACGTCCAGGTCGGAGGCGCCCACCAGCTTGTTGGTGTGCTCCTTCAGGACGGAGAAGCCGTCACCGCCGCCCGCGAGGAACTCGTTCATCGCGACGCGGTAGGTCTTCGAGGGAACGATCGCCTCGCCGTTCAGCTTCACCGAGTCCACGACGATCCGGTCGGCGCCGGTCTTCGTCAGGTCCAGGGTGTACGTGAAGCCCTCCGAGACCTGCAGGATCTTCGGGGAAGCCTCGTTCGGGCCGCTGACCTGCTGCTGGAGCGTGGTGATCAGCTGCGCGCCCGTCAGGTCGACGACGTTCATCATGTTGGTGAACGGCTGGACCGTGAAGGCCTCGCCGTACGTCACCACACCGTCGCCCTCACTGCCCGACGCCTTGTGGACCAGGTCGGCGCGGATACCGCCCGGGTTCATCAGCGCCAGCTGGGCGCCGCCCTTGTCGGCCGGGGCGAGACCCGCGAGCTGCGCGTCCGCGATCAGGTCGCCGAGCGGCTTCTCCGGGGTGGTGGCGCCACGGCCGTTGATGTCCGCGGAGATGAATCCCTGCGGACGGCTCGCGATCGGCGCGGCCAGCTTGTTCCAGCGCGTGATCAGGTCGGTCATGTCCTGGGCCTTGGCCTGGTCACGGCTGACGACGTGGTTCGCCGACTTCACGGCCGTCCGCACGATGTCATTGGTGCGGCGGTCGTAGGTCAGCGTGGTGTCCGTGTAGAGCTTGCCGTACGAGGACGCCGAGGTGACCATGCGCGGCTTGCCGGACGGGTCCGGGATCGTGCACACGTACGCCTGGTGCGTGTGGCCGGTGACCAGTGCGTCGACCCGGGGCGTGATGTTCTTGGCGATGTCCGCGATCGGGCCGGAGATGCCGTCACCCGCACCGGGCGAGTCGCAGTCGTAGTTGTACGACGTCGACGCCGGCGAGCCGCCCTCGTGGATGAGCGCGACGATCGACTTCACGCCCTTGCGGTCGAGCTCACGGGCGTACTTGTCGATCGTCTCGACCTCGTCGTGGAACGCCAGGCCCTTGATGCCGCCCGCGCTGACGATGTCCGGCGTGCCTTCCAGCGTCACCCCGATGAAGCCGATCTTGACGCCGTCCTTCTCCCAGACGGTGTACGGCTTGAGGATCGGCCTGCCCGTGGACTCCTTGGTGACGTTGGCCGCCAGGTAGGGGAAGTCCGCGCCCTCGAACTCCTTGCCCTCCTCGTAGCAGCCGTCCGTCGGGTGGCAGCCGCCGCTCTGGAGGCGGGCCAGCTCGACCGCGCCCTCGTCGAACTCGTGGTTGCCCACGCCCGTCACGTCGAGGTCGAGCTTGTTCAGCGCCTCGATCGTCGGCTCGTCGTGGAAGAGGCCGGACAGCAGCGGGCTCGCGCCCACCAGGTCACCGGCAGCGGCGGTGACGGAGTACGGGTTGCCCTGGCGCGCGGTGCGCAGCGACGTCGCCAGGTGCTCGACGCCGCCGGCCGGGACGGACTTGACCGTGCCGTCGTGCTGGATCTCGGAGACATTGCCGGCGGAGCCGGCCGGGGGCTCCAGGTTGCCGTGCAGGTCGTTGAAGGAGAGCAGCTGCACATCGACGGTGCGGCCGTGGTGCGGCCGGTGAGCCGTGCGCTCGCCGGAGGCGGCGCCGGCCGGCATGGCGGCGATGAGCGCGCCGACGGTCGCGAGACCGGCGGCGGCCGCGAGCACGCGGCGGTTCCGCTTGGCCGCGCGATGGTTGGGAGGTGTCGCTGACATCTGTCCCCTTGTCAGTCCAGCGTGGTGTGAGGGTGCGAGCGGCAGCCTAGAGTCAACGCGCGTAGCGCGACAGGGGGATGTGGGTTACGACCTGGTTGCCGTCTTTCGTCAACGGGTGATTACCGCACCATCACCCGCATGACGGACATATCTCCGCACAAGTGGCGGCCACTTCGGCCCCCTCGCCCCTCGAGCCGCTGATCGGGGCCCCCTCCGCCGTACCCTCGAAGCATGACGATCGACGCAGTGATTCCGGAGCCCGGCCGGCAGATCCAGTCCCTCGACGAGCTCACCTCCGAGCAGGCGGAGGCCGTGCTGGGCGTACTCGCAGAGGCTGCGCGGAACGACGGGATGCAGGCCGTCTCCGAGCAGGGCCGGCTGCAGCTGCGCGGCGGGCGGCGGGAAGGCGTGCGCCACTTCCTGCTCACCGTCGGCGACCAGCTCATCGGCTACGCCCAGCTGGAGGACACCGACCCCGTCGAGGCCCCGGCGGCCGAACTCGTCGTCCACCCCGGCCACCGGGGCCGCGGGCACGGACGGGCCCTGGGCACCACACTCCTGGACGCCTCCGGCAGGCGGCTGCGGATGTGGGCGCACGGCGGGAAGTCCGCGGCCCGGCACCTGGCCCAGGTGCTCGGCCTCGCGCTCTTCCGCGAACTGCGCCAGCTCCGGCGCCCCTTGGACCTGCGGGACATCCCCGAACCGGTCTACCCGGCCGGCGTCACCGTGCGGACCTTCCGGCCCGGCGAGGACGACGCCGCCTGGCTCGCCGTGAACGCCGCCGCCTTCGCCCACCACCCCGAGCAGGGCTCGCTGACCCAGCGGGACCTCGACGACCGCAAGGCCGAGCCGTGGTTCGACCCGAAGGGCTTCTTCCTGGCCGAGCGGGACGGCGACATCATCGGCTTCCACTGGACGAAGATCCACGCGGAGGAGCAGCTCGGCGAGGTGTACGTGGTCGGCATCCGGCCCGACGCCCAGGGCGGCGGCCTCGGCAAGGCCCTCACCGCCACCGGCCTGCGCCACCTCGCCTCGCAGGGCATGCCGACGGCGATGCTCTACGTCGACGCCGACAACACCGCGGCGCTGCGCGTGTACGAGCAGCTCGGCTTCGCCACGCACGAGGTCGACCTGATGTACCGCACGGAGTCCTGACGGCACTCGGGGCCGGGCCCGGGGCAGGTCTCCGGCGGGCGGTCGAGAGGCAAAGGGGCGGTGTCCGTTGACACCGCCCCTTTCTTGCATCACCCTTTCACTACTCAACTAGTGAAAGGGTGATGCGGCGACATGGTCGAGTTCCGTATCGACCGGCGCAGCGGGGTCGCCACCTACCTCCAGATCGTCCAGCAGACCCGGCAGGCCCTACGGCTCGGTCTGCTGGAGCCCGGCGACCGCCTCCCGACGGCCCGCGAGGTCGTCGAGGCCACCGCGATCAACCCGAACACCGTGCTCAAGGCGTACCGCGAGCTGGAACGCGAAGGGCTGGTCGAGGCCCGCCGGGGACTCGGCACGTTCGTCACCCGCACCCTCGGCGGCCAGGCCGCCGACACCCCGCTGCGGGCCGAACTCGCCGACTGGGTCGGCCGGGCGCGCGACGCCGGCCTGGAGCAGGACGACATCACCGCGCTGTTCACCTCCGTACTGGAGGAGCGCACACAGGACGACCACAAGGGGGACGGCGCATGACGGCGACCGCGATCGAGGCGACGGGCCTCGGCCTGGCCTACGGGAGGCGGGGCCGCCGGGCCCTGCACGACTGCTCTTTCCGGATACCGGCCGGGCGCGTCTGCGCCCTCGCCGGCCCCAACGGCGCCGGCAAGTCCACGCTGCTCGCCCTCGCGGCGGGTCTGCTCCGGCCGGCCGACGGGGCGCTGCGCGTCCTCGGCGGCACACCCTCCGACGTACGCGAACGCGTCGCGTACGTCGCCCAGGAGAAGCCGCTGTATCCGCAGCTGACGGTCGCCGAGACGCTGCGGATGGGCCATGAGCTCAACCCCGGCCGGTGGGACGCGACCCTCGCGGAACGGATCGTCCAGGAAGGCGGCGGACTCGAACCCGGCGCCAGGATCCGCAGCCTCTCCGGCGGCCAGCGCACCCGCGTCGCCCTCGCCCTCGCGCTCGGCAAACGCCCCGAACTGATGCTGCTGGACGAGCCGATGGCCGACCTCGACCCGCTGGCACGGCACCGGCTGACGGCCGCGCTGATGACGCAGGCCGCCGACCACGGCACCACCATCGTCATCTCCTCTCACATCCTGTCCGAGCTGGAGACCACCTGCGACTACGTGCTCCTCCTCGACGGCGGCCGGGTGCGTCTCGCCGGCGAGACGGAGGACCTGATCGCCGCCCACACCCTGCTCACCGGGCCGGTCGCCGACCTGCCCGACCACACCGTCGTCGAATCCCGCACGACGGGCCGTCAGCTGACCGCGCTGGTACGGGGGTCCCGCGCGGTCGGCGGCGGCTGGCAGGCCGCGACACCGTCCCTGGAGGAACTGCTCATGGCGCATCTGCGCAGCCCCGACGCCCCGGCGCTGCTCACCCCGAGCGCGGAGGTGGCGGTCGCATGAGCGCGCTCACCACCCCCCGCCCACGGCTGCGGGGCATCACCTGGCTCGTCGTCCACCAGCACCGCCGCCTCCTGACCGTCACGGCCGCCCTGCTGACCGTCGCGGCGGTCGTCACGGCCGGACTGCGGATCGCGTACGGGACGAGCTCGTACGACGACGACGGCGGCCTCTTCACACGCTTCGCCTACCAGGGCGGGCTCTCGGCCCTCGCCGACTTCCTCGCGAACGGCGCCCTGCTGCTGCCGCTGCTCGTCGCGGCCGTCGTGGCGGGACCGGTGATCGGCCGGGAGCTGGAGAGCGGGACCTACAAGCTGGCCTGGTCGCAGTCGCTGCCACCCGTCCGCTGGTTCACCGCGAAGATCGCGGTGCCCGCGGCGGCCGTCGCCGTCACCACCATGGGCCTGACCGTCCTCTTCCGGGTCCTGTGGGGCCCGGTGACCTGGGACTACCGGCTGAGCTGGTACGAACGGCAGGTGTTCCTCGCCTCCGGGCCGACCCTGCTCGCCTACGGCCTCCTCGCGGTCGCCGTCGGCGCGCTCGCCGGCCTGCTGGTGCGCCGCACCCTGGTCGCGATGTCCGTCGCGGGCCTCGCGACCGGGACCGTCATGGTGGTCATGGCCGCGCTGTGGGGCCGCCTGTGGCCGTCCGTCACCGTCGAACGGCAGAACACGGACCCCGGTGTCCGGTACGACGACTTCGTCCTCGACCGGGGTCTGCTGACCTCCACCGGCGAGCGCCTGCCGGAGAGTCTGTGCTTCGAGCCCGGTTACGAGGCCTGCCTGGCCCGTCACGACGTCACCGGCGTCCTCCAGGAGCACCACCCCTTCTCGCACCTGTGGCCCCTCCAGCTCGTCGAGACCGGTATCGTCCTCGCGCTGGCCGCAGCGGCCGTGTACGCGGCCTTGCGGATCTTCCGCCGGCGTCACGCCTGACCGCGGCCCGGTCCCTGCCGCGCCGGCGGCGCACCCGGCCCGCCGATGAGCGGCGCACGGCCCCCGGGGGGCGACCCCCGGGGGCCGTACTGCGCTTTCCCTCACGTCATGTCCTTGTTACCGGGCATTCAGACGCCCTTGCGACCCTCACCCAATGCAGCCCGCTGTGCCCGCCTCCCCCCACGGGAGAAAACGTCTCGCCCCGGCCCTCTCCGACGCGCCGTCGACGCCTCTCGCGCGGAACAATGGGCCCATGAGCCAGCAGCCCGCCGAGGTCCCGGTCCAGCACCCCCAGCCGTCCGTCGCTTCCATAGCCGCGCACCGGCCGCACACCGTCGCCGCCACGGTCTCCGATCTCGAGCCCGACCTCGACGCGGACCTCGACTCGTACCAGGAGGACCCGGAGTCGACGCTCGGCACGGAGCTGCCCCAGGGGCGGTTCCTGGACCGCGAGCGCAGCTGGCTCGCGTTCAACGAGCGGGTCCTCGAGCTCGCGGAGGACCCCGCCACACCGCTGCTCGAACGCGCCAACTTCCTCGCGATCTTCGCGTCGAACCTCGACGAGTTCTTCATGGTCCGCGTCGCCGGCCTGAAGCGCCGGATCGCGACCGGCGTCGCCACGCGTTCGGCCTCCGGCCTCCAGCCGCGCGAGGTCCTCGACCTGATCTGGACCCGCTCACGTGAACTCATGGCCCGGCACGCCGCCTGCTACCAGCAGGACGTCGCCCCCGCCCTGGCCGACGAGGGCATCCACCTGATCCGCTGGCCCGAACTGACGGAGAAGGAGCAGGCCCGCCTCTTCACGCTCTTCCGGCAGCAGATCTTCCCGGTCCTGACCCCGCTGGCCGTGGACCCCGCGCACCCCTTCCCGTACATCTCGGGGCTCTCCCTCAACCTCGCCGTCGTGGTGCGCAACCCCGTCAGCGGGCACCGCCACTTCGCCAGGGTCAAGGTCCCGCCGCTGCTGTCCCGCTTCCTCGAGGCCTCGCCCCAGCGGTACGTGCCCCTCGAGGACGTCATCGCGGCCCACCTCGAGGAGCTGTTCCCGGGGATGGAGGTCCTCGCCCACCACATGTTCCGGGTGACCCGGAACGAGGACCTGGAGGTCGAGGAGGACGACGCGGAGAACCTCCTCCAGGCGCTGGAGAAGGAGCTCATGCGGCGCCGCTTCGGCCCGCCGGTGCGCCTGGAGGTCGAGGAGTCGATCGACCCGTACGTGCTCGACCTGCTGGTGCGCGAGCTGAAGGTGTCCGACGCCGAGGTCTACCCGCTGCCCGGGCCGCTCGACCTCACCGGGCTCTTCGGCATCTCGGCGCTGGACCGTCCGGAACTGAAGTTCCCCAAGTTCGTCGCGGGCACCCACCGGGACCTCGCGGAGGTCGAGTCGGCGTCCGCGCCCGACATCTTCATGGCGCTGCGCGAACGGGACGTGCTGCTGCACCACCCGTACGACTCCTTCTCGACGTCCGTCCAGGCCTTCCTGGAGCAGGCCGCGGGCGACCCCGACGTCCTCGCGATCAAGCAGACGCTGTACCGCACGTCCGGCGACTCCCCGATAGTGGACGCGCTGATCGACGCCGCCGAGTCCGGCAAGCAGGTCCTCGTCCTGGTCGAGATCAAGGCCCGCTTCGACGAGCAGGCCAACATCAAGTGGGCGCGCAAGCTCGAGGAGTCCGGCTGCCACGTCGTCTACGGGCTCGTCGGGCTGAAGACCCACTGCAAGCTGTCGCTCGTGGTCCGCCAGGAGGGCGAGACGCTGCGGCGCTACTCGCACGTCGGCACCGGCAACTACCACCCGAAGACCGCCCGGCTCTACGAGGACCTGGGGCTGCTGACCGCCGACCCGCAGGTCGGCGCGGACCTCTCCGACCTGTTCAACCGGCTGTCCGGCTACTCGCGCCGCGAGACGTACCGCAGGCTGCTGGTCGCGCCGAAGTCGCTGCGCGACGGCCTGATCTCCCGGATCAACAAGGAGATCGTCCACCACCGCGCGGGACGCCCCGCCTACGTCCGCATCAAGGTCAACTCGATGGTGGACGAGGCGATCATCGACGCCTGCTACCGGGCGGCGATGGCGGGCGTGCCGGTGGACATCTGGGTGCGCGGCATCTGCGCGATACGCCCCGGCGTGGCCGGCCTCTCGGAGAACATCCGGGTCCGCTCCGTCCTCGGCCGCTTCCTGGAGCACTCACGGGTCTTCGCCTTCGGCAACGGCGGCGAACCCGAAGTGTGGTTCGGCAGCGCCGACATGATGCACAGGAACCTCGATCGCCGGATCGAGGCACTGGTACGGGTCACCGACCCGGCCCACCGCGCGGTCCTCACCAGGCTCTTCGAGACCGGCATGTCCGACACCACCGCCTCCTGGCACCTCGGCCCGGACGGCGCCTGGACCCGGCATGCGACGGACTCGGAGGGACAGCCGCTGCGGCACGTACAGGAGATGCTCATAGACGCCCGGAGGCGCCGGCGTGCACAGCCCTGAGATTTCCCGGCCGGACACCGTCCTCGTGGGCACGGCGGGCGAGGCGGTGGCCCACTACCTCCACGCCCAGGCCGCCGACTTCCTGCGCAGTCTGCGCCGGCACGGCGAGAGCGGCGCGGAGACGGCGGCGGTCGCGGAAGCGGCCCGCTCGCTGCGGGCCGCGTCCCGCCGCATCAGCGGGACGCTCCATACCTTCCGCCCGCTGCTCGACCCGGCCTGGGCGGACGGCCTGCGTACGGAGCTGGCGTGGCTGTCCACGACGCTGGCCCAGGAGCACGCGTGCACGTCACGCCTGTCCCGCCTGCTGGACGCCCTGTCCCGCCTTTCGGGCACGGCACCGCTGCCGCCCGCCCGCGGCGAGAGCCTGCCGCTCGACGGCGCCGCGGCGCACAACGGTTCCCGCGCGGCCGGGGCCCGTCCCCACGGACCGGCCGGCCCCGACCCGGCGGCGGGCGTCCGGACGGGCACCGTGGACGGCGACGGACACACCGCGGGCGACGGCGTACCGGCTGCCTCCGCCGGCGGGCAGGGCGCGGGCGGCACGGCACCCGCCGTGCTCGCGGACGGCCACGGCACGGACCACGGCACACCGGCGGCGGGCGACGGCACGGCCGGCGGCGTCCGGGCCACGGTGACCACGGCGACGGCGGACCGCGCCGGACGCACGGCCGGCTCCGCCTCCGGCAGCGGCGCGCTCGCCGTTGGGGCAGCCCGGGCCGCGGCACTGCTGGAGCGGCAGCTCACCCTCGCGCGCACCCGCGCCCACTCCGCCGCGCTCCAGGCGCTCGGCTCCTCACGCTTCCACGCGGTCGCCGACGCCGTTGCTTTACTGGCCTCCGAGCTCCCGCTCGGCCCCGCGGCCGCCGGACCGGCCACCGAGACCCTGGCGCTGCCCGCGGAGGCCGCGGAACGGCGGCTGCTGGCGGCGGTCGCCGAACTGCCGCTGCGCAGGGCGGCCCACCCGTACAACGCCGAGGCGCTGTTCAGCGGCCTCGGCGCGGCATCCGCCGGTGAGGCGCAGGACGCCCCCTGGCACGAGGTCCGCAGGCTGCTGCGGCTGCACCGCTACGCGCAGGAGGTGCTGAACCCCGGCGCCGACCCCGCCTTGTGCCACGCGGGCATCCTGCTCGACCGGCACCGCGACGCCGCGGAGGCGGCGGCCGCGGCGGCCGCCGCGGCCCGCACCCCACGCATCGCCCCGGCCACCGCGTACGCCCTCGGTGTGCTCCACGCCGACCAGCGGCACGAGGTCGAGGCGGCCAGGTTCGCCTTCCAGCAGGAATGGCGGCACGCCACCACGGCGGTCCCGGCGCCATGAACGGCGGGGCCACCGTGCTCGCCGCGGGATGCGTGCTCTGGCGCCGCTCCCCGCACCGGGACGGCGGCATCGAGATCTGCCTCGTCCACCGGCCGAAGTACGACGACTGGTCGCACCCGAAGGGCAAGCTCAAGCGGGGCGAGGACACCCTCGCCGCGGCCCTGCGCGAGGTGCTGGAGGAGACCGGCCACCGCTGCGTCCCCGGCACCCGCCTCCCCACCGTCCGTTACGTCGCGAACGAACGGCCCAAGCAGGTCTCCTACTGGGCCGCGGAGGCGACCAGCGGTTCCTTCGCCGCCGGCGACGAGGTCGACCGCATCGTGTGGCTGCCGCCCGCCGCGGCGCGGACCAGACTCACCCAGCCCCGCGACCGCGCACTCGTCGACGCACTGCTCCAGGCGCTGCACACGGCGTGACCCCCGGAAGGGTCCCGTACGCCTCTCCAGCCCCACAGACGAGTGAACATTCGAACGGGCACCGGGTCGCCGGGCACGGTTCACCTTGCGTTCACTCTCGCCAGTCGGCCGCTTCATCTCATCTGCCTAATTTCGGCCTCAGACGGTGACCGGCACAGTGCCGGTCCCCCCACCCCGACGCACGCCGCCACGGACGGCGGCAACTGGAAGGAACACCAGAAAGTGAAGCTTCAGCGCAAGAACGGGCTTCGCGCCACCGCGCTCGGCGCCCTCGCGATCTCCGGCGCCCTGGTCCTCACGGCGTGTGGCTCGGACAACAACACGGCCACCGGCCCTGACGGCGGCGACAAGACCAACGCCGCGTCGAACATCAAGTGCGACGAGGCCAAGGGCCAGATCCTCGCGGCCGGCTCGAGCGCGCAGAAGAACGCCATGGACCTGTGGGTGAAGAACTTCCAGGCCGCCTGTTCCGGCGTCGAGGTCAACTACCAGCCCATCGGCTCCGGTGGCGGTATCACCAAGTTCACCCAGGGCCAGGTCGCCTTCGCCGGCTCCGACTCCGCGCTCAAGCCGGAAGAGGTCGAGGAGTCGAAGAAGATCTGCAAGGGCGGCCAGGGGATCAACCTCCCGATGGTCGGCGGCCCCGTCGCGATCGGTTACAACCTGGAGGGCGTGGACAACCTCGTCCTCGACTCCGCGACCATCGCGAAGATCTTCGACTCGAAGATCACCAAGTGGAACGACCCGGCCATCGCCAAGCTCAACCCCGACGCGAAGCTGCCGAGTTCCTCCATCCAGGCCTTCCACCGCTCCGACGAGTCGGGCACCACGCAGAACCTGCACAAGTACCTCAGCGACGCCGCCCCGGCCGACTGGAAGCACGACCCCAAGTCGAAGTCGTGGCTGGCCCCCGGTGGCCAGGCCGCCAACGGCTCCTCCGGCGTCGCCGCCCAGGTGAAGCAGACGCAGGGCTCGATCGGCTACTTCGAGCTGTCGTACGCGAGCTCGCAGTCGATCTCCACCGTCAAGCTGGACACCGGTGCCGCCGCCCCGGTCGAGGCGACGAGCGAGAACGCCTCCAAGGCCATCGCCGCCGCCAAGGTCACGGGCACCGGCAAGGACCTGGCCCTCTCCCTCGACTACAAGACCAAGGCCGAGGGCGCCTACCCGATCATCCTCGTCACGTACGAGATCGCCTGCGACAAGGGCAACAAGGCCGAGACCCTGCCGACCCTGAAGGCGTTCCTCAACTACACCGCGAGCGAGGAGGGCCAGAAGGTCCTCACGGACGCCGGCTACGCGCCGCTCCCCGCCGAGATCGCGACCAAGGTCCGCGAGATCGTCCCCACCCTGTCCTGATGTCCGGCCGGGGCCGGTCCGCCTGAAACGGACCGGCCCCGGCATCCGGTGCACCGCCGCCTGGAGCCTGCCGGCTCCGCAGACCGGAGACCCCGATGGATACAGCAACCACCACATCAGTCCCACCGCCCCGTGCCCCGCAGCAGACGGGCACCACCCGCGGCAAGCCCCGCCCCGGTGACCGCATATTCCTGGGCATGTCCCGGGGAGCAGGCATCTTCCTGCTGGTCATCATGGCCGCGATCGCGGGCTTCCTCGCGTACCGCGCGGGCATCGCCATCTCGAAGGACGACGCCAACTTCCTGACCACGTCCGAGTGGAACCCGGCCGGTGACCCGCCGGTCTTCGGCATCGCCGTACTCGCCTTCGGCACCGTCGTCAGCTCGGTCATCGCGATGGTCATCGCCGTGCCGGTCGCCATCGGCATCGCGCTGTTCATCTCGCACTACGCGCCGCGGAAGTTGGCCACGCCCCTCGCGTACGTCGTCGACCTGCTCGCCGCCGTGCCCAGCATCATCTACGGCCTCTGGGGCGCCATCTTCCTGGTCCCCTACCTCGACGGCCTGAACAGCTGGCTCGCCCAGTACCTGGGCTGGACGTACATCTTCGAGAAGACCGGCGAAGGCCCCGCCCGCAACCTGTTCACCGTGGGCATCCTGCTCGCGATCATGATCCTGCCGATCATCACCAACGTCACCCGCGAGGTCTTCCTCCAGGTGCCGAAGATGCACGAAGAGGCCGCCCTGGCCCTCGGCGCCACCCGCTGGGAAGTCATCCGGATGTCGGTGCTGCCCTTCGGCCGCTCCGGCATCATCAGCGCCTCCATGCTGGGCCTCGGCCGAGCCCTCGGCGAGACCATGGCCGTCGCCGTCGTCCTGTCGCCGAGCTTCATCATCTCCGGGCACCTGCTCGACGCGGGTGGCGGCACCTTCGCCCAGAACATCGCCGCGAAGTTCAACGAGGCGGACGAATTCGGGCGGGACGCCCTGATCGCCTCCGGTCTCGTGCTGTTCGTGATCACCCTGCTGGTCAACGGCGCGGCCCGCGCGATCATCGCCCGCCGCAAGGAGTACTCGGGGGCCAACGCATGAGCCAGACCCTTCAGGAGAAGCGCCCGGTGACCACCGTCCGCACCGGCCCCCTCTCCCACGCCCGGATGCCGCGCTGGGCCCCGGCCGCCATCGCGGTCGCCTCGATCGCCGCAGGATGCGGCATCGGCCTGGCCGCCGGCTGGCACAGCCGCGTCCAGTGGGGCATGATCGCCGCCCTCGTCTTCGTCCTCGCCACGTACGTGATCACCACGAAGGTCGAGAACTCCCGCCAGGCCAAGGACCGCGTCGCCACCAGCCTCGTCTGGGTCTGCTTCGTGCTCGCCGTCGTGCCGCTGTTCTCGCTGGCCTGGGTCACGATCACCAAGGGCCTGGAGGTGGTCGACGGCTACTTCCTCGGCCACTCCATGAACGGAGTCCTCGACGCCGAGCCCGGCGGCGGCATCTACCACGCACTGCTCGGCACCATCGAGCAGGTCCTCATCGCCGCGGTCATCGCCGCCCCGATCGGTCTGCTCACCGCGATCTACCTCGTCGAGTACGGGCGCGGGAAGCTGGCCAAGGCCGTCACCTTCTTCGTCGACGTCATGACCGGCATCCCCTCGATCGTCGCGGGCCTGTTCATCCTCGCCACCTGGAACCTGATGCTCGGCTTCGGCCCCTCCGGTTTCGCGGGCGGCCTCGCCCTCGCCATCCTGATGATGCCGGTGGTCGTCCGCTCCACCGAGGAAATGCTGAAGCTGGTCCCGAACGAGCTGCGCGAAGCCTCGCTCGCGCTGGGCGTACCGAAGTGGCGGACCATCCTGAAGGTGGTCCTGCCCACCGCGATCGGTGGCATCACCACCGGCGTGATGCTCGCCGTCGCGCGCGTCACCGGTGAGACCGCTCCGGTGCTGCTCCTCGTTTTCGGCACGAAGCTGATCAACCCGAACCCCTTCGAAGGCGCCCAGTCCTCCCTGCCGCTGTACGTGTACGAGCAGTACGCCGTCGGCACCGACGCCTCGATCGCGCGCGCCTGGGGCGCCGCCCTGGTTCTGATCGCCTTCGTCATGATCCTCAACCTGGTGGCCCGCGGCATCGCCCGCTGGAAGGCCCCGAAGACCGGAAAGTAGAACCACCATGGCCAAGCGAATCGACGTATCGGGCCTGACCGCCTACTACGGCTCCCACAAGGCGATCGACGACATCTCCATGACCGTGGAGCCCCGCTCCGTGACCGCCTTCATCGGCCCGTCCGGCTGCGGAAAGTCCACGTTCCTGCGCACGCTGAACCGCATGCACGAGGTCACCCCCGGTGGCCGCGTCGAGGGCAAGGTGCTGCTGGACGACGAGAACCTGTACGCCAAGGACGTCGACCCGGTCGCCGTGCGCCGCACGGTCGGCATGGTCTTCCAGCGGCCCAACCCCTTCCCCACGATGTCGATCTTCGACAACGTCGCGGCGGGTCTGCGGCTGAACGGCACCTACAAGAAGAACCAGCTGGCGGAGATCGTCGAGCGCTCCCTCAAGGGCGCGAACCTCTGGAACGAGGTCAAGGACCGGCTCAACAAGCCCGGCTCCGGCCTCTCCGGCGGCCAGCAGCAGCGCCTGTGCATCGCCCGCGCGATCGCGGTCGAGCCCGACGTGCTGCTGATGGACGAGCCGTGCTCGGCGCTCGATCCGATCTCGACGCTCGCGATCGAGGACCTGATCGGCGAGCTGAAGGAGCGCTTCACGATCGTCATCGTGACGCACAACATGCAGCAGGCGGCGCGCGTCTCCGACCGCACGGCGTTCTTCAACCTCTCGGCGGTCGGCCAGCCCGGCAAGCTGATCGAGATCGACGACACCGAGCGGATCTTCGCCAACCCGTCCGTCCAGGCGACCGAGGACTACATCTCCGGCCGCTTCGGCTGACAAACGCCCCGGCCCGCCGGGGAGCAGGCGTCCTGGGGTGCTGCATGGCGGTGCCACCCCAAGACGAAGGGCCCGCCCCCTCTCCCAGGGGGCGGGCCCAACCATTTCCCGACCGGGCCGGGCCGGGTAGGGGCTTTCGCGCATGGCGGGCGCCGCGGTCTCCGGCCCGTCGGCGGAAACGACCCGGCCCCGTCCGGACCACTCGAGCCCGGCCGGCGATCGAGCCGCGGGGGCCCGGGGGCGGAGCCCCCGAAACCGCGCGCAGCGCGGTGCGGAGCCCGGTACAGAGTCCGGCGCGGAGCCCGGTACGGAGTCCGGCGCGGTGCCCGGGGGCGGAGCCCGGTACAGAGTCCCGGCGCGGAGCCCGGTCGAGGGCTGGGCGCAGCCCGGTACGGGTCCCGGGCGCAGCCCGTCCGGGGCGGAGCCCGGTACGAGTCGTGGGCGCGCCCGGTCGGGGGGTCCCGGGCGCAGCCCGGTCGGGGGTCCCGGCGCGGAGTCCGTTACTGAGTCCGGCGCAGGGCCCGGGGCGGGGCCCCGAAACACCGCGCGCAGCGCGGTGCCGGTCCCGGGCGGAGCCCGGTACAGAGTCCCGGCGCGGAGCCCGGTCGGGGGTCCCGGCGGAGCCCGGTCGGGGGTCCCGGCGGAGCCCGGTCGGGCGTCCCGGCGGAGCCCGGTCGGGCGTCCCGGCGGAGCCCGGTCGGGCGTCCCGGCGGAGCCCGGTCGGGCGTCCCGGGCACAGCCCCTCCGGCGCGGAGCCCAGTACAGAGTCCGGCGCGCAGCCCGGTACGAGTCGTGGGCGGAGCCCGATCGAGGATCCCGGGCACAGCCCCTCCGGCGCGGAGCCCAGTACAGAGTCCGGCGCGCAGCCCGGTCGAGGGTCCCGGGCGCAGCCCGGTACGGGTCCCGGCGCGCAGCCCGGTCGGGGGTCCCGGGCGGAGCTCGGTCGGGGGCTGGGCGCAGCCCGGTTGCCGAGGGGGCCGGGGAGGGGAGACGGCCCGCGCAGCGGGCATCCGCAGGGGTCAGCCGAAGATCAGGTACACCACGCCATAGCTGGCCGCCGCCACCATCGCCGCCGCCGGCATCGTGATGAACCACCCCAGGATGATGTTCTTCGCGACACCCCACCGCACCGCGTTCACCCGCTTCGTCGCGCCGACGCCCATGATCGCCGAGGTGATCACATGCGTCGTCGAGATCGGCGCGTGGAACAGGAACGCCGAGCCGAACATGATCGACGCGCCCGTGGTCTCCGCCGCGAAGCCCTGCGGCGGGTCCAGCTCGATGATCTTGCGGCCGAGCGTCCGCATGATGCGCCACCCACCCGCGTACGTACCGAGTGACAGCATCAGCGCACAAGCGATCTTGACCCAGGCGGGGATCGGGTCGCCCTGGTTCTCGACGTCGGCGATGACGAGGGCCATCACGACGATGCCCATCGTCTTCTGCGCGTCCTGGAGACCGTGACCGAGCGCCATGCCCGCCGCGGACACCGTCTGCGCGATCCGGAAGCCGCGCTTCGCCTTGTGCGGGTTGGCGTTGCGGAACATCCACATGATGCCGACCATCACCAGGTAGCCGACGGCCATACCGACGATCGGCGAGACGAACATCGGGATGACGACCTTCTCGAGCACCCCGGTCCAGATCACCTCGGTCCCGCCGGCGAGCGCCGCGCCCACCATGCCGCCGAACAGCGCGTGCGACGAGGAGGAGGGCAGGCCGAAGTACCAGGTGATCAGGTTCCAGACGATCGCGCCGACGAGCGCCGCGAACAGGATGCCCATGCCGCGCGAGCCGACGGGCGTCTCGATGAGCCCTTCGCTGACGGTCTTGGCGACGCCCTGTCCGAGGAAGGCGCCCGCGAGGTTCATCACCGCGGCCATCGCCAGTGCCACTCGCGGCGTCAGCGCCCTCGTGGAGACCGATGTCGCGATCGCGTTCGCGGAGTCGTGGAAGCCGTTGGTGTACGTGAAGAAGAGCGCGACCCCGATGGTCACGACCAGGGCAAAGGTGTCCACGTGGTTCAGGACTCCTTGACCGCGATGGTCTCCACCGTGTTCGCCACGTGCTCGAACGCGTCCGCGGCCTCTTCGAGCACGTCGACGATCTGCTTCAGCTTGAGAACCTCGATGGCGTCGTACTTGCCGTTGAAGAGGTGGGCGAGCAGCTTGCGGTGGATCTGGTCCGCCTGGTTCTCCAGCCGGTTGACCTCGATCCAGTACTCGGTGAGGTTGTCCATCGTCCGCAGGTGCGGCATGGCCTCGGCCGTCAGCTCCGCGGCCCGTGCCAGGACCTCGATCTGCTGCTCGACGCCCTTGGGCAGTTCTTCGACGTTGTAGAGGACGACGAGGTCGACGGCCTCTTCCATGAAGTCCATGATGTCGTCGAGGGACGATGCGAGGTTGTAGATGTCCTCGCGGTCGAACGGCGTGATGAACGAGGAGTTCAGCTGGTGGAAGATCGCGTGGGTGGCGTCGTCCCCGGCATGCTCGGCGGCCCGCATCCGTTCCGCGATCTCGGCCCTGGCGGAGGATTCCGCCCCGAGCAGTTCCATCAGGAGCTTCGAGCCCGTGACGATGTTGTCCGCGGAGGCGGAGAACATGTCGTAGAAGCTCGTCTCCCTGGGGGTCAGACGAAATCGCACGTGGGGTCCTCGGGGTGCTTGGATTCGGTCAGGCTGATGCTAGGCGCATCATCCGGCCACGGCTAACCGGCAGTATCCCAGTGTCGCCCATCGGAACAAGGCGATCAGCACGGACCCCCACCGGTTTCCGCACCATTCGTTACCATATACCCACGAGGGGTATACATCCCCTTCAGGGACAACGGGAGGACACGATGACGACCACCGAGGCGGCCGGCCTTCCGGTCACGGAGCAAGAGACCGACCACGACCGCGGCGTGCACGGGTACCACAAGCAGAAGGACGAACACCTCAAGCGACTGCGCCGGATCGAGGGCCAGATCCGCGGCCTGCAGCGGATGGTCGACGAGGACGTCTACTGCATCGACATACTCACCCAGGTCTCGGCTTCGACCAAGGCCCTGCAGTCCTTCGCGCTGCAGCTGCTCGAGGAGCACCTGCGGCACTGCGTCGCGGACGCGGCGGTGAAGGGCGGTGCCGAGGTGGACGCCAAGGTGGAGGAAGCGACGAAGGCCATCGCCCGGCTGCTGCGCACCTGACCGGGCCCCCGCGCGTGGCTTGATCTTGACGGTCTCCGACCGGAGCGGCACCGGCGGTCCCGCCCCGCGCCGGGACCGGTCGGAGCAGGGCGGTGGCGGCGTCTCACCGGCAGGCGGACCGCTCGGCCGCCACCATCAGGACCTCGTCGATACGGTCCGCGCTGAGGCGTTCCTCCGCGGCTGCCGACGCGGCGATCATCAGCTCGCCGCACAGCTCGATCTCGGCGAGGGCCACATGGTCGTCCTGGACGGTGGTCGTACTGGGCGGGGCCACGTGCAATCACCTCTTCCGGCCGATGTCGGTTTCCTAGCGTAGGGAGCGGTGCACACGCCGCGCATGGCACGTCCGGACCATTTAGGTTCTGACTCTCCCGGCCAGGTGCCCCTGGCCTCCCCCGCGCGGACGGGCCCGCCCGGCACGCTCAGGCCTCGACCTTTCCGGAATAGATGTCCTCTTTGTCCGGTAGCCGGACGACGACCCGCGCCCCGAAGTCGAAGAGGACCGTGGTCGACGTGACGTCGACCGTTCGGCCCTCGTTGACGAACGCGAAGCGGTGCCGCACCTTCCGGAGCCTGCCCGCCTCGTCGAGGTAGGCGTCGAACGGCACCACATCCCTGGCGAACCCTTTCGCCGCTGCGGCCAGTGACGCTCTGGCATGAGGTTCCGCCGCCCGCGCCGCCCGCCCGATGTCGGTGACGCCCCGGAAGTGCCGTACCTTCTGGCCGGCGATCTCCGCTTCGCCGACGTAGGTCACCTCGTCCGCCCCACGGAGCAGTTCGGCGGCGGTGAGCGGATCGGTCGCCCCGCCCGTGACCAGGTTCCCGTCGTCCAGGGTGGTCGTGTCCACCCTGACCCACTTGTCCGCCGGCACACCCGCGCCCCGGTTCTTCATGTACAGGGCGCCGGACGTCAGCAGTTCGGTGATGGGCTTGTGCTCGTCCTCGCCGGCGGCGTCCGGCGGCAGCACGACCTTCAGTTCGCCCATGCCCCGGGCGAAGTCGTACCCGCCCTCGCCCCGGATGGTGACCCGGGTGCCGCCGGACGCCATCTCCATCGACGTACGCGCCTTGGAACTCCTGGCCCCGGTCAGCGCGTCAGCGGCACTGCGCACCTCGTCCGTCGGGCCGCCCGACCTGCCGGGGGCGGGGCCGTGGCCGTCCTCCGCGGCAGCGCCCGGGTCCGAGCACCCCCCGGCCGCCGCCACGGCCATGGCTGCCAGGACGGCGACCGCTCCGCCCCTGCGCTTGTGCTGCACCACCATTGCCTGCCAACCCCCAACACCGGACCGCCGCTTGTACGGGTCCCCCCTTGCCCTCCGCCCGAGGGGCCGGGGAACGACCCACTCGCATAACGACCGCCCCGGCACGTCGTCACGCCGGTCCCGGGGCTTTGCGGCCTCCGGGGCGGCAGTACCGTGGAACCGTGCCTCAGCAGGACCCCTCGGCCGGCGACCCGGCGACGCATACGACCACCACCGTCGAGCGCGGCTCCTTCGCCGTGGCCCGCTGCACCTGCGGCTGGTCGGGGCCGGCCAGACGGTCCCGTGACCGGGCCCGTACCGACGCCCGGTCCCACGTTCCGACCCGCACGTCCTGACCCGGGCCGTCGGCCCGGGAACCTGCCGGCGCCGGGAGCCGTCTCGTTCCCCAGGAGGTTCCATGGACCGGCGTGCGCTGCTGACCACCGCTGTCGCCCTCACCGCGGCCGCCGCTACGGGCTGCACGGAAAAGGAGGCCGGCACCGCACCGGGCACCACCGCCCCGACGCGCGGCCCGTCCGCCACCGCGACGCCGTCGGCCACCAGGACCGCCGCCGCGGACTGGGCCGCCCTCGCCCGCGGACTCGACGGGCAGCTGATACGGCCCGGGGACGCGGCGTACGCGAGCGCCCGGCAGCTCTACAACACACGCTTCGACTCGCTGAAGCCGGCAGCCGTCGCCTACGTCGCGGGCGAGGACGACGTGAAGGAGTGCCTGGCCTACGCGCGGGCCCACGGCACGCCGGTGTCCATCCGCAACGGCGGCCATTCCTACGGCGGCTGGTCCTCGGGCAACGGACGCCTCGTCATCGACGTGTCGCTGCTCGACCGGATCGGGGCCGACGGCTCGATGGGCGCCGGCGCGAAACTCATCGACGTCTACAACACCCTGGCCCGGCACGGCCGTACCGTCCCCGCCGGTTCCTGCCCCACGGTCGGCGTCTCGGGTCTCGCACTCGGCGGCGGCCACGGTGTCACCTCCCGCGCCTACGGGCTGACCTGCGACAGCCTCACAGAGGCGACGGTCGTCACCGCCGACGGCAGAGCGCTGACCGCGAACGCCGACGAGAACAAGGACCTCTTCTGGGCGCTGCGCGGCGCCGGGAACGGCAACTTCGGCGTGGTGACACGCCTGCGTTTCCGCACCAGCCCCACCCCCGACACCGTCACCGCCTACCTCAACTGGCCGTGGCAGAAGGCGGAGCAGGTGCTCGCCGCGTGGCAGCGGTGGGGCCCCGACCAGCCGGACGAGATCTGGTCCTCGCTGCACCTCGCCGCCGGCCCCGGCGGTTCCCGGCCCACCCTGTCCGTCGTCGCCTTCACACTCGGCGCGGAGAGCGATCTGCGGAACGCCGTCGACCGGCTCGCGGGCGCGGCCGGCTCGGCCCCGGCCTCCGTCGCCCTGCGTCCCCGCGGCTACCGGGACGCCATGCTCGGCTACGCGAACTGCCTCTCCCTCAGCGAGGAACAGTGCCGGCTGCCGGGCAGCACCCCCGGCCGCGACCGGCGCGGCGCGCTGCCCCGCGAGACGTACGCCTCGGCCTCCGACTTCTACGACCGTGACATCACGGCGGGCGGCCTGCGCGCGCTGATCGCGGCGGCGGAGGCCTTCACCCGTCTCCCGGCCGGCGCGGGCGGCGGCGGCTCGATCGCGCTCACCGCCCTCGGCGGCGCGGTGAACCGGGTGGATCCCCTGGCGACGTCGTTCGTGCACCGCCGTTCACGGATGCTGGCCCAGTACATCGCCGCCTGGCGACCCGGCACCGGCGGCGCCGCGCAGCAGTCCTGGCTGAGGGACACCCATGCGTCGCTGCGGCGCTACGCGTCGGGGGCGGCGTACCAGAACTACGCCGATCCGACGCTGTCCGACTGGCGCCGGGCCTACTACGGACCCGCCCTCGACCGGCTCACCCGGCTGAAGAGGCGGTACGACCCGGACCGCGTGTTCGACTACCCGCAGGCGCTGTAGGGCTCGCGGCCCACGGCTCAGGCCGCGAGGCCGTTCTCGCCCTTGCCCTCCGCCCTCGGCTCCGGGATGTCCAGCGACTCGGGCCGCAGCGAACCGCCCGCCGCGGCCCGCTTGGACCGCACGAGCCACCCGAAGTGGCGCGAGCCCGCGATCGCCGACACCAGCGGCGTGAGCAGGGCGAGGGCCAGGGGGGCGAGCAGCAGCGCCACCGCCGTACCGAGGGCGAATCCACCGATGACGTCGGTCGGATAGTGCACGCCCATGTAGACCCGGCAGAAGCCCTCCGCGACGGCGAGGCCGAGAGCGGCGAGGCCGAACCTGCGGTTCGCCACGAACAGTCCGGCGCCGATCGCCATCGCCATCGTGGCGTGGTCACTCACGAACGAGTAGTCGGTCTTGCCGGCGACGAGGACCTCGAGGCCCTCGTGGGAGAGGAAAGGCCGCGGTCTCTCCACGAAGCCCCGGATGGGGATGTTCACGAGCAGCGCGATTCCGGCGGCGAGCGGTGCCCAGATCAGCCCGGCGACCGCCGAGACCGAGTCCTCCGCGCTGCCGCGCCGGCGCACGCTCCACCAGCACCAGAGCACGACCAGCACGAGGCCGAGCATGATCCCGTACTCGCCGACGAACTCCATGGTGCGGTCCAGCCAGGTGGGTGCGTCCTTGGCGAGGCCGTTGATGTCGTAGAGCAGGCCGACATCCGGGTTCACACCGTCTGCTGCGAGTCCAGCCATCTGCTGCGGCCCCTTGCCTTGTGCCTGCCGGCGCACCTGCCTGTGCGCCGTCCTGAATCAACCCCCGTGGTCAGTGCGGTGTCTGCTGCATGGTCAGTGCGGCCTTCCCTGCCCAGGGAACGACGTGATCGGCGGTCGCGTTCCACTCTCCACCGAACGATCACCATGACGTTATCGAAGAGTGACACGTCGTCGCAGCTCAGAGCCCTGGCACAACCGTCGTGTTCCAGCCACTCGAGTGCATTCCGCTCATGCCTCGGGCGCCTGGGGCAGGTCCGTCGGCAGGGCGCGCGCGCCGTCCTCGGTGACCCGTGTCGCGCCGAAGTAGTCCGGAGTGTCGATCTTGTCGAACCGGATCACCGCGCCGGTGTACGGGGCGTTGATCATGTACCCGCCCCCGACGTACAGCCCCACGTGCCGGATCGCCCTCGAGTTGGTCAGGTCGTCGGAGAAGAAGACCAGATCGCCCGGCAGCAACTCGTCCCGCGAGGGGTGCGGCCCGGCGTTGTACTGGTCGTTCGCCACCCGCGGCAGCTCGATCCCCACCGTGCGGTAGGCCGCCTGCGTCAGGCCCGAGCAGTCGAAACGCCCACCCTGCTCGGGCGTTCCGTTGCCGCCCCACAGGTACTTGGTGCCCAGTTTCTGCTGCGCGAAGTAGATCGCCCCGGCGGCCTGCTTCGACGGCTCGACCCGGCCGACCGGCTTGGCGAAGCTCTGCTCGAGCGTCCGGATGACCTTCACGTAGTTCTGCGTCTCACGGTACGGAGGGACACCGCCGTACTTGATGACCGCGTAGGCACCCGCGTTGTAGGCGGCGAGCATGTTGTCGGTCGGATCACCGGGCGCCTTGCGAACATATCCAGCCAGTTCGCAGTCGTACGAGGCGGCGGACGGGATCGCGTCCGCCGGGTCCCACACGTCGCGGTCCCCGTCGTTGTCCCCGTCGATGCCGTGCGACGCCCAGGTGCCCGGGATGAACTGCGCGATGCCCTGTGCGGCGGCATGGCTCTGCGCCTTGGGGTTCCAGCCGCTCTCCTGGTAGAGCTGGGCGGCGAGCAGCGCCGGGTTGATGGCGGGGCAGAGGTTCCCCCACTTCTGCACCAACGGCTGGTACTTCGCCGGCACGGCGCCCTTCGCCAGCCCCACGGCCCCGTTCTTGGCGCCGCCGAGGAGCCCGGAGGCAGCCGAGTACGTGCCGACGACGAGCAGCGCGACGAAGCACAGGCAGAACCCGATAGAGAGCCCCGCGACCAGCCACGCCTTACGCACCGTCAAACACCCCTCAGCGCCCGGTAGTCCGCTTCGGCGCCAGTCTAGGCGGCCACCCCCGTCCCGTGGAGGCGCTCGCCCGGCGCACCGGTTCGCCGTGCCCGCGCAGCCGCCGGCGGTGAGCAGCTACGCGGCTCCGCCGCCCCTGGTGCGGGGCAAGGCCTCGGTCGGAGCGGGGCGGGCCGGGCCTGGCGCATGGCGCGTCGCCGCCGACCGGCCCGGCCCCGGACGTGCCCGGCTACGCCTTGCGCCCCACGCCCCCGTACATCGCGACCTCTTCCGGCGTCAGCGGCGACTCCGCGGCGTCCGGGCGCCAGCGGTTGCAGGAGACCACGCCGGGAGGCAGCAGCTCCAGGCCGTCGAAGTAGCGCTCCACCTGCTCCGGCGTGCGCTGGGTGAGGCGCGGGGTGCCGTGCTCGTTCCAGAAGGCGACCGCCGCGTCCACGTCCGGCATCGCCGGGCTGGTGATCGTGTGCGACAGGACGAGGTGGCTCCCGGAGGGCAGCGCGTCCATGAGCCGGCGCACCACCCCGTACGACTCCTCGTCGTCCTCGACGAAGATCACGACACCGAGCAGCATCAGCGCGACGGGCTCGGAGAAGTCGAGCGTCCTGGCCGCCTGCGCCAGGATCGTGTCGATGTCCCGCAGGTCGGCGTCGAGATAGTCGGTGCTGCCTTCCGCGGTACCGGTCAGCAGGGCGCGTGCGTGCACGAGGACGAGCGGGTCGTTGTCCACGTAGACGATGCGCGCGTCCGGGGCGACGCTCTGGGCGACCTGATGGGTGTTGTCGGCGCTCGGCAGGCCCGTACCGATGTCCAGGAACTGACGGATTCCGGCCTTTCCGGCGAGATGCCGCACGGCGCGACCGAGGAACTTACGATCGGCCAGGGCGTAGTCCCCGATGCCCGGGTGCAGTGTCCGGATCTGGTCGCCGACCTCCCTGTCGACCGGATAGTTGTCCTTGCCACCGGTCCAGTAGTTCCAGATCCGCGCCGTGTGAGGGCGCGTGGTGTCTATGCGAGCAGCCATGGGCGCGTTTTCGGTCACCCGCCGAAGCGTAGGCAACTCACCGCGTGAGCAACAGGGTTGAGTGGAGACCGGCACGGACGCCGCCGCCGGCACCCCGGACCCCGCGGAACTGGTCTGGACCAGTTGCGGCTACTCTGTGTGACACAGCCCAGAAGGCTGAGGTCAGACCCCCCTCCGGCGACCACGGCGGGGACCGGTAACACAGCACCACAGGAGCAAGACGTGAAGAACGCTGCGAGCGTGACGGACACCCCCGCCACGGAGGACGCCCGCAACGAGGGAAGAACAGAACGCCGAACGAGTGACGCCGGCGGCACGGTGGCGACGGTGACCTTCATCGCACTCCTCGCCATCGCGCTGGGAGTGCTCGGCTACATGGTGGCCATCCGCTGAACCGGACCGGGCCCAGGCCCGGCGAGCACCACGGCGGCGCGGAACCCGACGGGGATCCGCGCCGCCGTCGTCGTACCCGGGGCGAACCACCCCAAAGGTGGAACAACGACAGTCATTGCTCGAAGTCACTCTCCGTGATACACAGAGTAACCATGCATGCACCCGCACCGATCCGAACCACGCCACCGCAGGTCAGGGTGGCCGGCTCGGTCATACGTGCGGAGATCGGGTAAAGAGACCCTCCAAGTCGGCATACGCGGGCGGTTTCATCAGCGAAGATAGAACCCTGAGCCTGTGCCGAGCGGCGTAGGCGGCCAACAACCCAACTGGGGCGGTGAGTTACATGATCCTGGCAGCCGAAAAGGGCGATATCACCACCATCATCGGCGGAATCGCCCCCAACTGGGGGCCGTTCGGGAGCCTGGGAAACGAGGCTCGAGTGATGATCGAGGTCGTGATGGCCATTGCCATCCTGCTCTGCCTCGGCATCGCGATCTGGGGAGCGGCCAAACAACGCATCGGCGCGACGGCACTGCGCGACACGTTCAGCGCCGAACAGGGCAAGGGCCTGATCGTCGCCGGTCTGACCGGAGTCTTCATCATCGGGTCACTGGGGACCTTGTTCACCATCGTCTACGGGATGGCTGTCTAGCACCCGTCAGTCCTCTCCGGGCACGCCCGGGCCCACCGTTCGAGGTTGCGTCTCCCTGATGTCGAGTCACCACACCGCGCCGGCGCGGCAAGCAGTTCGTCCACCACTGGTTGAGGGGGCCTGGGCCAGATGAGCCTCGGCGACGATCACGGCTACGGCGGCGAGCCCGGCCGTACGAGCGACGGCTTCGGCGGCTCGGGCCAGACCCGTACCCGCCTCCCGGGCAGCGCCGACGCGGACATCTACGGCGGCGCGCGGCGCACGGGGCGCAGCAGCTCACGGTCGCTCATCACGGTGGTCGGTGTGGTGGTCCTGCTGATCGCGGCGATCGCCTTCGCCAACCAGGGCGGCGGCGCGGACACCCCGCCGGAGGCCGTCGACAAGGCCCCCAAGGCCCAGCCGACGGCCCCGTCGGGCGTCCGCCCGGTGAAGGGCAACGCGGGCGGCATCCCGACGGGGTACGCGCGGGACGAGCAGGGGGCGCAGAGCGCGGCCTCGAACTATGCGGTGGCCCTGGGATCGGTAGAGATGTTCAAACCGAACAGCCGGCACCAGATCATGGACACCGTCTACACCCCTGAGGCTGCAGCTCGCCTGAAGGGGCCTCAGGACGTCGCCTACTCCGGCCAGTTCCTCGAACGGTTGGGGCTCGACGCACAGGGTGATCCACCTCAGGGCCACACCTTCATCTCCCGCACCATCCCGGTAGGAACCAAGGTGGAGAAGTTCGAGGGCGAATCCGCTCGTGTGGCCGTCTGGTACACGGGACTGATCGGCATGTCGGGCCCAGACTCCACAGACCCGGTCAGCACCACCTGGAAGACGTGGATCTTCGATCTTCGCTGGACGGGCAACGACTGGAAGGTCTCTGCCGACACACAGCACGACGGCCCAGCGCCTCTGCCCGGCGACATTGCCGCTTCCAGTTCTGACGAGATCAGCAAGGCCGTAGCGGAGTTCGGAGGCTTTACTTATGCCCGGTGACCCTCGCCACGCCCGGTCTCTCCTGACGCTCTTCACTGCAGTGCAGACGGCCGGCTTCGTTTTCGCGGCCAATGCCGCAGCCGAGCCCACCCCGACTCCCAGTACGAGCAACAACCCTTGCGACCTGCTCATCGGCCCCGCCAAGGAGTACTGCGAAGACGGCGAAGCCCCCGCCACCCCCGGCCGGTCGTCCGTCGACGACCCCACCGCCGCGCTCGATCCCCTGTCGTCGCTCGCCCGCGGCTGCGCCGACGCCGCGTCGTGGACGATCGGGAAGCTGTCGCAGGCCGTCGAGTCGACGGCCACCGTCGACTTCACGAACCTGACCTTCCTCGCCCACTACGCCATCGTCTTCGCCGCCGCCACGATCCTCACGCTCCTCCTGTGGCTGCTGGCCGTCGCCAAGCGGGCCATCCGGGGCGTGCCGTTCATGACGGCCGTGTCCGAGGCGATCGGGTTCCTGTGGCTGACCGTGCTCGCCTCGGCCTTCACGCCGCTGATCCTCTACACCCTCGTCTCTGTGACCGACAGCGTCACCGAGGTCATCTCGGGCAGTACGTCCGGGCAGACCGAGATGTTCTTCGGGAACTTCTCCAAGGCCCTCGCGAAGGGCGACGACATCGGCGGCGGGCCGATCATGCTGATCGTCGTCTCGCTCGTCACGATCCTCGCCGCCGGCGTGCTCTACCTGGAGCTGTTCATCCGGGCCGTGCTGCTCTACGTCGGCGCCCTCCTCGGCGTCGTCGTCTACGCGGGCCTCGTCGACAAGAACATGTGGGGCCACGTCCGCCGCTGGGCCGGGATCATGATCGCGATCATCCTGGTCAAGCCGGTGATCGTGATCGTGCTGGGCCTCGCGGGCGCGCTGTCCGCCGACGACGGGCCGGACTCGTTCTCCGCCGTCGTGTCGGGGCTCGCGATCATCCTGCTCGCCATCTTCGCCTCCGCGATGATCTACCGCTTCGTCCCCGGCTTCGGCGACGAGATCGCCGCCTCCCGCAACAACCGCATCCAGAACGGCGCCGAGGGCAAGGCGGCGGCCGTCATCAGCTCCCCGGCCGCCCTCGTGTCCCAGGGCATCAAGACGCACAGTTCCCGGGGCAACCAGAACACCGGTGGCGACGGCGGCAGCAGCACCCCCCGTCCCGCCAATCCCGCGTCCGGCGGCATGGCGGCCCACGGCAGCCGTACTCCCCCGGCCGGCGGCGGCGCCACGCCCGCGCCTCGTAACAGCCCGACCGGCGGTACCCCGCACAGCAATCGCAACAGCACAGGAGGTGGCCGGCGTTGACGACCCAGTCCCAACCGATCACGCCCCGCCGCACGTACCTCATCGGCCGTGCCCGGCCGAACGCGGTCATCGGCAAGAACCGCGAGACCGGCGAGATCGCGCTGATCATCGCCGGCGCGTTCCTCGGCATGATGAGCGGGCTTCTGGTGCCGGTCCTGTCCCTGCGCATCGTGCTGCTGATGGGCTTCCCGATGCTGGCGCTCGCCGCCGTCTACGTGCCCTACAAGCAGCGCACCTTCTACAAGTGGTTCGAGATCAACCGCAGCTACAAGCGTTCCCTGCGCAGCGGCGGCACCCTCTACCGGTCCGGCGCCGTCGAGGCCGGCACCCGGCTCGACGGGCGGGAGGTCGAGGTCGGCCCGCCGCCCGGCATCGGGCGGATCAACTGGCTGGCCGCACCGTTCGGCCCCGACGAGATCGCCGTACTGCTGCACGCCGACCGCCGCACCGTCACCGCGGCGATCGAGATCGAGGGGCCGGGCGTCGGTCTGCGCGACAGCGAGGACCAGGAGGCCCTCGTCGACCGCTTCGGCACGCTGCTGAAGCATGTCGCCAACGGCGACGGCTTCGTGACCAGGCTTCAGATGCTCGCCCGTACGCTCCCCGCCGACCCCGACGCGCACGCCAAGGACGTGGCACAGCGCGGGAACGCGGCGGCGCCCGGCTGGCTCCAGCAGTCGTACGAGCAGCTCCAGTCGATGGTGTCGACGTCCAGCGAGCAGCACCGCGCCTATCTGGTGGCGTGCATGCACTACTCCCGCGAACTGGCCGCAGAGGCACACGCCATGGCACGTGCCGTCCGCCACGCCTCCGGCGCGAAGCGGCTCGACAAGGACGCCGGTCTGGCCGTCGTCATGGCACGTGAACTCACCGACATCTGTGCCCGGCTCGCCGAGGCCGACATCCGCGTACGGCAGCCCCTGGGCCAGTCCCGGCTCGCGTCCCTCGTGCACTCCATGTACGACCCGGACCACCCCATCGACCACATCCAGGCGATGACGAAACGGAACGCCTGGCCGGCCGAACTGGACGCCGTCGAACCGACCTACCTCCAGGCGAAGACCCGCGAGTCCTCGACCCGCGCCCCCTGGTGCCACTCCACCGCGTGGGTGAAGGAGTGGCCGATGACCCCGGTCGGCGTCAACTTCCTTGCCCCGCTGCTCGTCCACACCCCCGACGTGATCCGTACGGTCGCCGTCACCATGGACCTGGAGCCCACCGAGGTCGCCATCGAACGGATGCTGACGGAGAAGACCAACGACGAGGCGGACGCCAGCCGGGCCGCCAAGATGAACCGGACCGTCGACCCGCGCGACATCGCCGCGCACGGCAGGCTCGACCAGCGGGGTGAAGATCTCGCGAGCGGTGCGGCGGGGGTCAACCTCGTCGGGTACATCACTGTGTCGTCGCGTTCGCCCGAGGCCCTGGCCAGGGACAAGCGCACGATCCGGGCCTCCGCCGGCAAGTCGTACCTGAAGCTGGAGTGGTGCGACCGCGAGCATCACAGGGCCTTTGTGAACACCCTGCCGTTCGCGACCGGCATCCGACGCTGACCGAGAGGGCAGTCCGCCATGCGAGATCCGCTGTCCGTCCTCACGGATGCCTTCACCTCCTTCCTGTTCGGGAAGGTGGAGACCACCCGTCTGCCCGTCCGTACGTCGACGGGCCAGGCCCAGGCCGTCTACCTGCCCACCGCCGCGCCCGGTCTCGGCGACTCGGGCGTGATCATCGGCCGCGAGGTCTACAGCGGCAAGGGCTACATCTACGACCCGTTCCAGCTCTACGGGCAGCAGCTGCCCGCCCCGCACTGGCTGGTGCTCGGCGAGTCCGGCAACGGCAAGTCGGCCCTCGAGAAGACGTACGTGCTGCGGCAGTTGCGCTTCCGCGACCGGCAGGTCGTCGTCCTGGACGCGCAGGGCGAGGACGGCGTCGGCGAGTGGAACCTCATCGCGCAGGAGCTGGGGATAACCCCCATCCGGCTCGACCCGATGACGGCACTGGACGGCGGTATCCGCCTCAATCCGCTCGACCCGTCGATCACCACGACCGGCCAGCTGGCGCTGCTGCGCACCATCATCGAGGTCGCGATGGGGCACGGCCTCGACGAGCGCGCCGGCTTCGCGCTCAAGGTCGCCCACGCGTACGTCAACGCCAGCATCACCGACCGGCAGCCGGTCCTCACCGACATCGTGGAGCAGCTGCGGCACCCCAAGCCCGAGTCCGCGGAGGCGATGAACGTCGACATAGACGACGTACGCGCCTGGGGCCTCGACGTGGCTCTGGTCCTGGACCGGCTCGTCGACGGTGACCTGCGGGGCATGTTCGACGGGCCGACCACCGTCGGCATCGACCTCGACGCGCCGCTGATCGTCTTCGACCTGTCGCACATCGACCGCAACTCCATCGCCATGCCCATCCTGATGGCGATCGTCGGTGTGTGGCTCGAGCACACCTGGATCCGGCCCGACCGCAAGAAGCGCATCTTCCTGGTGGAGGAGGCGTGGCACATCATCAACAGCCCGTTCGTCGCGCAGCTCTTCCAGCGGCTGCTGAAGTTCGGGCGCCGGCTCGGTCTGTCGTTCGTCGCGGTGGTCCACCACCTGAGCGACGTCGTTGACGGTGCTGCCGCCAAGGAGGCCGCGGCGATCCTCAAGATGGCGTCGACCCGGACGATCTACGCCCAGAAGGCCGACGAGGCACGGGCCACCGGCCGGGTGCTCGGCCTGCCGCGGTGGGCCGTCGAGATCATCCCCACGCTGACACCGGGCATCGCCGTGTGGGACGTCAACGGCAACGTCCAAGTGGTCAAGCACCTCGTGACGGAGGCGGAGAGGCCGCTCGTCTTCACCGACCGGGCCATGACGGAGTCCTCCGTGCCTTCCGTTCCGGAGCACGTCCAGGCCGCGGAATGGGAGGCGGAGCAGCGGGCGCAGCTCATCGAACAGCAGCAGCTGAACGAGTCGTCAGAGTCGACGGTGGCGTGAGATGCACGAGGGGCGTCAGAGACAGGGCGGCGGCCGGCCCGGCGAGCGCCAAGGGGGCATCCCCGACGGCCTTCTGGTCGGACTGCTGGCCTTCCTCCTCGGCCTGACGCTGCTCGTGTGGTCGGCCACGGGTCTCGCGGGCCTGTTCGCCCACGGAGCCTGGCCGGCCGGCGTCACCTTCGGCAACACACCGACGGCCATGCGGGAACTGGCCGCCGCCCCGCACGACCTGGCCGGCGCCTGGCCCGCCACGCCGCCCGCCGAGCTGTCGGGCTACGGACTGTTCTGGGGCCTGCTCATCGGCCAGTTGATGGTGCTGATCGTGCTCACGGTGTTCACGCTCGGCACCGTGGCCCGCTGGAGGGCCGTCCGGGCGGCGGCACGCGAGGAGGGTCGCCGGCCGCGGGAGCAGGGCCCCCGGGAACAGCAACCGCACCACGAGCCCCCCGTACACGCGCGGCACGTTCCTGAAACCGCTGCCGCTCCCGTCGAGGACACACGCGTGGAAGCGGCGGCCCCCGTGGCGGCACCGCTCGCCACCGTCCCGGCCCCTCGCACCCGTGCACCGCGCGTGCTGTACGGCGACCGCACCGTACGCCGCCCCGCCGCCGTGCAGGCCCTCCTCGACGCGGACGGCCCCGCGCTCGTCGTCACCTCCGACCCGGCGGTGTGGGCCGGCACCAAGGACGCACGGGCCAAGCTCGGCCCCGTACTGGTCTACGACCCCGGGCACCTGTGCGACACCCCCGCCCGGCTCCACTGGTCCCCGACGGCCCACTGCGAGGACGACAGGACGGCGGCGGCCCGTGCGGTCGCCCTGCTGGCGCCGGTGCGCCCCCTGGCGCTCATGGACGCCGCCATGGCGGACACGGCGGAGACGCTCCTGCGCTGCTGGCTGCACGCCGCGGCCGTCGACGGCCGCCCGTTCCGCCAGGTCCACCGCTGGGCCCAGGGCACCGGCGCCCACGAGCCGGTACGCATCCTGCGCACCCACCCCAAGGCCACGGCCGGGCTCGCCGGCCTCCTCGAGTCGGCTCTCACCGCGCACCCGGAACGGCGGGAGGTGGCTCAGCAGTTGGCCCTGCGGGCGCTGTCCGCGCTGTCCTCCGTCCACATCCGCGAAGCGTGCACACCGAATCGAACGGATTCGCTCGCCCTGGAATCATTCGTGAACGCAGCGGGCACGCTGTATGTGGTGGGTGAACCGATCGAGGATCCGCGCACCCACCCCGGCGCGATGCCTCTGTTGACGGCGCTCGCCGCAGACGTGGTCGAGCACGGCCGCCGCATGGCCGCACGGTCATCCGACGGTCGGCTCGACCCACCACTGACGCTCGTGCTCGACGACGTCGCGGCCGTCGCCCCGTTCCCCCGCCTCCCCGAACTGCTGTCGGCCGGCCAGGACCAGGGTTTGCCGGCCGTCGCCCTCCTGCGCTCCCCCGAACAGGCCCGCGCCCGCTGGCAGGACCCGCTCCCCTCGCACTGACCGTCCGTCCCTCGGCTACCGCCGGATCTCGTACTCCCGGGCCGGCGGGTCCTCTGGCACCGGCGCGGTGTCGTCGCTCGGCACGAACCCGACCTTGCGGTACAGGCCCGCGGCCCGCTCGTTGTCCTCGTGGAACAGCAGCCGGACCCGGTCCACACGCGGCTCGTCCAGCGCCCACGACCAGTCCAGGGCGGCACGGAACAACTCCGCCGCGAGCCCGCTGCCGCGCGCCTCCGCCCGCACGAACACCCCCACCACATGGGTCTGGTCGACCGGCGCCGGCTTGCCGATGCGCGCGCTGCCCTTGGGCTCCACCAGCACGGACACCGTGCCGTCCCACCTGCCGTCCGGCGCCTCGGCCACGAACTGCACGACGTCCACCCCGGCGGCCGCCGACGAGGTGCGCTCCTGCCAGAAGGAGTCGGGCTGCCCGAGGGCCTGCTCGTACGACTCGTAGAACGCTATCGGGGCAAGGGGGTCCTGAAGGGCGGCCAGCCGCAGGTCGCGGGCGCGTGCCCACTCCTCGGCACGCACGCGCCGGATCACGTGTTCCATCCCCCGATACTGGCCCTGACCTGCGTCCCCGAGCAATGCCGTTTCCCGGTCGTACCCAGGTACTACGCCGCGTCCCGCTCTCCCGCCCGCGGTCGGACGACCGGGCGCCTCCCGCTCCATAGCGTCGGGGACATGACCAGACCGCACGGCATCGAGGCCGTCGAACTCACCAAGCGCTACGGCGACAGGACCGTCGTCCACGACCTCACCTTCAGCGTCAGGCCGGGCTCCGTCACCGGCTTCCTCGGACCGAACGGCGCCGGCAAGTCCACCACCATGCGCCTCCTGCTCGGCCTCGACGCGCCCACCCGCGGACACTCCACCGTCGGCGGACGCCCCTACCCGGACCATCCGGCGCCCCTCACCGAGGTCGGGGCCCTGCTGGAGGCCCGCTCGATCCATCCCGGGCGCACCGCCAGGAACCACCTGCTCGCCCTCGCCCACACCCACGGCATCCCGCCCTCCCGCGTCGAAGAGGTCATCGGCATGACCGGCCTGACCGAGGTCGCCGGCCGGCGGGTCAAAGGCTTCAGCCTCGGCATGGGCCAGCGCCTCGGGATCGCCGCCGCCCTCCTCGGCGACCCGGCCACCCTGATCCTCGACGAACCCGTCAACGGACTCGACCCCGACGGCGTCCTGTGGATCCGGACGCTCCTGAAGTCCCTCGCCGCGGAGGGCCGCACGGTCCTCGTCTCCTCGCACCTCATGAGCGAGATGGCCCTCACCGCCGACCACCTCGTCATCATCGGCCGCGGCAGGCTGCTCGCCGACACGACGGTGGAGGCGTTCGTCCGGGACGCGGGCGCGTCCGCGGTGAAGGTGGTCTCACCCGAGGCGGCATCCCTCGCCGGGGTCCTCGGCGGACCCGGCGTCGAGGTGGAGCGCACAGGCCCGGACGGACTGCTCGTGCGGGGCACGGACAGCCGGAGCATCGGCCGTACCGCCGCCACGCACTGCATCCCCCTGTTCGAACTGACCCCCGTCACCGCCTCGCTGGAGCAGGCCTTCATGGACCTCACGCACGAGGCGGTCGAGTACCAGGCCGTCCCGCTCGAAGGAGCAGCAGCATGAGCACGTACGAGCTGACCCCGACCCGCGTCCTGCGCTCCGAGTGGCACAAGCTGTGGACGCTGCGCTCGACCTGGATCACCCTGATGTCGGCCGGGCTGCTGACGTTCGGCATCGGCCTCCTCATGGGCGCGACCTACGAGACGGGCGGCGGCGACGGAGACGTGGACGTCGTCGTACTCACCCTCATCGGCGTCCAGTTCGCGCAGATCGCGTTCGCCGTCCTCGGCATCCTGGTGACCGCGGGCGAGTACTCGACAGGCATGATCCGCGCCTCGATGACCACCGTGCCCCGCAGGCTCCCGGTCCTGTGGTCCAAGGCGGCCGTCTTCGGCGCCGTCACCCTCGCCGTCACCCTCGTCACCGCGTTCGTCACCTTCCCCGTGGCGCAGCTCTTCTTCGCCGGCACCGACCAGGAGGCGTCCCTCGGCGACCCCGGAGTCACGCGCGCCCTCGTGGGCAGCTCGGCCGGGCTCACCCTGCTGGGGCTGATCGCCCTCGGCCTGGGCGCGCTGGTGCGGTCGGTGCCCGGCGCCATCGGCGCGTTCATCGGCGGCCTGATGGTCCTGCCCGAGGTGATCGCCATGCTCCCGTACGAGTTCGTGGCCGATGCCCTGAAGTACTTCCCGACCAAGGCCCTGGAGGCCCTGATGTCGGCGGAGGCGGTCCCTGGAGCGGCGTCACCCGGTGGCGCGCTGACGGCCCTGGCCCTGTGGGCGGCGGCGACACTGGCCGCGGCCGGCGTCGTGCTCAAGCGCCGGGACGTCTGAGTCCGGGCCGGCCGGTGTACGAGGATGTGAGCATGCGCATCGCCCGGCAGCAGCGCCCCCCGCGGACCGGCCCCGCCCCGCAGGACTGGTCGACCGGGGCCCAGCCGCTCACCCGCCGGCTCCAGCGCCTCACCGAACGCCTGCGCGCCTTCGACCGCCGCCGCCCGCTGGTCTGGGACCTCCACCTCACCGGGGTGTTCGTCTTCGCCGCACTGGTGGACGCGGCGGGCGGCTGGCGCAACGTCGCCTTCAACGACGAGGTGCCGTCCTGGCTGGTCCTCGTCATGAGCCTGGGCTTCTCCGTACCGCTGCTGTGGCGGCGCGGCCACCCGCTGGCCGTGCTCCTGGTGATGTTGCCGTTCTCGCTGGCCAACGCGGCATCCGGGGCGCATCTTCAGGCGTCGTTCCTCCAGATGATCGCCGTCCTCAACATCGCGCTGCGCCTGCCGCTGCGGACGCTGGTGTGGTCGCTGTGCACCGTGCTCGTGCCGCTGGCGGTCGGCGCCACGGCCTATCCGGTGGGCAGTTGGGACCAGCAGTTCGTACCGATGCTCTACAGCTTCGCGCTCGTCGCCTTGTTGGGACTCGCGGTCCGCTCACGGCAGGAGTACACGGCCTCCCTGGTCGAGCGGGCCAGACAGCTCGAGGTGGAGCGCGACCAGCAGGCGCAGCTCGCGGCGGCGGCGGAACGCACCCGTATCGCGCGGGAGATGCACGACATCATCGGCCACAACCTGTCGGTCATCACCGGCCTTGCGGACGGCGGCGCCTACGCGGCCGCGAGCTCTCCTCAGCGGGCCGCCCAGGCTCTCGAAGCCATCGGCACAACCAGCCGACAGGCCCTGACGGAGCTGCGGCGACTTCTGGACGTCCTGCGCGAGGACGGGGATGCCCCACCCGCCGCGGAGCTCGCCCCGCAGCCGGCCCTGACCGACCTGGAACGGCTGGTCGACGGAGTACGGGGAGCGGGCCTGCCGGTGGACCTGACGGTCGAGGGTGACCCGGGCCGGCTGCCCGCGGGACGCCAGCTGACGGTCTACCGCGTGGTGCAGGAGGCCCTGACCAACTCCCTGAAGCACGGCGGCCCGAAGGCGACGGCCACCGTCGCCGTGCGGTACGGGGCGGACGCGGTCACCGTCACGGTCACGGACACCGGGGCCGGCGGGGACGCCACACGCACGGGCACCGGCCGCGGGCTGGCCGGTATGCGCGAGCGAACCGCCATGTACGACGGCACACTTGAGGCCGGTCCGCTGCGTCGGCCCCCTGGGGGCTGGCGCGTCCGTCTCCACCTCCCGAAGGAACCCGACCAGTGACGACCGTTCTCATCGTCGACGACCAGCCCATGCAGCGTTTCGGCTTCCGGATGCTGCTGGAGAGCCAGGACGACATGGCGGTGGTGGGCGAGGCCGGGAACGGCACCGACGCGGTGCGGCAGACCGCCGAACTCCACCCCGACGTCGTCCTGATGGACATCCGTATGCCGGGTCTCGACGGGATCGAGGCGACGCGCCGCATCGTCGCCTCGGGCGCCCGCACACGCGTCCTCATCGTCACGACGTTCGACCTGGACGAGTACGCCTACAAGGGCCTGCGGGCCGGCGCGAGCGGCTTCCTCATCAAGGACGCGATGCCCGAGGAACTGCTCTCCGGCATCCGGGCGGTGGCCGCCGGGGACGCTGTGGTGGCTCCGAGCCTCACACGCCGGCTGCTGGACACGTATGTGCAGCACCTGCCGGAGTCCACGGCCGCCGGGACGGTCGAGCCGGTGCCGGACGAGCGTCTGGCGCGGCTGACGGAGAGGGAGCGGGAGATCCTGACGGTGATCGGCCAGGGCTGGACGAACACGGAGATCGCGAGCCGGTTCCACCTCGCCGAATCGACGGTGAAGACCCACGTGAGCCGCATCCTCGCGAAGACCGGCGCGAGGGACCGGGTCCAGGCGGTCATCCTGGCGTACGACACCAGGCTGGTGAATCCGTCGTGAGGAACGAGGCCTCTGAATCGTCTTTGAATCGGCCTTTGAATGGCCCCTCAAAAAGCCCCTGAACGCAGGAAAGCCCCGCACCAGAGGTGCGGGGCTTTCCCACAATGATTGTTCGGCGGCGTCCTACTCTCCCACAGGGTCCCCCCTGCAGTACCATCGGCGCTGAAAGGCTTAGCTTCCGGGTTCGGAATGTAACCGGGCGTTTCCCTAACGCAATGACCACCGAAACTCTATGAAGATGTCCGAACTACCAGCCGGCAACCCCACCAAAAGGCAGGGTCGGGCGAGTTCGTTACTTCAGAACTAACACAGTGGACGCGAGCAACTGAGGACAAGCCCTCGGCCTATTAGTACCGGTCAACTCCACCCCTTACAGGGCTTCCATATCCGGCCTATCAACCCAGTCGTCTACTGGGAGCCTTACCCTCTCAAGGAGGTGGGAGTCCTCATCTCGAAGCAGGCTTCCCGCTTAGATGCTTTCAGCGGTTATCCTTTCCGAACGTAGCCAACCAGCCATGCCCTTGGCAGGACAACTGGCACACCAGAGGTTCGTCCGTCCCGGTCCTCTCGTACTAGGGACAGCCCTTCTCAAGACTCCTACGCGCACAGCGGATAGGGACCGAACTGTCTCACGACGTTCTAAACCCAGCTCGCGTACCGCTTTAATGGGCGAACAGCCCAACCCTTGGGACCGACTCCAGCCCCAGGATGCGACGAGCCGACATCGAGGTGCCAAACCATCCCGTCGATATGGACTCTTGGGGAAGATCAGCCTGTTATCCCCGGGGTACCTTTTATCCGTTGAGCGACGGCGCTTCCACAAGCCACCGCCGGATCACTAGTCCCGACTTTCGTCCCTGCTCGACCCGTCGGTCTCACAGTCAAGCTCCCTTGTGCACTTACACTCAACACCTGATTGCCAACCAGGCTGAGGGAACCTTTGGGCGCCTCCGTTACCCTTTGGGAGGCAACCGCCCCAGTTAAACTACCCATCAGACACTGTCCCTGATCCGGATCACGGACCCAGGTTAGACATCCAGCACGACCAGAGTGGTATTTCAACGACGACTCCACCTGAACTGGCGTCCAAGCTTCACAGTCTCCCACCTATCCTACACAAGCCGAACCGAACACCAATATCAAACTGTAGTAAAGGTCCCGGGGTCTTTCCGTCCTGCTGCGCGAAACGAGCATCTTTACTCGTAGTGCAATTTCACCGGGCCTATGGTTGAGACAGTCGAGAAGTCGTTACGCCATTCGTGCAGGTCGGAACTTACCCGACAAGGAATTTCGCTACCTTAGGATGGTTATAGTTACCACCGCCGTTTACTGGCGCTTAAGTTCTCAGCTTCGCCACCCCGAAGAGTGACTAACCGGTCCCCTTAACGTTCCAGCACCGGGCAGGCGTCAGTCCGTATACATCGCCTTACGGCTTCGCACGGACCTGTGTTTTTAGTAAACAGTCGCTTCTCGCTGGTCTCTGCGGCCACCCCCAGCTCACCGAGTAAATCGGATCACCAGTGATGGCCCCCCTTCTCCCGAAGTTACGGGGGCATTTTGCCGAGTTCCTTAACCATAGTTCACCCGAACGCCTCGGTATTCTCTACCTGACCACCTGAGTCGGTTTAGGGTACGGGCCGCCATGAAACTCGCTAGAGGCTTTTCTCGACAGCATAGGATCATCCACTTCACCACAATCGGCTCGGCATCAGGTCTCAGCCTTGATGTGAGGCGGATTTGCCTACCTCACGGCCTACACCCTTACCCCGGGACAACCACCGCCCGGGCTGGACTACCTTCCTGCGTCACCCCATCGCTTACCTACTACAAGTCTGGTTCGTCGGCTCCACCACTCCGACCTCGTCCGAAGACTCAGCCGGCGGCTTCACGGACTTAGCATCGCCTGATTCGATATTGGGCGTTTCAAAGCGGGTACCGGAATATCAACCGGTTGTCCATCGACTACGCCTGTCGGCCTCGCCTTAGGTCCCGACTTACCCTGGGCAGATCAGCTTGACCCAGGAACCCTTAGTCAATCGGCGCACACGTTTCTCACGTGTGTATCGCTACTCATGCCTGCATTCTCACTCGTGAACCGTCCACAACTCGCTTCCGCGGCTGCTTCACCCGGCACACGACGCTCCCCTACCCATCCCAGCGGGCGTTGGCCCTCATGCTGGAATGACACGACTTCGGCGGTACGCTTGAGCCCCGCTACATTGTCGGCGCGGAATCACTTGACCAGTGAGCTATTACGCACTCTTTCAAGGGTGGCTGCTTCTAAGCCAACCTCCTGGTTGTCTCTGCGACTCCACATCCTTTCCCACTTAGCGTACGCTTAGGGGCCTTAGTCGATGCTCTGGGCTGTTTCCCTCTCGACCATGGAGCTTATCCCCCACAGTCTCACTGCCGCGCTCTCACTTACCGGCATTCGGAGTTTGGCTAAGGTCAGTAACCCGGTAGGGCCCATCGCCTATCCAGTGCTCTACCTCCGGCAAGAAACACACGACGCTGCACCTAAATGCATTTCGGGGAGAACCAGCTATCACGGAGTTTGATTGGCCTTTCACCCCTAACCACAGGTCATCCCCCAGGTTTTCAACCCTGGTGGGTTCGGTCCTCCACGAAGTCTTACCTCCGCTTCAACCTGCCCATGGCTAGATCACTCCGCTTCGGGTCTAGAGCGTGCAACTCAATCGCCCTGTTCGGACTCGCTTTCGCTACGGCTTCCCCACACGGGTTAACCTCGCTACACACCGCTAACTCGCAGGCTCATTCTTCAAAAGGCACGCAGTCACGACTGCATGTGCAAGCACATACAGCGACGCTCCCACGGCTTGTAGGCACACGGTTTCAGGTACTATTTCACTCCGCTCCCGCGGTACTTTTCACCATTCCCTCACGGTACTATCCGCTATCGGTCACCAGGGAATATTTAGGCTTAGCGGGTGGTCCCGCCAGATTCACACGGGATTTCTCGGGCCCCGTGCTACTTGGGTGTCTCTCAAACGAGCCGTTGATGTTTCAGCTACGGGGGTCTTACCCTCTACGCCGGACCTTTCGCATGTCCTTCGCCTACATCAACGGTTTCTGACTCGTCTCATTGCCGGCAGACAATGAAAGAGAGATCCCACAACCCCGTATGCGCAACCCCTGCCGGGTATCACACGCATACGGTTTGGCCTCATCCGGTTTCGCTCGCCACTACTCCCGGAATCACGGTTGTTTTCTCTTCCTGAGGGTACTGAGATGTTTCACTTCCCCTCGTTCCCTCCACACTGCCTATGTGTTCAGCAGCGGGTGACAGCCCATGACGACTGCCGGGTTTCCCCATTCGGAAACCCCCGGATCAAAGCCTGGTTGACGGCTCCCCGGGGACTATCGTGGCCTCCCACGTCCTTCATCGGTTCCTGGTGCCAAGGCATCCACCGTGCGCCCTTAAAAACTTGGCCACAGATGCTCGCGTCCACTGTGTAGTTCTCAAGCAACGACCAGCCACCCATCACCCCGCCTTTACAGGCGAGTTCACTGGGGCCGGCATCCCGAAGGGCGAGCAACGCTCGCACCCTCAGACACCCAACAGTGTGCCCGGCACGATCTTCCTGAGAGAACCACGTTCCACGCTCCGAAGAGCAGTACTGGTGAGTCCCTCACAACCGATCGTGCCGAATAATCAACGTTCCACCCATGAGCAACCGTGCGAGTCATTCGCTCGCAGTCGGCCATGTGCTCCTTAGAAAGGAGGTGATCCAGCCGCACCTTCCGGTACGGCTACCTTGTTACGACTTCGTCCCAATCGCCAGTCCCACCTTCGACAGCTCCCTCCCACAAGGGGTTGGGCCACCGGCTTCGGGTGTTACCGACTTTCGTGACGTGACGGGCGGTGTGTACAAGGCCCGGGAACGTATTCACCGCAGCAATGCTGATCTGCGATTACTAGCAACTCCGACTTCATGGGGTCGAGTTGCAGACCCCAATCCGAACTGAGACCGGCTTTTTGAGATTCGCTCCGCCTCACGGCTTCGCAGCTCTTTGTACCGGCCATTGTAGCACGTGTGCAGCCCAAGACATAAGGGGCATGATGACTTGACGTCGTCCCCACCTTCCTCCGAGTTGACCCCGGCAGTCTCCTGTGAGTCCCCATCACCCCGAAGGGCATGCTGGCAACACAGAACAAGGGTTGCGCTCGTTGCGGGACTTAACCCAACATCTCACGACACGAGCTGACGACAGCCATGCACCACCTGTATACCGACCACAAGGGGGGCACCATCTCTGATGCTTTCCGGTATATGTCAAGCCTTGGTAAGGTTCTTCGCGTTGCGTCGAATTAAGCCACATGCTCCGCTGCTTGTGCGGGCCCCCGTCAATTCCTTTGAGTTTTAGCCTTGCGGCCGTACTCCCCAGGCGGGGAACTTAATGCGTTAGCTGCGGCACCGACGACGTGGAATGTCGCCAACACCTAGTTCCCAACGTTTACGGCGTGGACTACCAGGGTATCTAATCCTGTTCGCTCCCCACGCTTTCGCTCCTCAGCGTCAGTAATGGCCCAGAGATCCGCCTTCGCCACCGGTGTTCCTCCTGATATCTGCGCATTTCACCGCTACACCAGGAATTCCGATCTCCCCTACCACACTCTAGCCTGCCCGTATCGAATGCAGACCCGGGGTTAAGCCCCGGGCTTTCACATCCGACGTGACAAGCCGCCTACGAGCTCTTTACGCCCAATAATTCCGGACAACGCTTGCGCCCTACGTATTACCGCGGCTGCTGGCACGTAGTTAGCCGGCGCTTCTTCTGCAGGTACCGTCACTTTCGCTTCTTCCCTGCTGAAAGAGGTTTACAACCCGAAGGCCGTCATCCCTCACGCGGCGTCGCTGCATCAGGCTTTCGCCCATTGTGCAATATTCCCCACTGCTGCCTCCCGTAGGAGTCTGGGCCGTGTCTCAGTCCCAGTGTGGCCGGTCGCCCTCTCAGGCCGGCTACCCGTCGTCGCCTTGGTAGGCCATCACCCCACCAACAAGCTGATAGGCCGCGGGCTCATCCTTCACCGCCGGAGCTTTCAACCGCAGACCATGCGATCCGCAGTGTTATCCGGTATTAGACCCCGTTTCCAGGGCTTGTCCCAGAGTGAAGGGCAGATTGCCCACGTGTTACTCACCCGTTCGCCACTAATCCCCACCGAAGTGGTTCATCGTTCGACTTGCATGTGTTAAGCACGCCGCCAGCGTTCGTCCTGAGCCAGGATCAAACTCTCCATGAATGTTTACCCGTGATCGGGTGCACATCCGAAGAGCGGAACAACCGGTCGGAATAAGACCGATTGTTCACAGCGTCCTCGCTGTGATTGCCACCCCGCAAGCGGGATGGACTTTTTCAAAGGAACCTCGACCATCCGAAGATGGACGGGGTATCAACATATCTGGCGTTGATTTTTGGCACACTGTTGAGTTCTCAAGGAACGGACGCTTCCTTTGTACTCACCCGCAGAACATTTTCTGGGGCTTTCCTCCGGGCGCTTCCCTTCGGTCTTGCGTTTCCGACTCTATCAGATCTTTCCGATCCGATTTCCTCGGTGTGCTTTCCGGCCTTTCCGGCGGTTCCGACTCTATCAGACTCTTTCGGGCCTGATTCCCGGTCAGCGGGAGTTGTCTTCACGGCTGTTGGGCCGTTCCGACGCTCAAACTCTAGCGGATTTCCCCGGCGGCTCATAATCGAGCTTTCGAATTGAATTTCGGCATGCCGAAATTCATCCCGGCTGGGAGATCGTGCTGAGTTTGGGCTGCCGCGTTCGCGGCGGGATGGCTGTCGCAGAACCGTTCCGGCCCCGTGACAACTCGAAGAACCTTACGGATCGCGCAGGGCCGTGTCAACCCCGCCCCGCGGTCCGTTCTAGTCCAGGTCGGTGAGGCGCCCGCCGGCGTCCGGCTGGTCGTGTTCCACCCGGCGCAGGACGCGGATGAGCAGCTCGCCGAGGACCGCCCGCTCGTCGCCCGAGAGGTCCTGGAGCAGGTCCTCCTCGAAGTTCGTCGCCATGCGCATCGCCTCGAGCCACTTGGCGCGGCCCTCGTCCGTCAGCTCGACGATCACGCGCACACGGTTGTTCTCGTCGCGGTCTCGGGTGACCAGGCCCTCGCCGGCCATCCGGTCGATGCGGTGCGTCATCGCGGCAGGGGTGAGTCCGAGTCGCTTGGCGAGTTCACCGGGGCCCATCCGATAGGGGGAGCCCGAGAGCACCAGCGTCTTCAGGACCTCCCACTCGGTGTTGCTGATGCCGAGGTCTGCCACCTGGCGTCCGTACGCGACGTTCATCCGGCGGTTGAGCCGGCCGAGAGCGGAGACCACCTTCTCGACCTGGGGGTCGAGATCGCCGAATTCGCGCTGGTAGGCGGCGATCTGCTCATCGAGGCTCGGCTCGTGCGGGCCGGACGTCAGGGAGGCCTCGGGGGTCTCGGTAGGCATGCGGCGAAGTATGGCACGCCGCCCATTGGCATTGAAGTCCTTCGATGTGTACTCTTCACCATTGAACTTTAGCGTTGAAGTCTTCAGGGTTCAGTTCTTCTGGACCTGGTGACTTCTCGACCAGAAGCAGGTGAGTGTGACCAAGGCGAAGGGTGCAGCGATGCGCCGGATCCAGGCGGGTAACGCGCTGAGCGCGTTCGGGCTCGGCTTCACCGTCCCCTACCTCTACGTCTATGTGGCGCAGGTGCGGGATCTGGGCGCGAGCACGGCGGGTGCCGTGCTCGCGGTCTTCGCCATGGCCGCGCTCGTCGCTCTGCCCTTCACCGGGCGGGTCATCGATCGCAGGGGGCCGTTGCCCGTACTCGTCGCCGCCGCGGTGCTCGCCTCCGCCGGGGCCGTCGGCATGGGCCTGTCCGGCAGCATCCCGGCAGTCGTCCTGTCGGCCGCGCTGCTCGGCGCCGGTACGGCGGTGATGCAGCCGGCCCTCGCCACGATGATCGTCTGGTGCTCGGAGACGGCCACCCGTACCCGTGCCTTCGCCACACAGTTCTTCCTGCAGAACCTGGGACTCGGCGTCGGCGGCCTGATCGGCGGACACATCGTCGACGAGAGCCGGCCGTCGAGCTTCACCCTGCTGTTCGGTATCGAGGCGGCCATGTTCCTCGTGCTCGCGGCGATCGCCCTGACCGTGCGGCTCCCCCACTCCCCGACGCTCCACGACTCCCGGCCGTCCGGCGCGGAGTCCGGAGCCAAGGGCGGACTGCGGGCGCTGCTCGGCCACCGGGCCATGGTGCAGTTGCTCGTCCTGGGCTTCGTGCTCTTCTTCGCCTGCTACGGCCAGTTCGAGTCGGGTCTCGCCGCGTACGGCACCGAGGCGGCCGGTATCGAGCCCGCGACTCTCGGCACGGCCCTCGCGGCCAACACCGCGGTCATCGTGCTGGCGCAGTTCCTGGTGCTGCGGTTCGTGGAGCAGCGCAGGCGCAGCAGGGTCATCGCCTCAGTGGGGCTCATCTGGGCCGTGGCGTGGCTGGCGGCGGGATACGCGGGCCTCGGCAACGGCAGTCAGGCCATGGCGACGGCCGCGTTCATCTCGACGTACGCGCTGTTCGGCCTCGGCGAGGCGATGCTCTCGCCGACCGTGGCGCCGCTGGTCGCGGACCTCGCCCCGGAGGCGATGGTCGGTCAGTACAACTCGGCCTTCGCGCTGGTCAAGCAGCTCGCCCTGGCGGTGGGCCCGGCCGTCGGCGGGCCGATGGGCGCCGCGCTGCACGGGCCGTACATCGTGACGTTCGTGCTGTTCTCGCTCTCGGTCACGGTGCTGGCGCTCCGCCTGGGCAAGCGGCTCACCCCGGTGCAGGACCGGCCGTCGCTCGCTGCGAGGACCCGCGTGGTCGCCGTGCACAAGCCCGAAGAAGCGGTCGCCCCCGCCCGCTGAGGCCAGGGCCCGCGGCTTCAGCGCGGCAGGGCGAACTCGCACCAGACCGCTTTGCCGCCGCCCGGAGTGCGGCGGCTCCCCCAGGACGAGGCGATCGTCGCGATGATGGAGATCCCGCGGCCCGCCTCGTCCTCCGTCTCGGCGCGGCGCCGGCGCGGCAGGTGGTCGTCCCCGTCCGTCACCTCGACGATCAGGCGGCGGTCGGTGCGGCGGAGTCGAAGGCGCATGGGCGGGGTTCCGTGCTGGAGGGAATTGGCGACCAGCTCGCTGACCGCCAGGACACCGAGGTCGTGCAGCTCCGGCGGGAACCGCCACGAGGCGAGCACCCCTGACGCGAACGCCCGGGCACGCGGCGCCGCCTCGATGCCTCCGAGCAGGTCCAGGGCGGCGTTGTGGAACAGCTCCGCGTCCGCCCCCTTCCGCGTCGGGTGCTGAAGCACGAGCACTGCCACGTCGTCGTCGTGCTCCGCGGTGACGCCCAGGGAACGGATCAGCCGGTCGCAGACCACCTGCGGGGTGCCGGTCGCCCCGGACAGCGCGCGCTCCAGCGCGGCCACCCCTTCGTCGATGTCCTCGCCACGGCGTTCCACCAGGCCGTCCGTATAGAGGACGGCGGTGGAGCCGGGCGGCAGGTCGATGGCGCCGGAGGTGTGCAGCCAGCCGCCGGTGCCGAGCGGCGGCCCGGTCGGCTCCGCCGCCTTGTGGACCGTGCCGTCCTCGTCGCGCACGAGGATGGGCAGATGACCGGCGGAGGCGTAGACGAGCCGGCCTTCGTTCGGGTCGTGGACCGCGTACACGCAGGTGGCGATCTGGCTGGCGTCGATCTCGGACGCCAGGCCGTCCAGCAGCTGGAGCACCTCGTGCGGCGGCAGGTCGAGGCGGGCGTAGGCGCGGACGGCGGTGCGCAGTTGGCCCATGACCGCGGCAGCGCGCACCCCTCGGCCCATCACATCGCCGATGACCAGCGCCGTGCGCCCCGCGCCGAGCGTGATCACGTCGTACCAGTCGCCGCCGACGGCGGCGTCGATGCCGCCGGGCTGATAGGTGGCGGCGAAGCGGAGGTCGTCGGGCTGTTCCAGTTCCTGCGGGAGCAGCGAACGCTGAAGCGTCACGGCCGTCTCGCGATGTCTGCGCTCGCTGGCCCGCAGACGCTCCGCCGCCTCCGCGTGGTCGGTGACGTCGGCCGCGAAGACGAACACCCCCTCGGTCTCCTTGCTGCCGTCCGCGCGCTCCGCGGGCAGGCAGGTGATCGTGTACGACCCCTCGCCGCGCCGGGCGGACTCCCCGGTGCCCTGGATCCTGCGGGACTTGACCGTGCGGGGCTTGCCGCTGCGCAGCACCTGGTCCATCAGCGGCAGCAGACCCAGCTCCGTGAGCTCGGGGCACACGTCGGCGACGGTCGCCCCGGCCGGCCGCGGCCCGAAGGCGGCGGCATAGGCGTCGTTCACGTAGACGATGCGGTGCTCGGGGCCGTGGACGAGCGCGACCAGGGCGGGCAGGCGGCCCAGCATCTCCGGTACGGAGAAGTCTTCCAGCGCCGGGACGTCGGGCAGGGGCTCGGAGTGACCGTACTCGCCGCGGGCCGCGGGCACGGAGCCCTCGGACCGCTGCGCCGGGGAGAGCCCTCGGTCGGATCCCCGCGCCGCGGCGCGGCGCTGCGTACCGGGGAGCCTGGCGCTCCAACGCGTGAAGTTCACTGACTTTCTAGCCTCAATGGGATCGTCGCCAAGGGTCACTCTGTGCAGGTGTGAGCCCACCTATGGTCACACGTCAAGTGTGGCCGACCGGACTGACAGTCGTCTTTCCCGAGTTGCCGGACCGCCGTCAGGACCCCTTGGGACCGTCGGGTGATCCGTCGGCCGACTGCTCCTGGGGCCCTTCCTCCCGGCCGGCGGACGGCTGCTCCTTCGAGCCGTTCGCGGGTCGTCCGCCTCCCGCCGCGAGTTCGAACTCGGCGCGCGGGTGTTCCAGCGAGCCGAGAGAGACGATCTCACGCTTGAAGAGTCCGGAGAGGGTCCATTCGGCCAACACCCGTGCCTTGCGGTTGAAGGTCGGCACCCGGCTGAGGTGGTAGGCCCGGTGCATCATCCAGGCCGGATAGCCCTTCAGCTTGCGCCCGTAGACGTGCGCGACGCCCTTGTGCAGGCCGAGGGACGCGACCGATCCGGCGTATTTGTGCGCGTAGTCCTGCATGGGCGCGCCGCGCAGCGAGGCCACGATGTTCTCCGCGAGCACCTTGGTCTGGCGCACGGCGTGCTGCGCGTTGGGCGCGCACTCCGCCCCGGGCCTGTCGGACGTGACGTCCGGGACGGCCGCGGCGTCACCGGCGGCCCAGGCGTGGTCGACGCCTTCGACGGAGAGACGGGCGGTGCACTTGAGCCGTCCTCTCTCGTTCAGGGGCAGGTCCGTGGCGGCGAGGACCGGGGCGGGTTTGACGCCGGCCGTCCACACGAGCGTCCTGGTGGGGAAGCGGGATCCGTCGCTCAGAACGGCGACCCGGTCCTCGCAGGAGTCGAGACGCGTCTCCAGGCGTACGTCGATGTTGCGCGCGCGCAGCTCACGTACGGCATACCTGCCCATCTGCTCGCCGACCTCGGGAAGGATCCGCCCCTGGGCCTCGACGAGGATCCACTTCAGGTCCTCCGGCTTGATGTTGTGGTAGTAGCGGGAGGTGTAGCGGGCCATGTCCTCGAGCTCGGCCAGGGCTTCGACTCCCGCGTAGCCGCCGCCGACGAAGACGAAGGTCAGGGCGGCGTCCCGGATGGCGGGGTCCCGGGTGGACGAGGCGATGTCCATCTGCTCGATGACGTGGTTGCGCAGGCCGATCGCCTCCTCGACCGTCTTGAAACCGATGCCGAAGTCGGCGAGGCCGGGGACGGGAAGGGTGCGGGAGATGGACCCGGGCGCGATGACGAGCTCGTCGTAGGTGATCTCGACGGCGCCGGCGCCCTCCTCCTCGGTCGCGAGCGTGCTGACCGTCGCCGTGCGCTTCGCGTGGTCCACGGCCTTGGCCTCGCCGATGACGATCGTGCATCTGCCGAGGACACGGCGGAGGGGGATCACGACGTGGCGTGGGGAGATGGAACCGGCCGCTGCCTCCGGGAGGAACGGCTGATACGTCATATAGGGGTCCGGTGTGACCACGACGATTTCCATCTCGCCACGCGCCAGCTCGGGCTTCAGCTTCCGCTGGAGGCGCAGCGCGGTGTACATCCCGACGTAACCGCCGCCGACGACGAGAATGCGTTTGCGCGGCGGGGTGTCGGGGGTCGTGCCCCGGGTGTTTGCAGCCTTCACCATCCCATGAGGCAACGGCCTCGGGAGTTTGTCCACAGGCCCGGCAAATTGTGTGACCGGAAGGCGGTTGCCGGCGTGGCCGCACCCAGCTCGGGACAAAAAGGAAGCCACGCAGGTCAGGCACGGCGGGCGGGTCAGGGTCCCGGGGGGTAATCGGGAACCTTCCGGCCCTTGCTCCGATCGGGGGGCGCTCCGTGCGGAAGTACCCCCTTCTGAATTGACTCGGGCTCAACTATGTTCGTACCCGGTCGGGGTGTCGGGTCACGACATGCCCGGCGGACAGCGGGGAGGTCTCCGGGGGGAGACGACATGACCGGGGGAACGCTCATGCATATTCAGGATTCGCATTGGCAGACTGCCGTCGCGCCGGCATCGACGGTGGACGGCAACGGGAACGGCCGCGCGGGGTCGGGCGGGACCAGCCGCTCCGCGCCGCTGCGTGTGGACGCGCAGCGCAATCTCGAGCACGTACTGCGGGCGGCGCGAGAAGTGTTCGGCGAGCTCGGTTACGGCGCGCCGATGGAGGACGTCGCCCGGCGTGCACGGGTCGGCGTGGGGACGGTGTACCGCCGTTTCCCCAGCAAGGACGTCCTGGTGCGCCGGATAGCCGAGGAGGAGACGTCCCGCCTGACCGAGCAGGCACGCACCGCCCTCGGCCAGGAGGAAGAACCGTGGTCCGCGCTCGCGCGCTTCCTGCGCACCTCGGTGGCATCCGGCGCCGGGCGCCTGCTGCCTCCGCAGGTGCTGCGGGTGGGCGTCGACGGTGACGAGCCGACCGTCGTCACCGACACCGACACCGAGCCGCTGGACGACACCCGGGTTCCTCAGCAGCGGGCGATGGCACAGCCCGGGCTGCGGGTGGTGGCGCCACGGCCGGTTCCGGTGGAGGAGCAGGACGACAGCGGTGCGGCGGATCTGCTGGAGGTGGTGGGCCGGCTCGTGGACCGGGCCCGTGCGGCGGGAGAGCTCCGGGGTGATGTGACCGTGGCCGATGTGCTGCTGGTGATAGCCACTGCCGCGCCCTCGCTGCCCGACGCCGCGCAGCAGGAGGCGGCCTCGGCCCGTCTGCTGGACATTCTGCTCGAGGGCCTGCGCCCCCGGTCGCTGTGAGCGCGCCCCTTCCCGTTCGTCAACGGGGCGTGTCCGCACGCCCGTCGCAGTCTGCCTCTTACGAGTGAGGCGGAGCGCCTGGATCCGGGGAAGTTTCCCCGGATGGGTGGTTGCCGTACGGGAGGGTTCGGCGTAGGGAGTCCGTGTGGCACGCTTGCCCGGTGTTCGGGTCTGTAGGTGCTTACGGGGGCTTCCGCGATGAGCGGTGACGGGCGGGACGAGACGCTGAGCGGTGCGGCCGGGCGGGAGGCGGACGAGCTGTCCGCCTCCCAGGTGCCCGGCCAGGGCGGCCGGGGTCCTTCCCCTGGCGGGACCGGGTCGGCCGGCCCGGCGGGTCGGACGCCGGACGGGTCCAGGACGCTGTCCGCCGTGCCTTCGGGGCAGCAGGACCACTACGCGGTCCCGCAGCAGCGGGAGGCCGGCTCCCACGACTCGGTGCTTCCGCCCCCACGCGAACTGCCTCCGGCAGACGCAGAATTGATTCTGCGCATGCGGGACGGCGACGACAGCGCCTACGAGGAGCTGTTCCGCCGCCACGCGGACGCCGTCCGGCGTTATGCCCGCACCTGCTGCCGGGATGCCGACACCGCCGACGACCTGACTGCCGAGGTGTTCACCCGGACGCTCCAGGCGGTGCGCGGCGGCGCCGGACCCGAGCAAGCCGTACGGGCCTACCTGCTCACCACGGTCCGACGCGTCGCCGCGCACTGGATGAAGACCGCGAAGCGGGAGCAGCTGGTCGAGGACTTCGCGGTGTTCGCCACTGAGGCGGCCCGCAGCGCGGACGCGTCGAACGAGGACACCCTCGACCTCGGCGCGGACGTACGCGCGATGCACGAGGCGGAACGGTCACTCGCGATGCAGGCGTTCCGGTCCCTGCCGGAGCGCTGGCAGGCGGTGCTCTGGCACACCACCGTCGAGGAGGAGTCACCGAGCGACGTCGCACCGCTCTTCGGGCTGACCGCCAACGCGACCGCGGTGCTGGCGAGCCGGGCCCGCGAGGGTCTCAAGCAGGCCTACCTCCAGGCCCATGTGAGCACCGCGCTCACCACGGGCGGCGACTGCGCGCGGTACGCGGACCGGCTCGGCGCCTATGCCCGTGGAGGTCTGCGGATGCGGGCGGAGCGCGGGCTGCGCAAGCACCTGGACGAGTGCGTCAAGTGCCGGCTCGCCGCGGGTGAACTGGCGCATGTCAACGCGGGCATTCCGGCGCTGCTGCCGGTCGCGGTCATCGGCTGGTTCGCGGCGGGGTACTCCCTCAAGGCCGCGGGCATCGTGGCGGGCGGAGCCGCGGGCGCCGCAGGAGCCGGAGCGGCGGCAGCCGCCACCGGGGGCGCCTCCGGTGGGGCGTCGGGCGGAGCCGCGGGCGAAGCGCTCGGCGCACCGGCGAAGGTGGGCATCGCGGCCGCCGTCGCCGCGGTCGCGGCCGCCGGCCTGGTCTGGGCACTCTCCGGTGACCCGCAGCCGGTCCCGGATCCGGTGGCGAAGCCGCCGGTGGCACAGCCTGTCGAACCGCCGCCCGCGCCCGAGCCGGAGCCCCCGGCACCGCCCGCGCCGAATCCGCCGCCCCCGGCGCCGGCCGTCGAGCCGGTGGCCGCGCCCGAGCCCACGCCGGCTCCCCCGAGGCCCACCCCGCCGAAGCCGAGTCCCACGCCCGAGCCGTCGCCCTCTCCGACACCCACGCCGACGCCCACTCCCACTCCCACACCACCGCCGCCCGCGCCCGAGGTCTACCAGGTGAGCCGCCTGGAGTACGGGACCTTCGGCGACCACACGGGCCCGGAGGTCCGGCTGGGCGAGAGCAGCTGGCTCTGGCAGCGCTCGAGCATGTCCATCGGCGGCACGCAGTACGCGCACGGGGCGACCGTGCACGCCAAGTCGTCCATCACCATCGACCTCAACCGCCGGTGCACCACGTACGAAGCCTTCGTCGGCATCGACGACCTGACGCGCGGCCTGGGCATGGGCGCGGTGCGCTTCTCGGTGTACGGGGACGGGACGCGGCTGTGGAGTTCCCCCGTCGTCCGCAGCGGTGAACCGGCGGTCCCCGTCCACGTGCCCATCGCCGGCCGCACCACCCTCCGCCTGGTGGCGGAACCGGAGACCCCACAGGACCAGGTGGCGCTGGCGGACTGGGCGGAGTCACGCATCACGTGTGAGTAGGCATCGCGCGTGGGGGCCGGTGGGCGTGTCAGCCCCGTCGAGGGGCAGGCGGCCGCAATTGGCCCCTCTCCGCTACGACTGCAGCGTCGGCCGACGCGGTACCCCGCCCGCCACCGCGCGCTGCCGCGGGGCCGCCGTGCCCGTCCAGCAGGTGCCCCGGCGCGAGAGCAGCCGCCGCAGCCACAGTTCCGTCGAGACCAGGTCGGCCAGACCGTCCAGCGGCACGGGCTCGCCCTCGGACGCCGCCCTGAGCGCGCGGCGCACGACGCGGGCCTCGATGAGGCCCGCGTCCGCGAGCAACGGGGCGTCGAAGAGGGCGATCAGGTGCGGCAGCGCCGACCGCAGACCCGTACGGGCCGCCGCGGCGGACGAGGCGTGGGTCGGGGAGCCCCAGCCGGGCGGCAGATCGTGGATGCCGGCGCCGCCGAGGACCGTGCGCAGTACGGCCGCCCGCGCGCCCGGCTGGACGCGGAGCGATTCCGGCAGGTCCCGGCAGGCACGGACGACCTGGTTGTCCAGGTAGGGCGCGTGCAGACGCTGGCTGCGGACCTCCGCGGCCTGTTCCAGGATCCGGTGGTCGAAGGCGTGGCGGGCGAGTGCCGCCCGTGCCCGTGTCTCGCCGGGCCGTTGGACAGAGGTGGGTCTGGTCGCCGCCTCCGTCAGCCGAACCGATACTTCTGCGAGCGCCTCCCCGGTGAGCCAGCGCGCCGCGGGCCCCGGCCGGGACCACGCGAGGGCCGCCAGGGACGCGCCCACCGCGCCGTTGCGCAGCGCGGGACCGGGACGGTTGGCGAGCAGCAGGTCTTCGGCGGCCGCTTCGAGGCCGGTGCGATAGGGCGTACGGGCCAGTTTGCGGGCCGCCCGGTACACCGTGAGCGGGACGAACAGGGACTGCGGGGAGGGCCGTTCGGAGCGGGCCAGGGCGGTGACCGGCCGCAGCAGGTGCCGTCTGCGCCTGTCCAGCAGGAGGTCCGCGAGCCGCGCCGGATGCGCGTCCAGCACCTGTCGCGCGCCCGTACCGGTGAAGTGGTCGGCGCTGCCGGCGGCCAGCCGCCCCCGGTGGCGTTCCGCCGTCACCAGGGAGGGCGCGGGCTCGTCGGTCAGGGGGCCGGAGTCGAGGTTCGCGTACGGCAGGCCCTCCTCGCCGGCGGCGACCACGACATGGTGCAGTCGTGGGTTGGCGGCGATGAGGCGGGCCCGTTCCAGCTCGGGTTCCCGCAGCTCGTGTCCGCTGGTGGCGAGGTCGTTGAAGGTGACGGCGAGCAGCCGTTCGCCGGCGCCGGTGCCGTGCCCGAGGACCGTGCCCGGTACGCCGGGCAGTCCGGCCGCCAGCAGGGCCAGGGTGCTGGAGGCGCTGCCCCCGGAAAGGTCGGACCCGATCCCGGGCGTCGGCGCGCCGCGGGCCGCGCGGCGTTCGGCGGGCCCCATGCCGGGGACGGGCCCCGGGTCGGGCGGCAGGGTCTCGGGCGCGTGCCGGGGCGCGGTCAGCCTGGCGCGCACGGCCTCGACGAGCGCGTCGCGGACACCGTCGATGGCGCGGGCGGCCTCGACCTGCGGGGCGGCGACGGCGAGTGAGGCGACCGGCTCGTAGCCGGTGATCTCCCGCGAACCTTCCCGCAGGATCAGCGCGTGTCCCGGCGGGATGCGTTTCACCCCGGCGTACGGGGTGGAGTCGCGCAGCGCCTCCGGCGATTCCGGGCAGGCGAGCAGGGCGGCCAGGTGTCCGATGTCGAGCTGGGCCTCGATGAGGTCGGCCAGCGGGAGGGCGGCGGTCGCGTACGCGGTGCCGTTCGCCCAGGGGGTGTAGAAGACGGGACGGGCGCCGGCGAGGTCACCGACGACGGTGATGCGGCGGCCGACCTGGACGACGACGGTGTAGCTGCCCGCCCATGCGGTCAGATGCCTCAGTGCGCCGCCGCGCGCCGCGAACAGTCCGACCCGCAGTTGTTCGTCGCTGGCGGCGCAGCAGCCGAGGACGGCTAGCCGGGTCACGGTGGGCGCCTGGCCGTTTCCCGGGGTGGCGTAAGGGCGTTGGTGCGGTTCCGCGGTGATGACGCGTACCTCGTCGGGCCGCCAGTCCCCGACGGCCCACAGCGGGTCAGGGTCGCCCCACAGGAGTTGGGCCCCGACGGGATGGAGCGTGCGGCCCTCTTCGGAGGCTCCGACGGCGCCCGCCGTGCCGAAGTTCGCGGCGATACTGCTCCACCCCACCAGCCACCGCATCGCCGCCTCCCCAACATTGCCGGACATCGCCGAAGCCGTTCGGGAACATGCTGCCACGAAGGAGGCGCACGCGAGGGGCTCCCGGTAGCGCGTGCAAAAACGGAAAACGGCACCGGCGTTGGCGATTTGCCGACGGTGGGGGAGCCGGCTTCGACGCCGTGAGAGGTCCCAACGAGCCTCGCGAAGGGGCGGCGGACAGGCGTCATTCGGCCATTTTCGGAGCCGCGTCAGCGTGGCCGTTTGACGGCAACACACGGACCGGGAGGCGCAGTTCGCCTCCCGGGCCCTGTCCGCCGCCCGCGGGGATTGAGGCGGCGGTGTCCCCCAGCCCACTGGTTCCAGTACGCAGTGGGCCGACCCACGCAGCACTCATGGAAGCGCTCCCGCCCTTCACCGGCCAGAGCGCACGGACGGGCGCACGGCCACACGGCGGGAGCACGAGGGCGGACCGGCGATCACCCGTACGGACAACAATCCCGCCATAGGGAAGTTGGCCCCTTAACGGTCGGGATGCGGCGAACTACGCTGTGTTTGCTGCTGTTCTCCACAGGCGCGCATATTCCGCAGGGCTCGGCCACACGATTTTGCAGCCGGGACCGGTCGGGACGGGGGGTGCCGCGAACCGGGAGGACCCAGCACGAATGCCGTGCGCGGGCCGTGCGCGGCAGCCGTCTGCGTGTCGAGGGGTGGCGCATGTCCAGGGAGCAACGCGGGCCGAACGAAAAGCTCGGCACGGTTCTCGCCCTCGCGGGAATCAGCAACGCGGGCCTCGCGCGGCGGGTCAACGACCTCGGCGCGCAGCGTGGTCTGACCCTCCGCTACGACAAGACCTCGGTGGCCAGGTGGGTGTCCAAGGGCATGGTGCCGCAGGGCGCCGCACCCCACCTGATCGCGGCCGCCATCGGCGCCAAACTGGGCCGTCCGGTGCCGCTCCACGAGATCGGCCTGGCCGACGCGGACCCGGCCCCGGAGGTGGGACTGGCGTTCCCGCGGGATGTCGGCGAGGCGGTGAAATCGGCCACCGAGCTGTACCGACTGGATCTTGCGGGCCGGCGGGCCGGCGGCGGGGGGATCTGGCAGTCTCTGGCCGGATCGTTCGCAGTGAGCGCTTACGCGACGCCAGCGTCCCGATGGCTGATAACCCCCGCCGACGCGTCGGTCGAGCGACTGTTCGACGTCACCGGCGGTTCGTCCGTCTCCTCCGACCCCGCTGGCGGTTCCCAGGAGGCCGGCGCGGTGACCGACAGCCCCGAGACCGCGGACGCCGCCGACACGCCAGCCCGCGTGGGCCACAGCGACGTCGCGAAACTCCGGGAGGCCGCGGAGGACGCCCGCCGGTGGGACTCCAAGTACGGGGGCGGGGACTGGCGCTCCTCGATGGTCCCCGAGTGCCTGCGCGTCGACGCGGCGCCCCTGCTCCTCGGCTCGTACTCGGACGAAGTGGGCCGGGCCCTGTTCGGCGCGACCGCCGAACTGACCAGGCTCGCCGGATGGATGGCCTTCGACACCGGGCAGCAGGAGGCCGCGCAGCGCTACTACATCCAGGCGCTGCGGCTGGCCCGCGCCGCCGCCGATGTGCCGCTGGGCGGATACGTGCTCGCCTCGATGTCGCTCCAGGCGACGTACCGGGGCTTCGCCGACGAGGGCGTCGATCTGGCCCAGGCCGCGCTGGAGCGCAACCGGGGCCTCGCCACCGCCCGCACCATGAGCTTCTTCCGGCTGGTCGAGGCCCGCGCCCACGCCAAGGCCAACGACGCGGCGGCCGCCGGCGCGGCGCTCAAGGCCGCGGAGGGCTGGCTGGAGAGATCGAGGGAGGGCGACGGCGACCCGTCCTGGCTCGGCTTCTACTCGTACGACAGGTTCGCGGCGGACGCGGCCGAGTGCTACCGCGATCTGAAGGCCCCGCGGCAGGTGCGGCGCTTCACGGAGCAGGCGCTGTCCCGCCCCACGGAGGAGTACGTGCGCTCGCACGGGCTGCGTCTCGTGGTGTCCGCGGTGGCGGAGCTGGAATCGGGCAATCTCGACGCGGCGTGCGCGGCGGGCACCCGCGCGGTGGAGGTCGCGGGACGGATCTCGTCCGCGCGGACCACGGAGTACGTACGGGACCTGCTGCACCGGCTCGAGCCGTACGGTGACGAGCCGCGGGTCATGGAGCTGCGGGAGAGGGCCCGCCCGCTCCTGATGACACCTGCCTGACGCCCCTGACGCACGCCCGGGACGCGGGCGGGACGCGGGCGGCGGCTCCACTGCGGAAAGTCGGGCGTGTCTCCCGCGTGCCGACTGGTTTGAGCGCGTTGTCAGCGGGCCAGTGCACTATCGGGGTGGGAGGTGACGCGGTGAGGGCGTCCGGGCATGACTTCGACTGCGACGTGCTGGTGGTCGGCGGCGGCATCGTCGGCCTGTCGACGGCGTACGCGCTCTCGCGCTCGGCCCCGGGCACCCGGGTGACGGTCCTGGAGAAGGAACAGGGACCCGCCCGGCACCAGACGGGCCGCAACAGCGGAGTGATCCACAGCGGGATCTACTACCGGCCCGGTTCGCTGAAGGCCCGGTTCGCCGTGCGCGGCGCCGCCGAGATGGTCAAGTTCTGCGCGGAGTACGGCATCGGTCACGAGGTCACCGGGAAGCTGATCGTGGCGACGGACAGGGACGAGCTCCCACGGCTCCACGCCCTGGTCCAGCGCGGCCGGGAGAACGGCATCCCGGTGCGCGAGCTTGGCCCGGCGCAGATCAGTGAGTACGAGCCGGAGGTCCGCGGGCTCGCCGCGATCCATGTGGCGACGACCGGCATCTGCGACTACGGGGCGGTGGCCGCACAGCTGGCGACGGCATCCGGTGCGGACGTCCGCTACGGCGAGGAGGTCACCGCCGTGGACCGCCGCCCGTGGGGGGTCGCGGTGCGGACACGCTCGGGCACGGTCGTACGGGCCCGGGTGCTGGTCAACTGCGCCGGGCTGCACTGCGACCGGGTGGCACGGCTCGCGGGTGACGACCCGGGGATGCGGATCGTCCCCTTCCGCGGGGAGTACTACGACCTGGCCCGCCCCGGTCTCGTCCGCGGGCTGGTCTACCCGGTGCCCGACCCGGCCTTCCCGTTCCTCGGCGTCCATCTCACCCGCGGCATCGACGGCGGCGTGCACGTCGGCCCGAACGCCGTCCCGGCGCTGGCCCGCGAGGGCTACAGATGGTCGGCCGTCCGCCCCCTGGAGCTGGCGGGCACGCTCGGCTGGCCCGGCTCCTGGCACATCGCCCGCCGGCACTGGCGGTACGGGGCCGGGGAGCTGCGCCGCTCGCTCTCCAAGCGGGCATTCACCTCGGCTGTGCGGCGACTGCTGCCGGCGGTGACCGAGGACGACCTGCGCCCGGCGCCGGCGGGCGTGCGCGCGCAGGCGGTACTGCGCGACGGGACGCTGGCCGACGACTTCCTGATCCGCGAGGCCCCGCGGACGGTGCACGTCCTGAACGCCCCGTCTCCGGCGGCCACGGCGTCGCTCCCCATCGGCCGCGAGGTGGCCCGCCGCGCGCTCACCGCACTGGAACCCTCGCGCCCCCGCACCGCCCGGTGACACGGGGCGCCGCCCCCTTCTCCGCGGGCGGACGCCACTCCCGCCCCGCACCGCCCGGTGACACGGCCGGATCCGAGGCCACCGCCTCGTCCGGAACCTCCCGGCGGCTGACCGGGAGGCGGACCGGCCCGCGCCGCCGAGCGGCCTCACCGCTCCCACGGGCCCCGGCGCGACCCACGCCGGCGCACCACCCGTTCGCGCCCTCGTAGAATCGGCATCACTGTGTCTGAGTTCCGTGATCCCGTCCCCGGCCCCGAGGCCCCGCGCCACTTCATCCGCGCCAAGAGCGAACCGCGCTTCCCCGGCGGCCCCGCTGCCGACCCGGCGGGATCGCACCACGAGCGGCGTATCCGCAGCTTCCAGCCGCGGCGCAGCCGGGTCACCGCCGGGCAGGAGGACGCGTTGCAGCGGCTGTGGCCGCTGTGGGGCCTGGACATCGACGGGCACCGGGTGCTCGACCTCGAGGAGATGTTCGGCGGGCTGCCCGTCGTCCTGGAGATCGGCTTCGGCATGGGCGAGGCGACCGCCCAGATGGCCGCCGACGACCCGGGGACCGGCATCCTCGCCGTCGACGTCCACACCCCCGGCCAGGGCAACCTGCTCGCCCTCGCGGAACGGAACGGCCTGTCCAACATCCGGGTGGCCAACGGCGACGCGATCATCCTGCTGCGGGAGATGCTGCCGCCCCGCTCACTGACCGGCATGCGGGTCTACTTCCCCGACCCGTGGCCGAAGAAGCGGCACCACAAGCGCCGGCTGATCCAGCCGGAGTTCCTCACCCTCGCCGCCCGGCCGCTCGCGCCGGGCGCGATCCTGCACTGCGCGACCGACTGGGAGCCGTACGCCGAGCAGATGCTCGAGGTGCTGTCGGCCCATCCGGACTTCGAGAACACCCAGGAGGACGGCGGCTTCGCGCCGCGTCCCGCGTTCCGTCCGCTGACCCGCTTCGAGGGGCAGGGCCTGGACAAGGGCCACAAGGTCCGCGATCTGCTGTTCCGCCGGGTCACGACCCGGGCGTGAACGGCGCGGTGACGCCCGCGATGCGGGACGCGCCGTCGCCAGTTGTCGGTGCGTCTGGTTAGGGTCGACGGATGTCCGACCCGTCCGCGCAGCAGCCACCGGAGCACCGCCCGCAGCGCCGGGCGGTGCCGCCGCACCCCGTGCTGCCCGCGCGCGAACAGGAACATGTCGACGCATCGCTGACCGAGGTGCCCGCGCCCGCGCGCCGGCGCTACCGGCCACGGGCGGCGTCGAGGATCTGGCGCAGCCGGGCGTTCCGCGCCGGTGCGGTCATCACCCTGCTCGCCCTGTGCGCCCTGGTGATCCTGGTGCTCGTGCGCGAGCAGACCGGCACCCACGGCTTCCTGGTCGGCCTCGGTCTCGCGACACTGCCGGTCCCACTGCTGCTGGCGGCGTTCCGCTGGCTCGACCGGGTGGAGCCAGGTCCCTGGCGGAACCTCCTCTTCGCCTTCGCCTGGGGCGCGTTCGCCGCCGCCCTGGTGGCGATCATCGCGAACACCTTCGCGACCCGGTGGATAGCGACGGCGACCGCCGACCCGGCGTCGGCCGACACCCTCGGCGCGACGGTGATAGCGCCGGTCGTCGAGGAGAGCGCGAAGGCGGCCGCGATCCTGCTGCTCTTCGTCTTCCGCAGACGGGACTTCACCGGAATCGTGGACGGCGTCGTGGTCGCCGGCTTCACCGCCACCGGCTTCGCCTTCACGGAGAACATCCTCTATCTGGGCAGCGCCTTCGGAGAGGACCAGGCGATAGGCACCTCCGGCCTGGCCTCCGTGACCGCCGCGACGTTCTTCGTACGCATCGTGATGTCGCCGTTCGCGCATCCGCTCTTCACCGTGCTCACCGGCCTCGGCTTCGGTGTCGCCGCGCTCGGCGCGCGCCGACACCGGCGGTTGCGGCGCATCGCGCTGCCGCTGCTGGGCCTGGCGCTCGCGATGGGTATGCACGCCCTGTGGAACGGCTCCGCGTCGATGCTCGGCCCGTGGGGCTTCTACGCCGTGTACGGGGCGTTCATGGTGCCGGCCTTCGCACTGCTCACCTGGCTGTCGATATGGACCCGCCAGCGTGAGCTGCGCACGATCTCCGAGGAGCTCCCGGCGTACGCCGCGGCCGGCTGGATGTCGGCGGCCGAGCCCCGCGCCCTGTCGTCGATGCGGGCCCGCACGGTGGCCAGGGACTTCGCCCGGCGCGCGTACGGTCCGGCGGCAGGGCACGCCGTGGCGGAGTACGAGGCGTTCGCGACGACGCTCGCCTTCCTGCGCCACCGGGCCCACCGCGGCGCGGCGGGCCCGGACTTCGTGGAGCGCGAACACGAGCTGCTGCACCATCTGTGGCAGCGCAGGGACGTGGCGGGGCCTTCGCTGGCGTACGCCGCCCAGGCGACCGCCCGGACGCCGCTGCCGCCGCCGCACCGCGACTACAGCGGCTACAACCCCTACCGCTACTGAGTCGGCGGCATGTTCTCAGGCGGACGCGGCGGTCAGCTCTGCCAGCTCGCCGTCCGTCAGGGCCAGATCCGCGACCGCCACCAGAGCGGGCACCTGCTCGGCCGTACGCGCCGACGCGATCGGCGCGGCCACGGTCGGCTGCGCGGCCAGCCACGCCAGGGCGACGGTCGCGATCTCGGCGCCACGGTCCTGCGCGATCCGGTCGAGGGCGCCGAGGACCTTCAGTCCCCGCTCCGACTCGAGGTGCTTGGACGCGCCCTGCGCCCTGGCGCTGTCCACCGTGGCACCGGGCCGGTACTTGCCGGTGAGGAAACCGGACGCGAGCGCGTAATAGGGGACGGCGGCGAGCCCGGCGCGGGCGGCGGTGTCCCGCAGTTCGCCCTCGTAGGTGTGGCGTGAGACCAGGTTGTAGTGGGGCTGGAGCGCCACATAGCGGGCGAGGCCCTCGCGCTCGGAGAAGTCCAGGGACGCCCGGAGCCGTTCGGCGCTGATGTTGGAGGCGGCGATCGCGCGGACCTTGCCGTCCTTCACCAGCTGGTCGAGCGCGGTGATGATCTCCTCGACGGGCACGGACGGGTCGTCGAAGTGTGTGTAGTAGAGGTCGATGTGGTCGGTGCCCAGCCGGGTGAGCGACTCCTCCGCGGCCGCCTTGATCGTGGTGGCGGAGAGGCCCTTGTGGTGGGGGTGCGCGCCGACCTTGGTGGCGATGACGACGTCGGAGCGGTTGCCGCGCGCCGCGAGCCACTTGCCGATGAGGGTCTCCGACTCACCGCCCTCGTTCCCGGGGGCCCACGAGGAGTAGCTGTCGGCGGTGTCGACGAAGTTGCCGCCGGCGGCGGTGTACGCGTCGAGGACGGCGAAGGTCCGCGCCTCGTCGGCCGTCCAGCCGAAGACGTTGCCGCCGAGAGCGAGCGGGAAGACGGTCAGGCCGGAGGAACCGAGTGTGCGCAGAGAAGTCATGCGGTGATCAACGGCCGGGCCCGTACCGGCTATTCCGGCAGCCCTCGCGTCGGGGGGTGTGCGCCAGTGCTGCCGGAGACATGGATGTGCCCGGCACGGGAGGCAGTGCGACCCGTACCGGGCAGTGATCAGATCGTGAGGCCCTTGTCGCGCAGCCACGCCATCGGGTCGATGCCCGAGCCGCCGGCGGTGTGCACCTCGAGGTGCAGGTGCGGGCCGGTGACGTTGCCGGTGGCGCCGACGCGCCCGATCGTCTCGCCGGTGGACACCTGCTGGCCCGCGCTCGCCGTCATCGAGGAGAGGTGGGCGTACAGGACCTCGGTGCCGTCCTCGAGTTCGAGGACGATGCGGTAGCCGTAGGAGCCGGACCAGCCCGCGGACTTGACCGTGCCGCCGTGCACCGCCTTGACCGGGGTGCCGGTCGGCGCCGCGAAGTCGAGGCCGGTGTGCTGGCCGGAGGACCACATCGCGCCGGACTCACCGTAGGTGGAGGTGATCGTGTAGGAGGAGGTGGGAAGGGAGTAGCTCCGGGCGAGCTCCGCGAGACGGGCAGCCTCCGCCGCCGCCCGCGCGGCCTCCTCGGCCTTCCGCTTCTCCTCGGCCGCCTTGGCCTCGGCCGCGCTCTGCTGCTTCTCGGCGGCGGCCGCCGCCTGCTCGGCGGCGAGCGCCTCCGCGGCCGCCTTGGCCTCGGCGTCCGCCTCTGCCTGCTGCTGCTCGGCCTGCTGGAGGATCCGGGCGCGCAGGGCCTCGCCGGAGCCGGCGGCCTGGGCGCCGGCGCCCGTGTCGGCGACCGTGGTCGCGGCGGTGAGCGGTGCTGCGTGCACCTCACCGTCGGAGTCGTCCGAGCCGTCGGAGAGCAGGGACCCCACGCCGGGGAGGGACTTGGCATCGGGGAGCTTGTCCGCAATGGAATCGGGAAGGGAGATGGAGACGGCAGGCTTGTCCTGCGCGGTGGCTATACCGCCCGCGCCGACCGCGGCGATGACGCCGACTCCGAGCACCGTGGAGCTGCGGGCGATTCCGCCGCGCTGCTTGATGACACGGTGCTTTCCGCGCACGGGGCGGACGGAGTCCTCTGTGGGGTTCCATTCCTCCCAGGTCCGCTCGGGGGCGTCGGCACTGAAACGTTCGGACGCGAAGCGGGCCTCGGGGGCAGGCATGTTGGACGCCACGAAGGCGTACTCCTTTCCTTCCTTCTCGCCTACCGGGTTAGCTGACGGGTTCGGAGCAGGAAGGTCTCCTACGGGCGCCCTCGACCGCGGACTGAGCGGCGAAGGGTGACCGATTCACCCCAATTGGTGGTTCCCCGGTTCCCTTACGGGATTCGGCACGTGCGCACGGCGCCGCCTCTGCGACGGCTGGGACGACCGCACTGCGTTATCGAACGTTAATAGACGGCGGTGCCGGATTCCAAGCTGTTCCGGGTGATCATTAACGACTTCGGCCGGTACTTACCCGGACAGAAACGTCCGGAACCGGGCGAGTTGATCAAACGTCAGCGGCGGTCACAATTCTGATGGTGTATCAAATGTTATGCGCACGGCTGCTCTTCGACTACGGAGCGTGCGCACAGCCCGCATCCGGCCGGGCCTGCACCGATATCAGGCCGAGGCCGTCACCCGGATCCGCCGCGGCCGCCCGGCTCCGGGGGAACCACCGGCACCGTCCTGCGCCACTCCGGCTGCCCTTCCGCCGGCCTGCCGACCGCCAGCAGCGCCATGTCGTCGCTCGAACCGCCGCCGGTGTACCGGCGCACGTCGTCGACCAGCGCGTCCAGCAGCTCCCCCGGCCCCGGGAAGAGACGCCCGGCGAGCCGTTCCACCGGGTCGTAGAAGACACCGCGGGTGTCCCGCGCCTCCGTCACCCCGTCCGTGTAGAGCAGCAGCGTCGCCCCGTCGGGCAGCGGGTACTCGTCCGCCCGGTCCGGCCACGCCGCCAGGTCACCCATCCCCAGCGGCAGCGCGGGCTGCGCCGGCGCAAGGACGTCCAGCGCCCCGTCGGCCCGGAGCACCAGGGGTTCGGGATGGCCCCTGTTCACCAGCCGCACCAGGGCCTTGCCGCGCGGGATCTCGCCCAGTACGGCGGTGGTGAACCCCTCGACGGCGTCCAGCCCCTCCCGTCTGGTGCCCTCCCGCTTGAGGGCCCGCTCCAGCCGCTGCGCCACGCCCTCCAGCGAGCGCTCCTGCTCCGCTGCCTCGCGGAAGGCGCCGATGAGCACCGCCACCGTCCCCACCGCCCCCAGCCCCTTGCCCCGTACGTCGCCGACGAGGAGGCGTACGCCGTGCGGGGTGTCCTGCACCGCGAACAGGTCACCGCCGATGAACGCGCCCGCCTGCGCCGCCTCGTACCGGGCCGCGATGTGCAGACCACCGATCCGGTCGGCAGGCGCGGGCAGTACGGCACGCTGCGCCGTCTCCGCGATCACCCGGGCGGAGGCGAGCCGCTGACCGCTGCGCCGCACGAGGGTGTTGATGAACAGCGCGAGAACGACGACGGTGACCACCGTGGTCGTCTCGGTGAGGACCGTGATCTGCCAGAAGCTCCGGTTGACGGCATGCAGCACACTCAGGGCCAGGAGCGCCGCGAGCCCGGTCAGCAGGGTCGCCATCCACGTAAGGACGGGGGCCGCGACGAGCGGGGCGGCGGCATAGAGGGGTACGGCGGTGAACCGGGGAGGGGTCAGAACGTCGAAGACGACCCCACCGACGATCATCGCCATGGGCAGCACGCGGACGAACCACGGGGCCCTTCTGGCGCCGCCCTGATCTCGCCACTCCTGGCCCAAAGGTGGTCTCCTGCCGGGTCCTACCGGGTCCGCTGACGGCTGCGGACAGTACCGCGCCCACCTCAGGCTGGACGCCGACGCGCCGCGGGGCGACTTCCCGTCGCCCGACCGGGCGACGGGCGTTGCACTGCCGGAAAAGCCACCGGCCCGGTGGTCGATCTTCTCGATCGACCACCGGGCCGGTGTCATCAGTAGCGGGGACAGGATTTGAACCTGCGACCTCTGGGTTATGAGCCCAGCGAGCTACCGAGCTGCTCCACCCCGCGTCGGTGAACACAACCTTACGCCATGCGGAGCAAGATCCTTACCAATTACGAGGTGCGCCGGGGGGAGGCCGGAAAAAACTGCCGTCGGCGGCTACTCCTGCCCGAGCCAGAGATCGGGTCCGAACACCTCGTAGTGGACGGCCGCGGCGGGCACTCCCCGGCGCAGCAGGTCACCCCGCACGGCACGCATGAAGGGCAACGGCCCGCACAGACAGGCCGTGAGCCCCTCCGGGAGGTCCAGTGCGCCGATGTCCACCTGCCCGGTCGCCGCATCCGCGTCGCCGCCGGTCTCGTACCAGAGGTGGAGGGACGCCGACGGGAGGGCGTCGACGAGGCGGCGCAGCTCCTCGCGGTGGGCGTGGTCGGCCGGGTCGCGGTCGGCATGCACCACGACGACCGGGCGGGCGGAGCCGGTGGCGGCGAGGTGCCCGAGCATGGCGAGCATCGGCGTGCTGCCGATACCGGCGGAGGCCAGCAGCAGCGGGCCCTCGCCGTCATCCAGCACCAGATCGCCGAAGGGCACCGACACGGTCAGCCGGTCCCCCACCCGCGCGGTCCCGTGCAGCCACGAGGAGACCTCGCCCTGCGGACCGGCCGCGCCCCGCACCCGCTTGACGGTGATGCGCCAGTGCGGCCGGCCGGGGGCCGTGGAGAGGCTGTACTGACGTATCTGCCGTGCTCCGTCGGGGAGTTCGGCCTGGACACTGACGTACTGCCCGGGCCTGAAGGCCCCGGCGGGAGATCCGTCGTCCGGCTGGAGGAGGAACGAGACCACGTCCGGCGTCTCTTCGCGCCGCTCGACGATCTCCATGCCGCGCCACACCTCACCGTCGGCGGTGCCGGCCTCCTGATAGAGGCGGGCTTCCACGGCGGTCAGGGCGTTGGCCATCAGCCAGTAGACCTCGTCCCAGGCGGCGGCGACCTCAGGGGTGACGGCGTCGCCCAGGACCTCCGTAATCGCCGCGAACAGATGCTGGTGCACGAGCTTGTACTGCTCGGAGGTGACACCCAGGGAGGCGTGCTTGTTGGCGATCCGCGCCAGCATCGCGTCCGGCCGCTCCTCGGGCCGCTCGAGCAGCATGCCCGCGAAGGCGGCGATGGAGCCGGCCAGCGCCTGCTTCTGCTCGCCGGTCGCCTGGTTGCCCCGGTTGAAGAAGTCACGCAGCAGCTCGGGCCGGTCGTCGAACAGCTTGCGGTAGAACAGCTCGGTGATGTCACCGATGGCGGCTCCGACGACGGGGAGGGTGGCACGGACGACCGGTACGGACTGCTCGGAGAGCACGACTACTCCTTAATTGGTATGTCATCGGCGCATTAAAAGCCGTCGTTCTCGACCCCCTCGGGGGCACGGCTTCAAACTGATTTCATCCGGTGCGGCGACCCGAGAGCCCGACCAGGACCGGCCCGGCGGGCGAAGCCACCAGATCCGCCACCGTCAGCGGGTCCAGGGTGGCGTGAAAGGCCTCCTGCGCGTCCCGCAGCGCCCGCCGCAGCCGGCAGGCCCCGCGCAGGGGGCACGGTGCATCGCCCTCACAGGCGACCACTTCCCCTTCCCCCTCCAGCTCCCGCACCAGCCAGCCGACGGACGCCCGGCGGCCGAGCACGGTCAGCTCGAGGCCCCCGCCGCGCCCTCGCCGGGCTTCCAGGACTCCGAGGTGCTGGAGCCGGGCGATCGCCTTGGCCATGTGCGCGTACGGGACGTTCATCTCCTCCGCCACCTCGCGGGTCGTCAGGGGCCCGCCCTGCTCCAAGACGGCGAGGCGCATGACGGCGCGAAGCGCCAGATCGGTGAACTTGGTCAGTCGCACGAGGTGACGCTAACAAACACGCATTTGAGAGTCGTATTTGGGGTCCCGTTCCGCGCGCGGCCCCGGAATCCCGGGCCACCCCCGCTCTGCCGCCGAGCGCCCGAATCGAGCGGCCTGCGATGCACATCCGCCTGACATCGGGCAGCGGCGGGGTGATTATGGGACACCCAAGGCGGCCTCCGAAAGGTACTTTCGTGACAAACGGGAAAAGCGACGCCGACTACGAGGGCATGAGGCCCGATCGCAGGGAGCAGGCAGAAGCCTTCGACGCCATCGGCGACAGCTACGACGACGCCTTCCCGCACAAGGAGGGCCAGGTCTCCGCCGGCGATTGGCTGGCCGGGGCACTGTCCACGGGGGCGCGGGTGCTGGACCTGGGCTGCGGCACCGGAGTTCCGACCGCGCGCCGGCTGGCGGACGCCGGGTTCCAGGTGGTGGGCGTCGACCTGTCGAAGGAGATGGTGAGACTCGCCCAGGAGAACGTGCCGGAGGGGGAGTTCCACCAGCTCGACATCGCGGACCTCCGGCCGGACGGCGCCGCGGACCTCGGCCGCTTCGACGCGGTCACGGCCTTCTTCTCCCTGCTCATGCTCCCCCGCGCCGAGATCCCCGAGGCGCTGCGGACCGTCCGCCATCTGCTGGTCCCCGGCGGCCTGTTCGTGCTCTCGATGGTGGAGGCGGACATGGACAACCGCGCGATCCCGTTCCTCGGAAAGAGCATCCGGGTGTCCGGCTACCTCCGCGAGGAGCTGCGCAAGGTCGTCGAGCAGGACTTCGAGATCCTCGAGGAGTCCTCGTACACCTACGCCCCGGCGATCAGCGACGTGCCGCCGGAGGAACAGGTCTTCCTCTGCTGCCGACGACGCGGCTGAGCGTCCGGCCCGCGCGGCCGCCGACCGGACAGGCGGTGCGGGCGCCCACGGGGAGCGGCGCGATCATCGCTCCGGTGTACGCCGCTACCCCGCCGGCCGGTCGCCGGGGTCCTCGGTCGCGGTGTCCTGCCGCGGAACCGTGTACTCGTGCCCGCACTTGCCACAGAGGTACCGCTTCGCCCCGAGCTCCTCGTCCTCCGTCCTGGTGATGTCGTGCTGGATCCCGGTCGTGTGGTCGCAGTCGTCTTCGAGAGCCATGGGTACACCTCCTGATTCCAGTGTGCGCGGGTATCAGGGGTGCCTGCGGGCCCGCCCCCGGGGGCCGGGGCCGCCCGCTCGGGCCACGAACAAGATCAGCCCCAGGCCAGAACCTTCCTGACCTGGGGCTGAGTGGTAGGCCGTGTGGGACTCGAACCCACAACCAACGGATTAAAAGTCCGCTGCTCTGCCAATTGAGCTAACGGCCCTCGGCGCAACACCCCTGAGCATAACCAAAGAGATCCCCGGAACCGATCGGGTATCCGACACCGGCCCGGTCCCGCCGCGGCCCGGTCGTCCCGGGCCGCGGCAAAAGCACGTCAGTACAGGCCCTTGAACGCCTGCCAGCCGCCCGTGCCGATCACCACCCGGGCCGCCAGCGTGCCGGTCCCCGTCGCGCTGTGCCGGTACAGCCGGCCGTCACCCGTACGACCCACGAGCTCCGGCTTCCCGTCACCGCTGATGTCGCCCACTCCGACCACCGAGGTGTAGCCGCCCCAGCCCGTCGCCAGCTTCACGCGCGGCGTCACGGCACCCGATGCGGTGCCGTAGTACCGCCACAGCGCACCCGCCGAGTCGATGCCCAGCAGGTCACCGTGGCCGTCACCGTTCAGGTCGCCGACCCCGGTGATCTTCGTGTACGTCTTCCAGTTCGTGCCGATCTTCACCCGGCTCTTGAGCCGGTGATCGGCCGTCCCCGCGTAGAAGTACATGTCGCCGGTCGACGCCTGACGCGCCACCAGGTCCTGGTACCCGTCGCCGTTCACGTCTCCAGGGGAGGTCAGCACGTCGTACTGCCCCCACCCGGTGCCGATCAGCGTGTACGGGGACGACGCGGACACGATCCTGCCGCAGCCCGGCCGGTACGCACGCAGCTGATCGCCGACCCGCACCAGGACGTCGTTGCAGCGGTCCCCGTTCACGTCACCGAACGGCACCGGCACCGACGACGTCGGGAACACGCCACCCGACCCGGCGATCCGCGCCGACAGACCACCCGAGCCCGTGCCCTTGTACAGCGACACCAGACCCGCCGAATCCATCACCAGCAGATCGCCGGCACCGTCGTCGCCGACCAGATCCCGCCGGACCGCCCCGGCGCCGGTCACGGACACCGCGCCCGCCGCCGTCAGGTCCGCGCCCTGGCCGTCGGCCGGCTTCACGCTCAGCGCCCACGTGTACGCGCCGTTCCCGACGAACCTGCCCGCCGTGTCCTTGCCGTCCCACACCGGGCCCACCACGCCGCGCGCCTCGCCCCCTGACAGGGTCCGGACCACCGCGCCGGTCGTCCTGCTCGTCAGCGTCAGCTGCCACGACCCGGCAGGCTTCGACAGCCACCAACGCGGCTTCCACGCCCCGGCCTTCAGGTCCGCGCCCGTCGCCACGTCGGCATCGATACGGGCCAGCGGCGAGGCCGGGATCCCGAGATCGGCCACCCGGATGTCACCGGCGGCGTTCTCCTGGTAGGCGACGCGGCCGGCGGCGGTGTCGACGGCGTACAGGCCGGACTCGTAGTTGTAGTCGCTGGTCAGGTAGGTCGCCTTGAGGACCGGCTCGGGACCGCGGACGTCGGTGACCCGCACCTCCCGGCCATGGGTTTGGACGACGTAGCCGTCGCCGAGCTGCGAGAACGGCTCGGTGTAGTCCAGGTTGGTGTTCTTGTCCAGGTCGTAGATGCCGCCCCTGTCGGGGATGCCGGCGCAGCTCCAGCTCAGCCAGTGGGCCGTGACCTTGAGGAACTCCGCCCGGCAGCCGGTTCCGAGATCCACCGTGCGCTTCACGGCGCCGGTGCGGACGTCGTAGCCGACGACCGTTCCGTTCACCGCGCCCTGTGTCCACAGAGTGTCGCCGTACAGGTCGTGGTCGAACGGAACCTCGAACGTGGCGAGTCGCTTGCCCGTGTCCAGATCGAAGGCGGTGTTGGACACCCACTCGCCCGTCCCGGTCCGTCCGCTGCCGATCGCGTAACGCCCGGAGACGTCATTGATCCGGACGTTCTCGAGTTCGTCGCTGAGGACGCGCCCCGAGGTCCCGCCCGGCTCCACCACCAGGGCCGGGAGGTCCGACCCGTAGGGCGGCTGGACGACCATGCGTCCGTCGCCGGTGGCCATGGGTTCCGGACAGCCGTTCGAGTCGGTGCACTCTTCGAGCGGGAAGCCGAAGTCACCGTGCTCCTGCGTCGCTCCGGCCGTCAGCTCACCCGTGACCGAAACCGTCCGCGAACGGTAGGAGTTGGTCTCGTCCGGCATCCGCTCGAGGGAATGGAGCCGGCCATGGCTGAAACTGAGCGACCTCGGCTTCGAGGTGAGCGGGGTGACGTCCGCCAGCTCGGCCGCGGTCGTCCCGTCCCCCTCCGCCCGGAGCCGCTGGACGCCCAGCGCGTCGGCGGCCGTACCGGCGACGAGCAGCAGCCCACCGTCCGGAGCCGCCATCACCTGTCCCCGCCCGTGGGCGAAGAGCGTGGTCTCGTCCCCGCCCGTGCGCGGCACGGAGACCACGCGGTACGGGGCGGAGGACGCCTGGCCGGAGGCGCGGCCGACGATCAGCCGGTCGCCGACGACGCCGAGCAGCACATCGCCCTCGTTGTACGGGAGATCGGCCGTGGCGGTCAGGGCGAGCGGCCCCGACGCGTCGGCGCCCCCCTTGGCGTAGAACCGCGCCTTGCCGTCCTTCGCCCACTCCACGACCTCGGTCGGGCCGTGAACGGTGGACACCGGCCGAGCGGTCGCGTCGGCGGGGAGGGGGCGGACCTGTGCCGAGGCCAGATCGACCCAGCCGGAGCGGGGGACGCCACCCACCTCGTACGTGACGAGGACGCCGTCCGCGCCCCCGGTCACCGCCTTGGCGGGCGGCAGCGCGCCCTCCGGCCAGCCGGTCACGGGTGTGTCCTGCACCGAGCCGTTCACCAGCCGGAGCAGGTGCCACGCGCGCGGGGCGGTCGCCGTCTCCTGGGTGAAGGTGACGACCGTGGAACCGAAGGCACCGACGTACCGGTGACCGCTCGGGATGTCGAGGTAGCTGACGCTGTCCGTGGCCATGTTCACCAGCCGGACCGAGTCCGACCGCGGTGTCCAGTCGGCCAAGTACGTGGCGAAGCCGTCGAGACCGGCACCGTACGTGCCGTCGGCCTCTGGCCCCTCCTCTTCCACGGAGATCGGCGTGGAGACACCGGCATAGGTGCTCCAGAAATGTCCGACGCCCTGCTCGTAGCGCAGGTAGCCGGTGGGGCCCGCGACGAGCGGGACGACGGTCCGCGGCTGTGACGCGGCGGCCGCCGGAAAGACGACTCCGTCGCCCTCGGCCGCGGTGGCCGTGAGCGCGAAGGGGCCGACGCCGGCGACAAGGGTCGCTGCGGCCACGGCTGCGATGGAACGGCGTACGAGAGCGCTTCGAGGCACTCGGGTCCCTCCCCGGGATGCATAAGAGAGGCATGGGGCAATCAGCGGTGCCGGTGCTGGAACAGCAGTGTGTGAAGGCCCCCCCGGGCCGCACCCGCCCCCATGCAAGTGGGCTGACATTAACAGCAGCCTCACCAGCAACGGAAGGGGTTTTCGAACCCGTTCAACGCGACAGGGCCCGTACGCCACCGAGGTGTCGTACGGGCCCTGTTTCAGCAGGTCACACAGCGTCAGCCGTTGCGCTTCCAGCGCGGCTTGTCGTCACGGCGGCCGCCACCGAAGGAGCCGGAGCTCGAACCGGCGCCACCGCGGTGGTCGTCGCGGCGGCCGTACGGGCGGTCGCCGGCACCGGGACGGAAGCCGCTCGAGGGGCGGTCGTCACGGCGGTCACGGTTGAACGGACGGTCGCTGCCACGGTGACCGGCGGGGCGGTCGTCGCGGCGGAAGCCACCACGGTCGCCACCGCGGTCGTTGTCCCGGCGGAAGCCGCCACGGTCACCGTCACGGCGCTCGAAGGAACGGCCACCACGGTCGTCCTCGCGGCGGAAGCCGCCACGGTCGCCACCGCGGTCGTCACGGCGCTCGAAGGTACGGCCACCGCGGTCGTCACGACGGTCGTCGCGACGGAAGCCACCACGGTCCCCACCGCGGTCGTTGTCCCGGCGGAAGCCGCCACGGTCACCGTCACGACGCTCGAAGGAACGGCCACCACGGTCGTCACGACGGAAGCCGCCACGGTCACCACCGCGGTCGCCGCCACGGTCGTCACGGCGCTCGAAGGAACGGCCACCGCGGTCGTCACGACGGTCGTCGCGGCGGAAGTTGCCACGCTCGTCACGGCGGTCGGACGAGGGACGCTCGTCACGGGAGTCGCGCACCGGCTCGGCCTGCTCCGGCACCGCGGCGAGCTCGGCCACCGCGGCCTCGGTCACCTCGGCGACCGCTGCCTCCGGGTCCTCACCACGCTCACGGGCGGCGCGGGCGACCAGACGGTCGGCCTCCTCGCGCAGCTCGGTCGCACGGCGCTGGACGCGCTCGAGCTGGCGGGTCAGTTCGACGACCTCGCGCTCGGCCTGCTTGGCGGCGTTGTTCGCGGAGTCGGCCTGGACCTCGGTCAGCGAACGGGCGCCGGTGATCTCGGCGACCTCCGGGTCGAACGCGCCCGCTCCGCCGACGATGTGACGCGAGGCGTCGACGCCCGCGTCCTCCATCAGGCGGAAGATCTGGCGGCGCTGGTGCGGCAGCGACAGCGAGACGACGACACCGGACTTGCCGGCACGGGCCGTACGGCCGGAGCGGTGCAGGTAGTCCTTGTGGTCACCGGCCGGGTCCACGTTCAGGACCAGGTCGATGCCGTCGACGTGGATACCGCGGGCGGCGACGTCGGTCGCGACGAGCGCGTTGACGTAGCCCTCCTTGAAGTCGGCCAGCGTGCGGGTACGGGCGCCCTGGGTCATACCGCCGTGCAGCGCGTCCGCCTTCACGCCCGACTCGCGCAGCTGCTCCGCGATGCGGTCGGCGCCGAGCTGGGTGCGGACGAAGATGATCGTGCGGCCCTTACGGGCGGCGATGGCGGCCGTGACCGGCGCCTTGTCCTTGGGCTTCACGACGAGCACGTGGTGGCTCATGGTCGTGACGTTGCCCTGGGCGCTGTCGACCTCGTGCGTGACCGGGTCGGTCAGGTAGCGCTTGACCAGCGTGCTGATCTCGTTCTCCATGGTGGCGGAGAAGAGCATGCGCTGGCCGCCGGCCGGGATCTGGTCGAGCAGCTCGGTGACCTCGGGCAGGAAGCCCAGGTCGGACATCTGGTCGGCCTCGTCGAGGACTGCGACCCGGACGTTCTCCAGGGAGCAGGCGCCGCGGTTGATGATGTCGCGCAGGCGGCCCGGGGTGGCGACGAGGACGTCGACGCCGCGCTCGAGGGCGTAGATCTGGTTGCCCATGGAGGTACCGCCGCAGACGACCTTCATCTTGAGGCCGAGCACGTCGCCGTAGGGCTGCAGCGCGTCCGCGACCTGCATCGCGAGCTCACGGGTCGGGGTGAGGATGATCGCGCGGGGCTTCTTCTTCTCGGTGTGGCCGCCGGCCAGCGTGGCCAGGGTCGGCAGACCGAAGGAGAGGGTCTTGCCGGAGCCGGTGCGGCCACGGCCGAGGATGTCCTTGCCGGCCAGGGCGTCCGGGATGGTCGCGGCCTGGATCGGGAAGGGCGTGGTCACGCCGTTCTGGGCGAGCTTGCGCACGACGCCCTCGGGGAGACCGAGGTCGGAGAACGTGGTCTGCGGCTCCTCGGAGGCCTCTGCGGCCTCTGCGGCGTCGACGACGACCGTCTCGACAATCTCGTCGTTCTCGGGCATGACGGCGTGATCAGTGCTGAAAGTGGACATGCGAAATGCGAAACCTTCCGGAGTCTCGGCACGCGCCCAAACTCCGTGAATTCGCAATTCGACCGCCTCGATGCGGTCAGCCACGGCTAGGGAGAGTACGCGCCACGCGGCGCTCTTCTGTTTCGGCGCCGGGCAATGGGATCAAACGATCTACCACCATACGCACCCTCCCCCACCGAAGGCAAACCGCTGCCGAGTGACCCCCGGCACACCACCGGGGTCCGAGCCGGACGAAGACCCTAGGCGGCGTGCCCGCCCGCCCCGTCCGGGCGCGGTTGCGGTGATGCCGAGGGCTCGGCCTCCGCGTCGGCCGGCACCTTCCGCATCGCCCCGGCGTGCACCTCGGGCGCGGACGAGGCGCTCGGCGGGTCGGACGGCTGCGGCGACGCCGGCGGCGGTGGAGGGCTCTCCACCGGCGGCTCGGGCGACTCCTCCGGCGGCATGGACGGCTGCGGCGCGGAAGCGGAGGGCCCGGCGTCCCCGGAGGGCGCGGCCGGCTTCGGTTCGGTGGGCTGCCGCCCGGCCGCGGAGGGCGCGGGACCGGCGGAGGCCGAACGGCTCGGGGAGGGCGAAGCGCTCCCGCCCTTCCCGTCCGGGGCGCGGGAGGAGTCCCCGCCGCCCGCCTGCCCGGCGTGTCCGTCCGGGAGCACATGTCCGCCGTCCGGTTCCGCCCCCGTCCCGCGCCGCTCCGCGGACGAGCTCGGCGCGGGCTTTCCTCCGCCGCCGTCGTCGCTCACGCTCATACAGCCTGCCGAGGCCAGGACCGCCAGGGAAGCGGCGATCCAGACGGCCGTACGGCCGGGGGCTGACAACTGGCGCACGGGGGCACCTCCGGTGCAGGGGACGCGGGTTTCCCTGCCCAACTCCCGTCACCCCGCAAGGGACACGCCCGGGATCCCGCTCACGGCGCGGGCCGGCTCGCAGGGTCACGCGGTGAGGGCGCGCGCCAACTCCAGCCCCAGGAACACCGATCCGAGCCCGACCAGCACCGAGGCGCCCACGTTCGCCGCGGCCAGGAACCGCCATCCGCGCTCGGCCAGCCGCAGCGTCTCGTACGAGAATGTGGAATAGGTCGTCAACGCCCCGCACAGCCCGGTGCCGAGCAGCGTGTACGCCGGCGAGGACACCGCCGCACCCGCCACAGCGCCGAGCAGCAGGCTTCCCGCGGCGTTCACCACGAACGTGCCCCAGGGGAACACCGAGTCGTGGCGGACCTGCACCGCACGGTCCGTCAGGTACCGCAGCGGCGCGCCGAGGGCCGCGCCCACCATCACCAGCAGCCAGTTCACGACGCCGCCGTCCGGCCGAGCGCCGCCCTGGTCGCCGAGGCGCCCAGCCACACCGCGCCCATCGCGCCGGCGAGCGTGCCGCCCGCGTAGGCGAGCGCGATGCCGGCCTCTTCGCGTTCCAACAGGCCGGAGAAGTCGTGGGCGTACGTGGAGAACGTGGTGAACCCGCCGAGCACGCCGACCCCGAGGAAGGGCCGCACCAGCGGCGGCGCCGTCCGGCCCTTCTCGCTGACGAGCACCATGAGCACCCCGATCAGCGCGCAGCCGGACACGTTGACCCAGAAGATCGCCCACGGGAACGTGCCCTCGGGCGTCGGCCACAGCAGGGTCGCCCCGTAACGCGCGCAGGCGCCGACCGCGCCGCCCGCCGAAATCGCGGCGAGCACGGGCCACTTGCGCCCGCCGGCCGTCTCGGCCCGCTGGGCGGGGACATGGAGGTCGACGTCCGGGTCGATGGCCTCCGCGCCGCCGGCGGCGTCCGCTCCGGATCTCACCCGTACCCCAGCTCGTGCAGCCGCTCGTCGTCGATCCCGAAGTGGTGCGCGATCTCGTGCACCACGGTGATCTCCGTCTCCGCGACGACGTCCTCGCGGGACTCGCACATCCGCAGCGTCGGCCCCCGGTAGATGGTGATCCGGTCGGGCAGCACGCCCGCGTACCACTCCCCGCGGTCGGTCAGCGGAGTCCCCTCGTAGAGGCCGAGCAGGTCGGGGTCGTCCGAGGCCGGCTCGTCCTCCACGAACACGGCGACGTTGTCCATCAGCCGCGTCAGTTCGGGCGGGATCCTGTCCAGGGCCTCGGAGACCAGTTCCTCGAACTCCTCGCGCGTCATCTCCAGCACCCGGCCATTGTCACGTACGCCGTGCGGGTGGTCGCCCCGGCATGGCCGCCCGCCGGTGTGGGCATACGGGACCAATGGCCCGCCAAGCCCAGGAACCGCACCGCTCGCCCACGTCGTCCCCGCCGATCCCCGCCGCACTGCGCCGGCTCCTTCGCCGCCTCGGGAAACGCGGCGCGCCCGCCTCCCCGACCCCCCTCCCCGCCCTGGCCCCGGCCCCCCGGCCGTGGGTCCGGGCGCTGGGACTGACCGCCGTCGTGCTCGTGGGCGCCTGGCTGGGGCTCCTGATCGTCGGGAACGTCCGTACACCGGTCGGCCCCATGGACACGACGATGACGCTTCGGCCGTCCCTGAACGGCGGAACGAAGATCAACGTTTCCCCGCTGGGCGCGCTGGAGCTCGACTCGCACACCGCACCGGTGCGTCTCGACGTCGACGTGGACCGCCTGGACCCGGTCCGCTCCCAGGCCCTGGTGGAACGTCCGGAACTGATTTCCGGCCTCGAGGACGAGATCACCCACGACGTGAGGGACGGCACCGCGGAGCTGGCCTTCCGGTCCTGCGTCGCCGTCGTCTCGGGAGCCACCGCACTCGGCCTCGCCGTCTACCGCCGCCCGCGCCGGGCACTGGCGGCGGGCGGCCTGGCGCTGGCCCTGCTGGCGGCGTCCGGTGTCAGCGCGTACGCCACCTGGAACCCGAAGTCCGTCCTGGAGCCCAAGTTCTCCGGCCTGCTGACGTCCGCGCCGTCCGTCGTCGGCAACGCCCGCTCGATCGTCACCGAATTCGGCATCTACCAGGAGGAGTTGGCGCGACTCGTCACCAACGTCACCAAACTCTACGAGGCGACCTCCACGCTCCCCGCCTATCAGCCCGACCCGGGCACGATGCGGGTCCTGCACGTCTCCGACATCCACCTCAACCCGGCGGCCTGGCACATCATCGCGTCGCTCGTCGAGCAGTACGACATCGACGTGATCATCGACTCCGGCGACACGATGGACCACGGCTCCGCCGCCGAGAACGGCTTCCTCGACCCGATCTCCGACCTCGGCGCCCCGTACGTCTGGGTGCGCGGCAACCACGACTCGCGCACCACGCAGGAGTACCTGGAAGACCTCGAGAACGTGCACGTCCTCGACGACGGCGAAGCCGTGAGCGTGGCGGGGCTGCGCATCGCCGGCAGCGGCGACCCGCAGTTCACCCCCGACCGGTCGGTGGTCGCACAGGGCGACCCCGCCGAAGTGATGACGGGCATCCGCCTCGCCTCCTCGCTGCGCGACCAGGAAGCCGCGGGCACACCCGTCGACATCGCCGTCGCCCACAACCCGGTCGCCGCCCGCGAGACCGACGGAACGGTCCCCCTCGTCCTGGCCGGTCACGTCCACCGCCGCCACACCGAGGTCCTCAAGCACGGCACCCGCCTGAAGATCGAGGGCTCCACCGGCGGCGGCGGCCTGCGCGCGGTCCAGAACGAGAAGCCGGAAAAGGTGCGCGCCTCCGTCCTCTATCTGGACCGGACGACCCGCCGGATGCAGGCGTGGGACGAGATCACCCTGGGCGGCCTCGGACTGACGACCGCCGAGGTCAGCCGCCACCTCGCCGAGGACCCGACGGCGGAGCCCTCGCCCTCGGGATCACCGTCCGGAACCCCCTTCGGCACACCGTCCCCCGGCACGCCGAGCCCCTCCCCGTAAACCGTTTTGGCGATAGCTCCCCGCATCCCATATGCTTCTCACGTCCCCGACGCGCTGCGAAGCGCCCAGGCGGGCCCTTAGCCCTCATCGTCTAGTGGCCCAGGACGCCGCCCTTTCAAGGCGGTAGCACGGGTTCGAATCCCGTTGGGGGCACGCTTTACCGTGTGCGAGACTTGGTCTCGCACATAGCTTGGTCCTGTGGAGCAGTTTGGAGTGCTCGCCACCCTGTCAAGGTGGAGGCCGCGGGTTCAAATCCCGTCAGGACCGCTGAAGCTCGAAAGAGCTTCGTGGCTGGGTAGCTCAGTTGGTACGAGCGATCGCCTGAAAAGCGATAGGTCGCCGGTTCGACCCCGGCCCCAGCCACCATCGGAAGGCCCCGGCTCATCGAGCCGGGGTCTTCTTCGTGTGCTGGGCCGGCGGATGTCCGGGCGATGCCCAGGGACGTCGTCCGCGCCGCAAGGGCCCGCCCCGGCCGGGCGGGCCCCACGCACGTCAGGCGCGCTCGCGGTCGCCCCGGCCGGCCCGCAGACGGACCGCCACGATCACGGCGGTCGCCGTCACCACCAGGGCCAGCAGCGCCCAGTCGGGGATCGCGCCGCCGACGCCCGACGCCCACTCCTCGACCGCGAACGAGTCGTCGACCGAGAGCAGTCCCGGCAGCGCCGTGGTGCCGTCGAAGACCAGGAACAGCGTGCCGAGCACGACGAAGAACAGTCCCGAGAGCAGCGACGTCGTGTGCAGCTCGAAGCGGCCCGCCCGCAGCGTCCGGCCGCGCAGCCACCGGCGGCGGCCCAGGTCGAACCGCTCCCACAGCAGCGCCAGGACGAAGAGCGGGACCGCCATGCCCAGGGCGTAGACCGCGAGGAGCAGACCGCCGTAGACCGGGCTGCCGCTGACCGCCGCCACAGTCAGCACGCTGCCCAGGATCGGCCCCGCGCAGAACCCGGCCAGGCCGTAGACCAGGCCCAGCGCGTACACGGACACCGCTGTCGTCGGGCGGATGCGGCCGGACACGGAAGCGATACGGCGGGAGGCGAATCCCATGCCGAGGATCTGCGCGACACCGAGCACCACGATCAGCCACCCCCCGGCCAGGACGAGCAGGTCACGGTGGCCGTAGAACAGCCGCCCCGCGTACGACCCCGCCGCGCCCAGCGGGACGAGGGTGGTGGCCAGGCCCGCGTAGAAGATCCCCGTACGGGCCAGCAGCCTGCCGGCCGAGTCGACGGAGTAGGCGAAGAAAGCGGGCAGCAGCAGTGCGCTGCAAGGGCTGATCAGCGCCAGCAGACCGCCGAGGAAGGCGGCCGGATAGCCGATGTCGCTCACCGGCCGTTCCCCTCCGCCGCCTGCTTCGCCGCCTCGATCGCCTCGGTGAACGTCTCCATCGGCTGCGCGCCCGCGACGGGCCGCCCGTTGATCAGGAACGACGGGGTGGAGGTGGCTCCCAGCCCGTACGCCTCCTCCTGGTCCTTCCTCACGGCCTGCCGCGCCGCGTCACTGTCCAGGTCCTCGGCGAAGCGCCCGGGATCGGCCACTCCCGCCTCGCGCGCGAGCGCCTGGAGCCGGTCCTCGCCGAAGCCCTTCTCCTTGGCCCCCTGCGCGTACGCGGCCGCGTGGAACTCCCAGAAACGGCCCTGCCGGCCCGCCGCCCAGGCGGCGCGTGCCGCGGCCTCCGACTCCTCGCCGAAGATCGGGAAGTTGCGCCACTCGATGCGCAGGGTGCCGTCCTCGACGTACTTCTTGATGAGCTCCGGCTCGGTGTCGCGGGCGAACTTCCCGCAGTAGCCGCACTGGAAGTCCGCGTACTCGATCATGACGACGGGCGCGTCGGCGCGCCCCACCGCCAGCGGGTCGGCGGCCTCGCGGCGGGCGAGCTTCTCGAGCTCCGGACGGGCGCCGTCCCTCGGGTCGGCGGAGACGTCGGCCACGGCGGAGGAGCCGCCGGCCGGCGCGTCCGGCTTGGTGGCCGTGTAGGACGCGAAGCCGAGCAGCAGCGCGGCGACGAGGACACCCGCGCCGATGGCGAGGGGCTTGGCGGAAGGGGAAGAAGACATGGTGGTGCTCCTGGGCGAAGGTCCGGCGGATGACGGTGGGGTGGGCCGCCGGGCCTAGACGCGCAGGACGGAGAGGGCGACCGGGGTGGGCGGCGCCGCCGGCGGCGGCGCGGGCAGCGGTGACCCGTCGAGGAACGCCCGGTCGGGCAGCAGCGCCCCGGGACCGGACGCGCCGCCGCCGTGGTGCAGCGCCGGCAGCAGTTCGTACGCGGAGCCGCCGCGCGGGGGCGTGCCCGGGTGGGCGTTCCGGTCGTCGTCATCGGCGCCCCGGCCGCAGCCCGGGGGCTGCGCGGGAGGGGCCACCGGCCCGGCCACCCAGACGGGCGCGGCGTCCGGCCCGGCGGCGGAGACCGGTGCGGGTTCGGCCGCCGCGCTCGCCGTGCCCATGCACCCGAGGAGGGCTCCCAGCAGACCGAGCAGCAGGCTCGCGGTCACCGCGAGGCGGTGCCGGCGGTCGCGGCCGGTCGGCATGGACGCGCTGTCCCTTCGGGTCGGGCGGGGCGGACGCGCTCCATACTGCACCAGGCTGCGCGTGAAATGAGTTCGCCAGTCGTTTCCCGGGGGTGCGATCCTGGAGTTCGTATGTCTACTTCCTTCGCCGACCTTCAGACCCTGCTGGCCGGGGCGTCGCTGCGCGACGCCCACCGGCTCGGCCGCCGTCTCGAAGGCGCCCGCCGCATCCGTAAGCCCGAGGCTCGGCAGGCCGTGCTGGACGAGATCGCCGCAGAGGCGGAGAAGTCCGCGACCCGCGCCGCGCTCCGGGCCACCCGCGTGCCCCAGGTCTCGTACCCGGAGCAGCTTCCGGTCAGCCAGAAGAAGGACACGATCCTCGAGGCGATACGGGACCACCAGGTCGTGATCGTCGCCGGTGAGACCGGCTCCGGCAAGACGACGCAGATCCCGAAGATCTGCCTGGAACTGGGCCGCGGCGTGCGCGGCATGATCGGCCACACGCAGCCCCGCCGTATCGCCGCCCGCACGGTCGCGGAGCGGGTGGCGGAAGAGCTGGACACCCCGCTCGGCGAGGCCGTCGGCTGGAAGGTCCGCTTCACCGACCAGGTGAACCAGGACGCCACGTTCGTGAAGCTCATGACGGACGGCATCCTGCTCGCGGAGATCCAGACCGACCGCGAGCTGCGCGCCTACGACACGATCATCATCGACGAGGCCCACGAGCGGTCCCTCAACATCGACTTCCTGCTGGGTTACCTGGCGCAGCTGCTGCCGAAGCGTCCCGATCTCAAGGTCGTGATCACGTCAGCGACGATCGACCCCGAGCGCTTCTCCCGGCACTTCGGTGACGCCCCGATCGTCGAGGTCAGCGGCCGTACGTATCCCGTGGAGGTCCGTTACCGCCCGCTGCTCGAAGAGGACGGCGAGGAGAGCGACCGCGACCAGATCACCGCGATCACGGACGCGGTGGAGGAGCTGATGGGCGAGGGGAAGGGCGACATCCTCGTCTTCCTCTCCGGCGAGCGCGAGATCCGGGACACGGCGGAGGCGCTCAACAAGAAGCAGTACCGATTCACCGAGGTGCTCCCCCTCTACGCCCGGCTCTCGCACGCCGAACAGCACCGCGTGTTCCAGCAGCACACCGGCCGCCGGATCGTCCTCGCCACCAACGTCGCGGAGACGTCACTGACCGTCCCCGGCATCAAGTACGTGATCGATCCGGGGACCGCCCGGATCTCCCGCTACAGCCACCGTACGAAGGTGCAGCGGCTGCCCATCGAGGCGATCAGCCAGGCCAGCGCCAACCAGCGCAAGGGCCGCTGCGGCCGTACGTCGGACGGCATCTGCATCCGGCTCTACTCGCAGGACGACTTCGACGCGCGGCCCGAGTTCACGGACGCCGAGATCCTCCGGACGAATCTGGCGTCGGTCATTCTGCAGATGACGGCGGCCGGACTCGGTGACATCGAGAAGTTCCCGTTCATCGATCCGCCGGACCACCGCAACATCCGCGACGGTGTGCAGCTCCTCCAGGAACTGGGCGCGTTCGACCCGGCGCAGAAGGACCCCCGCAAGAAGCTGACGGAGATGGGCCGCAAGCTCTCCCAGCTGCCGGTCGACCCCCGGCTCGCCCGCATGGTCGTCGAGGCCGACAAGAACGGCTGTGTGCGCGAGGTCATGGTGATCGCGGCCGCCCTGTCGATCCAGGACCCGCGCGAGCGCCCGTCGGACAAGCAGACCCAGGCCGACCAGCAGCACGCCCGCTTCAAGGACGAGACGAGCGACTTCCTCGCCTTCCTCAACCTGTGGCGCTACGTCCGCGAGCAGCAGAAGGAGCGCGGCTCCTCCAGCTTCCGCCGGATGTGCAAGCAGGAGTATCTGAACTTCCTGCGGATCCGGGAGTGGCAGGACATCTACTCCCAGCTGCGCACGGTCGCCAAGCAGATGGGCATCCACCTCAACGACGAAGACGCGCCGGAGCAGTCCGTCCACGTGTCGCTGCTCGCGGGTCTGCTCTCGCACGTCGGCATGAAGGACGTGAAGGACGCCGGGGGCGAGAGCGGGCGGAGCACGGGGAAGAACGAGTACCTGGGCGCTCGCGGCGCCAAGTTCGCGATCTTCCCCGGGTCGGCGCTCTTCAAGAAGCCGCCGCGGTTCGTGATGTCCGCCGAGCTGGTGGAGACGTCCCGCCTGTGGGCGCGGGTGAACGCGCGGATCGAGCCGGAGTGGATCGAACCGCTCGCCCAGCATTTGCTGAAGCGTACGTACAGCGAACCGCACTGGGAGAAGGACGCGGCCGCGGTGATGGCGTACGAGAAGGTGACGCTCTACGGCGTGCCGATCGTCGCCCAGCGGAAGGTGAACTACGGGCGGATCGACCCCGAGGTCTCGCGGGACCTCTTCATCCGCAACGCGCTGGTCGAGGGCGACTGGCGCACGCACCACAAGTTCTTCGCGGACAACCGCAGGCTGCTGACCGAGGTCGAGGAGCTGGAACACCGCGCCCGCCGCCGCGACATCCTCGTGGACGACGAGACCCTCTTCGACTTCTACGACCAGCGGGTGCCCGAACACGTCGTCTCCGGCGCGCACTTCGACTCCTGGTGGAAGCACAAGCGCCGCGAGCAGCCCGATCTGCTCGACTTCGAGCGCGAGATGCTCATCAACGAGAAGGCGGGTGCGGTCACCAAGGACGACTACCCGGACTCGTGGCGGCAGGGCCGGCTGAAGTTCCGGGTGACCTACCAGTTCGAACCGGGCGCGGACGCGGACGGCGTCACCGTGCACATCCCGCTCCAGGTGCTGAACCAGGTCACCGACGAGGGCTTCGACTGGCAGATCCCGGGCCTGCGCGAGGACGTCGTCACCGAGCTGATCCGTTCGCTGCCGAAACCGGTCCGCCGCCACTACGTGCCCGCGCCGAACTACGCGAAGGAGTTCCTGGCGAGGGCCGTGCCGCTCCAGGAACCGCTGCCGGTCACGCTCGCGCGGGAGCTGCAGCGGATGGTCGGCGTGCCCGTCTCGGCGGACGACTTCGACCTCTCCCGTGTGCCCGACCACTTGAAGATCACGTTCCGGATCGTCGACGAGCGCCGTAAGAAGCTCGCGGAGGACAAGGACCTGGAAGCCCTTCGGCTCCGGCTGAGGCCGAAGGCCCGTCAGGCGCTGTCCAAGGCCGCCGCCTCCTCCAGCCCTTCCGGCGAGTCCCTGGAGCGCACCGGGCTCACCGACTGGTCGATCGGCACGCTCTCGAAGGTCTTCGAGACGCGGCGCGCGGGTCAGCCGGTCAAGGCGTTCCCCGCCCTGGTCGACGAGGGCGGCTCCGTCGCCGTACGGCTCTTCGACACCGAGGCGGAGCAGGCCCAGGCGATGTGGCGGGGAACCCGTCGCCTGATCATGCTCAACATCCCGGTGAATCCCGCCAAGTTCGCCTCCGACAAGCTGACGAACCAGCAGAAGCTCGCACTGTCCCGCAATCCGCACGGTTCGGTCCAGGCGCTCTTCGAGGACTGCGCCCAGGCCGCGGCCGACCGTCTGATCGCGGAGCACGGCGGACCGGCGTGGGACGAGGAATCGTTCCGGAAGCTGTTCGACAAGGTGCGGGCCGACCTCGTCGACCTCACCGTCCGCACGATCGACCAGGTGCAGCAGATCCTGGCCGCCTGGCAGGCCTGTGAGCGCCGCCTGAAGGCCACGAACAGCCTGGTGCTCATCAACAACGTCCAGGACGTGCGCAAGCAGCTGGACGCCCTCATGCCGGCGGGCTTCGTGACCCGCACGGGGCTGCGCCGGCTGCCCGACCTGATGCGCTACCTCGTGGCCGTGGACCGCCGCCTCCAGCAGATGCCCACGGGCGTCCAGCGCGACACCACGCGCATGGAGAAGGTCCACGAGATGCAGGACGAGTACGCCTGGCTGCTGGAGCAGCTGCCGCAGGGCAGGCCGGTGCCGCAGGAGGTCCTGGACATCCGCTGGATGATCGAGGAGCTGCGGGTGAGCTACTTCGCGCACGCGCTGGGCACCGCGTACCCGGTGTCCGACAAGCGGATCGTGAAGGCCATCGACGCGGCAGCGCCGTGACGGCCCGGTCGCCGGGAGTGAGTTCGACCTGATGGTCGCACCTGCTGTACAGTCTCTCTCGCAGCCAAGGGAGCAAGCACCGGCTGCGAAACCTGGTCCTGTGGAGCAGTTTGGAGTGCTCGCCACCCTGTCAAGGTGGAGGCCGCGGGTTCAAATCCCGTCAGGACCGCGCGATATGACGAAGGCCCGCATCGAATGATGCGGGCCTTCGTCATGCCCGGGCGTCTTGACGGCGTCACCTGCCACCGGTACCCAGTCACTAGGGGACGGCACACACCCGGAGGTGACGTGCATGGCGGCGTCCACAGCAAGGCGGTACGAGACCCGCGCGCTGCTGCGGGCCCATCTGTCGGCCGCGTCCGGCTACCGGCACCTCACAAGGTCCTGTCCCATCTGCCATCGCCTCCTGCGGCTCGCCATGGAACGCCCCGACGGGGAGCCGTCGGGCACCGCGCAGGCGCCACCACCGGCCGCCCGGCCCCCAAAAGAAGCGACGGCCCGCCCGCCGGCCGACGACAAAGGTCCCACCAAGGAGTGACCAACAGCCGCTCCGGCGCGCCCGGTTCCGTGACAGGCTGGAGTTTGGCAAGAGTCGTGCGGTGTGACGGGAGTCACCGAACGGGTTTTCAGAACCCCTCCTTTTAACCCCTCCCTACAACCGTCCGATTTAATATGTGCCATTGCACTCCCCCCAAGGCGGTTCCGCGCAGGCCGGCACGCGACCCTCCGGCGCCCTCCGAAGGCACAAAAAAAATCGCGCTGGACCCGGCGGAGTCCAGCGCGATCGATGACGAGGGTCTCTGTTGGGGCAGAGCACCGTCACATGGAGCTAGGGGTGGGTTCTCCGAGGTGGGGGCCCCGGAAATACCCGGTCGTACAGGGGTGTTCAGGCCTCGCTGCGCTGCTGCGGAATACCCGCAAGCAGTGCGCGGACCTCTGCCTCGCGGTACCGGCGATGTCCTCCGAGCGTGCGGATGGACGTGAGCTTGCCTGCCTTGGCCCAGCGGGTAACCGTCTTCGGGTCCACGCGGAACATGGTGGCAACCTCAGCCGGGGTCAGCAGCGGCTCGGCATCAGGGGTGCGAGCGGTCATGAGCGGCCTCCTCGGGAGAACCGAACCATCTCGGTTCTTTCCTCTAAATTCTGCACCTTGACCCGCGTTGCCCGAAATGGCAGACGCGGGCCGAGTCGGTTATAGGACGAACGGCTTGTCCTCGGCACTACAACTACACCATCTGTCCAGCGACGTCGGCCAAACCGATGGAATTGCCCTCTCAGGTGTCCATCAGCGGCCGAAGCCCGATGGACCATGCCATAACGGACAGTCACGTCACAGTAACGATCAGTCACAGAGCGATCAGGAGTCGCCAGACCCCCCATAGCGTGCAATGCTGAGCATTCCGCCCTTACTTGGACGGAAGGAACCCTCCCCGGACTCCTTGTCCTATTTTGACACGAGGGTAGGTGATGGGCGCAAGAGCACGGTTAGTGCCGTCCGTCACGCTTGAGGGGCAAGTGCCCGGATCGGGACCTACGTCCTGTACGCAGCGCGCCCCCGACAACGAAGTCGGCCTTCAGTTGGCGAACTGACGATCCCTGACGGCCCGCCAGCGCTCGGTCAGCCGCCCGTACGCCCGCGCCGCTCCGTCCCCGTCGCCGGCCCGCAGCGCCGCGATCCCCTCCGCCACATCGGCCGCAGACCGGTCCTGCGCCAGCTCTCCGCCCGGCAGCGCGTGTACGAGGCCCCCGTAGTCGAGCTCCACCAGCGAACGCGGGTGGAACTCCTCGAGCCAGCGGCCGACGTCCAGCAGCCCGTCGGTCAGCGGGCCCTCGTCGATCGTCTCCCGCAGCGTCCGCAGCGCCCGTGCGACCCGTCTGCGTGCCTGGACCATCGGCGTCCGGTACCGCAGCACGGGCGCGGCCGGGCCGGCCGCCTCGTACTCACGCTCCTCGTCGGCGAAGAGGGTGAACCAGCCGACGGGTACATGCCAGACCGCCGTCCTGATCCACGGCCGGGCGTCCGGGTTGCGCGCCCGCCACTGTTCGAAGTCCGCCGCCGCCTGGTCCCGCACGACCCGCGGGAGCACCGCGTCCAGCAGCGGCGCCGGCAACTGCCCGGGAAGCTCCTCCAGGGCCAGCCAGCCGCGCAGCCGGGTGCGCCAGGGGCAGACACAGACCACCCCGTCGACGTCCGCCACGAACGCGTCGGCACTCTCGTGCACCGGCACGGGAACGGGTGGCGTCGGCAGCAAGTCGGCCAGCGAGCGGCGCAGTTCGTCCTGCGCCGTCGGCGTGGCCTCCCTGCGGGCGTAGCGGGCCCAGTGGTCGCGTTCCGGCTCGGGGAAGGCCGCCAGCGGCTCGTAGATCCGCAGATAGGACGCATAGGGCACAAGAACCGAGGACAGCGCTGGCATGCCGGGAATCCTTCCACGCCGGTACTCCGCGAGAGGGTGATCCTCGGCACTGCGTCGGATCTACGCACGCGTAGGACTTACCCTCTTGCCCAACCGGTCCCTCCCCCGTGTCCGCCCTGCCAAAAGCGACGGGTGGATGCTTAAGGAGGGGCTGTCTCCGCCGCTTCGTACTTGGGAGTCACCACCGTGACCGATGTGACCGGCGCCAATGCCGACGTACTGCACACCCTGTTCCGATCGGAGCAGGGGGGCCACGAGCAAGTCGTGCTGTGCCAGGACCGCGCCAGTGGCCTGAAGGCCGTCATCGCCATCCACTCCACCGCCCTGGGCCCCGCCCTCGGCGGCACCCGCTTCTACCCGTACGCGTCCGAGGAAGAGGCCGTCGCCGACGCGCTGAACCTCTCCCGCGGCATGTCCTACAAGAACGCCATGGCCGGTCTCGACCACGGTGGCGGCAAGGCTGTGATCATCGGCGACCCCGAGCAGATCAAGTCCGAGGAGCTGCTGCTCGCCTACGGCCGGTTCGTCGACTCCCTCGGCGGCCGTTACGTGACCGCGTGCGACGTGGGCACCTACGTCGTCGACATGGACGTCGTCGCACGCGAGAGCCGCTGGGTCACCGGACGCTCCCCCGAGAACGGCGGCGCGGGCGACTCCTCCGTGCTGACCGCCTACGGCGTCTTCCAGGGCATGCGCGCCTCGGCCCGGCACATGTGGGGCGAGCCGACGCTGCGCGGCCGCAAGGTCGGCGTCGCGGGCGTCGGCAAGGTGGGCCACCACCTGGTCGACCACCTGGTCTCCGACGGGGCCGAGGTCGTGATCACGGACGTCCGCGAGGAGTCGGTGCGCCGGATCCTCGACCGGCACCCCAAGGTGACCGCGGTCGCCGACACGGCCACCCTGATCCGCACCGAGGGCCTGGACGTCTACGCCCCCTGTGCGCTCGGCGGCGCCCTGAACGACGCGACCGTCCCGGTCCTGACGGCGAAGGTCGTCTGCGGCGCGGCCAACAACCAGCTCGCGCACCCGGGTGTGGAGAAGGACCTCGCGGACCGCGGCATCCTCTACGCGCCCGACTACGTGGTGAACGCCGGCGGTGTCATCCAGGTCGCCGACGAACTGCACGGCTTCGACTTCGACCGCTGCAAGGCGAAGGCGTCCAAGATCTTCGACACCACGCTGGCAATATTCGCACGTGCGAAGGAAGACGGTATTCCGCCGGCCGCGGCGGCCGACCGGATCGCCGAGCACCGCATGGCGGAGGCGCGCGGTCGCTGACCGTGTCCGACCGGCCCACCGGCCTCGGGGGAGACAAGACTCACCCCGGTCGGCGGGTCGACCGCCGGGAAGAGGTTAAAATCGCAGTTGACCAGCGAGTTCTGGGTACCTCGCTGGTCCTGTGAAGTGGCACGTGATGCGGGCGGCGTACCGTATGGCCGCGGAAGCAGGTACCGTTGAAGCCCTACGGACCGGTCTCTCCACGGAGAGCCCGTTCCGACTCATGAACGCGTGTCAAGACTCTGGGGCCGTCGAGCCCCGTCACCGAGGGGGTCGAGCCATGGGGCGCGGCCGGGCCAAGGCCAAGCAGACAAAGGTCGCCCGCCAGCTGAAGTACAACAGCGGCGGGACTGACCTGTCGCGTCTGGCCAACGAGCTGGGCGCTTCGACTTCGAGTCAGCCTCCGAACGGCGAGCCGTTCGAGGACGACGACGAGGAAGACGACCCGTACGCACAGTACGCGGATCTGTACAACGACGACGAGGACGAGGACGACGAGTCCGGTCCGTCGTCGCAACAGCGCCGCGGCGCTTGACGCTGCACCGACACTGACCCGGTCCAGGGGCGACCCCGGACCGGGTTCTGTCTGTCGGCTCTCGCCGACAGCACGACCACGGCTGCTACGCGTACGTCCCGGTCAGCTCCGCACCCGTGTGCCGGTCGCTGTCCCGCTCGACGACGGTCCCTGCCACCCACGAGTCGACCCCGCGGTCGGCGAGTGTGGTCAGCGCCACATCGACGGACTCCTGCGGCACGACGGCCATCATGCCGACGCCCATGTTGAGGGTCTTCTCCAGCTCGAGCTGCTCGACCTGGCCGGCCTTGCCGACGAGGTCGAACACTGCACCGGGGGTCCAGGTCGAACGGTCGACGACCGCGTGCAGCGAGTCGGGGAAGACCCGCGCCAGGTTGTTGGCCAGACCGCCGCCGGTGATGTGGCTGAACGCGTGCACCTCGGTGGTCCGGGTGAGCGCCAGGCAGTCCAGCGAGTAGATCTTGGTGGGCTCGAGCAGTTCCTCGCCCAGCGTCCGGCCGAGCTCCTCGACCTGCTGGTCCAGCGACATCTTCGCCCGGTCGAACAGCACGTGCCGGACCAGCGAGTACCCGTTGGAGTGAAGCCCGGACGACGCCATCGCGATGACCGCGTCCCCCTTACGGATGCGTTCCGGGCCGAGCAGCCGGTCCGCCTCGACCACACCGGTACCGGCGCCCGCGACGTCGAAGTCGTCGGGGCCGAGCAGGCCCGGGTGCTCCGCGGTCTCGCCGCCGACCAGGGCGGTACCGGCGAGCACGCAGCCCTCCGCGATGCCCTTGACGATCCCCGCCACCCGCTCGGGGTGGACCTTGCCGACGCAGATGTAGTCGGTCATGAACAGCGGCTCCGCGCCGCAGACCACGATGTCGTCCATGACCATGGCCACCAGGTCGTGGCCGATCGTGTCGTAGACACCCATCTGGCGGGCGATGTCGACCTTGGTGCCGACGCCGTCGGTGGCGGAGGCAAGAAGCGGACGCTCGTAGCGCTTGAGGGCGGAGGCGTCGAAGAGGCCGGCGAAACCGCCGAGGCCGCCGAGGCCCGCGACCTCGGGGCGCTGCGTCTTCTTCACCCACTCCTTCATCAGCTCCACCGCGCGGTCGCCCGCCTCGATGTCGACGCCCGCCGCCGCGTAGCTGGCACCGGTGCCCGCGTGCGGAGCACGCTCGGAAGATTCAGCAGACATGCTGGAGAACTTTCGTGTCGTACTGCAGGGGGATCACGGACGACGGAGCGCGTCGGCGGCGTCGGAGCCGCCCGCCAGCTCGGTCTCCAGAAGCTGCTTGCCGAGCAGCTCGGGGTCGGGCAGCTCCATCGGGTACTCGCCGTCGAAGCAGGCACGGCACAGGTTCGGCTTGGCGATCGTGGTCGCCTCGATCATGCCGTCGATGGAGATGTACGACAGGGAGTCGGCCCCGAGCGAGGTGCCGATCTCATCGATCGTCATGCCGTTGGCGATGAGCTCCGCGCGGGTCGCGAAGTCGATCCCGAAGAAGCAGGGCCACTTCACCGGCGGGGACGAGATCCGGATGTGGACCTCGGCCGCTCCCGCCTCGCGGAGCATCTTGACCAGGGCACGCTGGGTGTTGCCGCGGACGATCGAGTCGTCCACGACGACCAGCCGCTTGCCCCGGATGACTTCCTTGAGCGGGTTCAGCTTGAGGCGGATACCCAGCTGGCGGATGGTCTGCGAGGGCTGGATGAAGGTGCGGCCGACATAGGCGTTCTTCACCAGGCCGGAGCCGTACGGGATGCCGCTGGCCTCTGCGTAGCCGATGGCCGCGGGCGTGCCGGACTCCGGCGTCGCTATGACCAGGTCGGCCTCGACCGGGGCTTCCTTGGCCAGTTTCCTGCCCATCTCCACACGGGAGAGGTAGACGTTCCGGCCGGCGATGTCCGTGTCCGGGCGGGCCAGATAGACGTACTCGAAGACACAGCCCTTGGGCTTCGCTTCTGCGAAGCGCGAACTGCGGAGGCCGTTCTCGTCGATGGCGATGAGCTCTCCGAGCTCGATCTCCCGGACGAAGCTGGCGCCACAGATGTCGAGGGCGGCGGTCTCGGACGCGACGACCCAGCCGCGCTCGAGGCGGCCGAGGACCAGCGGGCGGATGCCCTGCGGGTCGCGGGCCGCGTAGAGGGTGCCCTCGTCCATGAAGACGAGCGAGAAGGCGCCCCGGACCTCGGGGAGGACCTTGGCGGCCGCCTCCTCGATGGTCAGCGGCTTGCCGTCGTCGTCGACCTGGCCGGCGAGCAGCGCGGTGATCAGATCGGTGTCGTTGGTCGCGGCGACCTGGGTGGCCCGGCCGTTCTCCTTGGGGAGTTCGGCGACCATCTCCGCGAGCTGGGCGGTGTTGACCAGGTTTCCGTTGTGGCCGAGCGCGATCGAGCCGTGGGCGGTGGCCCGGAAGGTCGGCTGCGCGTTCTCCCACACCGAGGCGCCCGTGGTCGAGTAGCGGGCGTGACCGACCGCGATATGACCCGTGAGGGAGCCGAGGGAGGTTTCGTCGAAGACCTGGGAAACCAGGCCCATGTCCTTGAAGACGAGGATCTGGGAGCCGTTGCTCACCGCGATTCCCGCGGATTCCTGGCCTCGATGTTGGAGGGCGTAGAGCCCGAAGTAAGTGAGCTTCGCGACCTCTTCTCCCGGAGCCCAGACACCGAAGACGCCGCAAGCGTCCTGGGGGCCCTTCTCACCGGGGAGCAGGTCGTGGTTGAGTCGTCCGTCACCACGTGGCACGCCACCGAGTGTAGGCGAGATCGACCACTGGTCCGAATTGGGGACACCGCGCAACCGGGTTTCCAGGGGCGCAAACGGCGCATCAAGGGCCCGTTCCCATGGGCCCGCCGACGTGCGCGCGACCTCCCCGGACACCCCGGAATCGTCCAGTGGGACGTCCACGATCCGGGACGGACGTCCTCGCACCCCGTTCCGGCCAGGGATTCGGCCTCCGGCCGATGGGCATCGGCGTGATCACCCTGTGTCAACGCGCGCCCTGCCCGGTCGGTCGCGGCCGTCGGCGGCGGCGTGTGCTAGTTCACACGGTCACTTCTCGCGGGCGGTGTCGGAGGCGACCGCCGCGAAGCCCTCGCCGTCCGGGGCGGTGAGCGTCAGCGACCGGTGCCCGAGCTCGTACTTCACCGTCCCCTCGAGGACCTTGACCAGCCGGCGCTCCACGTCCATCACCGGGCCTTCGCACAGCTTCCGGGTCGAGGCCAGGCGGCCGAAGGTGATCGAGTCGTCCGAGATCTTCGCCGTGCTGGTGAAGCGGTTGCAGCCGAGGTTGCCGCTGACGGACCCGTCCTTGGCGAAGGTCAGATGCGCCTTGTTCTCCGTGCCGGCCGGCAGGGATGCCGCCGTCTCTCCGGAGACCAGGCTGTTCACGGACCACTTGGTGCCCACCAGCGGGGAGGAGGGCTCCGAGGTGAGCGCGATGGAGTCGCCCTTCTCCGTGGTCAGGGTCAGCCTGCCGTCGCTGAGCTTCGCCTTGAGCTTCCCGGAGAAGGCGGCGCGCAGGGTGTCCTCGAAGCCCTGGATCTTCTCCTCGCACGCCATCTCGGTCATCTCTCCGGGCCCCACCGTGATGGTGTCGCCCTCGATCTTCACGTCGGCGCCGAAGTGGTTGCAGCCGTAGTTGCCCTGGGCCCGCCCCTTGTCGGTGATCTCGACATGGGCGTCGGCGGGGGCCTCGGTCCTGCGGCCGCCGACCGTGACGCTGTCGACGGACCAGTGGACACCGGTCACGGGAACATCGGGCTGCACGGTTCCTCCTCCGTCGCCGCGGTCACCGGAGCCGGCGCCCGACTCCGTGCCGCAGGCGGCGAGCGCGAGGACGGCCAGTGCGGTCACAGAAATGCTCAGCTGATTGCGCATACCCGTGGGACGGAGCGGCCGTGGTGTCGGTTCCGCCCGTTCCCCCGTCCGGCCGCACGGCCCGGGCCGCCCGGCCCGTCCCCCGGTCCCTCAGCCGCCGGTCCGGCCGGGCCGTCGGCGCAGGACCGGTCAGCCCAGGATCGGCAGCAGCGCCCCGAGATCGGCGCGCTCGCCGCTCGCGCCGACCTTCGCCGAGTCGAGCGCGTCGCGCCAGGCGGTGCGGCCGGTGGCCAGGCGGATCCAGGTCAGCGGATCGGTCTCGACGACGTTGGGCGGCGTGCCGCGGGTGTGCCGCGGTCCTTCGACGCACTGCACCACGGCGAACGGCGGGACACGCACCTCCGTCGACGCACCCGGCGCCTTCACCGCCAGGGCGTCCGCGAGCAGCCGTGTGCAGGCGGCGAGCGCCCGGCGGTCGTACGGGATGCCCAGTCCGGTGGCGTCGTTCAGGTCGTCGGTGTGGACGATCAGCTCGACCGTGCGGGTGACCAGGAAGTCCCCGAGCCGCATCCCGCCGAAGCGCATGGGCACGAGCCGCTCCGCGGAAGCGGTCGGCAGCAGTTCCTCGAGGCCGGCGGCCGTGCGGTCGAACAGTTCGGTGACCGCACCGCCTTCCGCGAACGCCCTGGTGTCCTCGTCGACCTGTCCGGCCGCCGTCACCGTCGCGAAGGGCCAGTCCAGCAGCGCCAGGTCCTGCTTGTCCGGCTCCGGCAGCCGCAGATAGCCGGTGACGAGCCCGGCCACCATGGCGACGTGGGCCGCGAGTTCCCGCACGGTCCAGTCCCCGAGCCGCGTCGGCAGGGCGAACTGCTCGTCGGTGAGGCCGCCCACGGCCTGCCTGACGTGCCCGAACTGGGCGAGCACGGCGGCGCGGGTGGTGGCGGGATCGTAGCTGCGGAGACGCTTCCTGGCCGGTGGCATGAGCCGACCCTACGGGGTGGGGCGGCCGCCCGGCACCGTGTTGTCCGGGGCGGTGAACGTCTCCCCGTTCCCTGGGACTTCGAGGCCGCGCCAGCGGAACGGGACGCCCGCCGCGGTGTCCGCGTCCGGGCCGTCCATCAGCTGGAAGTGGAGGTGCGGTTCGGAGGAGTTGCCGGAGTTGCCGCATTGGGCGATCTGCTGCCCTGCCCGGACCCGGTCGCCGGGCCGGACCGCGAGGGAGCCGCGCCGCAGATGCGCATACACGGCGAACACTCCGTCGCCGAGGTCCAGGACGACATGGTTGCCGAAGATCCTACGGACTCCGCCGATGTCCCGGAGCGACGCCTCGACGATCAACAGGTAGAGCACCGCGAGGAGCGAATTGCGGCTCAGATGGTCGCGCTGACGGTCCTCCGCGTGGACGACGGTGGCGTCGGCGACGGCGAACAGCGGCTCCCCGAAAGCCGGAAAGTCCCTGTTCCGGCGGACGACGGGCCACAGGACCTTGAACCCCGGCCGGGCGCCCTGAGCCGGCTCGGCGACGAGGTCGATGGCGTACGTCTGCCCGTATCCGTGGGTGCCGTGGCTCGGCGTGCGGTCGGCCGGGCTGTTCAGCGCGGACCAGCGGCCGCGCACCGGTACGCCGACCTCGACGGCCTCGCGCGGGTTGTCACGCTGCATCCGCCGGGAGCGGACGGAAGCGCCCACGAGTATCGCGAGGGGGAGCAGCGCGGGTGACCAGACCCAGAACCGGTCGAACGGAAGGCCGGCGAACAGGTCGAGGAGGACGAGCGCGAAGAACGCCACCCATCCTGCCCGGTAGACGATCACGGTCGCCTTGCGTACGGACACGGTCGTTCCCCCTTGGTGCGGCACGGTCCTGCGGTGTCACGGGAACGCGGCGGTCAGCACCACGAGCAGCGGGACCACCCGGGCCCCGGGCACCTCGTAGCGACCGCGCCCCGTCGTGTGGAGCCAGCCGGCGCCGGTCAGTTGGCGCAGGTGGTGGTAGATCTGGCCGGTGGTGCCGAGCCCTTCGAGCTCGGCCAGCTCGGCGGCGGTACGGCGGCCGCCGAGGATCTCGCGCAGCAGACGCAGCCGGACGGCGTTGCCGAGGGCGGCCAGCGACTCGGCGGTCCGTCCCCGGTCGGCACCGTCCTCGTCGAGAAGCCCCGGGGTGAGCGCCCCGTACTGCCACTCGTACCGCTCCTGGGTGGGCAGGCGGACGGCTCCGGTGAACAGCACACCGCCGTCCGCCGCCGCTTCGCCGGCGTCCGCGAGTTGCTGTTTCAGCCCCTCCAGCGCCCAGAAGTCGCCGTCACCCGGGCTGCTCGCCGCGGGCCGGTTGCCTTCCAGGGCCGCCAGCCGCCGCTCGAGCGCGGCGACCCGCTCTTCCAGATCCATGAGTCGAGATTACGCAACTACGTAATCTCGTGCAAGGCCCGCACGAAGAAGCCCCCGCCCGGTCGGAACCGGACGGGGGCCATCGACCACAGGTCAGACGAGCAGACCCGGGATGGTCGTCTCGTGCGCCGTGCGCAGCTCGCTCAGCGGGATGCTGAACTCGCCCTGCACCTCGACGGCGTCTCCGTCCACCACACCGATACGGGTCACGGGCAGACCGCGGGCGCCGCACATGTCGTTGAAGCGGAGCTCCTCGCTGCGCGGGACGGCGACGACCGCACGGCCGGCCGACTCGCTCAGCAGGAAGGTGAACGCGTCCAGACCGTCTGGGACGACGAGCCGCGCGCCCTTGCCGCCGCGCAGGCACGACTCCGTGACCGCCTGGATCAGGCCGCCGTCGGACAGGTCGTGCGCCGCGTCGATCATGCCGTCGCGCGAGGCCGAGATCAGGATCTCGCCCAGCAGCTTCTCCCGGTCGAGGTCGACCTTCGGCGGCATTCCACCGAGGTGGTCGTGGACGACCTGGGACCAGGCCGAGCCGCCGAACTCCTCGCGGGTGTCACCGAGCAGGTAGAGCAGCTGCCCCTCCTCGGCGAAGGCGATCGGCGTCCGGCGGTTCACGTCGTCGATCACACCGAGCACCGCGACGACCGGCGTCGGGTGGATCGCCGTCTCGCCCGTCTGGTTGTAGAGCGAGACGTTGCCGCCGGTCACCGGCGTGCCCAGCTGCAGACAGCCGTCCGCGAGACCACGCGTGGCCTCGGCGAACTGCCACATGACGTCCGGGTCCTCGGGGGAGCCGAAGTTCAGGCAGTCGGAGATCGCGAGCGGCTTCGCACCGGAGGCGGCGACGTTGCGGTACGCCTCCGCCAGCGCGAGCTGCGCACCCGTGTACGGGTCGAGCTTCGCGTACCGGCCGTTGCCGTCGGTCGCCATGGCCACGCCCAGGTTCGACTCCTCGTCGATCCGGACCATGCCCGCGTCCTCCGGCTGGGCCAGCACGGTGTTGCCCTGCACGAAGCGGTCGTACTGGTCGGTGATCCACGCCTTGGAGGCCTGGTTCGGGGAGGCGACCAGCTTGAGGACCTGCTCACGCAGCTCCTCCGAGTTCGCCGGGCGGGCCAGCTTGTTCGCGTCGTCCGCCTGGAGCGCGTCCTGCCAGGAGGGGCGGGCGTACGGGCGCTGGTAGACCGGGCCCTCGTGGGCGACGGTCCGCGGCGGCACGTCGACGATCTGCTCGCCGTGCCAGAAGATCTCCAGGCGCTCGCCCTCCGTCACCTCACCGATGACGGTGGCGATGACGTCCCACTTCTCGCAGATCTCCAGGAAGCGGTCGACCTTGTCCGGCTCGACGATCGCGCACATGCGCTCCTGCGACTCGCTCATGAGGATCTCCTCCGGCGAGAGCGTCGCGTCGCGCAGCGGCACGGTGTCCAGCTCGACCCGCATACCGCCGGAGCCGGCGCTCGCCAGCTCGGAGGTGGCGCAGGACAGTCCGGCGCCGCCGAGGTCCTGGATGCCCGCGACGAGCTTCTCCTTGAAGATCTCAAGGGTGCACTCGATGAGGAGCTTCTCCTGGAACGGGTCGCCGACCTGGACCGCGGGCCGCTTGGCGGGACCCGTCGACTCGAAGGTCTCCGACGCGAGCACCGAGACACCGCCGATGCCGTCGCCGCCGGTGCGGGCACCGTAGAGGATCACCTTGTTGCCGGGGCCGGACGCCTTCGCGAGGTGGATGTCCTCGTGCTTCATCACACCGATGCAGCCGGCGTTGACCAGCGGGTTGCCCTGGTAGCACTCGTCGAAGACGACCTCGCCGCCGATGTTCGGCAGGCCCAGGCAGTTGCCGTAGCCGCCGATGCCCGCGACCACGCCCGGCAGGACGCGCTTGGTGTCGGGGTGATCGGCGGCGCCGAAGCGCAGCGGGTCCACGACGGCGACCGGGCGGGCGCCCATCGCGAGGATGTCGCGGACGATGCCGCCGACGCCGGTGGCCGCGCCCTGGTAGGGCTCGATGTACGACGGGTGGTTGTGCGACTCGACCTTGAAGGTGACGGCGTAGCCCTGGCCGACGTCGACGACGCCGGCGTTCTCACCGATACCGACGAGCATGGCGTCGTTCTCGGGCACCTTCTCGCCGAACTGCTTCAGGTGGACCTTGCTGCTCTTGTACGAGCAGTGCTCCGACCACATGACGCTGTACATCGCGAGCTCGGCACCGGTGGGACGGCGGCCCAGGATCTCGCGGATCCGGGCGTACTCGTCCTCCTTGAGGCCGAGCTCCTTCCACGGCTGGTCGGCGTCCGGGGTCTCGGTGGCGTGCTTGACGGTGTCCAGAGTCATGCTGCGACCAGCTTCTTGAGAACGGAGGTGAAGAATCCGAGCCCGTCGGTACCGCCGGTACCGATCAGCGGCTCCACGGCGTGCTCGGGGTGCGGCATCAGACCGACCACGTTGCCCGCGGCGTTGGTGATGCCGGCGATGTCGCGCAGCGAACCGTTGGGGTTCAGGTCCAGGTAGCGGAAGGCGACACGGCCCTCGGCCTCGAGCTCGTCGAGCACCCGCTCGTCGGCGACGTACCGGCCGTCCATGTTCTTCAGCGGTACGGAGATCTCCTGGCCCGAACCGTAGTCCGCGGTCCAGGCGGTGTCCGCGTTCTCCACCCGCAGCTTCTGGTCGCGGCAGATGAAGTGCAGATGGTTGTTCCGCAGCATCGCGCCCGGCAGGAGATGGGCCTCCGTGAGGATCTGGAAACCGTTGCAGATACCGAGGACCGGCATACCGGCCTTCGCCTGCTCGATGATCGTCTCCATCACCGGCGAGAACCGGGAGATGGCGCCGGCCCGCAGATAGTCGCCGTACGAGAAACCTCCGGCGAGGACGACCGCGTCGACCTGCTTGAGGTCCTTGTCGCGGTGCCAGAGCGGTACCGCCTCGGCGCCGGCGAGCCGTGCGGCACGCAGCGCGTCCTGGTCATCGAGCGTTCCGGGGAAGGTGACGACGCCGATACGAGCGGTCACGACTCCACCTTCACGACGAAGTCCTCGATGACGGTGTTGGCGAGGAACGTTTCAGCCATCTCATGGATGCGGGAGAGGGCGGCGTCGTCGACCGGCCCCTCCACCTCCAGTTCGAAGCGCTTTCCCTGACGGACGTCCGCGATCCCGGCGAATCCCAGTCGCGGCAGTGCACGCTGCACCGCCTGTCCCTGGGGGTCGAGGATCTCGGGCTTGAGCATGACGTCGACTACGACGCGAGCCACGGGCACTCCCGGTGGTGTGTTGCGAGGGCGGTTCCCTCAGCGTACCCGCCCGGAAAATCTACGCGGGTAGATATCAAACCCACGCATCGCGAAATCCAAGGAAAGATTGCCGGGCTCCATTGTGAAGGACACGCGCAAGTAATTGCCGGGGCTTCACAATGCGCGCCCATCCGCTGTACAAAGGAATACAGAGGAAAGCAGCATTGCCCCTCGACAGCCGAATAACCGGTATCGCCGCACGTCACAACCCACGCCGTTCCGGCGATACCGCAGGGAAAGGACCGATATCCGTGGCTCAGCGAGTGGTGGTCACGCTCTCCGACGACATCGATGGCGGAGAAGCGACGGAAACGGTCACGTTCGGCCTCGACGGGAAGTCGTACGAGATCGACCTCAATCTCTCCAATGCAAAGAAACTGCGCAAGGCACTGGCACCCTACGTGGCGGCCGGACGAAAGCAGACGAGCAGTGGCAAGCGCGACAAGTCGCGCGCCGTCTCCTACCGGCACACCGCCGTCGAGGCCGCACCGGCGGCGGTCCGGGCCTGGGCGCAGTCCAACAAGATGGACGTGCCGGCCCGCGGCCGCATCCCCAAGCGCGTCTACGAGGCCTTCCGCGAGGCCAGTTGAGGGACGCCGGCCACGGCCGCGCCGAACGGAGTTGCACTGCACCCCTGGTGATCCGCTAGAGTCTGGAGCACGCCGAGGGGCAAGCCGAAAGGCCCGCCTCGAGGAGCGTGCGGGTGTAGTTCAGTAGTAGAACATCCCCCTTCCAGGGGGAAGGCGCAGTGTGCAATTCCTGTCACCCGCTCTGCATCGCTTTACCGTCCACCGATGTGGATCAGGTACAGTGGTGGCGTACCGCCCGGTGAGAGCCGAGCGGCAACAATGCGGACGTGGCTCAGTTGGTAGAGCATCACCTTGCCAAGGTGAGGGTCGCGAGTTCGAATCTCGTCGTCCGCTCAGAGAACGAAGGCCCCGGTCATTACGACCGGGGCCTTCGTCGTGCTCGGGGACTTCCTGCCGTCCGGGACCGCCGGGTGCCGACGGCATCGGTCGCGCGAACACGGGACGGCAAAGGCAGCGCGATCGAGGTCACGCGCCCGCGCCGGAGGGAGAGACGCCTGCTCCGGGCATCCCGGGCGTACACATGTGACAGTGGCCACAACGTGAACGTCACCGCTCCTGTCGGCGAATCATGATCGCGCGAGCCGCGGGCGCCCCCGCGCGGAGTCCTCGTGACGGCTGCGGGAAGGGCTCCCCGGAATGACGCCGGCATCCGGGCGCCACGGTGGTGTCCCGGCCGGGTTTGCCCGAAAGCCTTACGGGGAGGGCGCGTTGGCCGCCGGTGACCGGTCGGCGTGCGCTCGCTTCCGGCCATGCCGAAAGCCGAGGTGATCGGCGACCGATCGCGCCGGCTGCCGTCGCGAGGAGGTCTCACCGGATCTGGCGGCGGCGCGGAAAGCCCTCGTGTCCGGCCGCTGCCGGGCCCGTGCCGGGCCTTCGCCGGCCTTCGAGGAGAGCTTCGGACGGCGGCGCGTCTCGCGCACCGCCGAGTTTGGGTATAGTGGTCTCCGCGCTACGGCGCATGCGGACGTGGCTCAGTTGGTAGAGCATCACCTTGCCAAGGTGAGGGTCGCGAGTTCGAATCTCGTCGTCCGCTCAAGGAAAGAAGCCCCCGGCGTTCTCGCCGGGGGCTTCTTCATGTCCTGAGGTCCCGCTAGGACCAGGTCGCACCGGTCAGGAGCTCGTAGGCCTCCACGTACTTGGCGCGGGTCGCGTCCACGACCTCCTGCGGCAGTGCGGGCGGCGGCTGCTCGCTCTTGCGGTCCCAGCCCGACTCGGGCGAGGTCAGCCAGTCCCGGACGTACTGCTTGTCGTACGACGGCTGGGCGCGGCCCGGCTGCCAGCTCGCCGCCGGCCAGAATCGGGACGAGTCCGGGGTGAGCACCTCGTCGGCGATGACCAGCGCGTCACCGTCGAAGCCGAACTCGAACTTCGTGTCGGCCAGGATGATGCCCCGGTCGCGCGCGATGTCACGGGCCCGGGAGTACACGGCGAGGGTCGACTGGCGCAGGTGGGCGGCGGTCTCGGCACCGACCTGGCGGGCGACCTCCTCGTAGCTCACGTTCTCGTCGTGCTCCCCGACGGCGGCCTTGGTCGCGGGCGTGAAGATCGGGGCGGGGAGCTCGGAACCGTCGCTCAGCCCCTCGGGGAGCGCCAGCCCGCACACGGTGCGGCTCTCCCGGTATTCGGCGAGGCCCGATCCGGTGAGGTAGCCGCGGGCCACGCACTCGACCGGGACCATGCGCAGCGACTTGCACACCATGGTGCGGCCGGCCCAGTCCGCGGGCGCGCCGGGCGGCAGCTCCGTGGAGATGACGTGGTTGCCGATCAGGTCCTCGAGCCGCTCGAACCACCACAGCGAGAGCTGGGTGAGGACCCGGCCCTTGTCGGGGATCTCGGTGGGCAGCACCCAGTCGTACGCCGACATGCGATCGCTGGCGACCATCACGAGGTCGCCCGCCTCGTTCTGGTACAGGTCGCGCACCTTGCCGGTGTGCAGATGCACCAGGCCCGGCACCTGCAGCGGCTCGGGCTTTTCGACGAATCCGGACACGGTTCCTCCCCGTGAATATGAACAACAGCTCCGATTGTCCCGTACGCGGGCGGGACCCACCTGGTCAGGGTGCGGGAGGCCCCGGCGGCGGCCCGGCCGGCCGGCGAGATGCCGCCGGCCCACCGCGCCTCGATGCGTCCGGAGAGGGACTAGTCACGCTTGCAGATGCGGTCCAGGAGATTGGCGGTCGCCCGCTGGATCCGGGTGTCGACATGGCCGGGACGGTCCAGGGCGGGGGACCACGCGAAGGTGCCGGAGGCGAAGACCAGGGCGCCGGACGGTGCCCGGTAGAGGGAGGTCTCCTGGTGGCGGACCGTGCCGTCGCTGTCCCGGTACGGGGAGTGGGCGAGCAGGATCCGGCGCTCGTGCTCGGGCAGCGCCGTGCGCGGGAAGTACCGGTCGGCCTCTCCGGCGACCAGGCCGGGCAGCTCGTCGCCCTCCCCCGCGCCGGTGGCCTCCCACAGCCAGTGGTCCGCGTTGCGCACGACCAGCGGGGACGGGTCCGGCACCCGGCCCGCGTACTGGATGCCCAGCAGCTGCTGCTCGGCGCGGTCCACCTCCCGCCACAACGCCGGCTTTCCGGGGCCGCGGCGCTTGCGGCAGGTCAGCAGCCGGTCGGGCATGCCGGACGGCGACGGGGAGAGCTCGACCTGCCAGTACATGGTGTTGGCGGAGAGGAAGACGAGCGAGGTCCCCCGGTCGCGGGCCAGCTCCACCGCCCGGCGCATGGGGGCCGACCAGTACTCGTCATGGCCGGGGAAGACCAGGCCGCGGTAGCGGGCCGGGTCGACGCGTCCGGCGTGCAGGTCGCGGGTGTCGGCGTAGGCGAGGTCGTAGCCGTACCGCTCGGCCCAGCGGATGAAGTCGTAGGCGTGGCCGACGTGGAGGGGGAGGCCGGCCCCCGCGTACGGACGGTCGAAGGACACCGTGGTCGCGGCGTCCTCCTCGCCCAGCAGCCTGCCGTCCTCGTCCCAGGCGTGATAGAGGCTCGCGCCGGTGCGGCCGTCCTCCGGATAGAGGTTGTACGCCTGCCAGGTGATGTCGGGCAGCAGCAGAAGCAGGTCCGCGGGATGGTCGTCGCGGACCGTGAAGGGGATGTGGGAGCGGTACCCGTCCAGGGTGGTCAGCACGGCGACGTAAGCGCCGATGGACCAGTACGAGGGGATCTGGAGCCGCCACGAGAGCCACCAGTGATGGCAGGAGACCGTGCGGTCGGCGGTGAGCGGGGGAGGCTGGACGATCCCGGAGAGCCGGGGACTCGTAGTGATCTTCGCGGCGCCGTCGCCCCCGTAGTGGCCGATCCGGTAGACGTCGACGGAGAACTGCTGCGGCGGGTCCACCGTGATGTGGAAGTCGACGGCCTCACCGGGTGCGGCGGCTCCGGGACTCACGAAGCCCTTGATCTGACGGCGCACGTCGTCCGCGGTACGGGGGCCGCCGGAGCCGCCGCGGGCCAGGCTCGGATCCGCGTACCAGGGGACCACCTGGCCGGTGTCGTCGAAGTAGTTCTCACTGCCGCGCAGCCAGGGCAGCGGGCCCTGGCCGAAAGGATCGGAGACGGCGTGCGCGAGAGCGCCCGATTCCCATCGCCGGATCTGGTCCGCCCCCATGCCTGCCCCCTCTCTCGGTGCCCCTGTGACAACCGCGCCGCGCCGAGCCGTTCAGCGCCGGTCTCCAGCACATCACATTACGCATGCACTCCGTCACCGTTCGTCGCGAATTGACGGCGGGGAGACCGGAACCGGAAGAGATCGCTCCGGATAGCGACCGGCCCGCTCCGGCGGGCGGCCCCGTTCAGAAAAGGCGGACCGGCTTTTCCGGGCGGACGCCGAGCGAGCCCAGCCAGACCCGCAGCGGCTGCGCGTCACCGTCCTCCACCAGGCTCAGCACGGGCGCCGCCAGGTCCGCCCGGCGCTCGCCGTCGACCAGGAGCGCCGGACCGTCGAGCCAGTCGAGCCCCGGCGCCGCGCCGACGGTGTCGACCGCCGTGCAGCACACCATCGCGACGACATGGTCGGCGAGCAGCTCGCGGCCGGTCCGCGGCGGCTGAAGCGGCATGAGGGGCAGCGGATCGCCCCCGCCCCAGAGGGCCAGGGCGTCCTCGGACGCGTCCACCGGTTCCCGCCCGGCCTCCGCCGGCGTCTCCACGAGTGCCTCCTCACGCGCCACCCGGGCGGTCAGCACGGCGGCCAGCGCCTCGCTCGCCTCTCCACCGGGCCGCGCGGACAGGTGGTCCATGACCCGGACCAGTGTCGGCCCCTGCGGCCCCGTCGACGGCGCGACGCCCAGTTCGTCGAGAACCTGATGGATACGCGCCGCTTCCGTACGCCACTTCCGGTCCACCACCTCTTCCGGATAGCGCTGCCAGTCGACCGGCGCCCAGTCGGGGCCCTGGCCGGCGGGGCCGCCGTGGAAGAGACGAGCCGCCAGCAGCGACGCCGCCTCGTCGACCGCGCCCGGCTCCTCCAGCAGGTCGCAGGCGGGGCGCTCGCCGAGGCGCGAGGTGAAGCCTTCCGCGAGGCGGTCCCGGCGCGACAGCTCGGTCAGGGCGGACACGACACCTGCGTCCAGCCGGGACGGCCATCGGCCCATCCGCCAGGCGGGCAGCGCCACCCTCGTCAGCAGCCGGTCCCAGCCCGCGTAGGCCAGGCCGACCTGCTCCTGGGCCACGATCCGCAGCCCGTAGTCCACAGCCTGTGCACGCTCGGAAGCGGCCGCGGCGACCCAGCGCTCCATGCCTGCGGCGTGGTCCTGACAGCTGCGGAGCAGCAGCCGCGCGGTCCTGCCGACGAAGCCGGAGAGCAGCTTGCGCGTCGTGCCCTGTCCGGGACGGGCGGCATCGGCCACGACCGCGTCCAGCCCCCGGACGAAACGGCGGGCGGCGGCTATGTCGGGGTCGGCGGCGGACCCGGTGCCCGCGACGACCGGCGCGAGCACCGCGCGCAGCTCGGCCACCCGCATCCACCACAGGAACGGCGAACCGATGACCAGCACCGGGGCCTCGCCCGTGCGCCGCCGGGCACCCGATATCGAGTGCGCGGGGTGCGACCGGTCCTCGAGCCAGCTGTCGCAGTCCGGAGTGAGCGCCAACGCGGACGGCGCGGGCACCTCGAGGCGCTCCGCCAGGTCCCTCACCAGCCGGTAGAGATCCGGGGCGGAACGCTCCGGCAGCTCCACGGTCGGGCTCAGGGCAGGGGAGGCACGCACGATCACCGCGGTCACGGCCGCGGCGGTCACCAGCACGACAAGCGCGCAGACCGTGACGACCCAGCGGGCGACGTCCCAGCCGCCGCCCTCCATGTGTCCCGTCGCCCCGCCTGCGAACAGGACGACGGCGACGGCCGCCGGGAGAAGTGCCACCGCGACCGCCCTGCTGCGGATACGCAGCACGGCCAGTGCCTTGGCGCGGGCGCCCCTGGCGCCCATCGACTCACCGATACCGGTACCGGACACGGCCGGACCTCACCCCCTCTGCCCTGCGACGGTGTTGGTCACTCCCCCACTGTGGCATCGCCCACTGACATCGCAATGCCGGTGGGCCAAGTGCCGGAATGCTTGCGCCGCACCATAGTTGGGGCTTCGGCGGCCGTCATCCGGATGAGGAAGCCGTCACTCGATGGAATGGCTTTGGGCAAAGGATCGCCCGCCCGGAAGGAATGTCCGGGCGGGCGTCGTAAGGCGGTGCGCGGCGTCACCCGGCGGCCCCGCGGACCTCGCGAGGGCGGGCGCGTGGCCGGGCTCGGGGCGAGGGCGTCGCACGGTCGGGGCGTCGCGCAGGCGGGCCCGGGAGCGAGGGCGGCCGGACCGGCTCAGGCGCCGGCCAGGTGCACGCGCGACCGGATCCCGGCTCAGGCGCCGGGCTGCGCCTCCGCGGCCTTGCGGGCGATGTCCGTACGGTGCTGGGACCCGTCGAGACGGATCCTGCCCACGGCGCGGTAGGCCCGCTCACGGGCTTCGGTGAGGTCCTTGCCTGTCGCCGTGACCGACAGCACCCGGCCGCCGGCGCTCACGACCGCGTCGCCGTCCCGCTTCGTACCGGCGTGCAGCACATACGCGTGGGGAGCGTCCTCGGCCGCGACGTCCTCGAGGCCCTCGATCGGGTCGCCGGTGCGCGGGGTGCCCGGATAGTTGTGGGAGGCCACCACGACGGTCACGGCCGCGTCGTCGCGCCAGGTGAGCGGCGGCTCCGTGTCCAGCGTGCCCTTGGCCGCATGGAGCAGGACACGCGCCAGCGGCGTCTTGAGACGGGCCAGGACGACCTGCGTCTCGGGGTCGCCGAAGCGGGCGTTGAACTCGATCACCCGCACACCGCGCGAGGTGATCGCCAGCCCCGCGTACAGCAGGCCGGAGAACGGGGTTCCACGGCGGCGCAGCTCGTCGACGGTCGGCTGGAGCACGCTCGCCATGACCTCGTCGACCAGCTTCGGGTCGGCCCAGGGCAGCGGCGAGTAGGCGCCCATGCCGCCCGTGTTGGGGCCCTCGTCGTCGTCGAGGGCGCGCTTGAAGTCCTGCGCGGGCTGGAGGGGAAGTACCGTCTCGCCGTCGGTGATGGCGAACAGGGAGACCTCGGGACCGTCGAGGAACTCCTCGATCACGACCCGGCCGCAGGCCAGCGCGTGCTCGCGGGCGGCGGCGACGTCGTCGGTGACGACGACACCCTTGCCGGCCGCCAGGCCGTCGTCCTTGACGACGTACGGAGCTCCGAAGGCGTCGAGCGCCTCGTCGATCTCCTCCGCGGTCGTGCAGACGTAGCTGCGGGCGGTCGGCACCTCGGCCGCGGCCATCACGTCCTTCGCGAAGGCCTTGGAGCCCTCGAGCTGCGCCGCCTCCTTGGAGGGGCCGAAGCAGGGGATTCCCACCCGGCGCACGGCGTCGGCGACACCGGCGACGAGGGGAGCCTCGGGGCCGACGACGACCAGCCCGGCTCCGAGCCCGGTGGCCAGCTCCGCGACGGCCGCGCCGTCCATCTGGTCGACCGGATGGAGCTCGGCGACCTCAGCGATACCGGCGTTTCCGGGCGCGCAGTGCAGAGCGGTGACGTCGGGATCGAGGGACAGAGAGCGGCACAGGGCATGTTCGCGGGCGCCGCCGCCGATGACGAGGACCTTCACGGCAGTCAGCCTAACCGCCGCAGACCACTGCCCGTCGTACGGGCCTCCGAGACGGGGGCCGCTACTCGTTCGTATATTCCTCCACGACCGTGGCACCGAGCTCGCGCACGATGAGGTCGTGGCCGGACAGCGCGGAGTCGACCAGGTCCGGATCGTCCTCCTCCGGAACGTCGTCCTCGATGGACACCGAGGGCCGTCCGTACGGCTCCGCGGACCTGGGCGGCTCCGGCGAGGACTGCGGCGCGGGCGCCGGGGCGGCCTGTGCGGACGCCTGGTGCGACGGCTGCGACGGCTGCGACGGGGCACGGTCGAACTGCGGCGCCGGTGCGGCGGGGGCGGGCTGGGGGGCGGGGGCGGCGGGCTGCGGCCTGCCCTGGCCGTAGCCGCCCTGGCTGCCGCAGCCGCCGGGGCCGCCCGCCGGGGGTGCGGTGCCGCCCGGGCCGCCGGAGCCGCCGGACGGGTCGACGATCGCCTCGACCTTCCACTGCACGTTGAACTGCTCGGCGAGCGCCTGCTTCAGGACCTCTTCGCTGCCGCTGCTCGCGAAGTTGTCCCTGGCGCCGGCGTTGATGAAGCCCAGCTGGAGGGTCGTGCCGTCGAAGCCGGTCACCTGCGCGTTCTGACTGAGCAGGATCCAGGTGAAGCGACGGCGGTTCTTGACCGCCTCCAGGATCTCCGGCCACATGTTCCGCACCTGGCCGGCGCCCTGGGCCAGGCCGGCGCCGGGCGTCGCCGCAGGGGCCGGGGCGGGCGCGGCGGCCGGTGCGGGCGCGGGGGCCGGCGCGGCAGGCTGCGGCGCGCCCTGGCCGGGGGCGGAGGCCGTGGGCCAGCCGCCGGGCCGACGGGCCGGCTCCGCGGGAGCCCCGGCCGGGCCTGCGGTCCCGGGCCAGGCACCGGGGCGGGAGGCGGCCGGCTGCGGCTGGGGCTGCTGGTGCGGCTCCGGCTGCGGCGGCCGCTGGGGTTGCTGGGGCGCCTGCTGAGGCTGCTGCCCGACGGGCGGCGCGACCGGCTCGGGCGCAGGCGACGGCGACGGGGCAGGCGCGGGAACCGTGGGCGCCGCGTCGCCGCGCGCCGCGGCACGGGCGGCGGCGGGGCCGGCACCCGGCGGGACGGGCGCGTGCGCCTGGGCGTCCGGCCCGGGCACGTATCCCATGGCGGGGCCCTGGCCACCGGGCGAGAACGTCGCCCCCCGCTCCAGGCGGTCCAGCCGGGCCCGCACCGACCGCTCGTCGTCGAAGGCCGCCGGCAGCAGCACCCGGGCGCAGATCAGCTCCAGCTGGAGCCGCGGCGACGTGGCTCCCCGCATCTCGGTCAGGCCCGTGTTGACCAGGTCCGCGGCCCTGCTGAGCTCGGCGGCGCCGAACACGGCGGCCTGCGCCTGCATCCGCTCGACCACGTCCGCCGGGGCGTCGATCAGCCCCTTGGTGCCCGCGTCCGGCACGGCGGCGAGGATCACCAGGTCGCGCAGCCGCTCCAACAGGTCCGCGACGAACCGGCGCGGGTCGTTCCCGCCTTCGATGACGCGGTCCACGACCTCGAAGGCGGCGGCTCCGTCACCCGCCGCGAAGGCGTCCACGACGGAGTCGAGCAGCGAACCGTCCGTGTAGCCGAGCAGGGCCGTCGCCATGGCGTATGTCACACCGTCGTCGGCGGCGCCGGCGAGCAGCTGGTCCATGACGGACATGGAGTCACGTACCGACCCCGCGCCGGCCCGTACCACCAGCGGGAGCACGCCGTCCTCCACCGGGATGCCCTCCCGGCCGCACACCTCCGCCAGATACGTCCGGAGCGTCCCGGGCGGGACGAGGCGGAACGGGTAGTGGTGCGTACGCGACCGGATGGTGCCGATGACCTTCTCGGGCTCGGTTGTCGCGAAAATGAACTTCAGGTGCTCCGGGGGCTCCTCGACCACCTTCAGCAGGGCGTTGAATCCCGCCGGGGTGACCATGTGGGCCTCGTCGATGATGTAGATCTTGTACCGGCTGCTCGCGGGGCCGAAGAAGGCCTTCTCGCGCAGCTCACGCGCGTCGTCCACACCACCGTGCGAGGCGGCGTCGATCTCGATGACGTCGATGGACCCGGGTCCGGTGCGCGCCAGGTCCTGGCAGGACTGGCACTCGCCGCAGGGCGTCGGCGTCGGCCCCTGCTCGCAGTTCAGACAACGGGCGAGGATGCGGGCGCTGGTCGTCTTTCCGCAGCCGCGCGGCCCGCTGAACAGGTACGCGTGATTGACCCGGTTGTTGCGCAGGGCCTGCTGGAGCGGGTCAGTGACATGCTCCTGACCGATGACCTCTGCGAACGACTCGGGGCGGTAGCGGCGGTACAGCGCAAGGGACGACACACCTACGAGGTTATCGGGGCCCACGGACAACCGGAGCCGCCCCGGATCCCCCGGGAACGCAAGCGCCCCCCACGCACCCGCCAGAGCCGACCTACCCTTGCTGCCTTCCGGCCCTGGGGGAGTTCAGTCAGATAGCGCCACGTGAGGGGCTGCACCCAGGCTACCCGATACCAGGGGGTGGTCATGACCCCCGGACGAGATCGGGAACGTAGATCGGGAAGGGGTTCGCGAGCACTCCTCAACGTCTTGTATTGTTTGCGGCGGAGGATTCGCCTAGTGGCCTAGGGCGCACGCTTGGAAAGCGTGTTGGGGGCAACCCCTCACGAGTTCGAATCTCGTATCCTCCGCCAGTGCCTCACCGGGCACGAAGTCGAAGGGCCCCACCGTTCGCGGTGGGGCCCTTCGACGTTGCCCGCCCCAGTTGCCTTCGGCGGCTCCCGGAGCATGTCGCCGACCCGCTGGGCGACCTTCTTCACTGCCGGCCGCCGTTCGCTCCGCCGCCTGCTCCTCCTGGGGGTGGCGGAGCACTTTGATCAGCGGATCCGGCAGGCCGGCCGTACGCCGCCCGGCACGGGACGTGTCGGCGTGTGCTCCCTCCTGGCCTGCTCACCGTGGGGGCAGTAGCCGACCGATCTCGACCTGTGCACAACGCACCAAGGGTTCCGTCGAAGGTTCACGGGACCCTCGGTTCCTGTGGTTGCGCCGCCAGGGCGCGGGCGGCCGTCGAGAGACACGGAGGGCTGCGGCGCCTGCGCGCGGTGGCAGGCGCTCTCATGTCAGGCTGCGGTCCGAGGGTGCTGGTCGGTTACGGAGCGGCGGTATTCGGCGTTGAGTCGCTGCGCTTCCTCGAGTTGGTCCTCGAGGATCACGATCCGGCACGCAGCGTCGATAGGGGTCCCCTGGTCCACAATTTCGCGGGCTCGGGCGGCGACCCTCAACTGGTAACGGGAGTAGCGGCGGTGGCCACCTTCCGAGCGCAGCGGAGTGATCAGCCTTGCTTCGCCGATGGCCCGCAGGAAGGCGGGGGTGGTGCCGAGCATCTCGGCTGCTCGCCCCATCGTGTAGGCGGGGTAGTCGTCGTCTTCAAGACGGCCAAGCGGGTCGTCTGCTGTCATCTCACCTCGTTGTGGAACGTATCGGGGACCGGGCAACGCATGGAGGGGCCCTGGTGCCGTACGGCACCAGGGCCCCGAAGGAATTGCTACACCATCTGCCGGCCCTAGTGCTGCGCCGGCCTACTGGGTCCGCGGACCGGCCCGAAAGTCGGGCGGACGCGCGGGGATCGCGGATGCGTGACCGGGGACCACCTGCCTATCCGGGGTCTTGCGGTACCCGGACTCGATCCTTCTTGTCCGGGCGATCCTGATGGCGCTCGACTCCTCCGTTCTTCCCTCTGAACCAACTACTGATACTGCGAACTGCGGTACTGCTTGCACTGCTGAACTGCGACCTGCTGGTGGCTCCAGGAAGCCACCTTGTCCGGCAGCCGGCCTCGTCGCCCGTCCTGCATCTGCTCCGGCTCGGAACCCCACTGCCGAACCTCTCAGCACGCGCGCCTGCAGCCCGGCGCCTTTACTGAGAGACCTCTGTGTACCGACTGCTGGTACTGCCTACTGCACTTACTGCGGTACTGCTCATGGCAGCCCCTGTCGGGCCACCCGGTACGGCCGTCAGTCCCGTCGCCATCCTGCAACAACCCTGGCTTCGGTACTCCACCACCGCACCGCACTGCGAACTCAGTACTGCTGCCCGCCAGTTCATGTCTGGCCGGGCCCTTCGACCTTGACTACGAGAGAAACCATAGCCACAGAGCCACACAATGTCTACTTCGGCGGGAACAGATTTTGGAGTGCATGAGGGGTAGCTTTTCTGCAGATCCGAGATCAGGCCGCCGTCGAACGCTGCTTAGCATGACCGCATGGCTGCCCATGATCCCCACGTCCCAGCACATGACCATGCCTCCTCCGGCCCGCCGCACCCCGACAGCGGAACAGCCCGGCCGGCCGAATCGACCGGTGACAGGGCGGGAGAAGAATCCGGCCCTGTCGATGCTCTCGTGGAGCGGGCAGCCGACATCATGGAGCCGCTCAAACCGAAGCTGCGCGGCTGGCTCCACGCGGGGATGGTTCCCGCCTCGCTGATCGCAGGCGTCTTCCTCATCCTTCTGGCCCGCACGCCGCAGGCGGTCCTTGCCTGTGGCGTGTACGCCGTCACCGCCTGGCTGCTGTTCGGAACGAGCGCGGTGTACCACCGCGGCACCTGGGGGCCGCTCGGCGAGGCCGTCCTGCGGCGCCTCGACCACGCCAACATCTTCCTGATCATCGCCGGCACCTGCACTCCCCTGGCCGTACTCCTGCTCGCGCCGGGTCAGCGGACGGTCCTGCTGTGGATCGTATGGACGGGCGCGCTGGCCGGCGTCGTCTTCCGCGTGCTGTGGGTCGGGGCTCCCCGTTGGCTGTACACGCCCTGCTACCTGGCCCTGGGCTGGGCACCGGTGCGCTACCTGCCCGACTTCCTGCACACCGGCGGGACAGCCGTACTGATATTGATCGTGGCCGGCGGTCTTCTCTACAGCGCCGGCGCAGTCGTCTACGCCCTGCAGCGCCCAGACCCCTCACCCCGCTGGTTCGGGTACCACGAGGTCTTCCACGCACTCACTGTGACGGCCTTCGCGGCGCACTACACCGCCATCTGCCTCGCCGCCCTCTGACCCGGTGGACGGCCAGGCGCGGACCGGGTCGGGTACGACGTCCTGGCGGCACGATGTCGAAGGGCCCCACCGTTCGCGGTGGGCCCTTCGACGTTCGCCGTCCCGGGGTGGCCGAACACGGCGGCGTAGCACGGGCCGGGAGCCCTGCGGGCGGGATCCCTGTGATGTCGGCCGGATCCGGCGAAAACGGCATGGTTCCGGCCAACCATCCGCGAGCTGAACGGCCCCAGACAACCGACAGGGCCGTCCTTCGACTCTCACAGGCGGGACACAGCTTCGCGACGGGGGGCCGCGTCGTTTCGACGGGGCGGCCGGTCATGCGAGCGGGCTGTTGATCCATGTCCCGTCAGGCACTCGGATATGAGGATTGATGACCAGATCCCACCATGCCCGCCTGTGGCGCCCCGCGATCGCCGCGGGCGCGGCGATCGCCGTCACCGCCGGTGTCGTCGCCGCAGCACCCGACGCCCGGAAGGCACAGACCAAGCCGAAGTTCAGTCTGATCGCCGCCTCCACGTCGGTCACCCTCGACTCCTGGAAGGAAGAGCCCGGCGTCTACCTCGACCTCGGGACCTACCTCACCGCCGAGAACGGCCCGCTCGAGCTCAAGGTGACCCGCAAGTCCTACAAGGACCCGGTCGTCGCCACGCAGATCATCCGGCAGGGCAACAAGGCACCCAGGACCAAGACGCTGCCCGCCGGGCTCGTGAAGGACTTCTCCGGGCTTCCCGGCTTCGTCCGGATCACGGTCACCGACGCGGCCGGCAAGACCGTGGTGACCAAGGACGAGGCGTTCTGCCCGAACAACGCCTCCGGCCGGGTCCGCCCCGACGCCCCTGCGAAGTCGAAGTATCCGCAGAGCTGTCCCACGAACCCCTTCACGCTCGGCTCGGTGTGGGGTGTGGAGAACGGCTGGGCGTCCAACACGTACTCCGGCTTCTACACCGCCCCGGTCGCCCTGCCGGCCGGCAAGTACACCGCGAAGGTGTCCGTGGCGAAGCGCTACCGGGACCTGTTCGGCATCGCGGACAAGCCGCAGACGATCAGCGTGACCGTGCGGGAGCGCAGCTGGGAGGAGGGCGCGCGCGCGTCCGCGGCCAAGGAGCACGCGGGCCACGCGGCCGGCCACTCGGGACACAGCGCTACGCGCGCCGCCGCTCCCGCGGCGCCCACGAGCGGCGCCGGCCCCTCGTACAACGCCGGCCACGGGCCCTACCCGTCCGCTCCGCCCGCCGTGCCCTGGGCGATCAAGAAGGCCGCTCTCAAGGCCGCGCAGGCAGGTGACGGGGCCGGGCGGACCGACGGCTCCCGGCAGGCCCCCGCGCTGTCGCCCAACGCGAACCGGCCGACCGGCAAGGCGTCCGTGCCTGACGTGCCGAAGCCGGACCTGCGGTCGCTGCCGGCGTACGGCATCCAGATCAGCGACGGCGGGGACGACGTCCCCGGCAAGGACTACCTGGCGTTCAGCGCCAACGTGTGGAACGCGGGCCCCGCGCAGCTGGTGGTGGACGGATTCCGCTCCCCCGGCAAGAAGCTGATGGACGCCTACCAGTACTTCTACGACGCCAAGGGCAAGCAGGTCGGCTACGCCCCGACCGGCACCATGGAGTGGGACCCGCGGCCGGGTCACGAGCACTGGCACTTCACCGACTTCGCCAGTTACCGGCTGCTCAAGGCCGACCAGAAGGAAGCGGTGCGCAGCGGCAAGGAGGCCTTCTGCCTGGCCAACACCGACGCCGTCGACTACACGGTGAAGAACGCCAACTGGCACCCGGAGAACACGGACCTGTCCACCGCGTGCGGCCAGGAGAACTCGATCTCCGTCCGTGAGGTGCTGGACGTGGGCTCCGGCGACACCTACACCCAGGACCTGCCGGGCCAGTCCTTCGACATCACCGACCTGCCCAACGGCACCTACTACATCCAGGTGCTGGCCAACCCGGAGAAGCGGCTGCAGGAGACCGATCTCGACAACAACAGCGCACTCCGCAAGGTCGTGCTGGGCGGCAAGCCGGGCGCCCGCACGGTGAAGGTGCCGGCGCACGACCTGGTCGACGCCAACTGACATCCGTCCGACAGCAGGGCCGGAACTCTCCGGCCGGCGCCGGTCCCGGGACTTCTCCCGGGGCCGGCGTTCGCGCGTCCGCCCCTCCGGGGGCGGCTTCGCCGCGGTCCGCGAAAAATTCTGCCGCGTCGTGTCGAGAACGCGCCGACGTCTCCGACGTCTCCTGTGAGAGTTGCCCGAAGGGGGCGACCGACCGGCCACAAGGAGCGAGTCATGAAGTACCTGGTGATGATTCAGGGAACGCAGGCGGACTACGAGGCGATGAGCGGCAACGGCTCCGAGCACGCCCCGGCCTGGAACGAGAAGGAGATCCAGGCGATGTTCTCGTTCATGCAGAGCATCAACGACGACCTCGCCGAGTCCGGCGAGCTCGTCGACGGGCAGGGCCTGGCCGCGCCGGCGCAGACCCGGCACGTCCTGTCCGGCAAGGACGGCCGGCCGGTGGTGACGGACGGGCCGTACGGCGAGACGAAGGAGGTGCTCGCCGGGTACTGGGTCCTGGAGTGCGAGAGCCTGGACCGCGTGACGGAGATCGCGTCCCGCATCACCCAGTGCCCGGTCCCCGAAGGCACCGTCGAATACCCCGTGGTGATCCGGCAGATCATGGACGGCGGAGGCGATGTCTGCTGATCCCGGCCGGGTCGAGGGCCTGCTGCGCCTGCACGCGCCGCAGGTCCTCGGCGCGCTGGTGCGCCGGTACGGCCACTTCGACCTGGCGGAGGACGCCGTTCAGGAGGCGCTGCTGGCGGCGGCGCAGCAGTGGCCGGGGAGCGGCGTCCCGGAGAACCCGCGCGGCTGGCTGATCAGGGTCGCCTCCCGTCGCCTGACGGACCTGCTGCGCAGCGAGGAGGCTCGGCACCGGCGCGAGGAGACGGCCGGCCGGCTCGCCCCGCGGGACGCCTTCACGGCACCGCCGCCCGGTGAGTCCCGCGCACCCGCCGACGACGACACCCTCACGCTGCTGTTCCTGTGCTGCCACCCTGGGCTGGCCCCGGCGGCGCAGATCGCGCTCACCCTGCGGGCCGTCGGTGGTCTGACGACCGCCGAGATCGCCCGCGCGCACCTGGTGCCGGAGGCCACCATGGCGCAGCGGATCAGCCGGGCGAAGCAGCGGATACGAGGTCTGCCGTTCCGGCAGCCCGGCGCGGCGGACCGCGACGCCCGCCTCGCCGCCGTGCTGCAGGTGCTCTATCTGATCTTCAACGAGGGGTACACGGCGACCTCCGGCCGCCACCTGCACCGCGCCGACCTGGCGGCGGAGGCGATCCGCCTGGCTCGTGCCGTCCGCCGGCTGCTGCCGGAGGAAGGCGCGGTGACCGGGCTGCTGGCGCTGATGCTGCTCACGGACGCCCGCAGCGCCGCCCGCACCGGCCCGCACGGAGAGCTGATCCCACTCGACGAGCAGGACCGCACCCGCTGGGACCGCGCGGCGATCGCCGAGGGCACCCGACTGGTGGAGGAGGCGCTGACGCAGGGTCCGGCGGGTCCGTACCAACTGCAGGCGGCGATCGCCGCGTTGCACGACGAAGCCCCGAGCGCCGCCGGGACGGACTGGCCGCAGATCCTCGCGCTCTACGACGTTCTCGTCGCCCGCGCCCCCGAACCGATGGCCGAGCTCGGCCGGGCGGTCGCGACGGCCATGGTGCACGGCCCGCGTGCCGGTCTCACCGAAGTGGCCCGCCTGGAGGAGGGGCTGAGCGGCAACCACCGGCTGGAGTCCGTACGGGCGCACCTGCTGGAGAAGGCGGGCGACCTCGAGGCGGCCCGTGCCGCCTACCGCTCGGCGGCCGCCATGACCCTGAGCATCCCGGAGGCCCGCTACCTGCGGGCCAGGGCCGACCGGCTGAGCCCGTGACACCCGCGCGGCCCGGGCCTCACCGGCCTTCAGCCGCCGGACGCTTCGCTGGCGGCGCACCGGCGGCCGGGTGATCATCGGGGCATGGAAGCCACGATTCACCTCGCCCAGCAACCGGAGGCCGACGAACTCCTCGGCCGCAGCCCTCTCGCCGCCCTGATCGGGATGCTCCTCGACCAGCAGATCCCCATGGAGTGGGCGTTCACCGGCCCGTACACCGTGGCGCAGCGGCTGGGCACCGACGATCTCGACGCCGCAGAGATCGCCGCCTACGACCCGGACGCCTTCACCGAACTTCTGCGGGAGAGGCCGGCGGTCCACCGCTACCCGGCGTCGATGGCCAAGCGGGTCCAGGAACTGTGCCGGTTCCTCGTCGACGAGTACGGCGGCGACGCGAGCGCCGTCTGGACCGAAGCGGCCGACGGCGCGGATCTTCTGGCGAGGCTGAAGGCGCTCCCGGGCTTCGGCGAGCAGAAGGCGCAGATCTTTCTGGCCCTCCTGGGCAAGCAGTACGGCGTACGTCCGGAGGGCTGGCGGGAGGCGGCCGGCGCGTACGGCGAGAAGGACTCCTACCGGTCGGCGGCCGACATCACCGGCCCCGAATCGCTCGCCAGGGTGCGGGCGTACAAGCAGGAGAAGAAGGCCGCCGCCAAGGCCGCCAAGGCCACGCAGACCGCCAGGACCCTGAAGGCGACGAAGACGGCCAAGACGGCCAAGTCCACCAAGTCGACGAAGTCGCCCAGGAAGCCCTGAAGAACCGGGAGTTGAAGTGGATGAAGCGCTTCCGTGCGCTGATGGGGGGAAATGCGCCATGAGTTACGGCACAAGTGTTCACAGGGGCGACAGAGATCGCTAGCTTCCCCTCAACCCTCGTTCACATCGGGAAGGACCTCTGTGAAGGCAACCCATCGCAGAGCCGTGGCCACCGTGGCCGCTGCCGCACTCGCGACCCCGCTCCTGCTGGCGTCCGCCTCCCCGTCCGCTGCGCACCGTCAGGACCCGGGCGACCGGGCGGCCATGGACGCGTCGAAGCTGGCACGGAAGCTGGTCCAGAAGTCGTCCGCGGACGACGCATTCGAGCACCTTGAGAAGTTCCAGCAGATAGCGGACAGCACGGGCGGCCACCGCGCCGCCGGCTCGCTCGGACACGACGCCTCCGCCGCGTACGTGTACCAGCAGATGAAGAAGTACGGGTACGACGTCTCGTACCAGCGCTTCGACTTCATCTACACGGAGACGCTCGCCGAGAAGCTCTCCGTTCTCTCACCGGCCCCGCGTGACGTCGAGATCGCGGCCATGACGTACACCAAGTCCACTCCTGTGGGCGGCATCAAGGCCGCTGTGGCGGCGGTGCCCGTGGACGACACGACGGGCTGCGAGGCGGCCGACTACACGTCGGGCACCTTCACCGGCAAGATCGCGCTGATCAAGCGTGGCGGCTGCAGCTTCGCCGAGAAGCAGGCCGCCGCGGCCGCCGCCGGCGCGGTCGGCGCCATCGTCTACAACAACACCGAGGGCACCCTCTCCGGCACCTTGGGCGACCAGGCCTCCGCGAAGATCCCGACGGGCGGCATCACGCAGGCCGAGGGCGAGAAGCTCGCCGCCGACCTCGCCAAGGGCCCGCTCGAGGTCTCCTTCGAGGTCCGTGAGCTCCAGGAGAAGCGCAGCACCAACAACGTGATCGCGGAGACCCGCCGGGGCAACGCCGCCAACACGGTGATGCTCGGCGCCCACCTCGACTCGGTGACCGCCGGCCCCGGCATCAACGACAACGGCTCCGGCTCCGCCGGACTGCTCGAGGTCGCGGAGGAGCTCGCCAAGCGGGAGAAGCAGCCCACCAACAAGGTGCGCTTCGCCTGGTGGTCGGCCGAGGAGAACGGACTGCTCGGCTCCGAGCACTACGTCGCGAACCTCAGCAGCCTGGGGAAGAAGGAGATCAAGCTCTACCTCAACTTCGACATGATCGCGTCGCCGAACTACGGACTCTTCGTCTACGACGGCGACAACTCCGACGGCGTCGGTTCCGGCGCGGGCCCGGCGGGCTCCGCGCAGCTCGAGCGTGACATCAACGAGTTCCTCGACAAGCGGGGCACCCCGCACGAGGGCACCGACTTCACCGGCCGCTCCGACTACGGGCCGTTCATCGAGGTCGGCATCCCGTCCGGCGGCACCTTCACCGGCGCGGAGGGCATCAAGACCGAGGCGCAGGCCAAGAAGTTCGGCGGCTCCGCGGGCATCGCGTACGACGTGAACTACCACGCCGCGGGCGACGACATCAGCAACATCAACATGAAGGCGTTCGCCGTCAACATCGGCATCATCGCCAACGCCGTGGGCACCTACGCCCACGACATCAGCTCGCTGCGCAAGCCGGTCACCACCGTCCCGACGGACGGCGACGCGGGCAGCGGCGGCGGCCTGCACGACGGCCACGACCACGAAGTGACCGAGTAACACCCACCACACCGGCCGCTCCGCCCACGACGGGCGCGAGGCCGCACCGGTCGCGGCGCGCCGCGGGCTCCTCGCCCGCGGCGCGCCGTGCCACGGAGGGTCCGCGAGAACCCCCGCCACGTACTCCCGGGGCCCGGGAGGAAGAAGCCGCCGACCCTTTCGGGCGAATCACCGCACGCTCGGCGTGACCTGCCGGGAACCAGGCCGTGCCCGCTCTTCAAGGCGGTGCCCACCCACCGGAGCACCCCCACGGCGGCGCGGAGACACCGGGGACGTCCCTTGAACACGGGCGAGGAAGAACAGCGGGAGACCCCATTCACCCGGTTTGCAAAGTATTGATCAGGATCGCGCCGCGGTTCCATGGCTGCGCCATGAGCCTCTTGACCGGTAGGCTTTCCGTGTGATCTTCAAGCGCATCGGTAACGGGCGGCCGTATCCCGACCACGGCCGGGAAAGCACCCGGCAGTGGGCGGATGTCGCGCCGCGCCCGGTCCGCCTCGATCAGCTCGTGACCACCAAGGGACAGCTGGATCTCGAGACGCTGCTCGCAGAGGACTCGACGTTCTACGGAGACCTCTTCGCCCACGTCGTGAAGTGGCAGGGCGACCTCTATCTGGAGGACGGCCTGCACCGCGCCGTGCGCGCGGCCCTCCAGCAGCGTCAGGTCCTGCACGCCCGCGTGCTCGAGCTGGGCTGAGCCGGCCCCGCGCCTCCCGACCTCGGTGGCCGCGGCGACGGCCGGTGGTGTCCCGAGGAGGGTCGGCCACGGTCCGCGGCTGATCCTTTCGGGGTCGTTTCGGCACCGTACGGACGCAATCGACTGATCGTTTAGTAGGCATAGCCACCGCACCGCACTACGCTGCGCCCATGAGCATGCTGACTCCCCCCGGCATGGGCGGAAAGTACCGCATCACGGGCGACAAGTACCCACGAATGCGACGCCCCCGGAACCGCCGCAGGATCGTCCTTGCGGCTGTCGCCGCGGTGGCCGCGCTGGGCCTCGCAGGCTGGGGGACGGTGCAGCTCATCGACGCGTTCACGGGCGGCGGCGCGAAGACCTCGGCGAGCGGTGGCGGCACACGGTGCAAGCCCGCCCCCTCCCCCTCCGCGGCGCCCCCGCCGCCGCTGCCACGCCAGATCACGGTGAACGTCTACAACGCGACGCCGCGCGCCGGCCTGGCCAAGTCGACGGCCGACGAGTTGAAGAAACGTGGCTTCAAGATCGGCAAGGTCGCGAACGCACCGGCGGCCTACGACAAGAAGGTCCCCGGCACCGCCGTACTGCTCGGAGCGACCACCGCCCAGAACGGCGCCTTCCGGGTGCTCGGCACCCAGGTGCAGGGCTTCCAGGCGAAGACCGACACCCGCAGGACGGCCGACGTCGACTTCATCATCGGCACCGCGTTCAAGGCCCTCGACGCGAAGGCGAACGCGGACGTCGCCCTCGCGGCCCTCTCGCAGCCGAAGCCGGCGCCTTCCGGCACGTGCTAGGCAGTCACGGACCAGGGACGACGGAAGGACCGGAGTTCTCCGGCCCTTCCGCTGTCCTGCGGCGCGACGGGCCGCATCACTGAATGACCGCTACTCCGCGGACCCGTACATGCGGTCACCCGCGTCGCCGAGGCCCGGCACGATGTATCCGTGCTCGTTCAGGCGCTCGTCCACCGAGGCCGTCACGACGGTCACCGGCGTGCCCGCCAGCTCGCGCTCCATCACCTCGACGCCCTCCGGCGCCGCCAGCAGCACGACCGCGGTCACATCGTCCGCGCCGCGCTTGATCAGCTCGCGGATCGCGGCGACCAGCGTCCCGCCCGTCGCCAGCATCGGGTCCAGCACGTACACCTGGCGCCCGGAAAGGTCCTCCGGCATACGCGTCGCGTACGTGGACGCCTCGAGCGTCTCCTCGTTGCGGATCATCCCGAGGAAGCCCACCTCGGCGGTCGGCAGCAGCCGGACCATGCCGTCCAGCATGCCGAGACCGGCCCGCAGGATCGGCACCACCAGCGGACGCGGGTGGGACAGCTTCACGCCGGTCGTGCCCGTCACCGGGGTCTCGATGTCGACCTGCTCGGTACGCACGTCCCGGGTGGCCTCGTAGGCGAGCAGGGTGACCAGCTCGTCGGCGAGCCGCCGGAAGGTGGGGGAATCGGTGCGCCTGTCGCGCAGCGTGGTGAGTTTGTGCGCCACCAGGGGGTGGTCGACAACGTGGATCCGCATGGCGTCAACAGTAGCCCGCACTCGCATCAAGGACGGTTCCGGAGGGAAGGTGGAGAGGTGTCTCCCCAGGCCGCAGGGCCGAGGAAGTGCCCGGCGGACAGGTCCTTGGGGGAAAACGGATACAGCCGTGGGGTGGTGTGGCCGATGCCGGAGTCCGAGCCGGAGCCGGAAGAGGAGATCGCGAACGAAGGGGAGCGCCGCAGGCGACGCGCCCAGTTCCTGCGCGAACTGAACGAGGCCAAAGCGCTGCGCGACCGTGTCCAGCCGCGACGCGCCCGAGCCGCCCGGATGCGCCGGCAGATGCGCATGCGGACCTTCCGCTGGTAGACCGTCCTACGAGCCCCTTAAGAACTGATGGCCGACGCAACGACGGAAGACCTCTCGCAACGCGCCTCTTTCTGCCACGATTCCGAGTGGGCGGGGCACGATCGCAGAACGCGCCGCCGGTCGTCACACCTCTGATCAGTGGGAGAGTCACGGTGTACTTCGCCGCACTGCTCGCGCGCACTCATGACGGGTGGGAAGCGAGCGACACAGAGCTCGACGATGTGGAGACCCTGTCGGATCTGACCGACCTGGCCCGCGAAGCCTCGGTGGACGAGGACACGGTCCTCGTCTTCATCGAGCAGGAGGACGCCTGGTTCGGTGTCCTCCGGGTCGAGGGCGAGGAGGACCCTCGGATCTTCGTCTCGGACGCGGCCGCTGCCGCACGCTCCTCCTATGGGGAGATCCTCACCAACGAACTGCTCGGCGGGGACGACGACGACCCCGCCGCCGACCTCGACGCGCTGGACCTCGACGGTACGGAGGACGGAGAACCGGAGGAGGACGGGACGGACACGGTCGACCTGCCCGCCCAGGCCGGCGAAACCGTGCCGACGGGCCCGGCGGGCGACCGCGAGATCCTCGCGGATCTCGGGCTGTCCGAGAAGGAACTGCTGGCGCTGGAGACCGACGCGCTGTCGGAGATCGCGGACGCGCTCGGCGCCGGCGAGGTACTGGAGACCGTGCGCTAGTGCCCCACCCGGCAGACGAACAGGCACCGGACCGCACGTCGGAACCGGTGCCGGGGAACGATCCCGTGCGCGGTCCGTGGGAGGTGTCGATGCGCCTTGCCCTCGGCGAGGCGGACCGCGCGGCGCAGGGCGGCGACGTGCCGGTCGGCGCCGTCGTCCTCTCCGGGGAAGGCACGATCCTCGCCGTCGGGCACAACGAGCGGGAGGCGACGGGCGACCCGACGGCGCACGCCGAGGTGCTGGCGATCCGCAGGGCCGCCGCCGTCCTCGGCGAGTGGCGGCTGACCGGCTGCACGCTCGTCGTGACGTTGGAGCCGTGCACGATGTGCGCCGGCGCGCTCGTGCAGTCGCGGGTGGCGCGCGTGGTCTACGGCGCCCGGGACGACAAGGCCGGCGCGGCCGGCTCACTGTGGGACGTCGTGCGGGACCGTCGGCTCAACCACCGGCCCGAAGTCGTGAGCGGGGTGCTGGGCGAGGAGTGCTCCAAACAGCTCACGGCGTTCTTCCGCGACCGGCCGGGCGACCGCTGAACAGCTCCGCACGGCGCTCCGGGACGTACTCGGCGGACGCTCACCCATAACCGATTTCAGAGCACGGCCCACCTTGGGCTAAGCTCTCTCCCGGTAGCGTGTCCGAGCGGCCGAAGGAGCTCGCCTCGAAAGCGAGTGTGGCGCAAGTCACCGAGGGTTCAAATCCCTCCGCTACCGCTCTTGTCGAAGGCCCCGGTGCATGTCACCGGGGCCTTCGTCGTGACCCCGCACCGCTCCGGACGCCCAGGACCTCACGGCCCGCCGCCACGGCCCGCAGACGGATCTCCGGACCCCGCGCGGGCGCCCGGGACTCCGGCGCCCCGCTCCGCCCCGCTTCACACGCGAAAGAGCGCGGGCAACAGGCGTTCCGGCGTGGAAAATCTGTCCGAATGCGCTCGGCTAGACTCACGCGACGCGTCGCCAGGGGCAGGACAGCAGGGGAGACAGGGGCCGATGGTGCAAGCCAAGAAGATTGCCGTGTACATCGTGGTCGTCTTCATCCTGTACACGATCATCAACTCCCCCGACCGGGCGGCCGACCTGGTGGGGGTAGGGTTCGAGGGCATTTCGAGCGCCGCGCAGGGCGTCGGAGAGTTCATGACCGAGCTCGTCAACTAGGGCCGCGCCAGGCATCGCGGCCCCCGGCCACGATCCGCCGGCCAGGCCCCGGCCTGCCGGCCAACCAGGGAGTGCCTCTTGATCCGCCATCTGGTCCTCTTCAAGCTCAACGAGGGTGTCGAGCGCGACGAGCCCCGCGTCGTCGCCGGAGTGAAGGCCTTCCAGGAGCTGGACGGGGTCGTACCGGAGCTGGAGTTCTGGGAGTGCGCCTGGAACATCACGGACCGGCCGATCGCCTACGACTTCGCCATCAACTCGGCCGTGGCCGACAGGGACGCGCTGAAGCGGTACATCGAGCATCCGGCCCACCAGGCGGCCGCCGGACAGTGGCGCGAGTTCGCCACGTGGGTGATCGCCGACTACGAGTTCTGAGAGCCCCTTCGCAAGCCCCTCGCCGTCCAGGGCGGGGGGCTTGTCGGTTTTCCATCCCGGCATGACGTCAACACGGCGTTATGAGGTGCTTGCACACAGTGGACATGTCTTGTGATGCTATGACCGCTTTTGACGGATGAGTTGACCGAAAATGACCGCGAAGGGGTGGCTTGACCGTGTCGGCCAGTACTGCGCCTCAGGTGCCACCTCAGAACGAGAGGCCGGACGACACCGCCCCTGCCGCGAGACCGCAGAGGCGCGGCGCGGACACCCGGGCCCTGACCCAGGTGCTGTTCGGCCGCCTCAAAGGACTCCAGGCGGGGACCGCGGAGCACTCCAGGGTGCGCGCCGCACTCATCGAGGCCAATCTCCCCCTCGTGCGGTACGCCGCCGCCCGCTTCCGCAGTCGCAACGAGCCGATGGAGGACGTCGTCCAGGTCGGCACCATCGGGCTGATCAACGCCATCGACCGGTTCGACCCGGACCGCGGCGTGCAGTTCCCGACCTTCGCGATGCCCACGGTGGTGGGCGAGATCAAGCGGTACTTCCGCGACAACGTGCGGACGGTCCACGTGCCACGGCGTCTTCACGAGCTGTGGGTGCAGGTGAACGGGGCCACCGAGGACCTGACGACCGCCCACGGCCGGTCGCCCACGACCGCCGAGATCGCCGAGCGGCTGAAGATCGGCGAGGACGAGGTACTGGCCTGCATCGAGGCCGGACGCTCGTACCACGCGACGTCGCTGGAGGCCGCCCAGGAGGGCGACGGCATGCCCGGGCTGCTGGACCGGCTCGGCTACGAGGACCCGGCGCTGGCCGGCGTCGAACACCGCGATCTGGTCCGCCATCTCCTCGTCCAGCTGCCGGAGCGGGAACAGCGGATCCTGATGCTCCGCTACTACAGCAACCTGACACAGTCGCAGATCAGTCAGGAGCTCGGCGTCTCCCAGATGCATGTGTCGCGACTGCTGGCGAGAAGTTTCGCTCGACTTCGTTCCGCAAACAGGATCGAAGCGTAGCTCGAACGGGTAGAGCATCCTTGAGCCGCTGACGGGGGCTCAAAAGCCTTACACCCCCTGTTTACTGGGCATTTTTGCGCGATACTTGTCGACATGTCACTACAGCGTGTTGCCGACATGTGACATTCTGCTGGAACCGCGTTTGCCGCAGCCTCGCCGCCGGTATTCAGGTGGAGGCTGCGTTCCTCAGACGGTCGCGGCCACCGCGACCGTCCGCGACCTCAAGGGGGTGGCATGTCCGTAGAACAGGGCAGCTCGAAGGTGCTCACTCGCGCTCCAAGCGCGCCCGCACCCGTCGTGCCCGGCAGCTCGGAAGCCATCGACACCCGCACTCTGTCCCGCTCCCTGTTCCTGCGGCTCCGCGCCCTGGACAGCGAGGGCGCGGCCGACGACAGCCCGGAGCGCACCTACGTGCGCGACACCCTCATCGAGCTCAACCTCCCCCTCGTCCGGTACGCCGCTGCGCGGTTCCGCAGCCGCAACGAACCGATGGAGGACATCGTCCAGGTCGGCACCATCGGCCTGATCAAGGCGATCGACCGCTTCGACTGCGAACGGGGCGTGGAGTTCCCTACCTTCGCGATGCCGACGGTCGTCGGGGAGATCAAGCGCTTCTTCCGTGACACCTCGTGGTCGGTTCGGGTTCCGCGCCGGCTCCAGGAGCTGCGTCTCGCACTCACCAAGGCGAGCGACGAGCTCGCCCAGAAGCTCGACCGCTCCCCGACCGTTCCCGAACTGGCCGCGGTGCTCGGGGTGTCGGAGGAGGACGTGGTCGACGGCCTCGCCGTGGGCAACGCCTACACGGCCTCGTCGCTCGACTCGCCCTCACCGGAGGACGACGGCGGCGAGGGCTCGCTCGCGGACCGCCTCGGCTACGAGGACTCGGCGCTGGAAGGCGTGGAGTACCGCGAGTCCCTCAAGCCGCTGCTCGCCAAACTGCCGCCCCGTGAGCGACAGATCATCATGCTCCGCTTCTTCGCCAACATGACCCAGTCGCAGATCGGCGAGGAGGTCGGCATCTCGCAGATGCATGTCTCGCGCCTGCTGACCCGCACACTCGCGCAGCTGCGGGAGGGGCTGATCGCGGACTGACGATCCGGGCTCCGTCCGCTCGAGGCCCGTCCCGAAGTGCCTTCCGTAAGGTTCCTTCCTGACGGGTCGTCAGTCACACTGGCGCGATGCGACGGCGAACCGGTCCAGGAATCGTGGCGTCGGCGCTCTGCCTCTGCGGAGCGCTGACCGCGTGCGGCGGCAGCGGCGAAGGTGACGTGGCGCTCGGCGCCGCCGGACCGGGAGCGGACCGCGCGCCGACCGCTGCCGTGCCGCCGAAGGGCACGGTCTCGCTCGCACCGCTGGACACGAGCGAAGGACACGCCGACGACGGGACCGCGGGCAAGGCGCCTCGGCCGGGCACCGCCGGGCCGGCCAACGGCCCGGCGGGCGACGATCACACGCGCGGCGGTCCTGGCCGCACACCCGCGAGCGGCACAGGCGGCACGAGCGGCGCCGGCCCCTCCGGGAGCGGCGGACCGCAGCAGACCCCGGGTCCCGGCGGCACTCCCGGCGCCTCACCGGCCCCGGGACCGTCCACGCCGGCGCCGTCCCCCTCCGGCCCGGAGCCGGGCCCCACAGGCCCCACGGGCCCAGCCGTGCTTCAGGTCGGCGAGCCCGTCCGCGAGGCCCTCGACCGGCGCTGGTGCGAGAAGGTCACCGTGGAGTTCCGCAACACCGGCGGCACCCCGGCCGTGTCCGGCACCGTCACGTTCGCCACGCACATCATCGGCGCGCTCGGCGTCGACTGGGCCACGCGCGAGTCCCGCCAGGCGCTGCCCGCGCCGATCGGGCCCGGAGCCGTGCGGAAGCAGGCGTACACGGTCTGCGTGGACGCCTGGCGGGTGCCCCTGGGCATGCACATCGAGACCCAGGACGTCACCGCGACATGGAAGTGACCGGGCCTGACCGGCCCGGACAGGCCTAACCGAGCGCGAGCCAGGCGACCGCGCCGAGGATGACCACCACCGCGACGACGCCGGCGATGAGGCCGACGCGCGAGGAGGACGTCGCCGCGGGCGTGGCCGCCGCACGGCCCTGGGGGGCGCCTTCGTCGACGAAGGCGCGGAACATCTGGGTGCTGCCCGCGGGGTCGTAGTTGCCCTCGGGGCCCTGGCCTTGGGGAGCATGGGGGTTGTGTGCCATGGGGCAGGACCCTAGCGAACGGCGTCGACGGCCCCAACCCCGGGCGGGCGGCCGGAGGGCTCCGAGCGGCACATGACCGGCCCATGACTCCGCACATGCAAAGCCTTTTGGGTTCCTTTACCCATTCCGGCCCGTTTTCATTTGCCTGTAGCAACCAACGGCTTCTATCGTTGCCCTAAGCAACGAAAAGTGGGAGGGGCCTTGGCCGAGCGGAGTCAGTACGAGGAGCTGGCCCGGCAGATAGGTGCCATCGGGGCCGTGAAACGGAGCGTCTCGCGGATCCTGCCCGCCGAGTGCCCCTCCGGGTCCGCCGCGGTGCTGTCGCTGATCGGCCGTCACGGAGAGATGCGGATGGGCCGCCTCGCCGAGCTGATGGCCGTCGACATGTCCGTCACCAGCCGGCATGTGGCCCATGTGGTGGAGCGCGGCTGGCTGGAGCGGTCGCCCGACCCCGATGACCGGCGGTCCCGCATCCTGCGGCTCACCCCGGCGGGCAAGGACCTGCTCGACGACCTCGGCCGCCGCAGCACGGACATGTTCGCCCACTACCTCAAGGACTGGTCCGACGAAGAAGTCGGACAGCTGAACGCGATGCTGGCCCGCCTCCGCGAATCCGTCGGGGACTGCCGGGCCCACGCCACCCGTACACCCGTATGACGAAAAGGAAGTTCATGGCTACGACCACACCGACCGGTGTGCGGGGCGGCCACGCCAAGCACGGCGGTGGATCCGCCTCCGACGGCGGGGCGCCGATGACACATCGGCAGATCATGGAGGCGCTGTCCGGGCTGCTGCTCGGCATGTTCGTCGCCATCCTGTCGTCGACGATCGTCTCCAACGCCCTGCCGGAGATCATCACCGACCTCGGCGGCGGGCAGAGCGCCTATACCTGGGTCGTCACCGCCTCGCTGCTGGCGATGACCGCGACCACCCCGCTCTGGGGCAAGCTCTCGGACCTCTTCTCCAAGAAGCTGCTGGTCCAGATATCGCTGCTGATCTACGTCCTGGGTTCGGTCGTCGCCGGACTCTCGCAGAACTCCGGCATGCTGATCGCCTGCCGCGTGGTCCAGGGCATCGGCGTCGGCGGTCTGTCCGCCCTCGCGCAGATCGTGATGGCCGCGATGATCGCCCCCCGTGAGCGGGGCCGCTACAGCGGATACATCGGCGCCGTCTTCGCAGTCGCGACCGTCGGCGGCCCGCTTCTCGGCGGCGTCATCACCGACACCGAGTGGCTGGGCTGGCGCTGGTGCTTCTACGTCGGCGTGCCGTTCGCGCTGATCGCCCTGATCGTGCTGCAGAAGACCCTGAAGCTGCCCGTGGTCAAGCGCCAGGTGAAGGTCGACTGGTCGGGCGCGTTCTTCATCAGCGCCGCCGTCTCGCTGCTGCTGGTGTGGGTGACCTTCGCCGGCGACAAGTACGACTGGATCTCGTGGCAGTCCGCCGCGATGGTCGGCGGTTCCGTGGTGCTCGGCGCGCTCTTCCTCCTCGTGGAGTCGAAGGCGAGCGAACCGATCATCCCGCTGCGGCTGTTCCGCAACCGCACGATCACGCTGGCGTCGCTGGCCTCGCTCTTCGTCGGCGTCGCGATGTTCGCCGGCACGGTGTTCTTCAGCCAGTACTTCCAGCTGGCGCGGGACGAGTCGCCGACCATGTCCGGTGTGCTGACGATCCCGATGATCGGCGGCCTCTTCGTCTCGTCGACCGTCTCCGGCCAGATCATCACCAAGACCGGCCGCTGGAAGGCCTGGCTGGTCGCAGGCGGTGCCCTGGTGACGGCGGGCCTCGGTCTGCTGGGCACCATCCGCTACGACACCGAGTACTGGCACATCGCGGTCTTCATGGTCCTGATGGGCCTCGGTCTCGGCATGATGATGCAGAACCTCGTGCTCTGCACCCAGAACCAGGTGGACCCGTCGGACCTCGGCGCGGCCAGCTCGGTCGTCACCTTCTTCCGGTCCCTCGGCGGCGCGATCGGCGTCTCCGCGCTCGGCGCGATCATGGCCAACCGGGTCACCCACTACGTCAAGGACGGGCTCGCCGAACTCGGCCCGCAGGGCCAGGCGCTGGGGCACGGCGGTACGGGCGGCGGTGGCATCCCCGACCTGGACAAGCTGCCGGTTCCGATCCGCACGGTGATGGAGACGGCCTACGGGCACGGGGTCGCCGACATCTTCCTGTACTCCGCTCCCTTCGCGCTCGTCGCCTTCCTGGTGACCCTCTTCATCAAGGAGGTCGCGCTGAAGAGCAGCTCGTCGGACGCCGCCGCGAAGGAGACCGAGGACGCCGTCGCCGGCTCCGAAGCCCCGGAGGCGCTCGCCGTCGCCACCGCCCCCGCCCCGGCGCAGGCCGTCGCGACCGAGCCGGTCGCCCCCGCCGCCTCCGGTGTCGCGGTACGCGGTGTGGTGCGCGGTTCCGAGGGCGCCGCGGTGCCCAGGGCCGCCGTCACGCTGATCTCGCCGGCCGGCCGGCAGCTCGGCCGCTCCGTCGCCCAGGGGGACGGCAGCTACACGCTGGACGCGCCGGGCGCCGGGTCGTACGTGCTGATCGCCTCGGCCGACGGCTTCCAGCCGCAGGCCTCCACGGTGAACGTCGCGGACGAGCCGCTGGTGTACGACATCCTCCTCGCCGGGACGAGCGGTCTCGGCGGAGTGGTGCGGGCGGCCGAAGGCGGCAGTCCCGTCGAAGGCGCCATGGTCGTCGTCACGGACGTGCGCGGTGACGTGCTCGCCACCGGGACGAGCACGGCCCAGGGCGAGTTCGCCTTCGCCGAGCTCGTGCCGGGCGCGGTGACGGTCGCGGTGAACGCGCCCGGCTACCGGCCGCTCGCGCTGCCCGTGGAGATCGGCGGCCAGGGCGTGACCCGGATCGAGGCGGCGCTCCGGTACGGCGCCGTGGTCCGGGGTGTGGTCCGCGGGGCCGCGGGCCTGCCGCTGGCCGACGCCCGGGTGACCCTCGTGGACGCCGCGGGGAACGTGGTCGCCACGGCGACCACCGGCGACGACGGGGCGTACGCCTTCGCCGACCTGGACGCGGGCGAGTACTCGGTCATCGCGACCGGATACCCGCCGGTCGCGGGCCAGTTGACCGTGACCGGTCGTGGCGTCGACGGTCACGACATCGAACTCGCCCACCCGGGCGAGTAACGGACCTCCGGGACCGGGCGCCTCGTTCCAAGCGGAGACGGGCCGCCCGCCCGGCGGAGACGGGCCCCGGGACGGGGCGGCAGGCAGGGGACGGCCGGTCGCCCCGCCCGGGGCCCGAACACTTCCTACGGCCCGTGAGGGCCGGACACAGAAACGGGATCGATGGGCATGGGACTTCGCGCACAGGTACGGACCCGCGACGGCTGGGCCGTCCAGCACGCGGTCGTCACCGTGACGGACATGACCGGCACCCAGGTGCTGCGGGCGCAGGCAGGCGCGGACGGCACGGTGAGCGACACGACCGGCCTGCCGGCCGGGCCGTACACGGTGATCGTGACGGCCCTCGGCTACGCGCCGGCCGCGTCGACCGCGCTGGTCACGGCGAGCGGACGGGTGGACGCCGGCACGGTGGTGCTGTCCCGTCAGGGCGGGACGGAGCTTCCTCCGCCCGGCACCTGGTCGCTCGACCCGGCGCACTCGTCGGTGGGCGCCACGGCACAGCACCTCGGGATCTCCAGCGTGCGCGGTCGCTTCACCGAGTTCGGCGGCCGGATCGAGATCGCGGAGGACGTGGAGGGTTCCCGGGTCGACGCGGTGATCTCCGCCGGGTCGATCGACACGGGCAACGGGCTGCGGGACAAGCACCTGCGGTCGCCGGACTTCCTGGACGCCGAGCGCTTCCCCGACATCACCTACCGGTCCACCGCCCTGCTTCCGGCCGGGCCCGACCGCTGGACGGTGCGGGGCGAGCTGTCGCTGCACGGCGTCGTCCGCGAGGTCGACCTCGACCTGAGCTACCTGGGCACCGGCCCCGACCCGTGGGGCGGGGTGCGCGCCGCCTTCCGCGCCACGGCGGAGCTGCACCGGGACGACTTCGCCATGCACTACAACCAGGTGGTGCAGACCGGCATCTCCGCCATCGGGACGACGCTGAAGGTGGAGCTGGACATCCAGGCCGTCCAGGGCGGCGAACTCCCGTAAGGTGCCGGCCATGGCACGACAGACCGCCACCAACACCACGGTGGAACTCGAGCAGTTGCTGGACTTCGTACGGCCCCGGCACCGGGCGATCCTGCTGACGCGCCGCGCGGACGGCTCCCCTCAGGGCTCGCCGCTCACCTGCGGGGTGGACGACTCGGGGCGGATCGTCGTCTCGACCTATCCGGAGCGGGCGAAGACGCGCAACGCCAAGCGGGACGCGCGCGTCAGTGTGATCGTCCTGTCGGACGACTGGAACGGTCCGTGGGTGCAGGTCGACGGCACCGCGGAGGTGCTGGACGCTCCCGAGTCGGTGGAGCCGCTCGTCGAGTACTTCCGCAACATCTCCGGTGAGCACCCGGACTGGGACGAGTACCGCGAGGCGATGCGGAAGCAGGGCAAGTCGATCATCCGCGTCACGCCGGAACGGTGGGGTCCGATCGCCACGGGCGGCTTCCCGGCGCGGCTCGCCGAGGACTGACCGGCTCCCGGGCGGACCGGCCGGCCCGAGGCACCGGCCGGTCCGTACGGTCCGCCGCCGTCGGCGGGCGTGTTCCGGGCCGGGCGGGCTACGCCTTCGAGCGCTCCACCATCGCTTCGATACCCGCGATCAGGAGATCGAGCGCGAATCCGAAGTCACGCTCCCGCATCTCCTCCACGGTGTCGCCACCGCGCGCCTCCATCAGCTCGTCGGACTGGGCGAACGTCTCGCGGTACTGCGGCCGTTCGCGGATCGTCCCCATGGCCTCGCGGAAGTACTCGTCCTGGTTGAGCCCGGCCTCCGCGCAGCGCTCGATGAAGTGGCCCTCGATGGTGCCGAACCCGTAGACGAACTGGAAGACCGCGGAGATGCCTCCCATCTGCCCGTGGGGCGGCAGGCCGGTGTTGCGGACGATCTTCTGGGCAGCCTGCGAGAAGGCCATCGAGTGCGGGCCGATGTTCAGGTACGTCCCGATCAGCGGCGACACCCACGGATGCCGGACCAGCAGCGCCCGGTACCCGGCGGCCAGGGCGCGCAGCTGCTCGCGCCAGTCGCCCGCGTCCGTGTCGGGCAGCGCCACGGTTCCGAAGACCGCGTCGAGGGCCAGCTCCAGCAGGTCGTCCTTGGTGTCGACGTACCAGTAGACCGACATCGCGGTGACATTCAGCTCTGCGGCCAGCTTCCGCATGGAGAACCGGGCCGCGCCCTCGGCGTCCAGGAGCCGGACCGTGGCATCGATGATCTTGTCGCGGTCCAGTCCGGCCGGCTGGGCCGACCTGCGCCCGCGGTCAGCCGCCTTGCCCTCCAGCCAGACACTGGTCCGTGCGGGGCTCTTCGTGCGGTCGGTCGTACTCGCCATCGCACACCCTCTCGGTTCTTCCGGCCGGACGGGCGGTGCCGGAACGCTCCGGTCCGCCCGCCTCCGATGCTATGCCGCCATGCTCCGCCACGGTGCTGTGCCCTCTGCGGCACAGCACCGTGGCCGCCTCGCGGTGTCAGGCCTTCGCCGGAGGGTCCGCCCGCTCGGCCCGCCGCAGCAGCAGCGCGGCCAGCAGACCGCCGGCCAGCACCGCCACCGCGCCCACCAGCTGACTCGTCTCCAGTCCGGAGGCGAACGCATCCGAGATCCGGGCACGCTCACCGGCGTCGTCCGCCGCCGCCAGGGCGGCGGGCAGCGAGGTCGCTCCGACGGCCGCGGGTACGAGAGCGGCGAAGCGGGAGTTGAGCACCGCGCCCAGGACGGCGACGCCGAGGCCGTTGCCGAACTCGGCGAGGGTGCCGTTGATGCCGGCGCCCACGCCCGCCTTCTCCGGCGGGATGGCGCTCATGATCGCGTTGGCCATCGCGGGCATGGACAGCGCCACGCCGGCGCCCATGACGACCAGGCCGAGCAGCATCCCGTTGTAGCCGCCGGCCCCGAGGACGGCGATGGCCGCGAGGCCACCGGAGACCAGGGCCATGCCGACGGCGATGGTGACCGGCGTCCCGAAGATCCGCAGCAGCCGGGCGCCCATGCCCGTCAGGTTGAGCGCGACGACCGTCAGCGCCAGCGGAGCCGTGCGGAGACCGGCGTCCAGCGCCCCGTACCCCAGCACGAACTGGAGGTGCTGGGTCAGCAGGAAGAGCGAACCGGTCATGCCGAACGCCACCAGGATGGCGCCGGCGACCGCGCCGATGAAGCGCTGGTTACGGAAGAAGTGCATGTCGAGCATCGGGTACGGGATCCGCAGCTCCCAGAACACGAACGCGCCGAGGAAGAGCGCGCCGAGGGCGGCGGACGCCAGGACCTGGGTGGAGGTCCAGCCGTGGTCCGGGCCCGAGATGATCGCGTACACGACGGCCGTCATACCGATCGTGGACAGCACCGCGCCGAGCAGGTCGGGCCTGTCGCCCTGCGGGTTCTTGGACTCCGGGACCAGCAGGACGACCGCCACCAGGCCGATCACGGCGACGGGGATGTTGATCAGGAAGATCGCGCCCCACCAGTAGTGCTCGAGCATCACGCCGCCGATCAGCGGTCCGGCCGCGAAGCCGAGCGAGCTGACCGTCGACCACAGGGCGATCGCCTTCACCCGCTCGGTCTCGTCGAAGACCTGCACGACGACCGCGAGGGTCGTGGTCATCAGCAGCGCCCCGCCGACGCCCATGCCGGCTCGCGCCGCGATCAACTGTCCGGAGGTCTGGGCGAGTCCGGCGGCGAGCGAACCGATGCCGAACAGGGCCAGGCCCGCGACCAGCATCTTCCTGCGGCCGTAGCGGTCCGCCGCGTTGCCCGCGGTGAGCAGCAGGCCCGACTGGACCAGCGAATAGGCGTTGATCATCCACTGGATGTCGGCCGTCGAGGCGTGGAGCTCCCTCGTGAGGGACGGGATCGCCACGGACAGGACGGTGTTGTCGAGCAGCACGGTGAGCTGGGCGAGACAGATGACGCCGAGGATCAGCCAGCGCTGCGGGTGGCCGCCCGAGGGGGCCTTACTGGTCTCGGTCGTCGTTGCCGTCATTCAGGCTCCTTGTACGGTGTACGGGAAGATACTCGTACACCGTACAAGAGATTCCCATACGCTGTACAGCGCTATTTCTCCGCGGTCAGGTCGTAGAAGGTGACGCCGTCCACCGTGACCGGGGTGAACTCGTCCTGGACCCAGGCGGTGATCTCGGAACTCGTCCCGCCGCCGGCGCCGCCGCCCGGCCCGTCACCGCCGCCGATGAACCAGTGGATCCGCCCGTCGGCCACGTACTGCTTGAACCGGGCGAGGGTCGGGGACGGGTCGCTGCCGTTGAAGCCGCCGATCGCCATCACCGGTTCACCCGTCGCGAGTTGGTAGCTCGCGGCGTTCTGCGATCCGATGGCCGCGGCCGCCCAGGTGTAGTCGTCGGCGTCCCGCTCCAGCAGGGACTCGGCCTCGGCGCCCACGTCCGCCCCGTCGAGGAGGCCGCCCATGCCGCCGCCTCCGCCGGGCCCACCCGTCTCGCCGCGGGCGGGGAAGCCGCCCTGGCCCTGGCCCTGCGGCCGTGCCTGGCCGGTGCCTGCCGGGGGCGCCGCCGTGCCGGGGCCCGCGCCCTGCGCCGCTCCCGTGGGGGGCCGCACTCCCGCCCGGCCGCCGTCACCGTCGTCACCGCCCGGGACGCCGCCGGGTCCGCCGCCCGGGCCGCCCCGGCCACCCGCAACGGCCGGGCCCGCTGTCACGATCGAGCCCGCGTGCCCCTCGCCCACGGTCGTCAGCGAGTACGCCGCAGGACCGGCCAGCAGAGCCGCGACACCGAGTGCGGCGGCGGCCAGGGCCGTCCGCCGGCCGGCCCTGACCACGAACAGCAGGACCGCCGCGGAGACGAGACCGCCGATCAGCACCGCCGTACGCAGCCACGGAAGGTAGTCCGCGGACCGGCCCAGCAGCACGTACGACCACCACGCCGAGAGCGCCACCGTGGCCGCCAGCAGCGCCGACCGAAGCGGCTTCGCGCGCTCCTCCCACAGCAGCGTGCCGCCCATGCCGACGAGCGCCGCGATGTACGGCGCCAGGGCCACCGTGTAGTACTCGTGGAAGATCCCGGCCATGAAGCTGAAGATCACGGCCGTGCTCAGCAACGAGCCGCCCCAGACCAGGAACGCGGCCCTGGCCGTGTCCGTACGCGCCGCCCGCCCGGTCAGGAAGAGCGCCGCGACGAGCAGCAGCAGGGCGGCGGGGAGCAGCCAGGAGACCTGACCGCCGATGTTCCCGGCGAACAGCCGGTCCACGCCGGTCTCGCCCCAGCCGCCTCCTCCCCCGCCGCCGACGCTGCCCGTCTCCTCGCCGTTGATCCGGCCGAGGCCGTTGTAGCCGAAGGTCAGTTCCAGGAAGCTGTTGGCCTGGGATCCGCCGATGTACGGGCGGGAGGACGCGGGCCACAGCTCCACGACAGCCACCCACCAGCCGCCCGAGACCACGATCGCCAGTCCCGCCAGGGCGAGTTGGCCGAGCCGGCGGCGCAGCGTCGTCGGCGCGCACACCGCGTACACCAGCGCCAGCGGCGGCAGGATCAGGAACGCCTGAAGCGTCTTGGTCAGGAACGCGAGACCCACCGCGACGCCCGCCCACACCAGCCAGGTGGTCCGCGCATCCTCGAGCGCCCGCAGCACGCAGTACACGGTGACCGTCATCAGCAGCGCCAGCAGGGCGTCCGGGTTGTTGAAGCGGAACATCAGCGCGGCGACCGGGGTCAGCGCCAGCACGGCGCCCGCGAGGAGTCCCGCCGCCGGGGTGAAGCGCCGGCGCACCGCCGCGTGGAGCACGGCGACGGTGGCCACGCCCATCAGGACCTCGGGGACGAGGATCTGCCAGGAGCCGAGGCCGAAGATGCGCACGGACAGCGCCATCGGCCAGAGCGCGGCCGGGGGCTTGTCCACCGTGATGGAGCCCGCCGGGTCCGAGGCGCCGAAGAAGAAGGCCTTCCAGCTCTCGCTGCCGGCCTGCGCAGCCGCGGAGTAGAAGGAGTTGGCGTAACCGGAGGCGCTCAGGTTCCAGAGGTAGAGCAGTGCCGTCGCGGCGAGCAGGGCCAAGAACGCGGGACGTACCCAGCGGGCGTCCGCCTCCCTGCCGCGCCACAGTGCGGCGAGCCGGCCGGCCCGCGGGTGTGCGTGCCCGGCGGCGTCGGCAGGCGTGATCCCGCCGGGCGGAACGGTCGTGGTCATGGGGTGTACCTCATGTCGCTCATGTCGTCGTCGGCACGATGCCGTTCGGGAAAGACCCAGGACCGCAGGAGCAGGAACCGCAGCACGGTCGCGGCGAGGTTCGCCGCGACGAGGACGGCCAGCTCGGTGCCGTGGGAGGGACCGCCCGCCGCCGCGTCCAGGGCGGCGAGCGAGCCGCTGGTCAGGGCGAGTCCGATGCCGAACACGACCAGGCCCTGTGCCTGGTGGCGTACGGCGCGGTCCCTGCCGCGCACGCCGAACGTGAGCCGGCGGTTGGCCGCGGTGTTGGCGACCGCCGAGAGCAGCAGGGCGGCGGCGTTCGCCGTCTGCGGCCCCGCCCCGGTACGGAAGAGCGAGTACAGCAGCAGGAACAGCAGGGTCGAGAACGCACCGACCACGCAGAAGCCGACGAGCTGACGGGCGAGTCCCCTCGGCACCCCGCTGAGGTCACGGTCACGCGGGTCGTCACCGAAGGGGCGGGCGAGCCGGTCGAGCGGGAGCGCTCCGACCGCGAGTGCGCGCCCGACCCGCCAGACGCCCTTGAGGTCCTCGGCGGCCGTCCTCACGATGTGGACGGTCGAATCGGGGTCGTCGACCCAGTCCACCGGCACCTCGTGGATCCGCAGACCGGCCCGCTCCGCGAGCACCAGCAGCTCGGTGTCGAAGAACCATCCGGTGTCCTCCACCATCGGCAGCAGCCGCTGCGCCACGTCCCGCCGGACGGCCTTGAACCCGCACTGGGCGTCCGAGAAGCGCGCCGCCAGCGAGGACTTGAGGATCAGGTTGTAGGCACGCGAGACGAACTCACGCTTCGGACCGCGCACCACCCGCGAGCTGCGCGTCAGCCGGGACCCGATCGCCAGGTCCGAGTGGCCGGAGATCAGCGGTGCGACGAGCGGGAGGAGGGCGTTGAGGTCGGTGGACAGGTCGACGTCCATGTACGCGAGGACGGGCGCGTCCGAGTGGGACCACACCGTGCGCAGCGCCCGCCCCCGTCCCTTCTCCTCCAGCCGGTACGCCCGCACCTCGGCGATGTCCGCCTCCAGCCGGGCGGCGATCTCGGGCGTACGGTCGGTGCTCGCGTTGTCGGCGACGGTGATCCGGAATCCGTACGGGAAGGTCCTCGTGAGGTGCTCGTGCAGCCGCAGCACGCACCGTTCGAGATCGGCCTCCTCGTCGAAGACCGGGATCACCACATCCAGTACGGGTCGATCGGCCGCGCCGGCGAGCAGATGCTCGCGGGCCGGCAGGGTTCCCCATGGGGTGTCGGTTCGCATACCGACGACCTTCGAAGGGCCCGCTGTCACGGCCGTGTGCTCAGCCTGTGGTCCGTCTGTGAGCCGGTGCCGGCGGGGCCGGCGGCAGGGCGGGGTGCGAGTTCGGCGCGCCCGGTGCGGCGGGGCCGACGGCAGGACCGGGCGCTGCAGGTGCGGGCGCGGCAGGTGCGGCGGGCAGCGTGACGGCGAACACCGTGCGGCCGGGGGCCGAGCGCACCGTCACGGCGCCGTCGTGGGCGGCCACGACGGCGTGCACGATGGCGAGCCCGAGGCCGGTGCTGCCGGCCTGGCGCGACCGGGAGGCGTCGCCACGGGCGAAGCGCTCGAAGATGTGCGGCAGCAGGCCCTCCGGGATGCCCGGCCCGTCGTCCTCGACCTCGAGCACAACGGCCGGGACCGGGCCGTGCGCCGGGGGAGCGACGGACGCCGGGACCGGGCCGTGCGCCGGGGGAGCGGCGGACGCCGGTGCCGGGCCGGAAACCGGGGGAGCGGCGGAGACAGGCGCGCGGTCGCGCGCCGGGGCGGCGGCCGGCCCGGTGAGGCGCACGCGCGCCGTGACGGTGGTGCCCGGCGGGGTGTGGGTGCGGGCGTTGGCGAGCAGGTTGACGAGGACCTGCTGGATCCGGGGCGCGTCGCCCCGGATCGCCGCCGGCCGGGACGGCAGCTCCAGCCGCCACGCATGGCCCGGTCCCGCCGCCCTGGCGTCCGCGACCGCGTCCACGACCAGCGGTGAGAGATCGGTGCTCTCGACACAGAGCGGCCGTCCGGCATCGAGTCTGGCCAGCAGCAGCAGATCCTCCACCAGTCCCGTCATACGCGTCGCCTCCGCCTCGATACGGCCGAGCGCGTGCCGGGTGTCCGGACCCGCCGCTTCCTTCTCCCGGCCCCGCCGCGTCAGTTCGGCGTACCCGCGGATGGACGCGAGCGGCGTGCGCAGCTCGTGGCCGGCGTCCGCGACGAACTGCCGTACCCGTGTCTCGCTCTGCTGCCGTGCCGCCAGCGCCGAACCGACGTGGCCGAGCATGCGGTTCACCGCCGCCCCCACTTGTCCGACCTCGGTCCGCGGATCCGCCAGCGCCTCCGGCACCCGCTCGAGCAGGGACACCTCGCCGCTGTGCAACGGCAGTTCGGACACCCGCGTCGCGGTCGCGGCCACCCGCCGCAGCGGGCGCAGGGCCACTCCCACCATGCCGGCGCCCGCGATCCCGGCGGCGACCAGCCCTGCACCGGTGACGCACACCTCGACCAGCACGAGCGCCCCGAGCGCGTTCCGCACGTCCTTGGTCGGGACGCCGACGAGGAAGGCGCCACGTACACCGCTCGCGTAGGTCACCCGGTACCCGCCCATCCCCGGCAGGTCCACGGTGTGCGGCTTCTCGTCGCGCACCACGGCGGCCAGTGCCTTCGTCTGCGCCGCGTCGAGCACGCTCTCTGTCGGTTCCGGACCCGACGGCTCCAGCTGGGTGCTCGCCACGGCCCGGACCACGGCGCCGTCGTCCTCGACGACCGCGCCCACCGTCCCGACGGGTGTGCCGCCCCCGGTCACGAAGTCCAGCGGCCCCATGCGCGGCATGTCCGGCGGCCGCGTCGCGTCCACCGCGGGCGGCCCCGAGGCGCGCATCGCCACCGCCGTCAGCCGGGTGTCCAGCTGTCCGTACAGATAGGTGCGGAAGGCGATCGTCGTGACCGTGCCGATCACCGCGCCCACCACGGCGATCAGCAGCACCGCCGAGACCACCAGGCGTGCCCGCAGCGACCACGGCCGCCGCGAGGTCACCTCACTCACCGGGCTTGATCAGATATCCCGCACCGCGCCGCGTGTGGATCATCGGCGGACGGCCCGCGTCGATCTTCCGCCGCAGATAGGAGATGTAGAGCTCGACGACGTTGGCCTGGCCCCCGAAGTCGTAGCTCCACACCCGGTCCAGGATCTGGGCCTTGCTGAGCACTCGGCGCGGATTGCGCATCAGATAGCGCAGGAGCTCGAACTCCGTCGCGGTCAGGTGGATCGACTGCCCGCCGCGTGTGACCTCGTGGCTGTCCTCGTCGAGCGTCAGGTCCCCCACCGCGAGCAGCGACTCGCTGCGCACCGCCGCCGTGCCGGACCGCCGGATCAGGCCGCGCAGCCGTGCCACGACCTCCTCCAGCGAGAACGGCTTGGTCACGTAGTCGTCACCGCCGGCCGTGAGGCCCGCGATCCGGTCCTCGACGGCGTCCCGTGCCGTCAGGAACAGGACGGGCACGTCCGGCGCCTCACGCCGCAGCCGCCCGAGGACGGCGAGCCCGTCCATGTCCGGCAGCATGATGTCGAGCACCACGGCGTCCGGCCTGAACTCCCTCACCGTACGCACCGCACCCGCGCCGTCGCCGGCGCTGCGCACCTCCCAGCCCTCGTACCGCAGGGCCATCGACAGCAACTCGCTCAGCGGCGCCTCGTCGTCCACGACGAGCACCCGCACGGGGCTGCCGTCCGGCCTGAGCATTTCGGTGCGCCCCTGGGGCGAGGTCGTGGTCATGTTCATCAGGCTGTGACATTGCCCTGAGAGGCTTCTTTCCCGAACCTGTGAATTCCCTGAGAAGGTGCGGCTGAGTCAACGGAAACATCCGGGGGTCGTACAGGGAGCGGAACCGGAAGTCTGAAGGCGGTCGGCGTGGGCACGGCACACGAATCCTTCTGGCGGCTACGGCTGCGGCGGACACTCGCCGGGAACGGCGCCGCGCCCGTCCTCGTGCTGGTGGAGGGCACCGCCGGTACGGGCAAGAGCCGCCTCGCCGACGAACTGGCCGCACTCACCGAGGGCACCGAAGCGACCTGCCTGCGGTGGACGTGCGGCGACTCGGGGACCGTGCCGGAGACGGCGGAGCAGCAGGTGCGCGACCGGCCCGTTCTGCTGATCGTCGACGACGTGCACCGCGCGGACGACGATCAGCTGCGCCGGCTCCACCGGATCCTGGAGCAGCCGTGGCCGGGACTGGCCGCAGTGGTCGCCTACCGGCCCGAGGAACTGGCCGTACCCGGCCTTCCGCTGGGGGCCCCGCCGCCCCGCTACCCGCCCGGCCTGACCGTCCTGCGGCACCGGATACGGCCGTGGACGCAGGCAGAGGTCAGGCAGGCCGCGGCGGCCGCCCTCGGCGAGCGCTGTACGGCGGAGGCGGTGGCTCGGCTGCACGAGCGCTCCGGCGGCGTCGCGCAGGTCGTCGTCGACCTGCTCGCGGTACTGCGCGACAGCACCCGGCAGCGGTGCACGGCCGCCGACGTGGACGCCGCGGGCGTGCCCGTGCGGCTGGCCGAGCTGAGTCTCGGCCGGACGGCCGCCCTGCCGCCGGAGCACCGGCCGATCGTCTGGGCCGCCGCCGCATTGGGCGAGCCGGTGGGCCGCGACGAACTCGTCGCCGTGTCGGGACTGGGCCGGGCCCTCGGCAGGGAGGCGCTGCTCACCGCACTCGCCGGCGCGGCGCTGACGGAGTCGGGAGAGGGCCGCTACGGACTGCCCGTTCCTCTGGCGGCCGTCGCGGTGCACGGTTCCGTGCCGGGGCCCGTACGGCAGGAACTGCACGGGCGGGCGGCCGACGTGCTGGCGCACCGGCAGCCCGTGCCCTGGGCGGCACTGGCCGGGCACCACAGAGCCGGCGGCCGGATACGCGGCTGGCTGCGCGCCGTCGAACAGGCCGCGCGGGAGGCGGCGGAGTCGGAGCGGCACCAGGAGGCCATCGGCCTGCTCGAGCAGACCCTCGCCGACCCGGCCGTACCGCCGCAGACCCGTGCCCGGCTGGCCCCGATCCTGGCCCGCAGCGCGGTCGTCGGACTGCGCTCCGACCAGACCGTCCAGGTGCTGACCCAGATCGTCGAGGACGCCGCCCTCCCCGCGGCCGTGCGGGGCGAACTCCGGCTCGACCTGGGGCTGCTGCTGTGCAACCAGGTCGGCATGAGTGACAAGGGCTGGCACGAACTGGAGCGGGCCGCCGCCGAACTGCGCGAGGCCCGGCCCGACCTGTCGGCGCGTGCGATGTCCGCGCTGGTCATGCCCCACTGGCCCGGTTCCTCGCTCGAGGTCCACCAGGGGTGGCTGGAGGACGCGGCCAGGACCGCGGAGGACAGTGGCGACGAAGCCGCCCGCTCGGCCGTCGCCGCCAACCGCGTCGGTCTGGCCATGAGTTGCGGCGACCCGCAGGCCTGGGATCTCGTCACGGAGCTGCCCACGGACAGCCCCGACCCAAGGTCGCGGCTGCACGCGGCCCGCGGTCTGTGCAACGCCGCCGACGCCGCTCTGTGGCTCGGCCACCCGGGGCGGGCGCAGGACCTGCTCACCGAGGGCTTCGAACTGGCCGGCAAGAGCGGCGCGCCCTACACCGAGCACACGGCGCTCGGGACCCGGCTGCGGCTCGAGTGGGTCACCGGACGCTGGGCCGGACTGGCCGACAGGTGCGAGAGCTTCGTCGCCTCCACGGCCGCGATGCCGGTGATCAGCGCGGACGCCCGCCTGGTGCGCGGGCTCCTCGCGCTGGCCCAGGGCGAGTGGGACGCGGCGCTGTCGTGGCTGTCCGGTGTGAACGCCGCGCCACGGGACGAGGCCGCGCCGCCGCTCGCCGCCGCCACCTCGGGAGCCCTGATCCGGCTCGCCCTGGCCCGCCAGGAGCTGCCCGCCGCGGCGCGGGAGGCGCGTGAGGCGTGGGCGAGGGCCCGCCGCAAGGGAATCTGGGTGTGGGCGGCGGACCTGGCGCCCTGGGCCGTCGAGGCACTCGCCCGATCGGGCGACCCGGAAGCGGCACGGGAGGTGATCGCCGAATACACCGCGGGGCTCGAAGGCCGTGACGCCCCCGGGGCCGAGGCCGCGGGCAGCTGGAGCCTCGCCGCGCTGGCCGAGGCCGAGGGCCGGTTGGCCGACGCCGTCCCGTTCTACCGGGCGGCGGCCGCCGCGTACGCGTCGGTGCCCAGCCCGTACGCCCAGGCGCTGACCACGGAGGCTGCGGGCCGCTGCGCCCTGGCGGCGGGCGCCGGACCGACCCGGACGGCTGCGCGGGCGGCCGACGGCCCACCGGAAGCCGACGACGCGGTGGACGCGTGGCACGTGAGCGAGACGGACGCCCGGGGCGCCGCACAAAAGGCGCGCCACGAACAGGCCGTCGCGGACCTGACCTCCTGCACACGGCAGTTCACCGACCTCGGTGCCGTGTGGGACGCCGCTCGCGCCCGGGCCCTGCTCCGTTCGTACCAGCCCGCCAAGGAGACGCGCCCGCCTGGCCGGCCCTCGTACGGCGACCGTCTCTCGCCGCGTGAGCGCGAGGTCGCCGAGCTCGCGGGGACCGGGCTGACGAACCGGGAGATCGCGACGACGCTGCATCTGTCCCCGCGCACGGTGGAGCAGCACGTCGCACGGGCGATGCGCAAACTCGGCACCGCGTCGCGGCAACATCTCGCCAGGATCATCGACACGGCCGTGCTGCCGGAGACTTCGAACGCCCCCGTAAACAGTGACTAATCGGACCGTTGTGCTGACGACCAGGGGTTAATCAGGTATCCGTAGCGGCACCCCCCCGGATAGGCGAGTGTGCATTTCCGGCCGTAGGTTCCATGCCCATCGGTCGGTCGAACGCGCATCCACAGCGGGGGAGCTGTCAGCGCGTCCGACCGTCCGGTGACACGAGCGGCTGAAGGGGGCCGTGTACGGGTGTTCTCGGCCCACCCAGCCGACGGCCCCCGCACCGTGCGTCCCCGGCATCCGGACACGAGCGCGCACCCCGATCCACCTGCGCTCGACGACGGGGCTCCCTTCGCTGCCCGCTCGGACGGCCGCCCCCTCACAACCCCCTGCACCCTGTCAGCGGCCACAGGAACACCCCGGATTGTCATGCACTGAACCAGGTATGCCCTGGTTCGTGCTGCCGGGTCGAACCCTCGAAAGGCAACGCCTTGAACGGTCCAAGACTCATACGCACGTCCCTCCTCGCGGCAACCGCCACCGCGATGCTCTGCGTCGGCACGGCCACCTCGGTCGCCGCGCCCACCGCTGCCCCGGACGCCGCCCCGGCACCCTCGGCCCCGGCCGGCCAGGCCCCCGTCGAGCGCCTCATCGTCGGCTACAAGTCGATGACGACAGAGGCCAACTCCGACTCCGCGGCCGCCAAGGACGCCGAGGCCAAGGGCAAGAAGGCCGGCGAGTCCCTCGACTTCGACCGCCGCCTCGGCACCGGAGCCGCCCTGGTCGACCTCGGCGGAGAGCTCGGCAAGAAGGACGCCGACGATGTGATGGCCGCCTTCCGCGCCGACCCGGACGTCGCCTACGTCGTCCCCGACCGCCGGGTGTACGCCGCGGCCGTGAACCCGAACGACACCGAGTACCAGCGCCAGTGGGACCTGTTCGAGTCGGCCGCCGGCATGAACGTCCCCGGTGCCTGGGACAAGGCCACGGGCGAGGGCGTCAAGGTCGCCGTCATCGACACCGGCTACGTCGCCCACTCCGATCTCGCCGGCAACGTGATCGCGGGCTACGACTTCATCTCCGACCCGTTCATGGCGAACGACGGCGGCGGCCGCGACAGCAACGCCGCCGACCCGGGCGACTGGATGCTGCAGGGCGAGTGCGGCAACAACTACCCCGAGCGCGACACCACCAGCTCCTGGCACGGCACCCACGTGGCGGGCACCATCGCCGCCACCACGAACAACAGCAAGGGCATCGCCGGCATCGCGTACAACGCGACCATCCAGCCGGTCCGCGTGCTCGGCAAGTGCGGCGGCACGACGGCCGACATCATGGACTCCATCACCTGGGCCTCCGGCGGCACCGTCTCGGGCGTGCCGAACAACCCGAACCCCGCCGACGTCATCAACATGAGCCTCGGCGGCAGCGGGGCCTGCGACTCCGGCACCCAGAGCGCCATCAACGCCGCCGTGAACCGCGGCACCACCGTCGTCGTGGCGGCCGGCAACAGCAACGCCAACGCGGCCAACTTCAACCCGGCGAACTGCAGCAACGTCATCACCGTCGCCGCGTCCGACCGTGAGGGCAACCGCGCCTCCTACTCGAACTACGGCACCATCGTCGACATCACCGCCCCCGGCGGCGAGACCGCGGTGAGCTCCGCCAACGGCATCTGGTCCACGCTGAACAGCGGCACCCGCAGCCCGAGCACCGAGAACTACAAGGCGTACCAGGGCACCAGCATGGCCGCCCCGCACATCGCCGGCCTCGCCGCGCTGATGTACCAGGCCAACCCGTCCGTCACGCCGGCCCAGGTCGAGAGCTCGATCAGGAGCAACGCCCGTACGCTGCCCGGCACCTGCTCCGGCGGCTGCGGCGCGGGCCTCGCCGACGCCGCCCGCACCCTCGGCGCGTCCGGCGGCACCGACCCGCAGCCGCCCACCGGCAGCGTGTTCACCAACGCCAACAACGTGAACATCCCGGACACCAAGACCCCGGTCACGTCGTCCCTCGCGGTGACGGGCATCAGCGGCAACGCTCCGGCCGACCTCCAGATCGCCGTGGACATCAAGCACACCTACCGCGGTGACCTCAAGATCGAGATCGTCGCCCCGAGCGGTGCGTCCGCGGTGCTGCAGAACACCTCCAGCGACAGCGCGGACAACGTCATCACCACCTACACGGTCGACGCCTCCGGTGTCGCCGCGAGCGGCACCTGGAAGCTGCGCGTCACCGACATGTACAGCGGTGACACCGGCTACATCGACTCCTGGAGCCTGACCTTCTGACAGGTCCACACCTCCAGGCCGACTCAGGGGCCTGCCGATGTCGAGGAGGGCATCGGCAGGCCCCTGCACCATGTTCTAGGCGCCCAGCAGCCGCGCCCCGTTGTCGTGGCAGACGGCCCGCAGCCAGTCGTCGCCGAGCCCGAGCCGCTCCAGCACCCGCAGCTGATGCGCGTACGGGTACGGGATGTTCGGGAAGTCCGTGCCCAGCACGATCCGGTCCCCCAGGTCGGCCAGGCGCGACCGCTCCCCCACCGGGAACGGCGCGAAGGCCTCGCTGAAGTCCGTGAACGCCATCGTCGTGTCCAGCCGGACCTCCGCGTAACGCCCGGCCAGGTCCAGGAAGTCGCCGTACTCGGGCATGCCCATGTGCGCCACCACCAGCCGCAGCCGGGGATGGCGCGCCAGCAACCGCCCGACCGGCTCCGGCCCGGTGTGCTTGCCGGGGGCGGGACCCGAACCGCAGTGCATCACCACCGGCACCCGCGCCTCGGCGAGCAGCCCCCAGACCGGGTCCAGCAGCGGGTCGCCCGGGTCGTACGCCCCCACCTGCAGATGGGACTTGAAGATCCGCGCCCCGCCCTCGACCGCCTCCCGTACATAACGGTCCACGCCCTCCTCGGGAAAGAGCGTCGCCGTGTGCACGCAGTCCGGCGTCCTCGCCGCGAAGTCGGCCGCCCAGCCGTTGAGCCAGGCCGCCATCCCGGGCTTGTGCGGGTAGAGCATCGAGGTGAAGGCCCGCACGCCGAAATCCCGCAGCAGCGCGACCCGTTCCTCCTCCTCGTGCCGGTAGGTGATCGGCCACTCCATACCGGTCATCGGGCCGACGGCGTCGAAGTAGGCCCACACCTTCCGCAGTACGCGCTCCGGCATGAAATGCGTGTGCACGTCCACGAGCCCCGGCAGGCCCAGCCGCTGCCAGAACCGCCGTACCTCAGCCGCCGCGTCCTGCGCGGATCCGTTGCTCATGACAGCCACCTTCCGTCCCCGGTCGGTCCGGCGTCCAGATCGATCACCGACGAGATCGGTCGAGCGCCGGACCCGCGGACGCGGACGGCGGCGGACCCGTTCCTGGAGCGGCACTCCCGATCCGGGGAACGGCGGTCCCGGTCAAGGGGTACGGCGGTCCCGTTCCGGGAGGAGGTCAGAACAGGCCGCCCTGCACGCCGTCCTCCCGCACACCGGCCGTGGGCACGCTCAGCGCCTCGCCCTCCCCGGCGCCGACCAGGTCCCACCCGGTCATCAGCCGGGTGTCGACCACGACGATCCCGTCCCTCGCCGTCCGCAGATGCAGATCCGGCCCGGCCACGGCCAGCAGCCGGCCCGCGACCGCCCCGCCGTCCACCAGCTCGCGCACCACCGCGTCGGCGGCCGGCAGCCCGTCGAGCCCGAACACCCCGACGTGGTCCACCGCCTCGAACGCGATCGGCTCCAGGGACTCCGCCCACCCCGACAGCGCCAGCGCGCGCCGATGCAGTCCGGCCACCTCCGCGATCCGCTCGTCCGGCCCCGGCAACGCGGCCCGCACGGCCCGCTTGCGGGCGTACGGGATCCGGTCGGGCACACCCAGCGCCGCCCGCAACAACTCCTCCGTGCGCCGCGCCGCCATCAGCGGGCCCCGCCCCAGCCAGGCGAACACCACGGCGCCCTGCTCGAGCAGCCGGGCCGGGCCGCGTTCCTCCGCGGTGATGCCGACCTTCGTCATGCCCGGCCCGAACCAGGCCAGGTACACCCGGTACGTACGGGGATCGTCAGGCACCGCGTCAGCGGCCACCGAGTGCGCCCGGTCCAGCCGCGCACACTCCGGGCACCGCGCCCGGGTCGCCCGGCCGGGCACCATCGCGCCCATCGGGCACGTGTTCCCCCGCGCACCGACACAGCGGCGGGCGCCCTCCGCCCGGAAGCCGAGGCCCTTGCCGAGGGCGAGCGGGCTGACCCGCCCGCCCTCCCAGCGCAGCACACTCACCCGCGCCCCACTCGGCCAGCCGACCCCGGCACACCGCCAGCCCATACCCACCTCCACAGGGTGAACGCCGGTCCTTCTGCCTCCCTGCGCGACGGCCACCGCTTCGCACCACGCACGCGAGAGGGCCCCCGGATCTCTCCAAGGGCCCTCTCGCCTGCTGCGCATTCGGCAGGGTGTGCGCCTGCGACCGTCTCGAAACCACCGGCGTGTGCGCCGTCCGTACAGGGCCCTGTGGCGACCCTATCGGCACCGCTGACGCCCGACGCGCCGCACCTGCGGCCCGCGAGTGGTGCCCGCGGGGTCTGCCGTGGCCCGTGCCGCACACTTCTCCCATGCGCGTGGAGAACACGACCCGGGCCCTCGCCCTTCGCCTCGGTGTGACCGCCCTGGCGTTGGCCGCATCACCGGTGCTGCTGCTCGCCGGAGGGCCTCTCCGCCGACAGTACCTCCGCCATGCCTACCGGTCCGGCACCCGGGGTCTGGTGTGCAAGGAGGAAGGCTGGGTCCGACCCGCCTACTTCGTGGCGACCAACTCGGCCCTGCGCGTCCTGTGCCTGCCCAGCGAGCGTCTGCTCGGGAAGATCCGTCATGCCGGTCTCCCCTCAAGACGTCATCCCACGGGCGACGCAGCCGGGGACGACGTCGACGGCACCCGCTGACGCGAGAAGCCCCCCGGACATGTCCAGGGGGCTTCTCGTCCGCCCGGCGTTCTCCTCAGGGCGCTGCGGTCTCCCGACCCGCCCCGCGGGTGCGGCCCGGCCGGCGACGGAGCCGTGGAGGCTCAGCGGATCACGCGTCGGGGTTCATGCCCTGGGCCGTCTTCTTCAGCCGGTCGATCTGGAGCTTCGCGAGGTCGTTGTAGTTCGGCTTCTCCACGAAGGTGCCGTCGCCGTTCACCACGGCGACGACGCTGCCGATCCGCATCATGACCATGGTCTCGCCATCGGCGTCCTCGAAGGCCTCGGTCTCCTCGGCGCCCGCTTCGATCTTCACCGCCTTCGCCGTCTTACCGTCCACCTCGGCCTTGCTGCGCTCCTCGGTGACCAGCGCCTTGTACGTGGCTCGGGCGTCGCCCGGGCTCTGGAAGGCCAGGATGCCGAAGGCGACCTCACCGTCGAAGTCGGAGCTGTCGCCCCGGCCGCTGTCGTCCGTGTCGAAGTCGGTGGCGCCCATGCTGATCAGCCCACCGCAGTTGGACTCGGTCGATTCGCTGCACTCCTCGACGGCCTCGTCGCCGACCTCGACCTCGATGTCGTCGCCCTCGAAGCCCTTGGGGGCGCTCGCCTTGCTGGGGAGGGCGGTGCGAACCATGTCCGGCGTCAGCGTGACCGGGGGCCTGTCGCCGTCCCCGCGGAAGGCGTCCAGACCGTCGTCCGAATCACCACATGCCGTCAGTGCTGCCATCAGCACCGCTCCGGCCACGATCCCCCGTGCTGCCTTACTCAACGTCAACCCCTCGTATCCATCACCGACTTGACGTGGACACTCAAGCGCATGGGGGCTGAGCACACCAAATGCGTTCCGGCCGTCACCATCTGCTCCGCGCGCCGGACGATGTCGTCCCGTGAGCGTGCCGGGAACCGGGCGGTGCCGGTCGATGCCGGTCGCCCTCGAGGTCCACCCGAAGGTGGCACAGCGCTTCCTGCGGCATGCGCAGATCACCGTGACGGTACGACCCCGACGCAAAAGGCCCCCGGATCTCTCCGGGGGCCTCTCAACTGTGTGCACTCGGCAGGATTCGAACCTGCAACCTTCTGATCCGTAGTCAGATGCTCTATCCGTTAAGCTACGAGTGCTTGTGCTTCCCGGGCTTTTCTGCCTGGTCGGCGTTGCGGGAACAACATTACATGACCTGCGCCGCGACGCGAAATCCATTAGCCGCACCCCATCTGACCTGCGAAAACACCTGAACGGGTGTACCCGCACGGGCTCCGGGACGACCGAAGCCCCGGCCGTGTGGCCGGGGCTTCGGTGATCAGCTGGCGGAGGCGGAGGGATTTGAACCCTCGATGGGCTTTAAGACCCAAACCGCATTAGCAGTGCGGCGCCATAGACCGGACTAGGCGACGCCTCCAGCACACCCGCGCGGGCGCGAGTGTTGCGTGCAGATGATGACACAGCCCAAGGGCGTGTCACCAATCGCCGTCCACGGTACTAGCCCCTGGGCCCGCAGAGCAAAGCGCTTGCGGTTGCGCAACGCCGTGGCGTGAGCAGCGTTAGACATGCCGGGGCCGGTCGCGGCCCCCTCCGGACACGTGAATCTTCAGGAGCCCCCATGCTGCGCCGCCTCGTCCTCACCGCAACCGCGTCCGTCGCCGCGCTGGCCTCGGCCGTTCCCACCGCCGGGGCGGTCGTGCTCTCACCGCCGCCGCTGCCCCTTCCGCTGCTGGAGAGACCGTCCGCCGAGCAGCCCGACCGGCTGACAGTGATCGTCTCGGCGAGCGGGAACACCCGGACGGACGGCCGGTACGAGCTGGAGTGCGGACCGGCCGGCGGGACGCACCCCTCCGCCGAGTCGGCCTGCAGCCGCCTCGAGGAGCTCGCGCGGGAGCAGCAGGACCCGTTCGCCCCGGTGGCCGAGGACCAGATGTGCACCCAGCAGTTCGGCGGGCCGGCCACGGCGCGGGTCACCGGTACCTGGCAGGGGCGGCAGGTGGACGCCACCTTCGACCGGAGCAACGGCTGCGAGATCTCACGCTGGCAGACACTCGAGCCCGTGCTGCCGAACACCAGGTCATAGGCCGACGGCGGACGCCATGTGCACACAACCTTGGTGAGAGCTCCCCCTCATCCGCCGTCCGAGCCCCGGCCGGTGCCCTTAGACTCCCTTCAGTGACAGGCCGAGGCCCGAGGGGCAGTATGGGACCGGCCGTCCGCAATACGCAGTAGGTCAGGGAGGAACCGTCGTCGTGAGCAGCAGGCCATCCCGAGGCGCTGCTCGCCTCGCAGCCATACTCGACGCCCTTCCGGACGGGCTCGTTCTCGTCAATGCCAACGGCACGGTCGTCAACGCCAACACCATCGCCCTCGAGCTTTTCGAGACCCCCGGGACCGCATTGGTCGGACGGGGTCTCCTCGATCTGCTGCCCGAGTTCGACTCTCGGCTGATCCCGGGGTCGATGCGCCGGCCCGACTCCGCCGACCAGCGGGGGCGGACCAAGCCCACCCGCATGATCGCGCGGCGTACGGACGGCGGCGAGTTCCCCGTAGAGGTGACCAGCGCCAGCCTGGAGGACGGGCGCGAGGCGTACGACTCCTACAACGCGTACACCGGCGACGAGCTGCTGATGCTCGTCGTCCGCGATCTGTCGGGCACCGTGGACACCGAGGCGGAGCTGGCGCGTTCGCAGCGGCAGACCGAGATGATCCTCCGGGCGGCCTCCGAGGGTGTCGTGGGCACCGACACCGACGGACGGGTCGTCCTGGTCAACCCGGCCGCCGCCCAGATCCTCGGGTTCCGCGCCAGCGACCTCGGCGGCCAGGAGCTGCATCCGCTGATCCTGCACTCGCGCGCGGACGGCGAGCCGTTCCCTTACGAGGAGTCGCCGCTCGCCGACACCCTCAAGTCCGGGCGCAAGCACCGGGTGCGCGGCCAGGTGCTGTGGGCGAAGAACGGCTCCAGGGTCGCCGTCGACCTGACGACGGCGCCGGTGCGCGACGGGGACCAGCTGGTCGGCGCGGTGATGACGTTCACCGACCGGCGGCCGTACGAGGAGCAGGCAGAGAAGCACGCCGCCGAACTGGCGGAGACGACGGAGCGGCTCACGGCGGAGATCGCCGCCGCCTCCGAGCGCCACGCGACCGAGCTGGCCGCCAAGATCGAGCACTACGAGGCCGAGCTGGCGGACAAGGCCGACCGCTACACGGCCGAGCTGGAAGCCGGCTCCGAGCGGTACGCGGAGCTGGCCGCCCGGCACGCGCAGCTGACCGCGGTGCTCGGGGAGTCGCTGCGCGGCCCTCTGGAGGAACTGCGCACGGAACTGGGCACGCTGGCGGCCGACCCGGCCGGACAGCTGTGGCCGGAGGCGAACCAGATCCTGCACCACCTGGCCGCCGGCTACGCCCGGATGACGACGCTCGTCGACAGCGTCCTCGGCTATCAGCGCCTCGACACGGGCGCGGAACAGCTGACGAAGGCCAACGTCCTGCTCGACGCGGTCGTCGCGGCCGGCGTCGAGGGCGCGATCGAGCTCATCGGCCCCGGACGCGCCCAGTTCGCGGTGCACGCGCCCCCGATAGAGGCGGAGGTCGACGGGGCACGGCTGGCCACGGCGCTCGCGCACCTGGTGGCCGACGTGGCCGGTGTCGACTCGACCGGAAAGGCCAAGCTCGCTCCCGGTGGCGGCTACGTGGACTCGACGGTCGTCGTCGCGGCCGCCCAGCGCGGTGACGTCGTCCGGATCGAGGTGCGCGGGCCGTTCGCCGGGGGAGACCCGGTGCACGAGCCGATCGTCCGCGGGATCGTACGGGCGCACGGCGGTGTGCTGCAGACGCACGAGGTGCCCGGGATGAGCGGCAGCGCGTACGTGCTCGAGGTGCCGCTCGGCGAGGGCGCGGGGACGGTCGTCCCGCCCGCCCCTGCCGCGGGTCAGCTGCCCGCGCTGCCGGCGCAGCAGTCGCCGTCCGAGCAGTCCGGGCCGTCCGGGCCTGTCATGGCTTCGGCGAACACGACGACCGGCGGCGGCGGACGCCGACGGGCCCGGCGTGCCTCCACGGACGCGTTCCTGGAGAGCCCCGTGGCCATGGAGGACCCGGTGGCCGCGCAGCCGACCGGGCGGCGCCGGGCGACGCAGGCGGACGCCGAGTTCATTCCCGCCCAGGACACCGGGGAGGGACCTGCCCGGAGGAGCATCGAGGGCCCGGCCGAGGGCCAGGGCGGCAGCGGGGGGACCGGGCGCCGGCGTGGACGCCCCAGCCCCGCCGAGAACGCGGCCGTGGCCGTGCAGCCCGCGGAAGGCTCCGTGGTGACCGCCGCGGAGGGCGCGGGCGGACGCGCGGCGCTCGGGGAGACCGTGCCGCCGCAGGGCGTACCGGTCGACGCGCACGGCATGCAGGCGGCGCCTTCCGGGCGGCGCGCGCGGAGGGCCGTCGAGAGCGGCCTGCCCTCACCGGCGGGCCCCGAGCAGACCCGGCAGGCGCCGCAGCCCGGCGGCCGGCGAGCCAGGCGGGCGCTGGCGGCGGCACCGGCCGACGCCGAGAGCGCGGCACCGCGGAGCGCGTTCGCACTGCCGCCGGCGGAGGCGGACCGGCTCCCCGCGGGAGCGGTCAGGCCCGAGGGCCCCGCGGCGGAACGGCACGACGCTGTCGCGTCGGCTCCGGACACCACGCAGCACACGCCTCCGCAGCAGCATCCGGCACCGACCGGGCGCAGGCGGGCCCGTAACGAGGGGCAGCCGACCCCGCCGCCGCAGGCCCAGGTTCCCGGAGCTCCGGGAGGGCCCACGGCGGCCGGTCGGGCCGCGTGGGGGCAGGAAGCCGCTCTCCCCGGCGGTCCCGCCCACAGTCCTTCCGAGGCCGGTCCTTCCGGCGCCGACACGGACGGCAGCGGTACGGCCGGTGCCGGTACGGACGGCGTCTCCGCCGTCGCCGGACCGCCCGCCGCAGCCGGGCACCCGGTGGCCGGCCAGGGCTTCGCCACGCCCGCGCAGACGTCCGACACCGGTTCCGTATCACTGCCCCTGCCGCCTGCCGTCGTTCAGCCGCCGGAGGACGCGGGGCAGCAGGACCAGGACGGGAACGCCGCCCAGCAGGCCGGAGCGCTGCCACCTGCCCGGACACCCCGGCCGGCGCCCGCGCGGGTCGCCCAGCCCCTCCCGGAGGAGCAGCCGGTACCGGCCGACTCGACGCAGGGGCGTGCGTTCAGCGTGCGCACCCTCGGCCAGGGCGTGCCGTTCGCCCAGCACCTCACCCAGCAGCAGAACCAGACGCTCGGATCCGGCCGCCGCAGGAAACTGGGCACCCGTCCGGACAGCGAGCAGGCCGAACTCACCGCCAGGCCCCACCCGCAGCCCGCCGCGGCACCGGTGCCCGCGCCCGTTCCGCCCGCCGGACCGCAGAGCGGACCCCGGCTCCCCGCCGACCGCGCGGACAGCCGCTCCGAGGGGCGGTCCTACGCGATAGGGGCACCCGACGAAGGCGCGGAGGGGCCCGAGCCGCTGGACGGGCCCGGAGGTGCGGTCGAGGTCGCCAACCAGCCGCAGCCGCAGCCCGTCGACGACGAACTGCCCCCGGAGCCGCTGGACAACCCGCGTCGGCTGCTGGTGTGGCCCGCGCCCGACGTCTCGACCCAGCAGGCGCTGAGCGACCGTGGTTACCGGCCCGTCGTCGTGCACTCCCGCGAGGAGGTCGACGCGCAGATCGCGGCGTTCCCGGCCGCCCTGTTCGTGGACCCGCTCACCGGGCCGATCACCCGGACCGCCCTGCAGTCGCTGCGCCAGGCCGCGGTGGCCGCCGAGGTCCCGGTGCTGGTGACGGCCGGTCTCGGGCAGGCGACGCGGGAGGCCGCGTACGGCGCCGACCCCGCCGTACTGCTCAAGGCCCTGGCGCCCAGGGACAGCGAGCAGCACCCGTCGCGGGTGCTGCTGATCGAGGAGCACGAGGAGATCGCCCTCGCGCTGACGTCCACGCTGGAGCGGCGCGGCATGCAGGTCGCGCGCGCCGGCGCCGATGCGGACGCCGTCACCCTCGCCTCCCAGATGCGGCCGAACCTGGTCGTGATGGACCTGATGCAGGTGCGCCGCCGGCGTGCCGGGATCATCGACTGGCTGCGCGCGAACGGCCAGTTGAACCGCACTCCGCTCGTCGTCTACACCTCGGCCGGCCTCGACCCGGCGGAGCTGCCGCGGCTGTCCTCGGGGGAGACGGTGCTCTTCCTCGCGGAACGCTCGACGAGCAGCGAGGTCCAGGCGCGCATCGTGGACCTGCTCGCGAAGATCGGCACCAACTGACGCGCTGACGCGAAGGGGCCGGCGGTGTCGACCGCCGGCCCTTTCTGCTCCGCTGGTACCCGTGCCGCCGGAGCGGCCAGGGGTCCGTGCCGTGACTGCCGCGCCCCCGGAGCGCGCTCTCCTACGGCTCCGGGCTCTGCGACCGGTGCCCTACAGCTCCGTGACGTCGAGCTCGCCGTCCGCGAACTGCCGGCGGATGACCTTCTTGTCGAACTTGCCCACGCTGGTCTTCGGCACCGCCGGGACCACCGCCCAGCGCTCCGGGAGCTGCCACTTGGCGATCTTCCCGGCGAGGAACGTCTTGAGGCTCTCGTAGTCCGCGGTCGACCCTTCCTTCAGCACCACGGTCGCCAGCGGCCGCTCGCCCCACTTGTCGTCGGGGACGGCGACGACCGCCGCCTCGGCAACCTCGGGGTGTGCCATGAGGGCGTTCTCGAGCTCGACGCTGGAGATCCACTCGCCGCCCGACTTGATGACGTCCTTCGCCCGGTCGGTCAGGGTCAGGAAGCCGTCGGAGCTGATCACGCCGACGTCGCCGGTCTTCAGCCAGCCGTCCTCGCTGAACTTGTCCTCGGGCCGGAAGTCCTCACCGCCCGCACCGCCGTAGTACGCACCGGCGATCCAGGCGCCGCGCACCTCCAGCTCACCGGCCGACTCACCGTCCCACGGCAGGATGTCGCCGCCGGGGCCGACCAGCCGCCCTTCGACTCCGGCCGGGAAGCGGCCCTGCGTGATCCGGTACGGCCACTCCTCCTCGGCGGTCAGACCGGCCGGAGGGTGGGCCATGGTGCCGAGCGGGGAGGTCTCGGTCATGCCCCACGCCTGACACAGCCGCACGCCGAGCTTGTCGTACGCCTCCATGAGGGAGGGCGGGCAGGCGGCACCGCCGATGGTCACCTGGGTCATGGAGCTCAGGTCGCGGGGGTTCGCGGTCACCTCCGCGAGCAGGCCCTGCCAGATCGTCGGGACCGCAGCGGCGTGCTGGGGCTTCTCGCGCTCGATCATCTCGGCGAGCGGAGCGGGCTGGAGGAAACGGTCCGGCATCAGCATGTTGATGCCGGTCATGAACGTGGCGTGCGGCAGGCCCCAGGCGTTCACATGGAACTGGGGGACGACCACCAGGGTGGTGTCCTTGTCGGTCAGGCCCATCGACTCGGCCATGTTGACCTGCATGGAGTGCAGGTAGATCGAGCGGTGGGAGTAGACGACGCCCTTGGGGTCGCCCGTCGTGCCGGAGGTGTAGCACATGGCCGCGGCGGCGCGCTCGTCCAGCTCCGGCCAGTCGTACGTGGTCGGGCGGCCGGCGATCAGCTCCTCGTACTCGTGGACCTGCGCCTCCGTGTCGGCGAGGAGGGAGCGGTCGCCCGGGCCGGAGACGACGATGTGCTCGATCGTCGGCAGATGCGGCAGCAGCGGCGCCAGAAGCGGCAGGAGCGAGCCGTTGACGATCACGGCACGGTCCGCGGCGTGGTTGACGATCCAGACCAGCTGCTCGGCGGGCAGCCGCAGGTTGAGCGTGTGGAGCACGGCGCCCATGGAGGGGATCGCGAAGTACGCCTCCACATGCTCGGCGTTGTTCCACATGAGGGTGGCGACTCTCTCGTCACCGTTGATGCCGAGCTCGTCGCGCAGGGCGTTGGCCAGCTGGGTGGCACGCCGGCCCGCCTCCGCGAAACTGCGCCGCTGCGGCTCGGCCTCGCCGGTCCAGGTGGTGATCTGCGACTTGCCGTGGATCGTCATCCCATGCTGGAGGATGCGGGTCACAGTCAGCGGTACGTCCTGCATGGTGCTCAGCACGGCGTCCTCCCGGTGGGCGCGTTGCGCTACGTGGCAGAAAAGGTGGGAAGATTCTGCGCACATACCACGCGGTATGTCACTACCCGGAGGTAATGAATAGTCGTACATCGCCGCGCAGCACCGCACAACAACGCACACGAACCGGCCAACGCGACGGGTGAGGCGGGCGAGGCGCGTGTGGGCACGCGGATGGCGTGGGCCCGCAGGCTCCAGGCGGGCGGATGGCTGAGGCACACCAGGCGGGGCGGGGGGCTGACCGGGAGGGGGGCGCCAAGGCGACGCGCCAGAGACTCAGGGACCGCGGTCAGCGGACCGGTGAGAGCTCCGGATCCTCGCGGAGCTTCCCCAGCGCCCGGGACACGGCACTCTTGACCGTACCGATCGAGACCCCGAGCACCTCTGCCGTCTGGGCCTCGCTCAGGTCCTCGTAGTAGCGGAGCACGACCATCGCCCGCTGGCGGTCCGGCAGCTTCATCACCGCGCGCCACATCGCGTCGTGCAGCACCTGCTGCTCGGCCGGGTCGGTGGAAGGAACGGTCGCCGGCTCGGGCAGCTCGTCGCAGACGAACTCGTCCACCTTGCGCTTGCGCCACTGCGACGTCCGCGTGTTCAGCAGGGCCCGGCGCACGTAGCCGTCGAGCGCCCGGTGGTCCTCGATCCGCTCCCAGGCGACGTACGTCTTGGTCAGCGCCGTCTGCAGCAGGTCCTCGGCGTCGCTCGCGTTCGACGTCAGCGAGCGGGCGGTGCGCAGCAGCACGGGCCCCCGCGCCTGTACGTACGACGAGAACGAGGCGTAGGGCGTGTACGACGGCACCGGCGCGGCGGCCGTGGAAGCGCTCGTACAGACTGGCGTGGTCATGGCTCAACGCTAGGAGCGCACCCCGCCGTCGCGGATCGGCCCCAGGTCCCGAAGCGTTGTCCCCCTCAGGTTGTAGGGGCGCCTCGGACTGCACCTCCTGAAGGTGGAGGACACCCTCAGGGGCTACTCGCCGTCGGCCCCGAGAACCAGTCCGGAGGTGGGCACGCCCGTGCCCGCGGTCACCAGAGCCCTGGCCGCGCCGGGTATCTGGTTCACCGCCGTGCCGCGAATCTGCCTGACCGCCTCGGCCACGCCGTTCATCCCGTGCAGATACGCCTCTCCCAGCTGCCCGCCATGAGTGTTGAGCGGCAGGACGTCCGAAGCCACGAACGCGGCCCCCTCTCCCGGCTCGCAGAAGCCGAACTCCTCGAGCTGCATGAGCACGAACGGTGTGAAGTGGTCGTAGACGATCCCCACGTCGATGTCCCTGGGGGCGAGCCCCGAGGTCCGCCACAGCTGCCGGGCGACGACTCCCATCTCGGGCAGGCCGGTGAGGTCGTCGCGGTAGAAGCTGGTCATCTGCTCCTGAGCTCTGCCCGCGCCCTGGGCGGCGGCGAGGATCACGGCCGGCGGCCGCCGCAGGTCGCGTGCCCGCTCGAGGCGGGTGACGACGATCGCCTGGCCGCCATCGGTCTCCTGGCAGCAGTCCAGCAGCCGCAGCGGCTCGACCGTCCAGCGGGAGGCCGCGTGATCCTCCAGGGTGATGGGGCGGCCGTAGAAGTACGCGGCGGGGTTGGTCGCCGCGTGACGCCGGCCGGTGACGGCGACATGGCCGAACGCCTCGGGTGTCAGCCCGTATGCGTACAGATAGCGCTGGGCGGCCATGGCCACCCAGGATGCGGGCGTCAGCAGCCCGAACGGGAGATTCCAGCCGAGCGCCGCGCCCTCCGCGGACGGCTCCCTGTGCTGCACGCCGGAACCGAAGCGCCGCCCGGACCGCTCGTTGAACGCCCGGTAGCAGACGACGACCTCCGCGATGCCGGCGGCAACCGCCAGTGCCGCCTGCTGCACGGTCGCGCAGGCAGCGCCGCCGCCGTAATGGACGCGCGAGAAGAACGACAGCTCTCCGATGCCGGCGGCCTGCGCGACCGTGATCTCCGGGTTGGTGTCCATCGTGAAGGTCACCATGCCGTCGACGTCCGCGGGGGAGAGGCCCGCGTCGTCCAGCGCGGCACGCACGGCCTCGGCGGCGAGCCTCAACTCGCTGCGGCCGGAGTTCTTCGAGAACTCCGTCGCCCCGATACCGACGACGGCCGCCCTCCCGCCGAGGGCATCCTTGTCACGGATGCTCATGCGGCGGCCTCCGGAATCGTCACCGTCACCGTGCCGGTGACGTGGTTGCCGAGACTGTTGGCGCCGACGACCCGCACCTCGGCGGTCGTTCCGTCGAACGCGTCGATCGTGCCGCTCAGCACCATCGTGTCCCCGGGGTGGTTCGGGGCGCCGAGCCGTATGGACACCTTGCGCAGGACGGCGCGGTCCCCGAAGAAGTCGGTGATGTACCGACCGACCAGGCCGTTGGTCGTCAGGATGTTCATGAAGATGTCCGGGGACCCCTTCTCCTTGGCGATCTCCGCGTCGTGGTGCACATCCTGGAAGTCACGCGAGGCGATGGCCCCGGCGACGATCAACGTGCGGGTGACGGGAACGGCCAGCGGCGGCAGCGCCGTACCGACGCGCAGGGCGAGGGCCGGACCGGGCGCCGCGAGGTCCGGGTCCTGGTCGGCGGCCGGGTCCGGGTCTGCGGCCGGGACCGGCTCTGCGGCCGGGTCGCGGGCCGCGCTGCGGGCCGGGTCCGGGTCTGCGGCCGCGGCGGGCTTCGAGGATTCCGTGTCGGCCGGCTCGTCCGGCACGCCACGGAAGACGGGCAGCTCGTACTCCCCGCCCACGCCGAGGAATTCGAGCTCCACGGGCATTCCGATACGCACCTTGTCGGGCGGCACGCCCACGATGTTGCTGACCATCCGCACCCCCTCGGTCAGCTCGATCAGCCCCACGGCGAACGGCGGGTCGAACGCCGGGAACGGCGGGTGGTGCATGACCACGTACGAGAAGACCCTTCCCGAGCCGCCGGCCTCCAGCGTGTCCCAGTGAGGCGATCCACAGGCACCGCATCCCGGCAGCCAGGGGAATCGTGGCTTTCCGCATCCCTCGCAACGTTGAATGAGCAGCCGGCGCTCGGCCACCCCCTCCCAGAAGCCGGCGTTGTCCCTGTTGATCACCGGGCGCGGCCGGGCATCCTTCGGTTTCCGGTTCCTGGGCGCGTACTTCAGGATCCGGAAGCGGTGCCTGCCTGCCGGTTCCCCGCCCGCCCGCACGTCCGTCCGGGTGGTGATGAAGTAGCCGGTCCCGAGCTTGGTGGTCTTGCGCTCGGACACGGACTCGATCACCGAATCGAAGGTGATCCGGTCGCCCGGGCGTAACGGCCGCAGATACTCCTGTTCGCAATCCGTCGCCACCACCGAGGTGCACCCTGCCCCGTCGAGCAGTTCGAACAGCTCGTCCTGCGCCGCGGTACGGCCGGTGTGCCCCGACAGACCGCCCATCGTCCACGCCTGGAGCATCGCCGGCGGAGCGACGGCGCCCGGCCCGGCGTACGCGGGGTTCGTGTCCCCCATCGCCTCGCACCAGTGCCTGATCATCGGTTCGTTGACCCGGTCCTTGCCCACCCCGGAGAGGGTGGCGTCCCGCCCCTCGTACGTCCGCAGCCGTGCGTACAGGCCGTCGGTCACCTCTCCCCTCCCTCGTGTGATGCGGATCGTCGCCACGGCTTCCCGCTGCGCATCGCTCACCCCTTCCCCCAAGGTGTCGACCTGCGCGGCCCCCGATGACCCCTGCCTCCTTGCGCTCTGCCGGGCTCCCCCTGGCATATGAACCAACCCGAATCTGACTGTCCGTCAGATATGGACCTCTGTCAAGGCTGTACGGTCGGGCGGTCCGGGCATGCCCCCACGCTGCCGGACCGCCACTCCCCACCACGAGCCCATCTGCGCGTCGGCGCCCCCAAGCGCCGACGCCCAGACGATCGTCGTCCCCCAGCTCACGCTCCCCTCGGGCCGGCCGTCACCAAAGGGGCGAGAAATTCACGGTGACGGTGTCCTGGTCGACGGCCGTGAAGCCGAGCCCGCTCGAGCCGGCGGTATTGCTTTGATTACTCACCCCCTCTCCGGTCGCCACCTGTTGAGTGGTGGACGAGTCGCCGAAGCCGGCACCACCCACGCCACTGCCGGTGACGGTCGCCACCGACACGTTCGATCCGTCGTCCCCGAAGCCGCCGTTGTCGGCCTGGGCCACCCCGCCGAGGAGAGCGACCGTGAGGGGCAGGGCGGCAGCAGTGGCGAGAACGCGGGCGGAACGGATGCTTGCCATGTCATTTCCTCCATGTAGTGGGACTGCACAAGTGCTGCGGTTTCCAGAGCGGTTGGCCTGCCGCTCCCGGCTTGATCACGACGCCGCAGGATCAGAGTTGCCCATGTGATCCACCACCAATCGCCCCGGTAGGTGCGGTTCGCTCGCAAGCGTGAGGACTTGTCGATAAACCCTCTTCCTGCCCGAAGATCCACCGATTAGCGCCATCGCTTCAGGAGCGGACGCCGCATGAGGCGATACGATTCAGCACCTTTTGCGCCATATCTCCGCCTTCCCTTCTTCGAACGTCTGTACGAAAATGGAGCCATGGCCATCACCGACCGGCAGACCGCCACCCTGGCCCTCGCCCACGCCCTCTCCGCCGCTGAGCGCGGGCTCCCCGTCATCCCCCTGTCCGCGACGAAGCTCCCCGCCCTGCGCTCCCCTCACCGCGGCGACCCGCAACCGGTCCTGTGCCGGGGCGAATGCGGTGTCCCCGGCCATGGCGTCCACGACGCCACCACCGACCCCGCTGCCGTGCGCGCCCTCTTCGCCGCCGCGCCCTGGGCCACCGGCTACGGCATCGCCTGCGGTCGTCCGCCGCACCACCTGATCGGCATCGACCTCGACACCAAGTCCTCGACCGATTCGATGGCGGAACTGCAGCACCTGGCGCTGCGCCATCTGTTCACCATCCCGGAGACGGTCACCGTCCTCACGCCGAGCGGCGGCCGCCACCTTTGGCTGACGGGCCCGCCCGACACCGTCGTCCCCAACTCGGCGAGCCGGCTCGCACCCGGCATAGACGTCCGCGGCACGGGCGGATATCTCGTCGGCCCCGGCTCGGTCACCGCCCACGGCGCGTACCGCATCGCCCCCGGCACGGCGCACCTGGCGCCGGCGCCCTGCCCCCGCGCGCTCCTGCGCCTGATCGCACCCCCGGCGCGCACCCGTTCCGCCGCCGGTTCGCCCCACGGCCAGGGGCACGGCCTGGTCCAGTTCGTCCTGGCGGCGCAGGAGGGGCAGCGGAACACCCGGCTGTTCTGGGCGGCATGCCGCGCCTACGAGAACGGCCTCGGCGACTCCCTGACGGAAGCCCTCACCGCCGCGGCGGTCCGGGCCGGCCTCACGGAACGCGAGGCCCGCGCCACGATCGCCTCCGCCGACCGCCTCACCGCGAACCGCGGCATCCGCTGACCGGAGAACAACAGGCGAGCGCCCGTACAACCCTGGGTCCGGCTCAGAGGTGGACAAGATCGGTGCGCACCGAGGTGCGCACTGCCAGGCTTCCCTTCCAGAGACCCTTCAGCCGCGGGGCACACAGCCCTTGTTCCACCACATTCGTCGCAACGGGGGTACAACCGTCCGGTCTTCTCACAGGTCTTGTGGGCGTGGCGTTCCCCGCCACCCGCACGTCCTTCCCCGAGGAGGCCCTACCCCATGTCCCGCGCCCGCGTCCGCACCTCCCGGTTCCGGCTGACCGCCGCCGCCGCCGTCGCTCTGGCCACCACGACGGCCGGTACGCTCGCCGGCCCGGCCAGCGCCGAGACGGCAACCCCCGCCGGAGCGGCCGAGGTGGCGTGGCAGGGCGCCGGGGACGCGGCCTTCCCGTTCACCGGCAGCTTCGTATCCGCCGGGCCCAACGGGTTCCTGGGCGTCCGGACGGACGACGTCGCCGTCTGGATGCGATACGCGGACGGCTCCGCCACAACGTTCCCGAAGAACGCCGCGGTCACCTACCGAGGCGCCGCCGGAGCCGACGTCGTCGTGGCGAGCGAAGGAACCCGCCACACCGTCCACGACATGACCAAGGGCGGCGACCCGGTGGTCATCGACATCCCCTACGAGCTGCACGAGGTCAACGGCTCGACGCTCGTGATGGTCGACACCGCCACCGACGAGCTCCACCTCGTCAGCCGGGCGCCCGGCGGCGAGATCATCGACCACAAGGTGACCGGGATGCCGGCCGGAGTCCCCTGGAAGTTCTACGGCTCAACGCCCGGCACGGTCGCCGTGGAGACCTCGGCGCCGGACTTCGACTTCCGTCTCGCCCTGGTCGACGTGGCCACGGCCGCCGCCGTCGAGACGTACGAACTCGGCCGCCACAGCGACTTCGCGCAGGTCACGCCCGACCGCGTGCTCTGGGAGTCGCCGTACCGGCATACCAGGATCGTGGACCGGAAGACCAAGCAGGCCGAAACCCTCCCCTACCGCGCGCAGATCGCCCTGGGCGGCGACTGGCTGGCGATCACGGGTGGCGACGACCTCGTCGTCGACGGGATCACGTACCCGAACAGACCGATCGTCCTCAAGTCGCTGACGGACGGCCGGAAGGTCCCGCTCCTCGACCTCGCCGGACCCGGTTCCCCCATCGGCGACGGCACGCTCCTGGTGCCGGGCGGCACCTTCGCGCAGGGCCGAGGGCTCTTCCGCATCTCACTCGACGCGAGCGGCACCCCGGTGGCCACCATGGTCGCGGACAAGCAGCGCCCTCTGGGAATCGTTCTGGAGCGGGCGGACGTTCCGAGCGTGTACCGCTTCGACGGCACGGACAGGCGCGTCACCTGGGAGACCAGCGAGTCGGACCTGGGTGTCTCGCTGGACCTGACCCACGTGGCCACCGGCCGCACGGTGTCGCTCTGGAGCTACTACGACACCTACATCCGCTGGGACGGTTACCTCGACAAGGTGATCGGCGCCTACAACGGCGCGTACACCTGGAAGATGACCGCCCTCCCGGCGTCCGGGGTCGGCCCCGCCGCCGTGAAGACCGGGACGACCACGGTGGACCGGGGCACCTCGCCGCGCGACTTCAACGACAACGCCCACGCGGACGCGCTCGTCCGCGACAGCACGGGCAACCTGTCCGCCTACGACCTCAGCCAGCTGAGAGCCATGGGCAACAGCGAAGACTGCCATGAAGAGGGCTGCCCGCCGGTCGTCCGCGACCCGAGTCCGGACGTGCTGGGCACCGGCTGGAACACGTACACGCTGATGACCTCTCCTGGAAACGCGGCAGGTACGGCCGCGCACGATGTCGTCGGCCGGGACCGCGACGGTGTGCTGTGGCTCCACCAGGGCAGCAAGCAGAAGCTCCTGCCCCGTACGAAGATCGGCGGCGGCTGGCAGGTCTACAACAAGATCACCGGCGGCTCCGACCTGAACGGTGACGGACGGGGCGACCTCCTCGCCACCGACACCTCCGGCGTGTTGTGGTTCTATGCCTCCACCGGCAATGCCACGGCCCCCTTCAAGGCCCGCAAGAAGATCGGCGGCGGCTGGGGCGTCTACAACCTCCTCACCGCCCCCGGCAACGTCGCGGGCGCCACCGGCGGCGACCTCCTCGCCCGCGACAAGGACGGCGTCCTCTGGCTCTACCTGGGCAAGGGCGACGGCACCTTCACAGCCCGCCGCAAGATCGGCGGCGGCTGGCAGAAGTACACCCACATCATCCCGGCGGGCAGGAACGCCGACGGCGTGGCCGACATCCATGCCATCGGGCCCTCCGGCTCGGCGCACTACTCCGGCCGCAACAGCACGACCCGGCCCTTCGAAGCGGCCCGCACGCTGCCGCTACGCAGCGACTCCACCCGCTTCAAGACCTTCTTCTGACGCCTGTCGCGCGTCTCCCTGTGGATCAACTCCGGCGTGGTCCCGGTCGAAGTCGCCCGCCGCGCCGGCCACAGCCTCACGCTGCTGTTCCGTTTCTACGCGAAGGTCCTGCGCCGTCAGAGACGCTCGCCAACGACCTCCTCGACAAGGGGGTGAGCAGCAGCGATCGACCGGAATCCCGGCCCACGGATGACCCACACGCCCTGATCAGAGGTGGGATACGGGCGGCGCGGGGTGAGACACGTGAACGCGGAGGGCGCGGCTCCGAACCGGAGCCGCGCCCTCTGACCTGCTACTTCTCTGACCTGCAAGCGGTGGGTGTGGGATTTGAACCCACGGTGACTCGCGCCACCCGCCGTGTACGCAGTCCGGTGAAGCTCCATGATCGGCTCACCTGGTGGCAGTTGCAGGAACAGTCACGACCTGGGCGTGGCCGACGTGACCGCCGATCTGTACCGGCAGGGGATGGCGCCCGTTGTCGTCTTCACCGGAGCCACCAGCCGAACGACTCACGACCGGATGCCCCGGGGGGAAGCCGAGCACTACCGGGAGCGTGCCGTCGAGCTGGGCGTACCCAACGACGCCATCCTCGTGGAGCCGCGCGCCCGGAACACCGGGGAGAACATCCGCTTCTCACGCGCGCTTCTGGAGGAGCAAGGCATCCCTGTGTCGTCCGTACTGCTGGTCAGCAAGCCGTACGAGGAGCGTCGGGCCTACGCCACTGCGCGCAAACTGTGGCCGGAAGCCGAGTTCGTCAGTGCGTCGGCGCCCATGACCTTGGCCGACCACATCCGCTCGATCGGTGATGCCCGTCTCGTCGTTGACATGCTCGTCGGAGCGCTTCAGTGCCTACTGGTCTATCCGGCCCAAGGCTTCATGACCGGCCAGGAGGTTCCGCAGGACGTGCAGGATGCCTACGAGCGCTTGCAGGCCCAGGGGTTCACCAGTCGGCTCATCCACGATGCGACTCGGGCGAGTGAGTAGAAACCTTCTCTACGGGTTCAAGGCCCGCGCACGGCGCGGGCGCGCGCCGCCTCTGCGGCGCGCTGCGTGCAAGCGGGCAAGGGCGGGGACGTCCTCCGCGGGCACAAGATGATGCCTCCGGCGGGGGATCGGCCGGCACCGGGATGGAGGGGGCGCCGTCGCCGACCGCGGGTCCGTAGTGGCGTGCGTGGGGAGCTGGGGAGAGTGGTGGGCTGGCGCCCTCCGAGATCGGAAACCCGGTACCGCAGTCACCAGTGACCGGTCGAAGATGGGGGCATGGACGCGCAGAAGGTGACCTTACGGAAGATGACGCCGTCGGAGTACGACGCGGCGACTGAGCATCGCGAAGCCGAGACGGCCCGAGAACTCGGCAAATTCATGCCCGGGGAGCTGGCGCGGGAGCGGGCTCATCAGGGCACAGCACGGTTCCTCCCCGACGGGCTCGACACGACTGGTCACCATCTCGTGGCCGTGGAAAACGGATCAGGCGAGGTCGTGGGGAACGCATGGATCGGCCCGGATCCGCGCCAAGCCGCGGGCACTGCCAGCTCAGCTTGGCTGTACGACATCAACGTCTTCCCCACGTTTCGGCGCCGCGGATACGGGTCTGCGGTCCTCTCCGCCGCCGAAGAACTCGTTGCCCGTGAGGGCTGGACTTCTCTCGGCTTGAATGTCTCCGGGGACAATGAGGCAGCCATTGCTCTGTATCACCGCAACGGTTATGACGTGGAATCCATGTCCCTGCGTAAGAGCGTGCAGCAGGCTCCTGACATCAACAGCTGACACCAACAAGCGCGAACAGCACCGGCCGACGCCGGGCCCCGGAGGACGTACTACCGAGTCGTAGGCCGGTTGTCCGGTGGTCACGAAGACTGGTGATCGACCTGATAAGGATGCGGCCGGACTCCACCGGACGAGCATTAGCCTGCACGCCATGGACTCTCCCGCCCCGCCTGACGGCCCTCTGTCCGACCTGGAGTTTGATCAGTTTCGCGATCTCCTCCGCCGGTACTGCGCATACGAACTCGACCAGTGGGAGAACTTGCAGACCGACACACCGTATGGCCCTGTGTACGTGATGTTCGCACGCTCCCTGCCGCCCGATACCTCTCCGGAGGCGTACAGACCGTTCTGACCCACCTACGTGCGAACCACCGCAGGCATCCGTGCCCCTGCCGTGCCCGATCGGTCGGGGAGTGACGGGGAACCACAGCGTCAGATGGGCAACACGCACGCGAACGGCCCCCGACCGATTCACCTGGTCAGAGGCCGTTCAACTGCGGTGGGTGTGGGATTTGAACCCACGGTGACTCGCGCCACGACGGTTTTCAAGACCGTTCCCTTAGGCCGCTCGGGCAACCCACCCACGCCCCGCCTCACCTGCTGCGGAGCGGGCTACAGACTACCGGGCCCGCGTCGTCGGGCGCAGCAGCGTTCCAGGGACGGTGGGCGGTGCGGGCCGAGGGGGGGTCAGCTGTCGCCCTTGCGTTCGCCCAGGACGAGCTCCACCTTGTGGGACTCGCCGTCGCGTTCGTAGGTCATCGTGACCTTGTCGCCCGGCTTCTTGGTCCAGATCTCGCTGATCAGGGTGGGGCCGCTGTCGATCGGCTTGCCGTTGAACGTGGTGATGACGTCGCCCGGCTTGAGCCCGGCCTTCGCCGCCGGTCCGTTCGGAGTCACCGCCGGGCTGCCGCCGGAGCCCTCCTCGGTGATCCGCGCGCCGGAACCCTGCTCCGACATGTCGACCGTCGCGCCGATGACCGGATAGACCGGCTGGCCCGTCTTGATGAGCTGCTCCGCGACCGTCTTGGCCTGGTTGATCGGGATGGCGAACCCGAGGCCGATGGAGCCGGCCTGGGTCTGGCCGAAACCGCCGCTGCCCGCGGACTGGATGGCCGAGTTGATGCCGATGACCGCGCCACGCGAGTCCAGCAGGGGGCCGCCGGAGTTGCCCGGGTTGATGGACGCGTCCGTCTGCAGTGCGCTCATGTAGGAGTTGTTGCCGCTGGACCCGTCGCCGGAGGCGACCGGCCGGTTCTTGGCGCTGATGATTCCGGTGGTGACGGTGTTCGACAGCCCGAAGGGGGCGCCGATGGCGATGGTCGAGTCGCCGACGGCGACCTTCTCCGAGTCACCGAGGGCCAGCGGTTCGACGCCGGAGGGAGCGTTCTTCAGCTTGAGGACGGCCACGTCGTAGCCCTGCGCCCGGCCGACGACCTCGGCGTCGTACTTCTTGCCGTTGGAGAAGATCACCGACAGGGTGCCGCCCTCGGCGGCGGAGGCGACCACATGGTTGTTGGTGAGGATGTGGCCCTCCTTGTCGTAGACGAAGCCGGTGCCTGTTCCGCCCTCGCCCTCGCCCTCACCCTCGGAGCCCTCGATGCCGCCGCCACCCGACTTGGCTTCGATGGTGACCACGCTGGGCAGCGCGTTCGCGGCGACCGCGGCGACCGTGCCCGGCTCGCGCTTCAGATCCTGCGGGCTGGCCGCAGAGACCGTGGTCGAGCTGGAGCTGTCGTCGACCCGCTCGGCCGCCCAGTAGCCGATACCGCCACCGACACCACCGGCGACGAGTGCCGCGGCGAGCACGGTGGCCGCCAACCCGCCCGCGCGCCGGCGCCGGGGCTCGTGCGCCGGGACCGGCGCACCCCAGGCGGGACCGCCGCCGCTGCCGCCTCCGTAAGAGGGGAGCGTGGGCGGCGGCGGGGGCCAGTCCGCGCCGGCGTGCTGAGCACCTGCGGGAGCGCCCGCCGGCGGCGTCGCGTCGCCGCCGTGGCCGGGTACCGGTGCCGCGGCGGGCTCGGGCCGGGGGGAGTGGCCGGGCTGCTCCGCGGAGGCCACCGGCTCATGGGCGGGCGGCGCGGGGTGGGAGGGGACAGCAGGAGAGGGGGAACCGGTGGACCCGTGGGCCGCGTCGTGCGGCGCTTCTCCGGGACCGGGAGACGTCGATCCCTCGGGAGCGGCGCCCGGCACAGGAGGTACGGACGGGGCGGCAGGGACCGCGTTGCCCTCGTTCTCGGTGCTCACAGCTCTTTCTCCTCAGGTTCCACGTCGGTCTCCGGCGCGCGGCGGGGTCCGCACCGGCCGGCAGTACGTCATGTCATGACTTCCGCTGTGCAAGTGTCCGCGGCCAGCTTTTACCACTGCACGTCAGGCCACTGTAAGCAGGACCTGTGTGTATTCCGGCAATCCTTTACTTCCGACAATAAGGGCGCACTTCCACAGCGCCCTCCGGGGCCGTTCGGTCGGGTCACCCCTGCGGGTCCTCCCCGGCGTACGAGCCCTCCTCACTGACCGCGTCCACGTCGGCGCCGGACGTTGTCCGACACCCTGCACGCCGTCTACCCCACGGCGATGACACCATGACGCGGTGACCCAAGCACGGCAGCACAGCATCCAGGTCGTCGCGCACCGCGGCGCCTCCGAAGACGCCCCCGAGCACACCCTGGCCGCCTACCGGAAGGCGATCGAGGACGGCGCGGACGCCCTCGAGTGCGATGTACGGCTCACCGCCGACGGTCATCTGGTGTGCGTCCACGACCGCCGGGTGAACCGCACCTCCAACGGGCGGGGCGCGGTCTCCGCGCTGGAGCTCGCGGATCTCGCGGCGCTCGACTTCGGTTCGTGGAAGGACGCGGCGGAGAGCCCCGACTGGAAGGACCCGTCCCTCACCTCCGTGCTCACGCTGGAGCGGCTGCTGGAGCTGGTGGCCGACGCGGGACGCCGTGTCGAGCTGGCCATCGAGACCAAGCACCCCACGCGCTGGGCGGGACAGGTGGAGGAGCGGCTGCTCCAGCTGCTGGGACGGTTCGGGCTGTCCGCGCCGGCGTCGCCCACCGACTCGGCGGTCCGTGTCATGAGCTTCTCGGCCCGCTCCCTCAGCCGGATCTCCGCGGCCGCGCCGACGCTCCCCACCGTGTATCTGATGCAGTTCATGACGCCGCGGATGCGCGACGGACGGCTGCCCGCCGGTGCGCGGATCGCCGGTCCGGGGATCCGGATCGTACGCAATCACCCGAGCTACGTCGCCAAGCTGCACCGCGCCGGCCACCCCGTCCATGTCTGGACCGTCAACGAGCCGGAGGACGTCGAGCTCTGTGCGCGGCTGGGCGTGGAGGCCATCATCACCAACCGCCCCAAGCAGGTACTCACACAGCTGGGCCGCCTCTGATCCGGCTGGCCCGGCCCCCGGTCCGTGGGCGTCCGGTCCGCCCGGCAGGGAGTGCACCGGCGCGTTCGGCGCGTGCTCGATCGTGTCGAGTACGTCACTGCTCCGCCCTTGGCCGGTTTCCGGTCCAGTCCATTGGGGCATTCACACCGTGGCGTGGGGCAAAGGAGGTCTCGGGGGTGGCGTTTGTGGTGGCACAGGAGGTGCCCACGTCGTCGAGCATGGCCGTACCCCATGGCCCTGCGGGCGTGGGTGAGGCGCGACACAGGATGCGCGAACAGCTGAACCGCAGTGGTGTCCCGGAAACGGTCGTCGACGATGCAGTGCTGATCCTTTCCGAGCTGCTCAGCAACGCGTGCCGGCACGGCAGGCCGCTGGGAAACGGGGACGCGGGGGACGGGGACGTACGAGCCGCATGGCGTGTCGACAAGGCGGGGCGGCTCACGGTCGAGGTGACGGACGGAGGCGGTCCGACCCGCCCTGTTCCGGCCACGCCCTCGGTCACCGCACGGGGCGGCCGCGGGCTCAACATCATCACGGCGCTGGCGCAGGAGTGGGGAGTACGCGACAGCGCGACCGGTGAGGTCACCGTCTGGGTGATCGTCACCGAAGGGCACCGCCGCGAGGACTTCGCTGCGCGCGTCGGCGGCCCCGCGTTCGACTTCGCGGACGCTTTCGACGATCTCGACTGAGGTCTGCCGAGGGGGCTTTCGTCGACCCGCCCGCGCAACCGCGCGACCGCGCGTCGCAGCGAGTCCGGCTGTCAAAGGACACGGCCGGTTCAGGTGCACAGGCACCGCGCCGGTTCGAGGCACGGGATGGCGGTAGGTGATCCCGGCGGCTCCGGCGCTCCGCCGCTCCGGCGTTCCCGTTCGGCTCCGCAAGCTCACGGCCACCGGCCGCTCACGCGCCTACGCCGGCGTGGACTTCCGGGGCGCCTCGCCCCGCCGCTCCCCCACGGAGGCGGCGTACGGCTAGGCTCGCGCCCGACACAGCACCGCCGCAATCGGGAGAAAGCCACACCATGGCCAAGAAGCGCCCCCAGACGAAGGCGACGAAGCCTCAGTTCAAGGACGGGGCCCGTACCGCAGGCCGCGACGAGCCGGTTCCGGTGGTGGGAGCCCGCGAGCCCTGCCCCTGCGGTTCCGGCCGCCGTTACAAGGCATGTCACGGCCGGGCCGCGTCCCACGCCGTGACGGAGCTGGTCCAGCGCCCCTTCGAAGGGCTGCCGGGCGAGTGCGACTGGGTGGCCCTGCGCGAGCTGGTGCCCGCGGCGACCGTCGAACTCACCCTGAAGGACGGCCTTCCCGAGGGCGTTCCCTCCGTGACGCTCGCGACGGTACTGCCCATGGCATGGCCGGCCCTGCGGCGCGACGACGGCTCCGTCCTCCTCGGTCTGCAGAACGACACCCCCTCCGGTGATCTCAGCCGCGACCTCGCCGGCACGCTGCAGCGGGCGCTCACCGCCGAGCCCGGCACCCCGGTCACCGCCGCCACCGCCCCGGCCGAGGCCGTGCGGCTGCAGGACCTGCTCGACCCGGACGCCGCTTTCGAGCCGACCGTGCACTCCGGTTTCGAGTTCTGGGTCCCGGCTTCGGCCGAGCAGGCCTCCCCCGAGGTGGCCGCTTCCCTCGAGCGCGCCAACGCGGCGGCGATCCCGACCGTGAAGCTCTCGGGCGTCGACGCCGCCTACTGGTGCGAGACGCCGGAGAAGAACCACCTCCGCTGGGTCATGCCGCACCCCGAGGAGCAGCTGCTCGACGCACTGGCCAGGCTGCACGCGGCGGGCACCTCGTCGCTCGGCGAAGGGACCCGTCTGGTGGGCTCCTTCCGTGCGCACGGACTGATGGTCCCCGTGTGGGACCTGCCGACCACGATGGGTGCGGAGGAGTGCGAGAAGCCCGCCGCCGAGTTCGCCGAGCGGCTGGCCGGCGCGCTGAAGAGCGACGCCCCTCTCACCGCCGAGGAGCGCCGGGCGCGAGGCGGTCTCACCAACCGCCAGGTGACGCTCAGCTGAGAGTGACGATTACCGGTGGACGCCGGGTGACACCTGTCACAACTCGCTCATTCGGAAGGTAAATCCCTGTCCGAATACGAGAGATCGAATTTGCGAACCGCAGATCTCTTGTTACCGTTCTAGAAGCCCGGTCGCTGGTGCATCCCCCGTCGCCAGCGATCGGGCGTTTCCATTTCCCGGACGCCCCCGGCGCCTCAACGGCCCGTGAACTCTTGGGAGTTGCTTCCGGAGCGGAGCAGCAGCGGCGCGTCCCCCGTTCCGTCGTGAACGGCGAACTCGGCGATCGCCCTGTAGTCGGAAGCGCTGCCGCGCGAAGGCTCACGAGCGGTTTCGCAAGTGCCCGGCTCATCGCCCGCCTCGACGTCGCAGTTCGTCTGCACAGTGCGTCCGCCCGGTGCCATCAGAGTGAGTACGGACGTCAATTCCTCACCGGTCGCATTGCGGTAATAGGTGCGGCCCCAGGTCCGGCCGCCCCGGGTGAGCACGCAGGTCTGCGCCTCGATGCCGTCGGCAGAGGCGAGTTCCGGCCCACATCGGGAGTCGGTCCGGGGGACGGCCTCGCCGTCACCCCCGGAGACGCCGGACCCGCCCTCCATGCCTTCCGCGCCGTCCGGCCCGCTCGCGTCCAGGCCGTCGGTCTCAGGCGTCCCGAACCCCTGCAGCAGACCGGTCGGTCCGGTCGTCCCGAGGCCCTTGGCGTCGTCGTCGGGGACGGTTCCCGTGCCGGTCCCCGGTCGCGGCCCCGCGGCCGGTCCTGCCGACGCGACGAGCGGTACCAGCGTGGCGGTCACGACCACGGCGGCGAGCCCGATCATGCGGAGATTCATGGGGCACCCTGCCGGCTGCGGAGGTTCGGACGCGACTGCCCGAAGATATCGGCGGACCGCGGCCGGACGGCCGCCGCGCGCCCATGTCTCTGCCGACTCGGCCCGCCTGCTACCCGTACGAGTGACGAACCGGGCCCGACGTGGCGGCCTTGGCGGCCGGCCGCGCGGCCGTCCATGACCGCGCTGCCGGGCCGGTGTTCAGTACGTGAGCCGGCTGCCCTCTCCGGACTCCGGCGGATAGAGCCCGCTGCCGGGCGCACTGCTCGCACTCGCCTCGACGAGAGCGTCCACGACCGCTTCGACGTCGGGCAGCCACGGCGCGGAAGACCCGGGCAGCGGCGCCCGTTCCCACCGCACCTGGCCCGTGCCGGTCTCCGAAGGGGGCAGCACGAGATAGCCGCCGCTGCCGTGGAAGCGCAGCGAACTGGGCACGCAGTCCTTGACGAAGAGCAGCTCACCGAGCTGCTCCAGGGTGTACGGAGCCACCAGCAGCGACCATCGGGTCGGGGTGGCGACGACCGGTCCCAGTCGCATGTCCATCCGGTCCAGCACCGACAGCGCGCGCGACGCGGCCACCGCGGGCAGACTCACGGCGCAGGGCGCCCTGCCGTCGCCGGAGCCTCCGGCCCGGGCCGGGCCACCGGTCGCCAGCATGATCGGCGCCGTCGGCCGGTTGGTCCACCACCAGCGGATCATCCGCTCGTCGGTGGTCGCGGCGAGGAGGCCGGGATCGAAGGGGTGGGCGCCGGGGACGACGCACTCGGGGTCGGGGCAGGCGCACCCACGTTCGCCGCGGCTTCTGCCGCGGCCCTCCGACCGGTCACCACCGGCCGATTTCAGTCCTGCACCGGGGAGCACGGGCCATTGCCACTCGACGGCGAAGGTCAGCGCCGCTTCAAGCTGAACAGGCCCCTTCTTGCGCCGGTACCGGAGCCTGCGTCGCCTTCCGAGGATCTCGCGCATGAGCGCTCGTTCCTTTCCGTTGAACGCCGGGGTCCACATCACATCAGGTGTGCAGCTCATTACTGTGCGTACAAGTGCGCGTACTGATCGGCGTCATCGCCCCATGCCATCGGCATGGGCGGGCCCCCGGTTTCGTCGGCGACAGGATCGTCGCCCGAGGGCCGAACGTGGGCTGTAGTCCATTAAACGTGTGGCGAGGGGTGGCGCGCGCCTGGCGCTTGCAGTCCCGCTGTACTTCTTCCCCGCCACTCCGGGATGAGGCGCGGCCTCCGGCTGTTAGGACGCCGGGGCCCGCGGCCAGGTTCCGGGGCGCTTCCAACTGCCCCTGGTCATCACCGTTTACGTACCCAGCACGCTTGCAATGACGCTTTCCCCCTGGGCCTTCGCCCTGGGGGACCCCCTGCCGAACGCCCTCAGTCGACCCCAATCGACCGCCATCAGGTGCATTTTTCGGCCAAGTTAACTGGTGTCCCCATAACGCCCGGACACCACCAATCCCACCGGGACAGTGCTGGACATCACCTTACGTGTACGTGTAGATGTGGATGCACTGATAGCGGCGCAGAATGACATGGGGGTTTGCGATGCTATTGAGCGAAACGCACCTGCCGGAAAGCCGGCTGCCATGAGCGCCCCTCACCTGCCGAAAGTGGCTGGAATCGACTCAACGGTTCCTGCCCCGGCGCACACTCCCTCAACCCTGCCCCCTGTCCCCGCCGCGCCCCCTGCGGCCGGAGCGGTGCTTCAGGACCGGCTGGCCGGCTGGGTCTCGGACCTGACGACGCTCCATGAACTCACCGAGCGGCTGATCAGAACCGGCACGCTCGACGACGCCCTCGAGGAACTGCTCGGCGCGGGCGCCGCACTCGTCGGTGCCCGCCGCGGTCTGGTCGTCCTCGAACCGCCCCGCGACGCCGCCCGCGACAGCCCGCTCGAGGACGACCGCGGTCCCGGTCTCGCCAAGGGCCTCGGACTGACCCGCTCCGACCTCGGCCACATCGAGACGGTTCCGCGCGGCGCGACGGCGTACGGCCGCATCCTCGACAGCGGCCGGTCCGGAGTCCCCGGCCCCATCGCCCACCCCGACCTGCTCGGCGACGACTCGCTCCACCCCCTGCACCGCGAGGTCGCCGCCCGCCTCGGCTACTCGGCCAGTTACACGGTGCCGCTGGCCACAGAGGACGCCGGCACCCTCGGCGCGGCCGTGTGGCTCTACGACGAACCGGCCACACCCGTCGAGCGGCAGTGTCATCTGGTCGGCCTCTACATGCGTTCCGCCACCGAACACCTGGGCCGCCTGATCGAGCTGGAACAGGCGCGCGCGACCGTCGCGACCGTCGCCGAGGAGTTGCTGCCCAGCAGGCTGCCCCGGGTGCCCGGTGTCCAGCTCGCCGCCAGGCATCACAGCGGCCCGCGCGGCGGCGGTGACTGGTACGACGCGCTGCCGCTGCCCGAGGGAGCCCTCGGGCTCGCGGTCGGCTCGGTCAGCGGCCGCGGCCCCAGCGCGCTCGCCGCGATGGGCAGGCTCCGGGCCTCCTTGCGGGCTTACGCGGTGATGGAAGGGGAAGATCCGCTCGCGGTCCTGTCCGATCTCGAACTGCTGCTGCGTCTCACCGAGCCCGCGCGCACGGCCACCGCGCTCTTCGCGTACGCCGAACCCGCCGAGCGGAAGATCGTGCTCGCCGGGGCCGGTCACACCCCGCCGCTGGTGATCGGGGACCAGCGCACCGAGTTCGTCGAGACGTCGCTGTCGGCTCCGCTGGGCATGCTCGCCTGCTGGGAGGCGCCGAGCGTCGAACTCCGCCCCCAGCCCGGAGAAACGGTGCTGCTGTACACGGACGGGCTGCTGCGGCGCACCGGCGACCCCATGGACCGCGCCTTCACCCGGCTCCACTCCGCGGCGGCGGGCGTTCCGCGAGCGTTGCGCGGCGACCCTGCGGCGATCGCCGACCACGTCCTGCGGACCGTGCTCCCCGAAGGACCGGACGCCACCGGCGACGGAGAGGACATCGTGCTGCTTGCCGCCCGATTTGACTGATTTCTCACATGCTTTCCGGCCTCTTCCGGTCGCACATACGATGGAAGCGTCCCCTCGCCGACCCGGCAGAGGGGACCAGGTGTCGTAACGGTCAAGGCCGACAAGCCCAGGAGGCAGACGTGGCTGAGGAGCTCACCCCGGCGGAAACCGATCTTGCTGCTGAAGCAGCAGGCGCGGAGGGCGAGGAGCAGCCGATCAAGCAGCGCAAGAACGGCCTGTACCCGGGCGTGTCCGACGAGCTGGCCGAGAACATGACCACCGGCTGGGCCGACACCGAGCTGCACGGTCTCGAGCCCATCGCCCAGGCCGCGCACACCGCGGCCCGCCGTGCCGCACTCTCGGCGCGCTTCCCCGGCGAGCGGCTGGTCGTCCCCGCGGGCAACCTGAAGACCCGCTCGAACGACACCGAGTACAGCTTCCGCGCCTCGACCGAGTACGCGTACCTGACCGGCGACCAGAGCGAGGACGGCGTCCTGGTGCTCGAGCCCCGGGGCGAGGGCCACGTCGCCACCATCTACCTCCTCCCGCGCTCCAACCGTGAGAACGGCGAGTTCTGGCTGTCGGGCCAGGGCGAGCTGTGGGTCGGCCGCCGCCACTCCCTCGCGGAGGCCGAGCAGCTGCTGGGCATTCCCGCCGAGGACGTCCGCGAGCTGGCCGGCAGGCTGAGCGAGGCCACCGGCCCGGTACGGGTCGTCCGCGGCCACGACGCCTCCATCGAGGCGGCGCTGACCGACAAGGTCACCAAGGAGCGCGACGAGGAGCTGCGCGTCTTCCTCTCGGAAGCCCGCGCGGTGAAGGACGAGTTCGAGATCGGCGAGCTGCAGAAGGCGTGCGACTCCACCGCCCGCGGCTTCGAGGACGTCGTCAAAGTCCTCGACAAGGCGCAGGCCACCAGCGAGCGCTACATCGAGGGCACGTTCTTCCTGCGCGCCCGGGTCGAGGGCAACGACGTCGGCTACGGCTCCATCTGCGCCGCCGGCCCGCACGCGACCACCCTGCACTGGGTGCGCAACGACGGCCCGGTCCGCTCCGGCGACCTGCTGCTGCTCGACGCCGGTGTGGAGACCCACACGCTCTACACCGCGGACGTCACCCGCACGCTGCCCATCAGCGGCCGGTACACCGAGATCCAGCGCAAGATCTACGACGCCGTGTACGAGGCCCAGGAGGCCGGGATCGCGGCTGTCAGGCCCGGTGCCAAGTACCGCGACTTCCACGACGCCTCGCAGCGGGTGCTCGCCGAGAAGCTCGTCGAGTGGGGTCTGGTCGAAGGCCCCGTCGAGCGGGTGATCGAGCTGGGCCTTCAGCGCCGCTGGACGCTCCACGGCACCGGCCACATGCTCGGCATGGACGTCCACGACTGCGCCGCCGCGCGCACGGAGGCGTACGTCGACGGGACCCTGGAGCCGGGCATGTGCCTCACCGTCGAGCCCGGTCTGTACTTCCAGGCGGACGACCTGACCGTGCCCGAGGAGTACCGCGGCATCGGCGTCCGTATCGAGGACGACATCCTCGTCACCGAGGACGGCAACAGGAACCTCTCCGCCGCGCTGCCGCGCCAGGCCGACGAGGTCGAGGCCTGGATGGCCTCGCTCCAGCAGAGCTGATCCGACGGGACACGCCCCGGGTGAGGGCGCGCTGCTCACGACACGTCGAGCAGCGCGCCCTCCCGCCATTTGAGGACCTTGTCGAAGCTGACCACGGCACCGCGCCCGGGCCTGTTGCGGACGTGCACATGGTCGGCGAGCTGCTCGATCAGGCACATACCGCGGCCGCTCTCGGCATGGCCGGGTGCCGGGGCGGCGCTGTGCCCGCGCAGGGTGGCGCCGCCGACGGGAAATCCCGGACCCGAATCGGCCACCTCGATACGGCACTTCTCGCCGTCCAGGTAGGCCGTCACGCGGTAGTCCCTGGACACTTCGTCGGTGTCGCGGTCGCCGCCGTGCTCGACGGCGTTGGCGCACGCCTCGGTCAGTGCGACCGACAGGTCGTAGGAGATGTCCGGATCGACGCCCGCGGTCTCCATGGTGCCCAGCAACAGGCGCCGTGCGAGCGGCACGCTCGCAGCCTCGCGCCGCAAATGGAGGGACCACCAGATGCTCATGCTCCAGCCTCCTGGCCGCGGCTCGACATACCGATACGTATTGCCCCAAGGCACGCTGCGTAAGCGCATCGTCGCGCTGACGGCCCTCGTTCGGCGGATGCGCGTCCCGCACCCGCCGGTGTATGTCGCCAAAGGGGATCTTCCGGACCTGCCGTACGGCCGCCCACAGCGCAGTGCGATGATGAGCCGGCCATGTCGTCCATACGCCAAGCACGCGCCGGAGCCGGTCTGCGGCTGCTGAGGGCCGCGGTGTTCACCGCGGCCTGTGTCGTGCTGTCCGCGACGGGACATGTGCTCGCCGCCTGCCGGGCGGTCCCGCTGTGGACCCTGGCTCTCGGTCTTCTCGGGGTCTTCGTCCTCGTCCTGCCGTTCACGGGCAAGGAGCGTTCGCTGCCCGCGATCGCCTCCGTGCTCACCGCGGGACAGCTCGCGCTGCACACGCTCTTCGCCACCGGCCAAGGGCACCTGCGGCTCGCACCGACCGCCGACGACGCCCTGATCAGGCTGGCCGCGAAGCTGGTGTGCGGAGCCGGGGCCTCCGCCATGAGCCCCGCGGAAGCCCGTCGCATCGTCACCATGGCGGGCATCGATCCGGCCGCCCACACCGCGCACACGCACACCGCCCAGGCCGTGGCCTCACCGGAACTGCTGCCCTCGCTGCCCATGGTGCTCGGGCACCTGCTGGCCGCGATCGCGACCGGTCTGCTGATGCGTCGCGGCGACGCCGCGCTGTCGCGGCTGATCCGGCTGTCGGCCGAATCGGCCCACGAGATCGTGCAGATCGCTTGGTTGCGCCCGTTGCGGGCCGCGCTCGCCATGGTGCGCGCCCTGCGGGCCGGGCTTCGGCGGACGCCGGGGACCGGGCCCGGCGTCGCGCCGCCGGTGGACGGACCTCCCCTGCCCGGACCGGGTCAGGAACTTCAGCACACGGTGATCAGGCGCGGGCCGCCGCCCGTATTCGTCCTCAGCGCCTGACGCGGCCCGCTCGACGGGAGTGGTGCCGCGGTGCCCGCGCACACCTGTGCGGTGTCGGCACACCTCACTTCTCCTCCACCGTGGAGCTTTCTGTCATGAACGTTTCCCGTATCGCCGCCGCGTCCGCTCTCGCCGGCACCTCGGTGCTGATGTTCTCGGGCGCCGCCTTCGCGCACGTCGGGGTCCAGCCGCAGGGTGAGGCCGCCAAGGGCGGTTACGCGGTCGTCAACGTCAAGGTGCCGAACGAGCGCGACAACGCCTCGACCGTCAAGGTCGAGATCAACCTGCCGGCGGAGCACCCCCTGTCGTCCGTGATGCCGCAGCCCGTGCAGGGCTGGAAGGTCACCGTCGACAAGTCCAAGCTGGACAAGCCCCTCGAGGTGCACGGCAAGCAGATCACCGAAGCCGTCACCAAGGTCACCTGGACCGCCGACGGCGGCAAGATCGGGCCGGGCCAGTTCCAGCAGTTCCCGCTCTCCCTCGGCCCGCTGCCCGAGGACGCCGACCAGCTGGTGTTCAAGGCCATCCAGACGTACGACAACAAGGAGGTCGTCCGCTGGATCGAGGAGCCGGTGGAGGGTGGCGAGGAGCCCGAGGCCCCCGCTCCCGTCCTCAAGCTGTCGGCCGCCGGCGACGACCACCACGGCGCGGGCGCGACCGGTGCCGCCGCCGCGGACGACGCCAAGGCGTCGGACCACGACGAGAAGGACGCCACATCGTCCGCCTCCGGCGACAGCAGTGACTCCACCGCCCGCATCCTTGGTGTCGTCGGCATTCTCGTCGGCGCAGCGGGCGTGGCCTTCGGCGTGCTCGCCGGCCGCCGCCGCTCGGCCTGACCGGCCCCGTACCGAACCGCTTGGAAAGAGAACCCATGCACAACCCCAAGAGCGACGGGGAGCCCCGCCGCAGCCGGCGAGCGCCGCTGATCGCGGCGCTCGCCGTCACGGCCGCTTTCGCCGTGGTGGCGGGCTTCGCCGTCACCCAGAACGACTCCGGTGACGCGAGCCCCGTCAGTCAGGTCTCCGCGGAGGCGAAGACGAAGGCGGCGACGGTGCTCACGCAGCCGTACACCAAGCCGGATCTCGTGCTGACCGACACCACCGGCAAGAAGTTCGACCTGCGCGAGCGGACCAAGGGCCGGCCGACGCTGATCTACTTCGGCTACACGCACTGCCCCGACGTCTGCCCCCTGACGATGAGCAACCTGTCCATCGCCAGGAAGCAGCTGCCCGAGGCCGACCAGGACAAGCTCCAGGTCGTCTTCGTCACCACCGACCCCGAGCGGGACACCGCGGCCGAGCTCGCCAAGTGGCTGCCCAGCGCGGGCGACCCGTCCTTCATCGGGCTGACCGGCGACTTCCCGACCATCCAGGCGGGCGCGCGTCAGATCGGCATCGGCATCGACGCTCCGAAGAAGGAGAAGAACGGCACCGTCACGTCCATGCACGGCGCCCAGGTCGTCGCCTTCTCCCCCAAGACGGACCAGGGCTACGTCCTGTACGGCGAGGACACCACGGCGGACGAATGGGCCGCGGACCTGCCGAAGCTGATCAAGGGCGAGAAGCCGTGACCCGATCCGTCCGTGCCGCCGTCGTGGCGGTCGCGCTGGGCACGGGTCTGGCGCTCGCCGGCTGCTCGTCCGACAGCGGTCCCGAGTTGACGGTCAGCGGCGCCTTCATGCCGCAGCCCGTCGGAGACATGGCCGCCGGGTTCCTGACCGTCGAGAACGGCGGCGGCAGCGCGGACAAGCTCACCTCGGTCACCAGCACCATCTCCGACGACGTCACGATCCACGAGACGAAGAACCAGAAGATGCGGGAGGTGACGTCCTTCGAGATCCCCGCCGGCGGCGAGCTCGACCTCGAGCGTGGTGGCAGCCACATCATGTTCATGGCCCTCAAGCAGCAGCCGAAGCAGGGCGAGAAGGTCGCCGTCGAACTGCACTTCGAGAAGTCGGACCCGATCAAGGTCGAGCTCCCCGTGAAGGAGACCACCCACAACCCGCAGAAGCACTGAGCCTCGAGGGACTGATCAGATGATGACAGCCACCGCCCCGCGCTTCGGACGCTTCCCGGTCCGGGTGCTGCTGGCCGTGACCGTGCTGGCCGGCACGCTCCTCGGCGCGCTGCTGGCCGGCGCGAGCCCCGCGGCGGCGCACGCCGCGCTGACCGGGAGCAACCCGAAGGACGGGGCGGTGGTGGCCACCGCGCCCAAGGAGGTCACCCTGACCTTCTCCGAGCAGATCGCCATGGGCGACGACTCGATCCGGGTCCTGGAGCCGAGCGGCAAGCGCGCCGACACCGCCGAGGTCCGCGATCTCGGCACCGGGGGCACCGTCGCCTACGGTGTCGCTCTCCACTCCGGCCTGCCTGACGGCACGTACACCGTCGCCTGGCAGGCCGTCTCCGCCGACAGCCATCCGGTCTCCGGAGCCTTCACCTTCTCCATCGGCGCCCCTTCCAGCACCACGGTCGCGCTGCCGGACGAGCAGGCCGGCGGCGGGCTCGTCGGCTTCCTGTACGGCGTCGCGCGCTACGTCGCGTACGCCGGTTTCGTCCTGCTCGCGGGCGGCGCGGCCTTCGTGCTGCTGTGCTGGCACCGCGGTGCGGCGGTGCGGCCGGTGCAGCGCCTGGTCGTGCACGGCTGGGTGGCCATGACGGCGTCCACCCTCACCATGCTGCTGCTGCGGGGGCCCTACACCACCTCCGGCAGCCTCGGCGACGTCCTCGACCTCGGGGCGCTGCCCGCTGTCCTCGAGTCCAAGACCGGGGCGGCTCTCGTCTCACGGCTGCTGCTGCTCGGGGCCGCCGCGCTGTTCGTGGCCGTCCTGTTCGGCGCGTTCGCCAAACGCGAGGACGGGGCCGAGAAGAAGGACCTGACCTTCGGGCTCGCCATCGGGGGCTCGGTCGTCGCGGCCGGGATCGCCGCGACCTGGGCCCTGTCCGAGCACGCCTCGACCGGCATCCAGCCGTCCGTCGCGATGCCCGTCGACGTGCTGCACCTGCTCGCCGTCGCCGTCTGGCTCGGTGGCCTCGCCACCCTGCTCACCGCTCTCTATCGGTCGGCGGCGGTCGAACGCCGGGCGGTCCGGCGGTTCTCCACCGTCGCCTTCGTCAGCGTCGTGGTGCTGGCCGCGACCGGGCTGTACCAGTCGTGGCGCCAGGTCGGCTCGTGGTCGGCGCTGACCGGGACGACGTACGGGCAACTGCTGCTGCTCAAGGTGGGCCTCGTGGCCGTCATGGTCGGCGTCGCGTGGATCTCCCGGCGCTGGACGGCGCAGCTCGCCGAGGTCGCCGAGGCCGAAGGGGCGACTGAGGTCGCCGGGGCCGAAGAGGCAGAAGAGGCGGAAGAGAAGGACAAGGACGCGGGGACGTCCGTCGATCCCGCGCGCGAGGCCCAGCTCGCCCGGCAGAAGGCCGCCGTGGCGACGGCCGAGCGGAAGCGGAACAGGGATGCGGACCACGAGCGTTCGGGGCTGCGCCGCTCCGTGCTGGCGGAGACAGGTGTCGCGGTGGTCCTGCTCGCCGTGACGACCGTCCTCACCTCCACCGAGCCGGGCCGTACGGAAGAGACCGCCAAGGCCGGCAACGCCCAGGCCGCGCCCGCCGCTCCGGCCGGTCCGACGGAGATCAGGATGCCGTTCGACACCGGCGGCCCGAAGGGCAAGGGAACGGTGCGGCTCACCCTGGACCCGGCGCTCTCCGGCGCCAACGACATGCACGTATGGATCGAGTCACCGGACGGCAAGGCACTGGACGCCCCGGAGGTGAAGATCTCCTTCACTCTCAAGGCCAAGGAGATCGGCCCGCTGCCCATCACCCCGGACCGCATCACCGCGGGACACTGGACCGCGAGCGCCGTCCAGATCCCGATGCCGGGCGACTGGCAGGTCAAGGTGACCGTGCGGACCTCGGACATCGACCAGACCACCATCGACAAGAACATCAAGATCGGCTGAACCACCGTGACACCCCTGAATCCTGCGAGCGGCGCCTCCTTGGGCCACGACGGCATCTCGAGACGACGACTGCTCGGCACGGCGGGCGCCGCCGGTGCGACCGGTCTCGTGCTGGGCGCGGCGGGCGGCGCCGCGGCGTACGCGGTCGCCGAGGAGAGCCCCACGGCGCTCGCCACGGTCGGGTCCACGGGCATCGCCTTCCACGACCGCCCGCACCAGGCGGGCATCACGGAACCGCAGCAGGCCCACGGTCACCTGGTCGCCTTCGACCTCGCACCCGGCGCCGGGCGCAAGGAGGCCGCGGCGCTGATGCGGCGCTGGTCGGCCCTGGCGGCCGATCTGATGGCGGGCAGGCCGGCCGGCGACGGTGACACGGGTGTCGCTCTGGACGCCGGACCGTCCTCGCTGACCGTCACCTTCGGATTCGGCCGCTCCTTCTTCGACCGCACGTCCCTGGTGGCGCAGCGGCCGCCGGGTCTCGACCCGCTGCCCGCCTTCTCCTCCGACCACCTGGACGCGGGACGTTCCGACGGCGATCTCTGGGTACAGATCGGGGCGAACGACGCTCTCGTCGCCTTCCACGCGCTGCGCGCGATCCAGAAGGCGGGGGGTGCGGCGGCCCGGGTCCGCTGGCAGATGAACGGCTTCAACCGCTCGCCCGGCGCGACCGCGCAGCCGATGACCGCCCGCAATCTGATGGGACAGGTCGACGGCACCGGAAACCCCAAGCCGTCGGAGCCCGATTTCGAGCAGCGGCTCTTCGTCCCGTCCGGCAGCGACCATCCGTGGCTGGACGGCGGGTCCTATGCCGTGGTGCGCCGGATCCGGATGCTGCTCGACGACTGGGAGAAGCTCCCGCTGCACCAGCAGGAGCGGGTCATCGGACGACGGAAGTCGGACGGCGCCCCGCTGACCGGCGGCACGGAGACGACGGAGCTCGCCCTCGACGAGACCGGGCCCGACGGAAAGCTGGTCGTCCCGGAGAACGCGCACGCCCGTATCTCCGCACCGGAGCAGAACGGCGGGGCCGCGATGCTGCGCCGCCCCTTCTCCTTCCATGACGGGTTCGCCCCGGACGGAACCCCCGACGCCGGGCTGCTCTTCATCTGCTGGCAGGCCGACCCGCTGCGCGGCTTCGTGCCGGTGCAGCGCAAGCTGGACCGGGGGGACGCCCTCTCCGCGTTCATCCGGCACGAGGCGAGCGGACTGTTCGCCGTGCCGGCGGCGCCGAAGAAGGGCGAGTACGTGGGACAGCGGTTGCTGGAGACGTGATGGGCGGTTCCGCGGCCCATTAGGGTGACGGTATGTCGGCCACGCGCTTCACATATCTCGGTCCCGAGGGCACCTTCACCGAAGCCGCCCTGCGTACTCTCCCGGAAGCCGCGACCAGGGAACTCGTCCCGATGGTCTCCGTCCCCGCGGCGCTCGACGCCGTACGGGCCGGGGAGGCGGCGGCCGCTCTCGTACCGATCGAGAACTCCGTGGAGGGCGGCGTCACCGCCACGCTCGACGAACTGGCCTCGGGCGAGCCGTTGATGATCTACCGCGAGGTGCTGCTGCCCATCGCGTTCGCGCTGCTGGTGCGGCCGGGGACGCAGCTCTCCGAGGTGAAGACGGTGACCGGCCACCCGGTCGCGCAGCCGCAGGTGCGGAACTGGCTGCGCAACAACCTGCCGGACGCCCTGTGGGAGTCGGCCGCCTCGAACGCGGACGGCGCCCGGCTGGTGCAGGAAGGCCGCTACGACGCCGCCTTCGCCGGGGAGTTCGCGGCCGCCACGTACGGGCTGGTGCCCCTGGTCAGCGAGATCCACGACGCGGAGAACGCGGAGACGCGCTTCGTCCTGGTGGGGCGGCCCGCGAGGCCCTCGGCGCCGACCGGCGCCGACAAGACGTCCGTCGTCATCTGGCTCGGCGACGACCACCCCGGTGCCCTGCTGGAACTGCTCCAGGAGTTCGCGGTACGCGGGGTGAACCTGATGCTGATCCAGTCCCGGCCGACGGGCGCCGGCATCGGTAATTACTGCTTCGCGGTGGACGCGGAAGGACATATCGCGGACCGGCGCGTGGGCGAGGCGCTGATGGGATTGAAGCGCATCTGCCCCAAGGTGCGCTTCCTCGGTTCCTATCCGCGGGCCGGTGTGACGGCGGACGACGTACGGCCGCTGCGAGCCGGCACCTCGGACGTGGAGTTCACGGCCGCGTCGGACTGGCTGGCGCGCTGCCAGGACGGCCGCGCCTGAGGCGAGCCGCCCCGGGGGCTGTTCCCGCCTGCGGATTTTCGTTGTCCACAGAACTTGTCCACAGGCACGGTTCTCGACCTGGGGACAAGTCGACAACAGAACGCCACAGGGTCGACAAATCGGCCGACCCGCCCACTTCCGTCCACAGAGCGACAGGTCGCCCCTGTCACCCAAATTCCATTGATCAACTCTTTGGGGCGAGGAATTCCCACCCGAATGAGTGTGTGAGGCCGGTTTGAGATGAGAATTCTCGACCCAGCAGACGACCACCGGAATGATCACTTCCGTAATCCACAGATCATGCACACTAACTTTACGAGGCGGCGCATCCCTGTGGACAAGCCCCTTCGGGCACGGCCGCCGGGGAGGGTGAGGCCGACACGGAACCGCCACCGTGCACCCTTTCGACGAAAGGGCCTCGATTGTTTGACGCTGCCGGATTCGATTTCGCCGCACCTTTATAAATCCGGCAGCTATCCCAACAATCCGGGCAAAGCGACACGCGCTCGGATATCGGGTGGGGTGGGGCGAGTCGACACCGGTAGCCTGGTGGGGTGATTGACCTTCGCCTGCTCCGTGAGGACCCTGACCGTGTCCGCGCCTCCCAGCGCGCCCGTGGAGAGGACGTCGGCCTCGTCGACGCCCTGCTCTCCGCAGACGAGCGCCGAAGGTCCTCGGGCCTCCGCTTCGACGAGCTGCGCTCCGAGCAGAAGTCGCTCGGCAAGCTGATCCCCAAGGCCACCCCGGACGAGCGCGCGGAGCTGCTCAAGAAGGCCGAGCAGCTCAAGAGCGACGTCAAGGCCGCGGAGGCCGAGCAGAACGACGCGGAGGAAGAGACCCGCCGCCTGCTGCTCCAGGTCGGCAACCTCGTCCACGAGGACGTCCCGGTCGGCGGCGAGGAGGACTTCGTCGTCCTCGAGACGCACGGCACGATCCGCGACTTCGGCGCGGAGGGATTCACCCCCAAGGACCACCTGGAGCTCGGCGAGGCGCTCGGCGCCATCGACGTCGAGCGCGGCGCCAAGGTGTCCGGCTCGCGCTTCTACTACCTCACCGGTGTCGGCGCGCTTCTCGAGCTCGCCCTCGTCAACGCGGCGATCGCGCAGGCCACCGAGGCCGGCTTCATCCCGATGCTCACGCCCGCGCTGGTCCGCCCGCGCGCCATGGAGGGCACCGGTTTCCTCGGCCAGGCCGCGGAGAACGTGTACCACCTGGAGAAGGACGACTACTACCTGGTCGGCACCTCCGAAGTACCGCTCGCCGCGTACCACATGGACGAGATCATCGACGCCGACAAGCTGCCGCTGCGGTACGCGGGCTTCTCGCCCTGCTTCCGCCGGGAGGCCGGCACCTACGGCAAGGACACCCGCGGCATCTTCCGTGTCCACCAGTTCGACAAGGTCGAGATGTTCTCGTACGTCGCGCCGGAGGACGCAGAGGCCGAGCACAAGCGGCTGCTGGACTGGGAGAAGCAGTGGCTGACCGCCCTGGAGCTGCCGTTCCAGGTGATCGACGTGGCGACCGGTGACCTGGGCTCGTCCGCGTCGCGCAAGTTCGACTGCGAGGCGTGGATCCCGACGCAGGGCAAGTACCGCGAGCTGACCTCCGCCTCGAACTGCGACGGCTTCCAGGCGCGCCGCCTGTCCGTGCGGATGCGCGAGGGCAAGAAGGTGCAGCCGCTGGCGACGCTGAACGGGACGCTGTGCGCCGTGCCGCGCACCATCGTGGCGATCCTCGAGAACCACCAGCTGGCCGACGGTTCCGTGCGGGTTCCCGAGGTGCTGCGCCCGTATCTGGGCGGCCGCGAACTGCTGGAGCCGATCTCCAAGTGAGCCCTGCCCCCTTCCCGTACAAGCTCGTCGCCACCGATCTCGACGGAACGCTGCTACGCGACGACGACACGGTCTCGCAGCGCACGCGCGACGCGCTCGCCGCGGTCACGGAGGCGGGCGCCGCGCACATCATCGTCACCGGTCGGGCCGTGCCGTGGACCCGGCACATCCTCGACGACCTCGGATACGACGGTCTGGCCGTCTGCGGGCAGGGGGCGCAGGTCTACCACGCCGGCGAGCACCGGCTGCTGACCTCCGTGACGCTCGACCGGCAGCTCGCCGGGCTCGCCCTGTCCAAGATCGAGGCCGAGGTCGGGCCGCTGCTGCTCGCCGCGAGCCGCGACGGACTCGAGGGCGACGTGCTGGTCGGCTCCGGCTACCGGGTGCTGGAAGGCCCGCTGCCGTACGTGCCCATGCACGACCCCGCCGACCTGTGGGCAGCACCGCTGAACAAGGTCTACATACAGCACCCGACGCTCGGCGACGACGAACTGGCGAAGGCGGCCAGGGCGACGGTCGGGAACCTGGTGGACGTGGTCATGGCCGGCGCGGGGGTCGTGGAGATCCTTCCGCTGGGGCTGAGCAAGGCCACCGGCCTGTCACTGGCCGCCCGGCGGCTGGGACTGCGGGCGGCGGACACCATCGCGTTCGGTGACATGCCGAACGACATCCCGATGTTCGGCTGGGCGGCGCACGGTGTGGCGATGGCGAACGCGCACGACGAACTGAAGGCCGTGGCCCACGAGATCACCGCGTCGAACGACAACGACGGCATCGCGGTGGTGCTGGAACACCTGCTCGCCGGCTGAAGGCCGGGAGGGGGGCGGCCCGCGCGGATGCGCGCTCGAAGCGGCCGCCCCCTGGGCGGCCGCCCGGCGGCCGTGCGGAGTGTGATGACTACTCCGCCGCCTGCCGGGTGCCGCCTCGACGGGAGCACGACGGACTCGGGCTCGAACCCTCGGTCATCGCCGCGCTCCTCTCCCGGTCGGTGGCGCCGGTCGCACACATGTGCTGTCCCGGCTCCACAACTCTGCCGGGCCGGGCACGCCGGCGCCACCGATTAATCAGCGCCGACCACGCCGGCGAAGATCCCTCAACTGCCGGGCGAAGTCGTCCATCCTGGCGTCCATCCGGGCCATGTCGTCGGACAGCTCGCACAATCGGTTGCTCATCGCGGCGACGACCCGGTTGGTGGCGTCGAGCCGGTGATCGAGGCGGTCGAGCCGCTCCGACATCCGGTCGAGCACCGGACCGAGCTCCTGAAGGGCCGCGCCGACGCCGGCGAGGCAGTGCTCGACGGCGGTGACCCGCCGGTCGAGCGAGGCACAGACCTCACGCAGGCCCTCCTCGGCGTCGAGAAGGTGGGTGCGGACGCGCCGGGCGATGTCACTGTCGCGGAGGAGCATCGCGATGTTGAGGACCGCCCGGCGGGTGAAGAGGGTGAGGCTGGAGCGGCGCTGTGGATAACTTTTCGCCCCGGCGGATGAGAGTGACATCTTGTCACTCTGATATTCGCGCAGGTCAGCGCCGCGCAGCACCCACATTCCGTTCTCGGTGAGCTCCTCGCGATGCCGGGACGTCACCTGCCTGATGACCTCTGTGGATACTTCGAAGTAGCGCGCGACCCCCTCTGTGGACACATGAATGCTGTCGGGCAGCAGGACCAGAGCCTTCACCTTGTCCAGCGCCTCGATACGCCCCGCGTGCTCGACGCGCATCGCGCGCGACTCGAGCAGGGCAATTTCCGTCGGCATGGGAATGCCTTCCGTTCGTGAAACCGTCAGGGACAGCCCTCTCCCCGGGCACAGGAGCGGAGGTCGGCTCACGGTGCATCCCACTCAATGACCGGCCCGGGGCGAGAACGTCGCCCGGCACCGGCAATCCCCGACTTCACGAACGCTCGACGTCACGAACTCCAGTTGCCTCCACGCACGGTGGACAACGAGCCGATAACCGTACAGTTACGCGATATGCCTCGGCCCCTGCCGGAAGGGCAGGGGCCGAGGCATATCGGAACGGTCCCGGCTCACTCCTCGCCGGCGAGCTTGAGCACCCGCAGCTTCTGGCCCGCGTACCAGGTCGCGGCCACCGTGACGCCCGCCAGCAGCGCCACCGCCGCGGGCAGGCCCACGTCGGAGCCGATCAGTCCCTCGCCGCCGATCTTCTCGGCGAGCGACAGGGACCACTGCTGGACGCTCAGCGTCCGGGCGCCGGGCACCAGGCTGCCGAAGAGGGTCTCCCACACCAGGGCGTAGACGAGGCCGATGACCACCGCGTGCCGGCTGACCGTTCCGAGCAGCAGGAAGAGCGCGCTGTACGCGATCGACGCCACCAGCGCCGCCACCGTGTAGGCGATGGCCACCTGCTGGCCGTTGCCGTTCAGGATGAACCCGGCGATGAACGTGGGCACCGCGGAGAAGGCCATCGTGACGGCGATCGCGACGATGAGCTTGGTGAAGATGATCGTCGGCCGCTTCACCGGCTTGGCGAGCAGATAGACGATCGAGCCGTCGTCGATCTCCGGGCCGATCGACCCCGTACCGGCGATGACGCCGATCAGCGGCACCATCGTGGCGATGGCGAATCCGCCGAGGACGTCGGCGGCGACCTGGTCGTCCGCCCCGTTGAAGCCCCGTACGGCGGCCGCGATCAGCAGCAGCAGGCCGGGGAGCACGAACAGGATCGCGGCTCGGCGCCTGCCGAGGACGGCCCGATAGGTGAGCCGGGCGACTGTGGGGTTGTACATGTCCGTCACAGCTCCTTTCAGGCCGCTACGAGGTAGGAGAAGACCGACTCGAGGGACTCGTCGGAGGGCGAGACCGTCAGCAGCCGGATGGAGTGCTCGCGGGCGACCCTCGGAAGGAGCTCGGTGAACCGGCCGAAGTCCACCGCCTGGATGCGCAGCGCGCCCTCGGCAAGGTCGACCTCGATCCCCGCGGTCGACGGGTCGGCGATCAAGGCGGCGGCGAGCGCCCGGTCGTCGCTGGAGCGCACGAGATAGCGGTGCGGCCGGTCCGTCATCAGCCGGCGGATCCGGCGGAAGTCGCCGCTGGCCGCGTGGCGTCCCGCGACGATCACCTCGATGTGCGAGGCGAGTTGCTCCACCTCCTCCAGGATGTGCGAGGAGAACAGGACCGTACGGCCCTCGGCGCCCATGCGCCGCAGCAGGTCCATCAGCTGCATCCGCTGGCGCGGGTCCATGCCGTTGAACGGTTCGTCGAGCAGCAGCACCGACGGGTCGTGCACGAGGGCGGAAGCCATCTTCACCCGCTGGCGCATGCCCTTGCTGTACGTGGAGACCTTGCGGTCCTGCGCGTACTCCATCTCGACCGTCGCGAGCGCCCTCTGGGCCTCCTTCGTGCCCAGCCCGTGCAGTTCGGCGTTGGCGACCACGAACTCACGGCCGGTGAGGAAGTCGTACATCGCCTCCCGCTCCGGGACGACGCCGATCTGCCGGTACACGGACTCGTTGCGCCAGATCTGTGCTCCGTCCAGGGTGACGGTGCCGTTCGAGGGGGCGAGGAAGCCGCCCATCATGTTGATGAGGGTGGACTTTCCCGCACCGTTGGGGCCGAGGAGGCCGGTGACGCCGGGGCCGATGGTCATCGTCACGTCGTTGACGGCGACGACGTTGCCGAACCACCGAGAGGTGTTGTCGATGCGAAGAGTGCTCATGGGCGCGGCGCATTCCTAGGAAGGGTGGTGGCGGGCGACGGTTGCGAGGTCACAGCCCGACCTTTCGGTAGCGGCGCATGAGGACGCCGTACGAACCGGCGACGAGCGCGAGGACGGTGAGCAGGTAGACGACTCCGACGCCGGCGCCGGGTCCCTCACCGCCGGGGAAGGCGGAGGTCGCGCCGAGGAAGGCGGTCTGCAGCCCGTCGATGAGCGTGACCGGTGAGAAGAGTCCCAGCCACTGGATCACACCGGCGGAACCCGTTTCCCAGGCGATGGCCTGGACGGTGGAGACCGCGCCGTAGGTGATGGTGAGCGTCGCGATCACTGCGGCCACGCCGAAGCCGCGGCGGGGAGTGAACGCGGCGAGCACGAGCCCGATCCCGCCGAACAGGACCGAGAGGACGGCCACGGAGACCAGTCCCTGGGCGAAGCCCTTCGTCTGATCGGCGAAGTCGAACTCCGCCAGCAGCGCGCCCGCGTAAAGGATCACCAGCGGTGCGGCGGTGAGCACGAAGACGGCGGAGGCCATCGCCGCGAACTTGGCGAGGACGTAGTCGACGCGTTCGATCGGACGGGAGAAGTACAGCGGCACGGACTTGAAACGCAGATCGCGGGAGACGGACTGCGGTGCCTGCGAGGCGAGGAACAGGGCGATCAGCGCCTGCATGATGATCGCGTAGCGCGTGTACTTCAGCGGCAGGTCGGTCATGTTGGGGGTGGCGACCGCCACGGCCACGATGATCGCCGCGACCATGCACATGATGCCGAGGAGGATCATCGGCAGCACCTTGGACTTGGCCGAGCGGCCGAGACCGAAGGCGCCGCGCAGCGACTGCGAGTAGAGGGAGCGGCGCGCGTAGGCGCGGCCGAGGCGGGGGCCGTCGTAGTTGCGGTAGCCGATGTTGTGGATCCGCGTGGTTCCGGGGGCCTGTCCGCCGAGGGGCTGGGTGCTCATCAGGCCTGCACCTCCATGGCCTTGGCGGCCTCAGGGCGGAAGACCTCCGCGATGTGGTGGCGTCGCTGTTCCATGCGCACGAGCCCGAGACCGAGGTCCGCGACGGCGTCGCGCACGGTGTCGTACGTCTCCTCGCCGGACGCCTCGAGCAGGAGGACGTGGCCGGCGCCGGGCAGCCCGTCCTCCGTGCGGTCGTGCAGCTTGAGTCCGGCGGCGGTGAGGGCCGCACGGAGCGCGGCCGTTCCGTCGGGATGTGCGTCGGAGTCGGTGACCTCGACCGCGAGGGTGGTCGTCGTCTGCGTGAACTCCTTGGTGGAGCTGGAACGCAGCAGGGTGCCGCCGTCGACGACGACGACGTGGTCGCAGGTGCGCTCGAGTTCGCCGAGCAGATGGGAGGTGACCAGGACCGAGATGCCGAAGTCGGTGTGGACGCGCCGGATCAGGCCGAGCATTTCGTCACGGCCGACCGGGTCGAGGCCGTTGGTCGGCTCGTCGAGCAGGACCAGCTTCGGGTCGTGGACCAGGGCCTGCGCGAGTTTGACGCGCTGCTTCATGCCGGTCGAGTAACCGCCGATGGGGCGGTACCGCTCCTCGTACAGGCCGACGTGGCGCAGCGTGTCCGCGGTGCGTTCTCGTGCGGCGGTCGGCGGGAGGCCGGACATGCGCGCCATGTGGACGACGAACTCCGTGGCGGAGACGTCCGGCGGCAGGCAGTCGTGCTCGGGCATGTAGCCCACCTGCTCGCGGATCCGGGCGCCGTCGGTGGCGACGTCCAGGCCGAGCACGGCGGCACGGCCTTCCGTGGCGGGGGACAGACCCAGCAGGATCTTGATCAACGTGGACTTGCCGGCTCCGTTGGCGCCCACCAGGCCGGTCACACCGGGGCCGATGTCCAAGGAGAGCCGGTCAAGCGCGGTCACCCTGGGGAACCGCTTGCTCAGGCTTTCGGTCGCGATCACAGTCACGTTTCGAAGGTAGTGGCGTACGGCACGTCTGACGTCAGCCTCGCGGCTCTATCCGTCTCCGACTCAAGAGGTACAGGCCCGTAAGGGCTGTCCGACCTTGGTGGACGCGGCTCTCGGGGGAGGAGGAACGGCGGACGGGTTTTCCACAGGCTCCGCACGACCCTTGACGCAGCCGCCGGGCATTGTCACATTCATCAGTGGCCGGTTACGGCGCGTGTCACACCGGGGGACGGACGGTGGCCGGGGCCCGTGGGTGGGGACCGCACGGCGTTCGCGGCCCCGAAGCCCCTGGGAAGCGCCTTTCCGGCCGGAGGACTGCCCGGGTGCGGAGGCTGTGCCGAGGAGAGGACCGTTGAGCGTGCGAGGACTGCCGACGGCGCGTGAGCGCCGGATCAGTACGGGAGGGATCGAGCTGTGCGTCGCCGAGCTCGGCGACGCGACACGGCCGACCGTGGTGCTCGTCCACGGCTATCCCGACAGCAAGGAGGTCTGGTCAAAGGTCGCGACCCGCCTCGCGGAGAAGTTCCACGTGGTGCTGTACGACGTCCGTGGCCACGGCCGCTCCACGGCCCCCGTCCCGTTGCGCGGCGGATTCACGCTGGAAAAGCTGACGGACGATTTCCTGGCGGTCGCCGACGCCGTGAGTCCCGACCGGCCCGTGCACCTGGTCGGACACGACTGGGGCTCCGTGCAGGCGTGGGAGTTCGTCACGGTCGGGCGGACCGAGGGCCGCATCGCCTCCTTCACCTCCATGTCGGGTCCGTCCCTGGACCACTTCGGCCACTGGATCAAACGGCGGACGGTCCGCCCGACGCCCAGGAGGGTCGGCCAACTGCTCGGCCAGGGCGCCAAGTCCTGGTACGTGTACATGCTGCACACGCCGGTCCTGCCCGAGCTGGCCTGGCGCGGCCCGCTGGGCAAGTACTGGCCGGGAATCCTTCAGCGGATCGAGAAGGTGCCCTCGGGCGACTACCCGACGGCGTCGTTGCCGCAGGACGCGGCCCGCGGCGCCTGGCTCTACCGCGACAACATCCGCGCCCGGCTGCGTCGCCCGCGCGCGGACGCCCACGCCCACGCTCCGGTCCAGCTGATCACTCCGACCGGTGACGCGTTCCTCTCCGAGCGGCTGTACGACGATCTCGACGAGTGGGTACCGCAGTTGACCCGGCGCTCGCTGGCGGCCAAGCACTGGGTGCCCCGCACGCGCCCGGACCAACTCAGCGCATGGATCGCCGACTTCGTCGAGACGCACGAGGCCCGCGACGGCGGGTCCCGCGGTCAGGAGACGCAGGCACGGCCGGCAACGGGGCCGTACGCGGAACACTTCGCCGGCCGGCTGGTCCTGGTGACGGGAGCGGCCAGCGGTATCGGCCGCGCCACGGCACTCGCCTTCGCGGCGGCCGGCGCGCGCGTCGTGGCCGCGGACCGGGACGCCGCGGGCGCGGCCGACACGGCTGAGACGTGCCTGCTCACAGGCGCCTACGACGCCTGGGCCGAAGTGGTGGACGTCAGCGACGAACAAGCCATGGAGGAACTGGCCGGGAAGGTCGCCGCCGAATACGGCGTCGTCGATGTACTGGTCAACAACGCCGGGATCGGCCTCTCCGGACCGTTCCTGGACACGAGCTCGGAGGACTGGAAGAAGGTCCTGGACGTCAACTTGTGGGGAGTGATCCACGGTTGCCGGATCTTCGGCGGTCAGATGGCCGAGCGCGGCCAGGGCGGCCACATTGTCAACACCGCCTCCGCCGCTGCCTATTTGCCGTCCCGGGCCCTGCCCGCGTACAGCACCTCGAAGGCCGCGGTGCTGATGCTCAGCGAGTGTCTGCGTGCCGAACTGGCCGGCCGGGACATCGGGGTCACCGCGGTCTGCCCCGGGATCGTCAACACCAACATCACCGCCACCGCCCGCTTCGCGGGGGTGGACGAGACGGAGGAGAAGCGGCGGCAGAAGAGGACCGCGCGGCTGTACGGGCTCCGCAACTACCCTCCGGAGAAGGTCGCAGAGGCCATCCTGCGGGCCGTCGTGCGGAACCAGGCCGTCGTACCGGTCACCCCGGAGGCCCGCGGCGCTCGTGTGCTGTCGCGCGTCTCGCCGGGGCTGCTGCGCGCGTTCGCGAGGATCGAGCCGCGGCTTTGAGCAGCGCCGCCGAAGGCGGTTGAGGGGAGCGGGATTTGCCGGAACATGTCGCAGCCGAATACCGGATCGAGGACCTGGCGCACCACAGCGGGGCCACGGTCCGGACCATCCGCGCCTATCAGGACCGCGGGCTGCTGCCCAGGCCGGAGCGGCGGGGCCGGTCCAACGTGTACGGCCCCGCCCACCTCGACCGCCTGCACCAGATCGCGGACCTCCTCGACCGGGGCTACACACTGGCCTCCATCAAGGAGCTTATGGACGCCTGGGACACCGGTCGCGGACTCGGCGGAGTCCTCGGTCTGGTGGCCGAAGTACAGGGCCCGTGGACCGACGAGGAGGGCACGAGGATCTCCCGCGCGGAGTTGGAGCGCCGCTTCGGCGGGGCGCCCGACGAGGACGCTCTCGCGGAGGCGGTGGCTCTCGGCGTACTGGAGCCGATTCCGGGCGAAGAGGACGAGTTCCTCGTGCCGAGCCCCCAAGAGCTCTCTGTAGCCGTTGAGTTGCATGCGGCGGGTGTTCCGCTCAGCGCAATATCGGGACATCTCAGGGAGGTTCGGCAGCAGGTCGAGCACATCGCCTCCCGCTTCCTGGAGTTCACGACCGAGCACGTCTTCGCGCGGTTCCTGGAGAACGGGCCGCCGACCGACTCCGACGCGACGGAAGCGGCGGCACTCGTCCGGCGGCTGCGCCCTCTCGCGCAGCAGACGATCGACGCCGAACTGGCGCGTGCCATGAGGCTGTTCGCGACGCTCCACCTCCGGCAGCACCTCTTGGCGGACGGGCCGCCGAAGGCGGAGGAAGAGCGCACGACGGTGATCCTCCCCGCCGGAACAATGCGTGCCGTACGACGCCTGGTTGGTCCGGACGACGCTGCCGCCTTCGTGCGCGCGGCAACCGAACGCGAGCTCCATAACAGGGCATTGGATGCAATGGCGTCAAACCGTGCAAGATCGCGGCAAGTTGATCAAATAGACTGAAAAGTAAAAGCAGTTGTCCACAGAGCTGCCAATTCCCCTGTGGATAAGCGGAGTTGCTTGTGGATCAAACCTCGGGGCCGAAATTTTCTCAGTGGCGTCGGCGACATCCCACCGGGCACGCTGGCGGCATGAACCCGACATCTGGAACCGGCGGAACAGTGCCGCCGGACGAGAGACGCACCGTCAAGGTGTCGAAGTACCTCTCGAAGCATCTGCGTCACCAACCGGAGCGGATCGGCATCACCCTCGACGCCAACGGCTGGGTGGAGATCGACGATCTGATGCGGGCGGCGTCCGAGCACGGCTTCCCTTTCACCCGTGCCGAGCTCGAGCACGTCGTCGCCGTCAACGACAAACGCCGTTTCACCATCGACGGCACGCTCATCCGCGCCAACCAGGGCCACACCGTCGCCGTCGATCTCGACCTGCCCGCCTCGGAGCCGCCCGAATACCTGTACCACGGGACCGTCTCCCGCAATCTGGACGCGATCCGCGCGGACGGCCTGCTGCCCATGGCCCGCCACGACGTGCACCTCTCGCCCGACCGGGAGACGGCGACCCGCGTGGGCGCCCGGCGCGGCCGCCCCGTCGTCCTCTCCGTCCACGCCGGAGCGCTGCACCGGGCCGGTCATGTCTTCCGGGTGAGCGCCAACGGCGTCTGGCTCACCGCTTCCGTACCGCCCCGGTTCATCCGCTTCCCCGGCGCCCAGCGCCCCTGAGGGCAGCGGTCCGCGCCTGCGTCAGCCGCCGAGCTGGGCCGGCGCCTCCGTAGCGATGCGTTCGAAGACCGCCTGGTCGGCGGCGAAGTCCGAGTCGGGGATCGGGGCGTGGACGACGATCTCGGTGAACCCGAGCTCGATGTGCTTGCCCGCGAAGTCGACGAACGCGTCCAGCGACTCGAGCGGCCGCCCACGGTCGGGTGTGAAGCCGGTGAGCAGGACCTTGTCCAGCTCTTCCACCTTCCGGCCGGTGTCCGCACAGGCCTTGGCGAGCTTGTCGATCTGGCCGGCGATGGCTTCCAGGGACTGCTCCGGGGTGCCCGTCTCGAACAGCTTCGGGTCTCCGGTGGTCACCCAGGCCTGCCCGTACCGCGCCGCGAGCTTCAGCCCGCGCGGTCCGGTCGCGGCGATCGCGAACGGCAGCCGCGGCCGCTGCACGCACCCGGGGATGTTCCTGGCCTCCACCGCAGAGTAGAAGGCCCCCTCGTGCGTCACGGAACCCTCGCTGAGCAGCCGGTCGAGCAGCGGCACGAACTCGGCGAAGCGGTCCGCCCGCTCCCGAGGTGTCCACGCCTCCTGCCCCAGGGCGGTGGCGTCGAAGCCCGTTCCGCCCGCACCGATCCCCAGGGTGATCCGCCCGTCGGAGACGTCGTCCAGCGAGATCAGGTCCTTCGCCAGGGTCACCGGGTGCCGGAAGTTCGGCGAGGTGACCAGCGTCCCGAGGCGCAGCCGCTCGGTCGCCGCGGCAGCCGCGGTCAGCGTCGGGACGGCCCCGTACCAGGGGCCGTCCCGGAAGGACCGCCACGAGAGGTGGTCGTAGGTGTACGCGGTGTGGAAGCCGAGCTGCTCGGCGCGCAGCCACTCGTCGCGGCCACCGGTCCGCCAGGGGCGGACGGGGAGTATCACAGTGCTCAGACGCATGACCCCGAGCGTACGCGGACGGGCCGGTTTGCCGATGTCCACTCAAATGTGCGCCCTCTCGCACGCACGTGCACCCGGTACGCGAGAATGGATCTGTGACCTCAGCTACCGATCCCCGCCGCCTGCCCGCCACCACACCCCGGCTGATCGCCACCGACCTCGACGGCACTCTGCTGCGCGACGACAAGTCGGTCTCCGACCGTACGATCGCCGCACTCGCGGCCGCCGAGGAGGCGGGGATCGAGGTCTTCTTCGTCACCGGCAGGCCCGCCCGCTGGATGGACGTCGTCAGCGCCCACGTCCACGGCCACGGCCTCGCCATCTGCGCGAACGGTGCCGCGGTGGTCGATCTGCACGCCGGCGGCGAACTGCTGGAGGTCCGCGACCTGCCCCGGGCCGCGGCCCTGGAGGTCGTGCGGACGCTGCGCGCGACCGCCCCCGGCACGTCCTTCGCGGTCGAGCTGACCACCGGCATCCACTACGAGCCCGACTACCCGCCCTTCCATCTCGACCCCGGGGCGACGATCGCCCCGGCGGAGAAGCTTCTCCACGAGGAGGAGCCGGGCGAGGGCGCCCCCGTGCTCAAGCTGCTCGCCCACCATCCCGAACTCCTGCCGGACGGCTTCCTCACCCTGGCCCGCACGGCAGCGGGCGGCGTCGCCTCCTTCACCCGCTCCAGCCCGACCGCGCTCCTGGAGGTCAGCGGACGGGGCGTGAGCAAGGCCAGCACCCTGGCGCTGTGCTGCGCCCAGCGGGGCATCTCCTCCGACGAGGTGGTGGCGTTCGGTGACATGCCGAACGACGTCGAGATGCTGACCTGGGCCGGGACCTCCTACGCCATGGGCAACGCGCACCCCGACGTGATCGCGGCCGCCTCCGGGCGCACGGTCGCCAACAACGACGACGGAGTCGCGGTGGTCATCGAACAGATCCTGGCCACGCGCTCGGAGCAGCAGCTCTGAGACGGACCCTGCCGTGCCCGCGGCGGGATGCTCCACGGACGCACCGGCCGCGCGGTCGCGGTCAGAGGTTCACACCGCGCTCGCGCAGCCAGACGGCCGGATCCACACCGGACCCCAGATACGGCGTGAGCCGCACCTCGAAGTGCAGGTGCGGCCCCGTCGAATTCCCCGTCGTACCCGCCTGACCGATCCACTGGCCGGCGGCCACCCGCTCGCCCTGGTCGACGGTGACCCCCGCCAGGTGCGCGTACTGGGAGTAGTAGCCGTCGGGGTGCTGCACCAGGATCTCGATACCGAAGGCCCCGCCGCACGACACGGACGCCACCCGGCCCGTCCCGACCGACCGCACGGGGGCCCCGATGTCCACGGCGAAGTCCTGGCCGGTGTGCCGCCGCGCCCATCGCTCGCCGGAGCCGCCGAAGCCGGCGGACAGCGTGTAGTTCTCCACGGGCGCCACCCAGTCCGGGCCCCGCGCGGCCCTGCCCGGCTGATCGATGCGCACGGCCCCCGCGCACCTGCCCGCCGCCACACTGCGGTCCGCCTCTGCCTGGAGCCTCCACTGCGCGGACTCCAGCTTGGTCTCGATACCGCGCTTGACGACCGCCAGGCGCGCGGTGCGTTCGTCGAGGTTCTGCCATGCGGCACGGGCGTTCGTCTCCGCGGCGACGAGGTCACGCTCCGCCGCCCGCTCGCGGTCCAGCAGCCGGCTGACGGCCTTCTCGGCCCGGGCGGCGAGCCGGTAGCCGCGCAGCAACGCGTCCGGGTCGTCCGCGAGCAGGAGGCGGCCGGCGTGGGCGAGCGAGCCACCGGTGCGGTACTGCTCCCGGGCGACGCCGCCGATGGCGTCGTGGACGACGCCGAGCCGCTCCCGTTGTCGGGCCACCCTGCCCTCGAGCCGGTTCGCCGTGGCCCGCTGCCGCTCTGCGGCGCGCCTGCCCTGCTCGTACTGCTCCGTCGCCCTGGCCGCCTCCGCGTAGAGCCGTGCCACTTCGGCGCCTGCCGGTGGCGCCGGGCCGTCGGACGCCACGGCTGTGGATGCCGGCGTGCCGAGGAGCGTGCACAGCATCACCGGGACGATCAGAAACCGGTCGCGGTGTCTCGAGCTCATTGACGGATCGTCACCCGGGAACGGCGGGATGCCGGGGACCGGAACGGTGTCGTACGGCCGGCTGGCCCAGTGACAGCCGCAACACGGGCGACAACCGGGGCGGTGCCCCTCCGGTGGGGTCAGGCCGGACGGGGACGGTCCGGTCCCGGGCCGGAACAGGGGCCCGCCCCGGGCCCGGGCCCAGCTGCGAAGTGCAGATCAGGACCCGGTCAGCGACGTGCAGATCAGGCCCCGTCGGTCCCGGGCACGATCAGCGCCCCGTCGGTCCCGGGCACGATCAGCGCCCCGTCGGTCCCAGGCACGATCAGCGCCCCGCCCGGACCGGGCCCCGTCCGCCCCGGGCCGGACCCCGGTCCGCCACGCCCGGTCAGGCCCCAGTGGGCGGCGGCCGGAGCTGTCCCGTCGGCGCGGGCCGCAGCGGGGCCTCCCATGTGACGGTGGTTCCCGCCCCGTCATGGCCGATGCCGGGCCCGTACCGGCTCGATCCGCCGAGGGATTCCGCCCGCCGTGCGAGGTTGCGCAGTCCGCTGCGCCTGCCGCCGAGCGGCATTCCGACGCCGTCGTCGGCGACCGTCAGGCGTACGCCACCGGTGCCGTCAGGAAGCCGCACGGTCGCATCGACGACCACCTCGATGCGGGAGGCACCCGCGTGCCGGAAGGCGTTGGAGAGGGCTTCACGGAGCGCTGCCACCAGGTTCTTCCCGGTGAGTTCGCCGACGGCCCCGTCGACGGGGCCGACGAAGCGGTGGACGGGCCGGAAACCAAGCGGCACGGCCGCCATGTTGATCTCTCGCGTCACGCGGGTGCGCAGACTCGACGGCACCTCCGCGGTCCCCTGCTGGAGGGCGAAGACGGCCGTACGGATCTCCTGGATGGTCACGTCGAGTTCGTCGACGGCCCGGCCGATTCCGTCGTGCACCGCGGGCACGCCGGTCCCGCGCTGTGCGCTCTCCAGCATCATGCCGGTGGCGAAGAGCCGTTGGATGACCAGGTCGTGCAGATCACGGGCGATACGGTCACGGTCCTCGAGCACCGCCAGCCGCTCCCGGTCCCGCTGGGCCTCCGCCATCATCAGCGCCAGCGCGGCCTGCGAGGCGAACCGGGTTGCGAGCCTGCGTTCCGCCTCGGTGAACGGCGGCGCCCCGGCCTCCCGTGGCGTGGCGAGCGCGCCGAGCACGCGTCCGCCGCTCTGCAGCGGCAGCATCATGACCGGTCCGTACCGGTTCGCCACCCGCGTGAGCATCCGGGGGTCGGTGGCCGCGTCCGTGGCGAACACGGCCTCCCCGGCCAGCAGTCGGGCGACGACGGGGCTGTCCGCGGGGATCACCACGCCGAGCGAGGCGGCGGGCCGGTCCGCGGAGACGGCGACGACCTCGAGGCCGCCGTCCTCGGTGGTCAGCAGCACGATGCCGGCGGCCGACCCGGCGAGGTGCCGTGCCTGTTCGGCGACGACGGAGAGCGCGTCGTCCGCATCGCCTCCGGAGAGCAGCGCCGTGGTGACGGCCACCGAGCCGTCGATCCACCGCTCGCGCCGTCGGGCGGCCTCGTACAGCCGGGCGTTGCCGATGGCGATGCCCGCCTCGGCGGCGAGCAGCCGGACCATGTGGAGGTCGTCGAGGTCGAACGAGCCCCCGCCCGCCTTCTCCGTCAGGTACAGATTGCCGAAGATCTCGCCCTCGACGCGGATGGGTACACCGAGGAAGGAACGCATCGGCGGGTGGCCGGGGGGAAATCCGGTGGCCCGGGGGTCGGTCGTCAGGTCGGTGAGCCGTACCGGTGACGGCTCACGGACCAGTGCGCCGAGCAGCCCCCGCCGGCCGTCGGGCCGGTGCCCGATGCGCCGCGCCACCTGCTCGTCGACACCGCACGTCACGAAGTCGGAGAGGCCCTGTCCCTGCGCGTCGAAGACGCCGATCGCCGCATAGCGGGCGTCCGCCAGCCCGGCTGCGGTCCGGCAGATCCGATCGAGCGTGCCGTGCAGCTCCAGTCCGGTGCCGACCGACCGCATGGCCTCCAGGAGCTGCGGCAACCGGGCGGTCACCTCCGCGGCCGGCCCGGGAGGGGCAGGGGCCTCCCGGGCCGCGGCATCGGACGGGCCCTGCGGTTCGGACGCGGTCATGCCCCGAGACTAATTAGTCCCATTTGACAGGGAAAGTCGGGTGCCGATCCGGTCGGTGGCCTGTTCGCGTTCGAGCATCGTCCGCAGCGGCCCTTCGACCACGGCGAGGTCCTCGTACGGCCCCCGCTGCACCACGCGCCCCGACTCCAGCACCACGACCTCGTCGACCGCCTCCAGGCCCCGCAGCCGATGGGTGATGAACACGGTCGCCGGCGCCGTCGCGATGCCGTCCCCCGGGCCCGTCCCGTTTCCGGCCGCTGCTGCGCGCCCTCCCGGCCGCGCCGCACGCCTTTCCGTCACCGCCAGCAGGTCGGCGGTGAGCGCGTCGGCCGTCGCCAGGTCGAGATGCTCGGCGGGCTCGTCCAGTACGAGTACAGGGAAGGCGGCGAGGAGCGCCCGCGCCAGGGCCAGCCTCTGGCGCTGGCCTCCGGAGAGCCGGGCGCCGTGCTCCCCGACGAGGGTGTCGAGTCCGTCGGGGAGGCCGTCGACCCACTCCAGCAGCCGGGCGTCCTCGAGCGCTCCCCTCAGTTCCTCCTCCGTCGCGTCCGGGCGGGCGAGCCTGAGGTTCTCGCGTACGGAACTGTCGAAGAGATGGGCGTCCTGGGCGCACAGCCCCACGAAACGCCGCACGGCGTCGCCCTCCATCTCACCGGCGGGCACACCGCCGATGGTGTAGGTCCCCGATCCGGCGTCCAGGAACCGGAGCAGCACCTGCGCGAGCGTCGTCTTGCCTGAGCCCGAGGTGCCGACGACAGCGACCCGCTTCCCGGGGGTCAGCGTCAGATCGAACCCGCTCAGCGCGTCCCGCCGCCGGCCCGCGTACCGTGCGCCGGTCCCGCGCAGTTCCAGCGGGAACGCCGTGGCGGGCGGAGCGGCCGGCCGGGCCGGCTCCCGCACGGGAACAGGCGCGTCGAGGACCTCGTACACCCGCTCCGCACTGCGCGTGACCCGGCGCCGGTACTGCACCGCGAGGGGCAGCACCGAGACCACTTCGAAGGCGGCGAGCGGTGTGAGCACGACGACCGCCAGGCTGGTCCCGTCGAGACGCCCCGTCGCCACCGCCTGTACACCGACCAACGCGGCGCACACCACGGTCAGCGAGCAGACGAGGGCGGAGAGCCCACCGCCGAGCGCGGTGGCGGCGGCCTGGCGTGCCGCGATGCGGGTCAGTGCCCGGTCGGCGTCGCGCGCAGAAGCGAGGCGCCGCGGCAGCGCACCTGCGACGGTCAGCTCGGCCGTCCCCCGCAGCAGATCGACGACGCCGGTGGCCAGGGCGCCGCGCGCGGGCGCGAGTTGCTGCTCCGCGCGCCGGGCGAACGCCCCGCCGATCAGCGGGACGCCCACTCCCGCCACGAGCAGGCCGACGGCGAGGACCGCTCCCGCCTCGGGCAGCAGCCAGGCGGTGAAACCGACGGAACCGGCGCCGACCAGGACGGCCGTGCCGGCAGGCAGCAGCCATCGAAGCCAGTAGTCCTGCAGGGCGTCCACGTCGGCGACCAGCCGGGAGAGCAGGTCACCGCGCCTGGTCCGGCCGAGCCCGGCGGGCGCGATCCGTTCGAGCCTGCGGTACACCGCTACGCGCATCTCGGCGAGCATCCGCAGTACGGCGTCATGGGACACGAGCCGCTCCGCGTACCGGAAGACGGCCCGTCCGATCCCGAATGCCCGGGTGGCCGTCACGGCCACCATCAGGTGCAGCACCGGCGGCTGTTCGGACGCGCGGGAGATGAGCCATCCCGAGACGGCCATGAGGCCGACCGCGGAGCCGAGGGCGAGGCTGCCCAGCAACAGGGCCAGTGCGAGCCGCCCGCGCAGGTTCCGGGCGGTCTCCCGGACCCGGACCAGCGGCCGGCTTTCCTTCGCGCCCCGCACTCCGCCAGATGCAGGGTGCGGCGCGGGGAGCGGATCGGCCGTGCTCGACCCCGCTGCCCCCGGCTCGGCCGACACCGCCGGTGCACCGAACTCCGTCTCGCGCGGGGTTGCCGGCCGGGACAGTCGGACGACCCGGTCCGCCACCGCCAGGAGTGCCGGGCGGTGGACGACGAGCAGCACGGTCCGTCCCTCAGCCAGCCGCCCCACCGCCTCGACGATGCCTTCCTCCGTGGCCCCGTCCAGGGCGGCCGTCGGCTCGTCGAGCAGCAGCAGCGGCCTGTCCGCGAGGAACGCCCTCGCCAGCGCGAGCCGTTGCCGCTGGCCGGCGGAGAGACCGACGCCCTCGTCCCCGATCAGCGTGTCCGGCCCTTGGGGAAGGGCGGCGATGAAGTCGTACGCCCCCGCCTCGCGCAACGCGGCCATGACGGCAGCGTCGTCCGCGTCCGGCCGCGCGAGCCGCACGTTCTCCGCGACCGTTCCGGCGAAGAGATACGGCAGCTGGGGGACCCGGGCGATCTGCCGCCTCCACGCCTCCATGTCCAGATCCGTCAGGTCCGTTCCGCCGACGCGTACGCGCCCCTCTGCCGGGTCCACGAAGCCCAGCAGCACGTCGAGCAGGGTGGACTTGCCGACGCCGCTCTCTCCGACGAGGGCGACCGTCTCGCCCGGTTCGACCACCAGTGACGCGCGGTCCAACGAGGGTTCCGCACGGCCATGGTGGCGGACCGTCAGCCCGTCGACCTCCAGCCGGAGCGTGCCGGGTACGGGAGCTTCCCCGGATCGGCGCGGTGCGGTCTCGAGCACGTCGAAGATCTCCTCCGCCGCGGAGAGGCCCTCTGCGGCGGCGTGGAACTGGGCCCCCACCTGCCGGATCGGCAGATATGCCTCCGGCGCGAGGATGAGGATCACCAGTCCCGTGTACAGATCCAGATCACCGTGGACCAGCCGCATACCGACACCGACGGCCACCAGGGCCACCGACAGCGTCGAGAGCAGTTCCAGCGCGAAGGACGACAGGAACGCGATCCGCAGCGTGCGCATGGTCGCTCGGCGGTACTGGGTCGTGATGCTCCGGATGGACTCGGCCTGGGCCTTCGCCCGTCCGAAGACCTTCAGTGTCGGCAGTCCCGCGACCACATCCAGAAAGTGGCCGGAGAGCCGGGACAGCAGCCGCCACTGGCGGTCCATGCTCGATTGCGTCGCCCAGCCGATCAGCACCATGAACAGGGGGATCAAGGGCAGGGTCACCACGATGACCGCGGCCGAGACCCAGTCCTCTGTGACGATCCGCGCGAGCACCGCGACCGGCACCACGACCGCGAGTCCCAGTTGGGGCAGATAGCGCGAGAAGTAGTCGTCCAGCGCGTCGACACCTCGCGTGGCCAGCGCGACGAGCGATCCGGTGTTCTGTCCGCTCAGCCGGCCCGGCCCCAACTCGGCGGCCCGCTCCAGGAGCCGGCGCCGGAGCTCCGACTTCACCGCCGCGCTCGCGCGGTGCGCGGCCAGTTCCGTCAGCCAGGAAACAGCCGCGCGTCCGACCGCCACCGCGGCCAGCAGCACGAGCGGTGTGCCGAGCCCCGAAACGGACAGCCCTCCTTGGAACGCCCCGACCACCACCTCGGCGATGAGCATCGCCTGGGCGATGACCAGGACCGCACCGGCGACCCCGAGCACCACTACTGCGGCCAGGAAGCGGCGGGTCGCGTGCGCGTACCGAAGCAGCCGCGGGTCGATCGGTTTCACGTGAAACATCTCCCGCTAGTGCGCATCGGCTATGTGCTGGGTGCCGATCCGCTTACGGAACACCCAGTAGGTCCACCCCTGATAGAGCATCACCAGCGGGGCAGCGACGGCCGCGCACCAAGTCATGATCTTGAGGGTGTACGGGCTCGACGAGGCATTGGTGACGGTCAGGCTCCACGCCTCGTCGAGAGAGGAAGGCATCACGTCAGGGAAGAGCGCCAGGAACAGCATCGCCACCGAGGTGGCGATGGTGACCCCCGAGAGGGCGAACGACCAGCCCTCCCTGCCGGCCTTCACCGCGACGACCGCTCCGGCCAGCGCCACGGCCGCGACGATCAGCGCCACCAGGCTCTTGCCGTCACCGCGCGACGCCTGGGTCCACAGCAGGAAACCGAGCGCCGGAACCATGGCGAGCAGTCCGAGCCTCAGGGCGAGGGCCCTCGCGCGGGTCCTGATGTCACCCACCGTCTTCAGCGCCGCGAAGACCGCACCGTGGAAGGTGAACAGCGTCAGCGTCACCAGGCCGCCGAGCAGTGCGTACGGGTTGAGGAGGTCGAGGAGACCGCCGACGTACTCCTTGTTCGCGTCGATCTTCACGCCGCGCGCGATGTTGCCGAAGGCGACGCCCCACAGGAAGGCCGGCAGCAGCGAGGTCCAGAAGATCGCGTGCTCCCAGTTGGTCTGCCAGCGCTCCTCCGTCCGCTTGTGCCGGTACTCGAACGCGACCCCTCGCACGATCAGGCAGACGAGGATGAGCAGTAGCGGGAGATAGAAGCCCGAGAAGAGCGTGGCGTACCACTCGGGGAACGCGGCGAACGTGGCGCCGCCCGCCGTGAGCAGCCACACCTCGTTGCCGTCCCAGACCGGTCCGATGGTGTTGATCAGGACACGTCGCTCGGAGCGGTCCCTCGCCAGCAGCTTGGTGAGGACGCCGATACCGAAGTCGAAGCCCTCCAGGAAGAAGTAGCCGATCCACAGGACGGCGATGAGTACGAACCAGACGTTGTGGAGTTCCATGCCTCAGCAGCTCCTCAGCGGACTCAGTACGAGAAGGCCATCGGCCGGTCGGCGTCACGGTCGTCGCCGCCGATCTTGGTGGGCGGGGTGAGGTCGGCCTCGGTGAGTTCGGGCGGGCCGGCCTTGACGTACTTCACGAGCAGCCTGACCTCGATCACCGCGAGTAGGGCGTAGAGCAGGGTGAAGACGCCCATCGAGATGAGCACCTCGCCCTGGGACACACCGGGGGAGACCGCGTCACGAGTGCGCATCACTCCGTAGACGACCCACGGCTGCCTGCCCATCTCGGTGAAGATCCAGCCCCACGAGTTGGCGATCAGGGGGAAGGCCATCGTCCACAGCGCGATCAGCCAGTACCACCTGCCCAGACGGGGGCTGAGCGCCTTGTTCCTGAAGAGGACCAGGTGGGGCACCTCGTCCTCGCCCGTGCGGAGCGCGGCGGGCAGCAGGAACTTTCTGCGGGTCAGCCAGAGCCCGATCATCCCGATGGTGAGGGAGGCCATGCCGAAACCGATCATCCAGCGGAAGCCCCAGTAGGCGACGGGGATGTTGGGCCGGTAGTCGCCGGGCCCGTAGGTCTCCTGCAGTTCCTCGTTGACGTCGTTGATGCCGGGGACGTAGGAGTCGAAGTCGCTGTGCGCGAGGAAGGACAACAGGCCCGGGATCTCGACGGCCACCTTGTTGTGGCCCTCGTCGACGTCGCCGTAGGCGAAGACCGAGAACGGAGCGGGCGCCTCGCCGTCCCAGAGCGCTTCGGCGGCCGCCATCTTCATGGGCTGCTGCTCGTACATCACCTTGCCGAGCAGGTCACCGCTGACAGCGGTCATCAGACCGGCGATCGTGACCGTGACCAGGCCCACCCGCAGCGACATCCGCATCACGGGGACGTGCCGCTTACGGGCCAGGTGGTAGGCCGATATGCCCGCCATGAACGCGCCGCCGACCAGGAAGGCCGCCGTCATGGTGTGGAAGAACTGGGTGAGCGCGGTGTTCTGGGTCAGGACCAGCCAGAAGTCGGTGAGCTCGGCCCGCCCGCGTTCCTCGTTGATCCGGTAGCCGACCGGGTGCTGCATCCAGGAGTTGGCGGCCAGGATGAAGTAGGCGGAGAGGATGGTGCCGATCGAGACCATCCAGATGCAGGCCAGGTGGATCTTCTGGGGCAGCTTGTCCCAGCCGAAGATCCACAGCCCGATGAAGGTGGACTCGAAGAAGAAGGCGATCAGCGCCTCGAAGGCGAGCGGCGCGCCGAAGACGTCACCGACGAAGCGCGAGTAGTCGGACCAGTTCATCCCGAACTGGAACTCCTGGACGATGCCCGTGACGACGCCCATGGCGATGTTGATCAGGAAGAGCTTGCCCCAGAACTTGGTGGCCCTGAGGTACTTCTCCTTACCCGTGCGCACCCATGCGGTCTGCAGGCCGGCGGTGAGGGCCGCGAGCGAGATCGTGAGGGGGACGAACAGGAAGTGGTAGACGGTGGTGATGCCGAACTGCCATCGCGCCAAGGTCTCTGGCGCCAGAGCGATGTCCACGTCGTCTCTCCTTACGTCGCCGTGGTCACAGCGGCAGCCGTCCCCCTCCCCTTTCGACTGATTCCGGGAGGAACCGGGACGCGCTTGTAAACGCGTTCACATTCACAAGCATTATTGCGCACAGCCATTCGGACGCTTTGACCGGGGGTGCCCCTTGAATGCAGGACCCCCCGCGAGCCGAGCGCTCGCGGGGGCGGGAGGATCTGTACTGGTCAGGCAGCCTTTCGCCCGCTTCGGGCGGGAGGCAGTGGGCGCTCAGTCCTCTTTACGGAAGGTCGCGGCCGTGTGCAGAAACACATCGTTGGCCTCGCACTCACCGATGGTCACGCGCACACCCTCGCCCACGAACGGCCGGACGACGACGCCGGCCTTCTCGCACGCGGCGGCGAAATCGAGCGTGCGGTCGCCGAGGCGGAGCCATACGAAGTTCGCCTGCGTCTCGGGAACCGTCCAGCCCTGCTCGACCAGGGTGTGATGCACCCGGGCCCGCTCCGTGACCAGATTGCCGACCCGGCCCAGCAGCTCGTCCTCGGCGCGGAGCGAGGCCACCGCCGCGTCCTGTGCGAGCTGGCTGACGCCGAAGGGGACCGCCGTCTTGCGCAGCGCCGCGGCCACCGGCTCATGGGCGACCGCGAAGCCGACCCGCAGACCCGCCAGCCCGTAGGCCTTGGAGAAGGTGCGCAGCACCGCGACGTTCGGCCGGTCGCGGTAGATCTCGAGCCCGTCGGGGACGTCGGCGTCGCGGATGAACTCCCGGTACGCCTCGTCCAGCACCACCAGCACGTCGGAGGGCACCCGGTCCAGGAACCGCTCCAGCTCGGCACGGCGCACGACGGTGCCGGTCGGGTTGTTGGGGTTGCAGACGAAGATCAGGCGGGTCCGGTCGGTGATCGCGTCCGCCATGGCGTCGAGGTCGTGCACCTCGCCCTCGGTCAGCGGGACCTGCACGGACGTCGCCCCGCTGATCTGCGTGATGATCGGGTACGCCTCGAAGGAGCGCCAGGCGTAGATCACTTCGTCGCCGGGGCCGGAGGTGGACTGGATCAGCGACTGGGCCACACCGACGGAGCCGGTGCCCGTGGCCAGGTGGGTCACCGGCACGCCGAACCGGTCCGCGAGCTCGTTCATCAGCCCGGTGCATGCCATGTCGGGGTAGCGGTTGAAGTTCTGCGCCGCCGCGATCGCGCTCTCCATCACACCGGGCAGCGGCGGATACGGGTTCTCGTTGGAGGACAGCTTGTAGGCGACGGGGCCGCCGGCCGCCGCCGGCCTGCCGGGCTTGTATGTGGGGATGCCGTCCAGCTCGGCGCGCAGCTTGGGGCTCGTCTCGCTCACCGCAGGTCCTCCTCGACCGTCCGTGCACATCGGTACTCAACCAATACTGCTCACCTTATGAGGATTCACCTCTGCTGCGAATGGCCGGAGGCACGGAACCTCACGAACCCCTCGAAGCCGGTTCTCCGAGGGGCCCTGTCCGGGGGGAGCGCCTTCGGCACGGCGCGCGCCGGTGGCTCACGCCGTGGCGCGCATCCCCCGTAGTGATGAGTTGAGACCTCTTCGAGACATGAGGCCTTCGCCAGGCGTCAGCGGCGCGGCACCCGACACTCCATGGCGATGACGGTCAACTGCCGTACTTTGCAAGGCAGTCGAGCATGAATGATCATGCAGAAACGTGCCTGTCAACGCGTGCATATGCGACCGGCCGTACCACCTGCGCGAGCCCTACTATCGGCTCGCCATGACAGCAGCAGGGAAGCATCAGGTGAGCCGGACGGACACATCCCGCCGGAGCGGTAGGCAAGGCCGGGCAGGCATCAGGGACGTGGCCGCCGCGGCCGGGGTCTCCATCACGACCGTCTCCGACGCCCTCAACGGCAAGGGCCGGCTCCCGGACGCCACCCGCCGACACGTCCGCGAGGTCGCAGACCGGCTGGGCTACCGCCCCTCCGCAGCGGCCCGCACCCTCCGTACCGGAAAGTCGGGCTTAATCGGCCTGACCGTGACGACGTACGGGGATGAACCTTTCACCTTCACGGAGTTCGCGTACTTCGCCGAGATGGCCAGAGCCGCGACCTCGGCCGCGCTCGCCCGCGGCTACGCACTCGTCATTCTGCCCGCCACCTCACGACACGACGTCTGGTCGAACGTCGCCCTCGACGGCACCGTCGTCATCGACCCCTCCGACCACGACCCGGTCGTCACCGAGCTGGTGCGCCAGGGACTGCCCGTCGTCTCCGACGGCCGCCCCGCAGGCACCCTCCCGGTCACCGCCTGGGTGGACAACGACCACGAAGCCGCCGTACTCGATCTGCTCGACCATCTCGCCGCCGCCGGGGCCCGCCGCATCGGCCTGCTCACCGGCACCACCACCGACACGTACACCCGGCTGTCCACCACCGCCTACCTCAACTGGTGCGAACGCGTCGGCCAGGACCCCGTCTACGAGTCCTATCCCGCGCACGACCCGTGCGCCGGCGCCGTCGCCGCCGACCGGCTGCTCGCCCGGCCGGACCGGCCCGACGCCGTGTACGGGCTCTTCGACCCCAACGGCACCGATCTCCTCGCCGCCGCCCGCAGGTACGGCCTGCGCGTCCCCGACGATCTGCTCCTCGTGTGCTGCAGCGAGTCGACCGTGTACGCCACCACCGAGCCCCCTATCACCACCCTCTCGCTCAAGCCGCGCAGAATCGGGACGGCGGTCGTCCAGTTGCTGATCGACGCGATCGAGGGAATCGACGAGGACCGGCCGGTCGAACAGGTGATACCGACCGAACTGATCGTCAGGACCTCGTCGCAGCGCCGTCCTCCGAGGACGACCGTGAGCGCACCGCGGTCTCCCTCGAAGAACTGAACCGTCCCCACAAAGGACTGGACCTTCCCAATTGGGACGAAACGACCGGCGAACCAGGGGTGCGCGAGGATTTCACCACCCCTGGTGCGTCACACACCGCCTGGCTCATTCCTATGATGGGCGAACGACACCGCGGACCACCCCGACCAGGCTGGGCCGAGAGGTGAACGGCGGCGCGACGGTGGTGGAGGGGTCGATGACTCAGGGGGCCGGTCAAGGACCCGTGGTCCGGACGGCGACGTTGCGCGATTTCCGCGTACCGCCGTACGCGCAGGTTCCCGTGCAGTCACACACGCAGGACCCGATCCATTCGGGCCATCCTGGGAACGCCTTCCCCGAGGGCGAACCGCCGGAGGGCTACACCCCCACCGCGCGCGACCTTCCCGTCATCAGCCGCGGCGGCCCGGGCGACACCGTCCAGATCCATGTCGACCCGGACGACGCGCCCGCTCCCGACGGACGCGGCCCGCTGTACGTCGTCGGTGACGTCCACGGATACCTGGACGAGCTCGTCGCCGCCCTGGCCGCGAAGGGCCTCATCGACGCCGACGGGCACTGGGCCGCGGGCAACGCCCGGCTCTGGTTCCTCGGCGACTTCACCGACCGCGGTCCCGACGGGATCGGCGTCATCGACCTGGTCATGCGCCTGTCCGCGGAGGCCGCCGCAGCCGGCGGATACTGCAAGGCCCTGATGGGCAATCACGAACTGCTGCTGATCGGCGCCAAACGCTTCGGGGACACGCCCGTCAACTCCGGTGCCGGCACCGCCACCTTCCAGGCGGCCTGGCTTCTCAACGGCGGCCAGAAGACGGACATGGACCGGCTGCAGGAGGTCCACCTGCAGTGGATGGCCAGGCTCGACGCGATCGTCGAGGAGGACAGCCACCTGCTGCTGCACTCCGACACGACCGCGTATCTCGATTACGGGTCCACCATCGCGGACGTCAACGACACCGTGCACGCGGTCCTCACCCGGGGCGACGCGGACGAATGCTGGGACCTGTTCCGCAAGTTCACCAAGCGCTTCGCCTTCCGCGACGAGGGCGGCCCCGAGGCGGTGCGCGAGCTGCTCTCCGCCTATGGCGGCCGGCGCATCGTCCATGGTCACAGCCCCATCCCGTATCTGCTGGGCGAAGTGGGCACCGAGGACGGCGAGGACGGCGAGCGTCCGGTGGTCGAGGGTCCGCATGTCTACGCGGACGGCCTCGCCATCGCCATGGACGGCGGCGTGACCATGGCCGGAAAGCTTCTTGTCCAGCAACTCCCCCTGACGGACTGAGCCGACTGCGGCAGGCGATTTACGGAAACCCCCTGTCACGCTGTGCCGTAACCGCTCTACCATCGGCTTATCCGTAGCAGACTCTCCTCCGTTTCCGCCCAACTGCCCGTGATGCGGGCCGTCCGGCCCTACGGAGCATCGGGGGATGCACATGAACAGCGCTCCGCACCTGCTCAACGAGGACCGCGCCGAGTACCAGCGGGTCCTCGACGAAGCACTGCGCAACGCCCATGAACGCCCTGACCTCGCCGCCGTGGGGCTGCGCCTCAACGCCGAGCAGTTGCGCACCATGGCGCTCAACGCGACGGCACTGATAGCGGCCTCCGCCGCGGCCGAGTACGAGCACTATGTGAAAGTGCGCCGGGATATGCGCACGTCCACGGCGGCCGCCTCGGTCCACGGCTCCGTGCTGTCGCCGGCCGTCGGCCGGAGCGCGGAGGACGGAGGGGCCGGCTTCGCCGCCGTCATCGCGGTGCTCGCCCCCCTCCTCGCCGGGACCGCCGCGCTGATATTCCTGCTCGTCGGCTACATCCTGAAGATGCTCAGCCCGACGCCGTCGTTCGCCGACGCCCTTCTGACGGCCGGCTGGTTCTTCGGCGCGCTCACGGCGGCCGCGATCCTGGTCGCCGCCGTGGGGCTGCTCCTGACCGCCCTGCGCAACGGCGCCGCCCAGGTGGCGGAGGAGGTGCCCTCCGGAGAGCTGCCGGACGAGGTGTCCAGAGCGAAGGACGCCTGGCGCCACGCCCTTCTGGAGCGGGGGATCCTGCCCTTCCTGAGGGCGGCCCTCGCCGACCCCAGCGCCGATCCGGCGTCCACCGCACCGCCGAGGCCGGTCAGCCGGATCCCCAAGATCGGTTTCAGCGGACCGGACTTCTCCAGCCCCGCGGAAGGGTCGACCGCCGGACAGCGGCCGACCTTCACCAGCCCGGACTTCACGAGCCCCGACTTCGGCGGGCCCGAACACCGCCCGGAGTGATCAGCAGCCGGCGCACACCTGGGGCCGGGTGGCCGGTAGGCCCCCGCGGCGCGAAGCCCGGTGCGTACCTGGGCCGCGGACGCGGGCCGACGCCACGGTGCCGGCCCGCCCCCTCGCCCGTCGGCGTCGCCGCCGCGTCAGTCCGCGATCGGCAGATAGACCCGGTTGCCCGCGGCAGCGAACTCCCGTGACTTCTCCGCCATGCCGGCCTCGGCCTCCGCGAGGTCACCGCCTTCTCCGAGGTCGCCGCCGTGCTTGCGCCTGATGTCCTGCGAGATCTTCATCGAGCAGAACTTGGGACCGCACATCGAGCAGAAGTGCGCGGTCTTCGCCGGCTCGGCCGGCAGCGTCTCGTCGTGGAACTCCCTGGCCGTGTCCGGGTCGAGGGCCAGATTGAACTGGTCCTCCCACCGGAACTCGAAGCGGGCGTCGGACAGCGCGTCGTCCCACTCCTGGGCACCCGGGTGCCCCTTGGCGAGGTCCGCCGCATGCGCGGCGATCTTGTAGGTGATGACGCCGGTCTTCACGTCGTCACGGTCCGGAAGGCCCAGGTGCTCCTTGGGCGTCACGTAGCAGAGCATGGCCGTACCCCACCAGGCGATCATGGCCGCTCCGATGCCGGAGGTGATGTGGTCGTAGGCCGGGGCCACATCGGTGGTCAGCGGACCGAGGGTGTAGAACGGGGCCTCCTCGCAGATCTCCTGCTGGAGGTCGATGTTCTCCTTGATCTTGTGCATCGGGACGTGACCGGGGCCTTCGATCATCGTCTGCACATTGAAACGCTTGGCGATCGAGTTGAGCTCCCCGAGCGTCCTCAACTCGGCGAATTGCGCCTCGTCGTTGGCATCCGCGATCGAGCCCGGCCGCAGGCCGTCGCCGAGGGAGTACGTCACGTCGTAGGCGGCGAGGATCTCGCACAGCTCCTCGAAGTGCTCGTACAGGAAGGACTCCTTGTGGTGCGCGAGGCACCACGCCGCCATGATCGAGCCGCCGCGCGAGACGATGCCGGTCTTGCGGCGCGCCGTCAACGGCACGTAGCGCAGTAGCACCCCCGCGTGGACCGTCATGTAGTCGACGCCCTGCTCGGCCTGCTCGATGACGGTGTCCTTGTAGACGTCCCAGGTCAGCTCCTCGGCCTTGCCGTCGACCTTCTCCAGCGCCTGGTACAGCGGCACGGTGCCGATCGGTACGGGGGAGTTGCGCAGCACCCACTCGCGGGTGGTGTGGATGTTGCGCCCCGTGGACAGGTCCATGACCGTGTCGGCGCCCCAGCGGGTCGCCCAGGTCATCTTCTCCACCTCCTCCTCGATGGAGGAGGTGACCGCGGAGTTGCCGATGTTCGCGTTGACCTTCACCAGGAACCGCTTGCCGATGATCATCGGCTCGATCTCCGGGTGGTTCACGTTCGCCGGCAGGACCGCCCGGCCTGCCGCGATCTCCTCCCGCACCACCTCGGGGGAGACGTTCTCGCGGATGGCGACGTACTCCATCTCCGGCGTGATCTCACCACGGCGGGCGTACGCGAGCTGGGTGACCGCCTGGCCGTCGCGTCCACGGCGGGGCTGGCGCGGGCGGCCGGGGAAGACCGCGTCGAGGTTGCGCAGCCCGCCGCGCGGGGACGTGTGCTTGATCCCGTCGTCCTCTGGCCTGACGGGCCGCCCCGCGTACTCCTCGGTGTCGCCGCGACCGATGATCCAGTTCTCCCGCAGCGGCGGCAGGCCGCGGCGTACATCGGTCTCGACGTTCGGGTCGGTGTACGGGCCGGACGTGTCGTACAGCGTCACGTCCTTGCCGTTGGTGAGGTGCACCTTGCGGACCGGCACCCGGAGGTCGGGGCGCGAACCCTCGACGTATCCCTTGTGCCAGCCGATGGACTTCCCGGCCTCGTCGTTCTGGTTCGAGGCAGGCGTGCGTGCGTCCGATACGGTCATGAGACCTACTCCCTACGCCGGCATTACCCGGTAACAGGTTCGGCGGTCGGCGCAGCTGTCCCGTACGGATGTACGAAGGTCAGCGCCCTCTCAGCCCGGTGCTCCGAGCTCCCGCGTGTGCAAAGGTGCCACCACGCTAGCGTCATATCTGGCGCGCTGAACAGAGGGCCCCTCCCGCTCTTGCGATGATCGGTCCGTGACCTCTTCGCCGCAGCCCCCAGAACCGCACGGCCAGGCCCACAGTCATGTGCACAGCCATGGGCCCGCCGCGCCAGTCTCCCAGCACCTCCGCAAGGTCATCGCCGCCGTCCTCATCCCCTTCGCGACGGCAGTCCTCGTCGGGCTCGCGGTGCTGTGGCCGGGAGGTGCACCCGGCCATGAGCGCACCGGCGTCGGCTTCGACCGGCAGACCGAGCAGGGCAAGGTGGTCTCTCTCGAGAGGGTCGACTGCAAGGACGTCAACGCCGCCCAGGTCCCGCCGACCGGCGACACCTCCACACCGGAGGGCCGCGAGGCGGTCAACTCGCAGCAGGGCCAGTGCGCCAGGGCGACCGTCGAAGTGACCACCGGCCAGGACAAGGGCCGCACCTTCGTCGAGATCGTCCAGCCCGACGCACCGCGGCAGTTGAAGGAAGGTCAGGGCGTGGTCGTCGCGTACGCCCCCGACGCCCCCCGCGACCTCCAGTACTCGGTGACGGACGTCGACCGTGGATTCCCGATGGCGGTGCTGGCGGGGATCTTCGCGGTCGTCGTGGTGCTCGTCGGCCGGATGCGCGGCGTGATGGCCCTGATCTCGCTCGCCGTCTCGTTCGCCGTGCTGACGCTCTTCATCCTGCCCGCGATCCTCCAGGGGTCGAATCCTTTGATCGTGGCCGTGGTCGGGGCGAGCGCCATCATGCTGATCGCGCTCTACATGTGCCACGGAGTGACCGCGCGGACCTCCGTCGCGGTACTCGGGACCTTGATCTCCCTGCTGCTGATCGGCCTGCTCGGCTCACTGTTCATCGGCTGGGCCAGTCTCAGCGGGAACACCGACGACAACACCGGTCTGATCCACGGCCTGTATCCCGAGATCGACATGAGCGGTCTGCTGCTGGCCGGAGTCATCATCGGTTCGCTCGGCGTTCTGGACGACGTGACGGTGACCCAGACCTCGGCCGTGTGGGAACTCCGTCAGGCCGACCCCGGCATGGGGCCCCGGGCGCTCTACCGCTCGGCCATCCGCATCGGCCGCGACCACATCGCGTCCGTCGTCAACACGCTCGTGCTCGCCTACGCGGGTGCGGCGCTGCCGCTGCTGCTCCTTTTCTCCATCGCGCAGTCCAGCGTGGGCACCGTCGCCAACAGTGAGTTGGTGGCCGAGGAGATCGTGCGGACGCTGGTGGGGTCGATCGGCCTGGTCGCTTCGGTGCCGGTGACGACCGCCCTCGCCGCCCTGGTGGTCTCCGCGGACCGCTCCGGTCCGCCGGGACCGGGCAAGGCGAACGGGGCGCCGGTACGGACGGGCAGGGGGCGGCGGCGCAAGGCGTGAGGGGACGGCTGAACGGCGGTGGGCAGCCGCCTCAGCCGGCGTTCTCCTCGGCGAGGATGCGGCCGAGCGCCTCCTCCAGGCTGAGTTCGAAGTCACCGAGAGTGAGCTCCTGGCCCATCGGGAGCAGCTTGTCCGTGCGGTCGAGGAAGGCGACCAACGGCGCCGCCCCTGCCCGGAACATCGCGGAATCCCCGCCGACCCGAAGCCTGATGATGACGTCCGACAGGCTTTCCGGCCCGACGGGCGCGATGTGCACATCACCGTCGCCGCTCGGCCCGTTGATCCCGTCGAGCAGCAACTCCCGCCCGAATGCCCAGGTCACAGGCGCGTCACCGGGCAGGTGGAAGGTCATCCGCACCGCGTACGGATCCCCTGTCTCGTAATCCAGTCCCACCGGAATCCGGAAGGAGAGTTCCTCGGAGACGAGGAACCTCATCAGAACCTCGGCCTGGACCGACTCGCGCATCACATACCCCGCAGCAGATGAAGCATTGAATGAACCCGCACTGACAAAAGAAGGAAACGACCAGGAACGATCCCCCCAGACCTCTTGACGCCATCGTGGTCGAAGGCCTAGCAGATCACAAGGAGTGATATTTCAGATACTGATAGAGAAGGCGAGTGACCCCAACAGCCCACCGATTCCGGTGCGCAACTGCTCAACTGCCGGGAGCAGCCTGGCCTCCTGGTCCAACGGAAGAGAGATGGCCATCGTTGCGGCATCGCAACCAAGAGTGATCGGAATGGCGGCACAGACCGTGCCGAGCGCATATTCCTGACGCTCCACGACGGGTTCCATGGAGCCACGGACGGAGAGCCGTTCGAGCATCGAGCGCCCGTCACGCACCGTGTACGGCGTCACAGGCTGCACGGGATGGCGGCTCAGGTGATCGCGGCGCGAGGATTCGTCGAGCTGCCCGAGCAGGCACTGGCCGATCGCGTGCGCGTGTCCGGTCTCCCGGAAGTCGGCCCACTCGGGCACGGCGGGAGCGTAGGGCGTGTCGGAGACCGCGACGATGTCGATCTCACCCTCGCGGTAGACGGCGAAGTAGACGGGAACACCGATCGCGTCCCGCCAGTGGGCGAGGGAGTCCTCGACAGTGGTGCGCCGGTTCTCCGGCTTACCGCCCACCAGACGTTCGACGGCCTTCCCGAGCGTGTAGACGCCGCTCCGACGCCGCAGGTAGTCGTCGTGGGTCAGGGTGCGCAGCAGGTGGTAGGCCGTTGGCAGGGGGATCCCGGCCTCGCGTGCGAGCTGCTTCGCGGGAGCCCCGTCCGGATGCGCGCCGGCCGCTTCCAGCAGCCTCAACGCACGCTGCACGGAGCTGATCAGGGTAGGTGCAGCGGCTTTCTTCGCCCCGGCCACAGGTCACCCCCAGGCATGGTGGCGGGCAGCACGCCCACCCGCGAGGGGGCCGCCCCCGCGCGGCCGCCGCGGCCCCGAGCCCTCCACGGGCATCGGCCCCGGGACACCGTGAAGTGCTGGTGGGAGCGCCGTGCTCCAGGTGTTGCCGAGGGGCGGCAGATGGGGAGCCACTTTAACGGGAGCACCGGAGCGCGTTCGCCGATTGCCCGGCCGTTCCCCCGGCCGGGCTAACGGCGGCGCCCGCCGCTGGACATGGGGCTACCAGTCACTGCGCGAGCTGGAGGACGACATGAACTTCCTTACGGCGAACACGAGTCCGCCGACGAGGGCGACGAAGACCAGCAGCTTGAAGAGCAGCCCGATCACGAACCCGACGACGCTCGCGATGAGCCCGCCGAAGACGACCAGTGCGATCACCGGAATCGCGACCCACTTCACCCACCACGGCATCCCCGTGAACATCTCCCGCACAGCCATCGTCCCTACCTCGTTTCTCCGGTTTGCCTGCCTTCGATGCTAGGCGGGCGGAAGCCCGGAACGGGGCCCGCGAGCCCTTGAACTCCCCTGACCGAACCCCTAGGGACCGGCGGGGTGGGCCGTCAGCTCTCAGGCGGAGAGAAGACCACCATGACCCGCAGGTCCTCGCTGATGTGGTGGAACTTGTGCGGGACCCCCGCCGGCACGTAGACGACGCTGCCGCGCCCCACCTGCGTGGTCTCCATGCCCACGGTGATCGCCGCCCGGCCGCTGACCACGAAGTAGACCTCGTCCTGCTTGTGGGGCAGCTGGGGGTCGATCTCACCGGCGTCCAGCGCGTACAGGCCGACCGACATGTTCCGTTCCCGCAGGAACTGCAGATATGCCCCGTCGTTCGCGGCGCGTTCCGCCTCGAGCTCGTCCAGCCGGAATGCCTTCATGCCTGTCCCGCCCCTGCACTCGGTCCGATCACGTCTGCCACGATCAGACACATGATGAATTTTCTAGTCAAGACGATCGCCAACGCCGGTGCCCTCTGGGTGGCCGTGTGGTTGCTGCAGGACATCACACTGACCGGTGACAGCACCGGCAAGAAGGCCTGGACCCTGGTCCTGGTCGCTCTTCTCTTCGGCCTGGTGAACTTCGTCGTCAAGCCCGTGGTGAAGCTGCTGACCCTGCCCCTTTTCATCCTCACCCTCGGCCTGATCACCCTGGTGATCAACGCTCTGATGCTGCTCCTCACGTCCTGGCTCGCCGACACGCTGGACCTCAGCTTCCACGTCGAAGGCTTCTGGACAGCGGTGCTCGGCGCCCTGATCATCTCCATCGTCTCCTGGGCGCTGAACCTCGTCCTGCCCGACAAGGACTGAGCGGCACATGAACTCCCCGTATCGCGTCTGCTTCGTCTGCACCGGCAACATCTGCCGGTCGCCGATGGCCGAGGCCGTCTTCCGCACCTTCGTCGAGGACGCCGGTCTCGGCGCCCTCGTGCGGGTCGACAGCGCCGGCACCGGGGGCTGGCACGAAGGGGACGGCGCCGACCCGCGCACCGTCTCCGTGCTCGAGGCGAACGGCTATCCCTCCGACCACTTTGCCCGGCAGTTCCGCGCGGAGTGGTTCGGCGGCCTGGACCTGGTCGTCGCGCTGGACGAAGGGCATCTGCGGGCGCTGAGGAGCCTGGCGCCGACGCAGGCGGACGCCGACAAAGTGCGGCTGTTGCGCGCGTACGACCCCGCACGGCCGGACGACCTCGACGTCCCCGACCCTTACTACGGCGGCATGGACGGTTTCGAGGACTGCCTGGAGATGGTGGAGGCGGCGGGCAAGGGTTTGCTCGACGCCGTGAGAACTGCACTTGAGGAGCGAGCGGCATGACCGGCACGAACCAGGGGGACGGCACCACGGCGGTACGGGCGGGACTGCCGGAACCGGTGAAGTACGAACCGACCCTGCCCGGACCCGTTTTCGCGGCTCACTTCCATCTGCCCGGCGAGCCGACGGGCCCCTACACCTACGGCCGCGACGAGAACCCGACCTGGACCCATCTGGAGCGGGCGATCGGTGAGCTCGAAGCGCCCGGGGAGGCCGTCGAGACCGTCACGTTCGCCTCCGGCATGGCGGCGATCTCCGCGGTGCTCATGTCGCAGCTGAAGGCGGGAGACGTCGTCGTCATGCCCGACGACGGCTACCAGGCCCTGCCTCTGGTGCACGAGCAGCTGCGGGCGTTCGGCATCGAGGTACGCACGGCGCCGACCGGCGGCGACGCACAGGCCGACCTGCTCGACGGGGCTCGGCTGCTGTGGCTCGAGACGCCTTCCAACCCGGGACTCGACGTGTGCGACGTGCGGCGGATGGCCGGCCTCGCCCATGCGGCAGGCGCGCTCGTCGCCGTCGACAACACGCTGGCCACCCCCCTCGGCCAGCGGCCGCTCGAGCTGGGCGCCGACTTCTCCGTGGCCAGCGACACCAAGGGCATGACCGGGCACGGCGACATCCTGCTCGGACACGTGACCTGCCGCGATCCGCAGCTCGCGGCCGGAGTGCGGCGGTGGCGCAAGATCGTCGGGGCGATCCCGGGGCCGATGGAGGCCTGGCTCGCACACCGGTCGCTCGCCACACTGCAGCTGCGCGCGGACCGGCAGAGCGCCAACGCGCTGGCCGTCGCCCAGGCGTTGAACGGCCGCGCCGAGGTCAGCGGCCTTCGCCATCCGGGACTGCCGAACGACCCCTCGCACAAGATCGCCGCACAGCAGATGCGGCGTTTCGGATGTGTTGTCTCCTTCAACCTGCCCGACCGTGCCCACGCGGAGCGCTTCCTCGACGGGCTGCGCCTGGTCGACGACGCCACCAGTTTCGGCGGGGTGCGCTCGACGGCGGAGCGCCGCGGCCGGTGGGGCGGCGACGCCGTCCCGGAAGGCTTCATCCGCTTCTCCGCCGGCGCCGAGGACGGCGACGACCTGGTCGCGGACGTGCTGCGGGCCCTGGACGAGGCGGCCGCCCCGGCAGGGGACGTACCCCCGTCCACCCACACCGGCTGATCCGCCGACGGTGACGGGCGGTCCGAGCCTCCCCCCTCATGGCTCGGACCGCCCTCGGCTCCTGCGCGCGAAGAACCGTGCCGACAAGGCTAGTTGACTCAGCGTCAGTGTCCAATCACGCTAGCGACAGAGACCTATCGACTTATTTATAGTTGGTCGGGTTCGGGGGCAACGTCGGATCGGGAAGGGCATGGCATGGATCTGGCCCTACTGCGCACATTCGTCACAGTGCACCGGGCCGGGTCGTTCACGCGCGCCGCCGCACTGCTCGGACTCTCCCAGCCCGCCGTCACCGGTCAGATCCGCACACTGGAGCGCCAGCTCGGCAGGCCGCTCTTCCTCCGCCAGGCGCGCGGCGTCACCCCGACCACCATCGGGGACGAACTCGCACACCGGGCGGCACCGCATCTGGACGCCCTGCTCGAGATAAGCGAAGTGGGTCTCGACACCGAGACCGGTATCCGCACGCTCCATCTCGCCGGACCGCCCGAGTTCACCTCGGTGCGCGCACTTCCCGCACTCACGCCCCTGATCGGCCAGGGATTCACCCTGCGCGCCTCCTTCGGGAACGCGGAGGAGACCCTCGACGGGCTCGCGGCGGGCCACCACGACCTCGCCATTGCCACCGCCCGGCCCCGTGGCAGGCTTCTCACCGCCACGCCGCTCTGCGACGAGGAGCACGTCCTCGTCGCGGCTCCCCGCTGGGCGGTCCACCTCGGGCCCTCGGTGTTACGCCAGGGCCACGTCGTCCTCGAACAGCTCCCGGTGGTCGAGGTCCATGAGTCCCTGCCGTTCGTCTCGCGGTACTGGCACTCCGTCTTCGACTCACGACCCGCCGCAGCGGGCACCGTCATCGCGCCTGATCTGAGGGCTGTTCTGGACGCGACGGCATCCGGCGCCGGGCTCGCCGTACTACCGCGCTACCTGTGCGAGGACTCCCTCGAACGCGGCCACATCGTCGCTCTCCTCGAACCGCCCGTACCTCCGCTGCGCACGTACTTCCTGGTCATACGCACCGGCACCCTGGCCCATTCCCATATCGCCCGGGCCCACGAGGGCCTGCTGCGCGCCGCGGCCGATTGGTGAGCTCACGGCACAGAACGCCCACAGGAGTTTCAAGAGCGAAGACATGGGCCACTCTCTTGCCATGACCGAACGACCAGTGGTCAAGCGCACCGCACGCGCCGTCCTGCTCGACGGCGACGACCTCATCCTGATCAAGCGGACCAAGCCCGGCGTGGACCCGTACTGGCTCACGCCCGGCGGTGGGGTCGAGCCCGAGGACGCCACCGTCGTCGACGCCCTCCACCGCGAGGTCGACGAGGAGCTCGGCGCCAAGATCACCGATGTCGTCCCGTGCTTCGTCGATACCGTCGAGCACATCGCCGACGGCGGCGTGACGGGGGTGAAGGTGCAGCACTTCTTCGTCTGCCGTCTGGAATCCATGGACCCCTCCCTGCGGCACGGCCCAGAGGTCGACGAACCCTGCGGAGGGTACGAGATCGTGCGCGTGCCGTTCAGCCGCGTCGGAATCGCCGCCGTCCATCTTGTGCCGCTGTCGCTGCGGCACTATCTGGACGGCAACATCGAAGGAGTCAGGGCGATGCACGCGCCCGACCTGGGTTGATCCGCCGGATCGAACTATCCGGCGGACCTCACCAGTTCATACGCCTCACGGAGATCACTTCCCACATAGGTGTGGCCGGCCAGTCCGGCGACATGGTGGTCGGCGTTCACGGCCACCGCCGTGGGCACCGCCGCGAAGATCGCGGCATCCGACATGGAATCCCCGTAGGCGACACAGTCGTCCAGCCGCAGTCCGAAGCCTGCACAGAGCCGGCCGGCGATCTCCACCTTCGCGGCAGCGCTGAGGATGCCCGCCGGATCCACAGGCCGGGTGAAGGGAAGGTCGGGAAAACGGGATCCGTGGGCCGCGTGAGCGCCCCAGCCCAGCAGCCGCTCCACGAAGAACGACGGCGACAGGGAGATCACAGCGCAGTAGTCACCGCGCGACCGGATCTCGCTCCATACCTCCCGGATGCCCATGAGCCAGGGAGCGGCTTCGAAGGCAGCCGCCACATGAGCCTCGGTGAGGTCCGTCCACAAGGCGTGGATACGCACCGCGTACTCCGGAGGACCGATCCGGCCTGCGATCAGGTCCCGCTCCACCTCACCGATCTCGTCCAGCAGTCCGAGCTGCCGTGATATCTCGACCGGGGCGGCCGAGCCGCGGATCAGCGTTCCGTCGAGATCGAAGATGTGAAGCCTTGGCCGTCTGCTCATGTACGCCGAGGTTAGTAGCCGCGATTACTCCCGCTGTCAGACGCGGCAGATCCTGGGCGACAGGCACGGTGTTTCACGTGAAACCACTCAAGCGTCCCGTTCGCCGGACCACACTCGTCGTCCATGTCGCCGCGTCGGCCGGCTGGCTCGGTCTCACCCTCGGTCTGCTCGCCCTTGCGCTCGCGGCGTACACCTCGCAATCCGCTTCCATGGCGGAGGCCTCGTACCGCTCGATGGAGGTCTTCACCGACTGGCTGGTGCTGCCCCTGGCGCTGCTCACCCTGACCAGTGGGCTCGTACTGTCACTGGGCACGCAGTGGGGACTGGCCCGCCACCGGTGGGTGTTCATCAAGTTCTGGCTCACCCTCGCGACAACCACCGCGTCCGTCCTCATGCTCCGCCCGGGGGTCGACAGGGCCGCCGATACCGTCGCCTCGGGCGGCGTGGTCTCCGAACCACTCGACCTTCTGATGGGGCCGGCGGTCTCCCTGACCGCCTATGTGTTCATGACCGTCGTCTCGGTCCTCAAGCCATGGGGTCTCACTCGCCGCGGCCGTCGACTGCGCCTCTTGACCAGTTCGCGAAAAGTGGTGGACGAGCGATCAACGCGTCAGACAGCCTGACCTCATGCAGACACCACTGTCCGGACTTCCCATCAGGCGCCTCACCAAGGACGACTTGGCCGCGTGTGCCGATCTCTCCGAGGACCGCGGATGGCCCCGGGAGGAGCACAAGTGGGGTCTGCTGCTCACAGCAGGTACGGGATACGGCATAGATGACCCCGACGGCAAGGGCCTGGTGACCTCCTGTGTCGTCACGCACTACGGCACGGACCTCGCGGCCATCGGCATGGTGCTGGTGGCCGAGCGGCACTCCCGCCAGGGCGTCGGGCGCCGCCTGATGAAGCACGTGCTGCACGAGATGGGCAGCACCCCCGTCACCCTCCATGCCACGCCCTACGGACAGCCCCTCTACGAAGAACTGGGTTTCACCTCGACCGGCCGTGCCGAGATGGTCCGGGGCCGCTTCACCGCTTCGGGCCCACGCCCCCAGGTGTCGACCCGCCCCGCGACTGCCGAGGACCTGGCCGCGGTGGTCCGCCTGGACACCGAGGTCTTCGGCCTCGACCGCACCCACATGATCACGAGGCTTCCCTCGTTCGCCGACCAGTTCCGCGTCGCGGAACAGGACGGCGTGCTGACCGGCTACGCGGCGGCCTGGCCGAACATGGACACCCATGTCGTCGGTCCACTGATCGCCCGGGACACGGAGACAGCAAAGGCTCTGATCTCCTCACTGGCCGACGGGACGGACCGACCGCTGCGCACCGACATCGACGTGCGCCACAAGGAACTCCTCGACTGGGTGAAGGAGCAGGGCCTGGAGCCGATCGCCTTCAACGCCGTGATGACCCTCGGCACACCCGACCTCCCCGGCGACTGGACCCGCCGTTTCGCGCCCCTCACGGTCGCGGCCGGCTAGTCGGACATCTGAGCCCTGTGACTCATAGTTGCAGACGCTTTTAAATTGCATACGCGGTCTATTGCAATTATGGCCTACCCTGGTGGTAAGCCGCTCCGACACCGAGGAGGAGACACATGACAGCGACCGACCCCGCCCTGACCGCCCTCGCGCAGGGATGGTGCGCTCTCTCGCTGCTCCACGGGCGGATCGAAGCCCACATCGGGCGGGCCCTCGAGGCGAAGCACAACCTCAGCGTCCGCGAGTACTCCCTCCTCGACGTCCTCAGCCGCCAGCACAGCGGCGAAGGCGGCCACCTCCAGATGAAGCAGGTCGCCGACGCCGTCGTCCTCAGCCAGAGCGCCACCACCCGGCTGGTCACCCGACTCGAGGACCGCGGCCTTCTGGCCCGCTACCTCTGCCCCACCGACCGTCGGGGCATCTACACCGACGTCAGTGAAGCGGGCCTCACACTGCTGTCGGAAGCCCGGCCCACCAACGATGCGGCGCTCCGCGAGGCGCTCGACGAGGCAGCGAAGGATCCGGAGCTCGCCCCGCTCGTCCGGGCCGTCGAGGAGCTCAAGGCACCTACCGCCGCGGCATAGGCCTGTGCGCGGCGGCGGCGCCCCCTACGGCCGGTCGCCGTTTCACGTGAAACCGGCCGTGTCCGGTTTCACGTGAAACCTCACCTGTGACTCAGAAGCGGAATCCCCGCCAGCCCTCGGGATCAACGCCCCCAGGAACCGCGTCACCAGGCGTGTACGGCTCCCGGGTGAAGACGAACGAGCCCAGGTCCAGATGGCTCACGGAACCGTCGCCTCGAGGCACCACCCGCAGCGTCTCTCCGGCGTAGTAGCCGTCGAGACCGACCCATGTACCGTCGGCCCGAGCCACAAAACGCGAGCGTCGGCCGCCCCCGCGCAGCGGCTCCAGTTCCACGCCCCGATCGGCGACAAGACGCAGGACGTACGCAGAGGTCCCCCAGTACCAGGGGCCGGTCAACTCGAGCAGCTCATGGTCGACCTCGGGCAGAGGCCGCCACGGCTCAGGAATCCTCGGCTCGGCGTCGGCGACGATGCGCACGAGGTCCGCAGCGACCGTTGCCGTCGGCGGTCCCGAAGTGGCATTGGCCAGGGCCACTGCCGCGACGCCGTCGTCCACACTCACCCACAATCCCGCGAGGAACCCTGGCAGCGAGCCGGAATGACCGACGAGAGTCCGGCCGTCCTGCCGCATGATCTGGAGTCCCAGGCCGTAGGTCCCGTTCCACTCCCCCGCCTCCAGCGGCACGGACGGCACCCGCATCTCCCGTACGGACTCCGCGCCGAGCACCCGCTCGTCACCGGCGGCAAGGAACGCGGCGAACCGGCACAGGTCGGCAGGGGTGGACCAGAGCTGCCCGGCGGGGGCCATGAGCCCGAGGTCCTCGACCGGCTCGGGAAGCATCACGTCAGCCCATGGATGAACGGCCCAGCCGCCGGCGTGTGGAGCCTGCGGCTGTGTACTCGTCCGCTCCAGCCCCAGCGGCTCGAGGATCTCCCGCCGCAACGCCTCCCCCCACGTCACCCCCCGGACCGCTTCGACCAGCGATCCGAGCAAGGTGTAGCCGGGGTTGGAGTAGTGGTGCCGCCGGCCGGCGGGGTGCATCGCCGTCTCCTCGCCGAGCACGTCGGACAGCTGGGCACGCGTGGACCCAGGCGTCCGCTCCCACCACGGCGGCGGCGTCTCGGCGCTCAAACCGGCACTGTGCCCCAGCAGCTGGGCAACGGTCACCTCGCCCACGCCCGTGCCGGGCAGATGCTTCTCCAGCGGGTCGTCGAGACCGAGCAGTCCCTCGTCCCGCAGCCGCATCACCAGGACCGCGGTGAACGTCTTGGTGATGGAACCGATGCGGTACTGGGTGTCCGCGTCGGGAGCATGACCGTCGACGGAGCTACGGGATCCGGTCCACACCAGGTGACCGTCACGTTGGACGGCGGCGGCGAACGACGGTGCGCGCCCTTCGCTCTGTGCCACCGCGATGCGGTGCAGCAGGGCGCGCCGAGTGCCGGGCAGCAGTTCTTCCATGGCTGAAGTCATGGATCAGGTCTATCGGTGCCGTCCACCTGCGTCGACCGCATTACCGGCGGCACGGGGACGAGGCCGTCGAGCTGTGCGTCGAGCGACCCCGCCCCCGCCGTGTCCGCGAAGCCTCCGTCAGGCGCCGACGTAGGCCGCGAGGTGCTCCCCGGTGAGGGTGGAGCGCGCGGCGACGAGGTCGGCGGGTGTGCCCTCGAAGACGATCCGGCCGCCGTCGTGGCCGGCACCTGGGCCGAGATCGATGATCCAGTCGGCGTGTGCCATCACCGCCTGGTGGTGCTCGATGACGATGACCGACTTACCGGAGTCGACGAGCCGGTCGAGCAGGCCGAGCAGCTGCTCGACGTCCGCGAGGTGGAGCCCGGTGGTCGGCTCGTCGAGGATGTACACCCCGCCCTTCTCGGCCATGTGTGTGGCCAGCTTGAGCCGCTGCCGCTCGCCGCCGGACAGCGTGGTGAGCGGCTGGCCGAGGGTGAGGTAGCCGAGGCCGACGTCGGCGAGCCGCTCGAGGATCTTGTGCGCGGTCGGTGTGCGCGCCTCACCGGTTCCGAAGAAGGCCTCGGCCTCGGTCACCGACATCGCCAGCACCTCGCTGATGTCGCGGCCGCCGAGGTGGTACTCCAGCACCGACGCCTGGAACCGCTTGCCCTCGCACTCCTCGCAGGGTGTGGCGACGCCGGCCATCATCGCCAGGTCGATGTAGGTGACGCCGGCGCCGTTGCAGTTCGGGCAAGCTCCCTCGGAGTTGGCGCTGAACAGCGCCGGCTTCACGCCGTTGGCCTTGGCGAACGCCTTGCGGATCGGGTCGAGCAGTCCGGTGTAGGTCGCCGGGTTGCTCCGCCGGGAGCCGCGGATCGCACTCTGGTCGACCGACACCACATCCTCGCCGGCCGGGATCGATCCGTGCAGGAGCGAGCTCTTGCCGGAGCCGGCGACACCCGTGACGACGGCCAGCACGCCGAGCGGGATGTCGACGTCGACGTCGCGCAGGTTGTTCGCCGTCGCGCCACGGATCTCCAGCGTGCCGGTGGGCTTCCGCACCGTCTCCTTGAGGGCGGCCCGGTCGTCGAGATGGCGGCCGGTGATGGTTCCGCCGGCCCGCAGCGCTTCGACGGTGCCCTCGAAGCACACGGTGCCGCCCGCCGTACCGGCGCCGGGGCCGAGGTCGACGACGTGGTCGGCGATCGCGATCGTCTCCGGCTTGTGCTCCACGACGAGCACCGTGTTGCCCTTGTCCCGCAGCCGCAGCAGCAGGTCGTTCATCCGCTGGATGTCATGCGGGTGCAGGCCGATGGTCGGCTCGTCGAAGACGTAGGTGACATCGGTGAGCGAGGAGCCGAGGTGGCGGATCATCTTGACGCGCTGCGCCTCGCCGCCCGACAGGGTGCCCGACGGCCGGTCCAGGGAGAGGTAGCCCAGCCCGATCTCCACGAACGAGTCGAGGGTTCGGCCCAGCGTCGTCAGCAGCGGCGCCACCGACGGCTCGTCGAGACCGCGGACCCACTCGGCCAGGTCGCTGATCTGCATCACGCAGGCGTCGGCGATGCTGATCCCCTTGATCTTCGATGCCCGGGCCCCCTCGCTGAGCCGGGTGCCGTCGCACTCGGGGCAGGTGGTGAAGGTGACCGCCCGCTCCACGAACGCGCGGATGTGCGGCTGCATCGCCTCCTTGTCCTTGGACAGGAACGACTTCTGGATCTTGGGAATCAGCCCCTCGTACGTGAGGTTCACACCCTCGACCTTCACCTTGGTCGGCTCCCGGTGGAGGAAGTCCTGCATCTCCTTCTTGGTGAAGTCGCGGATCGGCTTGTTCGGGTCGAGAAAGCCCGACTCGGCATACAGCCGCACGGTCCAGAAGCTGTCCGACTTCCAGCCGGGGATGGTGAAGGCGCCCTCTGCGATCGACTTGGAGTCGTCGTAGAGCTGGGTGAGGTCGATGTCGGAGACCGCGCCCCTGCCTTCGCAGCGCGGGCACATGCCGCCGGTGCGGGTGAAGGTCGCCTTCACCGCCTTCTTGCCACCGCGCTCGACGGTGATCGCACCGCTCGCCCGGACCGACGGGACGTTGAAGGCGTACGCGCTGGGCGGACCGATGTGCGGCGCTCCGAGCCGGCTGAAGAGAATGCGCAGCATCGCGTTGGCGTCCGTCACGGTGCCCACCGTGGAGCGCGGGTCGGCCCCCAGCCGCTGCTGGTCGACGGTGATCACGGTCGTCAGTCCGTCGAGTACGTCGACCTCGGGCCGTGCCAACGTCGGCATGAAGCCCTGGACGAAGGCACTGTAGGTCTCGTTGATCATCCGCTGTGACTCCGCGGCGATCGTGTTGAACACGAGCGAGCTCTTGCCCGACCCGGAAACACCGGTGAACACCGTCAGACGGCGCTTCGGGATCTCGATGCTGACGTCCTTGAGGTTGTTCTCACGCGCGCCGTGCACGCGGATCAGGTCGTGGCTGTCGGCGACATGCAGCGCAGGCGATCGCGTGTCCGTCCTCGTGGCCTTGCTCATCGTGTCTCCATCTGTTGGGTGGGCCGCCTTCGCGGTGTCCGTCGCGTCGCCTGCTCGACCTGACGGATTCGAGCAGTATGTCTGGTTCTCGTTCGCCGGCACGGCCGCGGCAACGCGCCACGGTGACGCGGCCCTCCGGGGCGCCACCGGCATCGTGGCCGGCCCCCTGCACGGTCCCCGTCCGTGCACGCTCATGATGGTGAGCGCCGGACGCCTCAGCGGAGCTCGTTGACGCGGACCAGGTTGCCGGCGGGATCGCGGAAGGCGCAGTCGCGAACACCGTACGGCTGCTCGGTCGGCTCCTGGACGACATCGGCGCCGCCGGCCTTCAGCCGCGCGAAGGTGCCGTCGAGGTCGGCGGTGGCCAGGGTGATACGGGCGTAGCTGCCCTTGGCCATCATCCCGGCGATGGTGCGGCGCTCGTCGTCGGTGGTGCCGGGGTCAGCGGCCGGCGGCTCCAGGACGATGGACGTCGCGGGCCGGTCGGCGGGGCCGACCGTGATCCAGCGCATGTCGCCGTATCCGACGTCGTTACGGACCTCGAAGCCCAGGATGTCGCGGTAGAAAGCCAGGGAGGCCTCGGGATCGGTGTGCGGGAGGAAGGTCCAGTGAATGCTGATGTCCATGGCGATCACGCTAGTTACGGCGCCATGGCCCGCGCTTCTCGATTCCTGATCGATCCGATCGCGGCTCTCGCCGGCACCGGTTTCGCCGCAGCCGCTGTCGGCACCGGCCGTGACTGCGGATCCCGTCCCTGTTCCCCTTCTTTCCCCTCGCCGGCCTCGGGTGCTGTGGGAAACTGCAGAGGTGAGACGGCAGGATCTCGACGACCTCGTCCGCCTGAGGCGGGCCCGCGACCGGATGGACCGCGACTACGCCGAGCCGCTCGACGTCCCGGCGCTGGCGCGTGACGCCCTGATGTCGCCGGGGCATTTCTCCCGCAGCTTCCGCGCCGCTTACGGCGAGACGCCGTACAGCTACCTGATGACCCGACGCATCGAACGCGCCAAGGCCCTGCTGCGGCGCGGCGACCTCACGGTGACCGAGGTCTGCTTCGCGGTCGGCTGTTCGTCGCTGGGGACGTTCAGCTCGCGCTTCACCGAGTTGGTCGGTGAGAGCCCGAGCGCCTACCGGGCACGGAACCACGACCAAGGCGCCGCCATCCCGGCATGCATGGCCAAGATCCACACGCGGCCGATCAGGAACGGAGAAGCGAACCCCGCCGCTCGGCCATAGCGTGACGGCATGGACATCAGGCTTTCCCAATGCTTCATCGCCGTCGACGACCACGAGAAGGCGATCACCTTCTACCGCGACGTCCTGGGACTCGAGGTACGCAACGACGTGGGGTTCGAGGGGATGCGCTGGGTGACTGTCGGAGCGCCCTCGCAGCCGGACGTGAACATCGTCCTGGAACCGCCCGTCGCCGACCCGAACGCCTCATCGGCCGACAAACAGGCCATGGCGGAGTTGATGGCCAAGGGCCTGCTGCGCGGCGTCATCTTCGCGACGGACGACTGCGACTCCACCTTCGAGCGCATCAGGGCAGCCGGCGGCGAGGTGTTGCAGGAACCCATGGACCAGCCCTACGGCGTCCGTGACTGCGGCTTCCGCGACCCGGCCGGCAACCTGTTGCGCTTCACCCAGCCCCTTCGGAAGTGAGCCCTGGGCCCGTGGGCGGCACCCCGCACCAAGGCCGCAGCTGCAGGTATCTCTCCTTCATGGCCGGCCCGAGATGCGCCTCGATCCCGTACCCGGGTTCCCCCTCGTAGGGAAGGTCGTAGAGGAACGACGTCACGATGACCTCGATCGCGCCGGGCTCGCGACCCCGCGTCTTCTCCTCCAGGAAGGCGAGGACCTGACGCCAGTCGGGACCGTCCGCGTCCCCTTCGTTCAGGTACGAGCGCACGGTGTCCTGCACCACGTCCCAGAAGAACAGGTGCGCGAGCACCCCGTGCTCGTTGAAGACGTGGCACTCGTACGCGTCCTCGAAGCCGGGCACCTGAGCGACCAGATCCTCCACGAGCTGAACACGACCGGCAGCCTTTTCGTCCACCTCGCCCGTGCCCTCGGCCTTGCGCTTCTCTCGCTTCTCGTCACCGGCCGTCATGTGCCGTGACGCTACCCGAGCGGAGTGACTCCTGGTCCGGCTGACGACTCGGGCCCGGCTCCGGCATCGGCCGTGAGGCTCCGGCGCGGGGAGTGGGTCCCCGCGGCACGTGCAGGTTCTCAAAGAGCGTTTTGGCCTGGCAAGGGTGTTTGGTAACTAGCGCGATGCCAGCCGCTTGGGGTGGCCCGGGCTGGCATGTGAGGATCCGCCTGTGGAGTGTGATGTGTGCGGGCGGTCGATGTGGCGGTGGCCGATGGCGCCGGCGGTCTGGGAGGAAGAGATCTGGTCCTGCTTGTGGTGTCACGCCGCCACCCATGTGGGCGGTGAGTGGTTCGAGATCTCGCGACCGCCGTATCTGCCCACGGGGATGCGCTGGGAGGGAGCCGTCGCGGATGGCCTCACCGCCGGCGTCTCCCATGCCTTCGGCATCTTCGACAGGACGTTGTGCGGTATTCAGGAAACTGGCATGTCGCCGTCCGACCACTGGTGGCTGCCGGAACGGGAGGACGCCTGTGGTGCCTGTCGGGAAGCGGCGGATGCCATCGATGACCGCTGGCCGCAGGCGATGAGGGGAGAGAAGGCGCGCGTCAGCGTGGCGCGGAGGCTATGAGTCCTTCCAGTTCGGAGTCGACTCTCGTGTGAGCCTGCGGCTCATGAGGTCGACCATGGCCACTTTGATCATGGCTTCGGAGCGATGCGGGTGGGTTTCGTAATCGCGGACGAGCCGGCGGTGGTGCATGAGCCAGCCGAAGGTCCGCTCGACGACCCAGCGCCGCGGAATCACCTTGAAGCCCTTCTGGGCAGGGTCGCGGCGGGTGACTTCGACGTCGATGCCGAGGCGGGCGCCGTGGTCGATGACCTTGGTGCGGTAGCCGGTATCGGCCCAGGCTTTGGTGATGCGGGGGTGGTCGGCGGCGATGTTCGAGAGCACGTGGATGCCGCCGGCGTTGTCGGAGACGCTGGCTGCAGTGACCAGCACGGCCAGCAGGAGACCGAGTGTGTCGACGCCGATGTGCCGTTTGCGACCTGCGATCTTCTTGCCCGCGTCGATGCCCTGGCCGGCTGCGGGCACGTTGGCTGAGGTCTTGATGCTCTGGGCGTCGAGAACGCAGGCGCTGGGCTCGACATCGCGGCCTTCGGCCTTCCGGACCAGGCGCCGCAGGAGACCGTTGAGCTGGTCGAAGACCTCATCCTTCTGCCAGGCGGCGAAGTATCCGTAGACGGTTTCCCATGGAGGGAAGTCGTGCGGCAGATACCGCCAGGGGATCCCGGTCCGGTCGACGTAGAGGATGGCGTCCATGATTCGGCGCAGATCGTGCTCGGGCGGCTGGCCGATGTCCAGGCTCTTTCCTCTTCGCTCGGCCCGCCAGGCCGTCAGAGTTGGTTCCAGCAGTTTCCAACGGGCATCGGAGAGGTCACTCGGATAGGGCCGCTGCTTACGAGGCATGTTTCTGTAGTACCGATGGCCGCCACTCCACCACAGGGCGCAAACCGGTTCCACCGGGGGCGCGTTGGGATCAGACAGGAGCGAAGGGACCGAAACGGGCCCTCGAAGGCCGCCATCCGCCTCACCTGCCACAAGATGCCTCTACTGCCCCAGCCGACACGAAGCAGTTTGTCACCTGAACTACGATGAAGCGCCCCAGCCGGGACAAAACACTCTTTCAGCCTCTGTTTCATACGCCGATTCTGTGACCTGCAAGTTTTTGGCTTTCTCACGTCGCGTCAGGCCTTTTCCAGCTCACCTCCGTGTCATTTCCTCGGCCTGCGGCCACCACTGCCCATGCCTCAGTCGGCCCGGACGACTCCGGCTCCAGGCTGCGCTCTGTGCGGCGAGTGACGGACGTCTGCGCCATCGAGGGGAATTCGCCTGTTCATCGCCCAGACGGCCAGCGCGCAGACCGCGAATCCTGCCCCGAGGAGGCTGGAGCCTGCCCAGCCGTGGAAGGTGAAGACGGCGGTGGTTGCGGCAGCGCCAAGGGCGGAGCCAAGCGAGTAGAAGACCATATAGCCGCCGATGACGCTGCTGGTGCGATCCGGGTGCGCGGTGGTGAGCAGGTGCTGGTTACTCACATGTACGGCCTGGACCGCGAAGTCGAGGGCCACGATTCCGACGATGAGGAGCCCCAGTGTCCCCGGCAGCTGCGCGATGGCTGCCCACGAGAGGACGAGCAGGGTGAGCGCGAGGCCGGCGACCTGAGTCGTCCGTCCTGCATCCGCCCACCGTCCCGCGCGTGCAGCGCCGAGGGCGCCGGCCAGTCCCGCGATGCCGAACAATCCGATCTGGCTTTCATTCAGATGCCAGGGTGCGTCCGCGAGCGGCAGCGACAGCCCACTCCACAGCGTTCCGAAGGATGCGAACAAGAAGAACGCGATGAGCCCGCGCGTCAGCAGGAGGCGCTGTCCGAAGAGTCCGCCGAGTGAAACGACGGCCTGCCTGTACCCCGCAGGTCCGCTGTGACGGTCTTCTGTCGGCAGTGCGACGAGAACGAGAGCCGCGAGCCCGAGCGACAGCACCGCCAGCACGGCATAGATGCTCCGCCAGCCCCACACATCGGCGAGCGTGCCGGTGACAACCCGTGCGCCCAGGATGCCGACCACAACGCCCGAGGTCACGACGCCGATGTTCCGACCTCGTTCGGCAGGCGGCGAGACCGATGCGGCGTAGGCAACGGTGGTCTGCACGACGACCGCGAACAGCCCAGCCGCTGTGAGCCCCGCGAACGCCATCCATCCGGCTGACGCAAAGGCCGTCAGGAGCATGCCAGTTGCGGTGATCGCCAAGTGCACGGCGATGAGCCGCCGCCGGTTGACGACCACATCGCCGAGCGGCACAAGCAGCACCAGCCCTGCCAGGTAGCCGAACTGACCGGTCGCCACGATCCACCCCGTGTGCGCTGCCGGCACACCGAGATCCCTTCCCATCGGCTCCAGAACCGGCTGCGCGGCATAGATGCCGGCCACCGCGACGCCACACACCGCCGCGAGCAGTAGCCGCCGCCACACGTCCATCGCGCCCCAACCCCAATCAGTAGCGAATTGCAACTGTTTTGACGTTAGGGCATGCTGGTTTCAATCTGCAACTCATTGGGAGGTGTCATGCCGCGCACCACCACGCGCGCCCCGAAGCCCGACTGGACCGACCCCGACTGTCCCGTCGCCCGCACACTCGACCTCGTCGGCGACAGATGGAGCCTTCTCGTCATCCGCGACGCGATGGACGGGGCGCGGTCGTTCACCGAGTTCCAGCGACGTACCGGCATCGCCCGCAACATCCTCACCGAGCGCCTGCGCAAGCTCACCGCTTACGGGCTCCTCGCCCAGCGCACCGCGCCATCGGGCCGCCGTCAGGAATACGTGCTCACCGACGCCGGCCGCGACCTGTTCTCCGTCATCCTCACCCTGCGGCAGTGGGGAGAACGCCACGCCTTCGCCCCCGGCGAGGCGCACTCCACCTTGGTCGACGAGCACGGCACCCCTGTGCCGGAAATCGTCCCGACCAGCGCCGACGGCAGCCCTCTCGACACCGATACCACGCACGTTCAGAAGATCCGGTAGAAGGCAGGACTTCGACCCGTTCGGTGCCCGACACCATGCCCCTGACCTGTGCTTCTCCAGATGCTGTCAGGACTGCCGTCGCCATGACACGACAGAAGAAAATGACACGGAGCCGGAGAACCTACAGCACGGACGATCAGGTCTGCGCCATGTCCACGAACCGCGAGTAGTGACCCTGGAAGGCCACGGTGATCGTCGCCGTGGGGCCGTTACGGTGCTTGGCCACGATCAGGTCCGCCTCGCCCGCGCGCGGGGACTCCTTCTCGTACGCGTCCTCACGGTGCAGCAGGATGACCATGTCCGCGTCCTGCTCGATCGAGCCCGATTCACGGAGGTCGGACACCATCGGCTTCTTGTCCGTGCGCTGCTCGGGGCCTCGGTTCAGCTGCGAGAGCGCGATCACGGGAACCTCGAGCTCCTTCGCGAGCAGCTTGAGGTTACGGGACATGTCGGAGACTTCCTGCTGGCGGCTCTCTGCCCGCTTGGAGCCACCCGACTGCATCAGCTGCAGATAGTCGATGACGACGAGCTTGAGGTCGTTCCGCTGCTTCAGCCGACGGCACTTCGCGCGGATCTCCATCATCGAGAGGTTCGGCGAGTCGTCGATGTAGAGAGGCGCCTGCGAGACGTCCGGCATCCTCCGGGCCAGCCGTGTCCAGTCCTCGTCGGTCATCGTGCCCGACCGCATGTGGTGCAGAGCCACCCTGGCCTCTGCGGACAGCAGTCGCATCGCGATCTCGTTGCGGCCCATTTCGAGCGAGAAGATCACGCTGGGCAGGTTGTTCTTGATCGAAGCGGCTCGCGCGAAGTCGAGCGCCAGCGTCGACTTACCCATCGCGGGACGGGCGGCGATGACGATCATCTGGCCCGGGTGGAGCCCATTGGTCAGGGAGTCGAAGTCGGTGAAGCCTGTCGGCACACCGGTCATCTCGCCACTGCGGGAACCGATCGCCTCGATCTCGTCGAGAGCGCCCTCCATGATGTCGCCGAGCGGCAGGTAGTCCTCGCTCGTGCGCTGCTCGGTGACGGCGTAGATCTCGGCCTGGGCGGAGTTGACGATCTCGTCCACGTCACCGTCGGCCGCGTATCCCATCTGCGTGATCTTGGTGCCGGCCTCCACCAACCGGCGCAGCACCGCCCGCTCGTGGACGATCTCCGCGTAGTACGAGGCGTTGGCCGCGGTCGGGACCGACTGGACCAGCGTGTGCAGGTACGGGGCGCCGCCGACGCGGGTGATCTCACCTCGCTTGACCAGCTCGGCCGCAACGGTGATGGGGTCGGCCGGCTCGCCCTTCGCGTACAGGTCGAGGATGGCCTGGTAGACCGTCTCGTGGGCCGGCCGGTAGAAGTCGTGGCCCTTGATGATCTCTACGACGTCGGCGATGGCGTCCTTGGACAGCAGCATGCCGCCGAGGACGGACTGCTCGGCGTCGAGGTCCTGCGGCGGAACTCGCTCGAATCCCGGGGAGCCACCGTCCCAGCCGCCGCTCTCCCTGCCTCGGTCGTGCTGGTCCTCTCGACCGCGCCCTTCGTGGCGCCGCTGACGGGAGGCGGGGAGACGGTCCCCCGGACTGTCGGCCGCCCACGGGTCGTCCAAGGGCTCGGAAATGCTCACCCGGGCCACCTCCTCCCGTCCGCTCCACGGACCTACGCCGTGGCAGTCTTTTCTACGCCACAGCACTGACAGATCGAGTCGCCGGACTCCGTTCGAAGCGGAGGCTTCCGCACGCCGGGCGACGGTCCACGGTAGGCCCGGCGGCAGCGTCAGCCAATCTGGTTATCCACAGGCCCTGTGGACGAAGGATCAGATGCTGTGGAGAACCGTCCGCAACCTGTGCACGGACCAGGGGACAGCACTGTGGAAAAGTTCACGTCCAGCCCTTCACAACGCATCCCACCTGCGGTTTTCGCATCCACTGCCTGTGGGGGAGAAAAACTTTTCCCACCGGATCAAGATCAGAACAAACGGCGCACCGACCAAGGGCCGACACCCTCACAAGTAAGGACTGCAGGCGGCTTGCATCGCTTACCTGTGGAAGATTAGATTGGCGCCCATGACACAGCTACCGGCAGGGGCGAAGGAACGTCTGCGGCGGCACGACCGGGAGATCGTCACGCTCGCCGTTCCGGCCTTCGGCGCCCTTGTCGCCGAGCCGCTGTTCGTCATGGTCGACAGCGCCATCGTCGGCCATCTCGGCACCCCGCAACTGGCGGGCCTCGGCGTCGCGGCGGCCCTGTTGATGACCGCGGTGAGCGTCTTCGTCTTTCTCGCGTATGCGACCACGGCTGCCGTCGCCCGCCGGGTCGGAGCGGGCGATCTCCAGTCAGCCATCCGGCAGGGGATGGACGGCATCTGGCTGGCGCTGCTCCTCGGCGTCGCCGTCATCGCCGTCACTCTTCCCACGGCGCCATGGCTGGTGGAGGCCTTCGGGGCCTCCGAGACCGCCGCACCTCATGCGATCACGTATCTGCGCATCTCCAGTCTCGGCATCCCCGCCATGCTGATCGTGCTCGCCGCCACCGGAGTGCTCAGGGGTCTGCAGGACACGCGAACCCCCCTCTATGTCGCGGTCGGTGGATTCGCCGCCAACGCGGTACTCAATGCCGGACTGGTCTACGGAGCCGGTTTCGGTATCGCCGGCTCGGCCTGGGGCACCGTGATCGCCCAGTGCGGAATGGCGGTCGCATATCTGGTCGTCGTCATCCGCGGAGCACGCAAGCACGGTTCTTCGCTCCGGCCCGACGCGGCAGGTATACGGGCGAGCGCCCAGGCGGGGGTCCCGCTGCTGGTGCGCACCCTCTCCCTGCGAGCGGTCCTCATGATCGCGACTGCTGTAGCCGCCAGGATGGGCGACGAGGACATCGCCGCCCACCAGATCGTGCTTTCCCTCTGGAGCCTGATGGCCTTCGCGCTGGACGCGATCGCCATTGCCGGGCAGGCCATCATCGGCCGCTATCTGGGGGCCGGTGATACGGAGGGCGCCAAATTGGCCTGTCGGCGGATGGTGCAGTGGGGCGTGGTGTCGGGCGTGGTGCTCGGGATCCTGATCGTGGCCGCCCGGCCGCTCTTCATCCCCCTGTTCACGGGTGACCAGGCGGTCCGGGACACCCTGCTCCCCGCGCTGCTGGTCGTGGCGGTGTCCCAGCCGATCGCCGGTGTGGTGTTCGTGCTGGACGGCGTCCTGATGGGCGCGGGTGACGGGCCCTACCTGGCGGCGGCCATGCTGCTCACCCTGGCCGTGTTCGCCCCGGTCGCCTTGCTGGTCCCCTCTCTCGGAGGTGGACTGACCGCTCTGTGGTGGGCGATGACCTTGATGATGACCGTCCGGCTGCTGACGCTGTGGTGGCGGGCACGTTCCGGTCGGTGGATCGTGACGGGAGCTACACGCTGATCGCTGTTTCACGTGAAACGGCGCCACCGTGAAGGGCCCCTTCATAGTGAAGCGCGGCCGCCGCACAGACGGCGGAAGGGCCGCACCCCGTCGGGTGCGGCCCTTCCTACTGCTCTGTCGAGCGTCAGCGCTTACGCGGCGACGACCTCGACGCCAAGCTGCGCGGCAACCTCGGGGTGCAGACGCACAGACACCTGGTGCGAGCCCAGGGTCTTGATCGGCGAACCGAGCTCGACACGACGCTTGTCGACCTCCGGGCCACCGGCGGCCTTGATCGCCGAGGCGATGTCAGCCGGGGTGACGGAACCGAAGAGGCGGCCGGCGTCGCCGGAGCGAACGGCAAGGCGCACCTTGACGGCCTCGAGCTGACCCTTGATGGAGTTGGCCTGCTCGATGGTCGCGATCTCGTGGATCTTGCGGGCGCGGCGGATCTGCGCCACGTCCTTCTCGCCACCCTTGGTCCAGCGGATCGCGAAACCACGCGGGACCAGGTAGTTGCGAGCGTATCCGTCCTTGACGTCGACGACGTCGCCGGCGGCACCGAGGCCAGACACCTCGTGGGTGAGGATGATCTTCATGTTTCGGTCACCCTTCCCTTATCGCGCGGTGGACGTGTAGGGCAGCAGCGCCATCTCACGGCTGTTCTTGACGGCCGTGGCGACGTCACGCTGGTGCTGCGTGCAGTTGCCGGTCACGCGGCGGGCACGGATCTTGCCGCGGTCGGAAATGAACTTCCGCAGCATGTTCGTGTCCTTGTAGTCCACGTACGCGGTCTTGTCCTTGCAGAAAGCGCAGACCTTCTTCTTAGGCTTGCGCACAGGCGGCTTCGCCATGGTGTATCTCCTGTGTGATCAAGAAGTGGGGTACGAGCTGCCCTAGAAGGGCGGCTCGTCCGAGTAGCCGCCGCCAGAGCCCCCGGAGCCGCCGGAGCTTCCGCCCCAGCCGCCCCCGCCCTGCTGACCGCCGCCGGACGGCGCACCGGTCGCCCAGGGGTCGTCGGCGGGAGCACCGCCGCCACCCTGCTGCTGACCACCGCCGGGGCCGCCGCCCCAGCTGCCGCCGCCCTGCTGGCCGCCGGCACCGCCGCCGTAGCCGCCCTGGCCACCGCGACCGGTGGTCTTGGTGACCTTGGCCGTGGCGTTCTTCAGGCTGGGGCCGACTTCCTCGACGTCCAGCTCGTAGACCGTGCGCTTGACGCCCTCGCGGTCCTCGTAGGACCGCTGCTTGAGCCGTCCCTGCACGACGACACGCATGCCGCGCTGGAGCGACTCGGCGACGTTCTCCGCCGCCTGACGCCAGACCGAGCAGGTGAGGAAGAGGCTCTCGCCGTCCTTCCACTCGTTGGTCTGGCGGTCGAAGGTGCGGGGAGTGGACGCGACACGGAACTTCGCGACCGCCGCACCGGACGGGGTGAAGCGCAGCTCGGGGTCGTCGACGAGATTGCCGACGACCGTGATGACGGTCTCGCCTGCCATGGGTGAACCTCTCGGCGGGATTGCTGCTGGCTGCTTGCTGCTACTCGAAACCCGATGACCTCTGAGCTAGGTGCTCAGTGGGTCTCGGGACGGAGGACCTTGGTCCGGAGGACCGACTCGTTCAGGTTCATCTGGCGGTCGAGCTCCTTGACGACCGCAGGCTCGGCCTGCAGGTCGATGACCGAGTAGATGCCCTCGGGCTTCTTCTTGATCTCGTAAGCGAGACGACGACGGCCCCAGGTGTCGACCTTCTCGACCTTTCCGTTGCCCTCACGGACGACGGAGAGGAAGTTCTCGATCAGCGGGGAGACAGCGCGCTCCTCGAGATCGGGGTCGAGGATGACCATCACCTCGTAGTGACGCATGTGGAACCCACCTCCTTTGGACTCAGCGGCCACGGTCGTTCCGTGGCAGGAGGGTCGTGATGCGTGAGCAACGGTATCGGCCGCCACTGACAATCCCCCCTCGTCGAGTGGAGATCGCGTCATGGCCTGGGCAGACACCGGTGCAGACCGTACAGAGTACCCGCACTCCGGCTTCCGGTTGAAATCCGGTGGCCCATGGCCGCAATCTGTACACATCGGGTGGACGCGGCGCTACGATGCGCCGCCTTCCGGCAAAGCCAGGAGGTGCCTCATGGCACAGGCAATGCGACGTCACTCCTCCGTCTCGCTGTTCGCCACGGACGGCAGGTCTCATCCCCTTCAGGACACCCTGATGGCGGTGACGCTGGTACTGGGCGCTCTCGCGTTCATCTCGGCGATGTTCCATCACCTGCATCTGCTCAGCTCGTGGGCAGGGCTCATCGGGATCGCGACCGGCGCGTACGGCCAGTACATCTCCGCGACGACACGTGAGCGGTTCCTGCTGATCATCGGGCTGGGCGCGTCCGCGGTGGGGTTCTTCCTCGGAATGGCCCACGGCGGGCTCTTCGGTGGCGTCCTCGGCTGAGGCCAGGGGGCGACGAACACAAGGGCGGGGGCCGGAGCGGGCCGATCGGCGGCCCGCTCCCGCGCACAGCCATTCGGGCCCCAGCCACGGACCAGTAGGCTTCGGCGCGAGAGCCGGAGCCCCTGACCCATGGGGACACACCTGCCGAGGAGCGCCCCGCATGAGCCTGACCCTGAGGACCATCAGTCGTGAGCAGCATCTGGCATACATCCAGACCCTGCCCTCGGCGAGTCACTGCCAGGTCCCGGCGTGGGCGGACGTGAAGACGGAATGGCGTTCGGAGAACCTCGGCTGGTTCGACAAGAACGGTGAGCTCGTCGGCGCGGGCCTGGTGCTCTACCGCCAGCTCCCCAAGATCAAGCGGTACCTGGCGTACCTCCCCGAGGGCCCGGTGATCAACTGGTACGCCCCCAACCTGGACGACTGGCTCCAGCCGATGCTGGCGCACCTGAAGAACCAGGGCGCGTTCTCGGTGAAGATGGGGCCGCCCGTCGTGATCCGCCGCTGGGACGCCCCGGCGATCAAGGCCGGCATCCAGGACCCGGACGTGAAGCGACTGCGCGACGTGGAAGCGACGCACATCGAGCCGCGCGCGTTCGAAGTGGCGGACCGGCTGCGGAAGATGGGCTGGCAGCAGGGCGAGGACGGCGGTGCCGGCTTCGGTGACGTCCAGCCCCGCTACGTCTATCAGGTGCCGCTGGCCAACCGCTCGCTCGACGACGTCCTCAAGGGCTTCAACCAGCTGTGGCGGCGCAACATCAAGAAGGCCGAGAAGGCCGGCGTCGAGGTCGTGCAGGGCCGCTACGAGGACCTCGCCGAATGGCAGCGGCTGTACGAGATCACGGCCGAGCGGGACCGCTTCCGGCCGCGGCCCCTCTCGTACTTCCAGCGCATGTGGACGGTGCTGAACAACGAGGACCCGAACCGCATGCGCCTGTACTTCGCGCGGCACAACGGGGTCAACCTGTCCGCGGCGACGATGCTCGTCGTCGGTGGGCATGTCTGGTACTCGTACGGTGCCTCGGACAACATCGGGCGTGAGGTCCGGCCCTCGAACGCGATGCAGTGGCGGATGCTCCGCGACGCGTACGCCATGGGCGCGACGGTCTACGACCTGCGCGGCATCAGCGACTCGCTCGACGAGACGGACCACCTCTTCGGCCTGATCCAGTTCAAGGTCGGGACCGGCGGCGAGGCCGTCGAGTACGTCGGCGAGTGGGACTTCCCGCTCAACAAGCTCCTCCACAAGGCGCTGGACATCTACATGTCGCGTCGCTGACGACGCCGCGGCCGACTCCGTAGTCTCGTACACATCTCTGATACACCGCAGCCACCAGAAAGGTTCCGGGCCGGCCATGGCGCTCTCCCTCTACGTCGACACCGCTCGCTGGCGGGCGCACCAGAAGTCGGTGATCGACCAGTTCCCCGGTCTCGTCCCGGTCTGCAAGGGCAACGGCTACGGCTTCGGCCACGAACGGTTGTCGGAGGAGGCGTCACGCTTCGGCGCCGACATGCTCGCGGTGGGCACGACGTACGAGGCCGCTCGGATCAAGGACTGGTTCAGCGGTGATCTCCTGGTGCTCACGCCCTTCCGGCGCGGTGAGGAACCGGTTCCGCTGCCCGACAGGGTGGTCCGCTCCGTCTCCTCCGTCGACGGCGTGCACGCGCTGGTGGGAGCCCGGGTCGTCATCGAGTGCATGAGCTCGATGAAGCGCCACGGCATCTCCGAGCAGGACCTGGGCCAGTTGCACGCCGCCATCGAGGACGTACGGCTGGAGGGCTTCGCCCTGCACCTGCCGCTGGACCGGACCGACGGCTCGGACGCGGTCGAGGAAGTCATCGGCTGGATGGACCGGCTGCGTGCGGCCAGGCTGCCGCTGCACACGATGTTCGTGAGTCATCTGCGCGCCCAGGAGCAGGCCCGGCTGCAGCAGCAGTTCCCGCAGACCCGCTTCCGCGCGCGGATAGGGACGCGGCTGTGGCTCGGCGACCACGAGTCCACCGAGTACCGCGGCGCCGTGCTCGATGTGACCCGCGTGTCCAGGGGGGATCGTTTCGGCTACCGCCAGCAGAAGGCCGCCTCGGACGGCTGGCTCGTCGTGGTGGCGGGCGGCACGTCGCACGGTGTCGGCCTGGAGGCGCCCAAGGCGCTGCACGGCGTGATGCCGCGCGCCAAGGGCGTCGCACGGGCGGGACTGGCGACGGTCAACCGCAATCTGTCGCCGTTCGTGTGGGCGGGCAAGCAGCGCTGGTTCGCCGAACCGCCCCACATGCAGGTCTCGATCCTGTTCGTGCCCGCCGACGCGCAGGAGCCGAAGGTCGGGGACGAGCTGGTGGCGCACCTGCGGCACACCACGACCCAGTTCGACCGGCTGGTGGACCGCTAGCAGGCCCTCGTCCCCCGGTGGGACCGGGGGACGGCCGTGCGCAGCCTTCCCGGCGGGCCCGGGGGCTGCGCGCAGTCCTCGCGCCGAGCCCCGCAGAGGGCCTCAGGCGGAAGGATGCGGTCCCGCCTCCGGCCCGCTCCCGGCCTTCACGCCCCACTCCACCCGCGGACCTTCCTCGGCGTGGGCGGCGTGCCGCGGCGGATGCGCCGCCGGCCCCAGCACGAACGCGTCCGGAGCGCCGTCGAGCACGCCCCCGCCCGGATCGTCGGAACCGTCCTGACGCACACCGTCGCGTTCCGGCATGAGGACGTCGCGCACGATCACGGCGCACAGGTACAGCGTCCCGAGCAGGTGGAGCGCGATGGCCAGCTGGTAGCCCTCCTGCGGCAGCCCCTGGTGCTTGGGGCTGGTCGTGTAGGCGAGGTACATCCAGATGCCCAGGTAGTACATGACCTCGCACGCCTGCCAGATGAGGAAGTCCCGCCAGCGGGGACGCGCGAGGGCGGCGAGCGGGATCAGCCACAGCACGTACTGCGGCGAGTAGACCTTGTTGGTGAGGATGAACGCGGCCACCACCAGGAAGGCGAGCTGTGCGAAGCGGGGGCGGCGCGGTGCCCTCAGCGTGAGCAGGCCGATGCCCGCACAGGCAAGGATCATCAGCAAAGTGGCGTAGATGTTGACCTTCTCCACGTCGATCGATTCGCCGGTGCGCTGCGTGATGATCAGCCAGAACGACCCGAAGTCGACCTGGCGTTCCTGGCTGAAGGTGTAGAACTTCTTCCAGCCCTGTGGCGCGAACAGCATCACAGGGAGGTTGACCACGAGCCAGGCTGCCGCCGCGCCGAGCATCGCCGTGGCGAACTCCCGCCACTTGCCCGCCCGCCAGCACAGGACGAGCAGAGGGCCGAGCAGCAGCACCGGATAGAGCTTGGCCGCGGTCGCGAGTCCGATCAGGACACCGAACGCGAGAACCCTGCCGCGTGACCACATCAGCATCGCCGCGGCGGTGAGAGCCACCGCGAGCAGGTCCCAGTTGATGGTGGCCGTCAGCGCGAAGGCGGGGGCCAGGGCGACGAGCAGCGCGTCCCAGGGGCGCCGGCGGTGCGTGCGGGCGACACAGACGGCGATGACGGCCGCGCAGATCATCAGCAGACCCGCATTGACCATCCAGTACATCTGCTGCTGCTCCTGGCCGGAGCCGCCGCCGAGGCGGCCGATCCAGGAGGCCACCTGCATGAAGAGGCCCGTCAGCACGGGGTACTCCAGGTACTCCATGTCGCCGGGCAGCCGGTCGAAGTACGGGATCAGGCTCTCGGAGAAGCCCCGGCCCACGAACAGATGGGGGATGTCCGAGTAGCAGGCATGGGTGTACTGCGAGCTGGTGCCCCTGAACCATGCCCAGTTGTAACAGGGCAGCTTCTGCACCATGCCCAGCGCGAACATGCCGATGGCGACCAGCGCCACCACACGCACGGGCGTCAGCGGGCCGTCCTCGCCGCGCGACGCCCAGCGTCCGGCCGGTCCGCCGATCAGTTCGCTGCCTGCCGCGGCGATCCGGTCACGCCGTGTGGGGCGTACGTCGGCAGCCTCGGGGCGTACGTCAGGCCGTTCCTCGTACACGCTCGTCTCTTCTGCGCTGGGCATGGTGCACATCCTGCCGTACGGGTGGGGGAGAACGACGAGGGCCGCCGCTCCGGGGATCGGGCACGAATGCCGGTCCTTCCCCGATGCGGCGGCCTCGTCATGGCCGGTGCGGGCTACCGTCAGCCTTCGCCGTCGGTGCCTCCGAAGAGACCGCCGCCGTTGCCGCCACCGTTCCCGTTGCCGCCGCCGCTGTCGGCGCCGGCATCGGTCCCGGTCGAGGTCGACGGGCTCGTCGACACGCCGCCGTTGTCCCCGCCCTGGTCGGTGCCGCCGTTACCGCCGCCGCCGTCGACGCCGCAGGTCCAGTCCTCCCACGGGTTGCAGGACTCCGAGGGGCCCGGGCTGGTGGACGGGGACGGCGAGGTGGACGGGGACGGGGATGTGGACGGGGACTGGGACGGGCTGCTGCTCGGCGTCGGGGACGGGCTGACCGCGCCACCGCCCCAGACCGCCTCACCGTCGATCGGCTCCGGCTTGGGGAACTTGAGGACCTTGGTGCCCTTGAGCGCTTCCGTCATGTAGTCCTGGAAGATCTCGGACGGGAACGACGAACCATGGATCTTGTCCTGTCCACCGGTGTCGTACATCTCCAGGAACTCGCGCTTCTTGTTCTTCTCGTCGTCGTCCAAGCGGTACATGTCGATGGCGGTCGACAGCTGGGGCGTGTATCCGACGAACCAGGCCGACTTGTTTTCGTCCGTCGTACCGGTCTTGCCGGCGACCTGCCTTCCCTTGATCTGGGCGTTGTTGCCGGTGCCGTCGGGATGCTCGACGACGTCCCTGAGGACATCGGTCACGTTGTTGGCGATGTCCTCGTCGAAGGCCTGCTCGGCCTTGTCCTCGTGCTCGTAGACGGTCAGGCCCTCGTGCTTGACCTTTGTCACCGAATACGGGTCACGCTGCTCACCCTCGGCGGCGAAGGTCCCGTAGGCGCCCGCCATACGGATGGCGCTGGGGTCGGAGATGCCGAGCGAGAAGGAGGGCACGTTCGCCTTGCTCAGGCTGGACTCGAGCAGACCGGCGTCGATGGCGGCGTCCCTCACCTGCGGGATGCCGATGTCCATGCCGAGCTGCACGTAGGGGGAGTTGGCGGAGTGGATCATCGCCTCGCGCAGGCTGATGTTGCCGTAGTTCTGCTGGCCGTCGTTGGTCTGATTCCACTCCTTCCCCTTCTCGTTGCGCCAGACGGAGCCGTCGTAATTCTTGATCTTCAGCTTGTTCTTGCCGCTGTACCGGCTCTTGTCAGGGTCGACGATCCGGCGGTCGTCGGGCCCCTGCTCTTCCCCGAGCTCGGGGTTGCGGACGCCGTCGCGCATGGCGGCGGCGAGGACGAAGGGCTTGAACGTCGATCCGACCTGGGCACCGGTGGCATCGGCGTTGTTGGTGAAGTGCTTCGTGGCGTCCTCACCGCCGTAGATCGCGACGATCTTGCCCGTCCCCGGCTCGACCGAAGCGCCGCCGAACTGGACGTGCGTGTCATCGTCCGGGCGCTTCTTCGGGTCGAGGTTCTCGTCACGGACCTTCTTGACCGCGTTCTCGAGGGCAGCGACCCGCTTCTTGTTAAAGGTCGTGTAGATCTCGTAACCGCCCTTGGACAGGTCGACTTCCTCGTCGTGGTTGTTGAGGAAGTTGGCCTTGGCCAGGTCCACCAGATAACCGATCTGGCCGCCGAGCTGGGCGTTCTTACGAGGCGACTCCGCCTTGGGGAGCTCCGTGTACTTCTGGCGCTCCGCCGCGTCGAGGTGCTTGTCCTTGACCATCTCGTCGAGGATCCAGCTCCAGCGGATCGTCATCCGCTCGGTGTTGGCCTCCGCCGTCGCCGAGGCGTCGATCGCCGTGGCCCCGGCCGGGTCGTAGTAGGTCGCGCCCTTGAGGAGCGACGCCAGGAACGCGCACTCGCTCACGTTCAGCTTGCCGGCGTCCTTGTTGAAGTACGTGCGGGCCGCCGCCTGGATGCCGTACGCGCCTCGACCGTAGTAGGAGGTGTTGAGGTACCCCTCCATGATGTCTTCCTTCTCCATCTCCGAGTCGATCTTCATGGAGATGAAAAGTTCTTGGAACTTACGGCTGAGGGTCTGGTCCTGGTTGTCCAGCCGCGCGTTCTTCACGTACTGCTGGGTGATGGTCGAACCACCCTGCGTCTGCTCGCCCCGGGCCATGTTGAAGAGGGCCCGGCCGATGCCCATCGGGTCGATGCCCGAGTCCTTGCGGAAGGTCTTGTTCTCCGCGGAGATGACGGCGTTCTGCATCTCGATGGGAATCTTCGAGATGGGGATGATCTGCCGGTTGACCTCACCACCGGTGGCCACCATCTGGGTGCCGTCGTCCCAGTAGTAGACGTTGTTCTGCGCCCCGGCGATCAAAGCCTGCTCGGGCACTCCCACCATGGCGTAGGCGATGGTGCCCGCCGTCATCAGACTGGCGAGGAAACCGAGGAAGAGCCCGGTCACGAGCTTCCAGGAGGGCACCCAGCGCCGCCACCCGTACTTGTCGTGACGCGGGTAGTCGATCAGCCTCTTCTTGCCCGGCCGTCCACCACGGCGGCCGGCGCCGTCGTATCCGCCGCCGTCCCCTCCGCCTCCGCCACGGCGTCCGCCGCGCCCTCCATGGCCGCCGCGCTGCGCGGCGCGGCGCGCCTCGGCGCGACTGCTGTAGGGCCGTTCCTCACCATGTGAAGCGGCAGGTGAGGCCGACGTGGCGCCCCGGGGTGGGACGCCCCGGCGGCCTGAAGACTGCTGGGCGGCGCGTCTGGCCGCGGCGCGCCCGCCACCCTGTGGCTGAGGCGGTTTGCGACGGTGCTCGCTCATCGAACGACTACTCCTCGGGCAGGCGAGACGCCTGGAAGCGGCAGTTGAGTTCCGGTCCCCCCGAAATGGATACGGACAAGCTCTGAGAAGGGCTCATCCGCTGTGCATCCACGGCGATGACGCATGGAGGCGTCACATGGTTCCCGGTGGTCTGCATCCGCACAGACTACGCACGGCCAAAACCCTCCTAGGCCTGAAGTTCACCCCATTTCAGGCAACTCTCTCCCTATGAATTGACGATGTGACGCCGCTCACCATGGCCGCTCTTGTCGGGACAGTCGAGCCGTTCTATCGTGCTGATGTATCGAGTCGATACATCAGCACGACATACACGACCGGGACCGGCGAGGGAGGCGACTGTGAGCAGGCGCTCCGGCATCCTCGAGTTCGCCGTCCTCGGTCTGCTCCGTGAAGCCCCGATGCACGGTTACGAGCTGCGCAAGCGGCTCAACACGTCACTGGGAATCTTCCGGGCCTTCAGTTACGGGACCCTCTACCCCTGCCTCAAGACGCTGGTCGCCAACGGCTGGTTGATCGAGGAACCGGGAAACGCTCCCGAGGACGCCCTCGCCGCCTCGCTGGCGGGCCGGCGCGCCAAGATCGTCTACCGGTTGACGGCGGAAGGTAAGGAGCACTTCGAGGAGCTCCTGTCCCACACCGGCCCCGACAGCTGGGAGGACGAGCACTTCGCGGCACGCTTCGCCTTCTTCGGACAGACGGAGCGCGAAGTGCGGATGCGGGTGCTGGAAGGCCGCCGCAGCCGGCTGGAAGAGCGTCTGGAGAAGATGCGTGCCTCCTTGGCCCGCACCCGCGAGCGCCTCGACGACTACACCCTCGAGCTGCAGCGGCACGGCATGGAGTCCGTGGAGCGTGAAGTGCGCTGGCTCAACGAGCTCATCGAGAGCGAGCGGGCAGGGCGGGATCAAAGATCCTCGTCCGAGAGCACCGCGCAGCAGGACAACACACCTGGAGCGACGGGCGGCCTGCCCCGGCACAAGGGTGCCGAGTCTTCCGGAGGGACGCCTCCCGACGACTCCACCCCGCCGGATCCGTCCGACGACCCCGCCAAGTGAAGCCCCGCGCACCGCAGGGCTTCATCCGGAACACAGAGAACACACAGGGAGCAACCGCCAATGGGTTCGGTTCGCGTAGCCATCGTCGGCGTGGGCAACTGCGCCGCCTCGCTGGTGCAGGGCGTCGAGTACTACAAGGACGCCGACCCGGCCGGCAAGGTGCCGGGTCTGATGCACGTCCAGTTCGGCGACTACCACGTCCGTGACGTCGAGTTCGTGGCCGCCTTCGACGTGGACGCCAAGAAGGTCGGCCTCGACCTCTCGGACGCCATCGGCGCCAGCGAGAACAACACCATCAAGATCTGCGAGGTGCCGAACACCGGCGTCACCGTTCAGCGTGGCCACACGCTCGACGGTCTCGGCAAGTACTACCGCGAGACCATCGAGGAGTCCGCCGAGGCGCCGGTCGACATCGTCCAGACCCTCAAGGACAAGCGGGTCGACGTCCTGGTCTGCTACCTGCCCGTCGGTTCCGAGGACGCTGCGAAGTACTACGCGCAGTGCGCCATCGACGCCAAGGTCGCGTTCGTCAACGCTCTCCCGGTCTTCATCGCCGGCACCAAGGAGTGGGCGGACAAGTTCACCGAGGCCGGTGTCCCGATCGTCGGCGACGACATCAAGTCCCAGGTCGGCGCCACCATCACGCACCGCGTGATGGCCAAGCTCTTCGAGGACCGGGGCGTCATCCTGGACCGCACGATGCAGCTGAACGTCGGCGGCAACATGGACTTCAAGAACATGCTCGAGCGTGAGCGCCTGGAGTCCAAGAAGATCTCGAAGACGCAGGCCGTCACCTCGCAGATCCCCGACCGCGACATGGGCGAGAAGAACGTCCACATCGGGCCGTCGGACTACGTGGCCTGGCTGGACGACCGCAAGTGGGCCTACGTGCGCCTCGAGGGCCGTGCCTTCGGTGACGTCCCGCTGAACCTCGAGTACAAGCTCGAGGTCTGGGACTCCCCGAACTCGGCGGGTGTCATCATCGACGCCGTGCGCGCCGCGAAGATCGCCAAGGACCGGGGCATCGGCGGCCCCATCCTCTCCGCGTCCTCGTACTTCATGAAGTCCCCGCCGGTGCAGTACTTCGACGACGAGGCCCGCGAGAACGTCGAGAAGTTCATCCAGGGCGAGGTCGAGCGCTAAACAGTTCCACCTGCTGTCGCGGAGGGTCCCCGGGTCGTACGCCCGGGGACCCTCCGCGTGTGTGACCCTTGCTCGCATGCCCGTCGTACGTGATCTGCGCGTACTCCTGCGCCTCGCCGACTTCCGCCGGCTGCTGACCGTGCGCCTGCTCTCACAGGCGGCCGACGGCGTCTACCAGGTCGCTCTCGCCACCTATGTGGTCTTCTCACCGGAACAGCAGACCTCTCCGACAGCGATCGCGTCCGCCATGGCCGTCCTGCTCCTCCCCTATTCCCTGGTCGGCCCGTTCGCAGGGGTGCTGCTCGACCGGTGGCGACGCCGCCAGGTCTTCCTCTACGGAAACCTGCTGCGGGCACTGCTCGCCTGCTGCACCGCCCTGTTGATCCTGGCTTCCGTCCCCGACTGGCTCTTCTACGCCTCCGCCCTGACGGTCACGGCCGTCAACCGCTTCGTTCTGGCCGGGCTCTCCGCGGCGCTGCCGCGCGTCGTGGATTCCGAGCACCTCGTCATGGCCAACTCCGTCTCGCCCACCGCGGGCACGCTGGCTGCGACAGCCGGAGGCGGTCTCGCCTTCCTCGTGCGGCTCGTCGCCTCGGACTCGGACGCCGCGGTGGTCCTGTTGGGAGCGGCTCTCTACCTCGGCTCGGCCCTGGCCTCACTGCGGATGGGGAAGGAGCTGCTCGGCCCGGACCCCGACGTGGTCCAGCCCCGTCTGGGTGCCGCGATCGCCTCTACGGCCCGGGGGCTGCTCGAAGGGCTGCGCTACCTGAACCAACGGCCTGCTGCGACCCATGCGTTGGCCGCGATGACACTGATGCGCTTCTGCTACGGAGCGCTGACGGTGATGGTGCTGATGCTCTGCCGCTACGCCTGGTCCACCGACGAGTCGGCCGGGCTCGCGCTGTTGGGTCTTGCCCTGGCCGCCTCGGGTGCCGGCTTCTTCGCGGCGGCCGTTCTGACCCCGTGGGGGATCGGAAAGCTCGGCCGGTACGGATGGATGGTCGCCTGCGCGGCGGCCGCCGCGGTCCTTGTGCCTGCTCTTGCGCTTCCCTTCAGGCCCGGTCCGATGCTTGTCGCGGCATTCCTGCTCGGGCTCGTGACCCAGGGGGCGAAGATCGCGACAGACACGGTGGTGCAGACCTCCGTGGACGACGCCTTCCGTGGCCGGGTCTTCGCCCTCTACGACGTCCTGTTCAATGTTGCCTTCGTCGGCGCGGCGGGCGTCGCCGCTCTGATGCTTCCCCCTGACGGCCGGTCGGTTCCGCTGGTCCTCTTGGTGACGGGGATCTATGCAACAGCAGCCGCCGGCCTGGCGCGTTGGGGCCATGCCGCTCGGGTGCTATAGCGTGCCCGCGTCAAATACGAGAGCACTTTCACAGGGGGAATCCCGCATGACCTATCCGCCGCAGCAGGGACCGGGTCCCTACGGGCAGCCGCCGCAGCAGGGACCGGGTCCCTACGGGCAGCCGCCGCAGCAGCCGCAGCCGGGCTACGGCTACCCGCAGCAGCCGCACATGCAGCAGCCCCAGCCCGGCTATGGCCAGACCCAGCCGCAGCAGTGGGGCACGGCACCGACGCCGCCCCCCGCGCCTTCGCGTGGCGGTCTCAGCCTCAAGACGAAGTTCCAGATAGTCGTCGGCGTTCTGGCCGTCATCGCTTTCGCCGTGTTCTGGTTCATGGGCCGCGACGACGCCGACACGGCCAAGGCCGGCGACTGCCTCAAGAACAGCGGCAACGACATCAACCCGGATCTGCAGGTCGTCGACTGCGGCGGTGCCGAGGCGGCCTACAAGGTGGTCTCCGTGCACAGTGACACAACGGACCAGACGATCTGCGAAGGCAAGGCCGACATGGGTTACTACGAGCAGACCAGCGGTGGTCGGCGTAGCTCCGGCAAGTCGTTCGTGCTCTGCCTGAACGAGATCAAGAAGTAGCCGCTCCTACGGGGCTTGTTTCACGTGAAACAAGCCACTCGGCCGGCGTCGACGGCGCGATGTTTCACGTGAAACATCGCGCCGTTTCACGCTCAGCCCTGCTTGGCCCACCACTCCTTGAGCGCCGACACCGCTGCATCGCGCTCCATCGGCCCGTTCTCCAGCCGCAGCTCAAGAAGGAACGCGTACGCCTTGCCGATCATGGGGCCGGGTCCGATGCCCAGGATCTCCTGAATCTCGTTGCCGTTCAGGTCCGGCCTGATGGCATCCAGCTCCTCCTGCTCCTGGAGCTCTGCGATGCGGTCTTCAAGGCCGTCGTACGCGCGCGAGAGAGCGCCCGCCTTCCGCTTGTTCCGCGTGGTGCAGTCGGAGCGGGTGAGCTTGTGCAGGCGGTCCAGAAGCGGCCCGGCGTCGCGTACATACCGACGCACCGCGGAGTCGGTCCACTCACCAGTGCCATAGCCGTGGAAACGCAGATGCAGTTCCACGAGCCGCGAGACGTCCTTGACCATCTCGTTCGAGTACTTCAGCGCAGTCATGCGCTTCTTGGTCATCTTCGCGCCCACCACCTCGTGGTGATGGAAGGAGACCCGGCCGTCCTGCTCGAAGCGACGAGTCCGGGGCTTACCGATGTCGTGAAGCAGTGCGGCCAGCCGCAGCACCAGGTCCGGGCCGTCCTCCTCAAGGGCGATGGCCTGGTCCAGCACGGTCAGCGAGTGCTCGTAGACGTCCTTGTGCCGATGGTGCTCGTCACTCTCCAGACGGAGCGCCGGCAGCTCGGGCAGCACATGGGCGGCAAGGCCGGTGTCGACGAGGAGCGACAGCCCCTTGCGGGGGTGCGCGGAAAGGAGCAGCTTGTTGAACTCGTCACGCACCCGCTCGGCGGAAACGATCTCGATGCGCTCCGCCATGGCCTTCATGGCAGCGACGACCTCCGGCGCCACCTCGAAGTCGAGCTGCGCGGCGAACCGGGCGGCCCTCATCATCCGCAGCGGGTCGTCGGAGAAGGACTCCTCGGGGGTGCCGGGCGTACGCAGAACCTTCGCGGCGAGGTCGCTGAGCCCGTCGTGGGGGTCGATGAACTCCTTGGCCGGCAGCGCCACGGCCATCGCGTTGACCGTGAAGTCACGCCGGACCAGGTCCTGCTCGATCGAGTCACCGTAGGACACCTCCGGCTTGCGAGACGTCCGGTCGTACGCCTCCGAGCGGTAGGTCGTCACCTCGATCTGGAAGGACTGAACCGCGTCACCGACACGTCCGGCCTTGTGGGCACCGACAGTGCCGAAGGCGATACCGACGTCCCACACCGAATCCGCCCACGGCCGGACGATCTTCAGCACATCCTCGGGGCGGGCGTCCGTCGTAAAGTCGAGGTCATTGCCGAGCCGACCGAGCAACGCGTCACGGACCGACCCTCCGACCAGGGCAAGACCGAATCCGGCATCCTGGAAACGGCGCGCCAGGTCGTCGGCGACGGGTGACACCCGCAGCAGTTCACTCACCGCGCGGTGTTGCACCTGGCTCAGGGCAGTGGGGTTGTCTTCATTGGCGTTCGGCACAACAGAAAAGGGTACGTGCCCGGGCCGACCGGGTCGTCCCTGTTTCCGACGCCCCGCCGGTCCGTTCCGATCTTGTGGGGCACTCCGCGGCACTTGAGCACAGCGGTCCTCGTTACCATGCGTGGACGCAAGAGCAGAGAACCACCAAGGACAGCAGACGACGAGGGACGGGCGAGCGCGTGGCCGAGGCGGCAGACTTCCAGGGGATGCGTAGTTCTCCTGCGCGCCGGTGGCTGCGTCGTACAGCCTCCCTGATCACCGGCGTGCCACTTCTGACCGGGTTGCTGTGGGTCCCGGCGGCACCCGGGGCGCAGGCCGCGGAGCCCACCGGATCCCGGACCGTGGATGTGTCGCTGGACACGGTGACGCCGGAGGCGCCCGGGAAGGACGACACGATCACGGTCTCGGGGACCGTGGTCAACGAGGGCCGACGGACGATCACAGGCGCACACGTCGATCTCCGGGTGGGCCCCAAGGTGGCCGGCAGGACGGGCATCGACCGGGCCGCCGAGAGGACCGGCTACACCTTCGGTGTGGACGGCCCGACGGTGGACGACAAGTACAGCGTCGACCTTCCGAAGCTCGCCTCGGGAATCAGCTACGACTTCAAGCTCTCGGTGCCCGCCGACGAACTCGATCTCGATGACAACGGCGGCGTGTACGAGCTCGGTGTGTCCCTGACCGGGCAGACCTCGAGCCAGTCCTTCGAGCGTGTCCTCGGTATCGAGCGGACCTTCCTTCCCTGGCAGCCCGAAGGCGTGGAGAAGAAGACCCGCCTCACCTATCTCTGGCCGTTGATCTCCTCGACCCATCTCACGTCGGAGACCGGCTCGGACGAACAGCAGACCCCCGTCTTCGAGGACGAGGCGCTGGCGGCCGAGCTCGCTCCCGGCGGGCGGCTCGACCAGCTCGTGTCGCTCGGCAAGGAGCTGCCGGTCACCTGGGTCATCGACCCCGACCTTCTGGCCACCGTCGACGCCATGACAAGGAACTACCGGGTCAAGAGCGGGGACTCCACGGTCGCCGGCAGGAACCAGGCCGTCGCCAAGCGATGGCTGAGCTCCGTCGAGGCCGCGGTGCAGGGCAAGAAGGTCGTTGCCCTTCCCTTCGCGGACCCGGATCTCGCCTCGCTGGCGCACCGGGGCAAGTCGGTCTCCGGTTCACTCAGCCACCTGCAGCCGGCCACACAGGTGGCGGAGATCACAGTGGAGACGATTCTCCACGTGAAGCCGTCCGTCGACTTCGCCTGGCCCGTGGACGGCGCGATCGACTCGTCGATCGTGGACGTGGCCACCTCGGCCGGCGCACACAAGGTGATCGCGCGGAGCGACAGCCTCCAGGACAACCTGTCGTACACACCTACCGCGGCCCGTCCCATCGGCGGCGGCACCACGGCCGTGGTCGCCGACACCCGCCTGTCGACCGCCTTCCAGGGCGATATGACGGACGCCGGCGAGTCCACGCTCGCGGTACAGAAATTCCTGGCACAGTCGCTGGCCCTCACGCTGCAGGACCCCGAGAAGCAGCGGAGCATCGTCGTCGCCCCCCAGCGGGTGCCCACGGTGGCCCAGGCCCAGTCCATGGCCCGCGCCCTGCGTGCCCTCGAGCCCAAGCGCTGGACACAGCCGCTGGATCTGGTGGCCGCAGCGTCCGCCGAACCGGACGCCGAGGCGAACACCAAGGTGCCCAGTGCTTCCCAGTACCCTGCCCGGCTGCGCCGGCAGGAGCTGCCGGTCCAGGCCTTCGAGGACATCAGGGAGACGCAGAGCACACTGGACAAGTTCAAGGTCATCCTCACCTTCGCCGACCGGGTGGAAGCCCCCTTCGGCAGGGCGATCGACCGTGAGCTGTCGACGGCGTGGCGTGGTAAGCCCGAAGCGGCTCAGGGATACCGCGACGAGGTCCAGTCCTATCTGCGGAGCCTCACCGAAGAGGTCCAGCTGATCGAGAAGTCGGACGTGACCCTGTCGGGTCGCAGTGCGACCATCCCGGTCACGGTGCAGAACCAGCTGGTCCAAGGCGTCGACGACCTTGTGCTGAGGCTGAAGTCCAACAACCCGAACCGTCTCCACTTCGACGGGGACAGGGGCATGGCGGAGCAGCCGATCAAGGTCGAGGGCGGCCACAGCCAGTCGGTGAAGTTCCCCGCTGCCGCCAATGCCAACGGTCAGGTCCAGATGACCGCGCAGCTCTTCACGAAGGACGGCACTCCGTACGGCCCCGAGATGTCGTTCACAGTGAGGGTTTCCGAGATCACTCCGACCGTCATGCTCGTCCTCGCCGGCGGTGTGCTCCTGCTCGTCCTCGCGGGCATCAGGATGTACACCCAGCGCAAGCGCGCTGCCGCCGCGGAGACCGCCGACGCCTCGGTGGCCGAGGCGTCCGACACGTCCGACACGTCCGAAACAGAGGGTGCCGGCAGCGGCTCGGATCCGGGGCAGCCGAGTGACCTCGCCCCTGACACCGGACCCGAAAGCGGCAACCCGTCCGGCGCTGGTGAGAAAGTGGACCGTTGAGCGATGTCGTGGCCGGTCGGCCGGGGACGATGAGGTGGGGTAGTCATGAACGCGCCGTACGACGGTGACCGCGGTCAGGGCGCGGGCGGTGACCCGGCAGGCTCCTTCCCGCCACAGCACCCCTCGTCCGACCCCTATGCGCAGGACCCCTATGTCCAGGACGCCTACGCCCCCGATCCTTTCCAGGCTCAGGACCTCTCCGCCCAGGACCCGGTGAACGAGGCGCTCTACGACCGCTCCGCGCACCCCCCGCCGCCCCCGGGCACCTACGAGGAGCCGCAGCCGCTCTACCAGCAGCCCGCCACGCCGCAGTACGCCCCCGACCCCCGGATCTGGGCGCAGACTCCGCCGCCGGAGCCCGAGGGCCCCTCCCGCCACCTTCCCTACGGTGACGACGCGCGCACCACGCAGTTCACCGGGGTCGACGACCTGGTCACGCGGGCCGGCGAGGAGAAGCCGGAGCCCGACGCGTTCGCTCACCTCTTCAGGGACCAGCAGTCCTCGGTTCCGCCGCCCGCTCCTGAACCGATGCCGGCGCCGCCTGCACCCAAGAAGCCGGCAGGCCGGGCCCAGGGCCTGCTGAAGTCGAGTGCCGTGATGGCGGCCGGAACCCTGGTCTCCCGCCTCACGGGCTTCGTGCGCAGTCTCGTGATCACCGCCGCCCTCGGCGCCGCGCTCCTCGGCGACACGTTCACCGTCGCCTACACGCTGCCGACGATGATCTACATCCTCACGGTCGGCGGCGGGCTCAACTCCGTCTTCGTCCCGCAGCTGGTCCGCGCGATGAAGAACGACGAGGACGGCGGTGAGGCCTACGCCAACCGTCTGCTGACGCTGGTGATGGTGGCGCTCGGCGCGATCGTCGTGGTCGCGGTCTTCGCGGCACCGCTGCTGATCCGGCTCATGTCGGACACGATCGCGAGCGATCAGGCGGCCAACAGCGTCGCGGTCACGTTCGCCCGCTACTGCCTGCCCACGATCTTCTTCATGGGCGTCCACGTGGTCATGGGGCAGATCCTCAACGCCCGTGGCAGGTTCGGCGCGATGATGTGGACCCCGGTCCTGAACAACATCGTCATGATCACCACCTTCGGGCTGTTCATCTGGGTGTACGGCACCTCCGCCGAATCCCAGATGGGTGTGCAGACGATTCCGCCGGAGGGTGTCCGGCTGCTGGGCGTCGGGACGCTGCTCGGTCTCGTCGTCCAGGCGCTGGCGATGATCCCGTACCTGCGTGAGACGGGCTTCCGCTTCCGTCCCCGGTTCGACTGGAAGGGTCACGGGCTCGGCAAGACCGTGAAGCTGGCCAAGTGGACCGTGCTCTTCGTCCTCGCGAACCAGGCGGGCGTGCTGGTCGTCACCCAGCTCGCCACCGCCGCGGGTGAGGCGTCCGGCAAGCAGGGCGCGGGCTTCATCGCCTACACCAACGCCCAGCTGATCTGGGGCATGCCGCAGGCCATCATCACCGTCTCCGTCATGGCTGCCCTGCTGCCTCGCATCTCCCGCGCGGCCCATGACAACGATCCCGGTGCCGTCCGTGACGACATCTCGCAGGGCCTTCGCAACTCGGCCGTCGCCATCGTTCCCGTGTCGTTCGCGTTCCTCGCGCTCGGCCTGCCCATGTCGACGCTGCTCTTCGCCTCGACCGGCACCGAGGCGGCCAAGGGGATGGGCTTCATCCTCATGGCCTTCGGACTGGGCCTCATCCCGTACTCCGTGCAGTACGTGGTGCTGCGCGGCTTCTACGCCTACGAGGACACCCGGACGCCCTTCTACAACACGGTCATCGTCGCCGTCGTCAACGCCGGTGCTTCCGCCCTCTGTTACGTGCTGCTTCCCGCCCAGTGGGCCGTGGTCGGCATGGCCGCCTCCTACGGCCTCGCCTACGCCGTCGGTGTCGGCGTCGCCTGGCGGAGGCTCAAGAACCGTCTCGGTGGCGATCTGGACGGCGCTCACGTCATGCGGACGTATGCCCGGCTGTCCATGGCGTCCGTCCCCGCGGCGGTGGTCGGCGGCGCCGTGGCCTACGGCATTCTGACGGCACTCGGAAGCGGCGCGGGGGGATCCGTGGTCGCGCTCGTGGTCGGTGGCGTGGCACTGCTCGGCGTCTTCTTCGTGGCTGCGAAGCGGATGCGCATCGAGGAACTCAACGCCATGGTCGGCATGGTCCGTGGCCGGCTCGGCCGCTAGACGTCGTCAGAAGGACGCCGACGGTCGGCTGCGGGCCGGTTCCGCACAACCATCGTCGGACGCCGTGTGTCGTGCATAGCGTCGGACTGTGGGCACAATTGGCATGGCTGTTGGACATGGCGCAACGGATGGGGAGGCAGGAACGACGGTGGCGGAACGTAGCACGGCTGCCGTCGACGTGGCCGACAACGGCGGGGACGAACCGCTGACCGCGAAGGCGGGCAAGGCCACGACCGACGGGGCGGCAGACACCCAGGCGGCAGAGTCTCCGGCAGCGGGCTCTCAAAGCGCGGAGGAAGAGACCGCGCTCGAAAGGGACGGCGAACGGCAGGGCGGCGAACCGTCCTACTCGACGCCCGACCTTCACAGCGGCCACAAGCTCGCCAGACGCTATCGGCTCGAGGAGTGCGTCACCCGTCTGGACGGTTTCAGCAGTTGGCGCGCCATGGACGAGAAACTCCGGCGCGCGGTCGGCGTGCACATCCTTCCGGCCGACCACCCCCGAGCACGCTCGGTCCTGGCGGCCGCCCGGTCCTCGGCCCTCCTCGGCGACCCCCGGTTCGTCCAGGTTCTCGACGCGGTCGAGGAGAACGACCTCGTCTACGTCGTGCACGAGTGGCTGCCGGACGCCGTCGAGCTGACCGCTCTCCTGGCCGCCGGCCCGTTCGAGCCGCACGACGCGTACCAACTCGTCGACCAGCTCTCCCAGGCCATGGCCGCCGCCCACCGGGAGGGACTCGCCCACCTGAGGCTCACTCCCGGTGCCGTGCTGCGAACGTCGACAGGGCAGTACCGGATCCGCGGACTGGCGGTGAACGCCGCCCTGCGCGGCATCTCCGTCGACGGCCCCCAGCGCACCGACACGGAGGCAATCGGCGCCCTCCTGTACGCGGCCCTGACACAGCGCTGGCCGTACGAGAACGACGCGTACGGACTCACCGGCCTGCCCAAGGGAGTCGGCCTGGTCGCTCCCGACCAGGTGCGGGCCGGCGTCCATCGGGGTCTGTCCGAGCTGGCGATGCGGGCCCTGGTCAACGACGGTGCCACCGCATCACGCCAGGAACCGCCCTGCACGACGCCGGACGAACTGGCCAAGGCCGTCGCTGCGATGCCGCGCATCCGACCGCCGGAGCCGGCCTTCACGGCTCCGCCCGAGTACCAGCGCACCACCTATCAGCAGGGCAACTACGCCCGCCCCGCGGCCATGCCGGGCGCCGGTGCCACCCAGCCGACGCCGACCCCGCCTCCGCCCCTGCAGACCCGCACGGGCAAGGCCCTCAAGTGGGCCGTATCGGCACTCCTCATTGCCGCTCTCGGACTCGGTAGCTGGCAGGTCGCCGACAAGTTGCTGGACAACCGCAACGGCTCGGAGGAGCCCGGGACCTCGGAGACCGAGACCACGAACCAGGACGGCGACAAGCCGGCCGCACCTGTGCCTCTGGCCATCCAGGACGCCCAGGAGTACGCACCGGACGGGGCGCCGCAGAACGCGAACAACGTCGGGGCCACTCATGACTCCGACAGCACCACCTATTGGCGGAGCCGGAGCTACTTCGACGGACCGGATCTCGTGCCGTCCGTGAAGCAGGGCGTCGGCATCGTCTACGACCTCGGTTCCGACAAAGACATCGCCGGCGCGTCCATAGCGTTGCGCTACGGCGGAGACCACACCACCATCAGCGTCTACGCCGTGGATTCGCTGTCTCCGTCCGGTCCGGTCGGCTCCATGAAGCAGATCGCAACCGGCCGTACCAGCGATTCCACGCTGAAGGTGACCGCGAAGCAGCCGGTGAAGAGCCGGTACGTGCTGATCTGGATGACGGCGATGCCGTACTCACCGCAGGACGAGTACAGCGACCCGGGCTACAAGCAGGGCATCACGGACGTCGCCTTCACCGGCTGACACGGAGGCAATGGGAGGGGGCTCACCGTTGGACGACGCGACACTCGGAGACGTAAGCGACCAGGATCTGCTGGCACGCCACGTCGACGGGGACCCGGACGCCTTCGGCGAGCTCGTGCGTCGCCATCGCGACAGGCTGTGGGCCGTGGCTCTGCGCACATTGGGGGATCGTGAGGAAGCCGCCGACGCGGTGCAGGACGCTCTTGTGTCGGCCTTCCGCGCGGCACACACCTTCCGCGGTCAGTCGGCCGTCACGACGTGGCTGCACCGCATCACGGTCAATGCCTGCCTGGACCGCGCCCGGAAGGCCGCCTCACGCAGGACCTCGCCCGTGGACGACACGGAGCGCCTGGAGCAGCTCCTGGAGCCGCACGAGTCGGCAGAGGCTCCCGCCGAGCGCCATGATCTCCACCGGGAGCTCCTGGCCGCCCTGACGAAACTTCCGGTGGACCAGCGCGCGGCGCTGGTCCTCGTCGACATGCAGGGTTACCCCGTCGCCGAAGCCGCGCGCCTGCTGGATGTCCCCACGGGAACGGTGAAGAGCCGTTGTGCCCGGGGCCGGGCCCGTCTCCTGCCCATGCTCGCGCATCTGCGTGGTCAGGCCGGGGATAACACCGACCTCCCCATGGGAAGGAACCGGACGCCGGGGACATCCGTCCCACCGGCGTCGGGACCAAGCGAGACAGGGCCGAGTGACCCTGCGGCAGTGAAGGGCGGAGGTGGGCGAGCGTGACATCGGCCGACACGACTGAGCACCCGCACGTCTCGGAAATCTCCGACCTCACCGAAGGCCTTCTTCCGCCCGCACGCACGGCCGAGGTACGCCGCCACCTCGACGACTGTCCGCTGTGCGCCGACGTGCGGACGTCTCTCGAAGATATCCGTGGCCTGCTGGGCACCCTGCCGGGGCCTCCACGCATGCCCGCCGACATCGCGGGCCGAATCGACGCGGCTCTGGCCGCAGAGGCTCTCCTCGAAGCCACGGCGCCAGAAGAGCGAGATCATGTTTCACGTGAAACAGTGCCCCGCTCCTCGGCTGCAGAGACTGCGTCGCCTGCCGTCCGACCGGCGGGACACCCCCGCGCTGCGACCGGGCCGGGACGAAACGTCCGGGCACGTCGTCGGCGCGGCGCCGTCCTCGGTGCCGTGTTCGGGGCCGCCGCAGTAGGCGTCGGGGTGATGTTCCTCCAGTCGGCCCAGACGAATTCCGCCAACGACTCCTCGGCTGCCAAGAAGGAGACGAGTGTGAGCTCCGCGGCGCGTGACAGCGCGGAGTTCTCCGGTAGCACCATCGGCAGTCGCGTTCAGTCGCTGCTGGCGGCCGGACCGACACAGGAGGCCGAGCCCAGGATCGAAAGGGCGCCTTCCCTCGACAGCGGTCCCGCCACAATGTCACCCAAGGACGCTCCGGACGCCGCGGTGCCGGCCTGCATTCAGCAGGGAACCGGGCGGTCCGACAACCCCATCGCGGCTGAGCGGGGCACGTACGAAGGCGTCAACGCCTACCTCGTCCTGATGGCACATACCAAGGACAGCAGTCAGGTCCAGGCCTATGTCGTCGATGCGGCATGCGTGGATCGCGCGGCGAACTCGCCCGGAGAGCTGCTCCTCACACAGTCCTACCCCCGCCCCTGAGACATCCTCTGTGCCGCTCCGGCTTCACGGGAATGCACGCCCCGTAGGATCCGTTGGGTGGGGTGAGAGTCCATGAACCCGCCCCGTAGGCAGTAGGCAGTCGGCAGAGACGAGGAACAAACCCGTGAGCGACGTCCGTAACGTGATCATCATCGGCTCCGGGCCCGCGGGCTATACCGCCGCGCTCTACACCGCGCGGGCATCGCTCCAGCCGCTGGTGTTCGAGGGAGCCGTCACCGCCGGCGGTGCGCTGATGAACACGACCGAGGTGGAGAACTTCCCGGGCTTCCGCGACGGCATCATGGGGCCCGACCTCATGGACAACATGCGCGCCCAGGCCGAGCGCTTCGGGGCCGAGCTCGTTCCCGACGACATCGTGTCCGTCGACCTGACCGGTGACATCAAGACCGTCACCGACACGGCAGGCACCGTTCACCGCGCCAAGGCCGTGATCGTCACCACCGGCTCCCAGCACCGCAAGCTCGGCCTCCCCAACGAGGACGCGCTCTCCGGCCGTGGTGTCTCCTGGTGCGCGACCTGCGACGGCTTCTTCTTCAAGGACCAGGACATCGCCGTCGTCGGCGGTGGCGACACCGCGATGGAAGAAGCCACCTTCCTCTCCCGCTTCGCCAAGTCCGTCACGATCATCCACCGCCGCGACACCCTGCGGGCGTCCAAGGCCATGCAGGAGCGTGCCTTCGCCGACCCGAAGATCTCTTTTGCCTGGGACAGCGAGGTCGCCGAGATCCACGGTGACCAGAAGCTCTCGGGCCTGACCCTGAACAACACCAAGACGGGCGAGAAGTCCCCGCTCGCGGTGACGGGTCTGTTCATCGCGGTGGGCCACGACCCCCGGACCGAGCTGTTCAAGGGACAGCTCGAACTGGACGGCGAGGGCTACCTGAAGGTCGACGCCCCGTCGACCCGCACCAACGTCACCGGAGTCTTCGCCGCCGGTGACGTGGTCGACCACACCTACCGCCAGGCCATCACGGCCGCCGGGACCGGCTGCGCCGCCGCCCTGGACGCCGAGCGCTTCCTCGCCGCTCTTTCGGACAGCGAGAAGGCGGCCGAGCCGGAGAAGACCCCCGTGGTCTGACCCACCCTGGACCACTCCACCCCACACCCCGCAGAGAAGTAAGGAGGCCGCCGTGGCCGGCGCCCTGAAGAACGTGACTGATGACTCCTTCGAGGAGGAGGTCCTCAAGAGCGACAAGCCCGTGCTCGTGGACTTCTGGGCCGCCTGGTGCGGTCCGTGCCGCCAGATCGCGCCGTCCCTCGAAGCCATCGCGGCCGAGCACGGCGACAAGATCCAGGTCGTGAAGCTCAACATCGACGAGAACCCGGCCACCGCAGCCAAGTACGGCGTCATGTCGATCCCGACGCTGAACGTCTACCAGAACGGCGAGGTTGCCAAGACCATCGTCGGCGCCAAGCCGAAGGCCGCGATCGTCCGCGACCTTGAGAGCTTCATCGGAGAGTAGAAGCGCCTCCGCTGTTTCACGTGAAACATGAATGGGCCCATCCCCTCAGGGGATGGGCCCATTCTCATGTTCGCAGTCAGAGCGGCCGCAGTGCCGGCTCCTTCTGAACGGCTCCCAGGAGGCGGTCCAGAGCCAGCTCCACGTCTTCCTTCCAGGAGAGTGTCGTGCGCAGCTCCAGCCGCAGACGCGGATATGTGGGGTGCGGTCGAACCGTCTTGAAGCCGACCGCGAGGAGATGGTCGGCCGGCAGCACACAGGCCGGTTCGTTCCACTGCGCATTGCCGAATGCCTCGATCGCACGGAACCCCCGGCGCAGCAGGTCCTTGGCGACCGTCTGGACGATGACCCGTCCAAGGCCCTGACCCTGATAGCCGGGCATGACCCACGCGGTTATCAGCTGGACTGCGTCCGCCGCCACAGGGCTCGTGGGGAAGGCCGTGGAGCGAGGTACGTACGCGGGCGGGGCATAGACAACGAAGCCCACCGGGACCTCGTCCACGTAGACCACTCGACCGCAGGAACCCCACTCGAGGAGTACGGCCGAGATCCAGGCCTCCTTCTCGAGCTCAGGAGTTCCGGCCTTTACTGCGGCTTCACCGCTGACCGGGTCAAGTTCCCAGAAGACACACGCACGACAACGCTTGGGAAGGTCCGAAAGGTTGTCCAGCGTGAGCGGTACGAGCCGACGCCCCATGGAGGCTGTTCCTCACTTCCCTCGTGTGCCGCGCTGCGAGCGTCCACCAGCCTGCTCCGCTCGAGGAGGAAGCTACTGACAAAGCCGCTCACCGCCCCGAGTCCCAGGCCGGCCGTCACCAGTTGGCCGCAGCTCACCGATCGCATGGCCGTGCCCTCTTTCCGAAGTGGCTCAAGGTGGATGCGTCATACCAGAACGCATCGTATCCACCCGACCCTGGCACGGATACCGCACCAAGCCGAAGGGGCGGGTGGTGTTCCGTGCTCCGGAACACCACCCGCCCCTTCAGACGGCTACGACAACGCCGAGCAGCAGGGACTCAGGCCTCGTCGTCGGCGGCAGGGCCCTCGCTGAGCCCCTTCTCCAGCACACGGCCTTCCCCGGGGGCCAGCGTGCCCAGGATTCGCTCGAGGTCGTCCATCGAGGCGAACTCGACCACGATCTTCCCCTTCTTCTGACCGAGGTCGACCTTCACCCGCGTCTCGAAGCGGTCGGAGAGCCGAGAGGCCAGGTCCGTCAGCGCCGGGGACACACGCGCGCCGGCCCGAGGGCCCTTCGGCTTGGACGCGGTCTTGGGGTTCGAGTTCAGCAGCGTCACGATCTCTTCGACGGCCCTGACCGACAGGCCCTCCGCGACGATCCGGTGCGCAAGCCGGTCCTGCTCATCCGAGTCGTCCACGGAGAGCAGAGCTCGGGCATGCCCGGCGGAGAGCACTCCTGCGGCGACCCGCCGCTGGACGGGTGGGGAAAGCCGCAGCAGACGAAGCGTGTTGGACACCTGCGGGCGAGACCGCCCGATCCGGTCGGCCAGCTGATCATGGGTGCAGTTGAAGTCCTTCAACAGCTGGTCGTAGGCGGCTGCCTCTTCCAGCGGGTTCAACTGGGCCCGGTGCAGGTTCTCCAGGAGAGCGTCCAGCAGCAGCTTCTCGTCATCGGTATCCCGGACGATCGCTGGGATCCGCTCCAGGCCGGCCTCCCTGCAAGCCCTCCACCGGCGCTCACCCATGATGAGCTCGTAGCGGTCCGGCCCCAACTGGCGCACGACAACCGGCTGAAGGAGCCCCACTTCCTTGATGGAGGTGACCAGCTCCGCGAGGGCGTCCTCATCAAAGACTTCACGCGGCTGACGCGGGTTGGGCGTGATCGTTCCGAGCGGTACCTCGGCGAAGTGGGCACCGGCCGGAGCGCTCACCGACGTGCCGGCGGTGTCCTCTTCGTGCGCGGGAGCCGCACCCTGGGGCGTGACCGTCGCAGCGGGCAGTGTGGCGACCTTGGCCGCCGCCACCCCTCGCTCCGCGGTCAGCACAGGGGAGGCCCCCGGAGAGGCCTCCGCTCCCGACGCGGTCGGCTGCTTCTCCTGCGGAGCGGCAGGAATCAGCGCTCCGAGCCCACGCCCCAATCCTCTACGTCGCTCGCTCACTGGATCCCCTCCGACATGTTCTGCTGGCTGTTCTGGCCCACCTGGGCATGGTGCGGGTCGTACTGCACTCCGACCCCACGCAGCGCGATCTCGCGGGCAGCTTCGAGATACGACAGGGAACCGCTGGAACCTGGATCGTAGGTCAGCACCGTCTGCCCATAGCTCGGGGCCTCCGAAATGCGCACCGAGCGCGGGATGCTCGTACGCAGGACCTCTTCGCCGAAGTGACTGCGCACCTCGTCCGCGACCTGCGAGGCAAGGCGTGTCCTGCCGTCGTACATCGTGAGCAGGATGGTCGAGACGTGCAGCGCCGGGTTGAGGTGGCCGCGGACCAGGTCCACGTTGCGCAGCAACTGCCCGAGCCCTTCAAGTGCGTAGTACTCGCACTGGATAGGGATCAGTACCTCAGCCCCGGCGACGAGCGCGTTGACCGTCAGCAGGCCCAGCGACGGCGGACAGTCGATGAGGATGTAGTCCAGCGGCTGCTCATAGGCCTGGATCGCCCGCTGCAGTCTGCTCTCCCGCGCCACCAGCGACACCAGCTCGATCTCCGCACCGGCGAGATCGATGGTGGCGGGGGCGCAGAAGAGTCCTTCGACGTCCGGGACCGGCTGGACCACTTCGGCGAGAGGCCTGCTCTCCACCAGGACGTCATAGATCGAGGGAACCTCCGCATGGTGATCGATTCCCAGAGCCGTGGAAGCGTTTCCCTGCGGATCCAGGTCGACCACCAGAACGCGCGCGCCGTGCAACGCGAGCGAGGCAGCGAGATTGACCGTGGTGGTGGTCTTGCCAACCCCGCCTTTCTGGTTGGCAACGACCATGATGCGTGTCTGCTCAGGTCGGGGCAGACCCTCACCGGCACGCCCCAGTGCCTCCACGGCCAGCTGAGCAGCACGGCCGATGGGGGTGTCATCCATGGGGGGCGGTGTTTCACGTGAAACATCGTCCCCCGCGGACTCGGTACGGGGACCGGGGACCGGATCGGTCATCGGTCCCGCGATGTTGGCGTCGGACCGCAAGGATTCACTCTCCTCGACATCAGGCTCGCAATGAGCAGAGCCTGCCATGCTTTCGGGGTCGCGAACCAGCGAGCCCCGTGGATCTGTGGAGGAATCCACCTCTGTGGACAACTCTGTAGCCCTCAGGAGGGGCTTGCGACCCTTGATCGGGGCGGCCGCACGGCCGCGGCTGATGATTCCCTGCAGCAGTGAGCGACGTTTCACGTGAAACACGATGCCCAAGCTGCATGACTACACCGGGACGACACTCCGAAATCAGTACGTATGGCAACGTGTATGGCTCAGCGACGACGGCGCGTACGACTGGTGCGCGCAGCTTTCGCCCGCTTTGCGGCGAACCTCACACCACCGGGGCTCTCCCCGACCTCTACCCGCACGACCGTGGACAGCGGATCGACAAGGCCTTCACCGACATGGAGAACCGAGGTCTCCACGACACCCAGCTTGCTCAGTGCGGCACGAGCGCCCTGGATCTCCTCCTCGGCGGTGTCGCCCTTGAGGGCCAGCATCTCGCCGTAGGGCCGCAGCAGAGGGACGCCCCAGCCGGCGAGCCGGTCCAGCGGGGCGACTGCCCGCGCCGTGACCACATGCACCGGAGGAACCTTCCCGAGGACCTCCTCGGCGCGTCCGCGCACCACGGTGACGTGGTCCAGCCCGAGCAGCTCCACCACTTCCTGCAGGAAGTTCGTCCTCCGGAGCAAGGGTTCCAGCAGGGTGATCTTCAGATCCGGCCGCACCAGCGCCAAGGGGATACCGGGAAGCCCTGCCCCGGAGCCCACGTCACACTCCGTGACGCCCTCCGGAACCACTTCCGAGAGGACGGCGCAGTTCAGCAGATGCCGTTCCCACAGCCGCGGCACTTCGCGTGGCCCGATCAGACCGCGCTTGACCCCGGCGTCCGCGAGCAGCTCCGCGTACCGCACGGCCTCTGGAAAGTACTCTCCGAACACCTTCCGTGCCGCCTCGGGCGCCTGGGGAAGCTGTGCTGCCTCCGTCACGGGGACCGTCCTTCCGTACCGCACTGCCGCAATGTGGACTGTGGTGGCTGACTAACAGGCTGACAAAGATCGGCCCCGCCTGCGAACAGACGGGGCCGACAGAACAAAGCGGTCAGGCAGGGAGCACGACGACGAAGCGCTGAGGCTCCTCGCCCTCGGACTCGCTGCGCAGCCCTGCCGCCGCGACGGCGTCATGGACGACCTTGCGCTCGAAGGGCGTCATCGGGTCCAGCTTCACCGGCTCGCCGGTGCTCTTCACCTCGGCGGCGGCCTTGGCACCCAGCTCGGCCAGCTCGGTGCGCTTGTTCGCCCGGAAGCCGGCGATGTCCAGCATCAGCCGACTGCGGTCGCCCGTCTCCCGGTGCACGGCCAGACGCGTCAGCTCCTGAAGCGCCTCCAGAACCTCACCGTCCTTGCCGACGAGCTTCTGCAGGTCCCGGCTGGCAGTGTCGCTGATGATCGAGACCGCAGCGCGGTCGGCCTCGACATCCATGTCGATGTCACCGTCGAGGTCTGCGATGTCGAGCAGGCCCTCGAGGTAATCGGCCGCGATCTCCCCTTCCTGCTCGAGGCGGGTCAGGGTGTCGCCACCCTCGGCGGCGGCGGAGATGGTGCCTTCCGTCACGGATGCTCCTTCTTACTTCTTGGACGACGGGTGCTTGGGCCGCTGCGAGCCCTTGCGCTGTCCGGACTTGGGCTGGCGTGCGGAGCCGGTGGCCTTGCCACCGCCGGCGCTCTGCTTGGCGTCGCCCTGGGAGGAACCGGCCCTGGAGCGGCCCTCCGCGGGCTTGTCCTTCTCCAGAGAGGTCTTGGCAGCGGCGCCCGTGGCATCGGAGCCCTTGGCGGCACCCGGCTGGGCCGTCGCGGTCTGGCGCTTCGACTTGCTCTGGCGCTTGGGCTGCTGCCGCCTCTGCGCGGCCCCGCCCTCGGCCTCGGCCACCGCGGTCTCGCTCTTGGTCACCGTGCCGTCGGCCTGCGCGGCCAGGCCGGCCTTGGCCAGACCGGAGACGAACCGGCGCTCGTTGTCGTTGCGGTCCGCCCCCTTGGCCACGATCGCCTGGACCACGGTGCGCTTGCGCCGCGAGCGGACCTCACCGTGCGCCGTGACGCTCTTGAGCAGGCGCTGCAGGTACTGGTCCTGGGCCTTGCTGCCCGGGGTGGGGTTCTGGTTGATCACGTACATCTGCTGACCCATGGTCCACACGTTGGTGGTCAGCCAGTAGACGAGAACACCGACGGGGAAGTTGATGCCCATCACCGCGAAGATCAGCGGGAAGATGTACATCAGCATCTTCTGCTGCTGCATGTACGGCGTCTTGACCGTGAGGTCGACGTTCTTCTGCATCAGCTGACGCTGGGTGTAGAACTGCGAGGCCGACATCAGGATGATCATGATGGCGGTGACGATGCGCACGTCGGTGAGCGAAGCGTTGAGCGCCTCGACCTTCGACGGGTCGTCCATGAACTTCGAGGCGATCGGAGCGCCGAAGATGTGCGCGTTCCGCGCGCTGTCGACAAGGCTCTGGTTGAGAACGCCGATCTCGTTACCCGAGGCGATCTTGCTGAGCACGTGGTACAGCGCAAAGAAGAACGGCGACTGGGCCAGGATGGGAAGGCACGAGGAGAGCGGGTTGGTACCCGTCTCCTTGTACAGCTTCATCATCTCTTCGGACTGACGCTGTCGGTCGTTCTTGTAGCGCTCCTGGATCGCCTTCATCTTCGGCTGGAGCGCCTGCATGTTCCGGGTCGACTTGATCTGCTTCACGAAGAGCGGGATCAGACAGATCCGGATCAGGATCACCAGCGACACGATGGACAGTCCCCAGGCCCATCCCGTGTCCGGGCCGAAGATCGCCCCGTAGAGCTTGTGGAACTGGACGATGATCCACGAGACAGGTGTGGTGATAAAGCTGAAGAGACTGGCAATCGTGTCCACTAATCAGGCTCCTTGAGCATTGGGCGAGGTCTCTGCGGCCGGGCCCTGGGTTTCGGCGGCCGACCCCAGGGCAGGCAGATCAGCGGCGGAGTGCCCGCCCTTGCTGCTGCCGCGCAAGGCATCACGCAGCATTTCGTGCCACCGTGGGCGCTTGCGCGGAGGGACATGGTCCACGCCGCCCGGCGACCACGGGTTGCACCGCAGAATGCGCCAGGCGGTCAGAGCCGTGCCCTTCACCGCACCGTGCCGGTCGATGGCCGTGTATCCGTAGTGGGAGCACGACGGGTAGTACCTGCAGACAGGCCCCAGCAGCGGGCTGATCGTCCACTGGTAGATCTTGATCAGAGCCAGCAGCGGGTACTTCATCGCGCGCCCCCTCCCAGCAGCCGCTGAAGAGCGGCGTCCAGGTCTCGGGCCAGCTGTGCATGTTCGGCGTCACCCGCGCCGGGCAGCGCCCGTACGACCACCAGGCTACCGGGGGGCAGCTCGGAGAGCCGATCGCGTATGAGATGGCGCAGTCTCCGCTTGACCTTGTTGCGGACGACGGCACCGCCCACAGCCTTGCTCACGACGAAACCCGCACACGTCGGGGAGGCGCTCTCCCCAGGCGCGTGCGGGTCCGTTGTGCCGCTGCGAAGGTGGACGACGAGAAGTGGGCGGCCTGCCCTGCGTCCCCGCCGTACCGCAGTCGCGAAGTCCTCGCGCCGCCTCAGCCGATTCTCGGTAGGCAGCACGTCATGCCCTGTACGCGATCAGGCGGACAGGTTGGCGCGACCCTTGCCACGGCGGTTCGCCAGGATGGCGCGGCCGGCACGGGTACGCATGCGCAGGCGGAAACCGTGGGTCTTCGCGCGACGACGGTTGTTCGGCTGGAAGGTGCGCTTGCTCACTCGGGGGCTCCAGAAATGATTCGTAGACGGCGGGACATCGCCTGGCTGTCACCGTGCGCCCACGAGAAGCTCGCGTTTACGCCCGTGTGCACCGCTTCACAATCACAGATCGTGATCTTTGCCCATCGGAGGCAGGCGGCAGCAGCCATCGACAACTCGACCTGGTTACGGTACGCGCGGCTGCGCCATCCGGTCAAACCGGCCCTAGGACGTGGTCCACTGTGCACAGGCTGTGGACAACAACTTGAACCACGCGGGTCGCCCTGACTACCGTGGCTGAACTTGGATTCTTTTCCTGCCTGTCTTCCCATCCCGTCCCGAGAACCACACATTCGTGGGACCTGCGAGAGAGCGTGCCTTGTGGCTGACGTACCTGCCGATCTTGCCGCAGTGTGGCCACGAGTGCTGGAGCAGCTCCTCGATGAGGGCCAGCAGGGCGTCGAGCCGAAGGACAAACAGTGGATCGAGCGCTGCCAGCCGCTCGCCCTGGTCGCCGACACCGCGCTGCTCGCCGTCCCCAATGAATGGGGCAAGCGCGTCCTCGAAGGCCGGCTCGCTCCCCTTATCAGCGAGACGCTGAGCCGCGAGTGCGGCCGTCCCATCCGGATCGCGATCACCGTCGATGATTCCGTCGGCGAGGGACCGGTCCCGCAGGGGCCTCCTCAGCAGCAGCAGTCCCGGTACCAGGGACCCCAGCACGACGAGCCGGGCCCCAGAGATCCGTACGAGTCGTACGGTCACCGCTCCTCGGACGACGGTCTGCCGACGGCCAGGCCCGCCTACCCCGAGTACCAACAGCGGCCGGAGCCGGGCTCCTGGCCGCGTACCCAGGAAGACCTGTCGTGGCAGCAGCCCCGGCTCGGGGGCTTCCAGGACCGCGACCCCTACGGCTCGGCGCCGCAGCGGCAGCCCCAGCACGACTACCGGTCGCCGCAGCCGCCCGAGCGCCGGCAGTACGACTCACGTCCGGAGCGGCACTCGATGCCCGAGCCGCAGGCTCCGCACCGCGGACCCTCGGGAGCTCCCGGGCCGCTGGGCGCACAGCCGGCGCCGGCGCCGGGCCCCGGTGAGCCGCACGCCCGCCTCAACCCCAAGTACCTGTTCGACACCTTCGTCATCGGCGCCTCCAACCGGTTCGCACACGCCGCCGCCGTCGCCGTCGCCGAAGCTCCGGCCAAGGCGTACAACCCCCTCTTCATCTATGGGGAGTCGGGGCTCGGCAAGACGCACCTGCTGCACGCGATCGGGCACTACGCGCGCAGCCTCTACCCGGGGACCCGCGTCCGGTACGTGAGTTCGGAGGAGTTCACGAACGAGTTCATCAACTCGATCCGGGACGGCAAGGGCGACACCTTCCGCAAGCGCTACCGGGACGTGGACATCCTCCTCGTCGACGACATCCAGTTCCTCGCGAGCAAGGAGTCGACGCAGGAGGAGTTCTTCCACACCTTCAACACCCTCCACAACGCCAACAAGCAGATCGTGCTGTCCTCCGACCGGCCGCCCAAGCAGCTGATGACGCTGGAGGACCGGCTCCGCAACCGGTTCGAGTGGGGCCTGACGACGGACGTGCAGCCGCCGGAGCTCGAGACGCGTATCGCGATCCTCCGGAAGAAGGCCGTCCAGGAGCAGCTGAACGCCCCGCCGGAGGTGCTGGAGTTCATCGCCTCCCGCATCTCACGCAACATCCGCGAGCTCGAGGGCGCGCTGATCCGGGTGACGGCCTTCGCGTCCCTCAACCGGCAGCCGGTGGATCTGGGTCTCACCGAGATCGTGCTGAAGGATCTGATCCCCGGCGGCGAGGACGCGGCTCCCGAGATCACGGCGAGCGCCATCATGGCGGCCACCGCGGACTACTTCGGGCTCACGGTGGAGGACCTCTGCGGCTCCTCCCGCAGCCGGGTGCTGGTGACGGCGCGGCAGATCGCCATGTACCTGTGCAGGGAGCTGACGGATCTGTCGCTGCCGAAGATCGGCGCGCAGTTCGGCGGCCGGGACCATACGACGGTGATGCACGCGGACCGGAAGATCCGGGCCCTCATGGCCGAGCGTCGGTCCATCTACAACCAGGTCACCGAGCTCACCAACCGCATCAAGAACGGCTGACGGGCCGGCCACGACGGCTCCTGAGGGCGCTCCGGGACAGCTCCCGGGGCGCCCTCAGCCGTTTCCCCCGCACAGCTCTGTTCGAATTCGAGCAGGCGTCGAGCCGTTCTCCACAGTTGTGCGGGGATTCTTCCGTCCACAGCCTGGGGACCAGGAAGTTGTCCACGCCCGGTCCACAGGCACCGCGATCATCGGGACGTCGCCCCAGGTCAGCACCTTGGGGATTTGTGGCAAACCCGGTTCCACAGTCTGTGGACACAGAAAGCTTCCACAGGCTGTGATCATCGTTGTCCACCGCCGCCCCACAGGCAACGGCCCGTTGCCCACAGCTTCTCCACACCCCTGTCCACTGTTCGGCAACGAAACACGGCCGCTCACCGCGTCGAGTGAAAGCCGTCACACCAACGAGGTCGGTTGGGCTGTGGGGAACGTGGGTAAAGCTGGGGACAGCACTGGGGAGAAGTCCCCGGGGCCTGTGCATCGGGTGTGCAGAACTTTCGCGTGTCCACAGAAGCGCCGGGTTGTCCACGGTCCCCACCCACAGGCGCGGTGGACAAAAAAGCGGCCTTGACCTGGGCAAACGACGTTATCCACCGTTTCCACAGGACCTACTACTACTCCCACCTAGAGTTACCGGGGAATTCGCTTCGAAGAAGGCCCTGTGCACAACTCGAGCCCGGACCGCCGGGCAGCTCTCGTCACGACTTGACCCCGACCCGCACCGAGTGTCGGCGGCGTGCGTCAGACTGGTCCCCGGCATCAAGCCGACGAGAAGGCCAGCAGGGCGAGCCAGCAACAGCAGGAGGCGGTTCCGGTGAAGATCCGGGTGGAGCGCGATGTACTCGCGGAGGCGGTGGCGTGGGTGGCCCGTAGCCTCCCGGCCCGGCCGCCGGCGCCCGTTCTTGCGGGCCTTCTCCTGAAGGCGGAGGACGGCGCCGTCAGCTTCTCGAGCTTCGACTACGAGGTCTCGGCCCGTGTGTCGGTGGAGGCCGAGGTGGACGAGGACGGCACCGTCCTGGTCTCCGGCCGCCTTCTCGCCGACATCTGCCGCGCCCTCCCCAACCGTCCGGTGGAGATTTCCACAGACGGTGTACGAGCGACCGTGGTCTGCGGCTCCTCCCGCTTCACACTCCACACCCTGCCTGTGGAGGAGTACCCCGCACTGCCGCAGATGCCGACCGCGACCGGCACCGTGCCCGGTGAGGTCTTCGCCTCCGCCGCCGCCCAGGTCGCCATCGCGGCCGGCCGCGACGACACCCTGCCCGTCCTGACCGGTGTGCGCATCGAGATCGAGGGCGACACCGTCACGCTGGCGTCCACCGACCGCTACCGCTTCGCCGTCCGCGAGTTCCTGTGGAAGCCGGAGAACCCGGACGCCTCCGCGGTCGCCCTGGTGCCCGCCAAGACGCTGCTCGACACCGCCAAGGCGCTCACCAGCGGTGACACCGTCACCCTGGCCCTGTCGGGCTCCGGTGCCGGTGAGGGTCTGATCGGTTTCGAAGGAGCGGGGCGGCGGACCACGACGCGACTGCTCGAGGGCGACCTGCCTAAGTACCGGACGCTCTTCCCGACCGAGTTCAACTCGGTGGCCGTCATCGAGACCGCGCCGTTCGTCGAGGCCGTCAAGCGTGTGGCCCTCGTCGCCGAGCGCAACACCCCGGTGCGGCTGAGCTTCGAGCAGGGTGTGCTGATCCTCGAAGCAGGCTCCAGCGACGACGCACAGGCTGTGGAGCGGGTCGACGCGCAGCTCGAGGGCGACGACATCTCGATCGCCTTCAACCCGACCTTCCTGCTGGACGGCCTGAGCGCGATCGACTCTCCCGTCGCCCAGCTCTCGTTCACCACGTCCACCAAGCCGGCGCTGCTGAGCGGCCGGCCCGCCGTGGACGCCGAGGCGGACGAGGCCTACAAGTACCTGATCATGCCGGTGCGGCTGAGCGGCTGATCAGCGGCTTATGAGCGCTTGACCCCACAGGTGTGCACCCGCGTCCGGGCGTAGGCTCGGACACGGGTAGGTACTGCACACAACGATTGAGGAATCATCTGATGGAGCTCGGTCTCGTCGGTCTCGGCAAGATGGGCGGCAACATGCGCGAGCGCATTCGCCGCGCTGGCCACACCGTCATCGGGTACGACCGCAACCCTGACGTCGCTGATGTCCACAGCCTCGAGGAGCTTGTGGGCAAGCTCAAGGGCCCGCGGGTCGTCTGGGTCATGGTCCCGGCAGGCGCCGCGACGCAGTCCACGATCGACGAGCTGGCCGAGCTGCTCTCCCCGGGCGACGTGGTCGTCGACGGCGGCAACTCCCGCTGGACCGACGACGAGAAGCACGCCGTCGAGCTGGGTCTGAAGGGCATCGGCTTCGTCGACTGCGGTGTGTCCGGCGGCGTGTGGGGCCTGGAGAACGGCTATGCGCTGATGTACGGCGGTGACGCCGAGAACGTCGCGAAGGTGCAGCCCGTCTTCGACGCCCTCAAGCCCGAGGGCGAGTTCGGATCTGTCCACGCGGGCCGGGTCGGCGCAGGCCACTTCGCGAAGATGGTCCACAACGGCATCGAGTACGCGATGATGCAGGCCTACGCCGAGGGCTGGGAGCTCCTGGAGAAGGTCGACTCGGTCACCGATGTGCGCGAGGTCTTCCGCTCCTGGCAGGAGGGCACGGTCATCCGCTCCTGGCTGCTCGACCTCGCGGTCAACGCGCTGGACGAGGACGAGCACCTCGAGCAACTGCGCGGTTATGCACAGGACTCCGGCGAGGGCCGGTGGACGGTGGAAGCCGCCATCGACAACGCCGTCCCGCTGCCTGCGATCACCGCGTCGCTGTTCGCCCGTTTCGCGTCCCGTCAGGACGACTCCCCGCAGATGAAGATGATCGCCGCGCTGCGCAACCAGTTCGGTGGCCACGCGGTGGAGAGCAAGAAGTAGTCCACAGGCTGTGCATCAGAAGTGCACAGCCATGCCGGGGGAAGGTCGGCGCACACCATGCACGTCACGCATCTGTCGCTGGCCGACTTCCGCTCGTACGCCCGGGTCGAGGTCCCTCTCGATCCGGGCGTCACCGCTTTCGTGGGGGCGAACGGACAGGGCAAGACGAATCTCGTCGAGGCCGTCGGCTACCTCGCCACGCTCGCCAGCCACCGCGTCTCCTCCGATGCGCCGCTGGTACGGATGGGCGCCGACCGGGCAGTGATCCGGGCTGCCGTGACCCAGGGGGAGCGCTCGCAGCTGGTCGAGCTCGAACTCAATCCCGGCCGGGCCAACCGCGCCAGGATCAACAGGTCGTCGCAGGTCAGGCCGCGCGACGTGCTCGGCATAGTGCGGACGGTGCTCTTCGCCCCCGAGGATCTGTCGCTGGTCAAGGGTGATCCGGGAGAGCGCCGGCGTTTCCTCGACGAACTGGTCACGGCACGCTCGCCGCGCATGGCGGCCGTGCGCTCCGACTACGAGCGGGTGCTGAAGCAGCGCAACACGCTGCTGAAGTCGGCGGCCATGGCGCGGCGGCACGGTGGCCGTGGCATGGACCTGTCCACCCTCGATGTCTGGGACCAGCACCTGGCGCGCGCGGGCGCCGAGGTGACTGCCCAGCGGCTCGACCTGATCGCCGCCCTGCAGCCGCTGGCCGACAAGGCGTACGAGGCGCTCGCACCGGGAGGCGGTCCCGTCGCGCTCGAGTACCGGTCGTCGGCGGGCCCCATGGACCAGGCGCACGGCCGCGAAGCGCTGTTCGAGCAGCTGACGGCGGCACTGGCCGAGGTGCGCAAGCAGGAGATCGAGCGCGGCGTGACCCTGGTCGGTCCCCATCGTGACGAACTGATCCTGAAGCTGGGGCAACTGCCCGCCAAGGGATACGCGAGCCACGGCGAGTCCTGGTCCTACGCGCTGGCGCTGCGACTGGCCTCCTACGACCTGCTGCGGGCCGAGGGCAACGAACCCGTGCTGGTCCTCGACGACGTCTTCGCGGAGTTGGACGCCCGGCGCCGGGAGCGGCTGGCCGAACTGGTGGCTCCGGGCGAACAGGTGCTGGTGACCGCGGCCGTGGACGACGACGTCCCCGCCGTGCTGGCGGGCGCCCGCTACGAGGTGTCGGGCGGGACGGTGCAGCGCGTATGACCGGCGAGCGCGGTGAGAAGCCGGCGGACGCCGGGCCGACGGGCGCGGGAGAGTCCTCCGGTGTGGACCTGGCACGCGTGGCGCTGCGCGCCGCGAAGGAGCAGGCCAAGGCCCGCGGTGCGGCGGCGCAGCAGAAGAAACAGGCCAGGCGGGGTGGTGGGCTGCGGTCCGGAGCCCGGGCCGACGGGCGCGATCCGTTGCCGCTGGGTGCGGCGATCAACCGGCTGATCACCGAGCGCGGCTGGGAGACGCCGGCCGCCGTGGGCGGGGTGATGGGCCGCTGGCCGCAGATCGTGGGCGAGGACCTGGCCAACCACTGTGTCCCGCTGCGGTACGACGAGGCTCCGGACGAGCGTCTGCTGACCGTGCAGTGCGACTCGACGGCGTGGGCCACCCAGCTGCGGCTGCTGGCTCCGCGCCTGGTCGCCCGGCTCAACGAGGACCTCGGGCACGGGACCGTCCGCGCGATCAAGGTGCTCGGTCCGCAAGGGCCCGCGCGCCGGTTCGGACCCTTGCGGGCACCGGGAAGCACGGGTCCCGGGGACACGTACGGCTGACGCCCGGACGTCGCGTGGACACCGATGTGGCAGAAGGAAACCGCCGGCACGGATGAGGTGTCCCTCACGGTAGTGAGAGGTTGACAGCCCGAAAGCGCTCAAAGCCCGTGTGAGCCTCTTGGAGCCCCTTCCCGGATATGGGGAGTCGGACGGCGACGGTTCAGGGCGCCACAGGCGGACTCAGCTACCGGCAAACCGCCATTAGTGTCAGCGATACCGGTAGACTGGTGGACAGTCCCGCTTCTGTCGCGGGACACGTCGATTAGATGCCGAACGACGCAGCCGCTCCCGCCATGCCGGTGAACGGCTCGTGCTGTGCCAGAAAGGGCGCTTCGTGGCCGATTCCGGCAACCCCAACGAGAACACTCCGTCCACCCCTGCCGGTGGGAACGGCGAGGTCACAGCCTCGTACGACGCCAGCGCGATCACCGTCCTCGAGGGTCTGGACGCGGTCCGCAAGCGCCCCGGCATGTACATCGGCTCGACCGGTGAGCGCGGACTCCACCACCTCGTCCAAGAGGTCGTCGACAACTCCGTCGACGAGGCCATGGCCGGCCACGCCGACACCATCGACGTCACGATCCTCGCCGACGGCGGCGTACGCGTCATCGACAACGGCCGTGGCATCCCGGTGGGCATCCACCCCGTCGAGAAGAGGCCGGCCGTCGAGGTCGTCCTCACCGTGCTGCACGCGGGCGGCAAGTTCGGCGGCGGCGGCTATGCCGTCTCCGGCGGTCTGCACGGCGTGGGTGTCTCCGTGGTGAACGCGCTGTCCTACAAGCTCGCCGTCGAGATCAGGACGGACGGTTACCGCTGGACGCAGGAGTACAAGTCGGGCGTCCCGACCGCGCCGCTGGAGCAGCACGAGGCCACCACCGAGACCGGCACCTCGGTCACGTTCTGGGCCGACGGCGACATCTTCGAGACGACGGAGTACTCCTTCGAGACGCTCTCGCGCCGTTTCCAGGAGATGGCCTTCCTCAACAAGGGCCTGACCCTGACTCTGACCGACGAGCGTGAGTCGGCGAAGGCCACCGCCGGCGCGGAGACGGGCCAGGAGCCGGAGGACCTCGAGCAGCCGGCCCGTACGGTCAAGTACCACTACGAGGGCGGCATCGTCGACTTCGTGAAGTACCTGAACTCCCGCAAGGGCGAGCTCATCCACCCCACGGTCATCGACATCGAGGCCGAGGACAGGGAGCGGATGCTCTCGGTCGAGATCGCGATGCAGTGGAACTCGCAGTACACGGAGGGGGTCTACTCCTTCGCGAACACGATCCACACGCACGAGGGCGGCACCCACGAGGAGGGCTTCCGCTCCGCACTCACGGGTCTGGTCAACCGGTACGCGCGCGAGAAGAAGCTGCTGCGCGAGAAGGACGACAACCTCTCCGGCGAGGACATCCGCGAGGGTCTGACCGCGATCATCTCGGTCAAGCTGGGCGAGCCGCAGTTCGAGGGCCAGACGAAGACGAAGCTGGGCAACACGGAGGCCAAGACCTTCGTGCAGAAGGTCGTCCACGAGACCCTGACCGACTGGTTCGACCGCAACCCGAACGAGGCCGCGGACATCATCCGCAAGGGCATCCAGGCGCAGACGGCCCGCGTCGCGGCCCGCAAGGCACGCGACCTGACGCGTCGCAAGGGCCTGCTGGAGTCGGCGTCCCTGCCGGGCAAGCTGAGCGACTGCCAGTCCAACGACCCGACGAAGTGCGAGATCTTCATCGTCGAGGGTGACTCGGCCGGCGGCTCGGCCAAGTCCGGCCGTAACCCGATGTACCAGGCCATCCTGCCCATCCGCGGCAAGATCCTGAACGTCGAGAAGGCGCGGATCGACAAGATCCTCCAGAACACCGAGGTGCAGGCGCTGATCTCGGCCTTCGGCACCGGTGTCCACGAGGACTTCGACATCGAGAAGCTCCGCTATCACAAGATCATCCTGATGGCGGACGCCGACGTCGACGGCCAGCACATCAACACCCTGCTGCTGACCTTCCTGTTCCGCTTCATGCGGCCGCTCGTCGAGGCGGGTCACGTCTTCCTCTCGCGCCCGCCGCTGTACAAGATCAAGTGGGGCCGGGACGACTTCGAGTACGCCTACTCCGACCGCGAGCGCGACGCCCTGGTCGACCTGGGCAAGCGGAGCGGCAAGCGGATCAAGGAAGACTCCATCCAGCGCTTCAAGGGTCTCGGCGAGATGAACGCCGAGGAGCTGCGCATCACCACCATGGACCAGGACCACCGAGTGCTCGGCCAGGTCACGCTGGACGACGCGGCCCAGGCCGACGACCTGTTCTCGGTGCTCATGGGTGAGGACGTGGAGGCGCGGCGCTCGTTCATCCAGCGCAACGCCAAGGACGTTCGCTTCCTCGACATCTGAGTCGGTCTCAGCTGACCGTACGAAAGGACTGAAGACCAGCAATGGCCGACGAGAACACCACAGTGACGCCCGAAGAGGAGCCCATCGTTCCGGGCGTGGGCATGCGCGTGGAGCCCGTGGGGCTCGAGACCGAGATGCAGCGCTCGTATCTCGACTACGCGATGTCCGTCATCGTCTCGCGTGCGCTGCCGGACGTGCGGGACGGACTCAAGCCCGTCCACCGCCGTGTGCTGTACGCGATGTACGACGGTGGCTACCGGCCCGAGAAGGGCTTCTACAAGTGCGCCCGCGTCGTCGGCGACGTCATGGGCACCTACCACCCGCACGGCGACTCCTCGATCTACGACGCCCTGGTCCGCCTGGCCCAGCCGTGGTCGATGCGGATGCCGCTGGTGGACTCCAACGGAAACTTCGGCTCTCCCGGCAACGACCCGGCTGCCGCCATGCGGTACACCGAGTGCAAGCTGATGCCGCAGTCCATGGAGATGCTCCGGGACATCGACGAGGAGACCGTCGACTTCCAGGACAACTACGACGGCCGGAACCAGGAGCCGACGGTCCTGCCGGCGCGCTTCCCGAACCTGCTGGTCAACGGCAGCGCCGGTATCGCCGTCGGTATGGCCACCAACATCCCGCCGCACAACCTGCGCGAGGTCGCGTCGGGCGCGCAGTGGGCGCTGGAGCACCCGGACGCCTCGCACGAGGAACTGCTCGACGCGCTCATCGAGCGGATCAAGGGCCCGGACTTCCCGTCCGGCGCGCTCGTCGTGGGCCGCAAGGGCATCGAGGAGGCGTACCGCACGGGCCGCGGCTCGATCACCATGCGCGCGGTCGTCGAGGTCGAGGAGATCCAGAACCGCCAGTGCCTGGTGGTCACCGAGCTGCCCTACCAGGTCAACCCGGACAACCTCGCGCAGAAGATCGCCGACCTGGTGAAGGACGGCAAGATCGGCGGCATCGCCGACGTCCGTGACGAGACGTCTTCGCGCACCGGCCAGCGCCTGGTGATCGTGCTGAAGCGCGACGCCGTCGCCAAGGTCGTGCTGAACAACCTGTACAAGCACACCGACCTGCAGACGAACTTCGGCGCCAACATGCTGGCGCTCGTCGACGGCGTGCCGCGCACCCTGTCGCTGGACGCGTTCATCCGCCACTGGGTGACGCACCAGATCGAGGTCATCGTCCGGCGCACCAAGTTCCGGCTGCGCAAGGCGGAGGAGCGCGCGCACATCCTGCGCGGTCTGCTCAAGGCACTGGACGCGATCGACGAGGTCATCGCGCTGATCCGGCGCAGCGACACGGTCGACGTCGCACGAGAGGGCCTGATGGGCCTGCTCGAGATCGACGAGATCCAGGCCAACGCCATCCTCGAGATGCAGCTGCGCCGACTGGCCGCCCTGGAGCGCCAGAAGATCGTGCAGGAGCACGACGAACTGCAGGCGAAGATCAACGAGTACAACGCGATCCTCGCCTCCCCGGAGAAGCAGCGCGGCATCGTCAGCGACGAACTCGCCGCCCTCGTCGAGAAGTTCGGCGACGACCGGCGCTCCAAGCTGGTGCCCTTCGACGGTGACATGTCCATCGAGGACCTGATCGCCGAGGAGGACATCGTCGTCACGATCACGCGTGGCGGCTATGTGAAGCGCACCAAGACCGACGACTACCGCTCCCAGAAGCGCGGTGGCAAGGGCGTGCGCGGGACGAAGCTCAAGGAAGACGACATCGTCGACCACTTCTTCGTCTCCACCACCCACCACTGGCTGCTGTTCTTCACCAACAAGGGCCGGGTGTACCGGGCCAAGGCGTACGAGCTCCCGGACGCCGGCCGTGACGCGCGCGGCCAGCACGTCGCCAATCTGCTGGCTTTCCAGCCGGACGAGCAGATCGCCGAGATCCTCGCGATCCGCGACTACGAGGCCGCGCCGTACCTGGTGCTCGCCACCAAGGCCGGTCTGGTGAAGAAGACGTCCCTGAAGGACTACGACTCGCCCCGTTCCGGCGGTGTCATCGCGATCAATCTCCGGGAGACGGAGAGCGGCGACGACGACGAACTGATCGGTGCGGAGCTGGTGTCGGCCGAGGACGATCTGCTGCTCATCAGTAAGAAGGCGCAGTCGATCCGGTTCACGGCGACCGACGAGGCGCTGCGCCCGATGGGCCGCGCGACGTCGGGTGTGAAGGGCATGAGTTTCCGGGAGGGCGACGAACTGCTCTCGATGAATGTCGTCCGGCCCGGTACGTTCGTGTTCACAGCCACCGATGGCGGGTACGCGAAGCGGACCGCTGTCGACGAGTACCGCGTCCAGGGCCGCGGCGGCCTCGGTATCAAGGCCGCCAAGATCGTGGAGGACCGTGGGTCCCTCGTGGGCGCGCTGGTGGTCGAGGAGTCCGACGAGATCCTGGCCATCACGCTCGGCGGCGGTGTGATTCGTACGCGAGTCAACGAAATCAGGGAGACGGGCCGTGACACCATGGGCGTCCAACTGATCAACCTGGGCAAGCGCGATGCCGTCGTCGGTATCGCTCGCAACGCCGAGGCCGGTCGCGAGGCCGAAGAGGTCGAAGCGGCCGTCGAGGCCGAAGGGACCGAGGAGGCCGCCGTCGAGGCGACGGCCGAGGCGGCAGCCGAGGGCACACAGTCCTCGGCCGGGGAGCACGAGGAGTAAAGCGTGAGTGGAGCCACGGGCGCCGGACCGGCAGCATCCGGAGCGAACGGTGCCCGTGGCCCTGCCGCGGACTCCCAGGGGGCCACAGTGACGGACACCCGGGGGCAGCAGCCCCCGTACCAGATGTTTGGCGGCGAGCAGCCTGCCCCTCAGCAGGCCGGCCAGCCGTACCACCCTCCGCAGGCGTACCCGTCGCCCGGCGGGACCCAGGGCGGCCAGCAGCAGCCTGCCCAGCCGGCCGGCGCGGGTTCGGGTGCCGCGGTGCGCAGGCCGCGCACAGGGGCCCGTACGACGCCGCGTACGCGCAAGGCGCGGCTGCGGGTGGCGAAGGCCGACCCGTGGTCGGTGATGAAGGTCAGCTTCCTGCTGTCCATCGCGCTCGGCGTGTGCACCGTGGTCGCGGCCGCGGTGCTGTGGATGGTCATGGACGCGATGGGCGTCTTCTCGACCGTCGGCGGGACGATCAGTGAGGCGACCGGCTCGAACGAGAGCAACGGATTCGACCTCCAGTCGTTCCTGTCGCTGCCGCGGGTGCTCATCTTCACGTCGGTGATCGCGGTGATCGATGTGGTGCTCGCCACAGCGCTGGCGACGCTCGGAGCGTTCATCTACAACCTCTCCGCCGGTTTTGTGGGCGGTGTCGAGCTCACGCTCGCAGAGGACGAGTAGCGCCGCGGAGGGGTCCTCGGATTCCGATTTTGGCGCTGCACCGCGTGTGCGCTAATCTTCAGAGGTCAGCGCGCAGCGCGGCGGGGCTATAGCTCAGTTGGTTAGAGCGCATCCCTGATAAGGATGAGGCCACAGGTTCAAATCCTGTTAGCCCCACAGTACGAAGAACCCCGGTCAAATTCGACCGGGGTTCTTCTGCGTCCACGGCCTTCCTCGGCCGAGGAACGGATCTTTCGGAAGGTCGGCGGGCGCGACTGCCGCCTCTGGCTGGTCTTCTTCCACAACGGGTGTGGAGAAGCCGGCTCGCCTCCGCGGGCTCGCACGGCCCTGACGCTCGCGTCTTCGACCCGCTCCGGGTTTCCGGCTGTGCCGGCCTCGCTCGCGGGCGGGTGGCCCTTCATCTTCGCCAGGGCAGTGTCTCGATCGCGGCGATGTCGCCGGCGGCGAGGAGTCCGAAGAGTCGCAGGACTTCCTCGCGGCCGACCGCGCGCATCAGAGCCGGGATCACCGAGTCGTGCCCGGTGTTCTCCCACAGCAGGAGGCCACTGGCGAAGGCGCTGAGGGACCAGCCGGACTCGTGTGACATCGACACATCAGGATGCTCGTCGTCGGCCTGCGCCAGGCCGTCCAGAACCTGCCGCACGGTCCGCGGGTCAGGGGCATCAATCGTCCCGCCCATGACGTCGTACATGAAGTAGCTCATGGCGTCGATCACCTCATGCTTGATCACACGACAGGCGTCCGCGTGACGTCTTTTGAACCGTGCTCCAAGGCACCGGGCACCGGCACTGAGTCGCTTGGACCGACCGTCGCGTCGCGTCTGAGCGATCTCCGGCACCCTGGAGAAGTCGCTGGGCGAGATCAGGTCCGAATGCTGTCAGTCCCACAGCGACGACGGGCCCGGCGGAGAATCTCCGCCGCGCCGGCGCTTTGTGTGCTGCGCGAGTTGGGGTGCCGCCGGTGCCGCCGGGCGTAGGTCACCGATCGGTATCGGTCGGTGTGTATAGTCGGGCGCCAGAAGTCCTCATACGTCAAGGAAAGACGAGGTCGCGCGGTGAAGAAGCTTCTCCTGGTCGCACTGGCCGCCATCGGCGGGCTCCTCGTGTACCGCCAGATCCAGGCGGATCGCGCCGAGCAGGATCTGTGGACGGAGGCGACCGACTCCGTGCCCGCAGGTTCGGGTGTGTGAGACGCAGCGTTTCCTGGACATGAGCCCCGGCCGCCGTAGCGGCCGGGGCTCTGTGCTGTCCCGGGGTACGGGTGCCGCTGTCCGAGGGAAGGCCACCGCACGTCATCGACCGTGACGGGACCCACTGGATTTCGCTTATGCGAATGAATTGCTTGCTGTAGCGAAGTGTGGGTCGCTCGGTCCGTCGGGGCAGCGGACAACGGGGACGATTCGCCCGCACGCGCAGACAGCGGAGCGGAGTCCGGGGCAGGATGGTCCGGGCCACGGTCGCGTGGTGCCGGGCGGCGCGGCCGTCCAGGCCCGGCCGTGGTGTCGTTCCTGGTGCGGCGAGGAGCACGGCGGCCCCAACCCGCCCGGCTACCCGGCGGACCCATCGACCACAAGGAGAAGCGCGTGAAGAGGCAGCGCGGCAGGGCCCGGGTGGCGCTGGCCGGGGCGGCGGCGTTGTGCGCGGTGGCGGCGCTGCCGGGGCAGTCGTGGGCGGCGGGCAGGCCGAGCCCCTACGTCTTCGACACCGGGGCCAAGCCGGTGAAGGGCACACCCGTCAACATCAACGGCCCGCGGCTGACGGCCGGTTCGGTGTACAAGGACTCGATCGAGCCGGGTGAGAAGCGCTACTACCGCATCGACCTGGACGCCCGGTCCAACGCCTATGTGTCGGCGGTCGCGGTCCCCCGGCTGGGCACCAAGGTCACCTACGCGGACGAGCTCAAGGTATCCATCGAGGACACCTCGGGCACCGAGTGCAGTGACGGCGAGGCCAGGTTCGGGTCGGCCGCCTACGCCAGGCCGGTGGCCGATTACGCGAGTCGCAGGATCGAGAAGGACAGCAGCAGCTGCCAGGAGGCGGGGGCGTACTACGTGCTCCTGGAGCGGGACTCGGACGCTGGGTCGACGCCCGAGCCGTGGGACGTGGAGCTGCGCTTCGCCTCCGAACCGGCGCTGAAGTCGGCAGGGCCCACCGCGGCTCCCGAGAACTGGCCCTCCGCGTCGCCCGCGGCGCCGGCCGGTGGTCCGCAGCAGCGCCACGGGGGCACGAGCTTCCACGACTCGACCAGTCTGAAGCAGGGCGAATGGCAGGACAGCATCAAGCCTGGCGAGACGCTCTTCTACCGGGTGCCCGTCGACTGGGGCCAGCAGCTCTTCGCCGGAGCCGACCTGGCCAACAGCCCCAGTGGCGACGCGACGAAGAGCGTCACCAACGCCCTGGTGCTCGCCCTGTACAACCCGGCGAGGGGCTTCGTCGACGACGAGTCGGGCATGTACTACGACGGCAAGCAGAAGTCGATCTCGCTGGACCCGCTGGCTCCCGTGGCGTACGAGAACCGCTACAGCTCCGCCGACGCCACCAGCGCCATGCGGTTCGCCGGCTGGTACTACCTCTCGGTCACGCTCAGCCCGGAGATCGAGGAGGCGTACGGGAGCGACGCCGTCCCCCTGACGCTCCGCGTGAACGTCAAGGGGAATGCGAAGGCGGCGCCCGCGTACGCCGGGCCGGCCGGTGACTTCCGTGTCACGGACGACGATCAGGCGGCCGCGGAGAGCGGTGCGAGCGCCGAGGAAGCGGCCAAGAGCGACACGATGATGGTCGTCGCGGCCGCCGGGATCGGAGCGGGGACCGTGCTGGTGCTCGGGCTCGGCGTCTGGACGCTGCTGGCACGGCGCCGGGCGCCGGAGGAAGCGGCGCAGGCCGTCTTCTCCGTGCCGGTCCAGGGCGGCCCACAGGGACCGGGTCAGGGCGTGGGGCACGGACCCGCCCAGGGCTACGGGTACGGGCAGTACGGGCCCCCGCCGGGGCAGTAGCCTCCGGCCCGCCGGGTGGGCGTCACCGGCCTGCGGCGACCCGCCGGCGGCCGCACGGCCCCTGGCCGGCGAGGCTGTGTCCGTCGACCGTTGGCGGGGAGCCGAAGAACCGTCCGGCGACCACAGGACAGGGCAACACGGCTCCTGCCGGGCGTCCGTAGGACGGGGGCGCGGAATCAGACCTGGGTCAGCGCCCAGATCCCGACCGCGAAGCACAGCACAGCGACGAGCAGTACCGGGACCGCGACCTTCGGGGGCGGTCCCGGTCGCTTTCCCGTGCCTGACGGTGGAACCTGCGGGCCGTGAGCGGTGTAAGTACGGGTAGAGGGCCCGCCGTACGACGCTGCCGGCGGCTGATGGGGGGAGGCGGCATGCGCAGTGACAGCATCGGCGGCCGGCACATGGGCGGGTACGCCCGGAGCGGGACCGGCCGGACCCGGGACCGGGGGCGCAACGGGCACGGGAGCAGGGGTGGGCTGAACTCCGGCGGGAGAGGCGGGCGGAGTGTGGGGCCCGCCGGCGTGCGGCAGCGGGGAGGGCTGCTGCTGTGGTGGCGGTGCCAGATGGAAACTGCCCGTCTCCGAAGGGGGAGAAGGCGGCTGCGCGGCCGTGCTCCGGTCGGCGGCCTGCTGCGGCGTCTGCGGCCCGTCCGGTCCGAAACCGGCGGGAAGCGGACCGATTTGGTCGAAGATCTCGACGGGCTCCTCGCCGGGCGGCGGCTCGGGAAGCAGGTCCACGGCCGCGGTGAGGGCCTTGCGCGCACCTGTGGCGGTACGGAACCGTGCCTGGGGATCGGGCTGGAGCAACCCTGCCAGTACCTGCCAGAGCGGCTCCGGAACGCCCTGGGGAGCGCTCGGTGTGCCGTGGGCCGCGAAGTGCTCGACCAGGGCCTGGGAGTCGGGCTTGCGCCCCTGGAGCAGATAGAGGCCGACCAGGCCCGCCGCGAACAGGTCGGCAGTGAAGTCGGGCTCCGCGCCGAGCATCTGCTCCGGCGCGAAGTAACCCGGCGTTCCCACCACGTAGTTGGTCTCGGTCAGCCGGGGCTCGCCCTTGCGCATCGAGATCCCGAAGTCGGAGACGCGCAGGTGCGGCCGCCTCTTTCCCGTCGCCTCCATCAGGATGTTGGCCGGCTTGATGTCGCGGTGGACGACACCCTCCGCGTGGACCGCGGCGAGTCCGGACAGCAACTGGTCGAGCAGGGTGCAGACGAACCGCGGTGGCAGCGGCCCGTAGTCACCGATGACATGGGCCAGCGAACCACCGCTCACCAGGTCCATGGTGAACAGCACCTTGTCGTCGTCCGCGGCCCAGCTGGCCGGAGCGAGCACATGGGGATGGTCGATGCGCAGCGCCTGCTCGCGCACGAAGCGGAGCAGCGTGTGCGCATCGCTCTGCTGGAGGACCTTCGCCGCCACGTACCGGCGACGACGGTGGTCCCAGGCGCGCCAGACGGCGCCGACACCACCACGCCCGATCGGATCGATCAGTTCGTACCGACCAGCGAAGACCTCACCCATTGCGCTGCGCCAGCTCCCCGTTCCTCATGGAGGCGACTGCCCGCCTCGTTCAGCTCTGGTGCGACTCGAAGTGCGAGACCGCGTCGGCCGTGCGCCCGGCGCCGTACACCCGGAGGAACTCTGCCAGCTCCGGGTGCGTCGGGGCGAGCGAGTCCGCCGCATCGATGATGTCGCCCGCCGCCGCGACGGAGCGCAGCAGGGACTGGATCTCACGCACCACGCGACGGACCGTCGGCGCCCCCGTGCCGCTGGTCGACGGGTTGGTGCTGGTGAGGACCGAGCCGCCCTGCGACTTCTTGATCTCGTCCATCCGCGCGGTCGCCTCCACGGCACTCACGCTGCCGTCGGCCACCTGACCGGCCAATTCCTGGAGGGCCTGGACGCGTTGGACCACCGCCGGGTTACCGATCTTGGCCCGCTGGCCGCTCATCAGCTGGGAAAGCATCGGAGCCGAGAGCCCGAGGACGCCGGCGAGTCGGGCCTGGTTGAGCCCCAGGTCATCGATGAGACGACGGAAGAGAGCCCCGAGGGGCTCCCCGTACCAGCTGCGCTGCAGTTCCCTGGCTCTTGCGGTCGTTTCCTGCTGCGCTGCGTCCATTGCGTCTCCCCATCGCTTCCCCAAGCGGCTTCGCTGCTGCGAACCTTGTGCTGCATCTTACGGAGCGTGGTCGGTGACGGGGAGTCCCGGCCGGAACCCCGATTTTTTTGCAGGATCACGGGGGTGACCCGGTACTCTTGTGCACGGCGGTTGCCGGGGCACGGTTGTCCACGGCCCTTCCGTCGTTCCGGGGCCTTAGCTCAGTTGGTAGAGCGCTGTCTTTGCATGGCAGATGTCAGGGGTTCGACTCCCCTAGGCTCCACAGCATGAAGAGGTCCCCCGACCGGGAAGCCGGTCGGGGGACCTCTTCGTTGTTCCCCCCGGCGCTCAGCGCCGGGGCCCGGCTCCCGCCTGATCCGTTGCCGGCCCCACCTTGATCTGTGGCCTGCCCCGCCCTCACCCGTGGCCGGGCCCGGGACCGGCCCTCGCCCCGAGCCGCACCGCTTACTCCTGGGCCGCCCGCGCCCGTTCTCGCCGGGGTGCCCTCTGATTCCTTTCCGGCACCTTCATGCCTGTTTCCGGGCGCTGCACCATGCTGCACGAGCGGCTGCAGCAAGCTGACACTGCTTTCCCTTCTGGCGCCCCTGTCCCACTGGCAGTCTTCTCGTACAGGCAAACGGGCCGGGAACAAAAACCCGGAAAGTCCAGTAGGGGGAAATCATGAAGAAGAACACCGCGCTCCGCGCCGCAGGCGCTTTCTTCCTCGTCATCGGCGGTCTCGCGATCGCCGCCGCTCCGGCGCAGGCGAATGAGGCTCCCGGTGCGGGTTCGGAGATTTCCTCCTCCATCACCTGGCAGACCTCGGCACCCGTCCCGGCCGACGGTTCCATCACCTGGCAGAGCCCGGCTCCCGACGCCTCCGTCCTCGATTCCATCACGTGGCAGGTCGTGGCCCCGGGCGTGCAGGCCGCCAACGACTCCATCACCTGGCAGTAATACGCCGGCGGGCAGGTCGGAATTCGAAGCTGTTCACGGAGAAAGCGCGAACGAGGAATCATGACAGTGATGCTGGAGGCCACGGAACAGGCGGCCAAGCCCGGCTACAAGCCGGTGGACCTGGACCGGTACCCCGCGGTGGACGACTTCGTCCGGCGCCTCGGACTCGGGGTCTTCGACCGCGACACACTCACCGCCCCGGTCGGTCGCAACGACTGCTGGGCGGGGGTCACCGACCGGGGCCACCCCGTCTTCGTCAAGCGCCTGGTCGGCCCCGAGGACGATGTGCGCGCCAGGATGCGCAGGCTCCGGTCCTTCGAACGGTGCGCGCGGACGCTGCCCTTGGACGCGCTGCGCGGGCCCCGGCTGCTCGGCTTCGACGACGCCGGCGCCCTGGTCGCCTTCGCCCTGGTGGAAGACGCGCGCAACGGCGCGGAACTGATGGTCGACGAGGATTTCGACGGTGGCCTCGCCCGCCGGATCGGCACCGCCATCGGGCTGCTGCACGAGGCGCGGCCGGCCGGTTACGAGGAATTCGACGACTCGCCGCCCACCCAGCCTTCCGTACGCCTTCTTCACGGAATTCCGCTGCCGATGTTCGAGAACCTCAGCTTCGGTGAAACGCAGGCCTGGCGGCTCATGCAGCAGGACACGGAATTGGTCAGCGGGGTGACCCGGCTGCGCGAACACGAGAAGCGGGCTCCCAAGGTTCCTTCTCACTGCGATCTGCGCGTGGACCAGTTCCTGATCAAGGGGGACGACTTCTATGTGACCGACTGGGAGGAGTTCCGCCTTGCGGATCCCGCCCGTGACGTCGGTTCCTTCGCCGGTGAATGGCTCTACCGCTCGGTGCTGGACATCGTGACCAATCGCGGTGACGCGACGACGTTCGAGGTCGAGCTCACCCACGACATCGTGCTCAGCCGTGGCGCGGAGAAACTGGAACGACTTCTTCCGATCATCCGTGAGTTCTGGTCCGGATACCGAAAGGCACGTCCCGAGATCGACCCGGGACTGACCCACAGGGCGACCGCCTTTGCCGGATGGCATCTGCTGGACCGGCTGATGGCCGGCTCCCAGCGCAGCGCACGCCTCTCCGGCATCGAGCGTGCGGCCGCCGGCATCGGCCGCGCGGCCCTGCTCGCCCCGCACAAGTTCGCGGCCACGCTCGGCCTCGACGATTCCGAGGAGATCAGCAGATGACGGCGATCACCGCCGCCCCGGCACTGCCGGACCGGCTCGTCAGAGCGCTTCGGGACGTCCACGTCACCGACGACGCCGCCACCGTCAGGCTCGGTTCCCGAACGGTCACCTCCGACAACCCGCGTGAGATGCGCAGGCTCCTCGCCGAAGCGCTGTACGACGTGCTGCACGCCGGCCAGGACGTGGACAAGGGCGATCTGCCGCTCAATCTGCGCGACGAGAGCTTCGAGAAGCAGCTCGCCGCGGTGGTCCCGCACCGGGGCACCACCACCCGGGTACGGGCCCTCGACGCAGGTGATCACACCGTGGCCGGCGACGGACCGCTGCTCGTGGAACGGGACGGCGTCCGGGTGTGGGTTCCCCGTGACCATGTCGTGGACGGCGACCCCGCCGTCCCCGGCGGCATCCTGACCCTGCGGGTGGCCGCGCTGCGGCCCGCCCTGTCGCCCGGCTTCTTCATGGTCGACGGATCCCGCCCCAGGCCGCGCGGCGAGCGCACGCTGCGGGTGTACGTACATGTCACGGACGCCCGGCACGCGGCGCCGGTGTGGGGCCGGGTGCTCGCCCGACTGGAGTCCGACGGCGTCTCCTACCGCAGCAAGGCCCTGTCGGCCCGTGCGCTGTACCCCCGGCGTGACGCGCTGGTGGTCTATCTGACGGGCGAGGCGGCGGATGCTGCCGGCGCGGTGGCCGAGGCGGTGCGCGGTGCCGAGGGTGTGGGACGGGAAACGTCCGTGTTCACCAGCGAGTTGGCCCCGGGCGTCTCCGTCGCGGAGGAACCGGACGACCCGCGCCCGGCGATGTCGGGACTGAGCTTCGGCCAGCACCGGGCCACCGCCACCGCCCACGCCCTGCTCGACGCCGCCCGTGGCGTGGGACCGCTCGAGGAGCTGCTGGCCGAGGCGCTGCGTGAGGCCGGCGCAGACCCGGCCGCCCCGTACCGGAATCTGCCTCGCCGCTGAGAACTCCTGCCGGAGCCGGTTCCCCCCCCGTCCCGGCTCCGGCAGGAAGAACGGCCTTACGACGGCTGAGGCGGTTGCAGGGGGCGACCCAGAGCGCCCTCTGTTTTCGACTCAGCCATGTCCGGGCCGGCCGATGCCGGCCCCCGCATCCAGGAGAACACCATGCAGAACAACACCGAGATCATGGACCTCATCGCCAACTACGACGCCTACGCCGACGTCGACGAGCTGAACGTCACCGCCGCCGCGGACGCCCCGGCCACCACCCCGGTCTGCGCCGCGAGCGTCGCCAGCTCCACCTGGTGCGCCTCGGCCGCCTCGGCGATCTCCGGTGCCACCTACGAGGCCGGCTGCTGACACCGCACCTCGTGTTCCGGGCGCCGCTGCGCCCCCACCTATGACAAGTACCTGACACATAGAAGGAGTCCCCATGGACAAGACCGGTGCGATCACCGAGCTGATCGAGGGCTACGACTCGTACAGCGACGCGGAGGAGCTCAACTCCACCGCCGCCGCCGAGGCCCCGGCCACCAGTGCCCCGTGCGGCGCGGCCAGCGTCTCCTGGCTCGCCAGCCAGTTCACCGTCAAGACGTACAAGGAAGGCTGCTGACCATGGCCGACCTCCAGCAGACGGGTTCCATCAGCGAGCTCGTCGCCGGTTACGACACGTACAGCGAGGCGGGCGAGCTCGTCGCAGAGGCGGCGGCGGACGCTCCGGCGTCCACCCCGACCTGCGCGGCGGCGACCATCTCCTGGCTGGGCAGCCAGCTCACGGTGAAGACGTACAAGGAAGGCTGCTGAGCGGACGGCACCAGCCGGGCGTCCGGGCGTGGCACCGCCGCACTCGCGGCGGTCCCGCCCGGCCCCGCCCGGCACCTTCCCCGGCACGGACCCGCCCTCAGGGCGAGAAAGGCACGACACCGTCATGTCTGTCACCACAGCGGAGCGCACCGAAGGCGCGACCGGGGACGACGCGCTCCGGACCGCCCAGGAGCGCGCCCAGGAACTGATGGGGATGGCCGACCTCCTGCGTCCCGCCGCCGTCCGCACGGCGGCCACCCTGCGCCTGGCCGACCACATCGACGCCGGCGCCACCGGCACGGACGAGCTGGCGAAGCTGACCGACACACGTCCCGAACTGCTCGACATGCTGCTGCGCCACCTGGTGCGGCTGGGCATCCTCGACCGGGACGAGCACGACGGAAGCTACTCCGTCACCGGCCTCGGCTCGCCCCTGCGTGACTCCGACCCGGCCGGGCTGCGGCAGCACCTCAGCATGGACGGGCTCTTCGGCCGTACCGACCTCGCCCTGATCAACATCCTGCACACCGTGCGGACCGGAGAGCCGGCACATGCCTCCGTCTTCGGCCAGGGCTACTGGGAAACCGTCAACGAGGACCCGCGGTTCGCGGCTGCCTTCCGCAAGGAGGGCCCTCAGCAACTCGGCTGGGGCGCCGAGCTGATCCACGAGGCCTACGACTGGTCGCACGTGGGCTCGGTCACCGACGTGGGCGGCAACAACGGCACGCTCCTCATCGAACTCGCCCTGCGTAATCCGCATCTGCGCGGCCGGGTCCTCGACCTCAAGAACGCCTCCGAAGTGGCGGCACTGCGCTTCGCGGAGAGCGGACTGGACGACCGGCTCACCGCCGAGACGGGCAGCTTCTTCGACCCCATCACCCCCGGGTCCGACGTCTACCTGCTGTCCGCGATCCTGGCGGACTGGGACGACGAGCAGGCCGTCGCGATCCTGCGCCGGGTCGCCGAGGCGGCGGGCCGCGACGGCCGCGTCCTGATCGCCGACGTCAACATTCCGGTGAAGGCCGACGGTCCTGCCACGGCCGCCACCGAGCTCTACATCCGCGCCGTGATGCCGCGTCCGGTCCGCGCGGTCGCGGAGATCAAGGCCTTGGCCGCCACGGCCGGCCTGCGGCTCTCGTGGGAGGGCCCGGCCACTCCGGTCCGTTCCCTGCTGGAGTTCCGCAATGCTTGAGTTCCACGCACTGCACAAGGCCTTCGGAGAGCGGAAGGTGCTGCGCGGGCTGACGTTCGGCGTCAGGCCCGGCGAACTCTTCGGCTTCTGCGGGGCGAACGGCGCCGGCAAGACGACCGCCATGCGCATCGCCCTCGGCGTCCTCCAGGCCGACAGCGGCGAGGTCCGCCTCCAGGGCCGGCCGGTCGACGCCGCCTCCCGGGCCCGCTTCGGCTACATGCCGGAGGAGCGGGGGCTCTACGCCAAGATGACGCCGCGCGACCAGCTCGTGCACTTCGCCGTTCTGAGCGGTGTCGAGCGCTCGGTCGCACGCCGCCGCGCGGAGGAGTGGATGGAGCGGCTGGGTGTCGTGGCGGCGCCCAAGGACGCGCTGGAGAAACTGTCGCTGGGCAATCAGCAGAAGGTCCAGCTCATCGCCTCCCTCATCCACGACCCGGACGTCCTGGTGCTCGACGAGCCCTTCTCCGGACTCGACCCGGTGGCCGTCGACGCGATGGCCGATGCCCTGACGGACTTCTCTCGCCGCGGGGTTCCCGTGGTCTTCTCCAGCCATCAGCTCGACCTCGTGGAACGGCTCTGCGACCGCGTCGGCATCGTCAGGGACGGGGCTCTCGTCGCGGAAGGCACCGTCGAGGAACTGCGCTCCGGCGCCGACCGCGGACCTCTCGAGGTCGAACTGAGCGGTGCCGAGGACGACTGGTCCCGTGCTCTCGAGGGCGTCGACGGCGTCGAGGTCCTAGGGAAGCAGGGCCGTACGGTCCTGCTCCGGGTGGCGGACGGCGTGCCGGCCGCGCGGATCCTCGAAGTGGCGGGCGCCGCGGGCGAGGTCGAGCGCTTCGGGCGCCGCAGGCCGGCACTCGCCGACATCTTCCGTGAATCAGTGGGCGGTTGACCCCCATGGCACCCCAGACGATGAAACGCGACGATCACATGGCACAGCAGACGGAACAACAGCCCAAGGACCGGACCGGACGGAAGGCCGCGGACGACCGGGGCACCGGGACCGTGCAGCGGCCGGGTGACGCGGCGGGAACGGACCAGCGACGGGTGCGGGACAGCGTGCTCGTCCTCGCCATCGCGCGCAGGGAACTCGCCCAGCAGCTGACCAACAAAGCCTTCTGGATGTCGGTCGCGATCACCGCGATCATGATGGCCGTCACCTTCGGCGCCACCAGCTACTTCCAGAGCGGCGGAGGCGAACGGCCGAGCGTGGCCCTCGCCGGGGAACAGTCGGCGCTGGCGCCCGTCCTGCGCCCCCACGCCGACGTCTCCACCGCCTCCGATGCCGACGCGGCCCGGGCGGCGGTGCGTGACGGCAAGGCCGATGCCGCCGTGATCGACGGACAGGGCGGAATCGTCGTCCAGCGCGAACTGCCGGAGGAGCTGGGCCGTCTGCTCCAGGAGGCCCATCGGGCCGTCGTCCTCGACGCATCGCTGCGCGGGCACGGACTCACCGCGGCGGAGGCAGCCGAGGCCGCGGCGGTGCCGCCGCTGGCGACCACCACGCTGGACCCGGACGCCGTACGCACGATCCAGCGCACCACCACCGCGGCCACCGCCGTCTTCATCCTCTTCATGCTGATGCTGGTGTCCGGCCTCGCCGTCGCACAGGGCGTCGCGGAGGAGAAGTCCAGCCGGATCGCGGAAGTGCTGCTCGCCAAGGTCAGGGCGCGCCATCTGCTGGCAGGGAAGATCGTCGGCCTCGGCGCGTCCGCACTGGTCCAGATCCTGGTGCTGGCAACGGCCTGCCTGGGCGCGGCGGTCGCCTTCGGTCTCTTCGAGGCCCCGGCGGACGCCGTCGGTGCCGGACTGAACGTGCTGGTCTGGTTCGTCCCCGGCTACATCCTCTTCGTGACCCTCTACGCGGTGGCCGGCTCGCTCGTCTCCCGCCCCGAGGACGTCAACCACGTGGTCGGACCGGTCAACGGCATCCAGATGCTGGGGCTGATCGGTCCCGGCCTGGCGCTGGCCGGGACCACCGACTCCGCCACCGTCGAGATCCTCTCCCTTGTGCCCGGCGTCTCTTGGGCCGCCATGCCTGTCCGTATGGCATACGAGGACGTGCCCTGGTGGCAGATCGGCACGGCATTCGGTCTGATGCTCGTCACCGCCGTCGTGCTGATCCGCCTCGGCGGCCGGGTCTACGCCGGGGGACTGCTGCAGCACGGCGGGATCGTCAAGGTGAAGGACGCCCTGCGCGGCGCCCGTCTCTGACTCGCGGACTTTCGTCTCCTGCCCGAACCAGGTTCTGGATCCGGATCCGCCTGCGCAGCCGCGCCACCGTATCGACCTGGCCTGCGCTGTCGCCGCCGCGCGGCGGAAGCAACTGCCGTCAACGGCTTCGGCGCGGCCGACCCACCGGCCCGCCGGCGTGACGCCGATGCGCACCGTGCCCGACCACCGTACTGATCAGAGGAGTTGGACTGCCATGAAGCACACAGCCGGGCCCGGGGCGGCCCCCGCGGCCGAGCTGAAGGTGCTGCGGGAACTCGCCCGCGGCAACGGACTGCAACTGGCGGCCGTGGGCCTGCTCGCCCTTGTCTCCACCGGGGCGACGCTCGCTCTGCCGCTGGTCGTCGGCAAGTTGCTCGGCGCGATCCAGAGCGGGGAAGGCCTCACCGTATGGGCCGCCGTGATGGTGGCGGCAGGATTCGGGTCCGCCGCCGCGGGAGCGCTGGCCTCCTTCCTGCTCGGCCGGATGGGACAGCGGCTCATCTGCCGGCTGCGGGTACGGACCATGCGGCACTCGCTCGGCCTGCGGCTCGCCGATGCCCGGCGCGAGGGCAGCGGCAATCTCGTGGCCCGGCTCACCTCGGACGCCGCCCGGATCAAGAACCTGATCGACATCGGCCCCGTGCAGTTGCCGATGGCAGGCATCACGGTCCTCGGCACGCTGGTGGTCATGGGGCTGCTCGACTGGGTCCTGCTGCTGATCACGGTCGGCGCGTTCCTGGCCGCCGTGGGCATCATCACGCTTGTCGTAAAAGGGCTGCGCCGGAAGTACGCCGCCGTGGGCGAGGAGGTCGGCACACTCGCCCAGAGCTTCGTCGCCGCACTCGACTCCCTCACCGTCATCAAGGCGTACCGAGCCGAGGACACCGTGTCCGCGAACCTGGCGGAGCGTGCCCGGAAGGTGGCGAAGCTCGAGACCGATGCCGCCCGCATGGAGTCCTTGATGGTGCCGGTGATCAATCTCGGACAGCAGATCGCGCTGGTCGCCGTCGTCGTCGGCGGCGGTGCGCGCATGCTGGACGGACACCTCCTCCTTGCGGACTTCGTCGCCTTCCTCCTCTACCTGCTGCAGTTGACCGCCCCGCTGATCATGGCCGCGTCCGGCGTCAGCGGCATCCAGCTGGGCCTGGTGGCCCGTAAGCGTTTCGAGGACGTCTTCGCCCTGCCGGCGGAGGAGGGTACGTACTCCCCGGACGTGGCGACGGCCGCGCCCCGGTCTGCCTCCGTACAGAAGCGAGCCGTCGCCTCCGCGGAGGTTCCGGCCGTCCGCTTCGAGGATGTGGTGTTCGGTTACGAGGCCGAGCGCCCTGTGTTGCGCGGCGCCCGCTTCACCGTTCCGGGCCGGGGTCTTACCGCGGTCGTGGGTCTCTCCGGCTCGGGGAAGACCACTGTCCTGTCCCTGATCGAGCGCTTCATGGAACCCGACAGCGGTCGCATCGAGGTCCACGGCAGGGATCTGTCCGACTGGTCCCCGGCGGATCTGCGGAGCCGCATCGCCTATGTCGACCAGGCATCCACCCTCCTCCAGGAGTCCGTACGCGCCAACCTGGTTCTCGGCCGCCGGCGACCTGCCGACGACACCACCCTGTACTCGGTGCTGGACAGGGTCGGCCTGGCCGAGGACATCCGGGCGCTCCCCGACGGTCTGGACACCGTGCTCGACGGCGCCACCGGGCTGTCCGGTGGCCAGCGGCAGCGACTGGCGCTGGCCCGTGCGGTCCTTGCCGACGCGGACCTGGTCCTCCTCGACGAGCCCACGTCACATCTGGACAGCGTCAACGAGCAGAGGCTGCGGCTGGCCGTGGACCGGCTGGCGGCAGAGCGCGCCGTGGTTGTGGTCGCCCACCGGATCTCCACCATTCAGCACGCCGATCACGTGATCGTCATGGACCGGGGTGCCGTCACGGACGAGGGGGGACACGCCGCTCTTGTGGACCGCTGCCCCGCCTACGCCGAGCTCGTGGCAGGCCAGTCGCTCGGCGCGGATTTCCGCGCACCGGTCGCTGCCTGACCGACTCCCGCCCTGGCCCCCCGTCGGCTTGTTTCACGTGAAACATCGCCCGGCCGCCACCGCCCTGCCACGTTTCACGTGAAACACGGTCGGGCCGACATTGCCCCGACATCGTTCCCAGGAGCCTTCATGACCGGCACCGCCACCTCGACCGCCATGCCTCAGTACTCGGTACTGATGCCCTTCACTCCCTCGCGTCCGGAGCAGGCGCTGCCCTATGCGGCGCTCACCCAATGGACCGGGGCCCACCGCCTGTGGCAGGGCCAGTCGTCCGTCGGTGAACCGCACCAGACGTTCGCCTACATGGCCGCCTCCGGCTTCCGTGTCCCGGCCGGCACCGGAGTCACCGTGATGCCGCTGCGTCACCCGTACGAAGCCGCACTTCAAGCCCAGTCGCTGGCGGTCACCATGAACCATCCCGTGGTGGCGGGCTTCGGGCCCGGTGCCGGCATCCTGCAGAAGAACCTGCTCGGCGCCCCCTATCGCAGCCAGCTCGGCGCCTGCCGTGAGTACGTCACGGCCGTGCGGGGTCTGTTGGACGGCGAAGCGGTCGACCTGGACGGTGAGTTCTTCCGCGTCCGCGGCCGACTCCCGGTGCAGCCCCGGCCCGAGGTCGAGGTAGGGCTCGGAGTGCTGCGCCCCGGCATGGCCCGGCTTGCCGGTGAGGTCGCCGACACCGCCATCACCTGGCTCACCCCCGCCGGCTATCTGCGCGACGTGGTGGTGCCGGCGCTCGAGGAAGGCGCAGCACGCGCAGGGCGGGCGCGGCCCCGGCTGGTGGCCATGGTGCCGGTGGCCCTGGCCGCGGACGGCCGGGAACCCACGGACGTGGCACTCGCGAGCAACTCGGCCCACATGTCGCTTCCGCACTACCGGGACATGCTGCGCCGGTCCGGAATCGATGTGGACATGGAGACCGACCCTGTGGCCAGTGCCAAGGCCCTGATCGAGGGGGGCGCCTTCGTGTACGGCGGGCCGCTGGACATCGCCGAGGCCTTCGCCGAGTACCGAAGCGCCGGTGTCGACGAGATCGTCCTCAACGTCTCCGGGGTCTTCGCCACCACCGGGACCCGGACGGCCCTGAAGGAACTCGAAACACTCCTGCGCGAGGTGCTCTCATGACGCAAGCCCCGACGTGGTCCCGTCCTGCCTCCCCCGCGCGGACCCCGCTGTTCCGGACGCACACGGGTCCTGATCCTGCGTCCCCTTCCGTCGACCGTCCGTCGGCAGCGCGACCGGCGGCTGTTCCGTCGTCACAGGAGTCACCCGCGCAAGCGCCGCACGCACCTGCATTGGGCGTGGAACGGCTCCTGATGGTGAGCACCGGCTCCGCCTATGCGACCAGCCTGCCCTTCTGGCTCGACTGGCTGCGCGCCTCCTACACCGGCCTCGAAGTGTCCGTCGTTCTCACGGGCAGCGCCCGGCGCTTCGTCACCCGGCAGGCGCTCGCCCACCGGGTCGCCGGGGACGTCCTCTTCGACGAGTGGCCTGAGGACGAGGTGCACGCCCGCCATGTGGCGCTCGCCGAATGGGCCGAGGCGCTCGTCGTCTACCCGGCGACGCTCCACTACACGGCGCGCCTGGCCCTGGGCCTGGCCGACAGCCCCTCACTGCTCGCCGCCCAGTGCACCCGCGCACCGATCGCCGTGGCGCCCGCGCTGCCGCCCGGCGGTCTCGACAGTCCTGCGTTCCGTGAGCACTGGTCGCAGCTGTCGGCCCGTCCCAATGTGGTGATGGTGCCGCCCGAGCAGGGCCGCAGTCTCACCACCGGCCGTATGGAGGCATGGGTCCCACCGACCCTGCCGGAAGTGATCGAACGGCTCGAGGGCCGGCGCGTCCAGCTCGTCGACGACCACCGTGTCCACCCGGAAAGAAAGGCACTGCTGTGACGCTCCAGACCATCGAAGCGGATGCGGTGACCCGCTACGGCACCGGCCTGTTGCGCACCGAGGTCCGTCCGCTGGCCGGAGGGCTCCATCAGTGGCGCAGAACTCCCGGCCCGTACGCCCCCGCTCCGTTCGTTCCCGTGCCGCGCACGCTTCCCGTCGTGACAGGTCCCGGTGCCCGTGTCGTCTTCGGCGCGGCCGACGGCGTCGGCCGCACGTACCACCTCGAGGGGGAGCACTCCGTCGCGTATCTGCTGCTCACCGGTGGGCCCGGTGCCGTGCCGCCGCAGGCGCTGCGGGACCTCGGTACGACGCTGAGGGCGCTGCATGACGTGCCGCCGCCGGCCTCGGCCCGTGCCCACGGGTCCCGCGGGCTCGACCGGCTGGACAGCTGGCTGACCGGCCGCGCCCCCGCACCGCGCGCCGCCCAGGCCGCCGAGCAGATACGCAAGGCGCTCGGTGACCCGGCATGGGCGACGGTACGCGGATGGCACCAGCGGGTCGTCGGGGACACCTCCACGGTGCTGGCGCACGGTGCGGCCGGCCTGGGCTCGCTGATCGCCGGCTCCGACGGTTCGGCGACGCTGCTGGCCGGCGAGGACCTGAGTGTCCTCCCCTGGTACGTCGACATCGGCTGGATCATCGGCGAACTCGTCGAACTCAAGTGGCAGTTGGGCGGCGACCCCGTCGCCTGGCAGGCCCACATCGACGCCCTGTGCGAGGGGTACGGCCGTGATCCGGGCGCCGACTGGCAGTGGCTCGCGGTACTGCGCATCATGCTGCACGTCCACGACATCGCCGCGTACCTCGACGAGCCCGTGGACAGCTTCCACCAGTACGCGGACTTCCTTCGCTTCCTCATCGGCCTGCGGGGAGCGGTGACATGACGTTGCCCGCGCCGGTCGCCGCCGGCCTCGACCGTTTCACCCTGCCCAACGGACTGCGGGTCCTGCTCCAGCATCAGCCGGGCATCCCCAGGGCCGCGGTGTCCGTGCACTACGGCGTCGGATTCCGGTCCGAGCCTCCCGGCCGTGAAGGCTTCGCACACCTCTTCGAGCACCTCATGTTCCGCGGCAGCGCCAGCCTTCCCGGAGGCCGGTTCTACGACCATGTGCACCGGCTCGGCAGCCGTGCCAACGGAACCACGCACCAGGACTACACGGACTACTACCAGGTCGCCCCGGCGGAGGCCCTGGAGCAGGCGCTCTTCGCGGAGGCCGACCGGATGCGGGCCCCCCTGTTCACGGAGCACCACCTGGCCGAACAGCTGGCGGGCGTGGCGGACGAGATCCACGGCGCGACCACGGACCGGCCCTACGGCGGTCTCCCCTGGCCCCTGCTGCCCGGAGTTCTCTTCGGCCGGCACGCCAACGCCCATGACGGGTACGGCGATCCGGCCGCATTGGCGCGGACCACGATCGCGGACTGCGAGGAGTTCTTCACCGCGCACTACGCACCAGGCAACGCTGTCCTCACCGTTGTCGGCGCGGCCGAGCCGGATGCCACCCGTGCGCTGATCGAACGCCATTTCGGCGGTATTCCCGCACGGCCGCACCCGCTGCCGCCCACCCTTCACGAACCCCTTTTGACGGCGGACCGCTGGGCCAGGTACCAGGAGCCGGGAGTCAGTGCCACCGTGCTGGCCCTGGGCCACCGCCTGCCCGACCCGGAGACCGATCTGCCGGGCTATCTCGCCCACGCGGTACTGGCCGCACTGCTGAACCGCCACGGGGCGGCCGCCCTCGGCCTCCCCTCGGCTGCCGCGAGCTGCGGATTCTTCGGACCGCTGGACGCCAGGGACCCGGATCCGCTCGTGGTGACGGCCGTCCTTCCGAACGGCCGGAGCCCCGAGGACGTGGTCGGTGCGATCACGGACCGGCTGCGCACCTGGGCGGAGGATCCGGGTCTGGACGACGCCGTTCCCCGGGCGGCCCGGCTGATGGCGGTGGAGCACGAGCGCGCCCACGGGGACATCGAGACAAGGTCCCGCGCGCTCGGCCGGCTGGAGAGCCTGTTCGGCAGAGCAGAACTGCTCGAGGAGATCTCCGGGCTGATACGGGAGGTGCGGACCGATCAGGTGGCTGACGCGGCTCGTTCACTGGCGCAGCAGCCGAAGGCGGTCCTGGTCATCGAGCCCGGCGCCCGCCGCACACGCCCTGTTCCGGCACGTCCGCAGCCCTTCCGTCCGTCGTCGACCGCGGCGGGCGGATCAGCGGAGGGGGCCGGCGCGTTCCCACGCCCCGGGGCGCTGCCGGTTCCCGGCCCCGGTGGGCCGCTGGCCCCGGGACGCCTGCCCAGCCGCGCAGTGGAACTCGCCGGAGGCGCGCGTGCGGTCGCGGTCGCCGACCGCCGCTCCCCTCTGGTGGAACTGCGGTGGCGAGTGCCGCTCGGGCGGGCCGGATGGCGAAGCCCCGCCGCCGCCCGCGAACGGCTCCGTGCCGGCGCCCGGCACACGCGTGCTGCCGCGCGGGCCGAGGACTTCGGGGGATCGTTCGCGATCGCCGCCGACGGTGAATGGATCGACGTCTTTGGGCACGCACCGGCCGGACGGGCCGTCGACTGGCTGAGGGTGCTCGCCGACCTGGCGCCCGCCTTGGGCGCCGAGTGGTCGCCCCTCGACCGTCAGGGGACGCCGGCCCCGCCGCGTACCCCGGAGGAGGAGCTCGACGACCGTGTACGGGCGGAGCTGATCGAGCACGCCGCGGTCGGCGCCGGCACGCTGATCGCCGTTGGAGCACTGGACCCGGACACGCTCGTCGCTCAGGCGGCGGACGTGCTCGTGCCCTGGACCGCGGAGTGGGAGCAGTCCGCGCCCGCACCGGAAACCGCTCGGCCGCCGCACGCGCCGTACGACGGACCGCCGCGGGAACTGCACACCGTCGACGGCACTCATGTGCGGCTCCTGCTGTCCGTCACGGAGCGGCCGGTCACCGGCGCCGCCGACGAGGCGGCACGGTTCCTGGCCACCGCCGCCATGGGCGGCTTCTTCGGCGGCCGGCTCGCCGAGCGGTTCGCGGACCGCACCGTCGCGGGCTTCGAGATGTACACGGGGCGGGACACGGTCTGCGGTCTGCCACGCGCCTTTCTGCGCGGACGCGTGCCTGCCGACGCTGTGGAAGAAGCCTGGGACGGCATCCGCGCCGAGGCCGACCGGCTTGCCGCAGAGCCCTTCACGGAGCAGGAACTGCGACCCGTACGGGACTTCTGCGCCGCCCAGTTGCTCGCCGCCTTCGATTCCCCGGCCGCCCGTGCGGACCTGCTGCGACGAACGGTGTCCGCAGGAGGCGATGCCGAACTTCCCCTTCTTCTTCCCGGCTTGCTGCGTGCGGTCGCCGCCGAGGACGTATCCCGCGCGGCCGGGCGACTGTTCCTGCCGCGGGCCGTGCCGGCGGCCGCCCACTGAGGTGCGGACGACGAACAGCGCCACCGGGTCCGTCGGGACCCGGTGGCGCCGGAAGCGGGAACGTGGAGCGAAGACGACGGGTGGGGGGTCAGGAGTGGCCGGGTCGGGTGACGTTGCGGTCCGCCTGGCGGCCCAGGACCACGGTCAGGGCGAGTGCCACCAGACCGGCGACGCTCGCCGCGCCGGTGAGGTCGGTACCCAGGCCGAGTCCGAGGCCGACCGCCGTGACCAGCCCGAGCAGTACGAGATAGAGGCCGAAGAGGTTGCGCGAACCGGTCGCGGAGAGAGCCTTCGTGGCGGCGCTGCCACGGCTGCGGGACGCGGCCCAGGTCAGCAGGGTGGGACCGAGGACGGCACCGGCGATCGGGCCGGCGGGCACGAGGCTGCCGCCGATGTCGATGCAGACGAAGGCGACGGCGAGCGACGCGCCGAGCCCCGGGTAGTACCACCAGGGACTCCTGCCGGAGGAGGCGTCCTGTCGGCCGTCACCGGTGCCGTGTGGGGGGTGCACTGATTCGTTTGCCATGCACAGAAAGCTAGTTGGGCCCGCACCGGGCAGACAGCCGCGGCGGCTGCAGGATCATGGCACCCCGCTGCAGCATGCTGTCAGCGAGGGGACCTCCCCACGGCTCACCCGGGTGCCAGGCTCACCCTGATCCCCACGCACGGGCGGGGGACAGGACGACGGGGGACATGACGGCTCATGCGAGCTCTACCGGGAGGAACCAATGAAGGACGACGGGTCGGCCGCAGCGCCGCCGGGCACCGCTGAACAGCTGTTGTTCACGGTGTTCAGGACCGACGAGAACGCCGCGCCGGGACAGACGACGGCGATCCGGCTCATCGGGCTGCTGCCCGCCGACTCGGCGTGCGTGTCGACGGTGGGCAACAGCGAGATCGCCCTGGGCATCCTCCTCGGCTCCGTCCCCGGCACCCCCGAGGAGATCCGCACGCGGCTGGAGGCGGTGCTCACGGACAGCGCGCTGACCGGGTGGTCCATCCGCCCGTCCTGAAAACCGGCCTGGAAGGCCCTGTCCTCGAAGGCCCGCAGCGGCGGGCCCGGCGGGTGCCGGGCCACTCCGCCGCCGCGGCCCACGGATCAGACCCAGCCCCGCTCCCGCGCAAGCAGTGCCGCCTGCGCGCGGCTGCCGGCGCCGAGGATGCGGAGCAGGTCGGCGATGTGCCGCCGATACGTCCGCACGGAGATCTTCAGCTCCCTTGCGCCGACCTCGTCCTTCTCCACGCGGCACATGGACTCCAGCACCAGGCGTTCCGTCTCGGACAGTCCCCCGCTGGTGGTGTCCGTCGGATCGGTGAGCTCGGCCAAGGGCTGGGCCTGGTCCCAGATCTTCTCGAACAGCGCCAGGATGTTGGCGACGAGCCCGGTCTCCCGGGCCATCAGCGCGCCCCGCGCCGTGTCCGACGGATCCAGCGGGACGAGCGCCGTACGCCGGTCGAAGACGATGATGCGCTCCGTCACCTCCTCGGTCACCCGGATCTCGGCACCGTGCGCGGCGATCTCCCGCAGGTAGGCGAGGGTCGGCGGATCGTCGAGGGCCTCTTTGATGACGATGTTCCGGATGCGCAGGCCCCGCCGCAGACAGCGCAGGTCCAGCGGGCGCGAGTGGGCGATGCTGTCGGCGGTCAGTGCGGTGTAGGGGTCGACGGACAGCACCTCCTCACGGGCGAAGAAGGCCAGGTCGTCCAGTCGGCTGCGGATCTGCGGAATGCTCTCCATCCGCTCCACGCTCTGCGGCGGGAGTGCGTGCACCCCTTGTTCGGCGCAGAGGGACGCCGTCAAGTGGCGGGCCTGGGTGACGGCTTGCAACTCCTGGTGCAGTTCCCGCAGACGTACGTCGATCAGCTGATCGACCGCCGTGGCGGGGTCCGCCGCGGACAGGGTCGGGCCGCCTTCGCCTTCCGTGGATCTCAGCAGACGCAGTTCGCACAGCCGGTCCCTGGCGGCCGCCGCGGACTCGAGCGAGGTGTGGAACAGAAGGTGGATGTCGTCCGCGGAAGTGTCGGGATTTCGCAGGAAGTGCCGGTAGATCGACTCTTCCAGTGCGGAGATCCCCAGGACGGACAGGTCGTTGACGGTCAAATCTTGCTCCCCGGTTTTCTGCCGGCGCGCCTGGTCAGGTGGCGTGCGCGGCGTTGGGGCTGATCGTAATGGGATAGCAAAGTAGGCATGTAGCCCCCGTAGCGGCGGGACCCGCGTCTGTCGAATCGGATCACGGCGCTTCTTCCGCACCCGTGTTGCGTCCTGAAGGGGGATCAGTCCGGCTCGGGAACACACCCGTTGACCCGGAGCCGCCTGTCGAAGGATCGGCGGATACAGGCCCCATGGATCCGCTGACCTGCGCGTTCGCTGTGTGGGGCGTGGTGGCGGAAGGCAATGGACGACCTCGGGCGCCTGCGCAACTCGGGGTCCGTGCCACGGCCCGCTGGACCATCCGGGTGGTGTTCATCAGAAGAACTGCGCAGCGTCGGCGTCGCTCCCCCACTTCTCGGAATGCGTCCACATCATGAGGAAGGTATGTAAAACGCTCAACCCGAAAGCGAGGGGTCATGGCCACCTTCAAGGTCAGGAATCTGTGGAACGCGTTCATCACCGCGTTCTTTGCACTGCTTGCCTCGGTGGGGCTCACCACCGCCGCCGCGACGGCCGCCACGGCGCAGCCGGCCGCGCAGTCTCCCGAGGAGCCGGCCGAGGCGGCCCGTCCGAAGGCGCTGCGCCCGACGGTTCCCGCACAGACCAGGCGACAGCTCACACGGCCGGCGCCCACGGTGCGCGACCGGTCGCTGCCGCCCACGATGAAGCAGCGCATCAGCGCCGAGGCACACGGGTCGTCTCCCGCTGTGAGGCATCTGCCGGCGCTCGACACGAGTGGCGGGTATCCGGTCGCACCGTACGTGGGCGCATCCGGCGCCGCTGCTTCCCCCGGTGTCTCCTCGGCAGCCGCCCCGGTCCCCGCGGTGTCGTCCCCCGCGGCTCCCGCCCACGAGGCGGCTTCCGCCGCCCACCTCGGTGACGGCCCGTCGACGAGCAGCCCCACAGGCGCCGACGCTCAGGCCGACAACCGGACCGCTGCTTCGGCCGCCGCCCCGGCCGCTCCGTCCGCCGACTCCTCGGCCGGTTCCTCCGGCGGTTCCTCCGCCCCGGCTCCCGCCGGCACCTCTGCCGCGTCCGCCACGGTTTCACCCCGCGCCCTCTCGGCCGTCCCCGCCGGTTCTCCGGCGGACGCCCCCGAAGACTCCGCCGTCGTGCTCACGGCCGATTTCTCCGCGGCGCGCGGCGACCAGGGCGACGGCCCCGCCCTCCTCGCAGCATGAGGCGCCGGGAGCGTCATCCACTCCCGGCGCCTGACGTAACAAGACGGACAAGCCGTCAGCGGCGGTCCTCGTCGCCCGCCTCGGCCTCGTCCTGCTTCACCTGGACGTCAGGGTCCAGACCGGCCTGGGTGCTGCCGTCGACCGAAGTCAGCGGGGCACGGTCGGAGACCTCCGTCGCAGCGGGCGGTTCCACCAGCCAGTCCGGATTGGCCTGCTTGTCCCACCACTTCCACGCGGCGAAAGCTCCGCCGGCCAGAATGCCGAGGGCCGCGAGACCCTTGGCGAGACGACCGGCCTTCGACCGCCGCTCGTGCTTCCTCACAAGCTTCTGAATCTCCTTGGCCGTCACCTGACCGCGCAGCGCGGCCAGAGCGGCAGCCGAACGGGCCGTAGCCTCCTCACGAACAGGCTGAGCCACGGCCATCGCGTGCTCGACACGCGGGACGGTGAAGTCGGCCGCCTGACGGGCGGCCCTCCTGGCCTGTACCGCGGCGCGGCGCGCGGCCACATCGACTTTCGGCGGTACGTGTGGTGCGACACGACTGCCGTACTGAACACGGGCCGCGGTAGCGGCCTGCGAAACCTTCGGCGCGAGCCGTACGCGGGCCTCGTGCGCATAGTGCGCGGCCTGGTCCTTGGCCGTGCCGGCGTAAGGCGCCACCACGTCCGCGGCGTGCAGCACGCTGTCCTTCGCCGTACCGGTCGCGGCGCGCACGCTGTCCATGCGGGTCACGGGATCCTCCTCCTCGGTGGCGTTCTGAGGGTGATCGGGGTTGTCCCCAGTTGGGGTACAGTCCCGCCTTTCCACCCGATTGAAAATCATGCCCGTTGAACGCCGCCCCGGCATGCGGGGCGGGCATCCGGGTCATGCCGGGAGCTTGTGGACGACGATGCCACTGTTCCACCCGAAACGCGCCGCTCGGTCGTCGACCTGGCGGCATTTCTCCGTGAGCGGCTCTTCCGTGCAAGGATCGGGAGACGTCACAGAAGACTTACGGAAGGCAGATCGTGGCCGAGCAGCTTTACGCCACCCTGAAGACCAGCCAAGGCGACATCGAGATCCGGCTTCTGCCGAACCACGCGCCCAAGACGGTCAAGAACTTCATCGAGCTCGCGCAGGGCAAGAGGGAGTGGATCAACCCGGCGACCGGCAAGAAGTCCACGGACAGGCTGTACGACGGCACCGTCTTCCACCGCGTGATCAGCGGCTTCATGATCCAGGGCGGCGACCCGCTGGGCAACGGCACCGGCGGCCCGGGCTACGAGTTCCAGGACGAGTTCCACCCGGACCTGGCCTTCGACAAGCCGTACCTGCTGGCCATGGCCAACGCGGGCCCGGGGACCAACGGTTCCCAGTTCTTCATCACCGTGGCTCCCACCGCGTGGCTGACGCGCAAGCACACCATCTTCGGTGAGGTCAGCACCGAGGCGGGCAAGAAGGTCGTCGACGCGATCGTCGGCACCCCGACGAACCCGCGCACCGACCGGCCCGTCGAGGACGTCGTGATCGAGTCCGTCGTCGTCGAGACGCGCTGAAGCCGGCCGCGGCCTTTTTCCACAGGGGAACCTTTGCGCCCCGTCCATCCGTAAGGATGGGCGGGGCGACGTCGTGAGCCCAGATTGGTGAGGTGATCCCATGGACCAGGCGCCAGGCGGTCCGCAGGAGCCGCGGGACGCCCACGGCCTGCCCAGCTGCTACCGCCACCCCGGCCGGGAGACGGGCATCACGTGCACCCGCTGCGAGCGGCCGATCTGCACGGACTGCATGGTCGACGCGTCGGTCGGGTTCCACTGCCCGGAGTGTGTCCGCACCGGTTCCGGTACGGGACACCGTCCGAACGCGACCCGGCCGCGGACCATCGCCGGTGGTGCGATCGCGGCCGACCCCCGGCTGATCACGAAAATCATCCTGGCCCTTAACATCGCCGTGTTCGGTCTGGCGCTCGGGCTCGAGGACGAGTTCGTCAACCGGTTCACGATGATCGGCTACGCGTACGACCCGAGCCTCGCGGAGGTCGTAGGGGTCGCGGACGGTGAGTGGTACCGCCTGGCCACGGCGATGTTCCTGCACGAGACCACCTGGCACATCTTCTTCAACATGCTGCTGCTGTGGTGGCTGGGCGGTCCGCTGGAGGAGGCGCTCGGGCGGGTGCGCTACCTCGCGCTGTATCTGATCTCGGGCCTGGCCGGCAGCGCCTTCACGTACTTGATCGAGTCACCGGCCCAGGGCTCGCTGGGCGCCTCCGGCGCGATCTACGGCCTGCTCGGCGCCACCGTGGTGCTGATGCGCAGGATGCGGCAGGACCTGCGTCCGATCATGGTGCTCATCGCGATCAACCTGGTCATCACGTTCTACTGGGCGGGCATCGCCTGGCAGGCGCACATCGGTGGCCTGGTGGCGGGAGTCGTGATCGCCTACGGCCTGGTGCACGCACCGCAGGGAAAGCGCCGCAACGCCGTGCAGTCCGCCGTCTGCGCTGGGGTCGTGCTCCTCTGCGTCGTCGCCGTCGTGGCGAGGACCGCCGCCATCACATGACCTGACAGCAACGGGAGTGGAGCTTTCCCCAGAGTTGTCCACAGCGTGTGGCGGATCTTGTGCATCGTGTGTGGAACAAGCGTGCCCCTTGTCCCTGACCTGGGTTTTTCCAGGGGCGACAAGGGGCGGACCGCTTCAGGGGCCCGGTCGACGCAGTCACATCGGCGTCAACGGGCCGAGAGTTATCCACAGATCTTCTGACCTTTTCCCCGGCCTGTGGAAAACGGTGTGGACAACTGGGGACCCGGCTCGTGTGCCCGGCTGCGGAGCAGTTACTTCCACTGGGTCGAGACGCCGAACCCCGCGGCGATGAACCCGAAGCCGGCGACGATGTTCCAGTTACCGAAGCTGCTGATCGGCAGGTCGCCCTCTGTCACGTAGAACAGGACGATCCAAGCGAGTCCGATCAGGAACAGGGCGAGCATCACCGGCGCGACCCAGCTGCGGTTGGTGAGCTTTATGGTCGCCGCCTGCTTCGCGGCCGGAGGCGGCGTGAAGTCGGCCTTCTTGCGGATACGTGACTTCGGCACGAGGGACTCTCCTGTCGATGCGCTGCGTTACCGCGCAGGGAACTAACTGTGGCTGGCGCCGGGGCCGGAGCCAGGGGGGCCACTGCCGCCCCCGGGCGTCCGTTAGCGTAGTGCTTCCGCGGTGCCGAAGGAGATAAGGGTACGTTGAGCAATTCTGCCGACTCCCCGCAAGGCCCCGTTCGCCGCTCGACGTGGCGACCGGTCCGGCTGCTGACGGCTGCCGTTTTCGCCCTCGCGGGACTGATCTTCGTGACCAGCTTCAACACCGCCAAGGGTACGGACCTGCGCACGGACGACTCCCTGCTGAGGCTCTCCGACCTGATCAAGCAGCGGAGCGAGAAGAACGGCGACCTCGAGGAGTCCACCTCGGCCGTGCGCGGCGACGTGGACGCCCTTGCCCAGCGCGACGACGGCTCCACCGAGGCCGAGGACGCGAAGCTGGCGGCGCTGGAGAAGGCCGCGGGCACCGAGCCCCTCAAAGGCAGCGCCCTGACCGTCACCCTCGACGACGCCCCGCCGGACGCCCGGGCCGCGCCCGGCTATCCCGAACCGCAGGCCAACGACCTGGTCATCCACCAGCAGGACCTCCAGGCCGTCGTCAACACACTGTGGCAGGGCGGCGCCAAGGGCATCCGCGTCATGGACCAGCGGCTGATATCCACAAGCGCCGTGCGCTGTGTGGGCAACACGCTGATCCTCCAGGGCCGGGTCTACTCACCGCCCTACAAGATCACCGCTGTCGGTGATCAGGACGTGCTCAAGAAGGCACTGGCCGACTCGCCCGCGATCCAGAACTACCAGCTGTACGTGGAGGCCTACGGCCTCGGCTGGAAGGTCGACGAGAACGAGACGGTGACTCTTCCCGGCTACTCCGGCACAGTGGATCTGCACTACGCGAAACCCGTCGGGTAAGCCTGCCTGTGGCACTTGGGGGAGCCGGTGTCGATCTCGGTGCGTGTGCTCGTCCGGACCTTCAGCGAGCTGTGCGTCACCATCGGCGCCCTGATCGTGCTGTTCGTCGTCCATCTGCTGTTCTGGACCGGGATCGAGGCCGACAGCGCCACCGCCGGGGAGATCGGCAGGCTGAGGGCCGACTGGGCGGCGAAGGCACCGGAGCCCGGCAGCACCTCCGCACCCGCGTCCACGGCCACGGCGTACGAGCCGGGTGAACCTTTCGCGGTCATGTACATCCCCCGGTTCGGTGAAGAGTGGGACCGGCCCGTCCTCCAGGGCACGGAGCCCGGGGTCCTCAAGAAAGGGCTCGGGCACTACGCCTCCACGGGAGTGCTCGGAGCCACGGGCAACTTCGCCGTCGCGGGCCACCGCCGTACCCACGGGGACCCGTTCAAGGACTTCCCGGAACTGCGGCCCGGTGACGAGGTGGTGCTCACCGACGGTACGACCTGGTTCACCTACCGCATCGCCAACCGGCCCCACCGGACCGTCCCCGGCGACATCGGCGTGATCGAACCGGTCCCCCGCCCCCTGAGGCGGGAAGCCACCCCCTTCGACGAGCCGGGGCGCTATCTGACACTCACCACCTGCGAGCCCGAGTGGGGCAGTAGCCACCGTCTCGTCGTCTGGGCGCACCTCGACGCCACGCACCCTGTGACCGACGGCAAACCACCAGCTTTGCGCAGCTGACCCACACGCCTCTGCGGCCCTTTAGTCTGGTGCCGTACCGAACGGAAAGGGACGGCATGTACGGCTGGATCTGGCGGCATCTGCCGGGCAACGCATGGGTGCGGGCGGTTCTCTCGCTCGTGCTCGTCCTGGCGGTCGTCTACGTGCTGTTCCAGTACGTCTTCCCGTGGGCCGAGCCGCTGCTCCCGTTCGGCGACGTGACGGTCGACGGAGAGGGAGCAGCCCGATGAGCGCGCGCATTCTCGTCGTCGACAATTACGACAGCTTCGTCTTCAACCTCGTCCAGTACCTGTACCAGCTCGGCGCCGAGTGCGAGGTCGTGCGCAACGACGAGGTCGCCCTCGAGCACGCACAGGACGGCTTCGACGGTGTACTGCTGTCACCCGGTCCCGGCGCACCGGAAGAGGCCGGCGTGTGCATCGACATGGTGCGGCACTGCGCCGCCACCGGTGTTCCCGTGTTCGGCGTGTGCCTGGGCATGCAGTCGATGGCCGTCGCGTACGGCGGGGTGGTGGACCGGGCCCCGGAGCTGCTGCACGGCAAGACCTCGCCGGTCACCCACGAGGGCACGGGCGTCTTCGCGGGCCTGCCGTCGCCCTTCATCGCCACCCGCTACCACTCGCTGGCGGCGGAGCCGGCGCGGTTCCCCGCCGAGCTGGAAGTGACGGCCCGTACGGCGGACGGCATCATCATGGGTCTGCGGCACCGCGAACTGCCGGTCGAGGGCGTGCAGTTCCACCCCGAGTCGGTCCTCACCGAGCACGGCCATCGGATGCTCGCCAACTGGCTGGTGCAGTGCGGCGACGCCGGGGCGGTCGGGCGGTCGGCGGGACTCGCACCGGTGGTGGGCAAGGCTCTGGCGTGAGCGCCGTGCGCCCGGGGCACGAGCACGAATACGAGTACGAGGGCCCGTACGGGTACGGCGCCGAGGGGCAGAGTGAGCCCGCGTACGACCCGTTGACGGATCCCGTCCCTCCCGACCGGCGGGGCTCGCCGTGGTTCCGGGCGACGAACGTCCCTCCGGCCGCGGACATCGCGGCGCCGGAGACCGGGGCCACCGGCATGGCGGCGCCCGCCGGGCCACGGCATCACGAGCCGGAGCAGCAGGAGTGGTCGGCTCTCCAAGAGGCTCTGAGCGCCCCGGAGGAGCCACGGCACGACTGGTACGCCGCCGGGTCCGCGGCGGCGCCTGACACGGTCTCCTTGCCCGCACAGGCGGCCGCGCCGGGGCCGGAGCAACGGCGAACTCCCGTCTCGGACCCGATCCTTGTGGCCGACGACGAGACGGTGGCCCTGCGCACGTCCGACACCCGCCGTGCGGCGGAGACGCCACCGGGCCCCGGGCGGGCCGAGCGGCGCCGCGCCGCCAAGGGGCGCGGTCGCAGACGCGCCGCCGCCCCGGCCGCGCCACCGGTGGCCGGGGAGCCGGGGAAGCCGCTCTCCCGTGTCGAGGCCCGGCGAGCCGCGCGTGCCGCGAAGGACAGTCCCGCGGTCATCGCAAGTCGTGCGATCGGTGAACTGTTCATCACCTTCGGTGTGTTGATGCTGCTGTTCGTCACCTACCAGTTGTGGTGGACGAACGTGCTCGCCGGACAACAGGCCGACAAGGCGGCGAACAAGATCCAGGACGATTGGGCGAAGGGCCGCAAGCCCGACGCCTTCGAGCCCGGTCAGGGTTTCGCCATCATGTACATCCCCAAGCTGGACGTCGTCGTGCCGATCGCGGAGGGCATCGACAAGCAGAGCGTGCTCGACCGGGGCATGGTCGGCCACTACGGCGAGGGCAAGCTCAAGACGGCGATGCCCGAGGACAAGCAGGGCAACTTCGCGGTCGCGGGCCACCGCAACACCCACGGCGAGCCGTTCCGGTACATCAACCGCCTCGAGCGCGGAGATCCGATCGTCGTCGAGACCCAGGACACGTACTACACGTACGAGATGGCGAGCATCCTTCCGCAGACCTCGCCGTCGAACGTGAGCGTGATCAGTCCTGTACCGGAGCAGTCCGGGTTCAAGGAGCCCGGCCGTTACATCACATTGACGACCTGCACCCCCGAATTCACGAGTACATATCGAATGATCGTGTGGGGCAAGATGGTCGAGGAACGGCCGCGCAGCAAGGGCAAACCCGACGCGCTCGTCGGCTGAGACACCTCAAGACAGGGAACAGGTGCAGTGGCACGTGCACGAGGCCGGATCGCCGGCGCCATCAGTGTCTTCGGAGAGCTGCTGATCACCGCGGGTGTGGTGCTGGGGCTCTTCGTCGTCTACTCGCTGTGGTGGACCAACGTTCTGGCCGACCGTGAGTCGTCCCGGCAGGGCGACCGGATCCGCGACGACTGGGCGAACAGCGGGCCCGGCGCGCTGGACACCAAGGACGGCATCGGCTTCCTCCACGTACCCGCGATGGGCGACGACGAGGTCCTGGTGAAGAAGGGCACCAACACCAAGGAGCTCAACAACGGCATCGCCGGTTACTACACCGAGCCGATCAGGTCGGCCCTCCCCTGGGACGACAAGGGCAATTTCACGCTGGCGGCGCACAGGGACGGGCACGGAGCCAAGTTCCACAACATCCACAAGATCAGAAACGGTGATCCGGTGGTCTTCGAGACCAAGGACACCTGGTACGTCTACAAGGTCTACAAGACCTTGCCGAAGACGTCGAAGTACAACGTGGACGTGCTTCAGCCGGTCCCTGAGGAGTCCGGGAGGACGAAGCCCGGCCGTTACATCACGCTGACGACCTGCACGCCGATCTACACCTCGGACTACCGGTACATCGTGTGGGGCGAGCTGGAGCGCACGGAGAAGGTCGACGCGAAGCGCACCCCGCCGGCGGAGCTGCGCTAGCTTCCCACCGCCCCGGACGCGGGTGAGCCCCGGCACCTTCGAGGGTGCCGGGGCTCACTGCTTGCCGTTCACGGAGGCGGGCGCCGGTCAGTCGTCGCCGCCGATGCCACCGAAGAAGCCGCCGTTGCCGCCGTTACCTCCATTGCCGCCGTTGCCGCCGTCACCGCCGATCGTCGTGAGGACGACCGGGGTGGTGGCCGGGTCGGCAGGAGTGCCGGGGGAAGGGTTGGACCCGGTGACGATCGCGTTGTCGTCCCCCGGATTGCCGGGAGCGACCTGGACGTTGGTGAATCCGGCCTGGGCGAGGATCTGCTTCGCCTCACCGACCCGCTTGCCGAGGATCTGCGCCGGGACCGGCACCTGGGTCTGCTGCGGGCCCTTGGAGACCTGGAGGGTGACCTTGCTGCCCTTGGCGACCTTGCCGGGCTGCGGGTCCTGCGCGACGACCTCGTTGGCGGGCTTGTCCGAGTCGATGTCGACCCTGACGACCTCGAACTTGAGCAGCTCGAGCTGATTCTTCGCCTGTTCGAACTGCTGGCCGACGACGCTGGGCAGGTCCTGTTTGGCCTGCTTGGCGACCGTCAGCGTCACCGTCGCGCCGGTCTCGGCCATGGAGCGGCCTTCGGGGGTCTGCTCGAGGACCGTGCCGGGGTCCTCGTCCGCGGACTCGACCTCCTTGGTCTCGACCTTGAACTTGTCGGCCTCGAGGATCTCGGTCGCGTCCTCGACGTCCTTGTCCACGACGTCCGGGACCTTGACCTTCGGGGCGCCCTCCGAGACCACGACCTGGATCGTCTCGCCCTCGTTCATCTGCTTCGGGGGCGCCGGGTCCTGGGAGCAGATGCTGCCCTTCGGCTGGTCGCAGCGTGCGGTGCTGGCCTGGGCGACCTCCACCTTGGAGTTCTCCGCCGCTCTCTGGGCGTCCTCCATCGTGAGGCCGACCAGCTGCGGCACGTCCACCTCGCCGGTGCCGTCGGTGGAGCCGAAGAGGGACTTGCCGATCAGCACCGCGCCGACCAGCACCAGGATGCCCGCGAGCACCAGCAGGATCGTCGAGGTGTTGGACTTCTTCTGGCGCCGGCGGTCCGGACGGTCGTCGTAACCGAAGCCGCCGTCGTCCGGGTTCATGGGCGGCAGCATCGACGTCTGGCCGGCCGGGTCGGCCTGGCGCAGCGCCGTGGTCTGCTGGTCGTCCCCGCCGTAACCGCCGCCGTAGCCGACCGCACCCATCGCGGCCGTGGCCGCGACCGGCTGGCCGTCGAGGCACGCCTCGATGTCCGCGCGCATCTCGTCGGCGGACTGGTAGCGGTAGTCCGGGTCCTTGACGAGCGCCTTCAACACGATCGCGTCCATCTCGGGCGTGATCTCGGGGTCGAAGTTGCTGGGCGGCTGCGGCTCTTCCCGCACGTGCTGGTAGGCCACCGCCACCGGGGAGTCGCCCACGAAGGGGGGACGCACGGTGAGGAGCTCGTAGAGAAGGCAGCCGGTGGAGTAGAGGTCCGAGCGGGCGTCGACCTGCTCGCCCTTGGCCTGCTCCGGGGAGAGGTACTGGGCGGTGCCGATGACGGCGGCCGTCTGCGTCATGGTCATGCCGGAGTCGCCCATGGCCCGGGCGATGCCGAAGTCCATGACCTTGACCTGACCGGTGCGCGTCAGCATGACGTTCGCCGGCTTGATGTCGCGGTGCACGATCCCGGCGCGGTGCGAGTACTCCAGCGCCTGGAGGATGCCCACGGTCATCTCGAGCGTGCGCTCGGGCAGCAGCTTGCGGCCGGAGTGAAGCAGCTCACGCAGGGTGGAGCCGTCGACGTACTCCATGACGATGTACGGGATCGAGACCCCGGACCCGCCGGCGCCGCCGTCGTACACCATGTCCTCGCCGGTGTCGTAGACAGCGACGATCGCGGGGTGATTGAGCGAGGCGGCGGACTGGGCCTCACGGCGGAACCGGGCCTGGAAGGACGGGTCGCGGGCGAGGTCGGCCCGCAGCGTCTTCACGGCGACAGTGCGGCCGAGCCGGGTGTCGTGGGCGAGGTAGACCTCGGCCATGCCACCACGGCCGAGCACCGAGCCCAGTTCATACCGGCCGCCGAGGCGACGCGGCTCTTCCATAACTGTTCCAGCCCTCTCCGTCAGTCCCGACCGCACCCGTGTGTGGTCCTCCGGTGTGCTGTTTCGCGCAAAGGCTACCGGGCACGCCGTACTTGATCCGCCCGCAATCGGCAGCTGATACCCGACCGGTATCGCAATGTGCAGGTATGGAGGCCGGGAGTGATCCTCGTCACTGCTTGTCGCCCAGCACCGCCTGCATCACGGCCTTGGCGATCGGGGCGGCGAGGCCGCCGCCCGAGATGTCGTCACGGCGGGCGTTGCTGTCCTCGACGACGACCGCGACGGCGACCGGAGAGCCGTTGTCGGTCTTGGCGTACGAGATGAACCAGGCGTACGGGTTCTTGCTGTTGTTCTCACCGTGCTGCGCCGTACCGGTCTTACCGCCGACCTTCACGCCGTCGATGGCCGCGTTGCCGCCGGTGCCGTTCTCGACGACGTTCTCCATCATCTGCTGGAGCAGCTGGGCGTTCTCCGAGGAGACCGGCCGGCTCATCTCCTCCGGCTCGGTCTTCTCGATGACGTCCAGGCTCGGGGAGACCAGCTGGTCGATCATGTAAGGCTTCATCAGCTTGCCGTCGTTGGCGATCGCCGCGGTGACCATCGCCATCTGCAGCGGGGTGGCCGCGGTGTTGAACTGGCCGATGGAGGACTGCGCGTTGCCGTCCCGGGACATCTTCTTGTCGTAGACGGAGGCGGAAGCGCGGACCGGGGTGTCGATCTCCGGGTTGTTGAAGCCGAACTTCTCCGCGGTCTCCACCATCTTGTCGCGGCTCACATCGTCACCGAGCTTCGCGAACACCGAGTTGCAGGACACCCGGAGCGCCTCGTTGAGGCTGGCGTTCTCGCAGCCGCTCGCGTGGTTGACCATCGGGGTCCTGGTGCCCGGCAGGATGTAGGGCTCCGGAGTGTCCGTCGGGTCGTCGATGTCCTGGATGACCCCGTGCTCGAGGGCCGCCGCCGCGGTGACGACCTTGAAGGTCGAACCGGGCGGGTAGGTCTCGCGCAGCGCGCGGTTCAGCTTCGGCTTGTCCTTGTCCCGTTCCAGCGCGAGCCACGCCTTCTCGTCCTTGCCGGAGTAGCCGGCGAAGGAGGACGGGTCGTAGGACGGGGTGGACGCCAGGGCCAGGATCTTGCCGGTCTTGGGGTCGATGGCCGCGACGGCGCCCTTCTTGTCGCCGAGGCCCTCGTAGGCGGCCTTCTGCGCGGCGCCGTTGAGGGTGGTGACGACGTTGCCGCCGCGCTTCGTGTCCCCGGTGAACATCGACATGGTGCGGTCGAAGAAGAGCTGGTCGGAGTTGCCGGTGAGGATTCCGTCCTGGAGCTTCTCGATCTGGTTCGCGTCGTACGCCTGCGACGCGTAGCCCGTCACCGGTGCCCACATGGGACCGTCGACGTACGTGCGCTTGTACTTGAAGTCGGTGTCGTTCGTCTCGACGGAGCCGGTGATCGGCTTGCCGTCGACGATGATGTTGCCGCGCTCGTACGCGTAACGCTCGATCTGGATACGACGGTTCTTCGAGTTCTCGTTCAGTTCGTCGGCGTCGACGTACTGGAGCCAGTTGGTTCGCACCAACAGGGCCAGCACGAGCAGTCCGCAGAAGATCGCGATCCGGCGCAGGGGCTTGTTCACGGTCGGACCACCTGGGTCATCTCGGCGTCGGGGGACGGGGCCGGCGCGGGCGCGGGCCGGCGCGCGGTGTCGCTGATCCGGATCAGGATCGCGATCAGCGCCCAGTTGGCGAGCACGGAAGAGCCGCCGTAGGCGACGAACGGCATCGTCATACCGGTCAGCGGGATGAGCCCCATGACACCGCCGGCGACGACGAAGACCTGGATGGCGAACGCGCCGGACAGGCCGATCGCGAGCAGCTTGCCGAACGGGTCACGGGCGGCCAGGGCGGTGCGTACGCCGCGCTCCACGATCAGGCCGTAGACCATCAGGAACGCCATCATGCCGGCGAGCCCGAGCTCTTCACCGAAGGAGGAGAGGATGAAGTCGGAGTTGGCGGCGAAGCCGATCAGGTCGGAGTCGCCCTGCCCGAGGCCGGTGCCGAGCGTCCCGCCGGCGCCGAAGGACATCAGCGCCTGACCGATCTGGTTGCTCTGCTCCCAGGTGGTCTCGGCGAAGGGGTTGAGCCAGAACTCGACGCGCTGCTGGACGTGCGGCTCGAACGAGGCCACACCGACGGCGCCGACGGCCGACATCAGCAGACCGAAGACGATCCAGCTGGTGCGCTCCGTGGCGACGTACAGCATGACCACGAAGAGGCCGAAGAAGAGCAGCGAGGTGCCGAGGTCGGTCTCGAAGACGAGGATCAGGATGGACATGGCCCAGACCACCAGGATGGGGCCGAGGTCCCGTCCGCGGGGCAGGTACAGGCCCATGAAGCGGCGGCTGGCCAGAGCGAGGGCGTCCCTCTTGACCATGAGGTAGCCGGAGAAGAACACCGCGATGATGATCTTCGCGAACTCGCCGGGCTGGATGGAGAAGGGGCCGAGGCTGATCCAGATCTTGGCGCCGTTCACGGCGGGGAAGAACATCGGCAGGATCAGCAGGATCAGCGCGACCGCCATCGAGATGTACGTGTAGCGCTGAAGGATGCGGTGGTCCTTGAGGAGCATCAGCACGCCGACGAACAGGGCGATGCCGATCGCCGAGTACATCAGCTGCTTGGGCGCGTCAGGGCTGAAGGCGCCCTTGCCGTACAGGCTCTCCACGCGCTGGATCAGCCGGGGCGACTGGTCGAGCCGCCAGATCATCACCAGCCCGAGCCCGTTCAGGAGCGTCGCCAACGGCAGCAGCAACGGGTCGGCGTACTTCGCGAACTTGCGCACCCCGAGGTGGGCCACTCCCGCGAGCAGGCCGAGGCCGAGGCCGTAACCGAGGACACCCGCGGGCAGCTCGCCGTCGAGGGCGAGGCCGACGTTGATGTAGGCGAACACCGGGATGGCGACGGCGAAACCGAGCAGCATCAGCTCGGTGTTCCGCCGGCTCGGTGCGTCGATCGCGCCGATCGTGGTCGTGTTGGTGACAACGCTCATGGTGGAGAAGGCCCCCTACGGACTATTACTGCTTGCCGCAGTTCGAGGCCAGCTTCTGCTCCTCCTCCGAGAGGGTGGGACCCGGGGAGGGAGAGGCTGCGGTCGGCTTGGTCTTTGCGTCCTGGGTGGTGGGCGTGCCGGCGGTGCCGCCGGCCTCGCCCTCGCCGGGAGGCGGGGTGCTCGCTCGATCGGCGGCCTCGCGGCGCTCCTCGTTCTTCTTGCAGGCGCCTGCCTGCTTCGCGAGCTCGTCGATCTTCGCGCGGGCCGTGACGAGGCTGTCCTCGGTGATCGTCGCCTCGACCTGCTTGCGCTGGTAAGGCGGTAGGTACTTGAGTTCGATCTCGGGGTGGTCCTTCTCGACCTCCGAGAGCGACAGCCAGGCGAGGTCCTGGCTGATGCCGCGGTACAGCGCCACGTGCTCGCCCTTGGTGCCGACGTAGTACTGGGTCTGGGTCCAGCGGTAGCCGCCGTACAGACCGCCGCCGACGACCGCCAGGGCGAGAACGATGTACAGCGAGCGCTTCAGCCACTTGCGGCCGCCGCGCTTGACGAAGTCGTCGTCCGTGTAGGCGCCGAAGCTGCCCTCGGGGGGCATGCCGCCGTAACCGCCTTCGCCGGATCCGGGCGGGCCGAAGCTACCGCCCGGGGCCTCCGGCGCCGCCGAACGTCCCAGGCCGGCGGCTCGGCCGGCCGGCGTCTGCATGGCGCCGCCGTCGTTCAGCTGGTGCTGGTTCTCGGCGACCGCGCCGACGACGACGGGGGTGTCGCTGAGCTGCCCGGCCAGGGTGTCGCCCGAGTCGGTGTCGAGGACGTCGGCGACGATGCAGGTGATGTTGTCGGGACCGCCGCCGCGCAGGGCGAGCTGGATCAGGTCCTGCACCGTCTCCTGCGGGCCCTGGTAGCTGGCGAGCGTCTCCTCCATGGTCTGGTGGGAGACGACGCCGGACAGGCCGTCGGAGCAGATCAGGTAGCGGTCACCGGCGCGGACCTCGCGGATGGAGAGGTCCGGTTCCACATGGTCGCCGCTGCCGAGCGCGCGCATCAGCAGGGAGCGCTGCGGGTGGGTGGTGGCTTCCTCTTCGGTGATCCGGCCCTCGTCCACGAGCCGCTGCACCCAGGTGTGGTCCTGGGTGATCTGTGTCAGCACGCCGTCGCGCAGCAGGTACGCGCGGGAGTCGCCGACATGGACGAGGCCGAGCCGCTGGCCGGTCCACAGCAGGGCGGTGAGCGTGGTGCCCATGCCCTCGAGCTGCGGATCCTCCTCGACCATCATCCGGAGCTGGTCGTTGGCACGCTGAACGGCGGTGCCGAGCGAGGTGAGGATGTCGGAACCGGGCACGTCGTCGTCGAGGGTGACGAGCGTGGAGATGACCTCGGAGGAGGCGACCTCGCCGGCCGCCTGGCCACCCATGCCGTCGGCGATGGCCAGCAGACGGGGGCCGGCGTAACCGGAGTCCTCGTTGCCCTCGCGGATCATGCCTTTGTGCGATCCGGCGGCGAAACGCAGAGAAAGACTCATGCGCACCTCACCCGTCGGCTCGCCGGTCGACTGTCGCGCCAGCCGGTCTCGAGCCACACTGCCCACCCTCCGGTCGGGAGCCCGTGCCGGTCGCCGGTGGGGACCGCTGCGGCTCGCTCGCTCCGCTCGCTCATTGTCGTACTACTTCCGCAGCTCGATGACGGTCTTGCCGATGCGGATCGGCGCGCCCAGCGGAATCGGTGTCGGGGTGGTGAGTCGGGTCCGGTCGAGATAAGTGCCGTTGGTGGACCCGAGATCCTCGACGATCCACTGGCCGTCACGGTCCGGGTAGATCCTGGCATGCCTGCTGGACGCGTAGTCGTCGTCCAGCACGATCGTGGAGTCGTGTGCCCGGCCCAGGGTGATGGTCTGGCCCTGGAGGGCGACGGTGGTGCCTGTGAGTGTGCCTTCGGACACGACCAGCTTCGTCGGCGCTCCCCGCCGCTGGCGGCCGCCGGCCTGTTGGCGCTGCTGCGGCGGCGCGGCGTTCTGGCGCGGCTGCTGCGGACGCGCGTCGGCGCCGCGGCGCGAACCGCGCTGCGTCACCCGCGTGCCGAACAGATCGCTGCGAATGACCTGGACGGCCACGATGACGAACAGCCACAGAACGGCCAGGAAACCTAGCCGCATGACCGTCAGGGTCAGCTCTGACATTGCCCCCGCTTCACCCTTCGGCTTGCCGGTAAACGATGGTGGTGCTGCCCACGACGATCCGCGAGCCGTCGCGGAGCGTAGCGCGGGTGGTGTGCTGCCCGTCCACCACGATGCCGTTGGTGGACCCGAGATCCTGGATCGTCGAGGGCGTTCCGGTCCGGATCTCACAGTGCCGGCGCGATACGCCGGGGTCGTCGATCCGCACATCGGCGTCGGTGCTGCGACCCAGCACCAGCGTCGGGCGGGAGATCTGATGGCGGGTGCCATTGATCTCGATCCAGCGTCGTACTTGTGTGTTCGGCATGGCGCCCGGGCCGGCTGCGCGCTGGCCCGCAGCGGGGCCGGGACGCGGACCCGCTGCCATGCCGGGAGGTGGTGCGGCCGGCATCGGAGGAGCACCGGTCGGGGGGTAACCGTAGCCGCCGGCGGGGCCGGCCACTGCCTGGGGACCTCCGCCGGGGCGGCCTCCGGGGGCCTGTGACGTACTCGACGCCAGTGTGCGGCTGCGTACCCGGTACAGACCCGTGTCGAGGTCGTCCGCCTTCTCCAGGTGGACCTTGATCGGGCCCATGAAGGTGTAGCGCTGCTGCTTGGCGTAGTCACGGACCAAGCCGGAGAGCTCGTCGCCGAGCTGGCCCGAGTACGGGCTCAGGCGCTCGAAGTCGGGCGCGCTGAGCTCGACGATGAAATCGTTGGGGACGACGGTCCGCTCGCGGTTCCAGATCGTCGCGTTGTTGTCGCACTCCCGCTGGAGGGCGCCCGCGATCTCGACAGGCTGGACCTCGGACTTGAACACCTTGGCGAAGGTGCCGTTGACCAGACCTTCGAGACGCTGCTCGAAACGCTTCAGGACTCCCATGGGGCACCTCCTCCGTTGCTGTCGTCCTGGTACTGCTTACTGATCGTATCCACGCGTCGGGAAATCGGCTGGTTCCCCTTGTCTGCCCCGTCGATGAGTGTCACCTCTCACACCGGATCGTAGAGGCGGCCTCCTGACAGTGTCCCGCACCCGGGGGGCATACAGGAGGAGTGGGGGGCGCCGCCGTTCGTTCCCGGACCGCTCGCTTCGTTCCCTGTTCGTTCCTCGGGCCGCCCAAACAAACGGATGTGAATCCACCCTGTGCAGCGTGCTAATCTTCTGCATGTCGCCAGGGGGTCGCACCGAACAGGTGAGGCACTCGAGCACAACACCCAATGCGCGGGTGGCGGAATAGGCAGACGCGCTGGATTCAGGTTCCAGTGCCCGAAAGGGCGTGGGGGTTCAACTCCCCCCTCGCGCACAGCGGAGAAGGGTCTCCACCGGACGAAAGTCCTGGTGGGGGCCCTTTTCTCATGCCTCGCCACGGAACTGGGCGCGGGGACCGGTGAGAGGGGCCCACGGTGATGTTTCACGTGGAACGCCCGATGGCCGACAGACCTGGAGCGCCCGCCTCCGGGTAACCGATGTGGATCGGTCCGCCCCTGCTGCTCGGCTCGTACCGGGGTTTTCCACAGGGGCAGACGGCCGTCGGGACACGGCGGTACCGTCAGGGAACTTGATGTTGATGGCGCACGTCGCCGGGGGAGGCCGCGGGCATGGGCGAGAACAATGTGGCGGTGCCGGAGCAGCGGCACGAGGCCGACGACAAGGACCGAGGCGGCGTGGCGGCCGGCGGTAGCGGCGAGGGTCCGCGTCCGCGTATCCCCGCGGTGCCGGGCTTCGCGCCCCGCAAGGCATCGGACGGCGCGACCTCTCCGAAGGACGCCGGCAAGGCGCTGCGTAAGAAGGTGTCACGGTCCTCGCACGACCAGCTCCGGTCTCCGGCGGGGCGCCCCGACGCCGTGCAGGCGGTGGAGGAGTCGAGCCGTGGACGTGTGCCGGAGCTCACTCCGATACGGGTCGGGCGGATGGCGGCCTCCCCGTTCGCGTTCCTTCGGGGATCGGCCGGGCTGATGGCCCACGACCTGGTGGGCACGCCCGTCACCGGAATCGGCGCACAGATATGCGGTGACGCGCACGCCGCGAACTTCGGTCTCTACGGAGACGCCCGTGGTCGGCTCGTGATGGACCTCAACGACTTCGACGAGACCGTCGTCGGCCCGTGGGAGTGGGACCTCAAGCGGCTCGCGGTGTCCCTGGTGCTGGCCGGCCGGGTGGCGGGGGGCAGCGAGGACGCGTGCCGCGCGGCGGCCTTCGACGCCGTGGGCGCCTATCGCCGCACCATGCGGTTGCTGGCCAAGCTGCCGGCGCTGGACGCCTGGAACGCCATCGCCGACGAGGAACTGGTCTCGCACACGGACGCGCGTGACCTTCTGGGGACGCTGGAGCGGGTCGAGGCAAAGGCCCGCAACAACACGAGTGCACGCTTCGCGGCCAGGTCGACCGAGGTCGTGGCGGACGGCGACGAGGCCGGTGGGCGTCGCTTCGTGGACGCCCCGCCGGTCCTGCGCCGGGTGTCGGACGAGGAAGCGGCAGCGGTCGCTGCCTCGCTCGGGGAGTATCTGACCACGGTCGCGGAGGACCGTCGTCCGCTGCTCGCCCGGTACGCGATCCATGACGTGGCCTTCCGCGTGGTGGGGACCGGAAGCGTGGGGACCCGCTCGTACGTGGTGCTCCTCCTCGACCACCGCGGCGATCCGCTGGTGCTGCAGGTGAAGGAGGCCCGGGCCTCGGCGCTCCTTCCTCACCTGGCGTCCGTCGGCTTCCCCGCGCCGGAACCGGAGCACGAGGGGCGCCGGGTCGTTCAGGGGCAGAAGCGGATGCAGGTCGTCAGCGACAGCTTGCTGGGCTGGACGACGGTGGAGGGGCGTCCCTTCCAGGTGCGGCAGTTCAGGAACCGCAAGGGCAGTGTCGACCCCGCGGCTCTCACACCCGACCAGCTCGACGACTACGGCCGGATGACGGGGGCGCTGCTCGCCCGTGCCCACTCCCACAGCGCGGATCCGCGGCTGCTCGCCGGGTACTGCGGCAGGAACGAGGAGCTCGACGAGGCGGTCGCCGCGTTCGCGGTGACGTACGCGGACCGTACGGAAGCGGATCATGCGGACCTGCTGACCGCCATCAAGAGCGGTCGGACGGCCGCTGAGCTGGGGGTGTGACAGCGCGCCCGGCCGCGCCCGTAGGCTGGACAGGTGACTCAGGATGCCGCCGGGGGACCGACGACCCACAACGACGACGACCAGGCCGTGCAGCAGGCTGCACAGAGCGCCGAGCAGGACCGGCCCGAGGCGCGGCTGGCGAAGGCGGTGGGGGCGGCAGAGCACGCGCTGATCGAGTTCGAGATCGCGGTGGAGACGTTCCGGGTGGAAGTGGAGAACTTCTCCCGGCTGCACCACCAGAAGCTGGGACCGATGTACGCGCGGCTGGACGAGCTCGACGCGCAGATCGCGGAGGCGCGGGCGGCGCGCAGCGGCGACCCGGAGGACCTGCGGAAGGCGCAGGAGGCACGGGCCCTCGTACTTCCGATGCCGGGCGTCGACGAGCTCTTCCACGACTGGATCGACTCCGACGGCCTCTCCCCCGAGGCCGCGGCGATGCTCACCGATCAGCCCGTGCAGGCGCCGAAGCGGGTCCGGCCGAGCGAAGAGGCACGCAAGCTCTACCGCGAGCTGGCCCGCAAGGCGCACCCTGACCTGGCCCAGGACGAGACGGAGCGGGCACGGCGCGACGAGTTCATCGCGCGCGTCAACGCCGCCTACGGTCTCGGCGACGCGGAGAAGCTGAAGGAGCTGGCGGAGGAGTGGGCCGCGGGTCCCGCGCCGGCAGCTCCCCGGCCCAGTGAGCGTGACGAGCTCTACGCCCGGCTCGAGTGGCTGGCGCAGCGCAAGGAACTGCTGACCGTGGTCGCCCGGGAGCTGGAGGACAGCGCGATCGGCGCGATGTTGCGGATGGCGCCCGACGATCCGGACCGGCTGCTGGAGGAGATCGCCGAGCAGTTGCTGGCACAGGTGGCCGAGCGTGAGGCCGAACTGGCCGCGCTCGTGCAGTAGGTTTTCCGGAGCCCTCGACAGCCGGGATCCTGTGTCGGACCGCTGCGGAACGAGGGCCGGCCCCCACACGCAAGAGAGAAGGCATCACCCATGAACTTCGCCCCGTTGCCCTCCGTGGAAGCCACGGCGGTACCGGACGACGCCCTGGTGCTGGACGTCCGGGAGGCCGACGAGTGGGCTGCCGGGCATGTCGAAGGCGCGCTGCACGTGCCGATGAGCGACTTCGTGGCCCGGTTCGGCCAGGTGACCGAGGCGCTGGCCGACGGGCGCCGCGCCTTTGTGATGTGCCGGGTCGGTGGTCGCTCCGCGCAGGTCACCCAGTACCTGGTGCAGCAGGGTCTGGACGCGGTGAATGTCGACGGGGGCATGCTCGCGTGGGACGGGGCGGGACGCCCCATGGTCACCGAGAACGGCAGCCCCGCCTTCGTGCTCTGACGCCCCGCGGTCCGGCACACCCACCCGGCCGCCCGCCGAGCCGGAGCGCGCCCCGACGGCTGCACCACCCTCACAGTGCCCCGGGACCAGGGACCGGAGGGACACGGAGGACTCTGGCTAAGGCGGCGACCCCTGCGGGTCCGGCTCAACCCGGAGCACGGTCCGGGCCCTGCTCCGGCTCCCGTACGAGCTGTGCTGGGCCACCGCATGGATGGACGGCGCCAACCGGTGGATCGCCCCGGTGCTGGGCCTGCCCGAACTCCCGTTCGTCGATTTCGGTGACGACTTGCTTCAGGACCGCCCCGACGGGGTCCACTGGAAGACCGGCCCCCTGGTCGACCACGCGAACGGCCGCCCCTTCGCCTGGGTGGACGACGAACAGAGCGATCCGGACGATGCGTACGTGTCCGCCCGCCATCACGCCGGGCGGCTGCGCACCATGTCAACCCGCGGATCGGTCTGCGCGCGGACGACTTCCGGACCCTCAGCGACTTCGCCCGGTCCTTGGACACGTCACAAGCCATCGGCTGAGCCTGCCTCCAGGCCGTCGGACCGCTCTGTCCCGGTTCCGCTGGCATGACGAGTTTTCCGCGGTCATGGCGAGGTTCCGCAGTCACGAGACGGCTCCGAGTCCTCAGTCGAGCGGATGGGCGGCGAGGAGATCGCCCAGCGCCTCCTCGTGAGCGGCGGCCGGACCGAGTGAGAGCTCGAGCTGCTTCGCCCAGGCGTGATAGCGGTGGAGCGGATAGTCGACGTCCGCTCCGAACCCGCCGTGGAGATGCTGAGCGGTCTGCACCACGCGCCTCACCCCTTCCGACGCCCAGATCTTGGCCACCGCGATGTCGCCGGCGGGCGGCAGGGCTCCACCGGAGCCGGTGCCGATCCGCCAGGCGGCCTGCCACAGGGTGGCTTCCATGGCCCGCAGATCGATGTACCGGTCGGCGGCCTGGACGGCCACGGCCTGGAACGTGGCCACCGGGAAGCCGAACTGCTCACGCCTGCCGGTGTATTCGCCGGTCATGGCCAGCACCTGTTCGCCGAGGCCGAGCGCCAGGGCGCAGGTGCCCGTGGCGAGAAGGTCACGAAGAAACTCCCACGCCTGCGCGTCAGCGATCAGAAGGCGGTCGTCGATCCGCACACCGTCGAGGCGGACCTCTGCCAGGCGCTCGCCGCTGGTGGAGATCTGCTCGGCCAGGGTGAGGCCGTCCTGGAGTCGGGGTACCAGGGCGAGAACCGTCCTGCCGCCGCTTGTGTGGGCGGGGACGGCGACGAGGTCCGCGCACTGTGCCCAGGGCGCCGCGGTCTGCGCCCCGTCGAGGATCCAGCCATCGGCCGAGCCGGTCTCACGGTGTGCGGTGACGGCGAGCTCGGCGGCGTCGTGGCCCGTGCGGCCGCTGGCTCCGGCCGTGAGTACCAGGCCGCCGCTACCGACGCGGGGGAGCAGCTCCGCACAGAGCTCCGCACTTCCGTAACGCTCCACCGTCATGGCGACGGCGCTCGTCTCCAGCAGCGGCACGCGTGCCAGTACCTTGGCGGACTCGCGCAGTACCAGGCAGAGCGCGATGGGGTCGAGGCCGGCGCCGTCGTGCTCCGCCGACAGCATCAGCCCGAGCAGGCCGGAATCGGCAAGCCGGACCCACAACTCACGGTCGAAGTCCTCGGCGACCGCGCCGGCGGTCATCGCGGGGCTCGGTACCGCGTCGGGCGCCACTGCCGAGAAGACGGCCTTCGCCGCCTCTGCGGCTGCCAGGTGTTCCTCGGTGAAGGTGAAGTCCACTGCCCGCTCCTTCCAACGTCCCCGCCGTATCTGACGGGTCGTCAAGATAGGTCAGGCCGGGCAGGAAGGGAATGGGCACGGAGCGGCCCGGGAGGACCGCTGAGCGGTCTCCCGGGCCGGCCCGCCCACGCGACGCGTTCTTTCCGCCGGGTCAGCGGTGAACTCGCGGTGTCGATAGGGGCTTGTCAGCGGTCGAAATCCAACTCCACCTCTGCCGTGGCGGGATGGGACTGGCAGGCCAGGACATAGCCCGCTTCCGTCTCCTCCGGCTCCAGGGCGAAGTTGCGGTCCATCCGGACCTCGCCCGACACCAGGAACGCCCGGCACGTACCGCACACGCCGCCCTTGCAGGCGTACGGGGCGTCCGCCCTGCTGCGGAGCACCGTCTCCAGAAGGGACTCCCCTTCCTGCACCGGCCAGCTCCCCGAACGGCCGTCGAGGGTCGCGGTGAGGGAGGCGTGTGCAGGCGCGGCCACCGTTGCGGGAGTCGGTGCCGAGCCGTCGTCGACGTGGAAGATCTCCTGGTGGATGCGGCCACGGTCCACTCCGAGCCCGCGCAGCGCGCGGTCAGCGGCGACGACCAGCCCGAACGGTCCGCAGAGGAACCACCCGTCCACTTCCGTGACCGGAAGCAGCGCGGGGAGGAGACCGGTCAGCCGCTGCTGGTCGAGCCTGCCCGACGGCAGACCCGCCTGCTGCTCCTCGCGGGAAAGCACGGTGACCAGTTGGAAGCGGTCCGGGAAGCGGTCCTTCAGGTCCGCGACTTCTTCGAGGAACATCGTGGAGGCCGCGGTGCGGTCGCTGCGGATGAGGCAGAAGCGGGCCTCGGGCTCGGTCGCCAGCAGTGTGGCGGCCATCGACAGCACCGGTGTGATGCCGCTGCCGCCCACCACGGCCGCGAAGTGGCCGGGACGTGGCGGGAAGAGGAACCTGCCGGCCGGCGGCATGACGTCGACGATGTCGCCGACGGACAGTTCCTTGAGGGCATACGTCGAGAACTCGCCGCCGTCGACCAACCGGATCCCGACCCGGAGTACGGGGACGGCCTCGGCCGGAGCGGCAGGGGAGCAGATCGAGTACGTGCGGCGGATCTCCACACCGTCCACGAGACGGCGCAGCGCGATGTGCTGCCCGGGGGTGTGCCGGAAGGTCTCGCGCAGCTCGGGCGGCACGTCGAAGGTGACAGCCACCGAGTCGTCCGTGAGCCGTTCGACCTCGCTGACCCGGAGCGGATGGAACATCTACAACTCCTTGAAGTGGTCGAAAGGTTCGCGACAGGTGACGCACCTGCGCAGGGCCTTGCAGGCCGTGGAGGAGAACCTGCTCAGCAGTTCCGTGTCGGTCGAGCCGCAGTGCGGGCAGCGAACCGAGAGCGTGAGCGGCACGGGCCCGTCCGCCGCGTGGGGACGGGGCGGCGCTATGCCGAACTCGTCGAGCTTCCGACGTCCTTCGGCGCTGATGTCGTCGGTCGACCAGGCCGGGGAGAGGACCTTGACCACCGACACCTCCGCCATCCCGTGTTCGCGGAGTACCTGCTCTATGTCCGACGTCATCGCCTCGATGGCCGGACACCCCGTGTACGTCGGTGTCAGGTCGACCTCGACGCTGGTGGGGCCGAGCAGGCGCACACCGCGGACGACACCGAGCTCCTCGAGGGTGAGCACCGGTAGCTCCGGGTCGGGGACCGAACCGGCCAGCCTGCGCAGCTCTTCCTCCAGCGCCGTATCGGCACCGGTCTTGTCGGCCGTTTCCGTCACCATGACGCCCCCGGGTGGCTGCGGTGCAGGTGCTGCATCTCGGCGAGCATCCGCCCGAACGACTCCGTGTGGAGGCCCTGGCGCCCGGCTCCGGCCGACCAGGCACCCGTGCGGGCTCCGGAGGGAACGGTGAGCGTCGCGCGCTCGAGAACGGCCGTGACGCGCTCGAGCCAGCGCGCTTCGAGGGCCATCAGATCCACCTCGAGGCCTTCCACCGGCTCGAACATCTCGCCCGTGAACCGCCAGAGCGCGTCGCAGGCGCGCTGCATCCGCTCATGGCTCTCCGCCGTACCGTCGCCGAGCCGGGCGATCCAGTGCTCGGCGTGGTCCTGGTGGTAAGCGACCTCCTTGACCGCCTTGGCGGCGAGCCCGGCGAACGGGCCGTCCGTGGTGGCCAGCTGCCCGTAGAGCAGGCGCTGGTGGACGGAGAAGAAGAACTGGCGGGCGATGGTGTGCGCGAAGTCGCCGTTCGGCTGCTCCACCAGCTGGAGGTTGCGGAAGGACCGCTCCTCGCGCAGGAACGCCAGCTCGTCCTCGTCGCCCACGAGGGAGAGCAGTACGCGCGCCTGCCCCAGGAGGTCGAGGGCGATGTTGGCGAGGGCGACCTCCTCCTCGAGGACCGGTGCGTGTCCGGCCCACTCCCCCAGCCGGTGGGAGAGCACCAGGGCGTCGTCGCCGAGCGCCAGCGCCGCGGGGACACTCACCCCGGACGTGGTGGGCTCCGTGCCGGAGGTCACCGTCGGGACGGGCTTCGCCGTGGGAGTCGCGGTCACAGGTGCTTCACCCCTTCCGGGATCTCGTAGAAGGTGGGGTGCCGGTACGGCTTGTCGGCGGACGGTTCGAAGAAGGGGTCCTTCTCGTCCGGCGAGGAGGCGGTGACCGAGGTGGAGGGCACCACCCAGATCGAGACGCCCTCGCTGCGGCGGGTGTAGAGATCACGGGCGTTGCGCAGGGCCATTTCCGCGTCCGGCGCGTGCAGGCTTCCTGCGTGGGTGTGGGACAGCCCGCGGCGCGAGCGCACGAAGACCTCCCACAGCGGCCATTCGGTCGAGCTGCTCATGCCGTCGCCTCCACGGACTCGGTGTGCTGTGCTGCCTGGTGCTTTTCCGCGTAAGCGGCGGCGGCGTCCCTGACCCAGGCTCCTTCTTCGTGGGCTCGCCGGCGCTGGTTGATGCGCTGTTCGTTGCAGGGGCCGTTGCCCTTGAGGACGGCCTGGAACTCGGACCAGTCGATGGCGCCGAAGTCGTGGTGTCCGCGCTCCTCGTTCCACCGCAGATCCGGGTCGGGGAGGGTGAGACCCAGGGACTCGGCCTGCGGGACGCAGATGTCCACGAAGCGCTGGCGCAGCTCGTCGTTCGAGTGCCGCTTGATCTTCCAGGCCATGGACTGCGCCGAGTGCGCCGATGCGTCGTCCGGCGGGCCGAACATCATCAGCGACGGCCACCACCAGCGGTCCACCGCGTCCTGCGCCATCGCGTGCTGCTCGGGCGTCCCGCGGGACAGGGCGAGCAGCAGCTCGTAACCCTGACGCTGGTGGAACGACTCCTCCTTGCAGATCCGCACCATCGCACGGGCGTAGGGCCCGTAGGAGCAGCGGCAGAGCGGCACCTGGTTGGTGATCGCCGCCCCGTCCACGAGCCACCCGATCGCGCCGACGTCGGCCCAGGTCAGCGTGGGGTAGTTGAAGATCGAGGAGTACTTCTGGCGGCCTGTGTGGAGCTTGTCGAGCAACTCGTCGCGGCTGGTGCCCAGCGTCTCGGCGGCGCTGTACAGATAGAGGCCGTGGCCGGCTTCGTCCTGAACCTTGGCCATCAGGATCGCCTTGCGGCGCAGCGACGGCGCCCGCGTGATCCAGTTCGCCTCGGGCTGCATGCCGATGATTTCCGAGTGCGCGTGCTGAGCCATCTGGCGGACCAGCGTCGCGCGGTACGCCTCCGGCATCCAGTCACGCGGCTCGATCCGCTCGTCGGCCGCCACGGCAGCGTCGAACGCCGCCTCGTACGCATCCGCAGTCACTGCCGTCATCCGGACTCCCCTACCGACCGATCGTTCGGTTCATCGGCTTCAATGGTCGGTCGGCGGCCCGTAGGGTGTCAACCCTGTGGATAACCGAGGTGACCGACGGGGATCGGGGCGGGGATGGACTCCTACGAGGACGAGGAAGGCAAAGGCGCCGGATTTCCGGCCGCCGGACCGCCTCCGCTTCCCCCGGACCGGCAGCCGGAAGGCGGCAGCCCGAGGGACCCGCGCGAGCGCTGGCCGATAGCCCAGCTCCCTGCCCCTTCCGGCATCGATGCGGGCCACGGGCGCATTCCCGGGCCCGCAGGCCCTGTGGAACCTCCGGGCCCTGCCGACTCTCCCGACGCAGCCCCGGCTCCGTCCGAGCCACCTGCCTCCCATGGCGGGATCGACGGGCTGTCCCTCCCGTACCAGGTGGCGGCAGCCGTCTCGCTCGCGCTGATCACAGCGTTCGCATGCGTCCACCTGGCCATGGTCTTCCTCCATGTAGCCCCCTCCAACACCGTGACGAAGCAGCACGGCGAGGTGGTGGACGAGTGGGTCTATCCCGAGTTCGAGCAGAACTGGAAGCTCTTCGCCCCCAACCCGCTGCAGCAGAACATCGCCGTTCAGGTGCGTGCCCAGTACACGGCCGACGACGGCAGCCGCCGCACCAGCGGCTGGATCGACCTGTCAGCGGAGGACGGGGCTGAGATCCGCGGGAACCTCCTCCCCAGCCATCTCCACCAGAACCAGCTCCGCCGGGCCTGGGACTTCTATGTGGGCTCGCACGACACGGACGGCCGGCCGAACGGCCTGCGCGGCCGGCTCTCGGAGAGCTACATCCGCCGCATCGTCATGCTGCGCCTCGAGCGGCACGACATCGGTGGTCCCGTGGAGCGCATACAGCTCCGCGCCTCGACGACGTCGATCGAGGCCCCTCGGTGGAGCGACGAGAAGATCGACACCCGGCCCGTCCACCGCGAGCTGCCGTGGTGGACCGTCACAGCGGCGGATCTGCCCGGGGGCGTCGACAACAAGGACCGCGACACCGGCCGGACGGAGGCGGCTCGGTGAAGCCGTCCCAGGAGCGCAAGCTCTCCCGCGCCGTACAGCGCGTCACCGCGACGGCCCTCGGCCCGTACCAGAGCGCCGTCGTCCGGATCGGCTTCGGTGCGACCTGGCTGCTGTTCCTGCTGTCCGAGATCCGCAACCGGCACGAGCTGTACGGCCCCGACGGTCCGTGGAGCTGGGAAATGGGTGGGGAGCTGATCGCGGACAACAACGCGTTCAGCGTGCTCCTGTGGTCCGACAGCACCCTGTGGTTCGAATTCGTCTACGGCGTCTGTGTGCTGTCCAGCCTCCTGATGGTGCTCGGCTGGCGCACCCGCGCCGTCTCCGTGCTCTTCATGGTCGGTGTGCTGTCCCTGCAGAACCGCTCGATCTTCGTGGGGGACGGCGGCGACAACGTCGTCCATCTCATGGCCGTCTACCTGGTGATGACGCGCTGCGCGCAGGTCTGGTCGCTCGACGCCCGGCGGGCCGGGCGCACTTCCGCGAGGGACCGGACGGGCCCGGTCCTGTGGTCCGTGCTCGGTGCCCTCCTCTTCGTGGGCACGGTCCTCGGCAGGACCGACGGCGACACCTGGATCATGATCCTGTTCTGGGGCGTGTGGACGGCGCAGGGTCTGTGGTGGGCCGTGAACCGCTATGCGCCCGGCAGTCAGCCCCGCACCCTGCTGGATGTCCTGGCGAACCTCGTCCACAACGCCGCCCTCGCCGTGATCATGGCCGAGGTCTGTGTGATTTACGCGACCGCCGGCTGGTACAAGATCCAGGGCTCGCGCTGGCAGGACGGGACCGCCCTGTACTACCCGCTGAAGCTCGACTACTTCACCCCGTGGCCGGCGCTCTCCGGACTCCTCGCCTCCGGCGGGGTGGTGGTCATGCTGCTCACCTACGGCACCGTCATCGTGCAGGTGGCCTTCCCCTTCACCCTGTTCAACCGGCGCGTCAAGAACGTGCTGTTGGTGATCATGATGCTCGAGCACGCCGGCATCGCCGTACTGCTGGGGCTGCCGTTCTTCTCGATGGCGATGATCGCGGCGGACGCCGTGTTCCTGCCGACCGGATTCCTGATCGGCCTGGGCGCCCTGGTGGTGCGCAGACGGGACCGGCTGCCGGCCGGGAGCGCCGTCCCGTCCCAGCTGAGGCGGAGCAGCGAGGACGAGCCCCGTACGCTCGTCGGGTGAGCACCACCGAAGAACCGCTGCAGTACGACGAGGGCTACGCCCCAGAGGTCGGCGTCGGCCCGCACCCGCTGCCCTGGCCGCAGGGCGAGCGCTACGACCCCGAGCTGCTGGCCGAGGGCGACCGGCGCAACGTCGTGGACCAGTACCGCTACTGGACCCGCGAGGCGATCGTCGCCGACCTGGACACACGCAGGCACGGCTTCCATGTGGCGGTGGAGAACTGGGGCCACGACTTCAACATCGGTTCGGTGGTGCGCACCGCCAACGCGTTCCTGGCCAGGGAGATCCACATCATCGGACGCCGGCGCTGGAACAGGCGCGGCGCGATGGTCACCGACCGGTACCAGCATGTACGCCACCATCCGGACACGGCCTCGCTGACCGAGTGGGCGGCCGCGGAGGACCTGCCGATCATCGGGATCGACAATCTGCCGGGGGCCGTGCCCCTCGAGCGGACGGAGCTGCCGCGCCGCTGTGTGCTTCTCTTCGGCCAGGAGGGCCCGGGGCTCACGGAGGAGGCCCGCAAGCACGCGTCCATGGTGTGCTCGATCGCCCAGTTCGGTTCGACGCGGTCGATCAACGCCGGTGCGGCGGCGGCCATCGCGATGCATGCCTGGGTGCAGCGGTACGCCGATGTACCGGCCCCGCAGGAATGACCGCGGTTTCCCTCTGAGAACCACGGGGGCTTCCCTGGCCGGGCCTGTGGGACCGTCCCCCGCCCGGAGGGACTGCGGGGCACCAGACCCCGCAGTCCCGGGCGTGTCAGGCCTGGCGGCGGACCTCCACCACTCGGAAGCGGTTGGCGACGAACGCGGCGTCGCACAGTGCCGCGTTCGCGGCGGGGTTGCCGCCGGAGCCGTGGAAGTCGGAGAACGCGGCGGTCTGGTTGACGTACACACCGCCGGTCAGGTTGAGCGAGAGCTGCGCCGACTCCTCGAAACAGACGTCCTCGATCGCGCGCTCCGTCCCGGCGGACGTGGTGTACGCGCCGACCGTCATCGCACCCTTCTCGCGGACCGTGCGACGCAGGAGATCCAGGGCGTCGTCCGTGGAGTCCACGGCCACCACGAAGGAGACCGGACCGAAGCACTCGGAGAGATATGCGGGCTCCGTGTCCGCCGACTCCCAGAACTTACGGGCGCCGTCGAGCTTCACGATCACGGGCGTCCGCACCGTCGCGCCCGGGAAGTCGGGGTTGGGCACCTCCCGCGACTCGAGAGCCACCTCACCCAGGTCGGCCGCGGCCTCGAGCCGCGCCTTCACATCCGGATTGACCAGGGCGCCCAGCAGCGCGTTCGCCCGAGCGTCGTCGCCGAGCAGACCGCCCACCGCGGCCGCCAGGTCCGCGGCCACCTCGTCGTAGCTCTTGGGGCCCGACTCGGTGGTGATGCCGTCCCTGGGGACCAGCACGTTCTGCGGGGTGGTGCACATCTGGCCGCTGTACAGGGACAGCGAGAAAGCCAGGTTGGACAGCATCCCCTTGTAGTCGTCGGTGGAGTCGATGACGATCGTGTTGACGCCGGCCTTCTCCGTGTAGACCTGCGCCTGGCGGGCGTTGGCCTCCAGCCAGTCGCCGAAGGCGGTGGACCCCGTGTAGTCGATGATCTTGATCTCGGGGCGTGTCGCCAGGATCTTCGCGATGCCCTCGCCCGGACGCTCGACGGCGAGACACACCAGGTTCGGATCGAAGCCGGCCTCCGCGAGCACCTCGCGGGCCACCTTCACCGTGAGGGCGAGCGGGAGCACCGCGCGGGGGTGCGGCTTGACCAGGACCGGGTTGCCCGTGGCCAGAGAGGCGAAGAGGCCCGGGTAGCCGTTCCACGTCGGGAAGGTGTTGCAGCCGATCACCAGCCCGATGCCGCGTCCGGCGGTGGTGAACGTCTTCCGCAGCCGCAGCGGGTCCCGCTTGCCCTGGGGCTTCGACCAGTCGGCGGCGGCGGGGGTGCGGGTCTGCTCCGCGTACGCGTACGCCACGGCTTCCATACCGCGGTCCTGGGCGTGCGGGCCGCCGGCCTGGAACGCCATCATGAACGCCTGCCCGCTGGTGTGCGTCACCGCGTGCGCGAACTCATGGGTGCGGGCGCTGATCCGCGAGAGGATCTCCAGGCACACGAGGGCACGCGTCTCGGGTCCGGCCTCGCGCCAGCCCGCCATCCCGGCGCGCATCGCGGGCAGCAGGACATCCAGGTCCGGGTGCGGATACTCGATCCCCAGCTCCGGTCCGTACGGAGACACCTCGCCGCCGGTCCAGCCGTCGGTGCCCGGCTGGTCCAGGTCGAAACGGGAGCCCCGCAGTGCCTCGAAGGCGGCCAGGCCGTCGGCGGGCGCGCTCTCGCCGTAGGCCTTCGGGTGCTCGGGGTGCGGTGACCAGTACGCCCGCGTACGGATCGCCTCGAGGGCCTGGTCGAGCGTGGGCCGGTGGGTCTCGGTCAGCTGCATGCGGACCAACTCCTCGTCGAGCTGGGCAGGGGAGTGATGACAGAGTTAGAGTAACCGAACGATCGGTCGGTACAAGGGGGCCTGTCGAACCTGTGGACAACTCATCGGGGAGGATCGCCTCCATGACCGCCATCGACTCCACGACCGCGATCGGCACGAGCCGCACCGTCGCCGTCGTCGGCACCGGAACCATGGGCCAGGGGATCGCGCAGGTGGCCCTGGTCGCAGGCCATCCCGTACGTCTGCACGACGCCGTTCCCGGCCGGGCCCAGGAGGCCGCGGCGGCGATCGGCGGGCGACTGGACCGGCTCGTAGAAAAGGGCCGGATGACGTCCGAGGAGCGCGACGCCGCCCGCGGCCGGCTGCTTCCCGCCACGGACATCTCGGAGCTCTCCGACGCGGCACTCGTCGTCGAGGCCGTCCTGGAACGGCTCACGGTCAAGCAGGAGCTGTTCACCGAGCTGGAGAAGACCGTCGCCGACGACTGCCTTCTCGCCACGAACACCTCTTCCCTCTCCGTCACGGCCGTCGCCGGCGCGCTGCGCAGGCCGGGCCGTTTCGTCGGCCTGCACTTCTTCAACCCGGCACCCCTTCTCCCCCTCGTCGAGGTGGTCAGCGGCCACGCGACCGAGGAGGCGGCGGCCACCGCGGCCCAGGCCACCGTCGCCGCCTGGGGCAAGACCCCCGTGCGCTGCGCGGACACGCCCGGCTTCATCGTCAACCGCGTCGCACGCCCCTTCTACGCGGAGGCGTTCGCCGTCCACGAGGAGCGTGGCGCCGACCCCGCCACCATCGACGCGGTGCTGCGCGAGTGCGGCGGTTTCAAGATGGGGGCGTTCGAGCTGACCGATCTGATCGGCCAGGACGTCAATGAAGCGGTCACCCGTTCCGTCTGGGACTCCTTCTTCCAGAGCCCGAAGTTCACGCCGTCGCTGGCGCAGCGCCGGCTCGTCGAGTCGGGCCGCCACGGCCGCAAGTCCGGGCACGGCTGGTTCTCGTACGCGGAAGGCGCCGAGCGCCCCCGGCCGCAGACCCAGCCGCCCGCCGCGGCTCCCACGAGCGTGGTCGTGCAAGGCGACCTCGGGCCCGCGGAGCCGCTGGTGGAACTGATCGAGCGGGCCGGAATCACCGTCCTCCGCGGCGAGGGCGACGGCTGCATATCCCTTCCCGGCGGCGCGGAGCTCGGGCTGGTGGACGGGGAGACGTCGTTCGAGTTCGACGACGGGATCGTCTACTTCGACCTCGCCCTCGACTACGAGAAGGCGACCCGTATCGCCCTTTCCACATCCGAGAGCACGCTCCGGAACATGCCCGGCGCGGTGGAGGAGGCCGTCGGTCTCTTCCAGGCCCTCGGCAAGGACGTCTCATTGATCGGGGACGTACCGGGCATGATCGTCGCCCGTACGGTGGCGATGCTGGCGGACTTCGCGGCCGACGCGGTCGACCGCGGTGTCGCGTCCGGCCCGGACATCGACACCGCGATGAAGCTCGGCGTCAACTACCCGGCCGGACCGTTGGAGTGGGGCGAGAAGCTCGGGTTCCAGCGGGTGCGCGCGCTGCTGGACGCCCTCCACGAGCGCTACCCCACCGGTCGGTACGCACCGTCCCTGGCGACCGCGCGCCGCGCCTGCGCGGACAACGACGAGGCGGGCGGCCGATGACCACAGCCAGGCGCGACGCGTACACGCCGGAGACGCTGCTGACCGTCGCGGTGCAGATCTTCAACGAGCGTGGCTATGACGGTACTTCCATGGAGCACCTGTCGAAGGCGGCCGGTATCTCCAAATCGTCGATCTACCACCACGTCGCGGGCAAGGAGGAGTTGCTGCGCCGGGCCGTCAGCCGGGCGCTGGACTCCCTGTTCGCGATCCTCGAAGAGAACGGCGCCAGGCGGGGCCGGGCCATCGAGCGGGTGGAATACGTCACCCGGCGCACCGTCGAGGTGCTGGTGGCCGAACTGCCCTACGTGACACTGCTGCTGCGGGTCAGAGGGAACACGAAGACCGAACGCTGGGCGCTCGAGCGGCGCCGCGAGTTCGACCAGCGCGTCGCGGATCTGCTGAAGGCGGCCGCCGCGGACGGCGACCTGCGGGCCGATGTCGACATCCGGCTCGCGACGCGGCTGCTCTTCGGCATGGTGAACTCGCTGGTCGAGTGGTATCGCCCGCACCCGGGCGGCGGCTACGACGCGGACCAGGTGGCGGAGACGGTCGTGCAGCTGGCGTTCGACGGGCTGCGCACGGGCTCCTGACCCGTCCGTCCGCCCGATGGGGCGGCGTCGGGGGTGTGTGGGCGGGCCGTCAGAGAGGATCGGCGTCCCGGCCCGCCGGCCCGGAGCCGGAAGTCGCCGCCGCAGAGCCTGGAGTCGGTCCGGATCCGGAAGTCGCCCCCTGCCCGGACGCCGCCGCAGAGCCGGAAATCGGCCCGGGGCCTGGATCGAGGTCCGTCTCCTCGAACACCAGCAGCGTCCTGGTCGACAGCACCTCCGGGATGGACTGGAGCCGGGTCAGGACCAGTTCGCGCAAGGTGCGGTTGTCGGGCGTGTGCACCAGCAGCAGGACGTCGAAGTCACCGCTGACGAGCGCGATGTGGGCGGCACCAGGGAGTGCCTGCAGTTGTTCCCTGACCGTCCGCCACGAATTCTGGACGATCTTGAGCGTGATGTAGGCAGAGGCGCCCTGGCCCGCCCGCTCGTGGTTGACCCGCGCGCTGAAGCCGCGGATCACGCCGTCGTCGATCAGCCGGTTGATCCGGGCGTACGCGTTGGCACGGGACACGTGCACCTGGTCGGCGACGGAGCGTATGGAGGCGCGCCCGTCCGTCTGGAGCATGCGCAGGATGTCGCGGTCGATGGCGTCCAGCGGGCGCGGCGGAGGGATCTGCCCCGTGCGGTCCCCGCCGTCGGCCATTTGTTCAGTTGCCATGTCCCCCCGCCTTCCTCGCATGGACGACCTGTCTCCATCTCATGCTGTGGAGAACCGTTTGTCCACAGGCTGCCCGCGCCTGTAGCCAAAATGCGTCCACGACCGAACAATCGGTAGGTGAGGCGCGCCACACACCCGTGCGCCGCCGCCCCGTTTTCTTCATCGCTTTCGTCGTCGCTCCCACGAGGAGGTGCTCGCGTTGAGAAAGAGCAGCATGACGGTCCAGGAGCTGCCCGGTTCCGCTGCCGCCGCCTATCGGCCCACACCGCCCCCGGCGTGGCAGCCCCGCACCGACCCTGCGCCGCTGCTCCCCGATCCCGAGCCGTACCGCGTGCTCGGCACGGAAGCCGCCGCCTCGGCCGACCCCGAGCTGCTGCTGCGGCTCTACGCGGAGCTGGTGCGTGGCCGCAGGTACAACGCACAGGCCACCGCGCTCACCAAGCAGGGCCGGCTCGCCGTCTACCCCTCGAGCACCGGGCAGGAGGCCTGCGAGGTCGGTGCCGCGCTCGCGCTCGAGGAGCGTGACTGGCTCTTCCCGAGCTACCGCGACACCCTCGCGGCCGTGGCCCGCGGCCTGGACCCGGTCCAGGCCCTGACACTGCTGCGCGGCGACTGGCACACGGGATACGACCCGCACGAGCACCGCGTCGCGCCACTGTGCACCCCACTGGCCACACAGCTGCCCCACGCCGTGGGACTCGCACACGCCGCCCGGCTCAAGGGCGACGACGTCGTGGCGCTGGCCATGATCGGTGACGGCGGCACCAGCGAGGGCGACTTCCACGAGGCACTGAACTTCGCCGCCGTGTGGAACGCACCGGTGGTCTTCCTCGTGCAGAACAACGGCTTCGCGATCTCCGTCCCGCTGGCCAAGCAGACCGCCGCGCCCTCCCTCGCCCACAAGGCCGTCGGTTACGGCATGCCGGGCAGGCTCGTCGACGGCAACGACGCGGTCGCGGTGCACGAGGTGCTCGGCCAGGCCGTCGCCCGTGCCCGCCGTGGCGGCGGACCCACCCTGATCGAGGCGGTCACCTATCGCATGGACGCCCACACCAACGCGGACGACGCCACCCGCTACCGCGCGGACAGCGAGGTGGAGACCTGGCGCGCGCACGACCCGATCCAGCTCCTGGAGCGGGAGCTGACCGAGCGGGGACTGCTCGACGACGGGACCAGGCAGGCCGCCGCCCAGGCGGCCGAGACCATGGCGGCCGATCTCCGGGAGCGGATGAACGCCGACCCGGTGCTTGACCCCATGGATCTTTTCGAGCACGTCTACGCCCGGCAGACCACGCAGCTGCGTGAGCAGGCCGCGCTGCTCCGGGCCGAGCTGGACGCTGAGGAAGAGGCACGATGACCACGGCCGCGGTGAAGCCCGCAACCATGGCCCAGGCCCTGCAGCGCGCGATGCGCGACGCGATGGCCGAGGATCCCACCGTCCATGTCATGGGGGAGGACGTCGGCACGCTCGGCGGCGTCTTCCGCGTCACGGACGGACTCGCCAAGGAGTTCGGCGAGGACCGCTGCACGGACACTCCGCTGGCCGAGGCGGGCATTCTCGGCACGGCCGTCGGCATGGCGATGTACGGGCTGCGGCCGGTCGTGGAGATGCAGTTCGACGCCTTCGCGTATCCGGCGTTCGAGCAGCTCATCAGCCATGTCGCCCGCATGCGCAACCGCACGAAGGGCGGCATGCCGATGCCGATCACCGTGCGGGTGCCGTACGGCGGCGGGATCGGCGGTGTGGAACACCACAGCGACTCCTCCGAGGCGTACTACATGGCGACCCCGGGCCTGCACGTCGTCACTCCGGCCACGGTCGAGGACGCGTACGGACTGCTCCGTGCCTCCATCGCCTCCGACGACCCCGTCGTCTTCCTCGAGCCCAAGCGGCTGTACTGGTCCAAGGCCGAGTGGTCGCCGGAGGCGCCGGCCGCGGTCGAGCCGATCGGTCGCGCCGTGGTGCGCCGCTCCGGGCGCAGCGCCACGCTCATCACCTACGGCCCCTCCGTGCCGGTGTGCATGGAGGCGGCGCAGGCCGCGGCGGCGGAGGGCTGGGACCTGGAGGTCGTCGACCTGCGTTCCCTGGTGCCGTTCGACGACGAGACGGTCTGCGCGTCGGTGCGGCGCACCGGCCGGGCGGTCGTCGTCCACGAGTCGACCGGCTTCGGCGGACCCGGTGGTGAGATCGCGGCCCGGGTGACCGAGCGCTGCTTCCACCACTTGGAGGCCCCGGTGCTCAGGGTCGCCGGTTTCGACATCCCGTACCCGCCGCCGATGCTGGAGCGGCATCATCTGCCGGGAGTTGACCGCGTGCTGGACGCGGTGGCGCGGCTGCAGTGGGAGGCGGCGAGCTGATGGCGCAGGTGCTCGAATTCAAGCTTCCTGATCTGGGGGAAGGGCTCACCGAGGCGGAGATCGTCCGCTGGCTGGTGTCGGTCGGCGATGTCGTCGCGATCGACCAGCCCGTCGTCGAGGTCGAGACGGCCAAGGCCATGGTGGAAGTGCCCTGTCCGTACGGCGGGGTGGTGACCGCCCGCTTCGGTGAGGAGGGCACGGAGCTCCCCGTCGGCGCACCGCTGATCACGGTGGCCGTAGGAGCGACGGAGACCACCGGCGCGGAGGCCGCCGGAGGCGGCGCGGCGCCCGCACGTCCCGACGCCTCCCCGTCGTCCGGGGACACCACGGAGTCGTCCGGCAACGTCCTGGTCGGTTACGGGACCGGCGCGCCCGCGGCGCGACGGCGCCGCATCCGGCCCGCGGCTCCGGCGGCCCCCGTCGTCGAGCAGGCACCCGGGTCCCGTTCGCCGGGCAGAGCCGGCGGGACGGCGAAAGACACTGCGGCGCCCGCTCCGGGGCGGGGCCGGTCCTCCGCCACAGCCTCCGCGGCCGGCGGCGTCCTCGCACCGGGCCGGGTCCACGGCGCCACGGCCGTGGCGCAGGACGGTCCGGTGGCCGTCATCTCCCCCTTGGTCCGCAAGCTCGCCCGCGAGCACGACGTGGATCTGCGGGCGCTCACCGGCTCCGGTCCCGACGGCCTGATCCTGCGTGCCGACGTCGAGCGTGCCCTGCGTGCGCTCGAGACGGTCCCCGCGGCGCCCGCCGCCGCAGCCGTGGCCGGCACGGCCCAGGGCGAGCGCGTCCCGCTGCGCGGGGTGCGCGGCGCGGTGGCCGACAAGCTGTCCCGCAGCCGGCGAGAGATCCCGGACGCCACCTGCTGGGTCGACGCCGACGCGACCGAACTGATGGCCGCACGAGCGGCGATGAACGCCGCGGGCGGACCGAAGATCTCGCTGCTGGCGCTGATGGCCCGCATCTGCACGGCCGCACTGGAGCGCCACCCGGAGCTCAACTCCACGGTGGACATGGAAGCCCGGGAGATCGTGCGGCTGCCCGGGGTGCATCTCGGTTTCGCGGCGCAGACCGACCGCGGACTGGTCGTCCCGGTCGTGAAGGACGCGCACAAGCGCTCGGCCGAGTCGCTGACGGAGGAGTTCGCCAGACTCACCGAGGCAGCCCGCCAAGGGACGCTCACCCCGGCGGACCTGACCGGGGGGACGTTCACGCTGAACAACTACGGAGTGTTCGGTGTGGACGGATCCACACCGATCATCAACCACCCGGAGGCCGCGATGCTCGGCGTCGGCAGGATCGTGCCGAAGCCGTGGGTGCACCAGGGCGAACTGGCCGTCCGGCAGGTCGTCCAGCTTTCGCTCACGTTCGACCACAGGGTCTGCGACGGCGGCACGGCGGGAGGCTTCCTGCGCTACGTCGCCGACTGCGTGGAGCACCCGTCGGTGCTGCTCCGCACCCTCTAGGCACCACTTCCGCCGCGTAGAACGCGCGGCGGAAGAGAGATCGAACCGGGCCTCCCCGCCCGCCGGATCGCGGACCATACTTCAGGAATGACCGCGACTACCGCGTACGACGCCATCGTGCTCGCCGGAGGTGCCGCCAAGCGGCTGGGCGGGGCGGACAAGCCGGCGGTGAGCGTGGGCGGGCGGGCCCTGCTCGACCGCGTGCTGGCGGCCTGCCGCGACGCCGGCCGCACCGTTGTCGTCGGCGGGCGCCGGCCCACCGCCCGCCCCGTCGTATGGGCGCGTGAGGAGCCCGCCGGAGGCGGCCCGCTGGCCGCGCTCGACGCCGGTGTACGGCACACCGCGGCCGATTCCCTTCTCGTGCTCTCGGCCGATCTTCCGTTCCTCCGTGAGGGGACGGTGCGCCGACTGGTCGGCGCGCTCGCCGCGCGGGACGGCGAGGGAGTCGTTCTGACCGACACCGACGGGCGTGACCAGCCCCTGGTGGCCGCTTACCGCGCCGAGCCCCTCCGACGTGAACTTGCTCTCCTCGCCACCGAATACGGGAGCCTTTCCGGGCTGCCGCTGCGTCTACTGACCCGGGAACTGGACCTGGCCCGGATCGAGACCGACCCCCTCGCCTCCTTCGACTGCGACACCTGGGAGGACATCTCAACAGCCCGGGCCCGCATCAGGGAGCATGTGAACGTGCTGGATGAATGGATCAACGCAGTCAAGGACGAGCTCGGCATCGAGCTGGACGTCGACACCCATGTCCTCCTCGACCTCGCCCGCGACGCCGCGCACGGCGTCGCGCGCCCTGCCGCGCCACTGACCACCTTCCTGGTGGGATACGCGGCGGCCAAAGCGGAAGGTGGGCCCGAGGCTGTCGCGGAGGCCGCCCGCAAGGCGGCCGCGCTGGCTGCGCGCTGGGCCGAGGAGGCGGAGCAGGGGGCTCGGCCGGACGACCCGGCACCTGGCGCAAGTGGTGGTGACGCAGCCCGATGACCGGTCACGATAGCCGGGCCGCGGCAGCGGCCGGCAACGAACGGACGCCGGCGTCCCCCGCCGGAGACGCCACGCCCGACACGGGCGACCTCGACGGTGTCGACGAAGCGCTGGCCCTGGTCGGTCCGAGGCCGGACGACGAAACCGGCCCGGCCGCTCCCGCCGGTGGCGGCCCTGCCGCGCACCGCCGCCGTGCCGCCGCATGGTCCGCGGCACGGGCCCGGGCCGCAGAGGCCGGTCACGCCGCAGCTCCTCGTACCCACCGCGTCCCTCTGGACGAGGCGCTGGGACAGGTGCTCGCCGAGCCGCTGACGGCACTGTGCGACCTTCCCTCCTTCGACACCTCCGCCATGGACGGCTGGGCGGTCGCGGGCCCGGGACCCTGGACTCTGCGGGGTGACGGCTCGATCCTCGCCGGCCACAGCGACAGCGGGCCGCTCTTCGACGGCACGGCGGTACGGATCGCCACCGGTGCCCGCATCCCCCCGGAGACGACCGCCGTCATCCGCAGTGAACACGCCCGGGTCGACACCTCGGCACAGCAACTCCATGCCGATCGTGAGGTGATCCCCGGACAGGACATCCGTCCCCGTGGTCAGGAGTGCCGGTCGGGCGACCGGCTGCTGCCGGCCCTGGCCGTGGTGACACCGCCGGTGCTCGGGCTCGCAGCCGCCGCCGGATACGACGAGCTGGTCACGTTCGCCCGTCCCCGCGTGGAGGTCCTTGTACTCGGCGACGAGCTGCTCACCTCCTCGCTGCCTCATGACGGGCTGATCCGTGATGCCCTCGGGCCCATGATCGGCCCGTGGCTGCGGGCCCTGGGTGCGGAGGTGGTGGCCACACGTCGTCTCGGCGACGATGCCGAGGCTCTCCACAGAGCGGTCACCACTTCGGAGGCGGACGTGGTGGTCACCACCGGCGGTACGGCTGCCGGCCCCGTCGACCATGTCCATCCGGTCCTGCGTAAAGCGGGGGCGGAGCTGTTGGTCGACCAGGTCGCGGTACGGCCCGGGCATCCGATGCTGCTGGCGAGGCTTGCCCCAGGGAAGTACCTGGTGGGCCTGCCCGGCAACCCTCTGGCCGCCGTTTCCGGGCTCCTGACGCTGGCCGAGCCTTTGCTGCGCGGCCTTGCGGGACGGCCCGCTCCTGCGCCGTACAGCGCCCCCTTGAGGGACGAGGTGCACGGTCACCCGCACGACACCCGGCTCGTTCCCGTCGTGCACCGGGACGACCGGCTGGTCCCCCTGCACTACAACGGCCCGGCGATGCTGCGAGGCACAGCGGCTGCGGACGGTCTCGCCGTGGTCCCGCCGGGAGGTGCGAGCGCCGGTGACGAACTGGAGGTTCTCGACCTGCCCTGGGCCACCCTGACGCCTTGGATCCCCTCGGATGCGGGAAGGTGTTTCACGTGAAACTTCCCGGTCAGGACGCCATGGCCCGGCACGCCGACGAGCACCTCGTCAGCGGCCGTGTGAAACTGCCCCGGCGAATTGTCGAGCGACCGCTGCGACAGGTGAGCAAGCGGCTGCTGATGGCACTGATGGTGCTCGCCATCACGGTGTTCATCGTCTGGTCCGACCGGGCCGGCTACCACGACAATTCGGATGGGAGGGTCACCCTCCTCGATGCCGTCTACTACGCCACGGTCACCCTCTCGACCACTGGCTACGGCGACATCGTTCCGTACAGCGACGGGGCACGGCTCACCAACGTGCTGCTGATCACGCCGCTCCGCGTTCTCTTTCTCATCATCCTGGTCGGCACCACTCTCGAGGTCCTCACGGAGCGCACCCGGGAGGAGTGGCGGCTGAACCGCTGGAGGTCCAACTTGCGTGAGCACACGGTCATCGTCGGCTTCGGCACGAAGGGACGATCGGCGATGCAGACGCTCTGTGCCACAGGGCTGAGGAAGGACCAGATCGTCATCGTCGACCCGAGCGCCAAGGTGATCGAAGCCGCCAACGCGGAGGGATTCGTCGGCGTCGTCGGCGACGCCACCCGCAGTGACGTCCTCATCCGCGCCGAACTGCAGAAGGCCCGGCAGATCGTGGTCGCACCCCAACGGGACGACACCGCGGTTCTGGTCACCCTCACCGCCCGTCAGCTCAACCGCGGCGCGAAGATCGTCGCCGCGGTCCGTGAGGAGGAGAACGCTCCGCTGCTGCGCCAGTCCGGCGCGGACGCGGTGATCACCAGCTCCGGCGCGGCCGGCCGTCTGCTCGGCCTGTCCGTCCTGAGCCCCAGCGCGGGAACGGTGATGGAGGACCTGATCCAGCAGGGCAGCGGCCTGGATCTGATCGAGCGGCCGGTGATAAAGGCTGAAGTGGGCCGCAGTGTCCGTGAGACGGAGGACCTGGTGGTGTCCGTGCTGCGGGGCCACCGCCTGCTGGGATACGACGATCCGGCCGCGAGCCCGCTGCAACTCACCGACCGGCTCATCACCATCGTGCGGGCGGAGAACGGTTCCCCACTCGATTCATCCGAGTAGCCTCGCCGCCATGTATGCGATCACGATTCCCGAGCCCGGTGGTCCCGAGGCACTGGTCTGGGCGGAAGTCCCCGATCCGGTACCCGGCGAGGGTGAAGTCCTCGTCGACGTCGCGGCGAGCGCCGTGAACCGCGCAGACCTGTTGCAGCGGCAGGGCTTCTACGACCCTCCGCCGGGCTCCTCCCCGTACCCCGGTCTCGAGTGTTCGGGCCGGATCTCGGCGGTGGGACCCGGCGTGTCCGGCTGGGCCGTCGGCGACGAGGTGTGCGCGCTGCTGGCGGGCGGCGGCTACGCGGAGAAGGTGGCCGTGCCCGCCGGGCAGTTGCTGCCCGTTCCGGACGGCATGGACCTGATCACGGCCGCCGCTCTGCCGGAGGTGACGGCGACGGTGTGGTCGAACGTGTTCATGATCGCCCATCTGCGTCCTGGCGAGACGCTTCTCGTCCACGGTGGGGCGAGCGGGATCGGCACCATGGCCGTCCAGCTGGCCAAGGCCGTGGGCGCCCGTGTGGCCGTCACCGCGGGCAGCTCCGAGAAGCTGGCGCGCTGCGCCGAGCTGGGCGCGGACATCCTGATCAACTACCGCGAGCAGGATTTCGTCGAGGAGATCGGCAAGGCCACCGACGGAGCGGGCGCCGACGTCATCCTCGACATCGTCGGGGCGAAGTACCTGGACCGGAACGTGAAGGCCCTCGCGGTCAACGGCCGGCTCGCCGTCATCGGTCTCCAGGGCGGCGTCAAGGGCGAGCTGAACCTCGGCGCCCTGCTGCGCAAGCGTGCCGCTGTCACCGCCACATCGCTGCGCGGCAGGCCGCTGGGCGAGAAGGCGGCGATCGTCGCCGCGGTCCGCGAGCACGTCTGGCCCCTGATCGGCGGTGGACGTGTGCAGGCGGTCGTGGACCGCAAGGTCCCGCTCACGGACGCGGCGGAAGGCCACCGCGCGCTGGAGTCCGGTGACCATGTGGGCAAGGTCCTGCTGATCGCCCCCGGTCACGCCTGAACCGCCTCCCGGCCGGCGGGAGGGCGGACATGCCGAGGGCCCGGCCACCAACAGGTGGCCGGGCCCTCGTGCCGGGCCAAGAGGTCCGCGCCGAACCAGAGGGCGGTCCGGACCGGAGACGTGGCGGACTAGAGATACGGGCCGGAGCGGATCGCGCCGTGCTGACCGCCCTCGTCCTCCTCGTGGGACGCACCGGGGGGCAGTGCGCGCCGCATCTGCTCCAACTGGGCCCGTGCGGCCATCTGCTGGGCGAACAGCGCGGTCTGGATCCCGTGGAAAAGGCCCTCGAGCCAGCCCACCAACTGGGCCTGCGCGATCCGCAGTTCCGCCTCGGAGGGAATCGCGTCGTCGGTGAACGGGAGAGAGAGGCGCTCCAGTTCCTCCACGAGCTCCGGCGCGAGCCCGTCCTCCAGCTCCTTGACCGAACCGGCGTGGATCTCCTTGAGCCGGACCCGGCTCGCCTCGTCAAGAGGAGCTGCCCGTACTTCCTCGAGCAACTGCTTGATCATGCTGCCGATGCGCATGACCTTCGCAGGCTGTTCGACCATTTCCGTCACCGGGACCTCGCGCGACTCGTTGTCACCGTCACCCTGGCTGAGGGCCATACCGTCCTGTCCCACGACGAGGACGTGTGGGCTCTCCTGCGACCGTTCATTCCTCGGCATCTCCATGCCGCCATTCTCTCGTACATGCGCGTAACCAGATGTGTGCCCCCGTAGGAGAGTGATCCACCCTCCTACGGGGGCACAAAACCGCTGGGCATCGACCCGGCGGTGCGGGTTTCATCCGGTCGGCCCGGAGGAACCTCGGGGCGTGCTCAGGCCGCCTCGCGCCGGGCGAGCGCGCCCCGGGAGCGGGTGACCAGGGCCGCCAGGAGAGCGGCGCCCACCGGAACGGCGACCAGCAGAGCGCCCAGCGTCTCCCAGGGCACCACGATGGGGACGTACGGCGCCGGGTCCATGACGCCCCAGCCCTCGTCGAGAGCCCGCTCGTACCAGGCCAGCTGCTGGCGCTCCTCGGTGAGCCTCAGCCCGATCGCCGGCAGTACGCCGGCCGCCGAGCCGAGGACCACACCCATCGCGGCCACCACCCCGCACTGGAAGCCGCTGAGCGTCCTGCGGACCCTCGGCGGGGCTCCGACGGCGGCGAGGGTCTTCAGGTCCGCCTCGGCGTCCGCCTGGGCCAGCCCGGTGGCGATGCCCGCCGCGCCGATCGTGATCAGACCGGCGAACACCGTCAGCGCCAGGAGGACGATGCTGTTGTCGCTGGTGTAGCCCTCCTCGATGTGCAGCTGGACGTCGGCGCCGGTCTTGTCCAGCTCACCGTCGAGCCGCTGCCGCTGCTCGGTGTTCGGCATCTTGTCCGTCGAGAAGTACGCCCCGAACGGCACCGTGGTGAGTCCCGCCGACTTCGCCGCGGCAGGCGAGAGCAACGCCGAGAGGCCGTAGGACTCGGCCTTCGTGGCGGCCATGTGAGCGGTGAAGGTCTTGATCTCGCCCGGGGGCTGCTGACCCTTCTCCGCCGCCCTGTCGGCGGCCTCGATGTCGGTGATCAGCCGGATCCCGATCTTGCCCTTGCTGTCGACGTTGCGCTTGCCGAACGACACGATCTGCCCGGCAGCCAGGGCCTTCTCCGCGGCAGGGTCGTCGATGCCGAGCACCTTCAGGAGCTTGGCGTCCGCGACGGTCACGCCGCCGTCGATGTAGGCCCCGCCGCCGACGCCCTCCTTGCAGCGCCAGTCCTCGGCCAGCTTGCGGCGTTCCGCCTTGCTGAACTTCTCCGACGGGTCCTGGTCCGGGTTCGCCGGGTCCACGGCCCACAGCGGGCACTCGTTGGCCTTGGGCACGACGATCTCGTACCGGCCGCAGCCCTTGCCGCTGTCGTACATCCCGCAGCCGGCCCTGCCCACGGAGATCCGGTCGACGTCCGCGCGCACGTCCACGGGCAGCAGCTTCTGCACGGTGCTGCGCACACCCGGCACGTCACGCCCGCCGCCCTCGTCGATCGTCATGGAGACGGCGCCGTGCGGCAGCTGTGCCTGGTACTGCGCGCGGCCCTCGGCGTCGGCGCTGGCAGCGTAGGTGGCGACGGCCACCGTGCCCGCGACGGCGGCCAGCACCGCGGCCACCGCGGGAGCCGTGCGGCCCCGGTTGCGTACGGCGTCGCGCAGGGCGAGCCGGGGGGACAGCGGCAGGACCCGGCCGATCCGGCCGAACAGGCCCACCAGGGCGGGAGTCAGTGCGACCACGCCCAGCTCGGCCAGGGCGCTGCCGCCCGCCACGATGGCGAACTGGTCGGTCATCATCGACCCGTAGAGGGCGATCGAGGCACCGAGAGCCACCGCGATCAGGCCGATGACCGGCAGGACACGGCTGCTGCGGCGGACGCCGCGGCGTCCGGTGAGCGAGGCGAGGACGGTCTGCCGCGACGCGGTGACGGCGGGTACGACGGCGGCCAGCAGACCTGTCAGCACGGCGAGCAGTGCGATCCCCAGCAGCTCGAGCGGCCGGACGTCGAAGTGGCCGAAGCGCTTGCCCAGGTAGTCCTCGAGCAGCGGCTGAAGCAGGTAGGTGAGAGCCAGTCCCAGGACCGTGCCCACGACAGCTGCCGCGACGCCGATCACCAGACCGCCACCGAGAACGATGGCCCGGATGTGCCGGCGGTCGCCGCCGTTGGCTCCCACCAGGCCGAGCTGACGGCGGGAGCGCCGGGCGCCCACCGCGAAGGCGGGGCCGGCCAGCAGGCAGATCTCCAGCATGGCGAGGCCGACGACGGTGCCGACGGCGGCGAGCGCCGCGGCCTTGGCGGCCGTGCTCTCCTCGAAGTTCCCCCAGCCTTCCTGCTGGAAGAGCGGCACCTCGGAGTCCGCCGGCGGGTTCAGTGCCACCGCTCGCGAAGTGACCGTCACACCCTTGGTGTTGATGTCCTTGACGATGTTCCACGTGAAACCACCGGGAACGGTCGCAAGGAGCGTCGTGGAGGGCGACGTGCCGGACAGACCGGCGGCTTCCAGCGCCTTGTCGAGCGGCGCGAGCATGGCACCCGGCAGTGCGTTGATCTGGTCCGTCTCCAACGCGTTGGGGAGTTCGTACGAGCCGACGATGCGGTACGCGCGGTCGAATCCCCGAGCGGTGAGCGGGGAGCCCACCTTGAGGCCGCTGCTCTCGAGGAAGTGCGTGGTCGCGGCCACTTCGTCTGACTTCTTGGGGAGCCGGCCGCTGACCACGGCCAGGATGCCCTCGGCCATCGGGTCGGAGGCGTCCAGCTCACGTATCTCCGTGTGCAGCAGACCGTGTGTCGTGCGGAGCTTCGCGGAACCGACCGTGTCCTTCAGCGTCTTCGCGCCGGCGGGCAGGGCCTTGGTGACGTCCGCCTTCCCCTCGGGCCACGGCTTGTCCTCGAAGTCGCCGATCGGGTTGTAGTTGCTGCCGTCCGGGGACTGCATGATCGGTACGCCGCCGAGACCCGGGTCCGAGATCCTGCCGTCCGCGGCGCCGAGCGAGCGCTCGAGGGACTGCTCGGTGGAGAGTTCGGCACTGCGGACGGTCAGATCCGCGGCGCTCACCCCGAGGATCGGCAGGGCGATCATGGCCAGGACCAGGAAGCTACGGCCCTTCGAGCGCCAGGCGTCGCGGCGCGCGATCCGGATGGCGGCGCGCCAGGAGTGGTACCAGGTGATCACAGTTCGGCCGCCTGGCCGGAGAGCAGGGAGTCCGCCTGGCTGCGGACGGTCTGGTCGACGACCGCGCCGTCGCGCAGGAACACCACGCGGTCGGCCCAGGCGGCGAAGCGCGGCTCGTGGGTGACCAGGATGCCTGCGGCGCCGGCGTCGCAGCGGGAGCGCAGCAGGGCGAGCACGGACTCGCCGGTCTCCGAGTCCAGGGCGCCGGTCGGCTCGTCGGCGAGCACGAGACGGCGATCGCCGACGAGGGCTCGCGCGATGGCCACGCGCTGCTGCTGGCCGCCCGACATCTCGTCGGGGAACCGGTCGGCGAGATGTCCGAGGTCCATCTCCTCGAGCGCGGCGACGGCTTCGCCACGGGCCTTACGGGCGGAGATGCCGTCGAGCTCGCGCGGCAGGGCGACGTTCTCTGCGGCGGTGAGCGCCGGGATGAGGTTGTAGTCCTGGAAGACGTAGCCGATGCTGCGCCGGCGCAGCGCGGCGAGCGTCTTGCGGTCGGCGGTCGTGATGTCGGTGTTCTCGACGATCACCCGCCCCGAGGTCGGGGCGTCGAGGCCGCCCGCGATGGTCAGCAGCGTCGACTTGCCGGAGCCCGACGGACCCATGACGGCGACGAGTTCACCGGGGAAGACATCGAGGTTGATGCCGCGCAGGGCATGCACCTCGGTGGCGCCGCTGCCGTGCACACGGGTCAGCTGCTGGAGTTGCAGCACCGGTTGTTGTGCGGGCCGAGGCTGCTGTGACAGCTGTTCGGACATGGGTGAAGTCCCCCTTGGTCGGGCGCGTACACACGAGCGGGTGTACGGAGGTGAGTGCTCGGCCGGGTGGGCCGATTCGGGTCTGTGGGCCGCTCTGCGGCCGTGCGGCCGGTGCGGAGCGGGTGTTTGCCCCTGCGGGCTGTCGCGGCTTGTGGGAGCGGGCGTCCCGCCCCGGGCGTGGCGGCGTCGGCAAGGCGGTGGGCCGACGAGCGACGCCGGCCTGTCAGCGTCGTACGGTCCGTGTGCGGACCCGGGCCGAGGCCCTTGGTGGTGGCTTCCGGCCCGTCGAGCCGGTTCGGCCGGGGAAGCGGTCTAGTCGGGCCGGGCCGGACGTGCTCCCGTCGTGGTCGGGGCCGTCTGCGCCGACGGTGCGGATGAGGGTGGGACCGCGGCCGGTCCCGTTCCCCGACCGGCCGCCGAGAGCCTGATCAGCCGCACCTCGCAGTGGTCGAGCCAGCGCGCCTCGGCCTCCGTCTGGAAGATCAGCTGCTCCAGTACGAGCAGCCATGCCACGTCGTCCCGCTCCCGCGACCCCCCGCTCTCGATCGCGGCCAGGGCCTGCGCCTTGAGACGGGTGTAGTCCTGCATGGCGTTCACCGTGTGGTGGCGCTGGGACTGGATGACGGCACGGATGTCCACCCCCGGTGCGCCGACCGCCATGGCGAGCTTGATGGCCAGTTCGTCGCGGGGCGGGCTGCTGCGGTCCACGGGCGTCTCGAACCAGCTTCTGAGCTCCGAGCGGCCGGCGTCCGTGATGACGTACAGCGCGTGCCCGGCCTCGTCCTCGCCGTTCTGCGCGACCATCCCGTCCCGCTCCAGGCGGTTGAGGGTCGTGTAGACCTGGCCGACGTTGAGGGGCCAGGTGGCGCCCGTGCGCGACTCGAACTCCGAGCGGAGCTGAGAGCCGTACCGAGGGCCGTGTTCAAGGAGGGCGAGCAGCCCGTGCCTGATGGACATACTCAGTATGTATACCGAGTATGCCGACGGCGGCAACCCTCGCTGGAGGGACTCGCGGCATCCCCCTTGAGACGGACGCGGGAGTCAGCGACGGCGCAGCCGCATGCCCAGGAAGCCGATGCCGAGGCCCATCAGGGCCATGCCGATGCCCAGTGAGAGCGGCGAGATCTGCTGGGCGACCGGCGCCGGCGAGCCCTGAGGTGCCTGGTGGCGGGCGGCGGCGGGCTCGCTCCGGCGGGGTCCGGCGGTCGGCGCGTTCCAGGCCTCGGCGGGTGCCTCCGACTCGGGTGCCTCGTCCTCCTGAAGGCGGGCGTCCTGCGAGGAGCGGTCCGTGCCGAAGGTCCCGTCGTCGTGCGGCCGGGGCGGCGGAGCCGGCGCCGAGGACTTCGCCGGGCTACTGGTCCCCGACGGCGACACCGCCGCAGCCGGGCTGCCCGAAGGGGTGGCGGAAGGGCTCACGCTCGCGCTCGGCGACGGTGTCGTCCGGCGGCCGGGCCGCTGGCGTCCCTCCCCGGCCTGCCGCCCCGCGAGCGAGTTGGAGACGGAGGGTTCGGGGGACGCCTCCCGCGGCCCCGGCTCACCGGCGTGGGCGGGCGGAGCGGCCAGCAGGAGAAGCGAAGCGACGGTGATGGCGCATCGAGTGCGCAGCGCTGGAGTCACCGGATGACCCCTCCCGTGCCGAGTCGTCGTCACCGACATATCGGAGTCAGAGTCACATGGCGCCCTGTTCCCGGCATCTCGGGCACCGGCTCGACCGGGACGCGGCAACGGCGACGGCCCGGCACGCAGTGCGCGTACCGGGCCGTTTGCTTCGTGCGGTGCCTGTGAAGGAGCTCGTGCGGGGGCTACTCCGGATAGCCGGTGGAGACCTCGAGGTCGAACGTCGCGTCGTCCTCCGACACCTCGACGTCGGCGCCCGGGAACTGCGTCACCACGACGCCCTCGCCCCACTGCGCGTTGGGCACGTCCTTGACGTTGACCTTCCAGCCCGCGGCCTGCGCGCACTCCTTGACCGACAGGATGTCCTTGTAGACGAAGTCGGGGGCCTGGACCTTGGACGGGTCGTCGTAGCCCTCCTGTGCGTCGGAGCACTTCGTCTTGTCGATCTTCCGCTGGCGCTCCGGGCCCTTGTAGCCGGCCTGCTGCGACTCGCTGGTCGTCGGGTCGCCGCCGGCCTCGGTGCCCGGATCGTCGTCCTTGTTCATGGCGATCGCGGTGATGAGCCCGCCGACCGCGAGCAGTGCCACCGCGATGGCGCCCACGATCACCGGCATGTTCCGCCTGCCGCCGCCACCGCCGCCGTTCGTGGCGGGCTGCGGGGAGATCGTGTACGGCGGCGGGGTCGAGACCGCCGGAGCCTGTGTCTGGTACGCAGGGGCCGGCGTCGGGTAGCCGTAGTGCGGCGTCGGGGCCGGGGTGGGCGGGCCGTAAGGGCCAGGCTGGTAGGGCGTCTGGACGCCGCTCTGCGGGGGCGGCGCCGACTGGTCCAGAGGCGGGAAGACGGCGGAACCGACTCCCGCACCGCTGCTGGCGGGCGCGCCGCTGATGATCACGGGTGCGCCGGTCTGCCCGGCGCTCGCGACACGGGCGCACTCGTCGCGCATGGCCGCGGCGCTCGGAAAACGCTCGTTCGGGTTCTTCTTCAGGGCCCGGGCGACGAGCGCGTCCATCGCGGGGGTGACGGACCGGTTGACGGTGGACGGCGCGACCGGCTCTTCCTGGACGTGCGCGTACGCGATCGCCAGCGGCGAGTCGGCGTCGAACGGCAGCCGGCCGGTCAGCAGCTGGAAGAGCATGATCCCGACCGAGTACAGGTCGGAGCGGGCGTCCACACCCCGGCCGAGGGCCTGCTCGGGGGAGAGGTACTGCGGGGTGCCGACGACCATGCCCGTCTGCGTCATGGACGTGACGCCCGACTGCATCGCACGGGCGATGCCGAAGTCCATCACCTTGACGATGCCGCGCTTGGTCATCATCACGTTGCCGGGCTTGATGTCGCGGTGGACCAGGCCCATCTCGTGGCTGGTCTCCAGGGCCGCGAGCACGTCGGCGGTGACCTTGAGCGCCTTGTCGGCGGGCATCGCGCCGTACTGCTGGATGTCGGCGGCCAGGACGGATCCCAGCGGCTGACCCTCCACGTACTCCATGACGATGTACGGCATCAGCGAGCCGTCGAGCTCGTCCTCGCCGGTGTCGAAGACGGACACGATGTTGGTGTGGGACAGCTTGGCGACGGCCTGCGCCTCACGCCGGAACCGCTCGCGGAACGACTGCTCGCGCCCGAGTTCCGTGTGGAGCGTCTTGATGGCCACCTGGCGGTCCAGCGCGGAGTCGTAGGCCAGGTAGACGGAAGCCATGCCGCCTTCGCCGAGCAGATCGCGAAGCTGATACCGGCCGCCCGCCACGGAACCACCCGCATAGCGGCCCTGCGCGCCGTCCTGGCTCATGACTGTGCATCCCCCTCGGCGCGGTGGCCCGACGGCCCGGTCCGCGATGGTTCGCGAATTGCTTGCCGATCCTTGTCTCGAGGACCGAGAAACCTGGACCGTGATCCCGTATTACGGGGCAAGTCTGCCGCAGGGGTCCGACACGTCAAGCCAGGTGCCCGTTCCGTGACCGTACGCACAACAAGCGTCTCGGAAGCGTTACAGGAACGGCATGGAATTTGCACGGCTCCGCGCCCAGCAGGTTTGATGGCCGGTCTCTCTCGAAAACCGGCCTGCCGCGCCAAGGCTGTAGCGTGACGTGGCACAGCACCCCGAGAAATGACACCCCGCAGGCACAGTACGCACGCGGACAGATACGACGGCGAGGACTGATGGCACCCGAACCCGGAGCAGACGGCAGCGGAGTGCCGGATTCCGCGGAAGCCTGGGGTGTCGGCGGACTGGTCGGCGACGGCCGCTACCGCCTGACGCACCGTCTCGGCCGCGGCGGCATGGCCGAGGTGTTCGCGGCGGAGGACGTACGGCTGGGCCGTACGGTCGCCGTCAAACTGCTGCGCCCGGACCTGGCGGAGGATCCGGTCTCCAAGGCGCGCTTCACCCGTGAGGCGCAGTCGGTCGCCGGCCTCAACCACCATGCGGTGGTGGCCGTCTACGACTCCGGCGAGGACGTGGTGGGCAGCCAGACCGTCCCCTACATCGTGATGGAGCTCGTCGAGGGGCGCACCATCCGCGATCTGCTGGTCAACGCGGAGGCCCCGCCGCCCGAGCAGGCACTGATCATCGTCTCCGGCGTCCTCGAGGCCCTCGCCTATTCGCACCAGCACGGCATCGTGCACCGCGACATCAAGCCGGCCAACGTCATCATCACCAACTCCGGTGCGGTCAAGGTGATGGACTTCGGCATCGCGCGCGCACTGCACGGCGCCCAGTCGACGATGACCCAGACCGGCATGGTCATGGGCACGCCCCAGTACCTCTCCCCCGAGCAGGCGCTGGGCAAGGCCGTCGACCACCGCTCCGACCTGTATGCGACGGGCTGCCTGCTGTACGAACTTCTCGCGCTGCGGCCGCCGTTCACCGGTGAGACGCCGCTCTCGGTGGTCTACCAGCACGTGCAGGACATTCCCGTGCCGCCGTCCGAGGTCTCCGACGTGGTGCCGCCCGAGCTCGACGGGCTGGTCATGCGCTCCCTCGCGAAGGACCCGGACGACCGGTTCCAGAGCGCGGAGGAGATGCGCGGTCTGGTGCAGTACGGGCTGCAGATGCTCCAGCAGCAGGGCAGCCACAACGGCACCTGGAACACCGGCCCGGTCCAGCTCTACGACGGTGGCGGCACCCCGGCGAGGGGAATGACCGGCGCGACCGCGGCGCACCCCGTGCACGGCGAGACCTCCCAGGGCCCGATCCTGCCCCCGATGAACCCGAACGACGGGGGCTACGACGGCGGTTACGGCGCCGGGCGCCCCGGCGGCCGGGGCGGCCGGGGCAAGATGTGGCTGCTCGCGGCCCTCGCCGTGGTCGCGGTGGTCGTGGGCATCGCCTTCGCGCTCGACAAGGCGAACGACAAGGGCGGCACGAGCCCCGGCGACGGCAAAACGGTTTCCGAGACGCCGTCGACGCCGTCGGAGACGCCGACGCCGACCGAGGAGGAGACGGAGCCGACGGACGAGCCCGACACCTCCACGGGCGGCAACCAGCAGCCGTCCTGGACCCCTTCGGACGTGCCGTCGTTCACGCCGAGCACACAGCCGACGCCTTCCTGGACGCCGTCTCCGACGGACAAGCCGACCAAGCCGACGGATCCTCCGACAGCGACGACGCCGACGCCGACCGAGCCGACGGACGAGCCGCCGCCGAGCGAGACCGGCGGGGCCACCGAAGGCGGAGGCGGCACGGTGGAGGGCAACGACGGAGGCGAGTGACGGGCGGGGCCGGGCGCTGTCCGGCCCGGTCCCGGGGCGCCTGCCTGACGCACCGGCGCGCGGCAACGCCCGAACCCTCACCCGGCGAAGGCGGCGCGCATCCGCCGGACCTCACGCGGCGTACGGCACACCCGCCGGACGCCTCACCCGGCGAAGGCGTCGCACACCGCGTCGTACTCCTTCGTCCACCACACCGCCAGGGCCGACACCGCGGGGAACTGCGGGTCGGCCCTTCGGTCGTGCAGCTGGTAGCGCCAGCGCAGTATCCAGAAGTCGTTGAGCCGCTCCCACCACACCCGGTGGACGGCGGCCCGCAGTTCGGCGGGGTCGGCGGCCGCGGCGCGCCGGTACGCCCGCGCGTAGGCCCGCACCTTCGTGAGCTCCAGCCTGCCGGCCGGGAGGACGAAGAAGATCGCCGCCGCCCGCACCGCCTCCTCCGCCCGCGGCTGGACCCCGAGCCGGTCCCAGTCGACGATCGCGGCCGGCTCCGCCCCCCGGTAGAGCAGGTTCAGCGGGTGGAAGTCGCCGTGCACCCAGCCGCCCGCGCCGCCCGGCGGCGGCCTGCGGTCGGCATGGCGCTCCAGCAGCGTGCGCCGCTGAAGGAGGCGGTGTTCCGCCAGGGTGTCGAAGGAGTCGCGCGGCCGGGCCGACCTGGCCAGTTCCAGCAGCTCGTCGATGAGGCTGAACGTCTTTTCGGGATCGGCGCTGCCGTGTTCGGACGTACGGGGCGTGCCGTCGTCCATGACCTGCGCCAGGCAGGTGTGCACCAGGCCGAGGAGCGATCCGAGCCGGCGTGACTGGGCGGTGCTGAGCTGGGCGCCGCCCAGGTGCCGGCCGTCGATCCAGGGGTGCAGGGCGTAGCAGTGGCCGTCGATCACGGCGACCGTGTCGCCGTCCTGGTCCTCCAGGGGCGGCGCGACGGGCACGTCGAGGGCCTGGAGCCGCTGGGTGGCGCGATGCTGCCGCGCGATGGCCTCGTGGTCGCCGTCGAGGTGGTGCTTGAGGAAGTACGCCCCACGGGTGGTCGCCAGGCGGTAACCACGGTTGAGAAGCCCCTGGGTGACGGGTTTGCAGGAAAGGGGCTCGCCCGCGTTCTCGTATCGGCGCAGAAGCACGGAGAGGGGCGGAGCAGTATCAGATGAGCGCGGCACCCGCCAGATGTTAGATCACTCCGCGTGTTGTGCCGAATGCCCTGCGGAATCATGCAAAGTGTGCAAGGTGGCGAAGTGGGGTTCGACGCACAGATATGCCGGCCGGAAGTTCTCGCCGTCGACGCGTTGCGGCCGCGGCCCGAAGCGCGCCAGTTCCTCGTCCGTCGGCCTGACCGTCTCGGCGGTGCCGGTGAACTGCACCGACCAGAGGGCCGCCGAACCGGAGTTGAGGTTGTCCGCGCCGTAGGCGACCACGCTGCCGCAGCCCGCCCGCACACCGTCCCCCGTGGCCTGCAGACGCAGCAGCACCCGTCCGTCCGCCAAGACATGGCGCGCGGGGACCAGGACGGGCATGGCCCGGAGGCTGGTCACCAGCACGCCGTAGCGGACGCGGCTGAGCAGCTCGATGGCGCGGAGTTCCTCTGAGGACATGACGTCCACTCTGCGTGACCGATCGCACCGGAGGGTAGGGCCACCGGCCCCGAACGGACGGGACCTAAGTCCCTCACCGCTCGTGGCGGCGTTGGTCCGAACGAGTGATGACAGCGGTGTCAGTGGTGCTGACGTTCCGCCTGGATCCTCGCCACGTACGCGGCCGCCTGCGCGCGCCGCTCCATGCCCAGTTTGGAGAGCAGGCTGGAGACGTAGTTCTTGATGGTCTTCTCGGCGAGGTGGAGCCGCTCGCCGATGGCCCGGTTGGTGAGTCCCTCGCCGATCAGGTCCAGGATCCTGCGCTCCTGGTCCGTGAGGTTCGCGAGGCGCTCGTCGCCGGCCGGTCTGTTCCCCTCGCGCAGCCGCTCGAGGACCCGGGCGGTCGCCGCCGGGTCCAGCAGCGACCTTCCCGCGGCGACGTCCCGCACCGCGGCCAGCAGCTCGCTGCCGCGGATCGCCTTCAGCGCGTATCCCGCGGCACCCGCCATGATCGCGTCGAAGAGGGCCTCGTCGTCCGCGAACGAGGTGAGCATCAGGCAGTTGATGTTCTCGTTCCGCGAACGGACCTCCCGGCACACCTCCACGCCGCTCCCGTCCGGCAGCCGCACGTCCAGGATGGCGACGTCAGGGGCGGCCGCAGGGATCCTGACCAGGGCGTCTTCCGCGGTTCCGGCCTCGCCGACGACCTCGATGTCCGACTCGGCGGCGAGCAGCTCATGAACGCCGCGCCGGACCACTTCATGGTCGTCGAGGAGAAATACAGTGATTTTTCCCTTTTCGTGCACGGGGGCAGTCTCACATATTGACTCTTCCCGTGTCCGGGGTGCCCGGGATAACGTGCCCGTGTTCCGGCGGCCTGCAAGGCTGTGACCAGTGGTTGTTCCCCTATTTCTCGATTTACTTGGAAATCCAAGCAAAATCGCAGGTCAAATGGGGTTTCGCAGTAATGCTGCCCACTGGGTAACGTGCCTGTGACAGGACGTTCGCCGGGGCACCTGTCACGCCTGACTTCCGGCCGCGTCGCACACACCCCGTGCGCGGGCTCGGACGTGGGCGAGCCGCACTGGCTTTCCGGCGGACCCCGGGGGCCGGACCGACGGAGGAGCACGCACGTGACCGTGGAGAGCACTGCTGCCGCGCGTAAACCGCGACGCGCCAGTAAGCGCGCCAGCGCCACCAAGAAGCCGCAGAGTTCCGAGCCCCAGCTCGTACAGCTGCTGACGCCCGAGGGTGAGCGCGTCCAGCATCCCGAGTACGACATCGATCTGAGCGCCGACGAGCTGCGCGGGCTGTACCGGGACATGGTCCTGACCCGCCGCTTCGACTCCGAGGCCACCGCCCTGCAGCGCCAGGGCGAGCTGGGCCTGTGGGCCTCGCTGCTGGGTCAGGAAGCCGCGCAGATCGGCTCGGGACGCGCCCTGCGCGACGACGACTACGTCTTCCCGACCTACCGGGAGCACGGCGTCGCCTGGTGCCGCGGTGTCGACCCGACCAACCTGCTGGGCATGTTCCGCGGGGTGAACCACGGTGGCTGGGACCCGACCACCAACAACTTCCACCTGTACACGATCGTCATCGGCTCGCAGACGCTGCACGCCACCGGCTACGCCATGGGCGTCGCCAAGGACGGCGCCGACTCGGCCGTGATCGCGTACTTCGGCGACGGCGCCTCCAGCCAGGGCGACGTGGCCGAGTCGTTCACGTTCTCCGCGGTCTACAACGCCCCGGTCGTGTTCTTCTGCCAGAACAACCAGTGGGCGATCTCCGAGCCCACCGAGCGCCAGACCCGGGTGCCGCTGTACCAGCGTGCCCAGGGCTTCGGCTTCCCCGGCGTCCGTGTCGACGGCAACGACGTCCTCGCCTGCCTTGCGGTGACCCGCTCCGCCCTGGAGCGGGCCCGCCGCGGCGAGGGCCCGACGCTCGTCGAGGCCTTCACCTACCGGATGGGTGCGCACACCACCTCGGACGACCCGACCAAGTACCGCCACGACGACGAGCGGGCGGCCTGGGAGGCCAAGGACCCGATTCTGCGCCTGCGTACCTACCTCGAGGCCGAGGGCCACGCCGACGAGGCGTTCTTCACCTCCCTCGACGAGGAGAGCGACGTGCTCGCCAAGCGTGTCCGCGAGGCGGTCCGGGCCATGCCCGACCCCGAGGACATGGCGATGTTCGACCACGTCTACGCAGACGGGCACTCCCTCGTCGACGAGGAGCGCGCCCAGTTCGCCGCTTACCAGGCGTCGTTCGCCGAGGAGGGCAACTAGTCATGGCTGTACAGAAGCTTCCTCTCGCGAAGGCGCTCAACGAGTCGCTCCGCAAGGCCCTCGAGACCGACCCCAAGGTCCTGATCATGGGTGAGGACGTCGGCAAGCTCGGCGGCGTCTTCCGTATCACCGACGGCCTCCAGAAGGACTTCGGCGAGGACCGTGTCATCGACACCCCGCTCGCCGAGTCGGGCATCGTCGGCACCGCCATCGGTCTGGCCCTGCGCGGCTACCGCCCCGTGGTGGAGATCCAGTTCGACGGCTTCGTCTTCCCGGCGTACGACCAGATCGTCACGCAGCTCGCGAAGATGCACGCCCGCGCGCTCGGCAAGATCAAGCTGCCGGTCGTCATCCGCATCCCCTACGGCGGCGGTATCGGCGCTGTCGAGCACCACTCCGAGTCCCCGGAGGCGCTCTTCGCGCACGTGGCCGGCCTCAAGGTGGTCTCCCCGTCGAACTCCTCCGACGCCTACTGGATGCTCCAGCAGGCGATCCAGAGCGACGACCCGGTGATCTTCTTCGAGCCGAAGCGCCGCTACTGGGACAAGAGCGAGGTGGACACCGAAGCCATCCCCGGCCCGCTGCACGCGGCGCGCGTCGCCCAGCCCGGGTCCGACGTCACGCTGGCCGCATACGGCCCGATGGTGAAGGTCTGCCTCGAGGCGGCCGCAGCCGCCGCCGAGGAGGGCAAGTCGGTGGAGGTCCTCGACCTCCGCTCGATGTCCCCGATCGACTTCGACACCATCCAGACGTCCGTCGAGAAGACCGGCCGGCTGGTCGTGGTCCACGAGGCCCCCGTCTTCTACGGCTCCGGAGCCGAGATCGCGGCCCGCATCACCGAGCGGTGCTTCTACCACCTCGAGGCCCCTGTGCTGAGGGTCGGCGGCTTCCACGCCCCGTATCCTCCGGCGCGGCTCGAGGAGGAGTACCTTCCGGGTCTGGACCGTGTGCTGGACGCCGTCGACCGCTCGCTCGCGTACTGAGGAGTGCCGTGACCATGACTCAAGACACTTCCCTTCGCTTCCGCGAGTTCAAGATGCCCGACGTGGGCGAGGGACTCACCGAGGCCGAGATCCTCAAGTGGTACGTCCAGCCGGGCGACACCGTCACCGACGGTCAGGTCGTGTGCGAGGTCGAGACGGCGAAGGCGGCCGTCGAGCTGCCGATCCCGTACGACGGCGTGGTGCACGAGCTGCGCTTCGCCGAGGGCACCACCGTCGACGTCGGAACCTCGATCATCACGGTCGACGTGGCCCCGGGAAGCGGTGACGCGGCTCCGGCCGAGGCCGCCGCGGTCCCGCCCGCCCAGACCGAGGCGTCGCCCGTCGCCGAGGCCGCCGCAGAGGTGGAGGAGGCGAAGCCGCAGGGCCGTCAGCCGGTCCTCGTCGGCTACGGCGTCGCCGAGTCCTCGACCAAGCGCAGGCCGCGCAAGCAGACGGGTGCGCCCGAGCAGTCCCTGGCGGCCGCGGCCGTCCAGGCGGAGATGAACGGCCACGGCGTGCCGACGGCGCCGCGTCCGCTCGCCAAGCCTCCGGTGCGCAAGCTCGCCAAGGACCTGGGCATCGACCTGGCGACGGTCACCCCGACCGGCCCCGACGGCGTCATCACCCGCGAGGACGTCCACGCGGCCGCCGCCCCGGCCGCCGCCGCGGCACCGGTCACCGCGCCGGCCCCCGAGCCGGTCACCGCGCAGGAGACGGTCTCCGCCCCCGCCGTCGAGGCGGGCGCGCGGGAGACCCGGGTGCCCATCAAGGGCGTGCGGAAGGCGACCGCCTCCGCGATGGTCGGCAGCGCCTTCACCGCACCGCATGTCACGGAGTTCGTCACGATCGACGTGACGCGCACGATGAAGCTGGTCGAGGAGCTCAAGACCGACAAGGACATGGCCGGTCTGCGGGTCAATCCGCTGCTGCTGATCGCCAAGGCCCTGCTGGTCGCCATCAAGCGGAACCCGGAGATCAACGCCTCGTGGGACGAGGCGAACCAGGAGATCGTGCAGAAGCACTACGTCAACCTGGGCATCGCCGCGGCCACTCCGCGGGGCCTGATCGTGCCGAACATCAAGGACGCGCACGACAGGACCCTGCCGCAGCTGGCGGCGGCGCTGGGCGAGCTGGTGGCGACGGCCCGCGAGGGGAAGACCACCCCGGCGGCCATGCAGGGCGGCACGGTGACCATCACCAACGTCGGCGTCTTCGGCGTCGACACCGGTACGCCGATCCTCAACCCCGGTGAGTCCGCGATCCTCGCGGTCGGTGCGATCAAGCTCCAGCCGTGGGTCCACAAGGGCAAGGTGAAGCCGCGTCAGGTCACCACGCTGGCCCTCTCCTTCGACCACCGCCTGGTCGACGGCGAGCTCGGCTCCAAGGTTCTCGCCGATGTCGCGGCGATCCTGGAGCAGCCGAAGAGGCTGATGACCTGGGCCTGATGGCCCTGACGTCCTGTTTCACGTGAAACGCCCGACCGGGCAGGTCCCGGTCGGGCGCTTTGCGTTGATGGCAGGGTGCTTCGTGGCGATATGCCGGAAAAGGGCTTCCGTCATACGGACGCGGATGCCTGATGCACCTCTGTTGTATCTATGCTGTGCGCATGCCTGCCGCGCCCGTGAAACGACCCCCTGCCGCCGACCGCGTCTACACCCACGTCAAGCAGGCCGTCCTCGACCGGCGCTACGAGGGCGGCACCCTGCTCACCGAAGGCGAACTCGCCGAGGCCGTAGGGGTCTCCCGTACACCGGTGCGCGAGGCCCTGCTCAAGCTCGAGGTCGAAGGGCTGCTCAAGCTCTATCCGAAGAAGGGCGCGCTCGTCCTCGCCGTCTCCGCCCAGGAGATCAGGGACGTGGTCGAGACCCGCCTGCTGGTCGAGGAATTCGCGGTGCGCCGGGCCGTACCCGCGCCCGCCGTGCTCGTCGCCCGGCTGGAGGAGCTGCTGGCAGAACAGCGCCGTCACGCCGACGCGGGAGACCTCGCCGCCTTCGCCGTCAGCGACCGGTGCTTCCACGCCGAGATCGTCAAGCACGCCGGCAACCACATCCTGTCCAGGCTCTACGACCAGCTCCGCGACCGTCAGTTGCGCATGGGCGTCGCGATGATGCAGGCGCTCCCGGACCGCATCACCCGCAACCAGGACGAGCACGCCGAGATCCTCGAGAGGATCAAGGAGGGTGACGCCGAGGGTGCCGCCGCCTGTGTGCGCGGGCACCTCGGCCGGGTCGAGGACCTGGTCCGGGGTGAGACGCGGTGAGCGGATCCGCCCCCGCCCTCTCCCTGCCCGGTGATCCTCCCGGCGGCCGGCGCGCCGCCGCGGTCTGGGGCATCGGCGTCGCCGTCTACTTCGTCGCCGTCATCTTCCGTACCAGCCTCGGTGTCGCCGGCCTCGACGCCGCCGACCGCTTCGACGTGGGCGCCTCCGCCCTGTCCACGTTCTCCATCCTCCAACTCCTCGTCTATGCGGGCATGCAGATACCGGTCGGCCTGATGGTCGACCGGCTGGGCACCAAGAAGGTGCTCACCATCGGCGTGGTGCTGTTCACCGTCGGCCAGCTGGGCTTCGCCCTCTCGCCCTCGTACGAGACGGCGCTGGCGTCCCGCGCACTGCTCGGCTGCGGCGACGCGATGACCTTCATCAGCGTGCTGCGTCTCGGATCGCGCTGGTTCCCCGCCCGTCGCGGGCCCCTCATCGGGCAGGTCGCCGCCCTCTTCGGAATGGCCGGCAACCTCGTCTCGACGCTCGTCATCGCCCGCATGCTGCACGGGATGGGCTGGACCGCCACCTTCGTCGGCAGTGCCGCGTGCGGGGTGGTCGTCCTGGTCCTGCTCTCGCTCTTCCTCTCCGACCACCCCGAAGGCCACGAACCGCCGCCGGCACGGCACGCGGGTCCCGCCTTCGTGCGGAAGCAGATAGCGATGTCCTGGCGTGAGCCCGGAACCCGGCTCGGTATGTGGGTCCACTTCACGACCCAGTTCCCCGGCATGGTGTTCCTGCTGCTGTGGGGGATGCCGTTCCTGGTGGAGGCGCAGGGCCTGTCCCGCGAGACCGCGGGCAGCCTGCTGACGCTGGTGGTGCTCTCCAACATGCTCGTGGGTCTGGTGTACGGCCAGGTCATTGCCCGCCACCACGGAGCGCGGGTGCCCCTGGCGCTCGGCACGGTCGGCGCCACCGCCGCCCTGTGGGCGGCCACCATTGCCTACCCGGGCGACCATGCGCCCATGTGGCTGCTGATCACCCTGTGCTCGGTGCTCGGCGCCTGCGGTCCCGCCTCGATGATCGGGTTCGATTTCGCGCGGCCGGCCAATCCGCCGGAACGGCAGGGCACCGCGTCCGGGATCGTCAACATGGGCGGGTTCGTCGCCTCGATGACAACGTTGCTGGCGGTGGGTGTCCTGCTGGACGCCACCGGCGACGACTACCGCATCGCCTTCTCGTCGGTCTTCGTGCTGGAGGCGCTCGGGATCACCCAGATCCTGCGGCTGCGCGCCCGCACGGCGCGACGCGAACGGGAGCGGCTGGTGGCGAGCCGGGTGGAGGCGGTGCACGTCCCGGCCTGACGGCGCCCGGCCCGTACGGCGGCGCCCAGGGGCCCCGGGGCCCCTCCCAGGACCCCCGGGCCCCGCTACGGCGTGACCGCGAACTCGCGCAGGATCGCCGCCGCCAGCTCCGTGTCCCCGTCCACCTTGATCCGGTCGGGCACCGCGGTGGCACGGACGCGTCCGCAGGCCAGCCGGTAGTAGGTCTCCCAGTCCATGGCGAGGGTCACCAGCGGGCCGAGCGAGGGCGAACCGTCGATGGAGCCGCGTCCGTCGGAGTCGACCCGCACCGTGCGCAGGAACTCCAGCGGACCGTGGACGTCGAAGACGACGGCCGAATTCGCGGGCGCGCCCGCCTCCTTGGCGACGACCTTGGGCAGGCCCTGGAGCAGCACGTCCCGGGCGACGTAAGCGCCGGGGGAGTCGAGGTTGCCCGGCTTGTTCAACGCGGTCCGCAGGTCCTGCTCGTGCACCCAGGCGTCGAACGCCCGCATCCGGTAGGCCACTTCGACCGTCTGCTCGGCACCGAGCGGCGCCCTCATCAGGGTGTCGGGGCTGCGGTTCTCGTTGCGCAGCTGACGTGCCCGACGGATCATCGTGTACTCGAGTTCCGAGGTCATCTCCGGCGCCGTGTGGTGGCGGCGCACATCGACCTGCATCTCCATGTAGCGGGCGAACTCGCTCTGCACATGGTAGAGATCGCGCGGCAGGGAGTGGATGGGCCGCGGGTCGCCGAGCATCTCGCACTCCATGCCGATGACGTGCGAGACGATGTCCCGCACCGACCAGCCCGGGCACGGAGTGGCGCGGTTCCACTCACCCTCGACGAGCGGCCCGACCAACTCGGCTATCGCTTCGATGGAGTGGGTCCAGGCATCTGCGTAGTTCTGGAGGCTGGGATGGACGGTCACGGGACCCCTCGGCGGTCGTACGCGGACAAATTGGACTGGCAGCGCTATGGGGGTCCGGGGGTGGCCCCCGGATGAGCACAGTACGCTGCCCGAAGGCACCCCGGCAGTGCTTTCGTGTGACGATCGTAGGCCCGTGTTGACGGCTCGAATGCCAGGACGGTGGTAGTGTGCGCGCCTCTCTCCTTCAGATCGCAGTAGATCCGGATGAAACGGTCGATTCCCGTAGGCGGCGTGCGGCCTCCCTGGTGCGGGAACAGGCGGGTTCCGAACTGGTGGTCCTCCCCGAGCTGTGGCCCGTGGGCGCCTTCGCCTACCAGCAGTTCGAGCAGGAGGCCGAGACGCCCACCGGCCCGACTTTCGAAGCCATGGCCGAGGCCGCGAAGGACGCGGGAGTCTGGCTGCACGCCGGTTCCGTGGTGGAGAAGGCCGACGACGGCGTCCTCTACAACACGGCGCTCGTCATCTCCCCCACCGGTGAACTCGCCGCCGTCTACCGCAAGATCCACCGCTTCGGCTTCGACAAGGGCGAGGCGGTGATGATGGGCGCGGGCGAGGACCTGGTGACCGTCCCGCTCCCGGGCACCCTCACCATCGGTCTCGCCACCTGTTACGACCTGCGCTTCCCCGAACTGTTCCGCGGCCTCGTCGACGCCGGCGCCCAAGCCCTGGTGATCCCCGCCGGGTGGCCCGCCCGCCGCCGTGAGCACTGGACCCTGCTCGCCCGCGCACGCGCGGTGGAGAACCAGGCCTACGTCCTCGCCTGCGGCACCGCGGGCACCCACGCGGGAGTCGAGCAGGCCGGCCACAGCATCGTCGTCGACCCCTGGGGTGAGGTCCTCGCGGAGGCGGGCCCCGGCGAAGAGGTCCTCACCGTGGACCTCGACCCGGCGAAGGTGACGACGACCCGCGACGTCTTCCCCGCCCTCAAGGACCGCCGCCTGGGCCTGCCCGCCCCGGCCACCCCACGGCCCTGACCGTACGTGCACGCAGAGGACGGGTCCTGCTTCGGGCGGACCCTCCTCAGCGGTCCTCCCGCTCCTTCTCCGCCATCCGGATCACACACACCGCCACCGCGATCAGCAGGGCCGCGTCCGCGTCCTCCCGTACGACGTCCACCCCGTACGTGTCACGCAGGGTCAGCCACCGCCGTGAGACGTGGGCCAGCAGCTCCCCCTCGTACTCGACCGCGAACTCCCGGTCCAGGATCCGTCCGCCGACGTCGAGTTCGGTGCCCTCGGACAGCGTCACCCGGTGGTGGTCGCGCAGCAGTGACATCCGCTTCCTGCGCACCGTGGCGAGCGTCCTGCCGTCCCGTTCGATCGTCATCGCGTCCCGGAGGCCGAACATCCGCCGGCGCAGGGTGATCAGCACCCGTCCGTCCGGGTCCTTGATCTCCAGGGTGTCCCGCAGCCGCATGGCCTTCCCGTCGACCAGGAAGGCGTGCCGCCCGTGCTCGTCATCGATCCAGTAGTCGTCGCCGATGGCGAAGATCCTGTCCCGCACCAGATATTTCATGGCGGGATGAGTACCCCCGCGGGCGCGGGGGGACGGTGGTACGGCGGCACGTGCACGCGTTCGGCCCCTGGCGGGCCGGAACGGTCTCGGTCCACCGCCACGACGACGGGGTCGCCGTGGCGGGGGAGTCAGTCGCAGACCTGGTGTTCCACGCGGTGGCGGATGTAGGAGTCCGGATGGGACCGGGCCGTCGCCACCGCGGCGTCCACCAGGTCGTGCAGCTCCGGCGGGTAGGCCGACTTCCGGAGCGGCAGTCCGGGGAGGATGCAGCGCCGGACGTCCAGGTCCTCGTTGCCCACGAACTCCCGCAGGGCGGCCTCGCGCCACTCGGCCCGGACCGCCGGGCCGTCATCCGGATCCGCCCGGACGGCGGCGTTCGGGTCCTGTGCCCGTACGAGGGGCTGCCGCAGGGGCAGGGCCGACCAGTACCAGGCCCGCGCGGCGCCCGCGCGTTCCGGGTCCGTGCCCGTCCGCAGGTATCCGAGCAGCGCGGCCTGGACGCGTACGTGCCCGAAGGCGTTCACGGCCGGCTCGACGAACTGGCGGTTGAAGCTCGGATCAAGATCGCGGACGCCGGCCTCGACCAGCGCGCCGAAGGCCTCCTCGGGCAGGTCGATGCCGCGGCGGCAGGCCTCACGCAGTGCCGCCCGGGCGTGGCGCTCCCAGGTTCGTCGATCACCGGGATCCGGCTCATGAGCGACATCGAGCCCGAGGATCCGGACGACGTCCGCCAGAGACCTGTAGAACGGCTCCCGCCGGTCCTCCGTACGCCCCGGAAGTGCCATGAAGCCCTGTACCGCAGGCGCCGTCTTTCCGGCTGTCGTCCCGTTCCCGTCCTCGGCCACCCGTCGCTCCCCTGTCGTAGGCCTTGCCGTACGTGCGTGATCCGGAGTTCGTCCCGGATGGCAAGCTTGAAGCATGAACGATGCCGCCCCGGCGCCCACCCCCGCGCCCGCGCCCCGCCGTCCCCGTGTCCGTGCCCCCGAGCTGATCGGCAAGGGCGGCTGGCTCAATACCGGAGAGAAAGAGCTCACCCTCGCCGACCTGCGAGGGCGCATCGTCATTCTCGACTTCTGGACGTTCTGCTGCATCAACTGCCTGCATGTCCTCGACGAGCTGCGCGAGCTCGAGGAGAAGCACCGCGACACCGTGGTGATCATCGGGGTGCACTCGCCGAAGTTCGTGCACGAGGCCGAGCATCAGGCCGTCGTGGACGCCGTCGAGCGCTACCAGGTGCACCACCCCGTCCTCGACGACCCCGAGCTCGCCACCTGGAAGCAGTACGCGGTGCGCGCGTGGCCGACGCTCGTCGTCATCGACCCCGAGGGGTACGTCGTCGCTCAGCACGCCGGCGAGGGACACGCGCACGCCATCGAGAAGCTGGTCGAGGAGCTCGAGGCGGAGCACGCCGCGAAGGGCACGCTGCGCCGCGGCGACGGCCCCTATGTCGCTCCGGAACCGGTCGCCACCGACCTGCGCTTCCCCGGCAAGGTCCTGCTGCTGCCCTCCGGGAACCTCCTCGTCTCCGACTCCACCCGGCACCAGCTCGTCGAGATGGCGGCGGACGGCGAGAGCGTCGTGCGCCGCATCGGCGACGGAGAGTTCAACGAACCGCAGGGACTCGCCCTGCTGCCGGACGGGCGGGTCGCCGTGGCCGACACCGTCAACCACGCCATCCGCGCCTACGACCCGGCGACCGGCTCGATCGAGCTGCTCGCCGGGACCGGGAAGCAGTGGTGGCAGGGCTCACCCACCTCCGGGCCCGCGCTCGAGGTGGCCCTCTCCTCCCCGTGGGACGTGGCCTGGTGGGAGGGCCGGCTGTGGATCGCCATGGCCGGGGTGCACCAGCTGTGGACGTACGACCCCGAGCAGGGCACGGTCCAGGTCGCGGCAGGCACCACCAACGAGGGCCTGGTCGACGGGCCCGCCGCCGAGGCCTGGTTCGCACAGCCCTCCGGGCTCGCGGCCACGGAGGACCGGCTGTGGATCGCCGACTCCGAGACGTCCGCGGTCCGCTGGATCGACCGCGACCTGCGGGTCCACACCGCCGTCGGCACCGGACTCTTCGACTTCGGGCACCGCGACGGCGACGCCGGGCAGGCACTGCTCCAGCACCCGCTGGGGGTCACCGCGCTGCCCGACGGGTCGGTCGCCGTCAGCGACACCTACAACCACGCGCTGCGCCGCTTCGACCCCGCGACCGGCGAGGTGACGACCCTTGCGACGGATCTGCGCGAGCCCAGCGCGGCGGTGCTGGTCGGCGACGACATCGTGGTCGTGGAGTCGGCCAGGCACCGGCTGACGCGGCTGCGGCTGCCCGACGAGGCGGTACGGGTGGAATCGGTCGCGCACCGTACGCAGCGGGCGGCGACCGACGTCGCGCCCGGCGCCCTGCGGCTCGATGTGGTCTTCGAGGCCCCGGCCGGCCAGAAGCTGGACACCCGGTACGGGCCGTCGACGCGGCTGCTGGTCTCCTCGACCCCGCCCGGGCTGCTGCGCGCGGGGGAGGGCGCGGGGACGGACCTGAGCCGCGAGCTGGACATCGACCCGGCGGTCGGGGAGGGCGTGCTGCACGTCTCCGCGATGGCGGCGTCGTGCGACGACGACCCGGAGAACGAGTACCCGGCCTGCCACGTCCACCAGCAGGACTGGGGCGTTCCGGTGCGGGTCACGGCCGAGGGCGCGACCCGGCTGCCGCTCGTGCTGGCGGGGATGGACCGGGAACGGTAGGAGCTGTTCAGCAGGGGCCGGCTCGGTGGAGCCGGCCCCGTGGGGCCCGCTGAGCAGGGGACGCGGGAGCGGTCAGTGCTCCTTGGCCGCCTCCTGGAGGCCCCGCATCAGGTCGTCCTTGTTCATGCACGGCTGGATCTCGACCTGCGCCCCGAGCCGGTGGAAGAGCGGTTCGAGGAAGACCGGCAGCTGGGCGCTGTCCTGCATGTCGAACACGATGACGCAGGAGCGGCAGCCCTGGTGCGGGCTGAAATAGGCCGCCTCCGGCTCGAGCCGGCCGAGGATGCGGCCCCAGATCTCCTGGACCTGTGCCATGTCGGTCAGCTCGTTGGTCTGCTTCGTGTCCATGACGGCCCGCAGCATCATCCTCATGACGGTCGCTCCGATCGTGTCGTGCCGAGTGGGCCCCCCTGCCGCACCCAGCGTCGACCGCCCCGGACGCGGCGGCAACATCTCCTACGCCGCTCCGGTGGGTGCGGGCACCGCCGCGATCGGCCTTCGTGAAGGCCCTGGCAACCGTCCGCACGCCGGCCGCGGCCCCGGTGAGCGGGGTCGCGACCGGCGGCCGTCCTCAGCCCTCCAGGAAGGCCGCGAGCGCGTTGGCGAGCAGGAACGGGTCGTCCGCGCCGCAGAGCTCACGGGCGCTGTGCATCGACAGGATGGCGACGCCGATGTCGACGGTGTGGATACCGTGCCGGGCGGCCGTGATCGGGCCGATGGTGGTGCCGCACGGCATCGCGTTGTTCGACACGAAGGTCTGCCACGGCACGCCGGCCTTCTCGCAGGCCGCGGCGAAGTGGGCCCTGCCCTGGCCGTCGGTGGCGTAGCGCTGGTTGACGTTGACCTTGAGGATGGGGCCGCCGTTGGCGCGCGGGTGGTGGGTCGGGTCGTGCCGCTCGCCGTAGTTGGGGTGGACGGCGTGGCCGGTGTCGGACGACAGGCAGACGGTTCCCGCGAAGGCGCGGGCCCGGTCCTCGAAGCTGCCGCCGCGGGCGAAGACCGAACGCTCCAGCACCGACCCGAGCAGCGGGCCGTCGGCGCCGGTGTCCGACTGGGAGCCGTTCTCCTCGTGGTCGAAGGCGGCGAGGACGGGGATGAAGGGCAGGTCGGCGGAGGCCGAGACCGCGGCCAGCGCGGCCGTTCCGGCGTGCACGGAGACGAGGTTGTCCATCCGCGGCCCGGCGAGCAGTTCGCGGTCGCGTCCCAGATAGGCGGGCGGTTCGACGGAGTGGGCCATCAGGTCCCAGCCGGTGACGTCGCCCTCGGGGATGCCGGCCTCCGCCTCGAGGAAGCGGATCAGATCGCCCTCCTCGACCTCTCCGAGCCCCCAGATCGGCTGCATGTGGCGCTGCCGGTCGAGCTTGAGGCCGTCGGTGTTGACGGAGCGGTCCAGGTGGACAGCGAGCTGCGGTACGCGCATCAGCGCCCGGTCCACGTTGACCAGCCGGTGGGTCCCGTCGCGCAGCGTGAGCCGGCCGGCGATCCCCAGGTCGCGGTCGAGCCAGGTGTTGAGGAGGGTGCCGCCGTAGATCTCGACGGCGACCTGCCGCCAGCCGTACGCGCCGGTGTCGGGCAGGGGCTTGACCCGCAGGTTCGGCGAGTCGGTGTGGGCGCCGACGATGCGGAAGGGCGTGTGGGCCGAGGCGCCTTCCGGCACGTACCAGGCGATGAGGGCCCCGCCCCGCAGGACGTACCTGCCGCCGGTGGTCCCGTCCCAGGCGTCCGTCTCGAGGACCTGCCGGAAGCCGGCCTTCTCGAGCCTTTCGGCAGCCGCGGCGACCGCGTGGTACGGCGTGGGTGCTGCCGTGAGGAAGGACATGAGGTCGTCGGTGTGGCCGCGATCGAAGCGGGCAGGTTCGCTGCTCATGGGTTCACCTTAACGAGGGGGTAAGTTGCCCGGTCGTCCATCTGTGACACCTGGTCCACAGCGTGCCGGCGACGGCTGGAAACGGTTGCCGTGACGGTCAGGCGGGGCAGGGGCCAGCGTATCGAGGGGACGCGGCAGGGCCGCCGTCCGAGGAGTCGGACGGCGGCCCTGTGACGGTCCGGACAGGCGCCTAGAAGGCGGCCTCGTCGAGGTCCATCAGCGAACCGTCGACGTTCTCGGCGAGCGCGCGCTCGACGGAGACGCCGGGGAGGACGTTGGCGGCGAAGAACTTCGCCGCCGCGATCTTGCCCTGGTAGAACGGCACGTCCTTGGTGGAGGCGGTCTCGAGCTTCTCGGCGGCGACGGCCGCGCCGCGCAGCAGCAGGTAGGCGACGACCACGTCACCGGAGGCCATCAGCAGGCGGGTGGTGTTGAGGCCCACCTTGTAGATGTTCTTGACGTCCTCGCCGGTGGCGATGAGGTCGTTCGTCATGGTGCCGACGATCGCCTCGAGGTCCACGGCGGCCTTGGCCAGCGCGTCGCGGGCGGCGGCCAGCTCCTCGCCGCCGGTGCCCACGGCGAGGAACTTCTTGATCTCCTCGGAGAGGGCGTTCAGCGCCTGGCCCTGGTCCCGGACGATCTTCCGGAAGAAGTAGTCCTGGCCCTGGATGGCGGTGGTGCCCTCGTAGAGGGTGTCGATCTTGGCGTCGCGGATGTACTGCTCGACCGGGTACTCCTGGAGGTACCCGGAGCCGCCGAAGGTCTGCAGCGACTGGGCGAGCTGCTCGTACGACTTCTCGGAGCCGTAGCCCTTGACGATCGGCAGGAGCAGGTCGTTCAGCGCGACGAGCGACTTGGTGTCCTCGCCCGCGGTCTCCTTGAGGGCGATCTCGTCCTGGATGGAGGCGGTGTACAGCACGAGGGCGCGCATGCCCTCGGCGTACGCCTTCTGCGTCATCAGGGAGCGGCGCACGTCGGGGTGGTGCGTGATGGTGACCTTGGGCGCGGTCTTGTCCGCGAAGTTCTTCAGGTCCGGGCCCTGCACGCGCTCCTTGGCGTACTCCAGCGCGTTCAGGTAGCCGGTGGACAGGGTGGCGATGGCCTTCGTGCCGACCATCATCCGGGCGAACTCGATGATCATGAACATCTGGCGGATGCCGTCGTGCTTGTCACCGATCAGCCAGCCCTTGGCGGGGTGCTGGTCGCCGAACGTCATCTCGCAGGTGTTGGAGGCCTTGAGGCCCATCTTGTGCTCGACGTTCGTCGCGTAGACGCCGTTGCGCTCGCCCAGCTCGCCGGTCTCCCAGTCGAAGTGGTACTTGGGCACGAGGAAGAGGGAGAGGCCCTTGGTGCCCGGACCGGCACCCTCGGGGCGGGCGAGGACGTAGTGGAGGATGTTCTCCTCCATGTCGTGCTCACCCGAGGTGATGAAGCGCTTCACGCCCTCGATGTGCCAGGAGCCGTCCTCCTGCTGGATCGCCTTGGTGCGGCCGGCGCCGACGTCCGAGCCGGCGTCCGGCTCGGTGAGGACCATGGTGGAGCCCCAGCGCTTCTCGACGGCTATCTCGGCGATCTTCTTCTGCGCCTCGTTGCCCTCGTCGAAGAGGACGCCGGCGAAGGCGGGGCCGGAGGAGTACATCCAGACGGCCGGGTTCGAGCCGAGCAGCAGCTCCGCGTAGGCCCAGATCAGGGAGCGGGGCGAGGTGGTGCCGCCGATCTCCTCGGGCAGGCCCAGGCGCCAGTACTCGGAGTCCATGAAGGCCTTGTAGCTCTTCTTGAAGCTCTCGGGGACCGGCGCGGTGTTGGTCGCGGGGTCGAACACCGGCGGGTTGCGGTCGGCGTCCGCGAAGGACTCGGCGAGCTCGTTCTCCGCGAGGCGGGCGATCTCGTCGAGGATCGACTTGGCGGTGTCGACGTCCATCTCCGCGAACGGGCCGGTGCCGTACAGCTTGTCGCGCCCGAGGACCTCGAAGAGGTTGAACTCGATGTCGCGGAGATTCGACTTGTAGTGCCCCATGGCGACGGCTCCGTAAAGATCGGAAGTCTGGATTTCTCATCCACGTACCAGCAAGTAGCTACGATGATGCTACCCGTCGGTAATAAGATGCAACCCCTATCGGGGCAACTGTGACTCGTTACTCTTGCGGGCATGTACGGCTACGACCAGACCCCGGGCGCTCAGCAGCAGCAGTACGTGCCTCAGCAGCCCTCCTACGGGGAGCAGCCTCTGTACCCGGAGCCGTCGCCGCCGTCGCTGGCCGACGCGGTGCGGGCGTTCACGACGGGGTCGATGGCGGCCGAGGACTTCCAGCAGATCTTCGCCACGTCGAAGGTCTACTGCCCGCGTGGCGACAACCCGGGATTCCTGGCCCTGCACAACACGCAGCAGCCGGTGATCCCGATGTTCACCTCGCTCAAGGAGCTGCGCCGGTACGCCGGCAAGGAGTCGAAGTACTTCGTGATCACGGGTGCCGAGGTGATCGACCTGCTGCCGACGGGCTACGGCTTCGTGCTGGACATGGAGGGCGACCACCGGATGGTCTTCGACGCGAAGGCCGTCGAGCAGATGGTCGACTTCGCGATGCGGCGGATGTACGGCTAGCCGTCACCGCTCCGCGCACGTCGGTGGCCCACCGCGGGCCGTGGTCGCGCCCCGTTTTCGCGCCCGGGAGGAATTCCTCCCGGGCGTTCTCCGTTTGTGGTGGCAGAAAGTTCATTGTTCAACTAAAGTCGTCGCACAAGGAGGTCCCGCCATGCCCGCAGTGACTGTCGAGAACCCGATCACCCTGCCGCGCGTCGCCGCGCCCGCCGAGGCGCTCCCGCGGCCCGTGCTGGCCGTGACCACGGCCCCGAGCGGCTTCGAGGGGGAGGGTTTCCCGGTGCGGCGCGCGTTCGCCGGGATCAACTACCAGTACCTCGACCCGTTCATCATGATGGACCAGATGGGCGAGGTGGAGTACGCGCCCGGCGAGCCGAAGGGCACGCCCTGGCACCCGCACCGCGGCTTCGAGACGGTCACGTACCTGATCGACGGCACCTTCGTGCACCAGGACAGCAACGGTGGCGGCGGAACCATCCAGAACGGCGACACGCAGTGGATGACCGCCGGCAGCGGCCTGCTCCACATCGAGGCCCCGCCGGAGCAGCTGGTGACCTCGGGAGGGCTGTTCCACGGCCTCCAGCTGTGGGTGAACCTGCCCGCGCGCGACAAGATGATGGACCCGCGCTACCAGGACATCCGCGGCGGCCATGTGCGCCTGCTGACCTCCCCCGACGGCGGCGCCCTGCTCCGGGTGATCGCGGGCGAGCTCGGCGGCCATGAGGGCCCCGGGATCACGCACACCCCCATCACGATGGTCCACGCGACCCTGGCCCCGGGTGCGGAGATCACCCTGCCGTGGCGTGAGGACTTCAACGGCCTCGCGTACGTCCTCGCGGGCCGCGGCGCCGTCGGGCGGGAGCTGCGGCCGGTGCGGACGGGGCAGACGGCCGTCTTCGGCGACGGCGGATCGCTGACCGTGCGTGCGGACGAGTCGCAGGACTCGAACACGCCGGACCTGGAGATCGTGCTGCTCGGCGGACAGCCGATCAGGGAGCCGATGGCGCACTACGGTCCGTTCGTGATGAACACCGAGCAGGAGCTGCGGCAAGCCTTCGAGGACTTCCAGCGGGGCCGTCTCGGCACCGTCCCGGCGGTCCACGGCATGTAGCCGCCCGACGGACCCGCCGACCTCCGGGCTGCCCGCTCACGAGGCCCCGCCGTCCGTTTGACGGGGCGTCACCCGTGCGGACCGGATGGGCGGGACGGGGTCGGGCGGCCGTGGTCGGGTGGGGCTGTGCCCCAGTCGAAGCCGCTGCTGCCCGAGCCCATGAAGCGCCTCGCCGCCTGGTGCGCCGTCGCGCTGCTCGTCACCGGGGTCGCGGCCGTCGGGATCTGGCTCGTCGTCAGGTTCCAGACGGCCGTGACGCCCGTGCTCCTCGCCCTGCTCGGGACCGCGCTGCTGGGGCCGCTGTACCGGCGGCTGCTCCGGATGAAGGTGCAGCAGTCGCTGGCCGCGGGACTCACCTGCGTCGCCGTCGTCGCCGTGGTCGGGGGCGCGGTCTACATCGTCGTCAGCGCGCTGATCGAGACCGGTGACCAGATCGTCGCCTCCCTGCGGCAGGCCGCGTCCGACCTCTCACGGCACTTCGGAGCCGCCGGGACCTCGCTCGACGATCTGGCGTCGAACGCCAGGGAACTGCTCGGCAAGTTCGGCGGCACGGCGGCCTCCGGTGTGATCTCCGGGCTGAGCGTGGTCAGCGAGATGATCGCGATCGCCGTCCTGGCGCTGTTGCTGATCTTCTTCTTCCTGCGGGACTCCGACCGGGCCGTCGGGGCGCTGCGCTCCGTCGCGCCGGGTGACGGCGGCGAGCTCGTCGAGGCCATCGCGCGCCGTGCCTTCCGCGGCGTCGAGGGCTTCATGCGCGGGACGACGTTCATCGCGCTGATCGACGCCCTGTGCATCACACTCGGCCTGCTGGTCCTTCGGGTGCCCGGGGCGGTCGGACTCGGCGCGCTCGTCTTCGTGGGCGCCTACATCCCCTATCTCGGGGCGTTCATCTCCGGCGCGGTCGCCGTCCTTGTCGCTCTCGCCGACCGGGGGTTCGTCATCGCCCTGTGGGCGTTGGGGGTGGTGCTGGCCGTGCAGGTCCTGGAGGGGCATGTGCTCCAGCCGATGATCCAGAGCCGTACCGTCCATATGCATCCCGCGGTGGTACTGCTGGCGATCACGGCGGGGGCGAGCCTCGCCGGCGTCCTCGGGATGCTTCTCGCCGTGCCCGTGACCGCCGCCGTGTTCGGCGCCGTCCGCGAGCTCCGGGCGCGCTACGGCACCGGGACCGGCGAGATGGGCGGGCCCGGGCCGTCACCGGGTGCGGCCGGCTCGCCCGGCTCGTAGAGCTCGAACCAGATCGACTTGCCCTCGCCCCTCGGGTCCACGCCCCAGTTGTCCGCCAGCATCTCCATCAGCAGCAGTCCGCGTCCCGAGGAGGCCATCTCGCCGGGGCGGCGGCGGTGGGGCAGCTCGTCGCTTGAATCCGTGACCTCCACGCGCAGCCGCCGGTCCGGGGCGCCGTGTGCCACCTCGGCGACGATGAGCGCGTCGCCGTCGGTGTGGACCAGCACGTTCGTGACCATCTCCGAGACCATCAGGACCGCGGAGTCGATCTGTTCCGTGTCCTGCCAGTCGTGGAGCAGTTCGCGCAGATGGTGCCGGGCGGCCGCGATCCGCTCCGGCTGTGCCTGGGCGACGGCCATCGCGGTACGGCGCGGGGCGGGGCGGGACGGGTGTCCCTCCCGGCACAGCAGCACCAGCGCGATGTCGTCCTCGCGCCGGTCGGCGAGCGGCCCGGTCGTGTAGTGGGACGACGGCCCGTGAACGGCCTGCACCAGGTCGTCGGCGAGGTCCTCCAGCGACTTGCCGGAGTGCTCCTCCAGGACGCCGCGCAGTCTGGCCCAGCCGGTGTCGAGGTCGTGCCCGCCGGTCTCGAGGAGGCCGTCCGTGCAGATCATCAGCGTCTCGCCGGGCTCCAGCAGGAACCGGGTCGTCGGGTAGTCGGTGTCCGGGTCGATGCCCAGCGGAAGCCCGCCCTCGGTGGGGCGCAGCAGCACGGTGCCGTCCGAGGTCCGCACGGCCGGCTCGGGGTGCCCGGCGCGGGCGATCTCGACCAGGCCGGTGGCCGGGTCGACCTCCAGATAGAGGCAGGTCGCGAAGCGGGGGCTCGAGCAGTCGCCCTCCGCGTAGGTGTCGGTGATGCCGTGCAGGAACCGGGAGGCCCGCGAGAGGACGGCGTCCGGCCGATGGCCCTCCGAGGCGTACGCGCGCAGGGCGATACGCAGCTGACCCATCAGCCCGGCGGCCCGTACGTCGTGTCCCTGGACGTCCCCGATGACCAGGGCGGTGCGCCCGGAGGGGAGCGGGATCATGTCGTACCAGTCGCCGCCGACCTGGAGTCCGCCGCCGGTCGGCACGTACCGTGCGGCCACCGCCATGCCCGGGATCTCCGGGCCGAGCTGCGGCATCATCGAACGCTGCAGTCCGAGCGAGAGCTCTCGCTCGGTCTCCGCGACCTCGGCGCGCGCCAGCGCCTGGGCGAGCATCCGGGCGACCGTGGTGAGGACGGAGCGCTCGTCGGGCGTGAAGGCGACCGGGTGGCGGAAGGCCGCCATCCAGGCGCCCATGGTCCGGCCGGCGACGATCAGGGGCAGGAACGCCCAGGACCTGCGGCCGAAGCGCCGGGCCAGGGGCCAGGTGACGGGGTAGCGACGGCGGTAGTCGCCCGGTGTCGGCAGATAGACCGCACGGCCCGTGCGCACCACTTCGGCGGCCGGATAGGCGGTGTCCAACGGCAGGTCCGTGAACGGCTGCTCGTCCTCCGCGCTGTGCCCGTGGTGGCCGGTGATCGTCAGATGGTCGCCGGCCACTCCGAAGACCGCCAGGCCGTCCGGCGAGAAGCCGGGCATGGACAGGGAGGAGGCGACCCGCAGCACCTCGGCCGTGGACCGGGCCTCCGCGAGGGCGCGGCCCGCGTCCAGCAGGAACGCCTCACGGTGCCGCCGCCAGTCGCCGGTGACCGGGGTCTTGGCGGCCGTCGTGCCCGGATGGGGCTCCGCCACCTCCTGGAGGGTGCCCACGAGCACGTAGCCCTCGCCCTCCGCGCGCGGCTTGGTGCGGCTGCGGACCGTGCGCAGCACCCGCCCGCTTCCGTCCACGACCCGGAGCCTGGCCTCTGCGAGGGTGCCCTCGGCGACGGCCACGGAGATGACGCCGTTGATCTCGCCCCAGTCGACGGGGTGGAAGCGGGCGCGTACGGCGGATGCGGGAGCCTCACCGGCTCCGGCGGGGAGATCGATCAACCGGGCGGCCTCGGCGTCGAGGGTGACCGTGCCCGACGTGGTGTCCCATCGCCATACGCCGGTCGCGATCGCGGCAAGAACATCCTCCGTGCCCATTGGTTCACTTTATTCCGATCATCGCGGTTATGACGTGCCGGGAGGCTGTCGCGTCTATGTCAATGGGCGGCGGGGAGGCCGGGCGGTAACCTTGCAACGGTTGTGCCCACCCCTAACCGCTAAGACTGGATGAACGACGATGCATCGGTACAGGTCCCACACCTGCGGCGAGCTCCGCGCCTCTGACGTCGGAGCCGACGTCCGGCTGAGCGGCTGGCTGCACAATCGCCGAGACCTGGGCGGCATCCTCTTCATCGATCTGCGCGACCACTACGGCATCACGCAGCTCGTCGCCCGGCCCGGCACGAAGGCCGCGGAGGTGCTCGACAAGCTGACGAAGGAGACCGTCGTCCGCGTCGACGGCAAGGTCGTCTCCCGCGGCGCCGAGAACGTCAACCCGGACCTGCCGACCGGCGAGATCGAGGTCGAGGCCGCCGAGGTCGAGATCCTGGGCGCGGCCAAGCAGCTTCCGTTCACCGTCAACACCGACGACGGTGTGAACGAGGAGCGCCGGCTGGAGTACCGCTTCCTCGACCTGCGCCGCGAGCGCATGCACCGCAACATCATGCTGCGCACCGCGGTCATCTCCGCCATCCGGCACAAGATGACCGCGCTCGGCTTCAACGAGATGGCGACCCCGATCCTCGCCGCGACGTCCCCCGAGGGCGCCCGCGACTTCGTGGTGCCCTCCCGCCTCAACCCGGGCAAGTTCTACGCGCTGCCGCAGGCCCCGCAGCAGTTCAAGCAGCTGCTGATGATCTCCGGCTTCGACCGCTACTTCCAGATCGCGCCGTGCTTCCGCGACGAGGACGCCCGTGCCGACCGCTCCCCCGGCGAGTTCTACCAGCTCGACGTCGAGATGAGCTTCGTCGAGCAGGAGGACGTCTTCCAGCCGATCGAGAAGCTGATGACGGAGCTCTTCGAGGAGTTCGGCGGCGGCCGCCACGTCACCTCGCCCTTCCCGCGGATCCCGTTCCGCGAGGCGATGCTGAAGTACGGCTCCGACAAGCCGGACCTGCGCGCCAAGCTGGAGCTCGTCGACATCTCCGACGTCTTCGCCGGCTCGGAGTTCAAGGCCTTCGCCGGCAAGCACGTCCGTGCCCTGGCCGTGCCGGACACCGCCGACCAGCCGCGTAAGTTCTTCGACGGCCTCGGCGACTACGCCGTCGAGCAGGGCGCCAAGGGCCTCGCCTGGGTGCGCGTCGGCAACGACGGTGCCCTGACCGGCCCCATCGCCAAGTTCCTCACCGAGGAGAACGTCAAGGTCCTCACCGAGCGCCTGGGGCTCGCCGCGGGCCACGCGGTCTTCTTCGGCGCGGGCGACTTCGACGAGGTCTCGAAGATCATGGGCGCGGTCCGCGTCGAGGCCGCCAAGCGTGCGGGCCACTTCGAGGAGAACGTCTTCCGCTTCTGCTGGATCGTCGACTTCCCGATGTACGAGCGGGACGAGGAGACCGGCAAGATCGACTTCTCGCACAACCCGTTCTCGATGCCGCAGGGCGGCCTCGAGGCCCTGGAGACGAAGGACCCGCTGGACATCCTCGGCTGGCAGTACGACATCGTCTGCAACGGTGTCGAGCTGTCCTCCGGCGCGATCCGGAACCACGAGCCCGAGATCATGTTCAAGGCGTTCGAGATCGCGGGCTACTCCCGCGAGACCGTCGAGCACGAGTTCGCCGGCATGCTCCGCGCCTTCGAGTACGGCGCCCCGCCGCACGGCGGCATCGCCCCCGGCATCGACCGCATCGTGATGCTGCTCGCCGACGAGCCGAACATCCGCGAGACGATCGCGTTCCCGCTCAACGGCAACGCGCAGGACCTGCTGATGGGCGCGCCCACCGAGCTGGACGAGGCCCGTCTGCGCGAGCTGAACATCCAGCTGCGCAAGCCGGTCGCCAAGTCCGGCGAGTAGCGGCCCGCACGGCACCGCACGAGGAAGGGCCCCGGAACCTGATGGTTCCGGGGCCCTTCTTCGTGTCCGGAGGCAACCCGACAAGGACGCCACAGCGTTCAACCGGTGTGGAACACCGAACGGGACGGCGGGGAACGGATGCGCGGCGGGCGGGGCGAGCGCGACTTCGAGGAGTTCGTCGCCGCGCGCGGCCCCAGGCTGCTGCGGGTGGCATGGCTGCTGACCGGCGACGCGCACCTCGCGGAGGACCTGCTGCAGACCGTGCTGGCACGGGTCTGGCCGAAGTGGCACCGGATCGCGGGGGACCGGCCGGAGGCGTACGTCCGCAAGGCCCTTGTCCACACCCACGCCTCCTGGTGGCGCAGACGCTGGCGGGGCGAGGTCCCGCACGGCGTGCTGCCGGACCGGGCAGGGGAGACGGACGCGTACGAGGGCGTGGACCTGGAGCAGTCGCTGGCCGCGGCCGTACGGCGGCTGCCCGTGCGGCAGCGGGCCGTGGTGGTGCTGCGCTACTTCGAGGACCTGAGCGTCGAGGACACGGCGGCGGCCCTGGGCTGCGCCCCCGGCACCGTCAAGAGCCAGGCGGCCAAGGCGCTGCGCACCCTTCGGGACGCGCTGCCGGCCTTGGTGGAAGGCGGTGAGCGCTGTGGCCGGCCCTGATGACACCGGAGGTCAGCAGCCTGGCGGCAATGACGCCGTGGATGCGGACGAGTCCGAACTGCGCATCCTGCTCGAGCGGGCGGTGCCCCGGCTGCCCGCACCCACGGAGCGGATGCAGCGGGTACGGGAGCGCGTCGCCCGTCGTCGGCGCTCGCGCCGCGCCGCAGGAGCGGCGGCGGGCGCGGTATCGGCCCTCCTCGTCGCGGGGACGCTGCTGCCCGGTGTCACCGGGGGCGGCGGCGGGTCCGCGCTCCCGGCCGCGTCCGCTCCGCTCCCGCCCTCCGGCCCCCACGTGGTGAAGCTCCGCCACGACGGGCCGGCCGGTCTGCTCCTGCTCCTGCCGGCCTCCTGGGACTTCCTCGAGGCGGAGGCGGACCCCCGGCAGAAGGCGACCGCCCGTGGATACGCCGCCACACAGCCGCTCGCCACGTATGACCGGCCCTGTTCCGGGGACCCGTGGGGCTGTCCGCCGGTGAAGACGCTCAAGGGGGGAGGGGCGCTGCTCGTCGTGACCGTGGAGCAACCCGGACCGTTGGGCAAGAAGGCGCTGCGACCGCCCGTCCTGCACGAATCGGGCACCGTCCCGCCCGGCTGTCGCGCGATCGGCGGCGTACGGGCGCTCAGCGGTCTCATCGGCGGCCCGAACACCGGGGACCCGCTCGCCACGGCACACCTGTGCCTGGCCGAGGACGCCGACAGGGCCCTGGGTGAAGCACGCCACATGATCGCCGGGGCCCGTTTCGTACCGGCGGGGGCGGACACCGGACCCACGCCACCGCCCCCGGGCAGCACGCCCGGGCAGGACGGCGACCACGTGCAACCCGAGGACTGAGAGGCCCGTACATGCTCCCCAACCGAACCCTCCTCCTGCTCGCCTGCGCCGGCGTGCTGCTCACCGGCTGCACGGCGGCCGGTGGGCACACCGCGGTCGAGGACCGGTCCAGGACCGCGAGCACCGCGCCCGGCGGACAGGACCAGGGGCCCGCAGGGAGCAGCGGCCGAGCAGGACGTTCCGCGCCGGAGCCACAGGCCGTCAGGCCCGCGGAGATACCCGGTCTCGGGCCGAGGACCCGCGCGGCGGTCCCGGCGGAGGCACTGCAGGCCGTCGTCGTCACGGGGAAGGAGCCGGATTCCAACCGGGCCACGGCCGTGCTGTACGAGCGGGAGCCGGGGGAGGGCTGGCGTCCCGTGGCCGGTCCGTGGCACGGGCACAACGCGCTCAAGGGCTGGACGGACGACCACCGCCAGGGCGACCTGCGCTCTCCGGTCGGCGTCTTCGGGCTCACCGACGCCGGTGGCAGACTCCCCGACCCGGGCACGAAGCTCCCGTACGACCGCGGGCCCGCCTTCAGCATCAGCGGGCGCGGGTTCGAGGGGGAGCCGCTCGCCGGTTCCTTCGACCACGTCGTGGCCGTCAACTACAACCGCAGGCCCGGCACCACGCCCCTGGACTGGACCCGTCCCCTCGGCGCCGGGAAGGGCGGCGGCATCTGGATCCACGTCGACCACGGCGGGCCGACACAGGGCTGCGTCTCGCTGCCCCGCGGCCGGATGAAGGAACTGCTGCGGTGGCTGGACCCGGCCGAGCGGCCGGTGGTGGTGATGGGCGACGCGGCGGCGCTGGCGCGCTGAGAGCGACGGCGAGGGCCCGGAACCGCCGAACGGTTCCGGGCCCTCGCCGTGTCGCACGTCAGTGCACGTCAGGCCTTCTTCGGCTCCTCCAGGCGCGGGAACAGCACCGCGCCCTTCGTCACCGTCGCTCCGGCGGGCAGCTTGCCCCACTCGCCGGCCTCCTGGACCTTCTGGTCCGCGAGCGCGCCCAGTGCGGCGTCTGCGCCCAGGGAGTCCCACAGCTTCTGGGACGTCTCGGGCATGACCGGGTTGAGCAGGACCGCGACCGCGCGCAGGGACTCCGCCGCCGTGTACAGGATGGTCGCCAGACGGGCCCGGCCCTCCGGGGAGTCGTCCTTGGCGACCTTCCACGGCTCCTGCTCCGTGATGTAGCCGTTGACCTGCTTCACGAACTCGAAGACGCTCAGGATGCCGCTCTGGAAGTCCAGCTCCTCGCCGATCTTCCGGTCGGCCTCCGCGACCGCCTTCGCCAGGCCGTCCTGGACCGCCTGCTCCGCCTCACCCGCGGCCGTGGCAGCGGGCAGCGCGCCCTCGAAGTACTTGCCGACCATGGCCGCCACACGGGAGGCGAGGTTGCCGTAGTCGTTGGCGAGCTCGGAGGTGTACCGGGCGGTGAAGTCCTCCCAGGAGAACGAACCGTCCTGGCCGAACGCGATGGCGCGCAGGAAGTACCAGCGGTACGCGTCCACACCGAAGTGCGAGGTGAGGTCCTGCGGCTTGATGCCGGTCAGGTTGGACTTCGACATCTTCTCGCCGCCGACCATCAGCCAGCCGTTGGCCGCGACCTTGCCGGGCACCGGCAGGCCCTGCGCCATCAGCATCGCGGGCCAGATGATCGCGTGGAAGCGCAGGATGTCCTTGCCCACCAGGTGGACGTTCGCCGGGAAGGTCTCGTCGAACTTCGCCTGGTTCGAGCCGTAGCCGACCGCGGTGGCGTAGTTGAGGAGCGCGTCGATCCACACGTAGATGACGTGCTTCTCGTCCCACGGGACCGGGACGCCCCAGTCGAACGTCGAGCGCGAGATGGACAGGTCCTGAAGGCCCTGCTTGACGAAGTTCACGACCTCGTTGCGGGCCGACTCGGGCTGGATGAAGTCCGGGTTCGCCGCGTAGAAGTCCAGCAGCTTCGGGCCGTACTCGCTGAGCTTGAAGAAGTAGTTCTCCTCCTTGAGGATCTCCACCGGCTTCTTGTGGATCGGGCACAGCTTGGTGCCGTCCTCGGCCTCGATGAGGTCGCCGGGGAGCTTGTACTCCTCACAGCCCACGCAGTACGGGCCTTCGTACCCGCCCTTGTAGATCTCGCCCTTGTCGTACAGGTCCTGCACGAACTCCTGCACACGGTCCGTGTGCCGCTTCTCCGTGGTGCGGATGAAGTCGTCGTTCGCGATGTTCAGGTGCTCCCAGAGGGGCTTCCAGGCCTCCTCGACGAGCTTGTCGCACCACTCCTGGGGCGTGACGCCGTTCGCCTCCGCGGTGCGCATGATCTTCTGACCGTGCTCGTCCGTGCCGGTGAGGTACCACACCTTCTCGCCACGCTGACGGTGCCAGCGTGTGAGCACGTCGCCTGCGACGGTCGTATAGGCGTGGCCCAGGTGAGGAGCGTCGTTGACGTAGTAAATGGGGGTCGACACGTAGTAGGACTTCACGCCTTCGCCCCCTGCTTCTCGGATCCAGTGGCCGCCATGGTCGAAATCCTAACGGGCCCGGGAAGATCGACTCACACGCGTGCGGAGGGCACGGGTGGTGTCCGGTGGCCCCGTGACGTCCGGGCGGACGCTCTCCGCGTCCGCCCGGACGTCACCGGGGGCCGTCACCCGGACGTGCTCACGGCCGCCAGACCTCGAGGATCCCCTTGAACAGTTCCGCGTGCGGGAGCTCGAGGGGAGCCGGGCCGGCGTGGAAGAACGCGACGTTGTCCGCCTGGAGCTTGCGCAGGTAGTCGAACGCCTTGGCGTCGTGCTCACCGAACGCCACGAACTGCCAGAACACCGGCTTGCCGGCGGTCGCCGCGAGCGCGGCGGTGGCGGCGGTCTTCGACTCGGGGGCGCCGTCGGTCTGGAAGATCACCAACGCGGGAGCGTCGGTGTTCTTCTTCGCGTGCAGGGACATGACCTCCTCCACGGCGAGGTGGTAGTTGGTACGGCCCATACGGCCGAGCCCGGCGTGCAGCTCGTCGACGCGGCCCTCGTGGGAGTCGAGGGTGAGCTCGCCGGTGCCGTCGATCTCGGTCGAGAAGAACACGACGTCGACGGTCGCGTCGGCGTCGAGGTGCGCGGAGAGCGCGAGAGCCTGCTCACCGAGGCGCTGGGCGCTGCCGTCCTTGAAGTACGGGCGCATGGATCCGGACCGGTCGAGCACGAGGTACACACGGGCACGCGCCCCGGTGAGCTCCGCCTTCTTGAGGGCGGCGCCGGCGGCCTTGTACGCGTCCACCAGCTGCGGCGCCCGCGTCTTGAGCCGGGCGAGGCCGATGGCGGCGCGACCGCCGGGCTCGGCGGGCGCGTCGGTGACGGTGGGCTCGTCCGTGACCGTGGGCTCGGCGGCCTCGGTCTGGGCGACCTCTGCGACCTCCGCGACCGCGGGAGCGTCGGTCTGAGGCTCCTCGGCGTCGGCGGCCACGGGCTCGCTGGGCGCGGGCTCGTCGGCGACGGGCTCGCTGGGCGCGGGCTCGTCGGCCGCTGCGGGCTCCTCGGGCGCGACGACCTCGGCGGCCTCGGTTTCGGCGACGGGCTCCGTGACCGGGGCCTTGTCCTCGGCGGCCTCGGCCTTGTCCTCGGTGACCTCGGTCTGGGCGACCTCGTCCGCGGCGGCCTCGTCCACGGCGACAGCGTCCACGGCGGCCTCGGCCTTGTCGGCCTCGTCCACGGTGGCGTTCTCGTCGGCGACCTCGACCTCGGCGGCCTCGGTTTCGGCGACGGGCTCCGTCACCGGGGCCTTGTCCTCGGCGGTCTCGGTTTCGGTGACCTTCTCGGCCTCGGTCTCGGTGGCCGGAGCCTCGGCCTGAGGGGCCTTGTCCTCGGCGGTCTCGGTCTCGGCGACCTTCTCGGTCTCGGTGGCCGGGGCCCCGGCCTTGTCGGCCTCGGCCTGAGGGGCCTCGTCAACGGCAGCCTCCGCCTCAGCGGCCTTGTCCGCCTCTGCAGTCTCGGTCTCGGCCGAGGCCCGGTCCTCGTCGGTGGTGGCCTCGGCCACCACCGACGGCTTCGGTTCGGCCGTGTCGGTGGCCGCGTTCGGCTCCGGCGATGTCGCCTGGGCCGGGACCGACGCGGGGCGGTGGCGCGGCACCGGGTTGTCGAACGCGGCGGAGACCAGGTCGGCCGCCCGGTCGGTGGGGGGCTGCGAGGGGACCGTCGCGGTGGACGTGTCCTTGGCCGGTTCCGTGCGCTCGCTCTGGGCCGGAACGGAGGGTGCCGCCGACTCGTTACGCTCATCACGGTCGCGTCCGAACACCTTGCGCAGCATGCTCCGAATACCCATGGGCGAGGCCTTTCACATGAGTTGGGTGCGGTGACTGTCCGCTCCTGCCCGGGGCTACAAGGCCAGGGCGGACACGTAAGGTTAGCGGCCGCCCGGCGCGGCTCCGGGGAGGGCACCCACCGGACGGTTCCACACACCTCAACCGGCCCGTGGCCGTGCCCCATTCATCCGTCGTTCACCTCGCGTCCGCCGCCGTGCAGATGTGCGCCTCTAACGTCATGGCCGGAATCATTCCGACACCATGTCGGCGCAGGTGCGCCGAAGGAGGACGAAGTGCGCAAACTGCTGCCGCTGTTGACCACCGCTCCGCACGCGGGCGGACGTTCCGCCCTCACCTGCCGTTACCGCTGCGGCGACGCCTGCTTCCACGAGGTCCCGAACACCAGCGACAACGAGTACGTCGGTGATGTCATAGCGAGCGCCCTGTCGCGCCGCTCGATGATGCGCGCCGCCGCGGTCGTGACCGTCGCCGCGGCGGCCGGCGGCTCGGCCGTCGTCCGGACCGCCACTCCCGCGGAGGCGTCCAGCCGGAAGCCGAGTGCCACCAAGGTGGACGGTGCCCGGGGTCTGCGCTTCGCGCCCGTCGCCCCCAACACGGACGACAAGGTCACCGTCCCCGCGGGCTACGAGCAGAGCGTGGTCATCCGCTGGGGCGAGCCGATCCTCCGCGGCGCCCCCGCCTTCGACCCGGACAAGCAGTCGGCGAAGGCACAGGCCGGCCAGTTCGGCTACAACAACGACTTCCTCAGCCTGCTCCCGCTCCCCGGCGAGCGCGGCCGTCAGGTCCTCGTGGCCAACCACGAGTACACGGACGAGGTCCTGATGTTCAAGGGGTACGACCCCGAGAACCCCACTCGCGAGCAGGTCGAGATCGCCTGGGCCGCGCACGGTCTGTCGGTCGTCGTGGTCCAGGAGGAGCACCGCTCCGGCAAGCTCACCCCGGTGAACCGCCACCCGCTCAACCGCCGGCTCACCGCGACGAGCGAGTTCGAGGTCACCGGCCCGGCCGCGGGCGGCGCGCTGCTGCGCACCTCCGCGGACCCGTCCGGCACCAAGGTGCTCGGCACGCTCAACAACTGCGCCGGCGGCACCACCCCGTGGGGCACGACCCTCCACGGCGAGGAGAACTTCAACCAGTACTTCGCCTACGGCTCGAGCGCGACGGACAAGCGCTACGGCATCGGCTCCGGCGCCACGGAGCGCAAGTGGGAGCGTTTCGACAAGCGCTTCGACGTCAAGCAGGAGCCCAACGAGGTCCACCGCCACGGCTGGGTCGTCGAGCTCGACCCGTTCGACCCGGACTTCACGCCCGCCAAGCGCACCGCGCTGGGCCGGTTCAAGCACGAGGCCGCGCAGCCCCGGCTCACCGCCGACGGCCGGCCGGTCGTCTACATGGGCGACGACGAGCGCTTCGACTACTTCTACAAGTTCGTCTCCTCGAAGCGGATGAAGAAGGGCGGCAGCCGCGCCGCGCGCGAGCACAACCGCACGCTGCTCGACGAGGGCACCCTGTACGTCGCCAAGCTGACCGGCGACAGCCCCGCCGCCGAGATCGACGGCACCGGCAAGCTCCCGAACGACGGCGAGTTCGACGGTTCCGGCGTGTGGATCCCGCTCGCGACGGGCGACGTGTCGCACGTGCCCGGCATGACCGCGGAGGAGGTGTACGTCTTCACCCGTCTCGCCGGTGACAAGGTCGGCGCGACGAAGATGGACCGCCCCGAGGATGTCGAGCCCAGCCCCCGCACCGGCCGGGTGTACGTGGCTCTCACCAACAACAAGGACCGCGGCGCCGCAGGCAAGGCGGGCGCGGACGAGGCCAACCCGCGCAACGGCAACAAGCACGGGCAGGTCCTCGAGCTCGCCGAGCACTGGGACGACCCGGCGTCGGACGGTTTCGCCTGGCGGCTCTTCCTGGTCGCCGGCGACCCGGACGACCCGGCGACGTACTTCGCCGGTTTCCCGAAGGACCGGGTCAGCCCCATCTCCTGCCCGGACAACGTGGCGTTCGACCCGCACGGCAACCTGTGGATCTCCACGGACGGCAACGCGCTCGGCACCCACGACGGCCTGTTCGGTGTGGCCACGCAGGGTGAGCGCCGTGGTGAGCTGAAGCAGTTCCTGACCGTGCCGACCGGTGCCGAGACCTGCGGCCCGATCATCCAGGACCGTCGTGTCCTGGTGGCGGTGCAGCACCCGGGCGAGGTCGACGGCGCGTCCGTCGAGAAGCCCGCGAGCGCCTGGCCCGACGGACCGGGCAAGCTGGTCCGCCCGTCGGTCGTCGCCGTCTACCGCAAGGACGGCGGGGACATCGGCGCCTGATCGGGCCGCGGATTCACGAGGTGGCGCCCACGTGTGCGCGCCACCTCGTGAACTGCTCGGCGGCGTCTCCCGTGTACGCCCACGGGAGGTACGCCGCACGGGTGCCCAGCAGCGTGAACAGGCCGCCCGCCTCCTGCCGCAGTCCCGCGAGGCACGCGGCGTGCGTGAGGTAGTTGAGCTCCCCGATCTCCTCGGGCGCGACGGGCCCGTCCGTACGCCACAGGACCCACCGCTCCCAGGTGCGGCGGATCTCCCTGATCGCCAGCTCGTGCTTCCAGTGCTGGTCGAATCCGCGCACCACCCGCCCCTGCGCGGCGTCGGAGATGTACCGGTACTCCTCCGCGCGTGCGATCTGCACCAGCACCGGCAGCGGTGAGCCGGGCGGTGACGCGCCGGCCGCGTCACGGGCGAAGTCGTACATCCTGCCGTGCGAGCCGTGCCAGCGGGCCGAGTGGTAGCGCAGCAGCTGCACATGGCCCTCGACGTTGTACGGGTCGCGCCGGCGCAGCTCGTCCCACCAGCCGCGCAGTTCACGGCGGGGGACCCCGTCCTCGTACAGCCGGGCCACCGTCAGCAGCGACACCCATGGCATGGGGTCGGCCGGGTGGGCGTCGGCGGCGTCGAGGCAGGCCCGTACCGCGGCGTCGAGCCGTTCGCGGTCGGCGGCGCCTCGGCCCGTGGCGATCACCCGCTGGAACGCCCGCACGACCTCCGTGGCGGCGTACAGGACCGCGGCGTCGGGGCGGTGCGGTTCCGCGGCGCGCCATATCCCGGCCGTCGAGGAGCCCGCGGCGGCGTGGGCGAGCAGCCTGATCCGGTGGGTGCGCAGCGGCCAGTCGTCGCCGGTGGCGTGCAGCAGGTCGCGGACGCCCTGCCAGCGGCCGATGACGATGTCGTGCAGCGCGTCGGTCAGGGGGCGGTCCCCGAAGGCGGGATCGAAGTCGGGTACGAAGCGGCGGCGTACGGCCATCCTCGTTCACTCCCCTCGGCGGTGCGTGCGACGGGCCTTCAGCGGTCCCGGTGGTGTTCAGAAGTCCGTGGCCAGCGCCTTGTCGGCGTAGTCGCCGCGATGGGGGCCGTGGTCACCGGCTCCGTCGCCGGAGACGGCACGGGCCGCGTCCAGCCGGGCCGGCCGGTAGTAGGCGCTGCCCCGCCGCCAGTAGAGGACCATCGGGACGAGCCCCGCGGCGAGACCGCCGAGACCGATCGAGACCGACGCCCCGCTCAGTCCGCCGAGCGACTCGAAGAAGATCCACAGCATGAACAGCGCGCCCAGCAGCGGCCAGACGCCGCCGAGCACGAATTCGCGCACGGACACCAGCAGCATCCTGCGGTACGCGACGACGGCGGCGATCCCGGCGAGCCCGTAGTAGAAGGCGATCTGCAGCCCTATCGCGGCGACCGCCGCGGCGACCACGTCGGCGACGGAGCCGAGTGCCGTCGAGGCCACGAACAGGGCGAGGGCGACGACGCCGACGACCGTCACGGCCGCCCAGGGCGTGTTCCAGCGGCGGTGGACCAGGCCCAGCGCCGCAGGCATCGTCCGGTCGCGGCCCATCGCGAACAGCGAGCGGGTGACCTGGATCAGCGTGGTCTCCAGGGTGGCGACGGTCGACAGCAGCACCGCAAGGACCATCAGCTTTCCGCCGACACCGGGCCAGATCGCGGCCCCGAGCACGGCCGGCACGTTCGCCCCGGCCGCCTGGATCTCGCCGGACGTCAGGACGACGTTGACGGCGACCGTGACCGCCTCGAACAGAAGGAAGACGATCCCGACCCCGACGAGCGCGGCGAGTCCGGCGGTGCGGCGGCTGTCACGGGTCTCCTCGCTGAGGTTGCTGGTGACGTCCCAGCCCCAGTAGTAGAAGGTGGCGATCAGCGCCCCGGAGGCGAAGCCGGCCGTCCCGTCGAAGTGCGAGAAGCCGAACCAGGACCAGTCGAAGGCGGTCGCGGCGCCCTCGTGCAGCACGGCGGCGCCGACGAAGAAGAGCAGGATCGCCAGCTCGGTGCCGGTCAGGATCAGCTGGGCGCGTACGGTCAGCCGCGCGCCGCCCAGCACGACGAGCAGCATCGCGAGGAACCACGCCGCCCCCACGGCCGTGGCGAGGAACCGGTCGTCGGCGAGATCCGGATCGAAGAGCGCCAGGGTCATCGCGCCCGCGGGCAGCGAACCCGCCACCATGAAGATCGTCGTGGAGACGACCAGCGCCCACCCCGAAAGGAAGCCCAGGAAGGGGTGGAGGGTCCGCCCGACCCAGGAGTAACCGGCGCCCGCGTTGACGTCGATACGGCCGAGCCTGCCGAAGGCGAGGACGATGCCGAGCATGGGTATCGCGCAGTACAGCAGCGCCGCGGGCCCGGCGAGCCCGACCGTGGCGACGAGCACCGCCGTGGTGGCCGCGACCGAATAGGCGGGGGCGCTGCCCGCCACGGCCATGACGACGGTGTCGAACGTCCCGAGGACATTGGGCCGGAGCCCTCTGCCGGAGCTGCTGCGCATGGAAGTCTCCGAATGCCCTTGTGCCGCGCGGAATGTGCCGGCGCATCAGAAAGGGTCGCCCGTACGGAGAGAAGGCTCCGTGCCGGGGGATCGTGCGCATCGTAGTCGGATGTGTGCGCACAGGTGAGGGGGCGGGGTCCGCTCCCGTCCGCACGGGTCCGTGCCACGGACCGGCCGCGGGTCGTAGAGTCGGGACATGGCTGCAGAGGGAGCGTCCACATCGGGTGAGGGGACCGTACGCGTCGACGTGTGGATCTGGTCGGTACGGCTCACCAAGACCCGCTCGCAGGCGTCCGCCGCGTGCCGCGCCGGCCATGTGCGGGTCAACGGCGACCGCGTCAAACCCGCCCAGTCACTGCGCGTCGGGGACCAGGTGCGGCTGTTCCACGCCGGGCGCGAGCGTCTCGTGGTCGTCAAGAAGATCCTGCGGAAGCGGGTGGGCCCGCCGGTCGCGGCGGAGGCGTACGTGGACAACAGCCCGCCGCCCCCGCCCAAGGAGTTCGCCGCCCCGGCGGCGGTACGCGACCGTGGGGCCGGACGTCCGACGAAGCGTGACCGGCGCGAGCTGGAGCGGCTCCACGGCGCCCGGCACAAGGACTGACCGCTGCCGGCGGCGGGGACGACGGGGAGCAGCGGGTGCGGCCGAGCCCCGTGTCACGACCTCGGCGCGGGTGACGCGATGGCCCGCGCCGCCCGCACCTCCTGGCGCAGCGGCGCCAGCACGCCTTCCTCGTCGCCCGGCAGGTCCGCCCGCACCTCCACCAGCACCTCGCTCGACCGCAGCCCCTCCGCCAGCTCGCGCAGCTGCCGCTCGATCTCGGCGACCTCGGTGGCGCCGGGCGCATCGGCGCCGTGGTCGACGCGGACCCGCGCCGCCGTCGTCGCGTCCACGATCCGCTCGGCGGCCACGACCAGCGGCCACCACGCGGCAGCCCGTGTACCGGTCGGCGGTGGTTCGGTCAGGGCACGCTGGAACTCGGAGCGCACCGAGGACAGATCGCGGTAGATCCGCCGCCGGGAGTGCGCCCGGTCCGACGGGCCGGTGCCGCCGAACGCGGACGCCACGTAGTGCGCCGTGTCCTCCACGCACTGCGCGAGCCGGTCCGCGATCCGGGTGTGCCAGCTCTCCGGCCACAGCGCGTAGCCGGCCACCAGCACGATCGCGCAGCCGATGAGGCTGTCCACCAGGCGCGGCAGCACCAGGTAGAAGCCCTCGTGGTTGAGGATGTCCGACAGCATGAGGATCACCGGGGTGATCGCCGCGGTCTGGAAGGCGTAGCCCTTCACGGAGAACGCCGGGATCAGCGCCGCGAGGGCCATCATCACCGGCACGTCCCACCAGCCGCGCTCCACCACCGCCAGCACGGCGGCCGCCACCAGAAGACCGGCGGCCGTACCGAGCGCCCGCAGCACGGCCCGGGAGAACACCGAACCGAAGTCCGGTTTCAGGACGAACGTGACGGTGAGGGCCACCCAGTAGGAGCGGGTGACCGGGATCAGCGACACCAGTGTCTGCGCCAGCCCGATGCAGAGCGCCAGCCGCAGTCCGTAACGCCAGGACGGCTCGGACAGCAGCACATTGCGGGCGGCCTGCCGTGCCCTGACGCCGAGAGCGGCCGGCCGGCCCAGCCGGTCGTCCACGCCCGCCGGGTCCGGGTCGGTCCTGTGGACGACGGCCGACGCGTGGCGCAGCGCGCTGTTGACGGCACGGTCGGCCGGACCCTCCGGCTCGGGCAGGACGAACTCCGGCGCGGTGGTGCGCCCTTGTTCCACCGAGTCGGCCAACTCGCGGACCGCGGCCGCGATCTCCGGCCGCCGGGAGGCCCGCCCGTAACGGTGTGCGGCCGCCGCCGCCTCGACCAGCGGGACCACCACGTTCAGCTGGGCGAGCAGCCGCACCAGCCGGCCGCGCCGCCCGTGGTCGCGGGCACGCCGCGCCAGGATGAGGTCGTACGAGGTGTTCAGCGACTGGGTGACGTCCTGGCGGCGGGCGTCGTAGTCGGTGGTGCCCGCGGCGGCCAGCAGCGCGGCAACGCTGCGGTAGGTGTCCGCGACCGCCCCTTGCTCGGGTACGCGGGCCCGCACGGGCCAGGCCAGCAGCGTCAGTACGAGGACGAACAGCCCGCCGAGGGTGAGCAGCAGCGGGGCCTTCCACCACGGCCCCGGCATCGGCAGCCCGGCCCCCACCACCGCGTTGAGCAGGAGCAGCAGCCCGGACACGGAGGCCACCGCGCCGATGGAGGAGATCATGCCGGAGACGAGCGCGACGAGCGTGAGCGCGCCGACCGCGAGCCAGCCCTCCCCGTGGACGAGGATGCCGAGGGTCACGCCGACCGCTCCGAAGAACTGGGGGACGGCGATGTTCAGCAGCCGCATCCGGTAGGCGTCGGCGGTGTCACCGATGACGCCGGCGAGGGCGCCCATCGACACCAGCGCGCCGTATTCGGGGTGCCCGGTCGCCAGACCGACGGCCAGCGGGGCGGCGAGGGCGACGGCGGCGCGGCCGACGGCGGCCTTGGGGACGGGCACGGACGCGGGCCGCAGACCGTGCATCAGCCAGTCCGGCGGCGTCAGGCGCCCCGTGCGGCCGCCGTTGCCGTCCTCGCGTCGTCCCATGGGTTCAAGAGACCCCGAACGGGCCACCGGACGCAAGCTTCACCGCGCCCCGCCCGGCTGCGGGCCGGGGGCGGCGGTGCTCAACCGCGGGGCAGGGCCGGGTCGACACGGCTGCGGATCGGGGCCGGCGGTGCGCGGCTGCGGGCCGGGGTCGTCGGCCGCACTCGGCTGCGGGCGGGCACCGTCGCGCTCAGCTGCGGTAGTTCTCCACCTCTTCGGCGGGCCGTTCCCGCACCGTGCCGGGGTCCTCGCCGAACTCGGCCTTCGCGCGGCGCCGGCGCAGCAGGTCCCAGCACTGGTCGAGCCGGATCTCCAGCTGGCGCAGCCGGGCCTGTTCGTCGGGGCCGAGGCCGCGCTGGTCGGCGGAACGGTCGCGCAGTGCGCGCTCCTCGGCGACGAGGTTCCCGATGTCGTCGATGATCTGCTCATCGACCTGCTCGTTCTGCTGCTCGTGGTCCATGGCGTCTGCTCCGTGCTCCGTCGTGCGGGTGCTCGGTGCGCCGTCCTCGGCGACGAGCCGGCCGCACCGTCACGCGCGACGCGCGCGTCCGCGATGCCTCGATGACCGGGGCCCCGCCGTCCCGCACCACGTACCCACTCTGGCCCGCACCGGCGGTCAGCGCACATCGTGCAGTTCCAGCTCCACGAGCAGGGAGCGGTGGTCGGTGTCCGGCAGATCCAGGAAGCGGGCCCGGCGCACCGAGAAGTCGTCGCTGACCAGCACATGGTCGATCTGCGTGCCCAGCGGGCGGCTCACCGCGGCCGGCCAGGAGGGCGTGCGGGCGGCGCCGGCGAGGGTGGCGCCGTCGCTCAGCCCGCCCGCCCGGAGGATGCGGCGGAACGCGGCGTGGTCCTGGCCGGCGTTGAAGTCGCCCGCCATGACGGTCGGAGCACCCTTCGTGCGGGCGGCGTGGTCCCTCAGCAGCCCCAGTTCCCGGCGCCAGTCGTCCACCGCCTCCGGGACCGGCGGGAGAGGGTGCGCGAGTTGGAGGCCGACGCCGCGCCCGGCGACGTCGACGACCGCCCCCGGCATGGCGAGCGCGCTGTCGACACCGGGAGCGGGGCGCAGCGGATGCCTGCTGAGGATCGCGGAACCGGCCGCGGAGAAGTCCGCCACGACGTGCCGGTACGGGTAGTCGGCGCGCGGCACCTCCGCCTCCAGGGTCCCGGCGCACGTGTGGTCGCATTCCTGGACGAACACGATGTCCGGCTGCTCGCGGCGCAGCATGTCCACCAGCGCGCCGGTGGCCTGCCCGAACTCGACGTTCGAGGTCAGCACGTCGAGGCGGGCGACGACGGGGCCGGGCGGCTTCTCGGTCAGCCCGGTGTCGTAGGGCCGGACGAACCAGCCCGTGACCGCGAGCACCGCGACCGCCCAGCCCGCGAGGAAGCGGCTGCGCGCCGGCAGGGCGAGGAGCAGGGCGACGCCGGCGGGCACCAGCAGCCACGGCAGGAACGCGAGCAGTTGCGGCACGGGCGTGACACCGTCCGTGTCCGCGGCACGGCAGGCGGCGACGGCGGTGGGGGCGAGGAGCAGGAGTCCGGCGAGCCGGCCCGCGGCGCGCCGTGCGCCGGAGCCGGCCGTGCCGTACGGCGCCGCCGCCCGGTCCTCTTCCGCGCTCTCCCAGGTCGCCCTGTCCAAACCGGCCTCCGAGCCTCTGCGTACGGGAGGGTGTGGTCCCTCCGGACATGAGACGCCCGTTCCGGCGCGTCCGTTGCGGACGACCCGCGACTCGGATGCGCCGGCCGTCCCGCGACCCGGTCCCGTCCACCCCTCCCCACGGCCACGGACCCCCGCCACGCCGTTGCCCGGCGACCCGCGACTCAGGGGGCGGTCGCGGTCAGGCCCTCCCAGGACTTGCCTGCGGCCGCCCGCGGGTGTGCCCTGAAGAGGGGCGCGGGGGATGAGGGAAGGAGCTCTCCGCCATGGCCGCACACGCAGCGATGCCGCACCGTCGGCGCCGGTCTTCGGAACGACAGCACCACAGTCCCGCCTGGGCGCTGCCCGTCATTCTGGGCGTCGTCCTCGGCATCTGGGCCGCGTTCATCAAGCGGGCAGAGAACGACGGCGTCGCGACCGGGGGCCAGTGGATCCTCGGTGTGATCACCGCGGTGGTACTCGCGGCGCTCTTCTTCGCGCTGATGCGCGTCCAGCACGCCCTGCCGCGCGAACTGCGCGCCCTGGCCTACGGGGCCCTGAGCGGGGCGACGGTCGGCTTCCTGACCAGTCTCGCCGGGGGGAGCGTCCTGAGGGCCGCCGGGATCGGCGTGGCCGTCGGGGCCGGGGTGGCCGCCATGACCTTCTACTTCTATTACACGCGGGAGTGACAGGCGGGAGTGACAGGCGGGAGTGAGAGCGGGCGCCTGGTCCCGGGCAGACACCGCTGTCGGCGGGCCGTCATCGACGGCCCGCCGACGCGATGCCGCCCGGGGTCTGCCGTCCCGCCGTGAACGCCGAAGGATCCCGCACCGTCGGCATGCCGCGCCGACGCGACGCACCCCCGGTCCGGCCGTGATGTGCGGGCCGACCGATGACTTCCCGCAGCCGGCGGCGTCTCCACTGCACGGGCACCAAGGGACCGAAGGACAAAGATGACTGATCTGGCGATCGAGACCACCGGCCTGGTGAAGGTCTTCGGCGACAACCGTGCCGTGGACGGCGTCGACCTGCGGGTGCCGGCCGGCACGGTCTACGGGGTCCTCGGACCGAACGGCGCCGGCAAGACGACCACGGTCCGGATGCTCGCCACGCTGCTGCGGCCGGACGGCGGCGAGGCCCGCGTCTTCGGCAAGGACGTGCAGAAGGACGCCGACGCGGTCCGCAGCCGGGTGAGCCTCACCGGGCAGTACGCCTCCGTCGACGAGGACCTGACGGGCACGGAGAACCTGGTGCTGCTCGCTCGGCTGCTCGGCCACGCCAAGCCGGCGGCCCGGGACCGCGCCGCCCAGCTGCTGGAGGCCTTCGGCCTGCGCGAGGCGGCCGGCAAGCAGGTGAAGAACTACTCGGGAGGCATGCGGCGCCGCATCGACATCGCCGCGTCCATTCTCAACACCCCGGACCTGCTCTTCCTCGACGAGCCCACCACCGGCCTCGACCCGCGCAGCCGCAACCAGGTCTGGGACATCGTGCGGGCCGTCGTCTCGCAGGGGACGACGGTGCTGCTGACGACGCAGTACCTCGACGAGGCCGACCACCTCGCCTCACGCATCGCCGTGATCGACCACGGCAAGGTCATCGCCGAGGGCACGAAGGGCGAGCTGAAGGCGTCGGTCGGTTCCGGCGCCGTGCATCTGCGGCTGCGCGACGCCGATCAGCGGCCGGCGGCCGAGCGGGTGCTGGCCGAGGCGCTGGGCGCGGAGGTCCTGCTCGACCCCGACCCGGTCGCCCTCACCGCCCGCGTCAACGGCCGCGGCAGCGAACGCGGCGCGGCGGAGCAGGCGGCGCACGCACTGGCCGAGCTCGCCCGCTCGGGCATCACCGTGGACAACTTCGCGCTGGGCCAGCCCAGCCTGGACGAGGTCTTCCTCGCCCTGACCGACAAGAAGGGGGAGGCCGCGTGAGTACCGCGACCACCACGAAGGACGCCGGCGATCTGGAATTCGAAGCACCGAGGGCGGGGGAGCTCGCCGCGCTGCTGGTGTCCGCGGAGCGGCCCCCGAGGCCCGGTGCGTGGTCGGCGTCGCTGACGTTCGGCTGGCGCGCCATGCTCAAGATCAAGCATGTGCCGGAGCAGCTGTTCGACGTGACGGCGTTCCCGATCATGATGGTGCTGATGTACACGTACCTCTTCGGAGGCGCGATCGCCGGTTCCGTCGACGCGTACATCCAGTTCCTGCTGCCCGGCATCCTGACGATGAGCGTCGTGATGATCACGATGTACACGGGTGTCGCCGTCAACAACGACATCTCCAAGGGCGTCTTCGACCGGTTCCGCACGCTGCCGATCTGGCGGCCCGCGCCGATGGTCGGCTACCTGCTCGGCGATGTGGTCCGCTATCTGATCGCCTCGGTCGTGATGCTGGCCGTCGGCCTGATCATCGGCTACCGGCCCCACGGCGGGCCGGTGGGCATCGTCCTCGGCATCGCGGTGCTGATGGTCTTCTCGTTCGCGTTCTCGTGGATCTGGACGATGTTCGGTCTGCTGCTGCGCACCGAGAAGTCGGTGATGGGCGTCAGCATGATGGTCATCTTCCCGATGACCTTCCTGAGCAACGTGTTCGTCGACCCGCGGACGATGCCCGGCTGGCTCCAGGCCTTCGTCAACAACAGCCCCGTCACCCACGTGTCCACCGCGGTGCGCGAGCTGATGGCGGGCAACTGGCCGGCGGCGGACATCGCCTGGTCGCTCGGCTGGTCGGCCGTGCTCGTGGTCGTCTTCGGCACGGTCACGATGCGCCTCTACAACCGCAAGTGACCCGGCCTGCCGACACGGCGACGCCCCCGGCCCGTGGACAGGGCCGGGGGCGTCGCCGCCGGTTTCACTCCTGGGGCCCGCCGCGGACCACGACGACCGGGCAGGGCGCGTGCTGGCTGAGGTGCAGGCCGACGGAGCCGAGCAGCGTCGCCTTGAAGCCGCTGTAGCCCCGGTCGCCGACGACCACCAGCGAGGCGCCCGCGGACCTGTCCATCAGGGCCTGCGCCGCGCTGCCGATCATGACGATGCGTTCCACGGACGCGGCGGCCTCGGCGCCGAGCGTCTGCTCGAGGATGTCGTCGAGCACCTCGGCCGCCAGCGCCTGCGGGTCGAACTCGGCCGGGATGGCGGCGACCATCGAGGCCCAGCCGACGGCCGGGTACTCCCAGGCGATGACGGCCTCCAGGGAGTCCCCGGTCATCCCGGCCTGCCGTACGGCCCATCGCAGGGCCCTGACCGACGGCTCCGAGCCGTCGACGCCCACGACGATCTTGCCTGCCGCCGTGCCGGTCGTGTCCGTCATGTCGCCACCTCCGTAGCCGCCTGGCTCTTGGCCCGGTCCGGCCGTAGCCGATGCAAGCCTACGTAAATCTACGCAAACAGGTCGGCAGTTGCCGGTGCGTGGTCCGGTTCTCCGGCGGTTCGCGAGGCCATAAGAGTGGCGAGCTCGCGCCCCGCGCGGGCGATGCGGTCGGGCAGGGTGTCGGTCAGCGGATCACCGGAACCGCCCCAGTCCTCGGACGCCGCGTACACGGCGGTCGGTACGACGAAGGCCCGCAGGTAGGCGAACAGTGGCCGCAGCGCGTGCTCCAGCACCAGGGAGTGCCGTGCGGTCCCGCCGGTCGCCGCGATCAGCACCGGCTTCCCGGTGAGCGCGTCGGGCTCGATCAGGTCGAAGAACGACTTGAACAGTCCGCTGTACGAGGCGGTGAACACGGGCGTCACGGCTATCAGCCCGTCGGCGCCGGTCACCGTGTCGATCGCGTCGGCCAGCGGCTTCGCGGGGAAGCCGGTCACCAGGTTGTTGGCGATGGGCACGGCGAGGTCGCGCAGCTCGACGACCGTCACCCGCACCTCACGCCCGCCCGCGAGTTCCCGGCGTACGGACTCGGTGATCCGGTCGGCCAGCAGCCGGCTGGAGGAGGGGACCCCCAGCCCGGCCGATACGACGACGAGGTTCACGGGCCGTGCTGTCTGCGTCATGACGTCTCCTTCGTGTTCCGGCCGAGGACGGCGGGGTGCAGCGGGGCGGTCGCGGGGACCCCGGCCGGCCGCAGCTTGGCGAACTCCTCGCGCAGCACCGGCACGACCTCCTCGCCGAGGATGTCCAGCTGCTCGAGGACGGTCTTCAGCGGCAGCCCCGCGTGGTCCATCAGGAACAGCTGGCGCTGGTAGTCGCCGACCGCGTCGCGGAAGCCGAGCGTGCGCTCGATCACCTGCTGCGGGGAGCCGACGGTCAGCGGTGTCTGCTCGGTGAAGTCCTCCAGGGACGGGCCGTGGCCGTAGACGGGCGCGTTGTCGAAGTACGGACGGAACTCGCGCACCGCGTCCTGCGAGTTCTTGCGCATGAACACCTGGCCGCCCAGCCCGACGATGGCCTGCTCGGGAGTGCCGTGGCCGTGGTGGGCGAACCGCTGCCGGTACAGCCCGACCATCTGCTTGGTGTGGGACATGGGCCAGAAGATGTTGTTGTGGAAGAAGCCGTCGCCGTAGTACGCGGCCTGCTCGGCGATCTCGGGGGACCGGATCGAGCCGTGCCACACGAACGGCGGGACACCGTCGAGCGGGCGCGGGGTCGCGGTGAAGCCCTGGAGAGGCGTACGGAACTTGCCCTCCCAGTCGACGACGTCCTCCCTCCACAGCCTGTGGAGGAGCGCGTAGTTCTCCACGGCCAGGGCGATGCCGTGGCGGATGTCCTTGCCGAACCACGGATAGACCGGGCCGGTGTTGCCGCGGCCCATCATCAGGTCGACGCGGCCGTCCGCGATGTGCTGGAGGTACGCGTAGTCCTCGGCGATCTTCACCGGGTCGTTGGTGGTGATCAGCGTGGTCGACGTGGAGAGCGTGATCCGCTCGGTCAGGGCGGCGACGTGCCCGAGCAGGGTGGTCGGGGACGAGGGGACGAACGGCGGGTTGTGGTGCTCGCCGGTCGCGAAGACGTCGAGACCGACCTCCTCCGCCTTGCGGGCGATGGCGACCGTCGCCTTGATCCGCTCGTGCTCGCTCGGCGTACGGCCGGTGGTCGGGTCCGGCGTGACGTCGCCGACCGTGAAGATGCCGAACTGCATGACGGCTCACCTCTCGAGACTGGTTGAACGTTGAACTAACCATACCGCTCAACCGTGCCACTCCGGCGGCTATTCCGGCCCGGTGGGTCCGCCGTCGCCGGACCCGCCTGCCGCCGGCCCGCCGCCGTCGCCCGGGCCGCCCTGCCGCCCCCGCCCTCAGGGCCGTCAGCTCCCGCCGACGGCCCCCGGGAAGAGCTGGCGGAAGGCGTCCGCCGACTCGGAGCCCGACCGGCCGAAGGGCGCGTCGAAGTCCCACACCAGGAAGAGGAGGAACGCGATCAGCGCACTGAAGAGACCGGCGAGCAGCAGCTCCCGGAACGACCGGCCGATCTGCATGGTGAAGATCAGCCCGATCGTGACGGCGGCCCCACTGATCAGGCCGAACCATACGATGCCCGGCAGCGTCTCCCCGGCACCCGCCGCGCGGGCGTTGCGCGCGTCCTCCGCGGCCGCCACCTGGTCCAGCATCGGCTGGTAGGCCTGGGCCTCCAGCTCGTTCTTCGGCTCCCGCTCCGCCACGTCGGTGCGCACGGCCGCCAGCAACTCGGTGCCGCGCGGCGACAGCTCCTTGCGCTCGATCATCCGGGGCCACTCGCTCTCCACGACCTCCGAGACGTAGACGTCGATGTCCGCCCGGAGCCGGTCGCGGAAGTCGGCCGGATAGACCTGGGCCCGCTGGGTGACCTCGTGCAGCGCCTGCGCCTCCGTGCGGACGGCGTCCTGCGCCGCGCCGCGCGCCTCCCAGACACCGGCGATGGCGAGACCGAGCACGATCGCGTACACGACGCCGACCATCATCACCATGTACTCGAGCACATCGGGTGTCTCCGGGGCCTCCCGCTCCTCGATGTCCGCCTGTGCCGCGGCGCCGCGCGTGCGCTGGCTGAGGAGGGTGACGACGAGGACGACGGCGCAGGCGGCGGCCATCACGATGGCCAGGACCAGCCATTCGGACATGGGGGTCTCCGGTGGTGAGGTGAGACGTGGGAGGTGGGTGCTGAGGTTCAGGCCCGGCCGTGCCGGTTGGCGGCGGACTGCGAGCGGGGGCGCAGCAGGGCCGCGGCGAGCACGGCCGGAGTGGTGGTGACCAGCATCAGAATCGTCAGGGGCGTCCCGTCGGCGGGCTCGAGCCCGCCGGTCGACGGCCGGTACGTGCGGATGGCGACGGCTTCAGCGCGCGCCGGCGGAGCCGGAGCCGCGGCGGGCGGGGCGGGCGCCGCCGGTCCGGTGGGCGCCGGTGGCGCGGGGGCCGGCGCGGCCGGGGCCTCGGTCCGCACGACGGGCGGGGCCGGCGGTTCGGCGGACGGCGACGGCGCGGGGGACGGGGGCGGCGAGGGCGCAGGCGCCGACGGCGAAGGGGCGGGCGTTTTTGGAGGCTCGGGTGACGGCGGCACCGGTGCGGGTGGTGCGGGCGGCGTCGGAGTGGGCTCGGGCGGACAGTCCAGGCCGATGGTCACCGACAGTCCGAGGGCGAGCCCCGGTACCGCCACCGACACCGAGATGATCGGATCCTTTGGGCCGTGCTCCGTCATCGGTCCATGATCGGGTGCGCTCACCGACATCTCGGCACGCCCCGATCCCCCGGCATCCCCGGCCGTGGCGGCGACGACCCCCACCCCGTGTGTTCCGAGAATCGCCGCAACCCCCACCGCACTCACGTGCTGCCATCCCGCCACGACGCCACGGTAGAGGTCCGGGAAGGGGTGGTATGAGCAAAATCACCCGTTCGGATGATTAGTGAGTTCATTCGACCGCGCGGGCCCGTGTGGCGCGAGTCATTTTGCACTTTGTTGCAAAAGCCTCTCGGGGCGGCTAGAAATTCAGTCGACACCCCGTGCGAGGAGGCACCGATGACGACGAGTACGAGCAGCACCACGGCCGGGCCGGCGCCGTACCCGCATCTGCTGAGCCCGCTCGACCTCGGGTTCACCACCCTGCCCAACCGGGTCCTGATGGGCTCCATGCACGTCGGCCTGGAAGAGGCGGAGCGCGGCTTCGAGCGCATGGCCGCCTTCTACGCGGAGCGCGCCCGCGGGGGTGTCGGCCTGATCGTCACCGGTGGCATATCGCCCAACGACCGCGGCCGCCCGTACGAGGGCGGGGCCAGGATGACGACCGAGGAAGAGGCCGCTTCGCACCGCGTCGTCACCGACGCCGTGCACGCCGAGGGCGGCCGGATCGCCATGCAGATCCTCCACTTCGGCCGGTACGCCTACCACCAGGACCTGGTCGCGCCGAGCGCGATCCAGGCGCCCATCAGCCCCTTCGTGCCGCACGCCCTGACCGACGACGAGGTCGAGGAGACGATCGAGGACTTCGTCAGGGCGGCCGTCCTCGCCAGGTCGGCGGGCTACGACGGGGTCGAGATCATGGGCTCCGAGGGCTACTTCATCAACGAGTTCATCGCGAGCGCCACGAACCACCGCACCGACCGCTGGGGCGGCGCCTACGAGAACCGCATCCGGCTGCCCCTGGAGATCGTCCGCCGCACCCGCGAAGCGGTCGGCACCGACTTCATCCTGATCTACCGGCTCTCCATGCTCGACCTCGTGCCCGGCGGCTCCTCGCTCGAAGAGGTCGTGACGCTCGCCAAGGAGATCGAGGCGGCAGGTGCCACGATCATCAACACCGGCATCGGCTGGCACGAGGCCCGTATCCCCACCATCGCGACGTCCGTGCCGCGCGGCGCGTACAGCTGGGTGACCAAGAAGCTGATGGGCGCCGTCTCGGTGCCGCTGGTGACGAGCAACCGGATCAACACGCCCGAGGTCGCGGAGGAGCTGCTCGCCGACGGGCGCGCCGACATGGTGTCCCTCGCCCGCCCGTTCCTCGCGGACCCGCAGTTCGTGGCCAAGGCGCGGGCCGGCCGCGCCGACGCCATCAACACCTGCATCGGCTGCAACCAGGCCTGCCTCGACCACACCTTCAACCTGAAGATCACCTCCTGCCTGGTGAACCCGCGCGCCTGCCACGAGACCGAGCTGGTCCTCGCGCCCACCCGGCTGAAGAAGCGCATCGCCGTGGTCGGCGCGGGCCCCGCCGGTCTCGCCTGCGCCGTCTCCGCAGCCGAGCGCGGCCACGACGTGACCCTCTTCGACGCCGCGGACGAGATCGGCGGCCAGCTGAACATCGCCAAGCGGGTCCCGGGCAAGGAGGAGTTCGACGAGACCCTCCGCTACTTCCGCACCCAGCTCGCCGAGCGCGGCGTACGCCTGCGTCTCGGCACCCGGGTCGGCGCCGACGACCTCCCGGCCGCCGACTTCGACGAGGTCGTCGTCGCCACGGGCGTCACGCCGAGGACCCCCGACATCGACGGCGTCGACCACCCGAGCGTCGTCAGCTACCTCGACGTGCTGCGCGACGGTGCCCCGGTCGGCGAGCGCGTCGCCGTCATCGGCGCCGGCGGGATCGGCTTCGACGTCGCGGAGTTCCTCACCGACGGCGGCGAGGGCGCGAGCCTGGACGCGGAGACGTACTTCCGCCAGTGGGGCGTCGACACCGGTTACACCGCCCGGGGCGGGCTGACGAAGCCCGTGCGCCCGGCCCCGCCGAGGGCCGTGCACCTCCTCCAGCGCAAGACCAGCAAGGTCGGCGCGGGCCTCGGGAAGACGACGGGCTGGATCCACCGCACGGAGCTCAAGCACCGCGGCGTGACGATGACGGCGGGCGCCACCTACGAACGGATCGACGACGAGGGCCTGCACCTGACCGTCGACGGCACCACGTCCGTGCTGCCGGTCGACACGGTGGTGCTCTGCACCGGTCAGGAGCCGCAGCGCGGACTGTACGACGAGCTCGCCGCGGCCGGCCGGACCGTGCACCTCATCGGCGGCGCGGACGTGGCCGCCGAGTTGGACGCGAAGCGCGCCATCGACCAGGGCACCCGCCTGGCGGCCACCCTCTGACCGCGCGTCCCCGCGCGGGGCGGCGGCAGATCGACGCGCTGCCCTGACTTCGGCGGCCGGCCGGGAGGCGACCCGCTCGCGAGCCTCCCGGCCACCTGAGGCGCGCCCACCGTGCTGTCACAGGGGTGGCATAGCATGCGCACGACTCATAAGACTTTCGTAAGAGGATGTACGCGTCATGGCAGTCCGCTCCCTGTCCCGTTCCCTGCGCGGTATATCCGCCCTCGTCGCCCTGCTCGCGGTCGGCGCGGTGGGGTGCTCGGAAGTCGTCGAAGACGCCAAGGACGGCGCGAAGAAGGTGGCCCGGCAGCGGTCGGTCTTCTCGCTCAACCCGGGAGACTGCTACAACCCGAACGGCAAGGCCACCGAGGGCGAAGCGGTCGCCATCGAGATCGTGCCCTGCGCCGAGCCGCACCAGGCCGAGGTCGTCGGCGAGTTCACGCTCGACGAGGGCAAGGCGTTCCCCGGCAACGACGCGATCTGGGCGATCGCCGACGAGCGGTGCCCGGCCGAGGCGCAGAAGTTCTCGCCCGACACCTGGGCCCTGCCCAAGGGCGTGGAGATCTTCTACTACACGCCGACCACCGAGAGCTGGGCGACGGGTGACCGCGCCGTGAGCTGCAGCTACACCAAGGAGACGGGCACGATCACCGGCTCGCTGAAGGCCGGCCCCGAGGCCTCGAAGCCGGAGCAGACCGCGTACCTCAAGGGCGCCAACGCCGTCTACGAGGCGCTGTGGACGACCCAGCCCGAGGCGGAGAACGTAGAGGACGACCTCGACGGCTACAAGGCCCAGGCCAAGGCCGTCGCCGCCGCCCTCGACGCGCACCTCGAAGGCATGAAGGACATCGAGGGCGTGGAGACCGGCAAGCTGCGCGCGAAGCTGGAGAAGACCGCCGGACACTGGAAGAAGGCCGCGAACGCCGCCGACTCCGACGCGTTCTACGTCGCGTACGACCCGGCCTTCACCGGCCTCGACCCGAAAGCGACGGTCGCCGCGCGCAAGGAGCTCGGCCTGGCCACCACGGTCCCGGCCGACGACGCCGAGGTCTGGGCGGGCTGACGCCCGCCGGACGGGGCCCGCGTCGGCCGGGACGCGGGCCCCGCCCGGGCCGCGCCGGTCAGTCGCCGGTCCCGCGTCCCGGCCCGCCCGCCACGCCGGGTGCGCACGCACGCCCGGACCGCACGCCGTCCGGGCGCGTGACCGGCACCGGCGGGGCGAGTCCTACGATGCGGCCATGTCCCTGCCGCACGCCATCCTCACCGCCCTGCTGGAGAAGCCCTCCTCCGGTCTGGAGCTGACCCGCCGGTTCGACCGGTCGATCGGCTACTTCTGGTCGGCGACCCACCAGCAGATCTACCGGGAGCTGGGCAAGCTCGAGCAGGCCGGACACATCCGGGCACTGCCGTCCGACCAGCCGGCCCGCGGGCAGAAGAAGGACTACGAGGTGCTGCCCGCCGGGCTTCAGGAGCTGACGTCCTGGGTGACCCGCCCCGAGGACCCGCGGCAGATCCGCGACCCGCTGCTGCTGCGGCTGCGCGCGGCGGCGGTGGTGGGCGGCCCGGACATGGAGGCGGAGCTCGTACGCCATCTGGAGCTGCACCGCGCCCAGTTGGAGGACTACCTGGCCTTCGAGCAGCGCGACTTCCCGCCCGGGCGACGGATCACCAGGCAGGACCGGCTGCGCCATGTGGTGCTGCGGGGCGGCATCGAGCTGGAGACGTTCTGGACCAAGTGGCTGACGGACACCCTGGCCGAGCTCAGGGATCCCGAGGACGGACCAACCCGACATGCGGCACCTGACGGGCCGTGAGATCGTCGCCGCGTGACGGACTCCTTGATGGCCGCCTTCTGCGTGGCCGCTCTCGCCCTGTTGCTCAAATCCGCTGTCGGCCTCGCGCGTGCGGGCGGCGCCGACCCGTCCGCGGAGGCCCGCTCCGTGACGACGGCGTTGTACGGCTGCGGGATCGCCGTACTGACGCTGGGACTGTTCATCACGCTGACCTGAGGGGCACCGCTCTCAGCCGCCGGGCCGCCCGGTGGGAGGACGGCGGCCGCCCTCTTCCTCCTCGTCCGCCCTGCGGCGGTCGGTCAGCCGGCCGCGCAGCCAGCTGGACAGCGCCGTCGCCGCCGCGGTGAGGAAGACGAAGCTGTAGAGGATCTGCAGCACCGTCACCAGGCGGGCGCTCTGGCCCCTCGGCGTGATGTCGCCGTAGCCGACCGTCGCCAGGGTGACGATGGTGAAGTACAGCGCGTCGATCCTGGTGTCCAGGCCGGTGAACTCGCCCGTGTCCTTCGCCAGCGCGTGGTAGGCGCCGGAGAAGACGAGCACGGACAGACACATCAGCAGCGGGATGGCGATGCCCGGGCGGGTACCGGGCCGCTCGGTGAGCACGTCCCTGACCTGGAAGAGCAGCAGCAGGGCGATCGACACCAGGGCCAGCCCGAACAGCGCCCAGCTGATGCCCGGACGCTCGGGCCCGAGGGCCTCCAGCGGGAGCAGGAAGTACATCACCGTCATGAGGACCCCCGCACAGCCGCCGGCCAGCCGCAGCCTGGTCCGTCCCGCCCGCGGCGCGTGCCCCCGACCCCCTTCACCGGCCGGCCCCGTCATGGCCGGGTCCCGCCGGGGGAGCGAGGTGTGCGGCTCACCGTCCGGCCCGCGGCCGTCGCCGACCGGGCGAACCGGGCGGCGTCCACGACCGCTGCGCCGCCCGTGTCGTTGTTGAAGTACACGTACACGTCGTCCTCGTCGGGCCAGGCGCCGGTGATGCGGCCGACCCAGGACTTCAGCGCGGCGTGGCCGTAGCGCGGCGGCGGCTGGGCGAGGCCGGCGTGGAACCGTACGTAGCCCCAGGACGCCGTGCGCCACAGCGGGGTGACCGGGCGCGAACCGCGGTCCGCCCAGCACAGGGCGCTGCCGTGGCGCTCCAGCAGCGCCCGGAGCCGGGTCTCCGCCTGCCACCAGGAGATGTGCCGGAGCTCCACGGCCACGCGGACCGTGGCGGGAAAGCACCGCAGGCAGGCGTCGAGAGCGTCCACGTCCTCGTGGAAGGTCGCGGGGAGCTGGAGCAGGACCGGACCCATCCGGTCGCCGAGGCCCGCTGTCCGGTCCAGCAGCCGGTGCACCGGCTCCTCGGGTTCCCGGAGCCGCTTCAGGTGGGTCAGGAAGCGGCTCGCCTTGACCGCCATGACGAACCCGTCCGGCGTCCGCTCACGCCACGACCTGAAGACCTCGGTGGTGGGCAGCCGGTAGAAGGCGTTGTTGTTCTCCACGGTGGCGAATCGCGCGGCGTACTCCTCGAGCCACAGCCGTTGCGGCAGACCGGGCGGATAGAGAACACCGCGCCAGTCCTTGTACTGCCATCCGGAGGTTCCGACCAACATGGGCATGGGCAGATGCCTGCCCGTGCCGCGCGCCGGTCTATCGCCGCCACGGGGGTGCCCCGGACGTGCCGCCGGGGGCCGTCGGCAGGTCAAGGCGGCAGGTCCGCCGCTCGTCACGGGCTCATCCGCCGGGGCCGGAGAAGGGCCGGGGGGAGAGTCGAAGAAGGGCCGAAGAAAGGCCCGTATCAGCTCTGTTGTTACCTGCGGGAACACTTTCCAGGCGGGTGGCCCTGCTCCACTATGGGGTCCTGTTTCCGGCCAGTAACAGGCGAGCTCCTCCGCGCGCGGACGGGCGGTTCTGTCGCGTCGTAACTGAACGAGGAGTCAAGAGGGTGTCGAAGCTCCGGAAGGTCGTTCCTGACACGGCGGACGAGGACAACGACTGCACCGGCCTGCCCGACGGGGAACTGACCGAACGCATCCGCGCCGGCGCCCCGTCCGCGTCTCCCGCCGTGCAGGAGCTCAGGCGCCGCCACATGCCGGCGCTCCGCGGCTACGCCATGCTCTGCGGGCGCAACACCCTCGCCGGGAACCAGCTGGCGGTGCAGGCCTTCGACCTCGCCACCCAGGAGGCGTGCAGGGGCATCGGACCCGAAGAATGCTGGGGCGGACACCTGCTGACGGTGCTTCAGCGCATCGGACTCACCTGGGCCAGGGGCAGCCGCCGCGCCCGGCTCGAGCCCGGCTTCGCCGCGTGGCTCGACGACAACACCGATGTCGCTCCGCCCTTTCCGCCCGAGTCCCCGCGGCCGCGGCTCCGGGCGGCGTCCCCCATGCCGACCGCCTTCCGGCGTCTGCCCGAGCAGACCAGGGGCATCCTCTGGTACGCGGTGGTCGACGAGGAGCCGGACGCCACGGTCGCGACGTTCGTCGGGGTGAGCCCGGCCATGGTCACCGAGCTGCGGGCCAAGGCACTGGACGCGATGCGCCGCGCCTACATCAAGGCGTCTCTGGAGAGCAGCGGCAGCAGGAAGTGCCAGGGCTTCCGCCGCATCATCGAGGCGGCCTCGCAGCCGGGGGACGGGCGGCGCAGCGACGACCTGGCCGTTCATCTCGCGGAGTGCTCCGGCTGCGCCCGGCTGACCGGGGAGCTGACGCGAATGGCGGCGGGCCCGCGGGCCGTACTCGCCGACGGCCTGCTCCGGTGGTGCGGCGCGGCCTACGCCTCCGGCGGTCCCGTACGGGCCCGGCTCGCCGACGCGCCCGCCACGGCCGGACGGTGGGAGGCCCGGACGGCGGCGCTGCCCGCACCGCACGCCTTCGCCGGCCGTCGGCGACCGCGTGGCGGGACGGCGGGCAATGATGACGGGCGGCCGTCCCGGCTCACGGTCCTCGTCGCGGTGGCGGTGGTGGCCGTCGTCGTCGGGACGCTGGTGGCGACCGGGGCAGGGGACCCTGCTCCCGGTGGGGACCGCGACCGTGCCCGCGCGGAGGAGCCCTCGCGCTGGGAGGCCAGGCCCCCGGCGGTCCTGCCCACCGCCGCGCCCTCGGTGAGCGCCGCGCCGTCGCCGTCGAAGAAGCCCTCGGCGTCACCGAGCCGCACCACCGCGGCGCCGACGAGCGCGGCCCCGGCTCCCGAGCCGCCGCCGCCCGCACCTTCGAAGAGCACGCCGCCGCTGCCGGTGCCCATCGCCGCCGGCAGCGGATACACCCCGGTGGTCAACGCGGCCTCCGGGCTGTGCCTGGACATCGCGGGCGGTGTCATGGAGGACCGCACCGACGTCGTCACCGCCCCGTGCGACGGCACGCCGAGCCAGCGGTGGAAGCTGGAGTCCGTAGGGCTGCTGCGCAGTGGCGCCGACGCCGACTACTGCCTGGACTCGCGCGGTGCCACGGACCGGGGCGTGGGCATCTGGTCCTGCTCCTCCGTCGACGGCAGGAACGGTCTCAACCTCCTGTTCGTCGTCGACGCCGCCGGAGTCGTCCGCCCCAGGATCGCCCCCGGCTTCGCCCTCGAACCACTGGGGGACCCGGGCGGCGGCACCCTCGACTTCGATCCGGCCGACGGGGACAGCGACCAGCGGTGGACCGCCGGCCGCTGACCGGAGCGGGACGCAGACGGGTCGCGCCCGCCGGGACGGGGTGCCGTCAAGCGGTGGAGCAGGGACCTCCGTTCAGCGTGAAGGAGGCCGGCCTCGCCGTGTTCCCGGTGTGGGTCGCCTGGAAGCCGATCTGCGTACTCGCCCCGGCGGCGAGCGTCCCGTTGTACGCCACGTTCCTCGCGGTCACCGCGCCGCCGGCCGGGCTGTATCCCGCCCCCCAGCCGGAGGTGATGGTCTGCCCGGCGGGCAGGGTGAAGGCCAGCGCCCAGCCGTTGACCGGCGCGGTACCCGTGTTGGTGATGGTCACGGTCGCCGTCAGCCCGGTGTTCCACGCACTGGTGGTCCAGCCGATCCGGCACGCTCCCGGGCCGGGGCCGGGGCCGGGGCCGGGGTCCGGCGGCGGGGTGGTGTCGTCCAGCCCGAAGAACGCGACCGCGTCGGCCGCCATACCACTGGTCGGCAGGGTGTGGCCGGCGCCCTGGACGCTGATGGCCTCCACGGGCGCCCGGCTGCCGGTGGCGCCATAACGGGTGCGCGTCCGGTCGGGCTGCGGACGGTCGGTGTACGCGGGCGTCCGGCTCACGCCGTGGACGTCGGTCCACTGGTCGATCTGCTCGACGAGGTTGGGATGGCGCAGGGTGCTGTCCTCGGTGCCGTGCCAGATCTGCATCCTGGGCCGCGGCCCGGTGTGACCGGGGTACGCGGCACGGACGAGAGCGCCCCACTCCTGCGGCGTGCGGTCGACGGTCCCGTTCGCGCAGGCGCTGTTCCAGCCGGAGCCGTCGGTGGTGGCGAAGCACGAGTGCGGAACGCCCATGAAGGCCGCGCCCGCCGCGAAGACGTCGGGGTAGTTGCCGAGCAGGACGTTGGTCATCATGGCGCCGGACGAGGCGCCGGTCACGAAGATCCGGCCCGGATCGGCGCCGTACCGCTGCTGGACGTGGGCGACCATGGACCTGATCCCCACCGGGTCGCTGCCCCCGTCGCGCCGCAGCGCCTGGGGCGAGGAGACGTCGAAGCAGTTGCCGCTCCTGGTCGCCGACGGGTAGACGACGATGAACCCGTACCGGTCGGCCAGTGAGGCGAACTGGGTGCCCGAGTGGAAGGCCGGGCCGGAACCGGTGCAGTTGTGCACGGCCACCAGCACGGCCGGCCGCTCGCGGACGCTGTCCGGCACGTACAGATGCATCCGCAGATTGCTCGGGTTGCTGCCGAAGGCCGTCACCTCCGTCAGTGAGGCGGCCGACGCCGGGGGCGCCGCGACGGCGACGAGCAGCGCCGACAGCAAGGGCAGGACGGCGGCCAGAAGCACTGTGAACAGTGATCTCGCGGACCGCCTCGCCGCGGTCGGCACCTGCGGGGATCTGTTGGTCATGTACCTGTCCTTCCTAGACTGCCTGCCGTGAAGGGACTGCTGCTGCGGCTTTCCGCGCTGGACGCGGACGCCGCCACCGCCGTACGCGTGATCGCGCACTTCGAGGCGCTGCTCGGCGGTGGTCTCGATCCGGCGTCCCTGGCCCGGTCCACCGCCGGACTCGCCGGATGCCCGGCCGGACTCCGGCTGCCCGACGGCCGCTCCGCACGGTCCGGGCCGGACGGCGTCGCACTCCCGGGCGCGCCCGGGCATGTCTCCGGCCGGGTGGAACTGGAGCCCGCGGGCGGGGTCTGGCTGGAACGGGCAGGGGCGCCCGGTCCGTTCGACGAACTGGTCCTGGAGTGGATGGCCATCACCGCCCGGGTGCTGGCCGGCCGGCCCTGGCAGTCGCGGGTGCCCCAGGCGGCCGATCCGGCGCTGGTGGAGCTGGTGCTCTCCGGCCGGGAGGACGCGCCGGACCGTGTCAGGGCGCTCCGTCTGCTGGGCCTGTCGCCCGAGGCGCCGCTGCGCGTGATCGCCGTGGCCGGGCGGCCGGGGACGGACGTGGGGATGGAGGCCGTGGCGCTGCTCGGGCGCGGCGGTCTGCGGGGCACGGTCAGGGTGGCGCGGGCCGGTTCGCTGGGGGCGGTACTGGTGCAGCGCCCGGAAGGCCCGGGCCGTAAGGGCGACGCCGCGGGCGGTGGTTCCCCGGACGACGGCGCGGGCGGCGGCAACTCCTCGGACAGGCCGGCGTCGACGGCCTGCGAGCTGCGAGCGGCACTGCGCGAACGCGTCCGTGAGCGGGGCACGGCCCACGGGACCGCGCAGGGGATCCGGGTGGGCGTCGGCGGCGCCTTCGACCCGCTGGAGGCACGTACTTCCTGGTCACAGGCGCGTGCCGCGCTGCGCTTCGCCGCGGCGGGCAGCCCGCGGGATGCGGTCGCCGACCACGACGAACTCGGCCCGGTCGCGCTGCTGGCGGACATCCCGGTGGAGCGGCTGCGCGCCCAGGAGGACGTGCGGCGGCTGGGGAGACTGGCGCGCGGCGAGCGGGGGGAGCGGGCCGGGCACGGGGGCGAACTCCTGGCGGCCCTGGCCGCCTTCTGCCGCACGGGCTCGCTGCGGCAGGCCGCCGGTGAACTCCACCTGCACCACAGCTCGGTGGCCGCGCGCCTCACCCACGTCGAGAAGGAACTCGGATGGCGGCTGCGCGACCCGCAGGACCGGTTCCGTGCCCAACTGGCGCTGTACGCCCTGCGGCTGGCGGACGGCGGTGAAGACCTCGGCGGCGGATAGCCACTCACCGGTTCACCGAGCTCACCGGCCGAGCGCGCGTCGCAGCACGGCGACCGCCTCCGCGGTCGCGCCCTGGATGACACCGGCGTGCTCCACGGCCCACGCGCCGTGGAAGGTGCCCGGGATCAGCCGCAGCTCCGTGGGCACCGCCGCGGCCGCCAGGGCGCGGGCGTAGGCGACGCCCTCGTCCCGCAGCGGATCGAACTCCATCACGGAGACGTACGCGGGCGGCAGCCCGGTAAGAGCCGGGACCGCGGCGCGGGCGGGAGCCGCGTACGGGGAGACCCCGGCGGTCCCGCGCACGCCGTCCCCGAGATACGCCTCCCAGCTCCGGACGGCGTTGCGCCGGTTCCACACGGGCGTGTCGGTGAACATACGGGCGCTCGCCGTCTCCAGCCGGTCGTCCAGCGCGGGGCTGCACAGATGCTGGAAGCACACCGCGGGCCCGCCGCGGTCGCGGGCGAGCAGCGTCAGCGCGGCGGCCAGCCCGGCCCCGGCGCTGTCGCCCCACAGGGCGATCCGGTCGGGACGGACGCCGAGCCGGCCGGCGTGCCCCGCCAGCCGGCACAGGCCGGCGTAGCAGTCGTCCAGCGGCGCGGGGAACGGGTGCTCGGGGGCGAGGCGGTAGTCGACGGAGACCACCAGGGCCTCGAGCTCCCGGCACAGCAGCACGTTCCAGTCGTGGTCGACGTCCGGGGAGCCGAGGACGAAACCGCCGCCGTGGATGCTGTAGACGGCGGGCAGCGGCCCGGCCCCGGACTTCTGCGGCCGGTAGGTCCGCAGTCTCACGGCCGGTGCGCCGTCCACGCCCGGGGCGAGGACCTCGTCGATCTCCACCCCCTTCGTGTCCGTCGCCGCGACGGCCACCGCCAGTTGCTCGGCCTGGGCGGCGCGGGCGCGGCCGATGTCGGTGATGTCGACCTCGGGCATCATCGGCAGCGCGGCGGCGAGCTCGGGATCGAAACGGTGGCGCGAGAGCATGGCCCTCCTCCGGTCCTCGGTGACGCCGCGGCGCCGGCAGTGTGGCTGTGTGGCTTCGTGGCCTCGTGCTGAGACGGTGTCCCGCACGTTCTCCCAGGTCATCAGACGTGTGTCGGGACAACGGGTGCTCCGGACCGACAGCCGTCCGTTTTTCGGGCGCACTTCGGGTCGTCGGCGGCCTTCCACGGCCCTGTAGAGCCCCTCCCACCTGCGCACTTGCGCGCGGCGCAGCGGAATGGGCCGCTCTTGACGCCCACTCGGCGGGCTCCCTACCTTCTCGCCCACCGGGGCCACCGGTCGCCGGACCGCAGCGCTCTTCCACGGACCGCGATGTGACGCACGGACCTGCCGTGTGCACCACCCGACGCAGGGGACGACCCGCGGGCACCGCCGGCGTACGGAACCTGACACCCGCCCCGGCACGACACCCGGCACCGCCCGGCGTACGACACCCGGTACCGCCCGGCGTACGGACGTCCGGCACCAGAGAGGGACCACCGTGACCACATCACCGAACACCGCCCCGGGCTCCGTCCCGCCGCGGACGCGCCTCCCGCGCCGCCCCCGGCTCGCGCCCCTGCTGCTCGCGGGCGGAGTGTGCCTGGGCGCCCTGGTGACGGCGCCCGCCCAGGCCGCACGGGCGGACGCCGGGATCGTGGACTCCACCCGGCACGGCGGGAAGACCGTCGCCCTCACCTTCGACGACGGCCCCGACCCCGACGACACCGCCCGCCTTCTCCAAGTGCTGCGCAAGCACCACGTCAAAGCGGTGTTCTGCCTCTGGGGCGACCACGTCCGGGAACATCCGGAACTCGTGCGCGAGATCGTCGCCGGCGGCCACACCCTGTGCAACCACTCCATGCACCACGACGACCTGGCCGGCCGGTCGCCGGAGGAGATCCGCGCGGACCTGGAACGCACCAATGCCGAGATCCGCCGGGCCGCGCCCGGCGTGCGCATCCCGTACTTCCGCGCCCCCTACGGCAGTTGGGGCAAGAGTCCGGAGGTGGCGGCCGGTCTCGGCATGCAGCCGCTGGGATGGCGGCTGGCGATCGGCGACTGGGAACCGCCGGGCACCGACGAGTTGGTCCGCCGGATCCAGGAAGGCGTCACGCCGGGGGCGGTCGTGCTGCTGCACGACGGTGGCGGCGACCGCAGCCGGACCGTGGCGGCCGTCGACCGGATCATTCCCCTGCTCAGGGCCGACGGCTGGCGTTTCGACAAACCCGCCCGCCGAGGCTGACCCGCTCACAAACGACGCTCCTGGAGGCCCCGTATGACCGCACATCCGAAGTGGTCCCCCGACCGGGGCCGTGTACGAAGAGCCGGCCGTCACCTGGTGGGCCTGCTCACCGGAGCCCTGCTCCTGACCTTGGCCCCGGCCCCCTCCGCCGCCGCCGGTGCGCCGGCGGCGCCGGACGGGCGCGGAGCCGGCGGGGCCTGGACGGGCACCTGGGCGACCACACCCACAGCGGTGCCGGCCTCTGACACCACCGAGTTCGAGAACCGGACGATCCGGCAGACCGTCCGCACCAGCATCGGCGGCGACCGGGTCCGCGTCAGGCTGTCCAACGAGTTCGGTGACCGGCCGCTGGTGATCGGCGAGGCACGGATCGCCCGCCCGGCCGGCAGCGGACCGCCCACCCGTATCGACCCGCGCACCGACCGTCCGCTCACCTTCGGCGGCCGGACGTCCGTGACGATCCCCGCCGGCGCGCCGGCGGTCAGCGACCCGCTCCCGATGCGGGTGCCCGCCGGCTCCGATCTCGTGGTGAGCATCTACCTGCCGGAGCGGACCCCCGGCTCGACCGTCCACGCGTTCGCCTTCCAGCACAACCACGTCGCCGCCGGCAACGTCACCGGGCGGACCGACATCGTCGCCACCGCCACCCTGGACCGCTGGTACTTCCTGACCGGTGTGAGTGTGAGCAGCGGCCGGCCGGAGCGCTCCTCGGCCGTCGTCGCGTTCGGCGACTCCATCACCGACGGCTCCGACACCGACGTGAACGCCAACCACCGCTGGCCCGACTTCCTGGCCCGGCGCCTGGACGCCGCTCCCGGGCCGTACACCGTCGGCGTGCTCAACCAGGGCATCAGCGGCAACCGTCTCCTCCACGACCCGAACCCGCCCGCCGGGTCCGACGCGGAGAACTTCGCGGCGTACTTCGGGCAGAGCGCGCTGCGGCGTTTCGACCGCGACGTCGCCGCGCAGCCCGGTGCCCGGCACGTCATCGTGCTGCTCGGGGTGAACGACCTGGGACACCCGGGCACGGTCGCGCCCGTGTCGGAGACGGTGTCCGCGGCGGACATCATCGACGGTCACCGCCAGATCATCGCCCGCGCGCACGAACGCGGCCTGAAGGTCCACGGAGGCACCATCCTGCCGTTCAAGAACGACACCTTCGGCTTCTACAGCCCCCGCAACGAGGCCGCCCGCCAGGCCGTCAACCACTGGATCCGCACCAGCGGCGAGTACGACGGGGTCATCGACTTCGACAAGGCCCTGCGTGACCCGGCCGACCCGCAACGCCTCCTCGCCCGCTACGACAGCGGCGACCACCTGCACCCGGGCGACGCCGGGGCCGAGGCGATGGCCGCGGCGGTACCGCTCCACCTCCTGCGCTGACCGGGGGACGGGCCCCGGGCGATCGCGCCCCGGGGCCCGGTCCTACGCTCCCGGGGAACCGCCCGGCCTCAGGACTGCGTGGTGTCCTGCGTACACCGGACGGGAAGACCCTTGGCGGCTGGAAGGAGCTTCGGATGGGCGACGGCACGGCACTCGCGGAGCGGATCGCCGAGCGGCGGGACGGCTCCGGCGATCCGATGGCCATGGTGGGCGAATTGCGGCGGGCCCTGGTCCTCGTCCCTGTCGACGCGGGCGGCCTGTGGACCGCGCAGCTCGGCGGGGTGCGCTGGATCTGCGCCTTCACGGGCGAGGAGTCCCTCGCCCGGTTCGCGCGTGCCAGGGACACGGGGGACGGCCAGGAGACCGGCCGCACCTGGGAGTTCGCGGAGGTACGCGGCGCACGGCTGCTCGACGAGATCATCCCGGCCATGGGCGTGCCGGCCGGGGTGGCGGTCGACGTCGCCGACCCGGACGGGGCGATGCTCTTCCCGCCGGCCCGGGGCATCGTGCCCGACGCCGTCGCCGTCGACGCGCCGGCCGAGGAAGGGGCCGCCTGATGGGCGACGGCGCGGAGGACCTGAAGGTAAGCCCCGAGAGCGTCCAGCGGATCACCGAGGGCCTGCGGTCGGCGATCGCCGAGCTGCGGGAGATGGGCACCGGGACCGGGGCCGTCCTCGGCAAGGGATTCTCGGACCTGGCGATGACCGGGATGGAGGCCGGACACCACGGCCTGTCGGTGGACTTCGAGGACTACTGCGAGCGCTGGGAGTGGGGCGTGCGGGCGTTGATACAGGACGCCAACACGATCGCCGCGACGCTCGGGCTCGCCGCCGGCATGGTCTGGGAGGAGGAGCAGTACATCGAGGGCACGTTCAAGATCGCGGTGAACGCCGCCGTCGGCAACCCGCACGCCTCGGAGGAGGACATCGTCAAGCAGGGCTGGGGCGATGTGCTCACCCCGGACCACCTGAACCCCGACTGGAGCCCCGAATCCTTCCAGCGCGCCGGGGAGGACGCAGCGCAGACCTGGAAGGACACCGGCCGGGCGGTGCTGACGGAGGGCAACGGCGGGCGTCAGTCGCAGATCCTGAACGAGATGCTGGGCGTGGACCAGGAGGCGTTCGACCGGGCCGTGGACGACACGTTCGGTCCGTCTCCCGAGGAGCGGGCCGCCCAGCAGCAGCAGCCGGGTACCGGGGGGAACTGAGCCGTGGGCATCGGGGATTTCGTCAGCGACATCACGCCGGACGTCGTCGAGGACGCGGTCGAGGACGGCACAGAGTGGCTCGGCAACCGCGTCGAGGACGCCGGTGACTGGACCGCCGACCGGCTCGAGGACGTGGGCTGGGAGTCGGGCGCGGACTGGGTGCGCGAGCAGTCCCGTTCGCTGGCCAACCGGATGGGCGCAGAGGTCGACGAGATGGACCTCGGGCAGACCGAGGACAAGACCAAGCTCATCTACGGCAGCCCCGACAAACTGCGCACGACGGCGTCGCACCTGCGGGACCTGCAGAAATCGTTCGACCTGGTGGGCGAGGGGCTGAAGGGCCTGGACTCCTCCGCGATCAAGGGTGAGGCGGCGGACGCGTTCCGTGAGACGGTGTCGATCGAGCCGCCGAAGTGGTTCAAGGGCGCGGACGCCTTCGGCAAGGCCGCCGACGCGCTGGCGAGCTTCGGCCTGACGGTCGAGTGGGCGCAGCGGCAGGCGCAGACCGCCATCGACAAGTGGAAGGCCGGCACGAAGGCGTCGTCGGAGGCGCTGGAGGCGTACAACAAGAAGGTCGACGACTACAACAGCGCGGCCGACCGCTACAACGCCCAGCCGGAGGACCAGCGGGACCCTTCCTCCGTGCCGCCGAAACCGGGTGCGTTCAGCGATCCGGGCAAGGCGCAGATGGAGGAGGCCCAGGAGATCCTGGCCGAGGCCCGCAAGCAGCGGAACGCGGCGGCGGAGACCGCGCGCACCGCCGTGCAGGCGGCCAGGGACGCGGCGCCCCCCAAGCCGTCGTACGCCGAACAGGCCATGGACGGCCTGGAGGAACTGCAGGTGATGCAGACCCACTTCGGCGCGGGCATCGTCAAGGGGACGGCCGGTCTCGTCACCTTCGTACGCGGCATCAACCCCACCGACCCGTACAACATCACGCACCCCGCCGAGTACCTCACCAACCTGAACAACCTGGCCTCCGGGCTGGTGCTGGTCGCCAACGACCCGTGGGGCGCGGGCAAGCAGATGCTCGACAACTTCATGAAGGACCCCGCGGAGGGCTTCGGCCGGCTCGTCCCAGACCTGCTGCTCACCGCGGCCACCGGCGGAGCCGGGGCCGGCGTCAAGGGAGTACGGGTCGCCGCGGAGGCGGCGGACCTGGCCGGCGACGCCAACCGTGCCCGCAGGCTGATCGACGACGTCCCGAACGGCACCCACAACCGCCCCGACGGGCAGCGTCTGATCGACGAGACCGACCCCGTCGACCTCGCCTCCGGCCGGATGTTCCTGCCGCAGACCGACGCCGTCGTCCCGGGCACGCTGCCGCTCGCCTTCACCCGCCGCGTCGAGTCCGGTTACACCGTCGGGCGCTTCTTCGGACCGTCCTGGTCCTCCACCGTCGACGAACGCCTGGAGATCGACGCCAAGGGCGTCGTCCACGTCACCGACGACGGCCTCCTGCTCACCTACCCCCACCCCGTGCCCGGGGTCCCCACCCTTCCGGAGACCGGTACCGGGCGCCGGCTGCTCACCCGCGAGGAGAGCGGCGACTACACGGTCACCGACCCGGAGAGCGGCCTGACCCGCCACTTCGCCGCCCCCTTCGGAGCCGAACCGGGTGACGACGGCGACGCCTGGCTCGAGCGGATCAGCGACCGCAACGGCCACACCGTCACCTACGACCGCGCCGACGACGGCACGCCGCTGGCGCTCGTCCACTCGGCGGGCAGCCGGCTCGCGGTGGCCACGGAGGACGGCCGGGTGACCGGCCTGTCCCTGGCGCTCCCCGACGGCACCGAGCAGCCGGTCGCCGGCTACGGCTACACGGACGGCGACCTCACGGCCGTCACCAAACCCTCCGGCGCCACGCTCACGTTCGAGTACGACGAACGCCGGCGGGTGATCGCCTGGATCGACTCCAACGGCAGCCGGTACGACTACGCCTACGACGACCTGGACCGCGTGATCGGCGAGGGCGGCCAGGCCGGCCACGTACAGCTCACCCTGTCCTACGGACTTCCCGACCCGGCCACCGGGCACCGGGTGACCGAACTGACCACCGCCGACGGCCGAACCACCCGCCATGTGATCGACAGCGCCTGCCGGGTCGTGGCCACCACCGATCCGCTCGGCCACACCACCCGCTTCACCTATGACGCGCGCGGGAACCGGCTGACCCGCACCGACGCCCTCGGCCGGACCACGTCCTACACGTACGACGAGGCGGGCAGGCTGTGCGCCGTCGTGCGCCCCGACGGCACCACGATCAGCACCGTCCGCGACGAACGGGGCCTCCCCGTCGAGTTCACCGAGGCCGACGGGACGTGCTGGCACCAGGAGTTCGACGAGCGGGGCAACCGCGTCGCCGTCACGGACCCCTCCGGCCGCACCACCCGGTACGCGTACGACTCCCTCGGGCATCTCGTCTCCTCCACCGACGCGCTCGGCGCCGTCACCACCTTCCGCTGCGACGCGGCCGGTATGCCGCTGGAGGTCACCGACCCGCTCGGTGGCACCACGCGGTGCGAACGCGACGCCTTCGGCCGGCTCGTCCGCATCACCGACCCGCTCGGCGCGGTGACGACCCTCGAGTGGACCGCCGACGGCGAACTGGCCCGGCGCACCCGCCCGGACGGCAGCAGCGAGTCGTGGACGTACGACGGGGAGGGGAACTGCACCACCCACACCGACGCGACCGGGCGGACGACCCGCTTCGAGTACACCCACTTCGACCTGCCGGCCGCCCGCACAGGCCCCGACGGCGTGCGCCACGAATTCGAGCACGATGCCTCGCTGCGGCTCTCCAAGGTCACCGACCCGCACGGCCTGACCTGGTCGTACAGCTACGACGCGGCCGGCCGGATGGTCCGTGAGACCGACTTCGACGGGCGTACCGTCAGCTACGCGCTCGACGCCGTCGGCCAGGTCGCGGCCCGCACGAACCCTCTCGGCCAGCGGGTCTCCTACGAGCGCGACCAGCTCGACCGGGTCGTCAGGAAGGACGCGGCGGGAGCGGTCACCACCTACGCCTACGACCGCGCCGGGCGGATGGTCCGGGCCACCGGCCCGGACAGCGAACTGATCCAGCAGTACGACCGCCGGGGCGACCTCAAGGCCGAACTCGTCGACGGCCGCCCCACCACGTACTCCTACGACTCCGTGGGGCGCCGCGTCCGCCGCATCACGCCCACCGGCCGGGTCACCACCTACGGCTACGACGCCGCCGGCCGGCCCACCCACCTCACCAGCGGCACGCACCGCGTCTCCTTCACCCACGACGCGGCGGGACGCGAGCTGCGCCGCGTCTTCGGCGACTCCCTCGCCCTGGCATCGGTCTGGGACGAGACCGGCCGCCTGGCCGGCCAGCACCTCACCACCGGCGCCCGCACGATCAACCGCCGGGCCTACACCTACCGCGCCGACGGTCACCTCACCGCCCTCGACGACACCCTCCGCGGCTCCTTCCGCTTCGACCTCGACCCGGCCGGCCGGGTCACGGCGGTGACGGCCGCCGGCTGGTCGGAGACGTACGCCTACGACGCGGCCGGCAACCAGACCTCCGCCACCTGGCCCGCCGCTCACCCGGGCCGGGAGGCGACCGGTTCCCGCGACTACACCGGCACCACCATCACCCGTGCCGGGTCGGTGCGTTACGAACACGACGGCGCCGGCCGCATCACCCTGCGCAGGAAGACGCGGCTGTCCCGCAAGGCCGACACCTGGCACTACTTCTGGGACGCGGAGGACCGCCTCACGGCCGTCACCACGCCCGACGGGACACGCTGGCGCTACCGCTACGACCCGCTGGGCCGCCGCACCGCCAAACAGCGCCTGGCCGACGACGGCGAGAGCGTGGTCGAGGAGGTGCTGTTCACCTGGGACGGCGCGACGCTGTGCGAACAGACCACCACCGCCCCCGGACTGCCGCGTCCCGTCGTGCTGACCTGGGACCACCACGGTGCGCAGCCGCTCGCCCAGACCGAGCGCATGCTCGGCGCGGACGCGACCCGGGAGGAGGTCGACGAACGCTTCTTCGCCATCGTCACGGACATCGTCGGCACGCCCACCGAACTCGTCGACGAAGCGGGCGACGTGGCCTGGCACACCCGCGCCACGCTCTGGGGCACCACGACCTGGACCAGGTCCGCCACCGCCTACACCCCGCTGCGCTTCCCCGGCCAGTACTACGACCCGGAGACCGGCCTCCACCAGAACTACTTCCGGCAGTACGACCCGGAGACGGCCCGCTACCTCACACCCGACCCGCTCGGCCTGTCCCCGGCACCCAACCCGGCCGCCTACGTCCACAACCCGTTCACCTGGTCCGACCCGATGGGCCTTTCGCCCTACCGGGGTCTGGGCCTGAGCGACGAGGCGATGAACGCCATCAACAAGCTGGAGAACATCAAGGCCGACCCGATCGGCCGTATCAACTCGGAGCCGAACCACAACCATTACTCGGCGGCCCGGCGCGAGGCGGCGGGCGAGGTCGTGGCCCGCAGGCCCGACGGAACGCCGTACGACCACGTCAAGGACCTGACGCAGGCACAGCAAGGGCTGGAGAACGTCCGTCGGATACTGTGGAAGGAGATGGAACGGCTGCCTGACGGTATGACCGAACGGGGCCTGGAAGTCCTCCTCAAGAAGCACGACGAGACCGTCTACCACCTGGACCGTGTGAAGGGGTTCCTCCACCAGATCCAACGGTGACCGAGCCGCCCCCGGGAGCGCCAGGCCATGAGCACACCACCGGACGACACCGGGCACGAGACCGAGCTGCGCGACCGGTGGAGTCGGCCGGAGAACGCCGACGTCCTCGCCGCTCTGCGGGAAGCGCTGGTGGGCGGCGGCGACTGGCGCGGCCTGCTGCGTGAGTGGTCGCAGCCGTGGGGCACCGACAACGACCTCGGGGGCATCCCGCTCGCCGGGACCGACCTCACGGGCAAGGACCTGAAGGGCGTCTACCTCGCCTACGCGGACCTGCGGGAATGCTCGCTGAGCGGCTGCGACCTCTCCGACGCGTCACTGACCGGCGCGGACCTGAGCGGCGCGGTCCTCACCGGCGCGACGCTGACCGGGGTGAACGCCGGTCTCTGCGACCTCACCGGCGCCGAGCTCGGTGACGTCCGGGCCGACGACGCGGTGCTGGCGCGCGCCCGTCTGGTCCGCGCCACGCTGCGCGGCGCGTCGCTGCGCCGGGCCAGGCTGATGGCGGCCGACCTCACGGACGCCGACCTCACGGACGCGGACCTGTCCTCCGCCGTGCTCGTCGGGGCGAAGACGGACGGGGCGGTCATGAGCGGCACTCGGCTGGAGGGCGTGCGCGGCGGATCCCTGCGGCCCTGAACGACCGGCGTGGAGGCGGGCGCCGCCACGCAGTGTGATCATCGTTCACTTGTACGGCCAGGCCGTGACCGGTTCGGGCCGGACGTCGCAACGCATGCTCCCAGCCGACGGGATGGCCTTTCATTGCCGGGTTCCGGCAGTCTTCGCACCTCTTCAGTGCCACCTGACCGGGTATCCCCCCGGCATATCGCGTGGTAGGAGTCCCGCAGGTCCTGACCGGTCCGGTGCGACGGGACGGCTGCCCCGTCCTCGGACGGCGCCACTTCCTCTTTTGTACGTGTCCGTTACACGGTTCTTCGTTTCCGGATAACGATCCCGTCACCATGCCTGCGGCTTTACAGGTTACCTACCGTCATGTGATCCAGGTCACTCATGATCCCGTGACGGGCGTGGTAGACATGCGCAACTCCGTCGGCGGCCCCGCTCGGCCGCGGCGCGGAGTGCCGGCTCCGGGCCGGCAGCAAGACCAGGGTGATCACGGTCCGAGTCCGCGGACCGCCCGCCCCGGGTCGCCGATCGGACAACGGCGTTCGCTCAAAGCCCGCACATCGACCGGCGCACACCCCTCCGCGCCGGTCCTGCGCCATCGAGGTAGCCAACGTGTCACTCGACTCCATGACCAAATCCGTCGACGAAGCCGTCAGCGGATTCTTCGAGCCCATCGCCACATGGCTGGTGGACGTGGTCTTCTACGCCGTCCCCGTGGGCGGCACCGACCTGCCGCTCATCGTCGCCTGGCTGGTGGTGGCCGGTCTGGTCTTCACCGGATGGTTCGGCTTCGTCCAGCTCCGCAAGTTCCGGCTCGCCATCGACGTGGTCAGAGGGAAGTACGACGAGAAGGGTTCGGCCGGTGAGGTCAACCACTTCCAGGCGCTGACCGCGGCTGTCTCCGGCACCGTCGGACTCGGCAACATCGCCGGTGTCGCCGTCGCCGTCTCCATCGGCGGCCCCGGCGCCACCTTCTGGATGATCCTCTGCGGTCTGCTGGGCATGGCCACCAAGTTCGTCGAGGTCACCCTGGGCGTGAAGTACCGAGAGGTGCACGCCGACGGCACCGTCTCGGGCGGGCCCATGCACTACCTGCCCAAGGGTCTGGCCGATCGCTTCGGCAAGAACGGCAAGACCTTCGGCAAGATCCTCGCCGTGCTCGCCTCCGTCATGGTCCTCTTCTTCGGCCTCTTCGGCGGAAACCTCTTCCAGGTCAACCAGTCCTACGCCCAGCTCGTCTCCGTCACCGGCGGCGAGAGCGGCATGGTGGGCTCCTCGGCCGGCGCCCTGTTCTTCGGCATCCTGATCGCCGCGCTCGTCGGCATCGTGCTGCTCGGCGGCATCCGCTCCATCGCCTCCGTCACCAGCCGCCTCGTGCCCGCCATGGCCGGCATCTACATCGTGGCCTGCCTGGTCGTCATCCTGGTCAACGTCTCCGCCCTGCCGTCCGCCATCGGCACGATCATCGAGGGCGCCTTCAACCCCGAGGGTGTCGCGGGTGGTGTGCTCGGTGCGCTGATCGTCGGCTTCAAGCGGGCCGCGTTCTCCAACGAGGCCGGTCTCGGTTCCGCGCCGATCGCCCACTCCGCGGTGAAGACCAAGCACCCTGCCAGCGAGGGCCTGGTCGCCCTGCTCGAGCCCTTCATCGACACCGTGGTCATCTGCACCATGACCGCGCTGACCATCGTCGTGGCCAACCCCGCCAGCTGGGCCGAGGCCCGCACCGACAACTCCATCGGCGGCGTGACCATCACGTCGGACGCGTTCGGCACGGTCATGCCGTGGTTCCCGTACATCCTCACGATCGCGGTCATGCTGTTCGCCATCTCGACCGTGCTCACCTGGGGCTACTACGGCCTCAAGGCGTGGACGTACCTCTTCGGCCGCAGCAAGGCCAGCGAGACGATCTACAAGGCCCTGTACACCCTGTTCGCCGTGGCCGGTTCGCTGCTGACGCTGCAGACGCTGATCGACATGGCCGACGCGGTGCTGTTCATGCTCGCCGTCATCAACATCATCGGCCTCTACCTGCTGGCGCCCGTCGTCAAGCGGGAGCTCAACTCGTTCCTGGAGTTCGTCCGGGCCCGCAAGGCCGGAGAGAGCCCTGAGGAGGACGACGAGGCGGAGTCGGCGAAGACCACGGTCTGACCGCGCGACACCGCACCGCTCCCGCCCGCGCGGGACCGGGTCGGGCAAGGGCCCGTACACACCGAGCATCCGGTGCGTACGGGCCCTTGGCCGTTCCCCGCACCGGCGTGCTTTCTGCGGCGGCGCGCCACCGCGTGTCCGACGTGATCAGTCGTGCACGGAGTCGTGCTGGTCCGTGCCGCCGCAGCGGCAGTCCGGGCCCGGGGATCCGTCCAGCAGACCGCTCTGGGCGGTCAGATACGCGAGCTGCGCCCGGCTCTTGCTGCCCAGCGCGTCCGACACCTTCTTCAGATGGGTCGCCACGGTACGGACGCTCATGCCGAGCCGGGCGGCGATGGCGGCGTCGGTGTAACCGTCGACCATCAGCCGCAGCACGCGCCGGCGGGTCTCGTCGGTGAGGATCTTGGGGCGCTGCTGGTCGGGCTCGTAGACGACCGGTTCCGCCCGGTCCCAGGCGTGTTCGAAGACGGAGACGAGGAAGTGCACGATGCCCGGGTCGGTGACTCTCAGGGCGTGGTTGTGATGCTCCTTGCCCATGTCGGGGATGAAGGCGACGGAGCGGTCCCAGATCAGCAGCCGGTCGAAGACCTCGTCGACGGTGCGCACCTCGGCGCCGGCGCTGGTGGCCGCCTTGATGTAGTCGAGCGTCGGGCCGTGCGTGCGCACCGTGTGCTGGTACAGCGTGCGCTGCCGTACGCCCCGCTTCTTGGCCTCCAGCGTGTACGACAGGGACTTGGCGAGGACCTCTTCCGGACGGCCGCCGCCGGGATGCGCGGTGAGCGTCTCCCGTGTGGCGGACTGCGCCTCCGCCTCCACCGCGGCGGCGATCATCGCCGCTCCCGTGAGCCGCTGGACGGCGTGGCTCCCCTCCCGCAGGCTCCGGTAGACGCCCTCGACCTGGGACATGGACGCGCGGAGAGCGGCCACCGTCTGCTGCTGCTCACGGACGCGCCGCTCCAGGGGACGCACCAGCGTCGTCTCCGCGACGGCCGGCGGTACGGGCACCATGGCCTCGGGATCGTCGACCGCCGGTACCAGCAGACCGAGCGCGGGAAGGCACGAGGGGGTCGCGGTCCGCGCCACCCTGCCGTCCACGAGGGCGGTCCGGTAGACCGCCACTCCGTCACCACAGATCTCCACATGTGTGTTGTCGTCGCCTATATCCCGTTTGCTGCACATCTGCCGCCCCCTTCGACTTTCTGCACTGCATGATCATGACCCCTGTCACTCCTTCCGGCAATGTCCTTCTCGGGGCAGTCTCTTCATGTGGACAGCGGCACCGAACGGCTGACCACTAAACCGTCCAGGGGGGACACGGAATGAAGTACATCTCGCGCTCACGCAAATACGTCGCGGCGTGCATGATCGCCGCCGCCGCGTTGATCGCCTTCTCCGTCGCGCCGGCCGACGCCGACCGGGCCGCGGTCGCCGGAAGCGGAACCTCGGGTCCGCAGGACCCGGGCTGGGTCTGATCCCACCAGGCACACCTGCCCCACCAGGCACGCCTTTACCGGACACCTTCACCCGCCTTCATCACCCGTACCGCCGTGCGGCGGAGCAGGGCCGCGACCACGGACCCCCGCTCCGCGGGACCGCCATGCCGCCGGCCGTATCAGCATGACGATCAGAAAAAGGAGTATCGAATAATGACCACCGCCATTGCGGCTCCGAAATGCCTCGTGTGCGACACGGAATTCGAGGTTCAGGAAGCCTGGGAAAAGGGCGAGATCACCGAGTGCGCGGCCTGTGGCCAGGAGCACGAGGTCGTCGAGAAGTCCGCCGCCGGCGCGCGGCTGGACCTCGCCCCCGAGGTGGAAGAGGACTGGGGCGAGTGACATCCGCCGACCAGGTCCTGCTCTCGGTCACGATGCTGCGCCCGGACGAGAAGCTCCTTCTCGGCGCACTGCGTGACGAGGGTCTGACGGCAAGGCCGTTGCTCGTGAAGGATCTGGCCGAGGTCGTGGCGGGCCGCACGGGCCCGCCCGGTCTCGTCCTCATCAGGAACCTCTCCCACCGCGAGGCGATCAGCGTCTCCCGCCGGCTCGAGCACGCCGGAGCCACCACCCTCAACCGCTCTTCGACCATCGAGACCTGCAACGACAAGGGGCTCCAGGCGCTGCTCTTCGAGCGCCACGGCGTCCCGCACCCCGTCACCCGGCACGCCTTCAGCTACGAGCAGGTGCACGCGAGCGTCGCCGAACTGGGCCTGCCCGCCGTGGTGAAGCCCGTGAGCGGGTCCTGGGGGCGCGGCGTCACCAAGATGGCCAACGCGGAGTGTGTGGAGGCCTGGGCCGGCGGCCGCGAGTCCGCCGACGCCGCGGGGAAGCTCTTCCCCGTCGTCGTGCAGGAGTACATCGACAAGCCCGGTCACGACCTGCGCGTGGTGGTCGTCGGACGCACCCCCGTGGTGGCGATCCAGCGCGTCTCGACCGACTGGCGCACCAACACCCACCTCGGGGCGGAGGTCCGGCGGATCGAGGTCACCGCGGAGATCGAGAAGCTCTGCGGCAACGTCGTCGACATCCTCGGCCCCGGTTTCTACGGAGTGGACCTGGTCGAGGACCGGACCACCGGTGAGCTGCTCGTGCTCGAAGTGAATGCCAACCCCGAATTCGCCCGCTCCTCCGCCCAGCACGGCGTCAACGTGGCCGGCCACCTCGCCGCCTACGTCGCGGAGCAGCTGGCGGCCGTTGCCGCGTGACACGGAGACGACCCATGGAACTGTTCGACACAGCGACGGTGCTCACCCGCGTCCTCACCTCGGGCGTGGTCATGAGCATCGAGAAGAGCGACCGGGAACTGCCCGGTCTGGAAAGGCTGCTGACCAAGCAGACCGGCCGCGCGAAGGCGGTCCTCCTCAACAGCCGTACGGGTGCCGTCCACGCGGCCCTCGCCGGCCAGGGCATCGGCCACGGCGACACCGTGTCGCTGCCCGAGCCGGACGCGGCCACCGAGGCGTTCCTGAACTGGCTCGGCGTCACCGTGGAGCGGGCCGGAACAGAGGACGGCCCGCGCCCCATCGCCTACGACCATGTGGCACTGGACGCGACCAACGCCGACCGGCTCGCCGAACTGGCCGCCGGAGCGAGTGCCCCCGCGCTGGTCGTGGACCTGACCGGACTCGGCTTCGGGCCGGCGGCGGCCGTGCTGACCGACGACGCCGGGCTCTGGGCCCGCGCCGAGCGGCTGAAGATCTTCGGCGCCTACGACCTGCGCACGATGTGGACGCAGGAGGAGGCCGACGCCTCGCTGGTGCCCGGCGTCCAGTTCAACTACCGGCTGAGCCCCCTCGTGGCCGCCTGCGCACGGATGGCCCTGACCCGAGCGGCGCGTCCCGCCGCCACTTCCGGAGCACGCTGATGATCACTGACTTCCCGGCGGCACCGCTGCCGCTCCCCGACGCCGCGGACCTCGAGGCCGAACTCGCCGCACTCGGCGGCGGGGCGATGATCCCCAAGGCCATGCGCCGCACGCTCTTCCCGGTCATCACCAAGGAAGACGTCTTCAACCTGATGCTCGCCCAGCGGCAGACGCCCGAGAAGGTCGTCACCGGCTTCGCGGAGGCCTACCGCTCCTACGTCGGCGCCCGGTACGCCCTGCCCACCGCGAGCGGCACCTCCAGCCTGCACATGGCCCTGGTCGGCGCCGGTGTGCAGCCGGGCGACGAGGTCATCGTCCCGGCGTTCACCTTCATCGCCACCGCCCAGGCCGTCGTCGCCGCCCACGCGATCCCGGTGTTCGTCGACATCGACCCGGTCACGTACTGCATGGACCCGCAGGCCGCCGCAGCCGCGATCACGGACCGGACCCGCGCGCTCATGCCGGTGCATGTCCACGGTCTGCCCGCGGACGTTCCCGCGCTGCGCGCCCTGGCCGACAGCCACGGCATCGCGCTCGTCGAGGACGCCTCCCACGCCCACTCCGCGAAGATCGGCGACCGGCTGGCCGGCTCCTTCGGCGACGCCGCGGGCCAGAGCCTGATGGCCGACAAGAACTTCCCGCTCGGCGGCGAGGGCGGCATCGCCTTCTTCGCCACGGAGGAGGCGTACGACCGGGCCGTCGCCTATCTCGAACGGCACGGCATCGACTACGGCATGTCGTGGGTGGCCGCGGCCTTCGGCACCAGCCAGCTGGCACGCCTGCCCTACTACGACGAGATCCGGGCCCGTAACGCCGCACTGATCGGCGAGGCCCTGAGCGAGACCGGCCTGTTCACCCCGCCGCACGTACCGGACGGGCACGTGCACGCCTACAACATGTACCGGATGACCCTGCACCCGGACGCCGTTGGCCTGGGCGACCTCCCGGTGCACGCGGTCAAGGAAGCGGTGCACGAACTGCTCGTCGCCGAGGGCGTCCCCGCCCGTGAGTGGCAGAACACCCCGATCCCGTGCCACCTGCCCTTCCGGCACCGGGACGGCTTCGGGGGCGGCTACCCGTTCTCCCTCAACCCGGGAGCCGTGCGCGACCACCGGCCGGAGGACTTCCCGGTCACCCTGGGGATGCTGGACAGCACCCTGGTCCTCTGCCGTGAGCTGCGCTCCCCCGTCGAGTACGAGCGCATCCTGCGCTACGCCGACGCCTTCCGGAAGGTCGCCCGGCGCCCGGACGCCATCAGGAAGCTCGTCGAAGAGGGCGACCACCGCCGCCCGTACGAGAAGGCGGCCCGTCTTGGCTGAGACCTCTCACGAGACGATCCGCGTCGCCGTCATCGGCGCCAGCGGTTACACCGGCGGCGAGATGATCCGGCTCCTGCTGGAGCACCCGCACGTCGAGCTCGCCTTCCTCTCCGCGGAGCGCAGCGCGGGCGCCACCATCGGCAGCGTCCACCCCTGGCTGCGCAACCATCCCAAGGCGGCCGGCCTCAAGTTCCGTCCCCTGGCGCAGCTGGCGGACAGCGGGACCGTCGACATCGCCTTCGGCTGCCTGCCCACCGGCGCTCTGCCGGAGCAACTGCCGCTGATCGCCGAGCACGCCAAGCGGGTCGTGAACCTGGGCGGCGACTTCCGCCTGCGGGACGGCGCGGAGATCCTGACGCACTATCCGAGGACCGCGGCGAACCCGCCCTCGGAGGACTTCGCCTACTACATACCGGAGTTGAGCGACGGCGTCCCGGAGAGCCGGTTCATCAGCCTGCCCGGCTGCATGGCCGTCACCAGCGTCTACGCCCTGTTCCCGCTGTTCGCCCGGTCGCTCGTGGCCGACCGTGTGGTCGTCGACGCCAAGACCGGCTCCACGGGCGGCGGCCGCGGCGGCAACGAGCCGCCCGCGGAGCGCAGCGGCAACTTCCGGGTCCACAAGCTGTACGGGCACCGGCACGCGCCGGAGGTCCAGCAGGCCATCGCCGACTACACCGGCGCCGCCATGGACCTGCGGTTCGCCACCCACAGCCTCGACGTGGCCCGCGGCATCATGGTCACCGCGTACACCGAACTGCGGCCCGGTGTCTCGGCGCTGGACGTCAAGCGCGCCTACGCCAAGGCGTACGTCGGCAAGCCGTTCGTGCGGGTCCGCCCGGCGCCCAAGGTGCCGCAGGACTTCCCCATGCTCAAGGCCGTCGTCGGCTCCAACGTCGCCGAGGTCGCGATCGCGGTCCGCGACGGCCAGTGCGTCGCCGTGGCCGCCCTCGACAACCTGATCAAGGGCGCTGCCGGCCAGGCCGTCCAGGCCATGAACCTGATCTTCGGCTTCGACGAGACGGCCGGACTGCCCACCACGGCGGTGTCGCCATGACCCGGCCCCTCTACGTGATCAAGGTCGGCAGCGCGACGCTCGACCGCGAGACCATCCACAAGGAGATCGCCGACATCGTGGCCCGCGGTGCCCGGGTGCTCCTGGTCACCGGCGGCGCCACCGGCATCGAACGGCACTACGCGGCGATCGGCCGACCGATTCCGCAACTGCGGCTGGCGAACGGCGACTCGGTCCGCTACTGCCCGCCCGAGGAGATGGCGCACCTGGTCGACGCCTACGAGCGGGTCACCCTGCCCGCCGTCGAGCAGGCCCTGCGGACGCTCGGGCTGAGCGTGTTCACCGCCGTGGCCGCCCGCGGCGGCCTGGTGACCGGCCGGGCCAACCGGCCGTTGAAGGCGCTCTCCGCCGAAGGCCGCCCCCTCGTGGTCCGCGACCACCGCGCCGGTGTGCCCGCCGACGTCGACACCGTACGGCTGAACGCCCTGCTCGACGCGTACGACGTGGTCTGCCTGTCGCCGCCGGTGGCGGGCCGGGCCGGCGAGCCGCCGCTGAACGTCGACGCCGACGTTCTCGCCGCGGTCCTCTCCAACGCCCTGCACGCCGACCACCTGCGGCTGGTCACCGGCACGCCCGGACTGCTGACCGACCCCGACGACCCCCGCTCCACGCTGTGCAACGCCTATCCGGGCGACGGCGCGCAGTACGCGGGCGGCAGGATGCGCCAGAAGGTCCGCGCCGCCGAGATCGCCCTGGAGGGCAGCGCGGACGTGGCCGTCACCGGTCCGCACACCATGACCGAGCCGGCGGGCTGGACCCGCTTCTGGCGCACCAGGGAACCCGCCGCCGACCTCAGCCTGCTCACCCGGCTCGTCTCCGTGCCGTCGGTCTCCGGCGACGAGGCGGAGCTCGCCTCCTTCCTGGCCGAGTGGTGCCAGGAGCGCGGCATGCGGGCCAGGATCGACGAGGCGGGGAACCTGGTCGCGACCCGCGGCGACGGCCCCCGGCGGCTGCTGCTCCTCGGCCACCTCGACACGGTGCCGCACCACTGGCCCGCCGAGTGGCGCGAGGACGAGCTGTGGGGCCGCGGCAGCGTCGACGCCAAGGGCAGCCTGGCGACCTTCCTGGAGGTGCTCGCGCACGCGGACATCCCGGAGGACGGCCAGCTGTGCGCGATCGGCGCGGTCGAGGAGGAGATCTCCTCGTCCAAGGGCGCCTTCCACGTCCGCGACCACTATCCGGCCGACGCCGTCGTCATCGGTGAGCCCAGCGGCGCGCGGACCCTGACCCTCGGCTACTACGGGCTGTTCAAGCTCCAGGTGACCGCGTCCGTACCCAGCGGGCACTCGGCCGGCATGGACGCGGTGTCCGCCCCGGACCACCTGACCGCGGCCCTCGCCGAGATCCGTGCCTCGGTCCTCGAGCAGGCGCCCGACGCCCTGAGCGCGGTCATCGACATCAGCTGCGCGACCGGGCGGGAACAGCACCGCGCCACCGGGATCCTCAACTTCCGGGTGCCGCCCTCGGCCGACCTCGAAGCGCTGCGTGCCGCCGCGCTCGGCCATGTCCGCGAAGGCGTCGGGATCGAGGTGCTGCGCGCCACCCCCGGCTACGCCGGCGGTCGTTCCGGCCCGCTGGTCAAGGTCTTCACCCGGGCCTTCGCCGATGCCGGGATCAGGCCCCGCTTCGTGGTGAAGAAGGGGACCTCCGACATGAACACGCTGGCCACCACCTGGCACGACGTGCCGATGGTGGCGTACGGGCCCGGCGACTCCTCCCTCGACCACACCGACGAGGAGCGCATCGGCGGCATGGAGTACCGGACCGCCCGCTCGCTGCTCGCCGACGCCGTCAACCGATGGTTCGCCCTGCCCGAAGGGAGCCGCTGATGACCGCCGTACTCGACGCGCCACGGACGGTGCCGGTCCTTGCCACCCTCGCCGCACGCGCGGTGGAGGCCAGGCGGCTGGTCGTCGACATGGCCGCGAGCCCGCGCGGCTGCCACCTCGGCGGCAGCCTGTCCGTGCTCGACATCCTGATCGCGGCGCTGCACCGGGTCTCGGCAGGCGACGGCACCGAGGTCGTGCTGAGCAAGGGCCACGCGGCCGCCGGCCTCTACGCCGCCCTGCACGTCAGCGGCGTCCTGCCGGAGAACCCGGCCCCGCTCTACGGGCAGGCGGGCGGGCCCTACACCGGCCACCCCGGCCCCAAGGTGCCCGGCGTCCGCTTCCCCACCGGGAGCCTCGGCCACGGGGTGCCGTACGCGGCCGGGTGGGCGCTGGCCCGCCGGATCGCGGGCAGGCCGGGGCTCGGTATCGCCGTCGCGGGTGACGGCGAGCTCCAGGAGGGCCTGGTCTGGGAGACCTGCCAGGTCGCCGCCGCCCAGGAGCTGGGCAACTTCGTGCTCGTCGTGGACCGCAACGGGGGACAGAACGACGGGCCGGTGGCCGACATCTCGCCGCTGCCCCGCCTCGCCGAGCGGTTCGCCGCCTTCGGGTTCGAGGTGGCGGAGACCGACGGGCACGACCTGGCGGCTCTCACGGACCTGTTCGCCGGGGACCGTTCGACGGCCCGCCGGCCGCTGGCCGTCGTCGCCGAAACCGTCAAGGGGAAGGGCGTACCCGCCGTCGAGGGCAAGGCCGCCTCCCATTACGTGACCATCGACGCCGCGCGCGCCGCCAAGTGGAAGCGAGCCGTCCGATGACTCTCTCCGGCCGGGACGCCTACCGGGACGAGCTCACCAGGCTCGCCGCCGACGACGGGTCCATCGTGTGCCTGGAGGCGGACCTGGGAGGCAAGGGCCACCCCTTCCAGGCCGCCCATCCCGAACGGTTCTTCAACCTCGGCATCGCGGAAGGCGCCATGGTCGACATGGCGGCGGGCCTCGCCGCGGGCGGCTACAAGCCGTTCGCCAGCACCTTCGCGCCGTTCGCGGCCCTGCGGGCGGCGGAGAGCCTGAAGCTGACCCTCGGTTACCTCTCCGCCGGGGTCACCGTCATGGCGCCCTACGCGGGTGTCTCCGGAGCGTGGTTCGGCACCACCCACCACTGCCTGGAGGACCTGGCGATCCTGCGCAGCGTCCCCGGCGTGACCATCGCGGCCCCGTACGGCGAGGCCGAGATGCGCGCGGTGGTCCGGGCCGCGGTGCGCTCCGGCACCCCGCACTACATCCGGACCGGACGCAACGCCGCGTACGACTCGATCGACTGGCCGGGAGAGCAACCGCCCCTCGTCAACTGGGAGTTCCGCGCCGGACCCGAGGCGGTCTGCCTGGTGTCGGTGGGGGAGGAGGGCACCCGTCTGGCCATGGAGGCCCGGCGGGCGGCGCCCGGCACCGCACACGCGCACCTGCTCCGCCTCGACCACGCGCACCTGAGCGCGGCCGCGGCCGAACTTGCCCGCCACCACACCCGGTTCGTCGTCGTCGAGGAGCACCGGGGTCAGGGCGGGGTCGCCGAGGGGCTCGCGCTGCTGATGCCTCGCTGCGAGGTCACGTCGGTGAGCGCGGACCAGAGCTGGCCCTTCCAGGGCGGCGACCACGAGGAGGTCATGGCCTCACTCGGCCTCGACCTGCCCGCGGTGCTCGCGGCCGTGGACAGGGCGTCCTCCGGGGCGCCGGCGGCCTTCGCGGGGGCCGCCGCCGGCTGAGCCGCCGCCCCGGGCGCCGGGAGCCGCCCGTACCCGACCATGCACGACACGCACCACGCACCACGCACGACACGCACCACGTACGAACGCCCTGCGCATTGACCACGAGACTTCAGGAGTACGCACCGTGCATATCCTCATGATCGAATGCAACCCCAACGGGATCGCCGGCATCGCCAACGCCCTGGAACTGGGGCACGACGTCACCCTCGTGTCGGTCGACCCCGACTTCTACCTCGGTGTCTCGCCCCTCGCCGAGGCGGCCTACGCGCACCCCAAGTGCCAGGTGATCAAGAGCGAGCAGGCCTTCTCCATCGAGGACCTGACGGCCCTCGCGCGCAACCTGCACGCCGAGAAGCCGGTCCACGGCGTCACCACCTACAGCGAGTACCACACCGTGCACACCGCGGCGGTCGCCGAGGCGCTCGGCCTGCCGGGCATGAGCGTCGAGGGCGCCCGCAACGCCCGGCACAAGCACCTGACCCGAACCACCCTGGACGGCACCGGCGTACGGCAGCCGCGCTTCGCCCACGTCGCGGACCCGGCCGAGGTCGAGGCCGCCGTCCGGGAGATCGGCTTCCCGTGCGTGGTCAAGCCCTCCGACGGCACGGCCAGCCTGCACGTCCTGCACCTCAAGGACGAGCAGGACCTGCGTGACTACCTGGCCGAGCTGGCGGACGTGGTCGACTACGGCCGCGGCGTCGTACGCATCCCGGACATCCTCATCGAGGAGTTCGTCACCGGAGAGCTGATCTCGGTGGAGTCCTGCGTCCTCGGCAACGGCGAGGTCGTCAACCTCGGCCTCACCGACCGGCCGCTGAGCGGCTTCCCGCACTTCATCGAGATGGGTGCCACCTACTTCAGCGGACACCCGCTCCAGGACGAGCTGTTCGCCACCACCACCCGCGTACTGAACGAACTCGGCGTCGACTTCGGCTTCATCCACACCGAGTACCTGCTCAGCGCGGACGGCCCGGTGCTGTGCGAGGTCAACGGCCGTCTCATCGGCGGGATCGTGCCGAGCCTCATGCAGATCACCTCCGGCGTCGACCCCTACCTGGAGGTCATCCGGCAGGCTCTCGGCGAGCGGCCCGAACTCCCCTTCCCCGGTGAGACCACCGCGGGCGGCCACTGGTTCGGCGCCCCCGTCGCCGGCACGGTCGACGCCATCGGCTTCGACGCCATCGAGGAGCTTCCCGGCTTCCACAGCGCCCTGGCCTACAAGAAGCCGGGCACCCCGGTCACCCGGCTCTCCCGCTCCAACTTCGACTGGATCGGGCACATCATCTTCACCGGCGCCGACCGCGCCGAGGTCAACAAGCGGTGCGAGGCGGCCCTCGACGGCATCGACCTGCGGATGAAGGTCGACGTGGCCCGATGAGCGCGACCGTCTACCGCCAGGCGCCGCCCGCGACCCTCCGGGGCGTGGCCGTGCCCGCCCTCGACGACGAGGCGCTGTTCGACGTGACCACCGAGGACGGCGTCTTCACCCGCATCGAACCGTCGGGCACCCGCCACGGAGGTGAGACGGAGCTGTGGCCCGGCTACACCGAGACCCACGCTCACGTGTCGCTGCCGGCCAACTGGGACGACACCGTCGACGACCCGCGGATCGTCGCCCTCCAGTACCTCTACCACGGGGTCACCCACGTGGTGGACATGTTCGGGTTCCCCCTGGTGTCCGACGCCTGGGAAGCCGGGAGCCGCACCTCGCCCTGGCCGTATCCCGAGATCGCCCACTGCGGCTACGCGGTGACGGCGATGACGAACGCGGCCGGGCTCCGGGGGCACGGCGTCGAGTTCCCGGCGCCCGTGCACATGCTCGCCGTCGAGGCCGACCTGGACCACGCGCTGCGCACCAACTCCGAGCGGGGCGGCACCTTCCTCAAGGTCATGTTCACCGACGGCACGGAGCAGCCGGGCACCCCCGTGCGCTTCTCCCGCCTGTCCGAGCGGGTCCTCAAGTTCACCGCCCGGATCGCCGCCGAGCGTGGGATCACCGCGGTCATCGACTGCAACACCCTGCAGGAGACCCTCTGGGCGTACGACTGCGGGTTCCGGCTCTTCGCCCACTCCGTGCGGGACCGGACCCTGGACGCGGCCGACTGGAAGCGGCTCGAGGGAGCCCGGTTCGTCTCCACCCTGGCCGGGCTGAGCCCCATGGTCATGACCCGGGAGGAGTTCCTCGCCGACTACGGCCGCGAGGGATTCGCCGAGACCCAGGACCGCGGCAACCTGGACTTCGTCGAGGGCATCGAGAAGCCCTTCGGGATCGAGTACGGCTGCCAGGAGACCCGTACCGCCGCACTGGCCGACATGCGGCGCAACGCCCTCACCGCACTGCGCCACGGCAATCTGCTCGTCGGCACCGACTCCGGCAACACCGGTGCCTACCACGGCTACTCCCTCCTCAGTGAGCTCGAACTGCTGCGCGGCGACGACGCCTCGGTCACCGAGGCGCTGCGCCGGCAGGCCACCGTCGGCGGCCGCCGCTACTTCGACGAACTGCGCGGCGACACCTCCGGGGCCGGGCCCCTGCGCCCCGGGGCGCAGGCCACCTACAACCTGCACGCACCCGGCAGGCCGCTCACGGCACTGCCGCTGTCCACCGTCGTCCAGGGCGTGCCGGTCGACCGGCCCGCCGTCGCGCGCGCCATCGCGGACCTCCGCGCCACCGAGTCCAAGGGAAAGGTCGCGCTATGACCATCGAACGCAGGCGGGCGCTCATCGGCGTCAACGCCGGCATCTTCCTCGCCCACATCGGGAACTTCATCTGGTTCCCCGTACTCCTCGCCTCGCTCGGCGGCACCGACAGCGGCTTCTGGGCCGGCGTGGTCATGTGTATGACGTACGTGGGCCGCCTGCTCGCCACGTTCTTCTACGAGGGGACCGCGGCACGCATCGGCATCCGCGGGGCGGTGTTCTTCGGCACCGCCATGGAGGCGGTGGCGCTGGGCGCCATGGGCTTCAGCGGCGGCGTGCTCGTCTACAGCGTGCTCGCGTTCTTCATCGGCTTCGGTTCCGGAACCGCGTTCCCCGGCCTGAAGAACATCCTCGTCTCCTACCCGGACGACGAGCGGCCCAAGGCGTTCTCCACCTTCCAGATGTCCGCGCAGGTGGGCCTGTTCGGCGGTGCGCTGCTGGGCGGTCTGCTCGCCGACGTGGATCTGCGCACCCTCTTCAGCGTGGTGTTCGCCATCTTCATCGGCTTCTGCCTCGCGTCCTCGGCCTTCATCCCCCGGGACGGGTTCGAGACGCGGGAGGCTGCCGACGCCCGGGCGGCCGAGGCGGCGCAGGCACGCAAGCCGCTGTTCAGCCTGACCGTGTTCAAGGGCATCGACGTGCGGGGAGCCACGCGCTACTTCCTGCTCTCGGCCGTGTTCTGGTTCCTGTCGATCGGCTTCCTCGTCGGCATTCCGCTGCACATGGAGGAGTACGCGCCGCAGTGGGCGCCGTCCGCCCCGTTCTGGATCACCGGCCTGAGCGTCCTGGTGCTCCAGTACCCCCTCTTCAAGTTCCTGATCAAGCACCTGCGTCCCGGCGCGGTCATGGCGGTCGGCCTGGCCGGCATGACCGCCGCCTTCCTCGCCTTCGGAGCCGGCCGCAGTGCCGCCTGGGTGATCGTCGGCTGCCTCGTGGTCGTCCTCGGTGAGGTCCTCTTCGTGCCGTCCTTCGACATCTGGGTCGCCCGCAAGGTCCCCGAGCAGCGGCTCGCCAAGGCCATGGGCGCCATGCACTTCTTCCGCAGCGCGGGCAACATGGTCGGCTCGCTCCTTGCCGGCGTCCTGTTCGACCTGTCGCTGTCCCTGGGTGTCCCGGGCGCCAACTGGTACGCCGCCGCCGCGGTGGCGGCGGTGTGCGCGGTCATCTGCCTGATCAGCCGGGACGGAGCGGCCGAGGCGCAACCGGCGGAAGAGGCCGTCCCGGAGACGGAGGCGGCCCCCGCGTAGTCACCCGTCGCGAGCCCGGGGCGCACGTCGCGCCCCCCGCTCGGCGATCCCGTGGTGGCCCGGACGGACCCGGGGCCGGACCGAGGCGGCTCACCATGCGTCCGGGCGCGACGTGCCACCACGCCCCCGCCCGTACCCGGCGCACCGAATACCCAGGGCAGAAGTGAGTATGTGCACCCTGGCCGGCCGTCCGGCGGGCCGGGACGCTGGGGCCATGCGACAGAGACTTCTGACCTTCGTCCCCCAGCTCTCGGCCGTCCTCGTGCCGGCTGTGCTGGCGGCAGGGCTGTGGGCCGCCTGGCTGGGCTGGGACCAGCACCGTGACGTGCACCCCGACGGCTCGACGACCGGCCCGTACGAGGCGTGGCAGGTGATCGGCCTGGTGCTGACCCTGCTGCCGCCCGTGTACTGGGCGGCGTCCCGGCGGTACTTCGTGGGCGCCCTGGCCGGCGTCCCGCTGGGCCTGACCGTTGCCGCCGCCTACGACTGGTCGGACGACGCCAGCGGCCTCTTCGTGATCGGCGTGGGCCTGGTCCTGCTGGGGAGCCTCGCCGTGACCGCCGGCCTTTCCGCCGTGATCGCCGCCGTGAAGCGGGACGGATCGCGGGGCGGGTCCACCGCGTAGCCCCCGGCCGTCCGCTCCGGCCGTCGGCCTGCTGCGCGATCCGGCCGCTCGCTCACAGTGACAAATGGATCCATACAGGGCGTTCCCATAAAATTGAGGTGCTTCTCGGAGGCACCAGGAAGCAGAGCTGGACAGGCGGTCGTCATGGCCATGACCGGAGATCTTGAGCGTGGCCGGGCAGCCTGCGCCGCACGGGCGTGGGCCGAGGCCTACAAAGCTCTGGAACTCGCGGACCGGGCGGGTCCCCTGGGAGCGGACGACCTCGAACTCCTCGCCACCTGCGCCTATATGACCGGTCGCCACGAGGACATGGTCAGCGGGATGGAGCGGGCGTACGGCTCCCATCTGGAGGCGGCCCGGCCGCTGAGCGCGGTGCGCTGCGCCTTCTGGGCGGGCGTCGACCTGGCGCTCAGAGGGGAGACGGGCCGCGCGGGTGGATGGTTCGGGCGGGCGCACCGGCTGGTCGATGCGGAAGAGGGCGCCTGCGCCGAAGAGGGCTATCTGCTCATGCCGGCCGTCATGGCCCAGCGGGCCGGCGGCGACCTCGCCGGCGCCTGCGCCACCGCGGCCCGGGCGGTGGCGGTCGCGGAACGCTTCGGGGACGCCGACCTGCTCGCCCTCGCCCTGCACGAGCAGGGGCACTGTCTGGTGAGGGACGGGCGGGTCCAGGAAGGGCTCCGGCTGCTCGACGAGGCCATGGTGTCCGTCACCGCGGACGACCTCTCCCCCCTCGTCACCGGGCTGATCTACTGCGCCGTGATCGCCGCCTGCCGGGCGGTGTACGAGTTCCGCCGCGCACAGGAGTGGACCGAGGCGCTGACGGCGTGGTGCCGGCAGCAGCCCGACATGGTGGCCTTCAGCGGCCAGTGCCTCGTGCACCGCGCCGAGATCATGCAACTGCACGGCGCGTGGCCGGACGCGCTGGCAGAGGCGGAACGGGCGGGCGAGCGCTTCCGGCAGGAGATGAACCAGGGGGCAGCCGCTCGGTCCTACTACCGGCAGGCGGAGATCCACCGCCTGCAAGGGGAGCTCAAGGAGGCCGAGGAGGCGTACCGGGACGCCGGCCGCTGCGGAGGGGATCCGCAGCCGGGGCTGGCCCTGCTGCGGCTGGCCCAGGGGAACGAGGGCGCCGCCGTCGCCGCGATCCGCCGGGTCGTCGCGGAAACCACCGAGCCCTTGGAGCGGGCGCGGCTGCTGCCCGCCTGCGTGGACATCATGCTGGCCGTGGGGGACACCGGTGCCGCGCGGACGGCATGCGACGAGCTCGGCGCGATCGCCGCGACCTACCGGGGCGGCGTCCTGAGCGTGATGGCGGCGGCCGCCCGTGGCTCGGTCGATCTGGCGGCCGGCGACGCACGGTCGGCCCTGATCGCACTCCGTAGGGCGGAGCTGGGATGGCGGGAACTCGACGCACCGTACGAGACGGCACACGTGCGCATGCTCATCGGCCGGGCATGCCGCGCCCTGGGCGACGACGAGACGGCCGGCATCGAACTGGAGGCGGCCCGGGTCGGGTTCGAGCGACTCCGGGCCGCGCCGGACCTCGCACGGCTCGACCCGTTCCCCCGGGACGCCGCAGCCGAGCAGGCACCCCGACACGCACCGGCACACGGACCCGGGGGCGTCCTGCGACTGACACCGCGGGAGCAGGCCGTGCTGCGCCTCGTCGCCGCGGGGAAGCACAACAGGGAGATCGCGTCCGAATTGGTCATCAGTGAACACACCGTCGCCCGGCACATCCAGAACATCTTCGCCAAGCTCGACGTGTCGTCGCGGACCGCCGCGAGCGTCTTCGCGTACGAGCACCATCTCGTATGACCTCCGCCCGGCCGCCCCGTGTGGTCAGAAAGGACCACGCCCCACTCCGGCGCCGGGTTGGTGGATCCGGGCGATGCCGGCCGCGGTCCCTGAGAGGAGGCTGAGAGCGGATGGAGGTGGCAACGATGAACACGTGCCACGCAGGCGGCGATCAGCGACCGGCTGCTCACCGGGTTCCCGGCCGACGCCTCGTGCCGGAGTTCGCGACGACCCCGGTCCCGGCCGGCCTGGCACGGATCGCCGTACCCGCCACCTTGATCTGCGGGAGGCACGACCCTCAGGTGCGGCTGTGGGGCACGCAGGCCGCGAGCGCCCGGTACGGATGCCCGCCGCACGTGCTCGAGAACGCCGCGGACGACCCCGCCTTCGAACGGCCCGAAGCCTTCCCGCACCCACTGCGGACGGAGATCGGCACACCACTTCACCGCACGCCGTACGACCACTCGGGGAACGGACAACCGATCACGAGGAGGCAGTGATGGCGGTCGCCATGCTGGTGGACAACCCACACGGTACACAGGAGATCTACGACAGGATCAGGGATCATCTGGGCATAGAGGAGAAGCCCGCGGGCGGCATCTTCCACGCCGCCGGTCCGGGCCCGGACGGTGGATGGCGGGTCATCGAGATCTGGGAGTCGGAGGACGACGCGAAGCGATTCCTCAAGGAACGTCTCGTCCCTGCTTTCCAGGCCGTCGGAGCGGGGGGCCCGCCCCCGACGCCGCAGTTCTGGCCGATCTACAACTACATGGGCTAGGCGCAGGAGTACCGGCCTCTGTGGGCGCGCCGCCCGCAGAGGCCGTCCGCTGCCGGACGCCCGCGCGCCGGGGCGGCGCCGTCCTCCGACGAGCCGGGCATGCGGCCGCCTCCGACGACGGGGCAGGCGTCCGTCTCCCACGAGCCGGGCAGGCGGCCGCCTCCGGCTCGGCAGGACGAGTAGTCCGGCAGGCCGTTCGAGTGGTGGTGGCCGTGCAGGTGCCGGTGGATGCATACGGTCGGCTTGGCCCATGAGGCCTTCGGACAGACGGGGCACGTCATGGCACTCGTCGGCCACCGCCACGGCATGGAGGTTGGACTTGCCGGCGCCAGGTGTACGTCTGGCTGCAGCTCTTCGACGAGGCCGTCGCCTTCCCCGCCGCAGCCGAGGCCCTCGCCGCATGAGCTCCATCAGCCGCCGACTGCGCGGGACCAGCCCTCCCGGATGGCTAGCTGCTTCCGCTCAAGCTCGGCATCCATCACCCGGCTGGTGGCCGTTCCCGGAATCGTGAGCGACCGCCCGCGAACCCTGACGACCCGCAGATCACACAAGACTCTGCTCCGGACAGCCCGCCGCCGCGTCTCGATGTCGGCGACCTCGTTCCAGGGGATGATCCGCCTGCTGACAAAGGTGCGGAACTCCAGGCCCCTCGCGGTCAAGAGGACCCGGCCATAGATCAGGTTGACCGTGCCGACAAAAGCGACCACAGCAAGGATTCCAAGGCCACCCACAAACCACCACTTGCTCGGCTCATGCGTGGACAGGATCATCGCCACCATCACACCGGCAAGCGCCAGCGTCACAAGGCCGTTCCGCCACCAGGACCTTCGGCGATCATCAGAATTGAAGCCGATCCGCACATCAGGCATGTCCATGATGCTATCGACGTCCGTTCGGACGATGACCGGCCTGGCTTGAGGATTTATGGGCCTGAGGTGTCTGTCCAGCCCCGGTTCAGGCTGCTGCTGGGCCGCCACCTCCACATGGCGCGGCGTATCCGTCGGATACAGCGGTCCGCCGGGGCGGAGCAGTTGCCCCGGAGCGAGGCCGGCCATCCTGTTGTCGCTGCGCGCCACCACCTCGAGGCCGTCGACGAAAAGGTACGTGTGCACGGCACCACATGCCGACGGCCCGGGACACGCGCTGATGAGCAGCGTGCTCACCGCACCGTCGCTCTGCCGTGCGGGCACGGCGGCCCTCAGCGCGCGCGGGGGTCTACGCGGCATCCGCCTGATGTGACGTCATGAGGGCCGATCGTAGCGGCGCCCCACTCCGATCGCCCCGGGACTTCTACGTACGGGCTCTCCGCTCCCCACGAACCGCACGCGTGCGTAAAGGCGCACGAGCGCGGAGGGTTTCGGCGCCAAGGCGGTAAAGGATGAAACACAACTCTTCGGTCGCCTCATCCGGTGCGCCTCATATGACATGTGCGGACTGGATCACATCATGTGGGAGCGCAAGTGAAACTGCACCAGTAAAGGCGGAAGATATGAAGCTCTACCAGAGATTCGTGGCCACCGGTGTTTCCGCCGTGGCAACAATGCTCCTCAGCGCGAGTAGCGCCCAGGCGCAGGACGGCGGACTTCTCTCGCTGATCGATGGGCCCTCGATCACGCTCGCCTGCTTCCCGGCGGGACAAGTGGGGCAAGGGAACACCTTCACCGGGACGCAGAACATCAACTGCAGCCAGAGCGCCGAGCAGGCGTCGACCCCACCGGACCAGCAGGGCTTCACAGGCTACGAAGTGGTGTCGGAGAGCTACGAACTCCTGCCCAACTCCCTCGGCGTCCCGGTCGAGGCGTCTTGCCCGGCCGGTAAGAACGTGACGGGCGGAGGCATCCGCTGGAACGGGAGCAGCACGGAGGTCGGTTCGCACGACAACGGCCCGAACGAGGACAATACCGGGTGGGTGGCGAGGTTCTTCAACACCGGGAACTCCACGTTCACCGTCACCGTCTACGCCATTTGCGCGGATGTCGGCAACTAGCAAATACCGCGCGCAATAGAGGGCGAGGCGAGACGCCCTTCACGTGGGCAGGCCAAGCGCGCTACGTGACAGGGCCGGCGGAGCCGCCGCCGTCGCCCACCGGTCCCAGCGAGCTGCTCGGGTCGGGGCGCCGGCTGCCGTCCTGGACGACGAGCCGCTGGTCGTCTCGACTCCCGCGCGCTCCGGGGACACGCCCTGTCGATGAGCGGTGTAGGGGACAACAGCCAGATGCACATCCTCCTGGCGGACTGCCTCGTCGGTGACCCCGAGCAAGGCATGGTCGGTGGGGAACGCCCCGCGCTGTCCTGGGCCGAGGGGGCAACCGGTGGTGAGCCCCACCTCGGTCCGGACACCACGGCGATCCGCTGCTTCCGCCTCTTCGACGGCCAAGGGCCCACATCAGCCCGGCGGGGGATGAGCCCGGAAACACGGTCCGTGCGACCGGGGTGGCCGTCATTCAGTGGAGTCGCCGACGAAGATGCCGGTATGGAGCCGATTAGTGAGGGCGGGCGGCCTGCCTGCGGCTGAACCAGTCGTGGAGACCGGCACCGCCTTGCAGGCCGAGGGCCAGGAAGATCAGGGCCGGGACAGGGGCGCTCAGAAGGAAGTCGGCGTCCTCGGGCGATGCCTCTGACAGCCGCAGCACCGGGTGGAGCATGGCCGCGACGTACAGGATCAGCAGCGAAAGGCCCCGAACTCGGGTACACGCCTGTGAACTGCGGCGACGTGTCCGCTGGGGAGCCCAGCCGCAGAGCGCGGCGATGCCGAAGGGCAGCGCGGTCACAGTGCACAGCGCTATCCAGCACCAGAGGTAGAGGGTCACAGCGGCTCCTGTCGTCGGATAGGGACGCTAGAGGCGCTGCAGGCCCCTGTCGATGCCGGTCTCCGGCAATGATTTGGCGCTCACGTGTCCGGACGCCGTACAGCGGACTTCGCGATGCCGCGATCCGCACGGGTGCGAGCGTGTGGCTTCCGGTGGGTTCCGTGGCCCGGTAGGCAAGTCGGTGTCGACTGGGGTGTGTGCATCAATGTGCGTTGCCCCACCGCAACGGGCTGAGGTTGCGGTGCCTGGCTGCTGGCTGCTGTACCGCAGGATCCCGGCGGGGGTGACCATGGAACAGCGTTTGCTGGAACGGCTGTTGGCCGGTGACGACGAGGTGTCTGTTGCCGATCAGAAGTGGACCTTCCTGTTCTACTTCACCGAAGAGGCAGCGCAGCGGTGGCCTGCGCCCGCCTACAGCGGTGGGTCGAGCGATCATCGCTTGAGGACGGCGGGAGGTCGGACCCACTTCCGACCTGTGCCGGCGAGCGGAGAGCGTGACCACGGCTGGGCCCCATCACCGCCCTTCGTTCCCCGTGTTTCTCCGTACGATCCGGCACGGATGTGGCACGGCCCCGGGCCGCCGTCCGCCCCTCCTGTGAGAGCGCATCCGCCTGCTCGCGCTTCCTGTAGCGCGGCGAGCTCCAGTTCGCCGGAGCTGGCCCGGGGCAGCCCGTTCCCAACCGGCTCCGGAACTGTCCCGCGCCGGAACGGGGGTCGCGCCAAGGCAGCCGGCCCCGCCCATGCTTGGCGGCCGACCTCACTTCTCGCGCTCCCTGCCAGTGCTGCCGAGACAGGAAGGTCGGACGACCCATGGCTAGGGACTTTCCCGCCTCCATGCGGATCGCCGACACCGATCCGCTGTGGGTCTACGCCGTCAAACACGAGGTCGCCGAGATCTTCAAGGCCGCCTTGAAGCAGTAACGCGCCCCACAGCAAGCACGGGACACATCGCCAGGGCCCCTAGAAGCACCACCGGGCGCCGCTCCGTCGGCGCCCCGCAATTGAGCGGGACGATGACAGGGACCCCGGCACCGCCCCGGCTCGCAACGACGTCCTCGACGGCATCCGATCCGTGTCGACCGCCCTCGACTCCGGGCTGATGCGTATCCACCGCCCATGCACCGGGCTGCTCGACGAGCTACCGGGCTACGCATGGGACCCCGCAGCATCCGACCGCGGCGAGGACCAGCCGATCAGGCGTGACGACCACGGCGCCGACGCGCTGCGCTACGTCGTGCACTCCAATGCGCACGAGTGACGCCACCGGCTCACCACATCCACCGATGCCGGGGAACTGGGATAGTCCGTCCCGTCCGGGCCCTCCACAAGAGCACGGAGCAATGGACCCAGCCGAACAGGGAGATCAGCCCAAACAGAATACCCAAGGCGGCAACGAGCGCAGCCGAGGGGAACACGCGCAGATACCCCAGCGCCACGGCCAGACCCTCAACCAACAGCAACCACAAGTTCCAACGTCGCTTCCTGTGAATGGCCCTAACGTAGCCTTCAAACCTGCGCTGCTCTGCCGCCTCTTTGGCGGTCTCTTCATCGAGGATGCGCCGCTGACGTTCGCTCCAACGTCGTTGCGTCTCCACTGCCTCCGGGTCCACCGGCGCAGCAGGCGAAGTGAACACAACGTCGCCGTGAATAGCACCGGACTGCCACGACGTGGCCCCGGACGCTTCCACTCAACTCGTTGCGTATAGACGGCTGTTCGCTCATGAGGCGGAAGATATGCGCTTGACGCACAAGATCACCATCGAAGCGGCCGATGCCAATGCCCGCGAACACACTTGGTGACCGCCCCCTTCGCCTTCCCGGAGAGCGGCGTACCGTGGCCGTCGCCGGCGTGGGCCCCGTACTGCCGCCAGGCTCAGGTCTGACCGAAAGGTGGCCCGAAGCTCAGCGAGCCCACGTTGCCAGCCTGAATCACTGGGCCGTGCTGCACGCCCCCGCTGATCGTGTTATGGACATCCGCGACCTGTTGATCACCCTTTGGGAGCGCCAAGTCATCAATCATCGACCGCAGTTCGGCCGCCGCAGCCGGATTGGCCAGCAAAGTGCGCCGCAATCGTGTACGCCACTCCGCCTGGACATCCAAGGCGGTCTGTTCGTCGCTGGCCTCCATCGCCGCCGCCAGTTCTCCGCGCGAGGTCTCCAGCTCCCCCTCGATCACGTCTTCCTCACCACCACCGCGACGCGAGAAGAACGACACCATCCGGTCACGAGCCTGTGCCCAGGAGTCCACCGCCATCTGCTGAACCAATGTCGTAGCGCCTGCGGCAGCAAGTGCCACCAACTCCGCTTCCATCGAACCACCTTTGCAGCATCTGAGGCAGCCACCGTACCCCCTGACACTCGACGACCACAGCGTCGACGCCCTGTGCTACGCCGTCCATGCCACGGCACACGATTGGCTCCATCTGCTCGCCCATCAGCTATGCAGGATTGGCCTCTCGTACTTTCCTGATTTCGTCCCAGAACCTCGGCAACCGTTCGTACAACCCCTCTCGAAAGCGCTCGTGGTTCGACCGTCCAGCCTGCTGGAGATCAAAACTGCAGCGCGTACCAGCTCGATGAGTGGCTCGCCGGTGTGCCGGACGGGCCGACGCCGAAAACGCAGTGGTACCTCGCTGTGACCGGGTAGGAGCAGGCGCACGTCGCTGCACTGCTCGGCGGGAACCGGCTGGTTGTGCACCGCGTCGACCTGCGTTCGTGGCGCATCCGGCTCGACGACAACCCGAGCCTCTCCGCGGCCTACATCGACGCGCTGCGGGCCGAGTACGTCGGACTCTGGCGCCGCCGGATGATCGGGGGCACCTGGGTGATCGCCGAGGGCGCGGTCTACGACATGTTCGACGAGCAGCGGCACGTCGTCGACGAACTGCCGCCGATGCGCCGGTACTGGGTCGCCATCGACTACGGAACCGCGAACCAGTTCTCGGCGATCCTGTACGGCCTCGGCGCCAACGACAGGCTGTACGCGGTCAACGAGTGGCGCCCCAACTCGTGGGCCACACACCGACAGATGACCGACGCGCAGCTCAGCCGCGCCGTGAGCGCATGGCTCGACGAGCAGCAGGTCGTTCCCGAGTGGACGTTTATTGACCCGTCCGCGACGAGCTTTTCCACTCAGTTGTGGACAGACAGGCATCCCGTCGTCGCCCTTGCGAACAACGAGGTGCTCGACGGCATCCACAGCGTGTCGACCGCGCTCGGCTCGGGACTGTTGCGCGTACATCACTCATGCCGGGGGCTCCTCGACGAGCTGCCCGGTTACGCCTGGCCAGAAGAGGCCACAGCACTCGGCGAGTACAAGCCGATCAGGTGCCACGACCACTCCTGCGACGGGCTGCGGTACGTGATCCACTCGACTGCGCACGTGTGGCGCCAAGTGTCAGACGTATTGAAGGACAGCGGTTGATCAGCTGCTCAATCCGGGACTCAGCGGTAGCGTCGAAGAGCCAACCAGTGCTTCGCCAGGAATCCGAAACCGATCACCACGTCGAACCACCCAATCGACGCCCACATCACTCGCGTGCTGTCGCCCCCGGATCCGTGACCACCGACAACGAGGAACAGGCCGAAAAGGATCCATACGACAGACCCGTAGATTCCACGACGTGCCTTCTTGAGGAATCTCTGTCTCTGAAACTGAGATTGGGCGTAGCGTGCTGCACGTTCTGCATCTTCGGCGTCCAGGATTCGTTTCGTGCGTGCCGCCCAGCGAGCCCGTAACTCTGCCTCCTCTGGGCTCGGAGTAGCAGGCAGGATCACATTGCCGTTGATGGATCCAGCCTGGACCACGGGCCCGTTGACATGGCCGCTAACGCCGTTACTTACGTTGTTGGTGACGTCCCGCCCCTCTCCCATGTTCCAGAAGGTACGGGAGGGAGCCACCATTCACAATCGACTCATGTTGATCCACGCCTGGCTCGCTTGGTACGCGGAGAAGACCCCGGGCGGGTTGTTGTTCGTGGGCGAGCGGGGCCAAGCCTTTCCGTCGCTCGACCTTCGGCCGGGAGTGGCGCAAGGCCCGTAGCGTGGTCGGACTGCCGGCCGATTTCCGGTTCTACGATCTTCGTCACACCGGACACACCCTGACCATCCGATCGGGCGCGACGCTCAAGGACACGATGGTGCGTGTCGGCCAGTCCACGGAGAAGGCCGCGCTCATCTATCAGCACTCGGACACCGAGCGTCAACGTGAGGTCGCTGCCGGGCTCGACTCCCTGATGCAGGCCGAACGTCGGAAGGCTGCGGCCAAGGCAGATGATCAGGCATCGGCCACGGAACGGGCACGCGAAGCCTGATCCGGTCCAGACAACAAAGAAGCCCCGGGCCGCCGGCCTGGGGCTTTCTCGTGGAGCGGGTGACGGGAATCGAACCCGCGCTCTGAGCTTGGGAATCAAGCCGCTCGGGCCGCCGGTAGGGCTGCTGACCTGCGAGTACACCTCTTGGCGCGCCTGTCGCGAGGACCTGTATGTGCCCGTGGTGACCGGTGTTCACCCTCCTGAAGGGCACGGATGGGGCACGCGCGCGGCGGCGGGCGAACAGGAGAGGCTCGCGGGGGCCCGCGGGTCGTAGCTTCGGGGTGACATCCGATGTGGTCTTGGCCCGCTTCGCGCCCGCAAGCGGGAGACGACTACGTGGCCGTGTAGGCGCGAGTGTCGAAGGCGTCGAGACCTTCCCGGATCGGTTCAGCGCGCGGTTCCACCTCCTGCACGTCCTGACTGGGCGAGGGCGAGGGGGACCGAAGTGAGTACGCGTACTCTGGTGGCGCCCGTGGGGCTTCACCATGCTGGGGAGCGAACGCCGGATTGCCTCAGGGGGACGCTCATGGACCACGCCGTACAGCTGCGCGCAGCCACGACCAATGATCACGACTGGATCCATGAGCTGCGGCATCGGGTGTACGCGGAGGAGCTGGGCCAGCATCCGGTGCATCCGTCAGGGCGGTTGAGCGACGGGCTCGACGGCGACAACGTATATCTCGTGGCCTCCCGTGGGGAGACGCGGATCGGCTTCGTCAGCCTCACCCCGCCGTGGGTCGGTCGCTACGCGCTGGACAAGTACCTGACGCGGGAGGAGTTGCCGGTGCTGTCGGAGGAGGCGCCGTTCGAGATCCGCGTCCTGACCGTCGAGGAGCGCTGGCGGTCCACCATGGCGGCGTCGCTCCTCATGTACGCGGCGCTGCGCTGGGTCGCGGCGCGGGGCGGTCGCCAGGTGGTGGCAATGGGGCGCGCCGAGCTACTGGACATGTACCTCGCCGCCGGGTTGCGCCCGCTGGGGCGGACAGTGCGCTCGGGCGTGGTCTCGTTCGAGGTGCTGAGTGGGTCCGTGGCCGAGTTGACGAGCGCGGTACGGGAGCGTCATGGCCGGACCTTGGAGCGGCTGCGGGAGGGCCTCGACTGGCGGTTGGACGTGGAGTTCGAGCCACGCGCGAACGGCTGCGAGCACGGCGGTGCCTTTTTTTCCGCCATCGGTACGGACTTCCGGACGCTGGCCCGCCGGCACGAGGTGGTCGCGGCGGATGTGCTGGATGCCTGGTTCCCTCCGTCTCCGAAGGTCGGCGAGGTGCTGTCGGAGGACCTGGGGTGGGCGGCGCGGACCTCGCCGCCGACGGGTGCGGAAGGACTGCTCACGGAGATCGCCGGGGTCCGTGGGCTGCCGGTGGAGTCGTTGGTGGTCGGGGCGGGTTCGTCCGATCTCATCTTCCGGGCGTTCGGCCGCTGGTTGACGCCGGGGAGCCGGGTGCTGCTGCTGGATCCGGGCTATGGCGAGTACGCCCATGTCACCGAGCGGATTATCGGCTGCCAGGTGGACCGGCTCCGGCTACGCCGGGAGGACGGCTGGCTGCTCGATCCGGACCGGCTCGCTGCCGCGACCGAGAGCGGGCGGTACGACCTCGTGGTGGTGGTCAATCCGAACAATCCGACCGGCCGCCACGCTCCCGCCGACACGCTGCGCGCGGTGATTGAAGCCTCTCCCGCGCGGACCCGGTGGTGGATCGACGAGGCGTATCTGGGCTATGTCGATCCTGCGGAGTCGTTGGCCGGGCTCGCTTCGCTCGATGGCCGGGTCGTGGTGTGCACGTCGCTCTCGAAGATGTACGCGCTGTCGGGAATGCGGGCCGCGTACCTGGTGGCCGACCCGGACACGGCCGGGGAGCTGCGTCGCTGGACGCCGCCGTGGCCCGTGAGCCTGCCGGCCCAGCTGGCCGCCGTGACGGCGCTGCGCGACCCCGGGTACTACGCGGAACGCTGGGCGCGTACCGCGGTGCTGCGACGGGGGCTCGCCACCGAACTCTCGGAGCTCGACGGGTTCTTCTCGGTCGACGAGGGAGTCGCCAACTTCCTCACCGTGACCCTGCCGCCGAGTGGACCGAGCGCGGCCCAGCTGGTGCGTGAGTGCCGGCGCCACGACGTCTACCTGCGGGACCTGTCGCCGATGTCCCCGGTGTACGAGGGAAGGACCGTCCGTGTCGCCATCCGCGACACGGCGGAGAACGCGCGGATCGTGGCGGCATGCCGTAGCGCCCTGGACACGCTGTGCGTGAGGGCGACGGTGGCGGCGGGTGTACCGGGCGGCTGGGTCTCCCGGTGACGACGGTCCCCGGTCTCGTGCCGTACCTGGGCGGGGCACTGGCGGTCGGCGGGCTCGCGGTGGCGGCGACCCGGCGGCGTGAGCTGATGGTCCGCTGGTGTGCGTGGGCGGTCGGCGTACCAGTGGTCACGGGCGCGTTCTGGCTCGGGCCGCCAGGGATCGCGGTGCTCGCGGCCGTGGTCGGGGTGGTCGCAGTGGCGGAGTTCGGCGGGCTGCTGCGGCTGGGTCCGGTGGACCGGGCGGTGCTCGGCGTAGCGATCGTCGGGCTCGTCCTGACCGCCTGGTTGGCCCCCGGGGAGGTGCTTCGAGCGGCGGCGGTCGGGGCGCTCGCGATCGCCGGGGTGCCCCTGCTGTCGGGCGACGCCGAGCACGGGCTCCGCCGCCTGGGGGCGGGCCTGCTCGGGCTCGTGTGGTTGGGTGCCCTGGCCGGTCTCGTCCCGTCGGGTGCGGTGGGCCTCGTCCTGTTCGTGGCCGTGTCGATCGCCGACATCGTTGCGTACGGGGCCGGTCGCCATCTCGGCGGCCCCCGGCTCTCCGCGCTCTCGCCCGCCAAACGATGGAGCGGCACATTGGCCGGGGCGGCGGCCGGCGTCCTAGCGCTCGCCGTGCTGTCGTCCCTGACGTGGCAGACGGCGGTGGCCGTGGCGATCGGCGGGCCGCTCGGGGACCTGCTGGAGTCGATGGTCAAGCGGGGCGCCCGGGTGAAGGACGCCGGTCGTTGGCTTCCCGGCTCCGGTGGTCTACTGGACCGTATCGACTCCCTCCTCGTCGCCCTGGCGGTACTGCTGGTGCTGGGTTAGAGGCTGTTGTCTTTCCGAGGGTGTGACTGCGTTTCCGTGGTCAGGGGCAGGGGTGGCGTTCGTCAACAAACAAGGCCCGGGTCGATGACCTGGGCCTTCTGTATGGAGCGGGTGACGGGAATCGAACCCGCGCTCTGAGCTTGGGAAGCTCATGTTCTACCATTAAACTACACCCGCACAGCGCACCGGTGATCGGTGCCGCATCGTCGCACACTCTACCCCATCGGTCGCCCCACGGTGTATTTCGCCGCGGGGCGTTCGTGTTCCGCGGGCCGTGGACGCGGGTGCGGGGCGCGGGAGTTGAGGCGTACCGTGGCGGGCGGAGTGCCGCGTGCGGCGGTGTCCCGGGTATCCCCTAATGTGAGGTTCGTCCGCATTCGTTGGGGAAGGGGCCTGATGGACCTGATGGAGCGCACGGTCGTCCGCTGTGCCGAGGGGCATGTGTTCAGTACCGCTTCGTTTCCGATGCAGCAGCTCGGGGCCGACCGGATCGGGCCGGGGCGGCTGATCCGGTGTCCGCGCTGCGCCCGGCTGAGAAGCGCCGTGCCCGTGGTGCAGGGACAGCGGGGGCAGGAGGGGCCGCACGGGCCCCAGGGGCCGCGCGGCGAGCGATAAGAGCAGGCAGCAACGGTGCCAGGGGCGCGCGGGCAGGTGTCCGATTGGGGACGGCCCGCGCGCTCTGCGTATCCTCGGGGCGTGCTTCTCTCAGACAAGGACATCCGGGCCGAGATCGACGCCGGGCGCGTGCGCATCGATCCGTACGACGAATCCATGGTGCAGCCCTCGAGCATCGATGTGCGGCTGGACCGCTACTTCCGGGTGTTCGAGAATCACCGCTACCCCCACATCGACCCCGCCGTCGAGCAGGCCGACCTGACACGGCTCGTCGAACCGGAGGGGGACGAGGCGTTCATCCTGCACCCCGGTGAGTTCGTGCTGGCGTCGACCTACGAGGTCATCTCGCTGCCCGACGACCTCGCGTCGAGGCTGGAGGGCAAGTCCAGTCTCGGGCGGCTCGGTCTGGTGACGCACTCGACGGCCGGCTTCATCGACCCGGGCTTCTCCGGGCACGTCACGCTCGAGCTGTCGAACCTCGCCACGCTGCCCATCAAGCTCTGGCCGGGCATGAAGATCGGGCAGCTGTGCATGTTCCGGCTCAGCTCCCCCGCGGAGGAGCCGTACGGCAGCGCGCGCTACGGCTCGCGCTACCAGGGGCAGCGCGGGCCGACGGCCTCGCGGTCGTTCATGAATTTCCATCGGACGCAGGTGTGAGGACCTTCAGCGCATGAGTGACGTACGCGAGAACCTGACCTACGAGAAGTTCGGCGGGGCGATCCGCGAGCTGGCGCAGACGATCGCCGACGACGGGTACGAGCCCGACGTCGTGCTGTCCATCGCCCGCGGCGGTGTCTTCGTGGCCGGCGGGCTGGCGTACGCGCTGGACTGCAAGAACATCCATCTGGTGAACGTCGAGTTCTACACCGGTGTGGGGACGACGCTGGAGATGCCGGTCATGCTGGCGCCGGTGCCCAACGTCATCGACTTCTCCAACAAGAAGGTCCTCATCGCGGACGACGTCGCCGACACCGGCAAGACGCTCAAGCTCGTCCACGACTTCTGCCTCGACCATGTCGCCGAGGTGCGCAGCGCGGTGATCTACGAGAAGTCGCACTCCCTCGTGAAGTGCGAGTACGTCTGGAAGCGGACCGACGACTGGATCAACTTCCCCTGGAGCGTGGAGAAGCCCGTCGTGCGCCGCAGCGGCCAGGTCCTGGACGCCTGAAACGGGACGGACGGGCCCGGTGGCCGTCACCGGAGGACGGCAGGGCCCGCAGGGCCGGCAAGGACCGTGATCGCGAGGAAGGGCCCCGCCGGCTGCCGGCGGGGCCCTTCCTCGTGCGCGCCCGCGGGCGCCGGTCTCAGATCGTGCCGAGCTTGATGATCGACAGCAGCGCGATCAGCTGGATCGCCGACGCGCCCAGGGCCTTCGGCCACGGCAGGTCGTGCGACTTGCTCACCATCGCGGTGAACAGCGCGCCCGCCGCCAGCCAGGTCACCCAACCGAGCACCTGCACCAGGGAGTTCTCGCCGCCGAGGAACATGGCGAAGACGAGGCGCGGCGCGTCGGTGATCGACATGATCAGCATGGAGAGGCCGACCGTGGGCTGCCAGGCGCCGTCGCCGCCGAGCTGGCGGGCCAGGGTGTGCGTCACGGCGCCGAGCACCAGGCCGCTGATCACGAACGCGACGCCGGTGATGAGCACGTACGGGATCGCGTTGGACAGCGTCGCGTTGATGACCTCCTGGCGCGGCTCGTCGAATCCGAAGATCGCGAGCATGCCGTAGAGGAACGTGACGACGAGCGCGGGGCCCCAGACCGCGTAGTCGCGCATCTGCAGGAACGTGGGGCCGGGCCGCAGCACGATGCCGCTCAGCAGTTGCTTCCAGTGCAGGCGCGGGCCGGCCGGGGCCGCCGGTACGGCGCCGGCGTGGTAGGTCCCGCCGTCGCCGTAGGGGTCGTCGTTCACGCTGAACATCTGCGTGTGGCCGGGGTTGTTGGCCGCGTACGGGTCCTGGGGCGGGGCGTAGTGGGGGTGCGGATCGCCGAAGTACTCCGGCTCGCCGTACCCGCCGCCTCCTTGGGGTGTCGCGCCCTGCCGGGGCGCGCCCGCCGGCGGCCACTGCTGCTGTTGCCCGTACGGCGGCGGTGCCGGCCGACCACCGCCCTGGTAGGGCGGCGCCTGCGGCGCCTGCTGCCGTTGCGGGGTGCGGTTGTCCCGGCCGCGTCCGATCCTGAATCCAGCCACGTAATCGAACGTACCCGGTCCGCGAGCGCGAGGTGGCGGCGGACCGGGGACACGCGGGCCTTTGCGGCCGAGCTGTGACATCCCCTAGGGGAACCCCGGGGGGCCCTCCCCAGGAAGCCCGGCGGGCGCCCAACTGCTGGTCAGGGCAGGAAGACCGCCGTGCTGAAGGTGATCAGCGGGCGGTTGCCGGCCCGGCCGGAAGCGGCCGGGTACAGCGCGACAACATCGGCCCGTTCGCCGTGGTGCGTACGCGTCACCACATCCGGGCGCCGGTCGCCGTCGAAGTCCGCGTGCACGAGCACGTCGGTCACCGGCTTCGTCTCGCCGGCCGGGAGCTCGGGCGGGGGCGGCGCGGGGACCGCGTCGAAGACGTGTCCGCCGCCGGGGCGGCCGGGCCCGGTGGGTCCGCCGAGCAGGAGCGTGCCCTTGGCGGCGGTGCCCGTCGTACGGGTACGGGGCAGGACGACCAGGTCGTCGGCGCCGTCGCCGTTCGTGTCGGCCTTTCCGTCCGGTGCCGCGAGGGCGGGTCCGCCGCCGGGTACGGGCGCTCCGGCGGCGCGGGGCGCGCCGGTACGGGAGAACGGCCCGCGCAGGAAGCTGACACGTCCGGCGGAGGCGGTGACGGCCAGGTCGGCGCTGCCGTCGCCGTCGAAGTCGCCGCACACGGGGTGGCCGGGCCAGTCGTTGCCGTAGCGGGCCTTGCCGGGGATCCCCAGGACGACGGCCTTGCCGGTGAGGCCCGTGGGGGAGCCGAAGAGCAGCTGGAGCGGCACGGGCGGGCGGCCGGTGCCGTCGTACGGCGGGTCGGTGGTCACGACGAGGTCCGCGTAGCCGTCCTTGTCGAGGTCGCAGGAGGTCTCCGCGTCGAACGCCGCCGGCAGGACGCCCTGGACCTCGGCGCCGTGCGTGCGGGGCGTGAGGAGCTGCCGTACGGCCGGGTCGAGGCGCTTGGCGCTCCCGGTGCCGTAGACGATGCCGATGCCCGCGTCGTCCCCGTGGCTGTCCTTTGCGGACTTCACCAGGTCGTCGAGCACGAGGTCGCGGTGGCCGTCGCCGTTGAAGTCGGCCGGGACGCGGCTGCCGTCGCCGCGCGGGACGGGGCGTGCGGGCGCGGTGGCGGGGCCCGACAGGGGTGCGGCGTCGCCGTTCTTGGCGGCGGGCTTCCCGGCGGCCGGTGCGGGATCGCGGTCGCAGCCGGTGAGGGCTGCCATGAGCACCACGGACACGCAGAGCGCGCCCCGTGCGGTCGCCGTGCCGGCTCGTGCACGCCGCACGGCCCACCCCCGTATCGCTGTCACCCGCGTCATCCGCTGTCCCCCTCGCCCCACGATGGTCGTGCGAGGGGGCCGGTGAGGGCAATGGACGACGCTTGATCGAAGGGCAAAGGTTATGAGGCGTCGAGGGGGCGGAGGCCGGACGGCCGCTGCGGCACCGGACCGGACCGCCGGCCCGCGCCCACAACGCGCGAGCGGCCGGTCCTGCCCCCGAGGCAGGTCCGGCCGCTCGTCGTTCTCCTGGTAGGAGACGGCTACTTCACGGGTTCCGGTTCCGGTGCGTCCTCGGGTTCCGTCTCCGGCGCGGGGTCGGACGGCGGGGTCTTCACCGAGTCGAGCAGCAGCTGGGCCACGTCGACGACCTGGAGGGACTCCTTGGCCTTGCCGTCGTTCTTCTTGCCGTTGACCGAGTCGGTGAGCATGACCAGGCAGAACGGGCAGGCGGTGGAGACGATGTCCGGGTTGAGGGACAGTGCCTCGTCGACGCGCTCGGTGTTGATGCGCTTGCCGATCCGCTCCTCCATCCACATCCGGGCGCCGCCGGCGCCGCAGCAGAAGCCGCGTTCCTTGTGGCGGTGCATCTCCTGCTGGCGCAGGCCCGGGACGGCCGACATGATCTCGCGCGGGGGCGTGTAGACCTTGTTGTGACGGCCCAGGTAGCACGGGTCGTGGTAGGTGATCAGACCGTCGACCGGGGTGACGGGGACGAGCTTGCCCTCGTCGATCAGGTGCTGCAGCAGTTGCGTGTGGTGGATGACCTCGAACTCGCCGCCGAGCTGCGGGTACTCGTTGGCGATCGTGTTGAAGCAGTGCGGGCAGGTGGCGACGATCTTCTTCGCCGACTTCGGCTTCTTCGTCGACTCGTCCACCCCTCCGTCCTCATCGAGGGACTCACCGAACGCCATGTTCAGCATCGCGACGTTCTCCTGTCCGAGCTGCTGGAACAGCGGCTCGTTGCCCAGGCGCCGCGGCGAGTCACCGGTGCACTTCTCCTCGCCGCCCATGATCGCGAACTTGACGCCCGCCATGTGCAGCAGCTCCGCGAAGGCCTTGGTGGTCTTCTTGGCGCGGTCCTCGAGGGCGCCGGCGCAGCCGACCCAGTACAGGTAGTCGACCTCGGTGAGGTCCTCGACGTCCTTGCCGACGATCGGGACCTCGAAGTCGACCTCTTTGGTCCACTCCACGCGCTGCTTCTTGGCGAGACCCCAGGGGTTGCCCTTCTTCTCCAGGTTCTTGAGCATCGTGCCCGCCTCCGACGGGAACGAGGACTCGATCATGACCTGGTAGCGGCGCATGTCGACGATGTGGTCGATGTGCTCGATGTCGACCGGGCACTGCTCGACGCAGGCGCCGCAGGTGGTGCAGGACCACAGGACGTCGGGGTCGATGACGCCGTTCTCCTCGAGCGTCCCGATCAGGGGGCGCTCGGCCTCGGCCAGGGCGGAGGCGGGGACGTCCTTCAGCTGCTCCGCGGAGGCCTTCTCCTCGCCCTCCATGGTCTTGCCGCCGCCGGCCAGCAGGTACGGGGCCTTGGCGTGCGCGTGGTCGCGCAGCGACATGATCAGGAGCTTGGGGGAGAGCGGCTTGCCGGTGTTCCAGGCGGGGCACTGCGACTGGCAGCGGCCGCACTCGGTGCAGGTGGAGAAGTCGAGGATGCCCTTCCAGGAGAACTGCTCGACCTGGGAGACGCCGAAGACGTCGTCCTCGCCCGGGTCCTCCCAGTCGATCTCCTTGCCGCCGGACGTCATCGGCTTCAGCTCGCCGAGCGCCGACTCGCCGGTGGCGTTGCGCTTGAACCAGATGTTCGGGAAGGCGAGGAAGCGGTGCCAGGCCACACCCATGTTGGTGTTGAGCGCGACGGTGATCATCCAGATCAGCGAGGTGCCGATCTTGATCATCGCGACGAAGTAGATCAGCGTCTGCAGGGTCGGCACGCTCAGGCCGTCGAAGGCGAGCACCAGCGGGTACGAGACGAAGTACGCGGCGTCGTAGCCGTCGACGTGGTGGATCGCGCCCTCGAGCCCGCGCAGGGCGAGGATCGCGAGTCCGATGGTGAGGATGATGTACTCGACGAAGTAGGCCTGCCACGCCTTGGAGCCCGCGAAGCGGGACTTGCGGCCGGCCCGCGAGGGCAGGTTCATCAGGCGGATCGCCATCAGGACGACGATGCCCACGACGGTCATCAGGCCGATGAACTCGATGTACATCTCGAACGGCAGGAAGCCGCCGAGGACCGGGAGCGTCCAGTCGGCCTGGAACAGCTGTCCGTACGCCTGGGCCAGCGTGGGCGGCAGCGTCAGGAAGCCGATCGCGACGAACCAGTGCGCGAAGCCGACGATGCCCCAGCGGTTCATCCGCGTGTGGCCGAGGAACTCCTTGACCAGGGTGACCGTGCGGGCCTTCGGGTCGTCGGTGCGGCTGCCCGCAGGCACCGGCTGCCCGAGCTTCACGAACCGGTAGATCTGCGCGACCGCTCGGGAGATGAGCGCAACGCCGACCACGCTCAGGGTCAGCGACACGATGATCGCGGCGAGTTGCATTTCGGGGCTCCTCGGGCCTGCGAGGGTGGGTGGTCCAGCACTACTACTAAGCGGTAACTTATTCAGTCCGTGCTGAGAGTACCCACTTATTCCGCCGCACTGTAGCCACGCGCGCGGTGATCTGTGTCGCTCAGGCAACCCTGACCGGGGTCACTGGGGCGGCATGGACCACGCGTCGTCCGGCGACCGCCACGGGCACCGTGCGGGCCAGGATCACCAGGTCGAGTCCCAGCCAGTGCTGCTCCACATAATGCAGGTCCAGGACGGTCATTTCCTCCCAGGGCAGCTCCGAGCGCCCGCCGACCTGCCAGAGGCCCGTCATTCCGGGCCGCACGGCGAGCCGGGCGCGCTCGGGCCAGAGCCCGTCGCGGACGGCGTCCGGAGCCAGCGGGAGCGGCCCGACCAGGGACATCTCGCCGCGCACCACGTTGATCAGCTGGGGGAGCCGGTCCGTGAAGTGGCGGCGCAGCGCCTTGCCCACGGCGGTGACGCGGCCCGCGTACCTGGTCCGGAACGTGAACATCGTGAAGGTGCGGCCGCCGAGGCCCACGCGCTCGTGGCGCTCCAGCACCTGGCCGGCCGAGGTCAGAGCCACGGCGGCCGAAGCGGACAGCAGGAGCGGCGACAGCACCAGCAGCAGGAGCACGGCGCCCGTCAGATCGACGGCTCGCTTTGCCGGCATGGGGAGCGCCCTCTCGTCCGTGTCCGGCGGTCCCTTCCTGGCGGCTCTTGACCGCATTGAGGAGTTCTTGACCGCTTTTTTCGGATATGACTCTCCCAGACGGACGTCTGTCGCACGGTGCGCCACGCGCAGGCCAAGAGCTGCACGTAAGGGCGGGATAAAACTTGAGCCGCTCAGACTCAGGTTGGTTGACTCGGTCCAACGGGTGAGGCATCCTTGAGCCAGTTCCACTCAAGTCAGTCGTTGGAGGAATCGAAATGGCACGTGCGGTCGGCATCGACCTGGGCACGACTAACTCCGTCGTCAGCGTTCTGGAGGGCGGCGAGCCCACCGTCATCACCAACGCCGAGGGTGCCAGGACCACGCCGTCCGTCGTCGCCTTCGCGAAGAACGGTGAGGTGCTGGTCGGCGAGGTGGCCAAGCGTCAGGCGGTCACCAACGTCGATCGGACCATCCGGTCCGTCAAGCGCCACATGGGCACGGACTGGAAGATCGAGCTCGACGGGAAGAACTTCAACCCGCAGCAGATGAGCGCGTTCATCCTGCAGAAGCTGAAGCGGGACGCGGAGTCGTACCTGGGCGAGAAGGTCACCGACGCGGTGATCACCGTCCCCGCGTACTTCAACGACTCCGAGCGTCAGGCCACCAAGGAGGCCGGTGAGATCGCGGGCCTCAACGTCCTGCGCATCGTCAACGAGCCCACCGCGGCCGCCCTGGCCTACGGCCTCGACAAGGACGACCAGACGATCCTCGTCTTCGACCTCGGTGGCGGCACCTTCGACGTCTCGCTGCTCGAGATCGGCGACGGCGTCGTCGAGGTGAAGGCCACCAACGGTGACAACCACCTCGGTGGTGACGACTGGGACCAGCGCGTCGTCGACTACCTGGTGAAGCAGTTCGCCAACGGGCACGGCGTCGACCTGTCCAAGGACAAGATGGCTCTCCAGCGTCTTCGCGAGGCCGCGGAGAAGGCGAAGATCGAGCTGTCGTCCTCGACCGAGACGTCGATCAACCTGCCCTACATCACGGCCTCCGCAGAGGGCCCGCTGCACCTGGACGAGAAGCTCACCCGCGCCCAGTTCCAGCAGCTGACGTCCGACCTGCTCGAGCGCTGCAAGACCCCGTTCCACAACGTCATCAAGGACGCCGGCATCGCGCTGTCCGAGATCGACCACGTGGTCCTGGTCGGCGGCTCGACCCGGATGCCCGCCGTCGCCGAGCTCGTCAAGGAGCTCACCGGCGGCAAGGACGCCAACAAGGGTGTGAACCCGGACGAGGTCGTCGCCATCGGCGCCTCGCTCCAGGCCGGTGTCCTCAAGGGTGAGGTCAAGGACGTCCTGCTCCTCGACGTGACCCCGCTGTCCCTCGGTATCGAGACCAAGGGCGGCATCATGACCAAGCTCATCGAGCGCAACACCACGATCCCGACCAAGCGGTCCGAGATCTTCACCACGGCCGAGGACAACCAGCCGTCCGTGCAGATCCAGGTCTACCAGGGCGAGCGCGAGATCGCGGCGTACAACAAGAAGCTCGGGATGTTCGAGCTGACCGGTCTGCCGCCGGCCCCGCGCGGGGTGCCGCAGATCGAGGTCTCCTTCGACATCGACGCCAACGGCATCATGCACGTGACCGCGAAGGACCTGGGCACGGGCAAGGAGCAGAAGATGACCGTCACCGGCGGCTCCTCGCTGCCGAAGGACGAGGTCGACCGGATGCGCCAGGAGGCCGAGCAGTACGCGGACGAGGACCACCGTCGCCGCGAGGCCGCCGAGACCCGCAACCAGGGCGAGCAGCTCGTCTACCAGACCGAGAAGTTCCTCAAGGACAACGAGGACAAGGTCCCCGGCGAGGTGAAGACCGAGGTCGAGACGGCCCTCACCGAGCTGAAGGAGAAGCTCAAGGGCGAGGACACCGCCGAGATCCGCACCGCCACGGAGAAGGTCGCCGCGGTCAGCCAGAAGCTCGGCCAGGCCATGTACGCCAACGCCGCGCCCGAGGGCGCAGCCGCGGGTGCCGGCGCCGAGGGCCAGGCCGGTGCCGGCCAGGCCGACGACGACGTCGTCGACGCCGAGATCGTCGACGAGGACAAGCCGAAGAAGGACGGTGCCGCGTGACCGAGGAGACCCCGGGCTTCGACGAGAAGCCCGACGTCCCCTCCGGCGCCACACCTGACGACGCCGCCGAGCCCGCCGAGACCTCCGAGCAGGAGGGCCCGGCGGCCCCGGCAGGGGACGCAGCAAAGATCGCCGGCCTGACGGCGCAGCTGGACCAGACGCGTACCGCCCTCAACGAGCGGACCGCCGACCTCCAGCGGCTCCAGGCCGAGTACCAGAACTACCGCCGGCGCGTGGAGCGCGACAGGGTCACGGTCAAGGAGATCGCCACGGCGACGCTGCTGACCGAGCTCCTGCCCGTGCTCGACGACATCGGCCGCGCCCGGGAGCACGGGGAGCTGGTGGGCGGGTTCAAGTCGGTGGCCGAGTCTCTCGAGACGGCCGCCGCCAAGATGGGCCTGCAGCAGTTCGGCAAGGAGGGCGAGCCCTTCGACCCGACCATCCACGAGGCTCTGATGCACTCGTACGCACCGGATGTCACGGAGACCACGTGCGTCGCCGTGCTCCAGCCGGGGTACCGCATCGGCGAGCGCACGATCCGCCCCGCGCGGGTCGCGGTGGCCGAGCCCCAGCCGGGCGCGGCCCCGGCACAGAAGGAAGAGAAGTCGGCCGACGAGGAGAGCGGTGGCCCCGAGGAGGGCTGACGCAGGAAACGTCCGGAAGGAGGGACGTCGATGAGCACGAAGGACTTCGTCGAGAAGGACTACTACAAGGTTCTCGGCGTCCCCAAGGACGCCACAGAGGCCGAGATCAAGAAGGCGTACCGGAAGCTCGCCCGCGAGTTCCACCCGGACGCCAACAAGGGTGACGCGAAGGCCGAGGAGCGCTTCAAGGAGATCTCCGAGGCCAACGACATCCTCGGCGATCCGAAACGGCGCAAGGAGTACGACGACGCCCGCGCCCTGTTCGGCAACGGCGGCTTCCGTGCTCCGGGCGCCGGCGGTCCCGGCGGCACGTTCAACTTCGACCTGGGCGACCTCTTCGGAGGCGCCCCGGGCGGCGGCCAGGCCGGCGGCTTCGGCGGCGGCCTCGGGGACGTGTTCGGCGGCCTGTTCAACCGAGGCGCCGGCCCGGGCACGCGCACCCAGCCGCGGCGCGGCCAGGACATCGAGTCCGAGGTGACGCTCAGCTTCACCGAGGCGGTGGACGGGGCCACGGTCCCGTTGCGGATGTCCAGCTCGGCCGCGTGCAAGGCCTGTTCCGGCACCGGCGACAAGAACGGCACGCCGCGCGTGTGCCCGACGTGCGTGGGCACCGGCCAGGTCTCCCGCGGCGGCAGCGGTTCCTTCTCGCTGACGGACCCGTGCGTGGACTGCAAGGGCCGCGGGCTGATCGCCCAGGACCCGTGCGACGTCTGCAAGGGCAGCGGACGGGCCCGCTCGTCGCGCACCATGCAGGTCCGCATCCCGGCGGGGGTCTCCGACGGGCAGCGGATCCGGTTGCGCGGCAAGGGAGCTCCCGGCGAGCGCGGTGGCCCGGCCGGCGACCTGTATGTCGTCGTCCACGTCGACGCGCACCCGGTCTTCGGCCGCAAGGGCGACAACCTCACCGTCACGGTGCCGGTCTCCTTCACGGAGGCGGCGCTCGGCGGCGAGATCAAGGTGCCCACGCTGGGCGGCCCGCCGGTCACGCTGAAGCTGCCGGCCGGTACGCCCGCCGGGCGCACCATGCGTGCCCGCGGCAAGGGCGCGGTCCGCAAGGACGGCACCCGCGGGGACCTGCTGGTGACCGTCGAGGTCGCCGTGCCCGCCGAGCTCGGCGACAAGGCCAGGGAAGCGCTGGAGGCCTACCGCGAAGCCACCGCGGACGAGGATCCGCGGGCGGAGTTGTTCCAGGCCGCGAAGGGAGCTTGATATGGACCGGTCGGGGCGCAGTCGCAACCCGTACGAACTGACCGACGAGTCGCCGGTGTACGTCATCTCGGTCGCCGCGCAGCTGTCGGGCCTGCACCCGCAGACCCTGCGCCAGTACGACCGGCTGGGTCTCGTCTCGCCCGACCGCACGGCCGGCCGCGGCAGGCGCTACTCGGCCCGTGACATCGAACTGCTCCGTACGGTGCAGCAGTTGTCCCAGGACGAGGGCATCAACCTGGCCGGTATCAAGCGGATCATCGAACTGGAGAACCAGGTCGCGGCTCTCCAGCAGCGGGTGGCGGAGCTGTCGTCGGCCCTCGACGGCGCGGCGGCGGCGATGCAGCAGCGCGAGGCGCAGGTGCACGCTTCCTACCGGCGCGACCTCGTCCCGTACCAGGACGTCCAGCAGGCGAGCGCGCTGGTCGTCTGGCGGCCCAAGCGGCCGGAGTAGTAGGGCAAGTTGTAGCGGGTGCGGCAAGGGCCGGAGAGCGGAACGCGCTCCGGCCCTTTGCGTGCGGCGATCACTTGTCGTCGGCGCGGCCGCGTGAGGCCGCGCGGTAGCCCACACCGACAATGCCCGATTGAGCGAGCAGCGCACCGAGGTGGGTGCGGCTCGAGGCGCCGAGCGTCCGCATCAGTCGGGCGATGTGCGTGCGACAGGTCCGCACACTGACTCCCATACGGCGGGCGACGATCTCGTCGGCGTAGCCTGCGGCAGGCAACTGCCCGATGCGATGCTGGTCCCAGTCATCGGAGCCCTGGCAGGTCTTGTCGGGAGCGTCGTCGCGGCTGGGCTCGCAACCCCGGTCAGCGCGGACGGAGAGTCCTACATCACACGTGAACTGCTGTGGTCGGCGGCGGGGACCGTCCTGATCGTGAGCGTCCTGATGTGGCTGTGGGCAGCCACCGTCGCCGTCCGGCAAGCCCGCGTCTGGCGTCCGCGCGGTGACTGACCCCAAGGTCTTCCTCGCGGTCCCGCAAGAGGCCGATTGCCTGCGGGTCTCCGGTACGACGTGTCCCGCGGTCCACGATGACCTGGAGGACTTGCCAGGCCCAAGGGGGGGTGATGGAGACGCTGATGGGAGTGCCGACTACCGCCCCGCCGAGCGCAACGCCCCGTTCGACAAGCTGAACACGGAGTGCGACACCGTGTTGCTGGTGGTCGGGGCACGATCCGAGTGCAGCGAGGTGATCAGTCGCGCGTATCGCCTTCGGAGTAGTCTTCGGTCTCTCCCAGGATCCCGGACTTTGCGATGAGGTAGCCGAGTTGGGCACGGCTGCCGCTGCCGAGCGCGGCAGCCAGCTTGGCAATGTGGGCCCGGCAGGTACGGACGTTCATACCGAGCCGCCGGGCAATGGCCTCGTCCACATGGCCTTCGATGAGGAGTTTCGCGATGGAGCGCTGCACGCCGCTGATGCCGTGGGAGGCGGGGCCGTAAGGCACTTCCTCCATGAGTGGCACGGCACGCGCCCAGAGATGTTCGAACACCTTGGTGAGGTACGCGACCAGGCCAGGGTGCCGCAGCTCGAGGGCGACTTGGCGGTCGTCCCTGGCAGGGATGAACGCGACCGCCTCGTCACAGATGATGAGCCGCTCGATCAGCTCTTCGAGCGTACGAATCTCCATCTTGGTGCCGGCCATGCGCTCGACGTACGCGAAGGTGCGCTGACTGTGCCGGACCGTGTGCTGGTACAGGGTGCGGACGCGGATGCCGTTGTCGATGAGCGGCTTGCTGCGGTCGAGGGCCTTGCTCAGGTTGTGCTCACTCCGCCCGCCGCCGGGCTGTACGGTCAGGACTTCCGTCTGGCTCTCGGCGATCGCCACGTCGAGCGCGGCGTCGATGCGGTCGAAGCCTTCGAGCACCGTGATGGCGTGGGTGGTGGGAGGCTTCTGGGTGCTGATGGCCATGAAGGGCTCGAACGTGTCGGTGAGTTCCACCGAGAACCGTCTGCGGTCCTGGATCTCCCGCTCGATGGGGTGCAGGCGCTGCGCCAGGGCGGACGACGGAGGGACCGGCCGCAGCCAGTTCGGGTCGTCCGGATCCGGGTGCAGCAGCGCGAACTCCAACAGGCAGGGGGCAGGTTCGACCTCGGCACGTGCGACGCGTCCGGTGGTCAAGGCGCTGGCGTAGAGACGCGCTCCCTCGTCACAGAGTTCGGTGACGAGATGAGGATGTGTCGGTTTCGTATGCTTTTTTGACATATCTCCACCCCCCAGGGTCCTGAACGTACAGGAACATGATGCATCGCTCCTGTGGCTTGACATGCCCTAATGAGCCATCGTCTTGTTGCGCGGGGGAATGGAAGTCATCAAGTGAGGACGAAGCCGACTATGTACAAGAGAATGCTTCGGTCAGTGCTTGCTACCGCGATAGCTGCTGCTGCGCTGATGATCGGGACGTCGGGGACCTCGGACGTCGGCTGGGGCTCCGCCCCCGGCAAGGCGAGGTCCGTCGCCGTGGAGGGGTCCGAGGGCGACGTCGGCTGGGGCGTAGCTCCTGTTGGGAAGGCCGCCGTTGCCGCCCAGCAGTCCGACGGCGATGTCGGATGGGGCAGTGTCGGCGCGGATGTGACGGCGTGACCGTCCCGCCGGACGACCGGGTCTTCCGGCGTGAGATGGCTACGGCCTACCGCTCCGGGTGGCATTTCATCGACCTCGTCACGGCGATTCCGCACCGTGGCGACTCGTTGATGGTCACCCTGTTCGGTGAGCCGATCGTCGTCGCACGCGAGGAGGACGAGGATGTCCGTGCCTATCGCTGTCTTCGCCGGCCCCGAGGGGCTCCGCAGCCCGTCCGCTGTGCCATCCGGTACGGCATGATTTTTGTCAATCTCGACCAGCGTGACCACCAGCTGGCCGAGCCGGACACCACCGCCACCCCCCGCAGTGCCTGAGCGATTCCCCCGTCGTTTCAAATCGCTCAGGTGCTTCCCCCACACAGCGGCGCCATCGTGGACCTGAAACACGATGGCGCCGTTGTGCTGCCCGGAAACTTCTCCGGCGCCCGGCCCGGCTATGCCCGGCCCATCGCGCGGGTGAGCGCGATCTCGATGACCACCCGGTCCGGATTGGGGGCCGGGGTGCGTCCGTACCGCTCCGCGTAACGGCTCACCGCGTCCGCGACCGTCTCCGCCTCCGTGCGGATCGTCGCGATGCCCTCCAGCGTCGCCCAGCGGCCTCTGTCCACCTGGCAGACCGCCACCCGTGCCCCGTCCGGGCCGGCGGCCAGCACGTTCGCGACCTTGCGGCTGTGCTTGTTGGTGATCACCCGGGCGAACCCGCCCTCGGGGTCGTAGGTGACGCCCACCGCGACGACGTGCGGAGTGCCGTCCGGGCGCGGCGTCGTCAGTGTGCACATGTGGTGATCGCGCCAGAAGCTGAGGTAGGACGCGCCGGGGTTGCGAGGGTCGATGGCCATGGGCCGGAACCTACCTCCGGGCTCTGTCGGACAGCACCCTGAGTGGAATAGACTCAACTTTATGCACGTTGTCCGAGTCATAACCGAGGGAACCGGTCCATTCGGCAAGGAGGAGATGCGCACGTGGACGCCGAGCTGACCAACAAGAGCCGGGACGCGATCAACGCCGCCACCAGCAGGGCGGTGTCCGACGGGCACCCGGACCTGACCCCGGCGCACCTTCTTCTCGCCCTGCTGGAGGGCCAAGGACGACAAGCTGCCGCGAACATCACCGATCTGCTGGCCGCCGTCGACGCGGACCAGGCAGCCGTGCGCTCCGGGGCCGAGCGCATCCTCGCGTCGCTGCCGAGCGTGACCGGCTCCACGGTCGCCCCGCCCCAGCCCAACCGCGAGCTGCTCGCCGTCATCGCCGACGCCTCGCAGCGGGCCAAGGAGCTCGGCGACGAGTACCTGTCCACCGAGCACCTGCTCATCGGCATCGCGGCGAAGGGCGGCGCGGCGGGCGAGGTGCTGGACCGGCAGGGCGCGGGCGCCAAGGAACTGCTGGACGCTTTCGAGAAGGCAAGGGGAGGGCGCCGGGTGACCACACCCGACCCGGAGGGTCAGTACAAGGCGCTGGAGAAGTTCGGCACGGACTTCACCGAGGCGGCCCGCGAGGGCAAGCTCGACCCGGTCATCGGCCGGGACCAGGAGATCCGCCGCGTCGTGCAGGTCCTGTCGCGGCGCACGAAGAACAACCCGGTCCTCATCGGCGAGCCCGGCGTCGGCAAGACCGCCGTCGTCGAGGGCCTCGCCCAGCGCATCGTGAAGGGCGACGTGCCCGAGTCGCTGCGCAACAAGCGGCTCGTCGCGCTCGACCTCGGCGCGATGGTGGCGGGCGCCAAGTACCGCGGTGAGTTCGAGGAGCGGCTGAAGACCGTGCTGTCCGAGATCAAGGAGAGCAACGGCCAGATCATCACCTTCATCGACGAGCTGCACACCGTCGTCGGCGCGGGCGCCGGCGGCGACTCCGCCATGGACGCGGGCAACATGCTCAAGCCGATGCTGGCCCGCGGCGAGCTGCGGATGGTCGGCGCGACGACGCTCGACGAGTACCGCGAGCGGATCGAGAAGGACCCGGCCCTCGAGCGCCGCTTCCAGCAGGTGCTGGTCGCCGAGCCGTCGGTCGAGGACACGATCGCCATCCTGCGCGGGCTCAAGGGCCGTTACGAGGCCCACCACAAGGTGCAGATCAACGACAGCGCCCTGGTCGCCGCCGCCACCCTCTCCGACCGGTACATCACCTCCCGGTTCCTGCCCGACAAGGCCATCGACCTCGTCGACGAGTCCGCGTCGCGGCTGCGCATGGAGATCGACTCCTCGCCCGTCGAGATCGACGAACTCCAGCGCGCCGTCGACCGGCTGCGGATGGAGGAGCTGGCCCTCAAGAACGAGTCCGACCCCGCCTCCAAGCAGCGTCTGGAGAAGCTGCGCAGGGACCTGGCCGACCGGGAGGAGGAGCTGCGCGGACTCACCGCCCGCTGGGAGAAGGAGAAGCAGGGCCTCAACCGCGTCGGTGAGCTGAAGGAACGCCTCGACGACCTGCGCGGGCAGGCGGAACGCGCCCAGCGCGACGGCGACTTCGACACCGCGTCCAAGCTGCTCTACGGGGAGATCCCCGGCCTCGAGCGCGAGCTGGAGGAGGCGGCGCAGGCCGAGGCCGAGGCCTCCAAGGACACGATGGTCAAGGAGGAGGTCGGCCCGGACGACATCGCGGACGTCGTCGGCTCCTGGACCGGCATCCCGGCCGGACGCCTCCTCGAGGGCGAGACGCAGAAGCTGCTGCGCATGGAGCAGGAGCTGGGCCGCCGGCTCATCGGCCAGTCCGAGGCCGTGCAGGCGGTCTCCGACGCGGTGCGCAGGACCCGGGCGGGCATCGCCGACCCGGACCGGCCCACCGGTTCCTTCCTCTTCCTCGGCCCGACCGGTGTCGGCAAGACGGAGCTGGCGAAGGCGCTCGCCGACTTCCTCTTCGACGACGAGCGGGCGATGGTCCGCATCGACATGTCCGAGTACGGCGAGAAGCACAGCGTGGCCCGCCTGGTCGGCGCGCCCCCCGGCTACGTCGGCTACGAGGAGGGCGGCCAGCTCACCGAGGCCGTGCGCCGGCGTCCGTACAGCGTGGTGCTGCTGGACGAGGTGGAGAAGGCCCACCCCGAGGTCTTCGACGTCCTGCTCCAGGTGCTCGACGACGGGCGCCTCACCGACGGACAGGGCCGGACGGTGGACTTCCGCAACACCATCCTGATCCTCACCTCCAACCTGGGCTCGCAGTACCTGATGGACCCCACGACCGGCGAGGAGCAGAAGAAGCAGCAGGTGCTGGAGGTCGTGCGGGCCTCCTTCAAGCCGGAGTTCCTCAACCGGCTCGACGACCTGGTGGTCTTCTCCGCCCTGTCCGAGCAGGAGCTGGAGCGCATCGCGGAGCTCCAGATCGGACGGCTGGCCCAGCGGCTGGCGGAGCGCCGGCTGACCCTGGACGTCACCCCTGAGGCGCTGGCCTGGCTCGCGGAGGAGGGCAACGACCCCGCGTACGGCGCGCGCCCGCTGCGGCGGCTGATCCAGACGGCGATCGGGGACCGGCTCGCGAAGGAGATCCTGGCGGGCGAGGTCAAGGACGGCGACACCGTACGGGTGGACCGTTTCGAGGACGGACTGATCGTGGGCGCGGCGGGCTAGCGCCACGCACGACGGCGTCCCGGCAGGGGCACGAGGACGAGGGCACCGCCCCCGGTCCTCGTGCCCCTTTCGTCGTCCGCCCCGTCACCCGGACAGCGGCAGGCCGGGCACCGGAGCGGCAGATCTTGTCAGCCCGCAGCGGATCGCGGGTGGCGGGGCTTGCCAGCCCCCGCCGGGGATGGGAGAGGATGGCGGCATCCGTACGAAGGGAAATACACGGTGACCATCGACCCGTCCTCGATTCCGAATTTCGGGGGCCAGCCCAAGCCTCAGGCCGCAGGACCGGCGGGCCCCGTCGTTCCCGACCAGGACCTGGTGAAGCAGCTCCTCGACCAGATGGAGCTGAAGTACGTCGTCGACGACGAGGGTGACCTCGCGGCGCCGTGGGAGGACTTCCGCACGTACTTCATGTTCCGTGGCGAGGACGAGCAGCAGGTCTTCTCGGTGCGGACCTTCTACGACCGCCCGCACGCGGTCACCGAGAAGGCCAAGATCCTCGACGCCATCGACGACTGGAACCGCCGCACGCTGTGGCCGAAGGTCTACACCCACCTCCACGAGGAAGAGGGCGCCGAGCTTCCGACGATCCGCCTCATCGATGAGGCGCAGATGCTCATCGGCACGGGCGTGAGCCTCGAGCACTTCGTGTCGTCCACGGTCAGCTGGGTGCGCGCCTCGATCGAGTTCGACAAGTGGCTCGCGGAGCAGTTCGGTCTGGCCGTCCCGGAGGAGGAGAAGCCGGCCGACGACGCCTGAGCGTCACGCACACGTGAGGCCCGGCGGGCCCGGCGATCCACTTGATCGCCGGCCCGCCGGGCCCGCCGCTTTCTCAGGGCGCCAGGGACTTCAGCCGGGCGACGGCCTCCTCGAGCACGTCCACCCGCTTGCAGAACGCGAACCGCACGAACGGAGCCCCTTCGTCGCGGTGGTCGTAGAAGACCGCGTTCGGGATGGCCACCACGCCGCAGCGCTCGGGCAGCGCTCGGCAGAAGGCGAAGCCGTCCGTCTCGCCGAGCGGCCGGATGTCGGTGGTGACGAAGTACGTGCCGGCAGGGCGGTGCACCGTGAACCCGGCCGCGGCCAGGCCCTCGCCCAGCAGGTCACGCTTGGCCCGCAGATCGTCGCGGAGGCCGTCGAAGTACGCGTCCGGGAGGCGCAGCGCCTCGGCGACCGCGTACTGGAACGGGCCCGCGGAGACGTACGTCAGGAACTGCTTCGCCGAGCGGACCGTCGCCACCAGCTCGGGGGAGGCGGTGACCCAGCCGACCTTCCACCCGGTGAACGAGAACGTCTTGCCGGCGCTGGAGATCGTGACGGTGCGCTCGCGCATCCCGGGGAACGACGCCAGCGGTACGTGCTCGCCGTCGAAGACCAGGTGCTCGTAGACCTCGTCGGTGACCACGAGCAGGTCCCGTTCGACCGCGAGCTCGGCGATCGCCGCCAGCTCCGCGCGGGTCAGGACGGTGCCGGTGGGGTTGTGGGGCGTGTTGATCAGGAGCAGGCGGGTGCGGTCGGTGACCGCGTCACGCAGCTCGTCCAGGTCGAGGCGGAAGGCGGGCCCGTGCGGGCGCAGGGTCACGGGAACCCGTACGCCGCCCGCCATGGCGATGCTCGCCGCGTACGAGTCGTAGTAGGGCTCCAGCGCGATCACCTCGTCGCCCGGCTCCACGAGCGCCAGCAGGGCCGCCGCGATCGCCTCCGTGGCGCCCGCCGTGACCAGGACCTCCGTGTCGGGGTCGTACTCCAGGCCGTGGAAGCGCCGCTGGTGCTCCGCGATCGCGGTGCGCAGCTCCGGGACGCCGGGACCGGGCGGGTACTGGTTGCCGCGGCCGTCACGCAGGGCCCGCACCGCCGCCTCCCTGATCTCCTCGGGGCCGTCCGTGTCGGGGAAGCCCTGGCCGAGATTGATCGAGCCGGTGCTCAGGGCCAGCGCCGACATCTCCGCGAAGATCGTGGTGCCGAACTCCGCCAGCCTGCGGTTGAGCAGCGGCCGGGGGCCCTCTTCGCCTGCTGTCCTGTGCGTCGTCATGGCGGTCATCCTGCGCGGAACCTCTGGAGTTGCTCAAGTCTGCTTTGGCTCCGAGTGGCCGAGGGCATCTCCTTGCCACGCGGATGAGCGTCCCGTGAACACGGGAGAAGCGGTCACGCAGCGTCGAGGGGGTCCCTCCCTCCAGAGCCACCGGCCTGGAAGGTACCTCCGACGGGGGAACGAGAAGGACGGTGAGGACCATGATGTTTGTCGGGTTCGGGCTGATCGCTGTCGTGATCATCGTGTTCATCGCGGTGGCCGCGTCCGGGGGGAGCCGCAGTGGCCGGCGCCGGAGCAGCAGTGGCGCCGCGGGCGGCGGCTGGTGGGGCGACTCCGGATCGTCGTGCGGCGGCAGCAGCAGCTCGTCGTGCGGCGGCGGCAGCAGCAGCAGCTCGTCGTGCGGCGGCGGGGGCGGATGCGGCGGAGGCAGCTGACACGGGGCAGCTGGTCCGCGATGGTGAAGGTGCCCGACGGGTGGGCGTGGGAAGCCAACACCCGCCGGGTGCCTTCGTGTTGGCAGATTGTCCGGTGGATGTGTTGACTTCAACCGCTCGCCGTCGGTTGAACAGTTGAACCTATGGGCCCCCGAGGGGATGGAAACCGCGCGAAGTTGGGTAAAAACGCTGTGGGCGACATCCACTTCGTGATTTTCTCATCGTCGGAACCTGTTGGATCCATCCAGCCCTCGGACCTCACGTGGACCGATGCAGGCCACCCCCCACACGTCTTGCGCACCGTTTTTCGGAGTGCCAGGTCCACGCGTCCACCCGCCGAAGCGCGCTTGCGGAGCCGACCCATGCTCACGACCATCGATACCGCCTACACCGACACCCGGGCCGACGACCTCGCCTGGGCGCTCGGCCGGGAGCCGCTCCCGGCCCTGGCCGTCCTCGACCTCGAACTGTCCGGCTCAAAGCTGCAGTTGAGGCTGCTGGGCGCCTCCCACCAGGTGCTGCTCGAGGAGAAGAAAGGCACCTGTTCGGAGACCGTCGCCTGCATCCCCGGCAGCAGCACACCGCTGCCCCTCGGGGTGGCGAAGCGGCTCGGCGACTGGGAGTACGAGTTCGCGGCCCGTGTCGAGACGCTCTCCCAACGCTCGTTCGCGGGCCGGGCCCAGGAGTTGCTGGCTCTCGTCGCGGACCACCCCCACGGTCTCGCCGGCACGTTCCCCGGCTCCCCGCACGCGTTCACCGCGATGGTGGCGCAGAGCGGTGAGGGGCAGGCGCGTTGGCGGACCTGGCACGCGTACCCGCAGGAGGGCCGGCTGGTGGTCACGCGTACGCGCGTCGGCTTCGTGGCACGCGGGTCGCAGAACGCGCGGGGCATGCGCCACCCCGATCCCCACCCCGAGCATTCCGGTCTGTAGTCGACACCTGTGGGTGACAATGCGTGGGGTTGCGGTGACGTAGCGTGTCGAGGATGATCGACCGGCCGCAGACCTCGCCGCCCCAGGACATGGTGCTGTTGCCCGTGCGTCCCGACTCCGGCCGCCATCTGGTGCTCGCCGCGGTCTTCGTCTGCGCCGCCTGCGGTCTGGTCTACGAACTGGAACTCGTCGCGCTCGCCACGTACTTGATCGGGGACTCCGTCACCCAGGCGTCCGTGGTCCTGTCGGTGATGGTGTTCGCGATGGGCATCGGATCGCTGCTGGCCAAACGGATGCGCTGCCGGGCCGCGGTGGGCTTCGGACTGCTGGAAGCGGCACTGGCGCTGGTCGGCGGCAGTTCGGCCATGGTGCTCTACGCGTCCTTCGCCTGGTTCGGCGGATCCGGGGTGCCGCTGGTGCTCTTCAGCCTGACCATCGGCATCCTGATCGGCGCGGAGCTGCCGCTGCTGATGTCGCTGATCCAGCGCATCTCCCGGCGGGACGCGGACGGCACCGTCGCCGACCTGTTCGCCGCGGACTACGTGGGGGCGCTCGTCGGCGGGCTGGCGTTCCCGTTCCTGCTGCTGCCGTGGCTGGGGGAACTCACCGGGGCGCTGGTGACGGGCGCGGTCAACGCCGTGGCCGGCGGGGCGCTGGTGCTGTGGCTGTTCCGCCGTGACCTCACACCGCGCTGGCGGACCAGGCTGCTCACCCTCAACATCCTCGTGGTGGCGGTGCTGGCCGGCGCCACCGTCATGGTCGACGACTTCGAACGGGCGGCCCGCCGGGCGGTCTACGGCTCCGATGTGCGGGTCGCCGTGCGCACCGGTGTCCAGGAGGTCGTGGTCACCGACGGGCCTTCCCGGCCGCCGGACCTCTTCCTGAACGGGCGGCTGAAGGTGCGGGGCGCGGACGAGCACCGCTACCACGAAGCGCTCGTCCACCCCGCCATGCGCGGTCCGCACGACCGGGTGCTGATCCTCGGCGGCGGTGACGGGCTGGCGGCCCGTGAGGTGCTGCGGTACGCCGATGTCCGGTCGGTGACCCTCGTCGAGCTCGACCCGGGAGTCGTCGGGCTGGCCCGCAGCGATCCGGCACTCGTGGCGCTGAACGACGACGCGTACGACGACCCGCGGATGCGGGTCGTCACGGCGGACGCCTTCTCCTGGCTGCGTGAGCACGAGGGCACGTACGACGTGATCGTCTGCGACCTGCCCGACCCGGGCATCACGGCGAGCACCAAGCTCTACTCGCAGGAGTTCTACGGGCTGGCCGGGCGGGTCCTGGCGGACGGCGGACGGCTCGTGGTCCACGCAGGGCCGACCGGGCGGCCCCATACGTACTGGACGGTCGACGCGACCTTGCGGGCGGCCGGTTTCGGTACGACCCCGTACCGGGTCCGCGGGTCGGAGGCGGGGGTGGCGGGCGGCCCTGCGCGGTTCAGGGCGGGGGCGGACGCGGCCACGGACTGGGGACTGCTGATCGCGGCCGAGGGGCACGCACCGCAACTCGGGATCGGCGCGGACGCGCCGCGGCTGCGCTCGGAGGTCGAGGACACGCTCACGCAGGACACGTACGCGGCCGAGCGCACCCGGTTGACGGGTCTGCTGCCCTCGACGCTGGTCCACCCGCGCTACACGCGCTGACGGCTCCACCCCCGGCCCGACCCGGCCGCCGCCTACCGGGGGCGGCGAAGACGCGGACGGGAGGGGCTCGCGCGGGAAAGGCAGACGCGGCGGGCCGTGCTGAGTAGGCTCGGCTTCCATGGAGCATGAGGTGTTCGTTCCGGTACCGGCTGAGACCCTCCGACGTGCGCTGCGGGACCCGGCCAGGGTCGCCCGCTGCGTCCCTGGGCTCCAGCAGGACGCAGACGAGTCGGCCGGCCCCTTGTCGGGGCGGCTCAAGGTCAGAGTCGCCGGCCACACCATCACCTACCGCGGCGCCCTGCACCTCACGGAGCAGGACGACGAGAGGGGCGGCGCCTTCGCCGTCGAGGGCGAGGGCGCGGAGGCACGCGGCGGCGGCTCGGTGAAGGTGACGCTGATGATCCGCCCGGCCCCGACCGACGGCGGCACGACGGTGACTTTCAGTGGCTCCGCGCATGCCGAGGGGCGGCTGGCCGACCTCGCGGCCGGCGCGAAGGTCTCCGCGGCGCACCGGCTTCTCGACCGTTTCGCGGAAGCGCTGGCCGCGGCAGCCTTCGAGGACCCGATGCCCGGGGACCGCGCCGAAGGCGGGGGCGCCGGTGCCGCTCCTGCCGCGGAGCCTCTGGACGCGGCCGGTGAGGCGGGCGCCGACGGAACCGGTGGCCCCGCGACCGCCACCGGGGGCGACGCCCAGGACCCGACCGGTGCGGACGACGCCGCCGGCTCGGTGTTCGACGCCCCCGTACCTCCGCCGTCGCTCGGTGCGGACGCCGACGACGAGTTCGACGATCTCGACGAGGTCGACGGCGCCGAGGACCTGGACGGGGTCGACGGCGTGGACGCGGTGGACGACCTCGAAAGCATCGAGGACCTCGACGATCTGTCCGGCCTGCCGGGCGCGGTGCCCGCGGAGGCCGCCCACGCACGGCGGACCATGATCGGCCGCAGCGCGGAGGAGGTCGACCACGCCCCGCCACGCGGTCGCTACGCGCCCACCCCGGCTGCCGACGCCTCCTCCGCGGGGGCCACCCTGCGGTGGCTGGCTCCCGCCGCGGCCCTCGCACTGGCGTCTGCGGTCGTGGTCGGCAGGGCGCTGCGCCGCCGTAGGTGACACGCCGTAATGTCGGGGTGTGAGTAGCGAACAGAGCATCCGGCTGGCCGCCGGTGACGTCGAGTTGACCGTGCATCCTACGATCGGTTGCCGCATCGGAAGCCTGCGCATCGGCGGCACCGAGGTGCTGCGGCAGGGCGAGCGGTACGGCTCGTTCCCGATGGTGCCGTGGTGCGGTCGCACGCGGGACGGGCGGTTCAGCAACGGCGGTGTACCGCACCGGCTGCCGCTCAACGCCCCGCCGCATGCCATTCACGGCACCGGCCGGGACACCGCGTGGCGCACCGCACGGGCGGACGAGAGCGAGGCGGCCTTCACCTACGACCTCGCCGACCCGTGGCCGTACACCGGGCGGGTCACCCAGACGTTCGAGCTGGCGGAGGACTCCGTCACCGTCCGGATGGGTGTGGAGACCTACGGGACGTCGTTCCCCGCGCAGGCGGGCTGGCACCCCTGGTTCCTGCGCAACCTCGGTGACGGCGGCGAGGACGTGCGGATCGCCTTCACGCCGGAGTGGCAGGAGGAGCGCGGTGAGGACCACCTGCCGACCGGCAAGCGCATCACGCCGCTCCCGGGCCCGTGGGACGACTGCTTCGGAATGCCCGACGGGGTCGACGTCACGCTGACCTGGCCGGGCCGGCTGGAGCTGATCGTCCGCAGCCCGGCGGAGTGGGTCGTGGTCTACGACGAGCAGGCCGAGGCGGTCTGTGTCGAACCGCAGTCGGGCCCGCCGAACGGTCTCAACACCCATCCGCGGCTGGTCACCCCGATCGAGCCGCTGGAGATCGCCACGACCTGGAGCTGGCGGCGGCTCTGAGCCGGCGGACCGGCGCCCTTAAGCTGAGCCCCATGACTGACGTTCGTGCTGAGCTGCTCCAGCAGATCAAGGACAAGGCCGTGGTGCACGGCAAGGTGACCCTCTCCTCGGGCATCGAGGCCGACTGGTACATCGATCTGCGCCGGATCACGCTGGACGGCGAGGCCGCGCCGATGGTCGGTCAGGTGATGCTCGACGCCACCGCCGACCTGGACTACGACTGCGTGGGCGGGCTGACGCTGGGCGCCGACCCGGTGGCGACCTCGATGCTGCACGCCTCCGCCGCGCGCGGTGAGCGGCTGGACGCGTTCGTCGTCCGCAAGGCGGGCAAGGCGCACGGCATGCAGCGCCGGATCGAAGGCACGGACGTGAAGGGCCGGCGCTGCCTGGTCGTGGAGGACGTGTCGACGACCGGCGGGTCCCCGCTGACCGCCGTGGAGGCGGTCAGGGAGGCCGGCGGCGAGGTCGTCGCGGTGGCCGTGATCGTGGAGCGCGGCGCCGCCCCCAAGATCGCGGAGGCGGGCCTGCCGTACATCAACGCGTATTCGCTCGATGAGCTCGGTCTCGCCTGATCATGGCCTGAGCTGGGGTGATTCCAAGGGGCGGACTGTTTCACGTGAAACAGTCCGCCCCTTCGCCATGCGGGCGGGGCAGGCATGGTGGACCCCGGGCGGGAGTCTGGAAAGATAGGCCGCGACGATGACGTCGCCCAAGGTCAGGGCACTGGGTTCACCGGGGACGCACCCCGGGCCCCCGTACCACATACCCGCACATCACAAGGAGCGGACATATGCCCATCGCGACTCCCGAGGTCTACAACGAGATGCTTGACCGGGCGAAGGCAGGCAAGTTCGCCTACCCCGCCATCAACGTGACCTCGTCCCAGACCCTGCACGCCGCACTGCGTGGCTTCGCGGAGGCCGAGAGCGACGGCATCATCCAGATTTCCACCGGCGGTGCCGAGTTCCTGGGTGGCCAGTACAGCAAGGACATGGTCACCGGCGCCGTCGCCCTGGCCGAGTTCGCGCACATCGTCGCCGCCAAGTACGACATCACTGTCGCGCTGCACACCGACCACTGCCCGAAGGACAAGCTGGACGGCTATGTCCGTCCGCTGCTCGACATCTCCGCCGAGCGCGTGAAGGCCGGACGCAACCCGCTGTTCCAGTCCCACATGTGGGACGGCTCGGCCGAGACCCTCGCCGACAACCTGGCGATCGGCCAGGAGCTGCTGGCGAAGGCCGCCGCCGCGAAGATCATCCTCGAGGTCGAGATCACCCCGACCGGTGGCGAGGAGGACGGTGTCTCGCACGAGATCAACGACGAGCTCTACACCACCGTGGACGACGCGCTGCGCACGGCCGAGGCCCTGGGCCTGGGCGAGAAGGGTCGCTACCTGCTGGCCGCGTCCTTCGGCAACGTGCACGGCGTCTACAAGCCGGGCAACGTCGTGCTCCGCCCCGAGCTGCTGAAGGACCTCCAGGCGGGCGTCTCCGCCCAGTACGGCAAGGCCGACCCGTTCGACTTCGTCTTCCACGGTGGCTCGGGCTCGACCGCTGAGGAGATCGCCACGGCCCTGGAGAACGGCGTCGTGAAGATGAACCTCGACACCGACACCCAGTACGCCTTCACGCGTCCGGTGGCGGACCACATGTTCAAGAACTACGACGGCGTCCTGAAGGTCGACGGCGAGGTCGGCTCCAAGAAGACCTACGACCCGCGCACCTGGGGCAAGCTGGCCGAGGCCGGCATGGCCACCCGTGTCACGGAGGCCTGCGCGGCGCTGCGCTCCTCCGGTACCAAGATCAAGTAAGCAGCCGCCTCACCACGGGCCCGGTACCCCCTCGCGGGCGCCGGGCCCGTGGTGTGTCCACAGGGGAGGGGAATCGTGAGCTTCGACTTCGACGCGGTCGTCGACCGCCGGGGGACATGGAGCGTGCAGTGGGACGGTGTCGCGGACCGGTTCGGAGTCGACGGCCTGCTGCCCTTCACCATCTCCGACATGGACTTCGCCTCCCCTCCCGTGGTCCTCGACGCCCTCCGTGACCGGGTCGCGCACGGAGTCTTCGGCTACACCGACTGGCGGAACGAGGACTTCCTCTCCGCCGTCCGCCACTGGTTCGCCGTCCGGTACGACACGGAGATCGACACCGGCCGCATCGTGTACGCGCCCTCCGTGCTCAACCAGCTCTCCCAGTTGCTGCGGATGTGGAGCGGCCCCGGCGACGGCGTCGTCGTCCACACCCCCACGTACGACGGCTTCATCAAGGCGATCAGCGGTCTGGGCCGTGACCTGCGTGGAGTGCCCGTCGGGGACGACGAGGCACTGGAACGGCAGCTGGCCCGGCCCGACAGCAAGGTTCTGGTGCTCTGCTCGCCCCACAACCCCACGGGCAGGGTGTGGACGCACGACGAGCTCACCAGGACCGCCGAGCTCGCGGCACGGCACGGCGTCGCGGTCGTCAGCGACGAGATCCACGCCGACTTCGTACGCGACGGGGTCCATCTGCCCTGGACCCGCTACGGCACCGGCCGGTGGGCGCTGATCACCTCCGGGACCAAGGCGTTCAACTTCCCCGCCCTGAGCGGCTCGTACGGCCTCATCGGCGACCCTGGCGACCATGCCGCGTTCGTGCGCCGGATGGAGACCGGGGAGGGCCTCGCGTCGCCCGCCGTGCTGTCACTGACCGCGCACATCGCGGCCTATCGCCGGGGCGGACCGTGGCTGGACGACCTCAACGCCTATGTGGCCGGCAACCTGCGGATGCTCGCCGACCGGCTCGGTGCGGCGTTCCCGGAGCTCGGCTGGGAACCGCCGCAGGCCGGCTACCTCGCCTGGATCGACCTCCGCCCGCTGGGCATCGGCTCCCGGACGAAGGACTCGGTGCTCCAGCGTGAGCTCGTCGAACGGGAGAAGGTCGCGATCATGCCGGGATCGGTGTACGGGTGCGAGGGCTTCGTCCGGTTGAACGTCGGCTGTCCGCGCAGCAAGGCGGAACGCGGCGCGGACGCCCTGATCCGGGCGCTGGGCCGCGTCATCTGACCGACCGCCCGTCCCCGCAGGGCCTGGAAGACGCGCGGGCGTCCGGGTCGTAGCGTCGTGAAGCGGCTGCGATGATCCCCGTATGGGCACGAGTCCGGGGGACATCAGGCTGACATCCGCCACCGGCCGCTGGGTGGTCCTGACGACCGTCCTCGGGTCCGGCATGGCGCTGCTCGACTCCACCGTCGTCAACGTCGCGCTGCCCCGCATCGGCAGGGACCTCGACGCCGACCTGGGCGTCCTGCAGTGGACCGTCAACGCCTACATGCTGACGCTGGCGGCGCTGATCCTGCTCGGCGGGGCACTCGGCGACCGCTACGGGCGCCGCCGGATCTTCGTCCTCGGCGTGATCTGGTTCGCCCTGGGCTCCCTGCTCTGCGGGATGGCGCCCAACGGCGGGGTGCTGGTCGCCGCCCGCGCCCTCCAGGGCATCGGAGGCGCCCTGCTCACCCCGGGATCGCTGGCCCTCATCCAGGCGAGCTTCCATCCCGACGACCGGTCCCGGGCCGTGGGCCTGTGGTCCGGGCTCGGCGGCGTCGGCGCGGCGATCGGCCCGTTCGTCGGCGGCTGGCTGGTCGACGGGCCGGGCTGGCGCTGGGTGTTCCTGCTCAACGTGCCGCTGGCCGTCGTGTGCGTCCCGGTGGCACTGCGGCACGTGCCGGAGTCCCGCGACCCGACGGCGACCGGCCGGTTCGACGTGCCGGGCGCCGTCCTGGGCGCGGCGGCGCTCGGGCTGGTGACCTACGCGCTCATCGACGCGACGGTGTGGGCAGGGCTCGCCGGCGCGCTCGTGGGAGCCGTGTTCGTGCTGGTCGAGCTTCGTACGGAGAAGCCGATGCTGCCGCTGTCCCTCTTCCGGATCCGCCAGTTCACCGCCGTGAATCTCGTGACGCTCTGCGTGTACGCCGCCTTCGGCGGCTTCTTCTTCCTCGTCGCGCTCCAGCTCCAGGTCGTGGCCGGATACTCGGCCCTCGGCGCGGGAGCGGCACTGCTGCCGACCACCGCGTTGATGCTGCTGCTCTCCGCCCGCTCCGGGGAGCTGGGTGACCGCATCGGCCCGCGCATCCCGCTGACCGTCGGCCCCCTGTTCTGCGCCGTCGGCATGATGCTGACGCTGAGGGTCGGCGTCGACGCGTCGTACCTGGTCGACGTGCTGCCCGCCCTGCTGGTCATGGGCCTCGGCATGGTCACGCTGGTCGCGCCGCTGACCTCGACCGTCCTCGCGTCCGTGGAGACCGGCCGGGCGGGCATCGCGAGCGGCATCAACAACGCGGCGGCCCGGGCCGCCGGCCTGCTCGCGGTCGCCGCCCTGCCGCTGCTCGCCGGCATGGGCCCGGAGGCGTACCGCTCGGCGACGGCGTTCGACGAGGCCTTCCGGCTCGCGATCCCGATGTGCGCGGGAATCCTGGTGGCCGGGGCGCTGATCGCCTGGGGGACGGTGCGGGTGCCGCCCGAGGGCGTGAACGTGTGCCACCCGGAGTGCAAGGTGAGCTGCGGGGTGGCCGCGCCGCCGCTCGAGCCGCAGCCGGAACGCAAGGACTGACCCCGCTCGGGACCGCGTCGTGGTCTCCTCGGGCCGATGGCCACGCGACGGCGCCCGACCTGTGAGACTGGGGGCCATGTCGATCCACGAGAACCTGCTCGGGGGGCCTCCCCCGACCCACCTGCCCGACGAGCCCGGACCGCGCGAGCTCCTGGCCGGCGGCACCCCCGCCGCCGAGGTCGCGGCCCAGTACCCGACCAGCTCGCTCGCCTGGGCGCAGCTGGCCGACGACGCCTTCGAGCGGGGCAGCGTCGTCGAGTCGTACGCCTACGCGCGCACCGGCTACCACCGCGGCCTCGACGCGCTGCGCCGCAACGGCTGGAAGGGCCACGGCCCGGTGCCGTGGGAGCACGAGCCCAACCGCGGCTTCCTGCGCGCGCTGAACGCGCTGGCCCGTGCCGCCGGAGCGATCGGCGAGAAGGAAGAGCACGAGCGCTGCACCACGTTCCTGCGGGACTCCTCGCAGACCGCCGCGGAGACGCTGGGCTGAACGTCACGGCAGGGGCCTGCCCCTGCCTGACCGTGTCCGTGCGCTGGTGACCTGGAACTCCGGTCGCCGGCGCGCGGCCGGTACGATCGCACACACTGCCGATTCACGGATCACAGCCGGTGAGGGGCCCCCACCACCCTCTCCCCCCAACACCGGCCGAACCAGGGGAGAGATCTGTCTTGGGCCAGCGCGCCGCCGCCCGCAACGGGCGCAGCCGCAGACGGAGCCGCCGGACCACGGGCCGACGCCGTCCGACCGGACCGATACTTCTGCTGGGCGTCTGCCTCGGCCTCATGTCGGTGGGCGCAGGCGCCGCCCTCGCGCACTGGCGGGGCGGACCGCCCCCCGCCACGGCCGCGGGCCCGGCCGACGTCGCGCCGCTGATGTCCGAGGCCCCCGCACCGGAGCCGTCCGCCTCACCGTCACCGGTGCGCAGCAGCCCCAGCAGTTCGCCGAAACCGAAGACATCGCCCTCCGCCTCGGCCAAGAGCGCGCCGCCGAGCGTGCCGGCGTCGGGTCCGGGCACGTTCACCACCGCGCAGTCGTCCGGGACGGCGGCCGGCACCGGCACGCTGCGCCGCTACAGGGTGGAGGTCGAGGACGGCGTCGACGTGTCCGCCCAGCAGGCCGCCGCCGAGATCCAGCAGATCCTGGCCCACCCGCGCGGCTGGGCCGCGAACGGCCGCGGCCGCTTCCAGCTGGTGTCGTCGAACGCCGACTTCGTGATCAGGATCGCCACACCGGCCACCGCCGACAAGCTCTGCCTCGCCGTGGGCCTGAACACCCGCGGGGAGCTGAACTGCGAGACCACCGAGGGGGTCGTGGTGAACCTGCGGCGCTGGATGCTGGGCTCCCCGACGTTCGCCGGAACGCCCGCCGAGTACCGGCACCTGATCATCAACCACGAGGTCGGGCACGAGATCGGCATCCGGCAGCACATGGGCTGCCCGGGGCCCGGCGAACCCGCCCCGGTGATGATGCAGCAGATCAAGGGCCTGAACGGCTGCGTCTCCAATGCGTGGCCCTATGACGACGACGGGACATATCTCTCAGGACCGCCGGTGTGATCCTCGGCTTATGATGCGAGTGGGGACCGGGGCCCACACCGGACAGGAAGGGGCGGACCGCTACCCGGATGTCGAGGAGACAGCAATGTCACATGACTCCGCCCCGAATCTGGACTTCGCGGGCACCACGCCGTACGAGGACTACGTCCAGGCGGACGTCCTCACCCACCTCCAGCATCCGCGGTCGGACGACCCGGGCGAGATGGTCTTCCTGGTCACCACCCAGGTCATGGAGCTGTGGTTCACCGTCGTCGTCCACGAGTGGGAGACCGCCGCACGCGCCCTGCGCGAGGACCGGATCCCCGTGGCGATGGACGCGCTGAAGCGGTCGGCACGCGAGCTGGAGGCGCTCAACGCCTCCTGGAAGCCCATCGCCAACCTGACGCCCGCACAGTTCAACGCCTACCGCGACGCCCTCGGTGAGGGCTCCGGCTTCCAGTCGGCGATGTACCGGCGGATGGAGTTCCTCCTCGGGGACAAGTCCGCCTCGATGCTGGTGCCGCACCGGGGCGCCCCGCGCGTCCACGCGGAACTGGAGAAGGCCCTCCACGAGCCGAGCCTGTACGACGAGGTGCTGCGGCTCCTCGCCCGCCGCGGGTACGCGGTGCCCGCCGAGGTGCTGGAGCGCGACCTGGCGCAGAAGTACGAGCCGTCGGAGGCGGTCGAGCACGTCTGGGCCGAGGTCTACGGCGGCCCCGACCAGGACACCGAACTGGTGCGCCTGGGCGAGGCGCTGACGGATGTCGGCGAGCTGGTGTGGCGATGGCGCAACGACCACCTGGTGGCGACCCGGCGGGCCATGGGCTCGAAGGTCGGCACAGGCGGCTCAGCCGGTGTCTCCTGGCTCGAGAAGCGTGCCCGCAAGAACGTCTTCCCCGAGCTGTGGACGGCGCGCAGCCATGTCTGAGTCCCTGGCCCAGCGGGCCGCGGCGCTCGACGCCGCAGACGAACTGGCCGGTGCCCGGAAGCTGTTCGCCCTCGACGAGGCCGTCTACCTCGACGGCAACTCGCTCGGCGCGCTGCCCGCGCACGTCCCCGACCGCGTCGCCGATGTGGTGAACCGTCAGTGGGGGCAGCTGCGCATCCGTTCCTGGACGGAGGGCGACTGGTGGAGCGCGCCCGAGCGGATCGGTGACCGGATCGCGCCGCTGGTCGGCGCGGCGCCCGGGCAGATCGTGGTCGGCGACTCCACGAGCGTCAACGTCTTCAAGGCCGTCGTGGGCGCCGTACGGCTGAACGACGACCCGGCGCGTACGGACATCCTCGTCGACGCGACGACGTTCCCGACGGACGGGTACATAGCGTCGTCGGCGGCCAGGATGACCGGCCGCCGAATCGTCCCCGTCGACCCGGCGGACCTGACGTCGGCACTCGGCCCCACCACGGCGGCGGCGCTCGTCAACCACGTCGACTACCGCTCCGGCCGGCTGCACGACCTGCCCGGTCTCACGGCGGCCGTCCACGAGGCGGGTGCCCTCGCGGTCTGGGACCTGTGCCACAGCGCGGGCGCCCTGCCGGTGGGGCTCGACGCCCACGGCGTCGACCTGGCGGTCGGCTGCACCTACAAGTACCTGAACGGCGGCCCCGGTTCGCCCGCGTACCTGTACGTCGCCGAGCGCCACCAGGCGTCCTTCGACTCGCCGCTGCCCGGCTGGACGTCGCACGCCGACCCGTTCGCGATGACGCCCGGGTACGAAGCGGCCGACGGGTCGACGCGCGGCCGGGTGGGCACGCCGGACATCCTGTCCATGCTGGCCCTCGAAGCGGCGCTCGAGGTCTGGGACGGGATCGCGATCGAGACGGTCAGGGCGAAGAGCCTGGCGCTGACGGACTTCTTCCTGGAGTGCGTCGACGCCTATGTCCCGGCCGGACGGGTCACGTCCCTGACACCCGCGGAGCACGCCTCACGCGGGAGTCAGGTGGCGCTGCGCTGCGAGGACGCGCCGCGGGTCATGGAGACCCTGACGGCCAGGGGCGTCGTCGGCGACCTGCGCCGTCCGGACGTCCTGCGCTTCGGCTTCACGCCGCTGTACGTGGGCTTCGCCGACACGGAGCGCGCGGCCCGCGTCCTGGCGGAGGTCCTCGCCGGCTGAGCCCGCACACCCCGGGGGACGCGCGTCCCCCGGGGTGGACCCGGTCGCCGGAGCCGCCGGGGGCGGAGCGACGCCGGCCTGGGGCGAAACTGGTAGCGTCCGCGCTGGTCAGGTGGAACAGGCCACCCCCACGGGACTGTTGGAGCAGCACATGCCGGACCCCGTCGCCCGTGACGCCGCCGAGGAAGCGTCGGCGATGTCGCATCCTGCCGTCGCGCCGGACGTATCCGTCGCCTACGGGGAGCATCCCGACCAGGTCGTCGACTTCTACGCCCCGCGCAGCGGGCACGCCACCGTGCCGCTGGTGGTCGTGCTGCACGGCGGTGCCTGGCGGGCGCCGTACGACCGGCGGCATGTGACGCCGTTCGCCGACTTCCTGGCACGCCGCGGGCTCGCCGTCGCGAACGTCGAGTACCGCCGCGGACGGGAGATCCCGGGGCAGCGCGGAGAAGGGCCGGTCGCCGGACGGTGGCCGGAGACGTTCGACGACGTGGCCGCCGCGATGGACGCCCTGCCGGACCTGGCGCGGCAGGCACTGCCGCAGGCCGACCCTCGGCGGACCGTCGTGACCGGGCACTCCGCCGGAGGCCACCTCGCGCTGTGGGCCGCCGCCCGGCACGTCCTGCCGGCCGGCTCGCCGTGGCGGCTCGCCGCGCCGCCGCCGCTGCGCGGTGTCGTCGCGCTGGCCCCGATCGCCGATTTCGACGCGGCCGTGGAACTGGACGTGTGCGGCGGCGCCGTACGCCAACTGCTGGGCGGCGAGGCACAGTACGACGCGCGCGCCCCGCACGGTGATCCCGCCGTGCTGCTGCCGACCGGCATCGCGACGGTCGTGGTGCAGGGCCGTACCGACGTCGTCGTGCCGCCGGCCGTCGCGGAGGCGTTCGTGGACGCGGCGGCGAAGGCGGGCGAGACCGTCGGCTGGACGCTCCTCGAGGAGGTCGGGCACTTCCCGCTGATCGACCCGGCGGCCGACGCGTGCGCCGTGGTCGCGGAGGAGATCGCCCAACTCGCCTGGTGAGAAAGCCGAATGAGCCGGTGGACCCTTGCGGACGGAAGCTGACCGCAAGGGTTCCTACGTTCTTCCCATGACGAATCTCGTGACCGGAGCAACCGGAACCGTAGGCCGCCAGGTGGTGGCGGAGCTTCTGCGGCGTGGACAGTCCGTCCGCGCCCTGACGCGCGACCCCGCGAAGGCCGGCCTCCCCGAAGGCGTCGAGGTCGTGCGCGGCGACCTCACCGATGCCGAGACCCTGGCCCCCGCCCTGGAGGGCGTCACCGGCCTGCACCTGATCACCTTCGGCGGCCCGTACTTCGCGCCGCTGGAGACCGGCCCGCGCATCCTGGAGCTGGCGAAGGCGGCCGGCGTCCGGCGGATCACCGTGCTGCACGGCGGCGGTCCGAGCCTGCTGGAGGACGCGGTCCGGGAGAGCGACCTCGCCTGGACGGTGCTGATGCCGGTGGAGTTCATGGCGAACGCCCTGGAGTGGGCCGACGGCATCCGCGTCGACGGCGAGGTGCGTGAACCCTTCGCCGGCAGGCTCAGCGCCATGGTCCACGAGGCCGACATCGGCTCCGTCGCGGCGGTCGCCCTCACCGAGGACGGCCACGCCGGCCAGGAGTACGTGATCACCGGCCCCCAGGTGCTGACGCTGGAGGACAAGGTCGACACACTCGCCGCCGCCCGGGGCCGGAAGATCCGGCTCGTCGAACTGAGCGAGCAGCAGGCGGTCGAGCAGTGGAGGGCCGCGGGGCAGCCGGAGGACGTCATCGGCTTCCTGCTGGAGGCGTACGGCAACACACCGCCCGTCGGCCGCACCGTCGTCGACACCGTCGAGAAGGTCACCGGACGGCCGGCCCGCACCTTCGCCGAGTGGGCGCAGGAGCACGCGGACACCTTCCGGAGCTGACCCGGCACGCGGGTCCGTCGCGCCGGCCGCCGTAACCGTGGCCCCACCAGGTAGTACTCAAGGCGGACGCCCCAGGATCCGCAGTGATGCTGACGACCGGGGCCCCGGCGCCCGCTTACCTTCATTACGTGACCCAGAAGACCCGCAGCCCCGAATACGACCTGGCGCAAGGAGCACTCAGCGGCCTCCGCCAGGACCTCTTCCACGACGCGTTCGCCTACCGGCCCCTGCCGCCGCTGAACGCCGAAGGGCCACTGGTCCGGCGGCTGCCGGGGGAGCGGATACGCCGGGGCGCGGTGTGGCTGCCGCACACCGTGGTGCTGTTCCTCGCCCTGTGCACACTCCTGCTCTCCTACGCCGACGACGAGGGCGGTCTCGCCTTCGTCATCGGCGGGTTCGTCCCCGCCGGGGCGGTCGCGATGACCTTGGTCAGGCCCGTGGGCGCCTGGTGGGTGTCGCTCATCAGCACACCGTTCGTGGCGGTGCTGGGCTCCTGGAACGACTGGCCCTGGGCGCCCGCCGGGTTCCTGTCCCACCTGACCGTGCTGGTCGTCGTGGCCCTGCGGACCCGTCCCCGGACGGCCGGCTGGATGTGGGTGATCACCGCGGCGTACGGGATGTTCGCCGACACGGTGATCAGCCGCGGCTACGGCCCCGGCGCGGCGCCCATGCTGGTCACCTCCGCCGTCCTGCTGCTGATGGTGAGCATGATCCTGGTCCGCCGTGAGGCGAAGGAGGAGGTCGCAGCCCAGCAGACGGTCACCGCCACCGAGCGCGACCGGCGCACCCTGCTGGAGGAGCGCACCACCATCGCCCGCGAGCTGCACGACGTGGTCGCCCACCACATGTCGGTCGTCGCCATCCAGGCGGAGGCCGCCCCCTACCGGGTGGAGAACCCGCCGGAGGAACTGGAGAAGGCGTTCGCCACGATCCGCGAGAACGCGGTGGCCGCGCTCACCGAACTGCGCCGCATCCTCGGCGTCGTACGGGCGGAGGACTACCAGGCCCCCGACGCGCCCCAGCCCGTCCTCGCCGACCTCGACAACCTGCTGTCCAACGTCCGCGAGGCGGGCCTGGAGACCGAGAAGACGGTCACCGGAGCGGTGCGCGAGCTGCCGCAGGGCGTCGAGCTGTCGGCGTACCGGATCATCCAGGAGGCGCTCAGCAACGCGCTCCGGCACGCACCCGGCTCGACCGCGAAGATCGAGGTCTCCTACGTGCTCGGCGGTCTGGGCCTGCGGGTCGTCAACACGCCGCCGCGGGGTCTGGTCAATCCCGCCCGTCGCCCGACCACCGCCCCTCAAGGAGGGCTTCGCCCGCCCCGATCGATCGGAGCGGGTCACGGCATCACCGGGATGCGGGAGCGTGTGACGATGCTGAGCGGCGAGATGACCGCGGCGCCCACCGAAGAGGGCGGGTACGAGGTCACCGCCTTCATCCCCGTCGCCGCCACCCCCGCCGAGGAGACGTCATGACGATCCGTGTGCTCATCGTCGACGACCAGATCATGGTCCGCGAGGGCTTCTCGGTCCTGCTGAACGCCATGCCCGACATCGAGGTCGTCGGCGAGGCCGTCAACGGCCGCGAAGCCGTCTCCAAGGTCGCCGAACTGGCGCCCGACGTGGTGCTGATGGACATCCGCATGCCGGAGCTGAACGGCATCGACGCCACCCGCGAGATCGTCGCTGCGGACGGCGGCGCCAAGGTGCTGGTGCTCACCACCTTCGACCTGGACGAGTACGTGTACCAGGCGCTGCGCGCGGGAGCCTCCGGGTTCCTGCTGAAGGACGCCTCCGCCCGGCAGCTCGCCGACGGCGTGCGCGTGGTGGCCGCCGGGGAGGCGCTGCTCGCCCCGACCGTCACCCGCCGGCTGATCACCGAGTTCTCCAAGCTGTCCGAGACGCCGCGCCCCGCCGCGATGACCCAGGTCGCCGACCTGACCGAGCGCGAGACCGAGGTCCTGGTCCTGATCGCACAGGGTCTGTCGAACGCCGAGATCGCCTCGCACCTGGTCGTCGCCGAGTCGACCATCAAGACGCACGTGAGCAGGGTCCTCGTGAAGCTGGGGCTGCGGGACCGTACCCAGGCGGCGGTCTTCGCGTACGAGGCGAGGCTGGTCACACCCTCGTAGGGGGCGTTAGCGTCCGGGCATGGACGCGCTCTTCGAACCCTGGTCCCCCCAGTTCGTGGCCGACCCCTATCCCGCCTTCGCGGAACTGCGGGAGCGGGGCCGGGTGCACTGGTTCGAGCCGACCCGGCAGTGGCTCGTACCGCACCACGCGGACGTGTCGGCGCTGCTGCGGGACCGGCGGCTGGGGCGGACGTACCTGCACCGCTTCACCCACGAGGAGTTCGGCCGTACCCCGCCGCCCGCCGCCCACGAACCGTTCCACAGGCTCAACGACCACGGTCTGCTGGACCTCGAGGCACCGGACCACACCAGGATCCGGCGTCTCGTGACGAAGGCGTTCACGCCGCGGACCGTTCAGGCGCTGGAACCGGTCGTACAGCGGCTGGCGGCCGGTCTGGTCGCCGACTTCCGGAAGGCGGGCGGCGGCGATCTGCTCGCCGAGGTCGCGGAGCCGCTGCCGGTGGCCGTGATCGCCGAGATGCTGGGCATCCCGGAGTCCGACCGGCCACTGCTGCGGCCCTGGTCGGCGGACATCTGCGGCATGTACGAGCTGAACCCGTCACAGGAGACGGCGGCGCGGGCGGTGCGTGCCTCGACCGAATTCAGCGCCTACCTACGGGAGCTGATCGCCGTGCGGCGTGAGCGGCCGGGCGACGACCTGGTCTCCGCGCTCATCGCCGCCCACGACGAGGGCGACCGGCTCAGCGAGCAGGAGATGATCTCCACCTGTGTGCTGCTGCTGAACGCGGGCCACGAGGCGACCGTCAACACGACGGCCAACGGGTGGTGGACGCTCTTCCGCCATCCGGGCCAGTTGGCGGCCCTGCGGGCGGACCACTCGCTGTTGTCCACAGCTGTGGAAGAACTGATGCGTTACGACACCCCGCTCCAGCTCTTCGAACGCTGGGTGCTGGACGACATCGAGATCGGCGGGGTCGTGGTGCCGCGCGGCTCTGAACTGGCGCTCCTGTTCGGCTCCGCGAACCACGACGGCACCCGCTTCGACCGCCCCGACACGCTGGACCTGGCACGCGCGGACAACCCGCATGTGAGCTTCGGCGCCGGCATCCACTACTGCCTGGGCGCGCCGCTCGCACGCATCGAACTGGCGGCGTCGTTCGGTGAGTTGCTCCGCCGGTGCCCGGACATGCGGCTCGCGGCCGAGCCGCGGTTCAAGGGCGGGTTCGTGATCAGGGGACTGGAGGAACTGCTGGTCGAGCTGTGACCCGCCGCGCCTCGCGCGGAGCCCTCGAGCGCCGGGCGGGCCGATCCCGCCGCGCGAAATCAGCCCGCCGGGGGCGCCTCCCCCGGCGGCCGGCCGCGAGGCGCGGGAGTGCGGAGGGGGTCCCCCACGCCGCCGGGCGCAGGGTGAGGCGCCCCCGGAACACCGGGCGGAGCGCGGTGCCGGGTCCGGGCGGAGCCCGGTTCGGGAACGGGCGGGGAGGGGGTGACGCGGCGGCGACCGCGTCCCCGGCGCGCTACTTCGTCTCCAGGTCCCGCCTGCGGAAGCCTTCGAGCCCCACCCACACCAGCCCAGCCGCGACCAGCGTCAGGACCGCCATCGGGGTCCAGCTCATCTGCGCGGCGGGCAGTTGGGGAACGTGCCCGAACGGGGAGACGTCGCTCATCCAGCCGGGGAACCGGAGCAGCTGCCCCAGGTAGCCGACCACGAAGGCGTACACCGGCACGATCCAGGCCGCCGCGCTCGCCCGCGGGAACCAGCCGAAGAGCACGACGGCGACGCCGACCGTGACCCACAGCGCCGGCGCGTAGGCGAGCGCCGCGGCCACCAGGTCGAGGAACAGCCCCGCGTCGGAGGCGGACGCCGCGCCCGCGATCCCGAAGCCGGCACCGGCCAGGAGCAGCAGCACCGTGCCGCCCGCCATGGCCACGGCGAGATGGCTGCCCACCCAGCGGGTGCGGGACAGCCCGGTAGCGAGCAGCGGCTCCGCGCGGCCCGCGGTCTCCTCGGCGCGCGGCCGCAGCGCCGCCATCACCACGTACACGGCCCCGACGACGGAGATCACGACCATGACCATCGAGGCGAACGACTCCGCCACCGAGGCGCCGCCGATCTCCTTGAGCGCCTCCTGGATCTGGTCGATGTTCTTGAGCATGTCCTCCGCGTCGCCGAGGATCGACCCGTACATCGCGCCCATGAGGAACAGGCCCGCGCCGAATCCGGCCAGCATGCCGCGGTGCAGCCGCAAGGCGAAGCCGAACGGCCGGCCCAGCGCGTCCGACGCCACCGCGCTGCCGAGCCGCGACGCGCGCAGGCCCGCGCCCACGTCCCGCCGGGTGGACAGCGCGAAACCGGCGGCGGCGCACAGCACGGCGAGCACCAGGCACAGCAGCAGCGGCCACCAGCGGTTGTCGACGTACACGTACGTGCGCTGCGCCCAGCCGATCGGCGACAGCCAGGCGAGCGCCCCGTCGCCGCCCACGTCGCCCGCCGCGCGCAGTACGTACGCGACGCCGACGACGGCGAGCGCCATGCCGGACGCGCCCCGCGTGTGCGCGGTGATCTGCGCCGTGACGGCGGCGACGGCGGCGAAGGTGATGCCCACGGCGGCGTGCGCGGAGCCGTAGAGCAGCGAGCCGCCGGTGTCGATGCCCTCGATGCCCATGCCGCCGAGGGTCAGCGTGAGCAGCAGGGCGAGGACGACGTTGGCGAGGACCGCGAGGGCCAGCGCCGCGGCCAGGTGGGCGTGCCGCCCGACGACGGTGGAGCGCACCAGCTCCGCGCGGCCCGTCTCCTCCTCGTTGCGGGTGTGCCGGGTGACGATCAGGACGCTCATCAGGCCGACCATCACGGCCATGAAGCCGAGCATCTGGTGACCGAGCATCGCGCCGAAGTTGTAGTCGTCCAGGTAGTGGCGCGGTCCGGTCATCGCGAGCCCGGCGGGGCCGTCCATGGTCGTCACGACCGAGGCGCGGTCCGCCGGATCGGCGTACAGCGTCTTGAAGTTGCTCGCCGTCGACACGGTGCCGACGACCAGCGCGAGGATCCACACGGACAGCCGGACGCGGTCCCTGCGCAGATCGAAGCGGAGCAGGGCGAGCGTGCCGGCGAGCGCGTTGCCGCCGTTCGCGGTGCGGGGCGCGGTGGGCGCCTTCGTGGCGGTGGCGGTGCTCATCGTGCCGCTCCGTCGTCGGCGAGGCGGGTCGTGTCGCCGGCGGCGGCGCCGTGTCCGTTGGCGCCCAGCTCGTCGCCGTAGTGGCGCAGCATCAACTCCTCGAGCGTCGGGGGGTGGCTGACGAGGCTGCGGACACCGAACTCGGAGAGCCGGCGGATCGCGCCGTCCAGCTGGTTGCCGTCGACGGCGAACCGCACCCGCCCGCTGTCGGTCTCCAGGTCGTGCACGCCCGGCAGTTCGGCCAGGCCGGTGACGGGGCGGGCGGTTTCCGCCTCGACCGTCGTACGCGTCAGGTGCCGCATCTCGCTCAGCGTCCCGGACTGCACGATCCGCCCCTGCCGGATGATGCTGACCCGGTCGGCCAGCTTCTCGACCTGGGCCAGGATGTGGCTGGAGAGCAGCACGGTCCTGCCCGCGGCCTTCGCCTCGGAGATGACGTCCTGGAAGACGACCTCCATCAGGGGGTCGAGGCCGGCGGTCGGCTCGTCGAGCAGCAGCAGGTCGGCGTCGGACGCGAGCGCGGCGACGATGGCGACCTTCTGCCGGTTGCCCTTGGAGTAGGCCCGGCCCTTCTTGGTCGGGTCCAGGTCGAACCGCTCGACGAGTTCGTCGCGGCGCCGCTTGTCGATGCCGCCGCGCAGCCGGGAGAGCAGGTCGATGGCCTCGCCGCCGGTGAGCCCCGGCCACAGCTCGACGTCACCGGGGACGTAGGCGAGGCGCCGGTGCAGTTCCACGGCGTCGTGCCAGGGGTCCTTGCCGAGCATCTGGGCCGCGCCCGAGTCGGCGCGCAGCAGCCCGAGCAGAACCCGGATCGTGGTCGACTTCCCCGCTCCGTTGGGCCCGAGGAAGCCGTGTACCTCACCGGTTTCGACGGCGAGGTCGAGGCCGTCCAGCGCACGTGTCCGTCCGAACGACTTGTGGAGTCCGGAGACGGTGATTGCCTTCGTCATGTTTCAGAACGTACGCTGATTTCACAAAGTTGTGAAGTTAAGGAAGCGTATAAACTCGGCTCAGGACCGTGACAAGGGGAGATGATCCGGTGGTGACCGAACAGACCGCGGCAGCGCAGCAACCGCGGGACGCGGACGCGGTGTCCGCCTTCGTGGAGCGCTTCGCCGCGCAGATGGTCGAAGCGGGCATGACCCGGATGCCGGCCCGCGTCTTCGCCGCCCTGCTCTCCTCCGACTCGGGCGTGATGACCTCGGCCGAGCTCGGGAAGCAGCTCCAGGTCAGCCCCGCCGCCGTCTCCGGCGCGATCCGCTACCTCGCGCAGGTCAACATGATCTCCCGCGAGCGGGAACCGGGCTCCCGTCGCGACCGCTACCGCGTGCACAGCAACCAGTGGTACGAGGCACTCACCAACCGCGACCAGATCCTCAAGCGCTGGGAGCACACCCTGCGGGAGGGCGTGGTGAGCCTCGGCCCGGAGACGGGGGCGGGCCGCCGGATCTCCGAGACGCTGGAGTTCTTCCAGTTCCTGGAGAAGGAGCTAGCCCTCCTCATGGAACGCTGGCGCGAACACCGCGACCGGCTCTACGGCGCGGCCTGACCCGGCGCGGGCGGGGCCTTCCCCGCCCGCCGGGCCCTGGCGGGTCAGCCCGCCGGGCCCTGCCGGCGTAGGGCCGCGTGTCGCCGTGCCTCGCCGGGGCGCCCTGTGCGGGGCGGCCCGCCCGGGTCAGCCCGTCGGGGCCGTCACCGGGAGTGTCAGGCCCCATGCCCCCGCCCGTACCGTCCAGGTGCGGGTTCGGACCGGGCCGGTGACGTGCGCGTCGGCGCGGTAGCGGAAGTCCGGGCCGGAGACCGTCACCGAGAGGGCGCTCGCGCGCAGCGGCTCGGCGGTAGCGCCGTGGCGTACGACGACCTCCGCGCGGCCGCCCGGGCCGGCGCGGACGGTGACGTCCTCGACCGGGCGGTCCAGGTCGCAGAGCAGGATCCCGTCCGCCTCCACGCGCAGCCGGTGGGTGCGGACAGGGGCGGCCGAGGGGGCGGGGCGCACCAGGGTGCGTACGAGGGAGCGGGCCGTCGTCCACATCGAGGCTCCCGCCGCGTGTGCCGCAGGGCGGGCCGCCGGGATCGCCAGATCGCCCAGGACCACCCCGTCGCTCTCGTCCACCAGCAGGTCCAGCCGCCTCGGCGTCCCCTCCAGGACGGCCCTGGCCGCCGCGACCGCCCCGGCGGGGACGCCGAGGGAGTGCGCGAGCCGTACGGAGGCGCCCACGGGGACGAGCGCCAGCACGCCGTCGCCGAGCGAGCGGTCGCGGTGCAGGAGGGCCACAGCCCGCAGCAGTGCCCGGTCGTCACCGACCACCACCGGCCTGCGCGAACCCCTCCGGGCGAGTGCCCGGGCAAATTCCTCCGGGCCCTGGGGAAGACAGATTTTCGCCTCCGACCCGCCGCACAGCACATCTTTCGCGATGCGCACGGACTCGCCGTCCATTCGGCGGGCGACCGGGTCGATGACCACCAGCAGCTGGTCGGGATCCGACACCTCGGTCCTTCCTCGGGTAGCATCTTTGTGCAAGAGCCCCTTGCGCTATTGCGCCAGGGGCTTCGTCTATTCCGGGGCAACCTGTCCCAGGACTCAGGCACGGCTCCGGCCCCCTGACCTTGGTCTTGCCCCGCCCGGAAGGGGTGTACGCCTGTGCCCGCACTTGTGCTGCTCGGTGCTCAGTGGGGTGACGAGGGCAAGGGAAAGGCCACCGACCTGCTCGGTGGGTCCGTGGATTATGTGGTGCGCTACCAGGGCGGCAACAACGCCGGCCACACGGTTGTCGTCGGCGACCAGAAGTATGCGCTGCATCTCCTCCCTTCCGGAATCCTCTCGCCGGGATGTACTCCGGTCATCGGTAACGGTGTCGTCGTGGATCCGGCGGTTCTGCTCTCCGAGCTGAGCGGGCTGAACGACCGCGGCGTCGACACGTCCAAGCTCATGATCAGCGGAAACGCCCATCTGATCACCCCGTACAACGTCACCGTCGACAAGGTGACCGAGCGGTTCCTGGGCAAGCGCAAGATCGGCACCACGGGCCGCGGCATCGGCCCGACGTACGCCGACAAGATCAACCGCGTCGGCATCCGCGTCCAGGACCTCTACGACGAGTCGATCCTGATGCAGAAGGTCGAGGCGGCCCTCGACACCAAGAACCAGCTGCTGACGAAGGTCTTCAACCGCCGCGCGATCGAGGCGGAGAAGATCGTCGAGGAGATGCTCCAGTACGCGGAGCAGATCCGGCCGTACGTCGCCGACACCACGCTGATCCTGAACAACGCCATCGACGAGGGCAAGGTCGTCCTCTTCGAGGGCGGCCAGGGCACCCTGCTGGACGTCGACCACGGCACGTACCCCTTCGTCACCTCCTCGAACCCGACCGCGGGCGGCGCCTGCACCGGCGCCGGCGTGGGTCCGACGAAGATCAGCCGCGTCATCGGCATCCTGAAGGCGTACACGACCCGTGTCGGCGCGGGCCCGTTCCCGACGGAGCTGTTCGACGAGGACGGCGAGGCGCTGCGCCGCATCGGCGGCGAGCGGGGCGTCACCACCGGCCGTGACCGCCGCTGCGGCTGGTTCGACGCGGTCATCGCGCGCTACGCGACCCGGGTCAACGGCCTGACCGATTTCTTCCTCACCAAGCTGGACGTCCTCACCGGCTGGGAGCAGATCCCGGTCTGCGTGGCGTACGAGATCGACGGCAAGCGCGTCGAGGAGCTCCCGTACAGCCAGACCGACTTCCACCACGCGAAGCCGGTGTACGAGATGCTGCCGGGCTGGTCCGAGGACATCACCAAGGCGAAGACCTTCGCCGACCTGCCGAAGAACGCGCAGGCGTACGTGAAGGCGCTGGAGGACATGTCCGGCGCCCCGATCTCCGCGATCGGCGTCGGCCCCGGCCGGACCGAGACGATCGAGATCAACTCGTTCCTGTAGGTCGTCCGCGGGACACTGGAAACCCCCGAGGGGCAGATCCGCGGCGAGGGCCGAGCGCTTTCGCCGCGGATCCGCGTCCGGGGGTTCTTTTGTGTCCGGCGCCGCCGTGCGGACCGGGGCCCGCCCCGCCCGCCGCCGGCCCGGCCCCCTGGGCGATGCCCCCGCCGTCCGGTGTCGTCCGTGTCCCTTATGCTCCCGCCATGAACGACGGGGGGCCCGCGAGACGGGTGGTCGACGGCCGGTTCGAGCTGGAGGGGCGGCTCGGCGGCGGCGGTATGGGGACGGTCTGGCGGGCACGGGACATCGTGCTGGACCGGGCCGTGGCGCTGAAAGAAGTACGGCCGCCCGATCCGGGGCTGGCCGAGTACGACCCGGAGGCTGCCCGCTTGCTGCGGGCACGGGTGCTGCGGGAGGCGCGCGCGCTCGCCAGGGTCGAGCATCCGGGCGTCGTGACGATCCACCACGTCGTCGACGGCGGCGAGGACACCTACCCGTGGCTCGTCATGGAACTGGTCGCCGGCGGGTCGCTCGCCGACCGGCTGGCGCGGGGGCCGATGACGCCCGTCGAGGCCGCCAGGATGGGGCGGGAGGTGCTGGCGGCGCTGCGGGCCGCGCACGACGCCGGCATCCAGCACCGGGACGTGAAGCCCGCGAACGTACTGCTGCGGCCCGACGGCAGGCCCGTGCTCACCGACTTCGGCATCGCGGCGATCAGGGAGTCGACCGTCCTGACGGCGACCGGCTCCATCATCGGCACGCCCGACTACATGGCCCCCGAGCGGATCTCGGGGGACGAAGGCGGGCCGGGCGCGGACCTGTGGTCGCTGGCGATGATGCTGTACGTCGCGGTCGAGGGACACCACCCGCTGCGGCGCGGTACCACGCTCGCCACGCTGGCGGCCGTCCTCAACGACGAGTTGCCGCCGCCGCGTCAGGCCGGTCCGCTGGCCGGGCTGCTGGCCGCCGTGCTGGTCAAGGACCCGGCCGCCCGTCCCGGCCCCGAGGCGGTGGACCGGATGCTGGCCGAGGTGGTGGAGGGCCGCGCCGCGTCGCCGCCGGCGACGACCTCGTACCGGCTCGCGCCGCCCGCCGCCGCGACCCCCGAGGACGCCGTACCGGCCCAGGCGTCGGCTCCCGAGGACGCGGTACCGGCGCCGACGAACGCGGGCAAGGTCCCGTCCGCCGCGGCCTGGGCGCCGCAGGGGGCGGTGACCCGGCCGGTGCCGGCCGGGCGTGCCGCGGGCCGCCGGCTCGCGATCGGCGCGTCCGTCGTCGCGACCGTGCTGACAGGCGTCCTGGTGTGGACGCTGCTGCCCGACGGCGGAAAGGGCGGCGAGGCGGGGGCGAAGCCGTCGGGGCCGGCCGTCACCGGGGAGAGGACCCCCACGCCCACCCCGCCGAGTCCCACGCCGTCGAAGAGCGCCGAGCAGGTCGACCTGCTGACTCCTGACGGCATCCGCACGGCGATCGCGGACATCGAGGCGAAGACGGGTACGGACAGGGCCGGTGGCCTGACCGTGTACCCGGAGCACGTGTCGGTCGAAGTGATGGTCGACGGCGACGACAAGCGGTACGACAGCTGGACCTACCGCGTCGGTGAGGGCGCGCGGAAGGGCATCATCAGCGGCACCCTGCCGAGCGGCCACCGTCCGTTCCGCCTGGACGACTTCGACTAAGACATGATCCCCGCCCTGCTGGAGCGGGCGCACAAGGACCTGAACGTGATGGATCCGACCTCGCGCTACCTGGTGGCCCGGGTGCCGAGCGACACCTTCGACACCCCGCTGGGCGTGGGCCTCTACCTCTCCGACGAGTACGGCGCCGGCGGCTATCTCGACGCCGATCCCAGCGGCAAGGTGACCGGACTGATGCCCGCAGAGGACTGACCGGCTCACTCCTCCCCGCAGATCCGCAGCCCCTTCGGCGTCGCGCACGGCAGGTGCCCGTGCGTGGTGATCACGTCCTGCCCGCCGCCGCGGCTCATGTAGGTGAGGAAGCTGGAGACGAGCGAGTCGGCGGGCGGCCGGCCGTAGGTGTAGGCGTACTCGATCTCGCGGTACGGGTAGCCCGTCTCGCCGATGTCGTCGACGGACGGCGCGTCGCCGTCGATGGTCAGGCGGTGCAGGCCCTTCAGGCCGCTGCCGGAGCGCAGTTCGCTGTAGCCGATCGCACCCGGCAGATCGGCGACCGTCGCCAGCACCTGTTCGGTGCTGCTGAGTTCGCAGCGGACGACGGGAGCCTCCGCGTCGTCCTTGTGCGTGCAGTCGCGCGAGGAGTTCACGGGCTCGTTGCGGTGCAGGACCCGGCGCTGGAAGACCTCCCGGGTACCGGAGTTGGCGTCCCGGCTGACGAGGAGGACCGGCAGGTCGGGACCGCCGAGCTGCGACCAGTCGGTGATCTCGCCCCGGTAGAGCTTGCGGACGGCGTCGAGGGAGAGGTTCTTCAGCGTGACGCGGTCGTTGACGACGAGCGAGAAGACGGAGACGGCGACCCGGGTCTCACGGAGCTGCGGATAGCCGCCCGGCTTGGGGCCGTCGGCGAGTGCGATCACCGCCGGTGAACCGTCCTGCGACGCGGCGCCCGCTTCCGCGAGTGCCCTGATGCCGGCGTTGCTGCCGTGCGCGTCGACGGTGACGGTGGCGCCCTCGCAGTCCTTCTCGTACTTCTTCGCCAGCTCCCGCACCACCGGCGCGAAGGCCGTCGAGCCGGTGACGGTGAGCTCCCCGCGTGCGCAGCCGATCGGCGGACGGGAGTCGTCCCGCGCGACGATGATCGTGGCGAGCGCCACGACGCAGACGGTCAGCAGCACGGTGATCACCCGGGCAGCGCGGCTGAACAGCGGAGGGGTGTCGTCGGGAGTGGTGCTGCGGTTGGGGGCCACGTCGCCGTCCCGCAGGCCGCCGGTCACCCGGATCGCGCTGCCGACCGGGCCGCCGGTGAGCAGCACCAGCAGCTTGAAGTGCTGGCCCTGGTTCAGGGGGACGCGCGGCAGGTGAATCGTTCCGCCGGTGTGCCGCATGCCGGCGGCCGCCGTGAAGTGGTCCATCAGGTGCTCGGCGCCCGGCGGCTGGGTGACCGCTATGGCGCGTACGGTGCGATCGGTGAACTCCGCGGTGAGGCCGTGGATCTCCCGGCCGGTGTAGTCGTTGTCCGCGATGCTCTGCGAGCCGTCGTTCTCGATGCGCAGCAGGACGAGCGTGGCATCGGACATCTCCGGGGCCTCGTTGAACAGCCCGAGCCGGAAGTTGGGCCGGCCGGCGCGGACGTCGCTGCCGATCGGGGTGTCCATCTGCACCCGGTACCCGATACGTCGGCGCCGCGGCACCCGCCGCTCGTACCAGAGCACGCCGCCGGAGGCGAGGATGCCCAGCACGGCGGTGAGCACGGCCACGACGTTCTCGGCATTGAGCCACTCCACGGGTGCCCCCTCGCTCCTCGCGTCCCACGGTGGAGCGGCCACCGTACGGAGGGAGCGCGGGGCGGGGGAGCGGCTTGTGCGACCGGACGCCCAAAGTTGGTCCGGCGTTCAACCGCCCTGGCGGCTCACCTGCGGACGTACTCCGCCGGTTCGCCGTCGGCGCTCATCCCGTACATGAGGAGGCGCTCCTTGCCCTCGAAGCGGTCGACGCGCAGGTTCTGCGCGGAGCCCGACGGGGAGCACTCGGGATCGGAACCCGGCTCCAGCTGCGGCGGGCCGAGGACGACCAGGTCGCCGACGCCGCCGAGCACGGCGGTGCTCTCGCAGTGCACCAGGTCGCCGGTCTCCTCGCCGGTCTCCTCGTCGGTGCGCGGGTAGTTCTCGCTGAACCGTGCGAGCGGGGCGCCGACCGGCCCCTGGGTGACCGTCAGCTCGAAGGAACGGGACTCCTCGTGGTCCGGCGGGGCGTCGAGCACGTCGAACTGCTGCCGCCAGTGGCCGACGAAGGCGGACGGCACGGCCTTGGGCCCCTTCTGCGACCGGTGGAACGTGGCGCTGACGTCGCCCGACGTCCACTCCAGCACCTCGGGCGACCGTACGGTCAGGGTCTGGTGTGCCGCGGGGGTGCAGCGCTTCTCGGGCACGCTCGTGGTGACGTCGCTCTCGCCGAACACGATCCGGTCGGCGTCCGCGGAGACGAGCGTGGAGCGGCCCATGCACAGCCGCTCGCCGGTGACGTGCACGTACACGCCGGTCTTCTCGCCGGCCCGGCCCTGGGTGATCTCGATCCGCCCGGTCTCGTACGGCGCGTCGGCACTGCCCCGCAGGACGCCCTCCCAGGCGCCGAGGAAGTCGTCCGGAACGATGCCGTCGGGGCCGCCGGCCGACGCGGCAGGGCTGCCGGATCCGTCCGTGCCGCCCGCCCCGTCGTCCGTGCCGCCGCGGTCCTTGAAGTGCAGGGCCGTGAAGGTGCCGGCGACGGCGAGAACGGTGACCGCGGCCGCGGCGACCAGTGGGGCACGCCGGCGCCTGCGCGGCGCGGCCGGCACGGTGACCGGCGTCGGCGGTGTCGGGTCACCGTCCGCGTCGAGCAGCCGGGCCGCGTGCCGCCCCAGTCCGGCCAGCAGGCCGGCCGGCAGCCACGGCTCGTCGGGAAGGGACACGCCCGCCAGCTCGGCCGCCGTCGGCCGGGCGGCCGGATCCTTGTTCAGGCAGCCCCGCACGAGAGGTTCCAGCTCGGGCGCGAGCCCGGCGAGATCCGGCTCCTCGTGGGCGATGCGGAACAGCACGGCGTGCACCCCGCTGTCCGCGGACCCGAACGGCGGGCGCCCGGTGGCCGCGTAGGCCAGCACGGCACCCAGGCAGAACACGTCCGAAGCGGGTGTGAGCCGCTCGCCCCGTACCTGTTCCGGCGACATGAAACCGGGTGATCCGACGACCGCGCCGGTCGTCGTCAGCCCTCCGTCGGTGACGGTGTCCACGGCGCGTGCGATGCCGAAGTCGATGATGCGGGGGCCGTCGACGGTGAGCAGGACGTTGGAGGGCTTCAGGTCCCGGTGCAGCAGCCCGGCGGCGTGGATGTGCCCGAGCGCGTCGGCAAGCCCCGCGGCCAGGGCGCGCACGGAGTGCGCCGGCAGCGGCCCGTACTGGTCGACGACGACGCTCCGCAGCGACGGCCCCGGCACATATCCGATGGCCACCCAGGGCGCCTGCGCGTCGGTGTCCGAGGCGATGACGGGGGTCGTCCCGGCCCCTCCGACCCGCTCCAGCGCCTCGACCTCACGGGCGAACCGGCGCCGGAACTCGTCCTGCGCGGCGAGCTCCGCCCGCACGAGTTTGACGGCCACGGTGCGGCCGCCCGCGGACCGGGCGAGATAGACGCGGCCCATTCCGCCGACTCCGAGCCGTCCGAGCAGCCGGAACGGGCCGATCTGGGTGGGGTCTTCGGGCAACAGGGCATCCACGCCCGGATCTTCGCACAACGTGGAGCACGCGGCCCGTGCAAGCAGCAAGTCACCGGCTTGGCGGAGGAGTTGGGTGACGGGTGGCGCCCGGCGTGTCCGGGACATGTCCCGGACAGCCCCGAGGCGGGACGACCCTGCCCGTCCGCTCCTACGGTCCATCGTCATGGACACCACACGGAGAACGATCCTGCGGGGCATGGCGGCGGCACCGGTGGCGGCCACCGCGGGCGGTCTGCTGCTGCCGCACGGCGCCCGGGCGGCACAAGCCGCCGCCGACCCGATGCCGCTCGACCTGCGCGTGCGCACCCGCGCCAAGGGAACCGGCACCAGCTACCCGGACGTGATCAAGAGACTCCTCCTCATGGCGGACAGCGAGCGGCCCGAGGAACGCCACGGACTGGCCAGGGCCTCGCTCGCCGGCATCCTGGCCGACGCGAACAGGAAGGGCCGGCCCGCGCGGCCGGACTGGCCGGGGGCGAGCCTGCCCAGGCTGCGCACCTCGTTCCAATGGCAGGGCGCCGACGAGGAGAACAGCATCTCCAACGACTTCAGGACCAAGTACTGGCGTCCGCAGGGCATCAGCAACCACTACACCGGTGCCGGCGGCACCACCCCTGACATCCTCATGGTCTCCTGGTACGCCCGCGCGGGTGAGAAGGACCAGGGGGCCCGGATCAGCATCGTGGATCTTTCTGACCCCGGCGCGCCGAGGTACCGGCACGTGCTGCTCGTCGAACCGTGGGTGCAAGGACGCCGTTTCACCTTCCGGCCCGCGACCCTGCACGCCGGAGGGATCGCCTGGTACGGCAACCGCCTCTACATCGCGGACACCGTGAAGGGCCTGCGCGTCTTCAACACCGACGAGATGCTCGAGGTCGCCACGGGCGGCCGGGCGGACAAGTGCGGTTACTGGAAGGGCAAGTACTACGCGCACCGCTACAAGTACGTCCTGCCGCAGAGCCGCGCCTACGACCACGTGGCGCCGAACCAAGTAGAGGTCCAGCAGCGCTACTCGCAGGTGGCGGTGGATGTCACGACCCGTCCGCACTCCCTCGTGGTGAGCGAGTTCATGCGCCCGCTCGAGACGTCGTCGCGCGCCGTCCGCTGGAACCTCGACCCGGGCACCGGCGCGTTGGTCCCCGTCCGGCCGGGCGGACTGGTCAGGTCCGTCGCCCGTGACCGTATCCGCCACGGCGGCCAGGTGCAGGGCGCCGTGAGCGTCCTCGGCACCTACTACCTGTCGGCGAGCGCCGGGCCCGATCGCTACGGGACCGTCCGGACCTGGCGCAAGCAGGCCGTCGGTGACCCCCCGGCCGCATTCGCCTGGCACCAGGCGGAAGGACCGGAGGACCTCAGCCATGACGCCCGGGCCGGTGTCCTGTGGTCGGTCAACGAGTACGAGGGCAACCGCTACGTGTACTCGATGACCCTGTAGGGGCGGCGGCTGAACGGTTGGGTGCCGCCGCACGTACTGAGTGCCGGGGGCCTCGGCGTCCGGGGCCCCGGCACTGGCGAAGCCGTTCAGTCACGACCTTGGGGCCGCGCATGACGCACGCACGACTAAGGGGCGTACGACGGAAGCTCCGGCGGGCCGTGCGGCTGGCCGCCGCGGTCGGGCTGCTCAGCGGCGGCCTGATGGTCTCCGGCGCCATGGCGGGCGAACCGCCTGCCGCCGGACCGCCGGCCGCCGCTGATCCACGGGCCGCCGACGACCCGGCGGCCGGGCTGGTGTCGCGGCTCGGCCCCGCCCGTACGGCCGGCAGCTGGACGGGACCCGACGGGAAGACGGTCGTCGCCGTCACCGATCAGGAGGCCGCGGAGGAGGTGCGGCGGGCCGGCGGGGAGGCCCGAGTGGTGCGCCACAGCATGGAGCGGCTCCGCTCGGCCACCGAGACCCTGCGCTCCGCGCCGCGGGTGCCCGGTACCGCATGGGCGGTCGACTACGCGGCCAACAGCATCACCGTCCGCGCGGACAGCACCGTCTCCGCCGGCGACTGGTCGCGCATGACCGGCCTCGCGGAGGAGATCGGCGGCTTCGTCCGCATGGAACGCACCACGGGGACCTTCACGACCAGGGTCAACGGCGGCACCGCGGTCTTCGGGGACCAGCGGCGGTGCACCGCGGGGTTCAACGTCACCAACGGGCAGGACATCTTCATTCTGACGGCGGGGCACTGCGGCCCGCAGGACTCCACCTGGTTCCGTGACCGGCAGGGCGACGAACTCGTCGGCACCACCACGGCCGCCAGCTTCCCCGGCGACGACTACTCCCTCGTGCGCTACGAGGACGTCGACGTCCTGGACCGCACCAACGTCGTGGACATCGGCGGCGGCCGGGGCGTGCAGATCGTCGGAGCCGGCGAACCGGCCGTCGGTCAGCGGGTGTTCCGCAGCGGCAGTACGACCGGGTTCCGCTCCGGGGAGGTGACAGCCGTGAACGCGACGGTGAACTACCCCGAGGGGACGGTGACCGGACTGATCGAGACCACGGTCTGCGCCGAGCCGGGGGACAGCGGCGGGCCGCTGTTCTCCGAGGGCCTGGCGCTCGGCGTCACCTCGGGCGGCGACGGGGACTGCACCACGGGCGGCACGACCTACTTCCAGCCGGTGACCACCGCCATGGAGAAGCTCGGCGTGGACCTGACGGGCGGCCCGCCCGCCCCCGGCGGGGCGGCCGACGAGTCGGAGGGCGGCGCCCCGCCCCCACCCCTGCCCGCGCCGCCGCGGTCCGGTGAGGGACTCGGGTCGCGGGCGGTCAGCTCGATCGTCGACTTCGGCAGCCCGGCCCTGGGCGCGGGTCTGATCGGCCTCAGCCTGACCGGACTGCTGGCCGCGCGGTGGCTCGTGTCGGCCCAGGAGCGCAGGGAGTACCGGGACTTCCACAGCGCGAGCTGGGGCTGACCCGGCGCGGGGAGGAGCGCGCGGTCCTTCCCGGCCACCGCGCTCCTCTCAGCCCGTCTTGGTGTAGGTGAGCGGCTCACCGGTCGAGCCCACGAGCTCACGGACGACGGTGACGTCGCCGGCCATGTTCAACCGGCTCCACTGGCCCGGGGCGCACGAGACGCGATCGCCGAACGTGACGACCGTGGGGTCGAGTTCCAGCGGCGGTCCCGGGGCGCGGAGGGTGGCCGACCAGCGGCAGTCGTAGTTGGGGCCCGTTCCGCTCAGGGTCATGACCTGTTCGCCCGTCGCGCCCTGGGTGATCGTCATGATCCGGGTGTTGGTGCCGTCCGCCGTCTCGAAGGAGGCCCGCCAGGTGCCGATGTACTCCTGCGGCACGTCACCCGCCGCCTGGGCGGTCGGGGGCGTGCCGGTCGGCGAGGGAGTGCCCGACGAGGCGGGGGGAGAGGTGGGGGCCGAGGACGTGACCGAGGGCTTCGGGTCCGCGGTCGTCCGCTTCCCCTTGTCCTTGGACATGAACGCGTACACCGAGCCGCCCGCGCCGAGTGCGACGACCAGCGCGACGGCGATCAGCGCGAGGGTCCCGCCCCGCGAGCCCCGCCGTCCCGCCTCGTCCCGGGCCGGGGCATGGGGTCCGGGCGGGTACGTGGCCTGGTGGTACGGCGCGGGGTGGTAGGGCTGCGGAGTCTGCGGATAGCCGTACGCGGGTCCGGGCGGCGTGTGCGGCGCGGCGGCCGGCATCGGCGCCGGGGCGGGAGGAGGTGTCGGTATCGCGCGAGGAGCCGCCGTCATCGTCGGCGGCTGGGCCGGCGCCTGCGGCTGCTCGGCGTCCAGCAACTGGACCGCGTGGCGGCCGAGCTGGGCGATCAGCGCACCCGGCAGCCACGGCTCGCCGTCCGCGTCGGCGGCCGTCCGGCGAAGGACCTCCTCCAGGGCCGGCCGTTCCTCGGCCTCCTTGTGCAGACAGTCGCGGACCAGGTCGAGCAGAGCCTCGGGGACGCCGGTCAGGTCCGGTTCCTCCTGCGCGATACGGAACATCTGCGCGTGGCCGCCGCTCGCGGCGGAGCCGAACGGGAGCCGTCCCGTCGCCGCGTAGGCGAGTACGGACCCCAGACAGAAGACGTCGCACGCAGGGGTGATCCGGTCGCCGCGCACCTGCTCGGGCGACATGAAACCGGGCGAGCCGACGAGTGCTCCGGTGCGGGTGAGGCCGCCGTCGGCGACCGTCTCCAGCGCGCGGGCGATGCCGAAGTCGATGACACGCGGCCCGTCGATGGTGAGCAGGATGTTCGACGGCTTGAGGTCGCGGTGGATCAGACCGGCCCGGTGGATGTCCGTCAGCGCGTGCGCCAGACCGGAGGCCAGCAGGCGGACGCTGCGCTCCGGCAGCGGTCCGTGCTCGCCGGAGACGACGGTGTGCAGCGCGGGCCCGGCGATGTAACCGGTGGCGACCCAGGGGACCGGGGCCTCCGTGTCCGCGTCGAGGACGGGCGCGGTCCACCTCCCGCCGACGCGCAGCGCGGCCCGGACCTCGAGCCGGAAGCGGTTACGGAACTCCTCCTGCTCCGCGAGCTCCTGCCGCACGAGCTTCACCGCGACGGTGCGTCCGCGGTCGGAGCGGGCGAGATAGACCTGGCCCATGCCGCCCGCGCCGAGCCGGGTCAGGATCCGGTACTCGCCGATGTGATGTGGATCCCCTGGTGCCAGCTGCTCCATCGCCGCGCGGCCCTTCCCCCGTACCGAAATGCTCGACGGACCGAGGATAGTGGGCCCGCCCGGGGCCACACAGGTCAGCGGTCCCTCGGGAACACCACCGGACCGGCCCGGGCCCCGGCCCGGCAGCACGCTCCCGCGCCGGGCTCCTGAACACCAGGTCCTCGAAGGCTGCCCGCACCGGGCCTCGAAGCGTCAGGCTTCCGGTCCGGACGGAGGGAGGGCCGCCCCGCCGGCCGTGTCCTCGGCGTCGATCGTGTCCATCGCCCGTGAAAGCTGCTCCAGAACCCGCACGGTCTTCGCGAACTCATCCTCCCCGAGGGCGCCCAGCAGCCGGTTCGCCAGCCGTGCGTGACCGGGATCGAGCTGCTTGACGGCCGCCCTGCCCTCCTCCGTCGCGTGCAGCAGCTTCGCGCGCCGGTGGGCCGGGTTGGGGCGGTACTCGGCCAGCCCCTGCTCGGCGAGCACGTCGGCGACGCGCTGCACGCTCTGGCGGGTGATGCCCATCGTGCGGGCGATCCCGGCCACGGACTGCGGCTCCCGCACCACGGCGCCGAGGACCTGCCAGCGCGCCGCCGTCAGCCCCGCCTCCCTGGCCAGGCGGTCGGAGACGGTGACGAACTGCCCGTTCAGCCGGAAGACGCCGAGGGCCGTGCGGGTCAGCAGTTCCTGGGGGTGGCGGTCCGGCCTCATCCGTTCAGGACCTCGTAGGCGGCCGGGTCGGAGTCGTGGAACAGCCGGTACCAGGCGTCCAGCTTCTCGCCCTCGTACACGCCGAGGCGGGCGAAGACCTCGCGGGCGAAGGCGACGGGCTCGGTCGGACCAGCGGTGATCAGGTCGCCGTCGGTGACGGCGTCCGCGTCGACGTAGTGGTCGCCGCCCTTGTAACCCGTGGCGGCCAGATAGAACGACACGGCGCTGGTGTGGGCGCGGTCGTCGAGCAGGCCCTCGCGCGCGAGACCGGCGGTCGCGCCGCAGATCGCCGCGACGGGGACGCCCGCGTCGAGGAACGCGCGGGCCTTGGCGGCGAAGGGGGAGAGGACGTCGCCGGTGTCCCACAGGGTCGCTCCGGTGAGGATCAGCAGCTCGCTGTCCGTCGGGTCGAGGTCCACGAGGGCCAGATCGGGCTGGACGCGGACGCCGCCCATGGTGGTGACGGGGTGCGTGGTGAGTCCGACCGTCTTCACGGTGAAGCCGTTCTGGGTGAGGTGGGCGGTGGTGTGCCCCGTCTCCCAGTCGGCGTAGGTGTCGTAAACGGCCAGATGAACGGTCCCGCGGGTCATGGTGCCCTCCTTGACGCGTGTCCTGCTCCGTCGCTTATGACAGCAGCCTGTCATGACGACAGTATGCTGTCAATAAGGGGGGGCGAAAAGGGGCGACACCCTGCCCAGATAAGCGGCCGGGGCCATACAAGGTGGCCATGTCGGCTGCGGCCGGCGGTTCCCTACGCTGAGCCGCATGACCCCTCATGCCGACCCGCAGACCGGAGCTGCCGTCAAGGCGGCCGACCGCGCCCATGTGTTCCACTCCTGGTCAGCCCAGGGCCTGATCGACCCGCTCGCCGTCGCCGGCGCAGAGGGGTCCTACTTCTGGGACTACGACGGCAACCGCTACCTCGACTTCACCAGCGGTCTCGTCTACACCAACATCGGTTACCAGCACCCGAAGGTCGTCGCCGCGATCCAGGAGCAGGCCGGCAAACTCGCCACCTTCGCCCCCGCCTTCGCCGTGGAGGCGCGCTCGGAGGCGGCCCGGCTGATAGCCGAGCGCACCCCCGGCGACCTGGACAAGATCTTCTTCACCAACGGCGGCGCGGAGGCCGTGGAGAACGCGATCCGGATGGCCCGTCTGCACACGGGCCGTCCGAAGGTGCTCTCCGCCTACCGCTCGTACCACGGCGGCACGGCGACGGCGGTCAACATCACCGGCGACCCGCGCCGCTGGGCCAGCGACAACGGCACGGCCGGCGTCGTCCACTTCTGGGCGCCGTTCCTGTACCGGTCGCCCTTCTACTCCTCGACCGAGGCCGAGGAGTGCGCCCGCGCCCTGACGCACCTCGAGGACACCATCGCCTTCGAGGGCCCGCAGACGATCGCGGCGATCATCCTCGAGACGATCCCGGGCACGGCCGGCATCATGACGCCGCCCCCCGGCTATCTCGCGGGTGTCCGCGAGATCTGCGACCGGTACGGCATCGTGTTCGTCCTCGACGAGGTCATGGCGGGCTTCGGACGTACCGGCGCCTGGTTCGCCGCCGACCACTTCGATGTGGTGCCGGACCTGATCACCTTCGCCAAGGGCGTCAACTCGGGCTACGTGCCGCTCGGCGGCGTCGCGATCTCCGCCGAGATCGCCGCGACCTTCGACAAGCGCCCCTACCCCGGCGGACTCACCTACTCCGGCCACCCGCTGGCGTGCGCGGCGGCCGTCGCGACCATCCAGGTCATGGCGGACGAGAAGGTCGTCGAGAACGCGGCGGCCGTCGGGGAGACCGTGCTCGGACCGGGGCTGCGCGAGCTCGCGGAGCGCCACCCCTCGGTGGGCGAGGTGCGCGGCCTGGGTGTCTTCTGGGCCCTGGAACTGGTCCGTGACCGCGAGACCCGCGAGCCGCTGGTGCCCTACAACGCGTCCGGCGAGGCGAACGCGGCGATGGCGGCGTTCGGCGCGGCCTGCAAGAAGAACGGCCTGTGGCCCTTCATCAACATGAACCGCACGCACGCCGTCCCCGCGTGCAACGTGAGCGAGGCCGAGGCGAAGGAGGGCCTGGCCGCGCTGGACGCGGCGCTGTCGGTCGCCGACGAGTGGGTGGCCTGAGCGTCGCCCCTGCCGCCACCCCCTCGGCCGGCCGGTCATGTCCGGTCGAGGGGGCGGCGCCTCACCGTCCGCTTCAGGCGCCCGGTTCGACCTCGAGGAACCGCCGCTTCCTGGGGCCCCGGTAGAGCAGCCCCTCCCAGCCCAGCCCCGCCAGCACCTCGGCGCACGCCTTGAGGCGGTCCTCCTCTTCCTGGGCCGCCCCGCTGCCCGGCGGGCCGAGCCAATTGACGTACACCGTGTGCGGGCGCTCGCCGGGCCGGACGCGGTAGCCCGTGGCCGTGCGCCGCTCGTCGAGGACGGCGGAGGGCGGGAAGCCCGAGGCCTCCAGCGCCAGCGCCACCGCGCGGACCGTCCGCATCAGCTCCCACGGCGCGGGCACGGCCTCGCCGCCCGTGGTGTTCGTCACCCGCCGGATCTGGAGCAGCCCCTCGAACGCCGTCCGTACCTCCGCTGCCCTGCCCGGCCCTGACACCGGCGGGCCGTCGCCGGTGGCCGCCTCGAACGTCTCCCGCACCCGGATCTCGCCTCCCCTCCCGCTTTGGACCGTACGCCGCCCGCGTACCGGCCGTTTCACCCCTGGCCTATCGTGTCCGGGACCGAAGGCGAAGGAGAAGCCCACGATGCCCGGCTACGGCAGCGGCGGCAGTGGCGGGAACGGCAACGCGAGTGCCGTCACCCGCAGCACTCTGCGGCAACAGATCGCCGACGCGCTGCGTGACGAGGTGCTCGCGGGGCGGATGCAGCCGGGGCAGGAGTTCACCGTCAAGGAGATCGCCGACCAGTACGGCGTCTCGGCGACCCCCGTGCGCGAGGCCCTCGTCGACCTGTCCGCGCAGGGCCTCCTCGACTCCGACCAGCACCGCGGTTTCAAGGTGCACCGGTTCACCTTCGACGACTTCCGGACCATGGTCGAGACCCGGTCGCTGATCGTGGACGCGATCTTCGGCCACGTCGCGCGGAGCAGACCCTCGCCGCCGGCCCCGCAGGCCATGCTGTCCGTGCGCCGCCGGGCGGAGGAGGCCGCACGGGCGGCCCGCACCGGCGACCTGGACATCCTCATCGGCTACGACCTGCGCTTCTGGCGTGAACTCGGTGCGCTCGTCGCCAACCGCTACCTCTGCGACTTCCTGCACCGGCTGCGCGTGCAGGCCTGGGTCTTCTCCGTACCGTTCCTGCGCCTGGACCCGGAACTGCCCGCCCGGCTCTGGGGCGGCCACCAGGACATCGTCGAGGCGGTGGCCCGCGGCGACGCGGCAGGCGTCCGTGCCGAGATCCGGGCCTACGACGACCACGCACTGGTCTGGGCGGAACGCATGGAGCAGCGCGAGAGGCAGACGCGGCGCGAGGGGTGAGCGTGCCGCTGCCCGAAGCCGTACGGAAACTGCCGGGCCGGCCGGGGCAGAGGGCGGCCGGGGTGTGGGTATGGGTCGTGGGAGAGGAGTGACAAAGGGGTACCGGAACGTACCGAACCGTGTCGAACGGAACCCTTCGCGCGCCGCGCCGACGGCACTACGCTGTCCCGACCATCGTCGTTCTTCACGCTTTCTCCACCTGGAGCCGCCGTCCCCGCGTCCTCCCGCCCACGACCCTCCACCGCACCCCCGTGCCCGAACTGCTGAGAGCGAGCCCTCCCTTGGCCTGTGACCTGTGGCTGGTCCCCCTTGTCGACGTGCTGTGCCACAGCCCCGACAATCCCTTCGCCGAAGAGATCGCCGCCTACGACAAGGCGTTGACCGGCGCGGGCCTGCCGACGGTGCCCGTCTTCGCCTACATGCCGGGCCTGTCCGGCGACGTCGCGCCGGTCGCCGGCTTCGACTACGACGCGCTGCACTTCCTGCGGCGCGCCTATCTGCTGCAGCTGTGCGGGCTCGCGGTGACCCCGGTCGACGAACTGGGCGGAGACTACGAGCAGTTGCTGGAGATGTTCGAGTCGACGGCGCAGCAGTCGCACCTGGTGTGGCACTACGACCACGCCGGTGCCTACGTCCCGGTCGACTTCGCCAACCCGCTGTTCAACGACGAACTCCTCGAGGGCGGCGGGCCGTTGGGATCAACGCAGGGCCTGCTGCGCGAGCTGGAGTACGTGGCCCCCTCCATCGGCATCGACCCGGCGAACCCGCCGGCCGCGCCGGAACCGCCGGAGCGACCCACGGCGCTCGAGGAGCCGGCGGGGCCGATCCCGTACGACGAGAGTCCGTTCGCCCGTGAACGGCACGTGTGGCTGGGGCTGCACGCGGCGGCGACGCGAAGTCTCGGGCAGGGCTCGATGATCATCTTCAGCTGAGCGGCCATCCCAGGCCGAGCGGCCGTCCGCGCCCCCGCGGTCGGGACGCCGGACAGGTGCCCGACGGCGGTCGGGCACCTCGTTCCGGCAGGGCCTCGTTCCGGCACGGTCCCCGGTGCGGATGAGCAACCGCACCGGGAGGCCGTCGGCGAGACGTGCGTCAGCGCGGCGGCTCCGGAGGGCGCTGTCGCGGCATGTTCGGGCGGGAGGCGGGAGGGAGCGGGAAGCGGCCCTGGATGACGCCCGGGGCCGGATGGGCGTCCGTCACCGCGCGCGGCGGCGCCGAGTGCAGCCGCAGCGGCGCCGGACCGGGCCGGAAGTCCGTCATCCAGTCCGCGGTCTCCGAGCGGACCAGGTCGGAGACGTCCTCCGAGAAGCGGCGGAGCACGCCGAGGCAGCGCTCTGCCGCCTCGCTCGCCGTTCCCTCCGCCGGGCCCAGCACCTCGCGCACGCTCTCCGACGCCCAGTCGTACTGCAGCGCCTGGAGCCGGCGCTGCACCGCCTGCGCGGTGGCCACGTCCCGCATCCAGCCGGCTGTCAGCCCGAAGTACCGGTCGCATGCCAGGCACGCCGCCGCGAGGAGCAGTGAGACGTATCCCCAGGGCGCGGCCCTGACCAGGGTGCCGGTGAGGTCGAGCAGGGGCAGGGCGGAGCCGGCGACGACGCCGAGTGCCGTGCCCAGGCGCAGCAGACGCGCGGTCCGGCGCTTGCGGACCCGGTCGGAGAGGTACCAGTCCACGGTGCGCAGCGCGTCCGCCTCGACCCAGCGGTAGAGCTCGTCGAGGCGGGCCGCGGGCTCGCCCCAGTCCCCGAGGGGGAAGGGCCGCCCCGTCAGGTCACCCAGCGGCACCTCGCCGCCCTCCCCGCGGGCGGGCCCGCCGGGCTGCATCTCCGGCTGGCTCACCGGTGCACTCCTCTGCGCTCTGCTGACGACCAGGACCGACGACAGGACTGACGTGACCAGGACTGACGACCGACTCTGAACCATCAGGTCCGAAAAGGTGCTGAAAAGGTGCTGACGCTACACCGCGTGACGTACGAGGCGCGCATGCGTCCCAGTGCTGCGCAGGCCCCTTCATACCGCCGAATGGAGGGCTGTGGGCCCCCGATGCCCGGATTGCCGCCCACATGGGGGTCCTGGTCAGGTAAAGGAGCTCCGGAAACAGCCCCGCCGCTCACTCGAAAGAGTTGCCGGAAGCGGGTAGGGCACGCTGCTGGGCGAGCACGTAGGCTCAGGTGTACCGAAACGTACGGAGCGTTTGGACGTACGGGATTCCCAGTCGTCGACGAAGCCAGGAGTGACCGTGATCCCCGGTGGTGGCCAGCCCAACATGCAGCAGCTGCTCCAGCAGGCCCAGAAGATGCAGCAGGACCTGGCGAAGGCCCAGGAAGAGCTCGCGCAGACCGAGGTCGAGGGCCAGGCCGGCGGCGGGCTCGTGAAGGCGACCGTCACGGGCTCCGGCGAGCTCCGCGGCCTGGTCATCGACCCCAAGGCCGTGGACCCGGAGGACACCGAGACCCTGGCCGACCTCGTCGTGGCCGCCGTCCAGGCCGCCAACGAGAACGCGCAGCAGCTCCAGCAGGACAAGCTCGGCCCGCTCGCCCAGGGCCTGGGCGGCATGCCGGGCATGCCCTTCTGAGACGTCCGGAGATACGTCTCCCCTACCTCTCGGTCACCAACTACCGTAAGCAGCAAGCACTCCAAGGAGAGGCGTTCCGTTGTACGAAGGCGTGGTTCAGGACCTCATCGACGAACTGGGCAGGCTGCCCGGCGTCGGTCCCAAGAGCGCGCAGCGGATCGCCTTCCACATCCTCCAGACGGAGCCGGCCGACGTGCGCCGGCTCGCGCACGCCCTCCTCGAGGTCAAGGACAAGGTCCGCTTCTGCGCGGTCTGCGGGAACGTGGCCCAGCAGGAGCAGTGCAACATCTGCCGCGACCCGCGCCGCGACCCCTCGGTGATCTGTGTCGTCGAGGAGCCGAAGGACGTCGTCGCGATCGAGCGCACGCGTGAGTTCCGGGGGCGCTACCACGTCCTGGGCGGGGCCATCAGCCCCATCGAGGGTGTCGGCCCCGACGACCTGCGGATCCGTGAGCTGCTGGCCCGGCTCGCGGACGGCACCGTCACCGAGTTGATCCTGGCCACGGATCCCAACCTGGAGGGCGAGGCCACGGCTACGTACCTCGCCAGAATGATCAAGCCGATGGGTTTGAAGGTCACCAGGCTGGCCAGTGGACTCCCTGTCGGGGGAGACTTGGAATACGCCGACGAGGTCACGCTCGGGCGTGCCTTCGAGGGGAGACGACTGCTCGATGTCTGACGCCATGCTGCACGCCGTTGACCAGAACCCGGACGACTTCGCGGTTCAGATCGCCGACTCGATCGAGTCCTTCATCGTCGCCACGACCGAGGTGGCGAAGGGCGACGAACCGGACAGTGCGGTGCCGTTCCTGCTGCTCGAGGTCTCCCAGCTGCTGCTGACCGGCGGCCGCCTCGGCGCCCACGAGGACATCGTCCCGGACGAGCGGTACGAGCCGGACACCGGCCCGGACGCCGACGTCGACGACCTGCGCATGCGCTTCGCGACGATGCTCGACCCGGTGGACGTCTTCTCGGAGGTCTTCGACCCCTACGAGCCGCGCAAGGCGCCGGTCCCTTCGCGGATCTCCGACAGCCTCGCCGACATCGTCATGGACCTGCGCCACGGGCTCGCCCACTACCGGGCCGGCCGCACCACCGAGGCCCTGTGGTGGTGGCAGTTCTCGTACTTCTCCAACTGGGGGCCGACCGCCTCCGCGACCCTCCGGGCCCTCCAGTCCCTGGTCGCGCACGTCCGGCTCGACCAGCCGCTCGCCGAGCTCGACGGCCTCGACACGGACGAGGACCTGACCGAGGAGGCGCTGGCCGAGGAAGCGGGCCGGGTCATGGTCGAGGAGATCCTCGGGCCGCCGGAGCTGCGCCGGACCCACTGACCGGCCCACTGACCGGCCCACTGACCGGCCCACGGCCGGTCAGGGCCGGGGCGGCCGGATCCCGGCACCGGCGCGTGTGAGCCGGCCCACACTTCGCGTAGCTCCCCGCCCCTTGGGCAGTAGCCAGTCCGAACGGCCGCGGGCGCCCCTCCGGGACTTCCGGATGATCACCTGTTGAGCGGGACATCTCACCATGTGACATCACAGGGGCGATCCGCGGCCGCTCGATAGACTGAGCCGACCGCAGTATTGACTGCACAAGACCGAACGAGGAGCGCACGTGGGCCTTGTCGTGCAGAAGTACGGAGGCTCCTCCGTAGCCGATGCCGAAGGCATCAAGCGGGTCGCCAAGCGAATCGTCGATGCCAAGAAGAACGGCCACCAGGTGGTCGTCGTGGTGTCGGCGATGGGTGACACGACGGACGAGCTGATCGATCTCGCCGAGCAGGTATCCCCGATCCCTGCCGGGCGTGAGTTCGACATGCTGCTGACCGCAGGAGAGCGGATCTCCATGGCGCTGCTCGCCATGGCGATCAAGAACCTGGGCCACGAGGCCCAGTCGTTCACCGGCAGCCAGGCCGGCGTCATCACCGACTCGGTCCACAACAAAGCGCGCATCATCGATGTGACGCCGGGCCGGATCCGCACGGCGCTCGACGAGGGCAACATCGCCATCGTCGCCGGCTTCCAGGGTGTGTCCCAGGACAAGAAGGACATCACCACGCTCGGCCGGGGCGGGTCGGACACGACCGCCGTCGCCCTCGCCGCCGCGCTGGACGCCGAGGTCTGCGAGATCTACACCGACGTCGACGGTGTCTTCACCGCCGACCCGCGGGTCGTGAAGAAGGCCCGGAAGATCGACTGGATCTCCTCCGAGGACATGCTGGAGCTCGCCGCCTCCGGCTCCAAGGTGCTCCTGCACCGCTGCGTCGAGTACGCACGCCGATACAACATCCCGATCCACGTCCGCTCGTCCTTCTCGGGACTGCGAGGCACCTGGGTCAGCAACGAACCGCAAGGGGATCAGAAGGTGGAGCACGCCATCATCTCCGGAGTCGCCCACGACGTCTCCGAGGCGAAGATCACGGTCGTCGGGGTGCCGGACAAGCCGGGCGAGGCCGCGGCCATCTTCCGCACGATCGCGAACGCCGAGATCAACATCGACATGGTCGTCCAGAACGTCTCCGCGGCCACCACCGCGCTGACGGACATCTCCTTCACCCTCCCCAAGACGGACGGCCGCAAGGCCATGGACGCCCTGGAGAAGGCGAAGAGCTCGATCGGCTTCGACTCGCTGCGCTACGACGACCAGATCGGCAAGATCTCCCTGGTCGGCGCCGGTATGAAGACCAACCCGGGCGTCACCGCCTCGTTCTTCGAGGCGCTGTCGGACGCCGGGGTGAACATCGAGCTGATCTCGACCTCCGAGATCCGCATCTCTGTGGTCACCCGCGCCGACGACGTCAACGAGGCCGTCCGCGCCGTGCACAGCGCCTTCGGGCTCGACTCCGATTCCGACGAGGCGGTCGTCTACGGCGGCACCGGGCGATGAACCGCAAGCCGGCGCTCGCGGTCGTCGGTGCGACCGGAGCAGTCGGCGCGGTGATGCTCGAGATCCTTTCCCAGCACGCGGACGTCTGGGGCGAGATCAGACTCGCCGCCTCCCCGCGCTCGGCCGGCCGCAAGCTGGCCGTGCGCGGGGAGCAGTGCGAGGTCCTGTCGCTCGAGGAGAGCGTCTTCGACGGCATCGACGTCGCGCTCTTCCTGGTGCCGGGCGAGGTGTCGGAGCGCTGGGCGCCCGTCGCCGTGGCCAAGGGCGCGGTCGTCGTGGACGCGTCGCCGGCCTTCCGGGCGGACCCGGACGTCCCGCTGGTCGTGCCCGAGGTGAACCCGCATGCCGTGCGGGTGCGTCCGCGAGGCATCGTCGCCGGCCCGCACGACACCACGCTCGCCATGATCCCGGCCGTCGGCGCGCTGCACGCCGAGTTCGGGCTGCGGGAACTGGTCGTCTCGTCCTACCAGGCCGTCAGCGGCGCCGGACGTGACGCCGTGGCCGCTCTGCGCCAACAGCTGTCCATGGTCGCCGGCACGGAACTGGGCACCGGTCCCGGAGACGTACGGCGTGCCGTGGGCGACGACCTCGGGCCGTTCCCGGCTCCGATCGCCCTCAACGTGGTCCCCTGGACGGGCACGCTCGCCGACGACGGCTGGTCCACCGAAGAGCTCGGGCTGCGGGCGGAGACCCGCAAGATCCTCGATCTGCCGGGGCTGAAGGTCACGGCCACCTGCGTACGCGTGCCGGTGCTCACCACGCACTCGCTGTCGGTGCACGCGCGCTTCGAGAACGAGATCACCGTGGAGCGGGCGCACGAGGTCCTCGCGACCTCTCCCGGTGTGGTCCTCTACGACAACCCGGAGGCGGGCGACTTCCCCACGCCCGCGGACGTGGTGGGGACGGACCCGACATGGGTGGGGCGGGTGCGGCGCTCGCCGGACGACGCCTGCGGCCTCGAGATGTTCGTGTGCGGTGACAATCTCCGCAAAGGCGCGGCCCTGAACTCGGCGCAGATCGCGGAGGCCGTGGCCGCCGAGTACGGCTCAGGGGCGGGCGGCGGCAGGGGCGCCGGAACCATCTCGTAATCTCGTGGTCCCAGCAGTAAATACGACTCGATTCCGTGGTGGTCCTTTGTAGGATCTGTGGACGCCCTGTGAGGAAGTCGAAATCTGTACCACTTGGACTGGGGCATCGGCATGTTTGATAGTTCGCTTCTCCCTTACTGCAACCGGTAGTTGGGCGGGAAGCGTCTTTGTGGGCACCTCGGCGCGGTGCTGCAAAAAAATGGGGCATTGGGGAAGAGCGGTGCGCATGCGGACATTTGGTCCACCGTCAAAAGCGGTGGCGTACGCGTACAACCCTGGCGGGGGGAAGCGTGTCCAACTGGCGTGGCAGAGGTTCTCGACATCGCAAGGGTCCCGGTACGCGGCGCAGCAGTGCGACCGCTCCGCAGGCCCCGCCCAGCCGGCGGCATGCCGGTGATCGCTCCCATGCCCGCTTCGCGGACGTCCCGCGTCACGTCCCAGCGGCAGGGTGCTGACGACACCATGGCCACGGGCACCACCGTCGACCACCTCACCGAGACCTACCGCGCCCACTACCGGTCGCTGCTGGGTCTCGCCGCGCTGCTCCTCGACGACACGGCCTCCTGCGAGGACGTCGTCCAGGAGGCGTTCATCCGGGTCCACTCGGCGCGCAACCGAGTGCGTGACCCGGAGAAGACCCTCGCCTACCTGCGGCAGACCGTGGTCAACCTCTCGCGCTCCGCGCTGCGCAGGCGGATCCTCGGCCTCAAGCTGCTCTCCAAGCCCATGCCCGACATGGCGAGCGCCGAGGAAGGCGCGTACGACCAGCTGGAGCGGGACGCACTCATCAAGGCGATGCGCGGGCTTCAGCGGCGGCAGCGCGAAGTACTGGTGCTGCGATACTTCGCCGACATGACCGAGGCGCAGGTGGCGGAGACCCTCGGGGTCTCACTCGGCTCGGTGAAGGCGTACGGCTCACGGGGTATCGCGGCGCTGCGCGTCGCCATGGAGGCCACCAAATGAGCGGGCACGAACGCGAGCACGAACGCGAGCACGAACGCAGACACGAAAGCGGGCGCGAGCACCAAGGCAAGCGCGAACGAGAGCACGCACAGAGCTCTGGGCATTACGGGCCGGACGGGCCGTCTGACGACCGGACTGGGAACGAGATTGTGAACAACGGGCCGACCGATGACCTCGGCACGGAGATCGGGACCGACGAGGACGCGCTGCGGCGGCTGCTGCACGGCGTCGTGGAGGACATCCAGCCTTCCGCCGGCGCACTGGACCACCTGCGCCGGGCGGTACCGGCGCGGCGGGCCCGCAAGAGGCAGGCACTCGTCGGGGCGGCCGCGGCGGCACTGCTGATCGGCACCGCCGTCCCCGCCTTCGTCCACGTGGCGAACTCGAGCGGCAGCGACAGCGCGAACCCGGTCAACGCCGGGCACGGCGAGCAGGCACAGGGCGGCACGGGCAACGCCCCGGGCGTCACCGGCGGGGACAACGGCACCAAGGGGCCCACGCAGGGCACGGGCCCCGCGGTGCCGCCCGGTCAGAGCGCCGGAGCGAACCCGCCGGTCGCGCAGCCCACCGGCGGCGGGGACGGCGGCTCCGGCGCGGTCCAGCCGCCTGCCGTGGGCGAGGTGGAGACCTGCACGGCCGGTCAGCTGAGCGTCTCCACGGAGACGGGCGGACCGGACGGCGAGGGCAAGGTGTACGGCACCTTCCGCGTCACCAACGTCTCGAGCACCGACTGCATCATCGGGCGCTCCTCGATCGGCTTCCAGACGTCCGGCGCGGCCGACCAGACGCGGATCAGCGTGGTGCGTCACGTCGCGGGCGACGCGGCGGGCGGTCTGCCCGACCCGTCGCCGACGGAGACGGACGTGGCGGTCGCGATGGCGTCCGAGGCGTTCGCGATGAAGTTCGCCTGGGTCCCCTCCGACACCTGTCCGACCGTGCAACCCTCGCCCGACCCCTCACCCACGGAGGGCGAGGTCTCAGGGGGCGGCGGTGGCGGCGGTCAGGGCGGTGGCACCGGCGACAGCGGCGGCAGCGGCGAGAGCGCCGTCGAGCCCCAGCTCATGACGGAGGACGGCGTCAAGGAAGGCAGCGTGACGGTCACGTACTCGGCGCTGAGCGGCGGCGTGTACGGACAGTCGGTCGTCGCGAACGCGTGTGCCGGAACGATCTACCACACGGGTGTCCTGACGGACCAGTGACGGCCGCGCCGCGCGGGCGTGCGGGTTTCGCCCTGCGGGAGCGCGGGGAGCGGCGGGCCTGACCGGCGGGGACTGCTGGGCTGATCGCGTAAGCGCGGGTACGGCCGGGGTGGACCGCGGGGTCCGACGGTCCCCCGGGGCAGGACCGGGTGGACGGGCGGCGACTTGTACGCGACGCCACGGGCCGGGCCGGGTCGGCCGGCAGGCCAGGTCGGTGGGCCGGCCCGGGGCGGTGGGCAGGCTGCGCGCGCTGATGGACCGGTCGATGGCCCGGGGCCCGGGCCCACGGCGCACCGACGCACCGGGCGGTGGCCCGGGGGCTGTGCCCGGACGATCAGACAGCGCCCAGGGGTGTGCGGCCGGAACCGGACGGCGGTCCGGCGTCGTCAGACGGCGGCCCGGGCCGGCGGAGCCGGGGTGCGGCCGGAGCCGGGCGGCGGACCGGATCGTCGGGCCGTGACCCGGGGCGGGTGCCACGGACCGGGCCGGGCCCGAGTGCGGCCCGGAGCGTCAGCTCGCGGTCTCGGGGTCCAGGCCGAGCGAGCGGTCCCGCGCCGCCTCCGCCTCGCGGCGGACCAGGCGGAACCACATGAAGAGCACGAAGCCCGCGAAGACGAACCACTCGCCCGTGTAGCCCAGGTTCTGAAACGCCTTGAGGTCGAGGCCGCTGTTCTGCGGCGCGGACGCGGGCACGGGCGTCAGGCCGCTGTCCGCCTTCGACAGCGTGACCCACGCGTCGTACACGTCGTCCGGCACCAGGTTCACCAGTGACGCCGCGCTGATCATGCCCAGCTGCCCGGCGGGCAGACCGCCGGCCGTGTGCACGCCGTCGGTGCCCGTCGACTCGGAGGCCTGAAGGGCTCCCGTGACCGTGACCTCGCCCGCCGGAGCGGCCGGGGCCCGGCCCCCCTCGGGCATCCAGCCGCGGACCACGGGCAGCATCCGGCCGTTGTCCGTCTCCAGCAGCGTCAGCACGTACGAGCCGCGCCTGCCGTCGAGTTCACGCCCGGGTACGACGAACTGCTCGCCGTACCGGCCCGACGCCGTGGCCAGCCGGCCCGACGTCTCCTTGTCGACCGGTAGCAGCTCGTCCAGCGGTGCCGCCTGCTGCTGGTCCGCGTCCGGCTTCCGCTCCGCCTCACGGTGGGAGTCGACGCGGTCCTCGAACCTGCCCAGCTGCCACGAGCCCATGAAGATGCAGAACGGGATCGCCAGCAGGACGAAGACGTTGATCCCCCACCAGCGGGGCGTCAGCAGGAATCGGTACACCCCTCCACGGTACGGAACACCTCAGCCGTTCTTGGTGGCGGGGCCGCCGGCCGGGCCACCCATCGGGTGCCGGACGGGCAGGCCCCGCCAGGGTCACCGCTGTGTCGCCGCCCCCTTCAGATACCTCTCGGCGAAGTCGATCTCCAGCCGTACCTGCTTGATCCGCTCCTCCACCACGAGCGAGCCGTGCCCCGCGTCGTACCGGTACACCTCGTGGACCGCGCCGCGCGCCGCGAGCCTGTCCACGTAGTTGTCGATCTGCCGTATCGGGCACCGCGGGTCGTTGACACCGGCCGAGATGTAGACCGGGGCACGGACCGCGTCCACGTAGGTCAGCGGAGACGAGGCCTCGTAACGCTCCGGCACCTCTTCCGGGCTGCCGCCGAACAGCGTGCGGTCCAGCGCCTTCAGGTTCTCCATCTCGTCGTGGTACGAGGTGACGAAGTCGGCGACCGGTACCGCCGCCAGGCCGACCGCCCATGCCTCCGGCTGGGTGCCGAGGCCCAGCAGCGTGAGATAGCCGCCCCACGAGCCGCCCGCCAGGACGAGCTTCGCCGGGTCGGCGAGGCCCGAGCCGACCGCCCACTCGCGGACCGCCGTGATGTCCTCCAGCTCGATCAGGCCGACGCGGTGCTTCAAGGCGTCCGTCCACTCGCGGCCGTAGCCCGTGGAGCCCCGGTAGTTCACGCGGACGACCGCGTAGCCGTGGTCGATCCAGGCGGCGGGACCCGCGGCGAAGGAGTCGCTGTCGTGCCAGGCGGGGCCGCCGTGGATCTCGAAGACGGTGGGCAGCGGTCCTTCCGCCCCGGCCGGCTTCTGCACCAGGGCGTGGATACGGCCGCCGGGGCCTTCGATCCAGACGTCCTCGACCGGCACGGAGGCGGGCGCCTTCATGCCAGGGGGGTCGAGGACCACGGCGCCGCCGGTCGAGCGGACACTCGGCGGCCGGGCCGCGGACGACCACAGATACTCCACCGTGCCGTCCGGCCGGGCCGTCGCGCCGGAGACGGAACCGGCCGGGGTCTCGATCTGCGTCAGCGCCCGCGTCGCCAGGTCGTAGCGCCACAGCTCGCCGCGTGCCTCGAAGCTGTGCGCGATCAGCAGCGCGGAACCGTCCGGATACCACTCCGCGTTCACATCGCCCGGCAGCTCGATGCCGAGCTCGGTCTCCTCACCGGAGGCGACGTCCCAGATCATGGGCTCCCACCGGCCGCGCCGCTGGTGGCCGACGAGCAGCCTGGTGTCGCCCCCGACCGGCGCGAAACCGAGCACCTCGAGGCCCAGCTCCACCGTGCCGCCGCGCGTGTCGTCCAGCTCGGCGACCGTGCTGCCGTCGAGGCGGGTCACGCGCAGCGCGGAGTGCATGGCGTCGCCGTGCTCGGTGTGTTCGATCGCGAGCAGCGAGCCGTCGTGCGAGAGGTCGCCCACCCCCGCCGACTCCCGGTGCCGGTAGATCTCGACGGGCGCCGCGCCCGCCCGTACGACATGGATCGTCGTGCCGTCCTCGTCGGTGGAGCGGCCGACGACGGCGGTGGTGCCGTCCCGGCCGATGGCGAGGCCCGCCGGGTAGGAGGGCTCCAGGCCCGGCGCGGCGGGCACGTCGTCCCCGCCGTGGAACGGCTGCCGCATCCAGACGCCGAACTCGTCGCCGTCGGTGTCGGAGAACCACCACACGGCCTCGCCGTCAGGGGTGAGTATCCCGTCCGTCGTGCCGTTGGGCCGGTCGGTGACCTGGCGCTGCTCCCCCGTCGACCGGTCCCAGGCGTACAGCTCGTACGTCCCTGTCGCGTTCGAGACGAAGAGGGAACGGTGCGGTGCGTCCTCCGCCCAGTCGGGCAGCGAGACGCGCGGCGCCCGGAACCGCTTCTCCCAGTCGGGCATGGGAGAGGTGCCGGGCATGTCGGGCGTGGTGGGTGCGTCGCTCATGCCCCCAATGAAAGCGGATTTCGTCTCCGTCCTCCGCAGCCTGTGGATAACTTCCCCCGGAGCCTTCCTCGCGGCCGCCGCAACGGTCCCCGGCAGCGGGCGGTCCCACGATCCCCGCCGGGCGGGCCATCGGACGGCGACGGCCGCAGCAGCGGCCACGCGGGCCCCGACCCGGGCCGGTCGTCGGACCGCGACGGCGGTAGCGGGTGGTCACGCGGGCCCCACCGGGGCCGGCCGCCGGCCGCCGGTCGGCGGTCGGCGACAGTCGGCTGTCGCGGTTGATCCAGGTCCGGCGGGGCCCGCCCCTGGACGGCGGTAGCGGGCGAGCGGGCGGGCCCAGTGGGCCGGACGGCGGCAGTGAGCAGCTGCGGTTGGTCCCGGTCCGGCAGGTCCGCCGGGCCGGATCGGGATGCGGCTGGTCTCGCGGGCCCAGTGGGCCGGACGGCGACAGTGAGCAGCTGCGGTTGGTCCCGGTCCGGCAGGTCCGCCGGGCCGGACCGGGATGCGGGCGGTCTCGCGGGCCCAGTGGGCCGGACGGCGACAGTGAGCAGCTGCGGTTGGTCCCGGTCCGGCAGGTCCGCCGGGCCGGACCGGGATGCGGGCGGTCACGCGAGCCCCCGCCGGGGCGGTCCGCCGGCAGCCGGCCGTCACCCAAGCGCGGCGGGCCCGCCGTCGGACACCGACGGCCGCGCCGTGGACGCCGCGTGGCGTCCCTGCGGCCGTGCCAGGACGTGGCGCGGGTCGGCGGCCCGCGTGATCGCGGACTCGACCGCCGCCACCCGGTCCGCGAGCAGCCCGAGCGCGGCGACGGCCCGTGTCAGCGGGTCGCCGTCCGGTCCGCCGAGGGCCTGGGCGCGCACGTACCGCGTCCTGATCTCCTCCCAGCGCGCCTCCTGCTCCCCGCTCAGCACCCCCCGCAGCTCCGCCAGCTTGAGCAGCGCCGCCTCGGCGCCCGTCGTCAGCGTCTGTGCCTCGCCCGTGTAGTGGTCCTCGACCACGGCCGCCAGCTCGGCGTCGTTCATCACCGGGCTGATCCGCTCCACGATCTTGTTCATGTTGCGGTAGGAGCCCTGGAGCCGGAACGGCGGTTCCGAGCGGGTCTCGTCGCTGCTCGCCGCGGAGGCGATGTACGCGGAGTTCACCGCGAGGACCGTGCGCCGGGCGGTCAGCAGATGCCGCAGGACCGCCAGGATCTGTTCCAGCTCGGCCGGGGCGTAGGAGTGGCCGAGCATGTCGGCCCGTGCGGTCGCGTCTTCGGACGCGAGCCGGACCAGCAGCTCCAGTTCGGTCCGGTCGCGGCCCGCGAGGGGCGCCAGCAGCGGGTGGGAGGTGAGCGCGTTCTCGACGAAGCTCAGGGCGAACACGTCCTCCTTGCCCGTCAGCACGTCACCCAGGTTCCACACGTCGGCACGGTTCGCGAGCATGTCCGGGATCCGGAACCGCTGCCCCGACTCGGTGTACGGATTGCCCGCCATGCACACCGCGAAGCGCTTCCCCCGCAGGTCGTAGGTGCGGGTCGCGCCCCGCCACACGCCCTCCATGCGGCGCTGCGCGTCGCACAGGGAGATGAACTTCTGCAGCAGCTCGGGCGACGTGTGCTGGATGTCGTCCAGGTACAACAGGACATTGCTCCCCGCCTCCAAGGCGAAGTTGATCTTTTGGACCTCCTGGCGGGCGGTCGCGTTCGGCGCCTCCTCGGGATCCAGCGACGTCACCGCATGGCCCAGCGCGGGGCCGTTGACCTTGACCAGGAGCAGGCCGAGCCGGTCGGCGACGTACTCCATGAGCGTCGTCTTGCCATAACCCGGCGGGGAGACCAGCAGGAGCAGCCCGTTGCTGTCGGTGCGCCGGGACTCGCCGGCCGTCCCCAGCTGCTTGGCCAGGTTGTCGCCGATCAGCGGCAGATAGACCTCGTCGATGAGACGGTTGCGCACGAACGCCGGCATCACGCGCGGCCGGTGCTCGTCGAGGCGCAGCATGTCCCGCTCGGCGGTGGCCAGGGCGGTCCTGCGCTGCTGGTATGCGCGGAACCCCGGAGCGACCTCCTCACGGAAGTGCCGGGTCCGGGACAGCAGTTCGTCGATCCGGACGGTCATCGACCGGCGCTCGATGCGGGCGTGGCCGCCGAGCAGCCCCTCGACCCGCTCGGTGAGCTGAGCCGCGCACTCGTACCGGACCAGGCCGGGGCACAGCTCGATGGCGACGGCCTCCACGAGGTCGGTGGTGTCGGCCCCCGTCGCCCCGGTGTAGGCGCCCAGCCAGTTCTCCACGACCTGACGGCGGGCCGCCAGGTCGTCGCCGAGCGCCGCCAGGTCCTCCTCGTACGCGGAAGTACCCACCGTGCGGCGGAACTTATCCAGCAGCGTGCGGGCGGACGCACTCGTCACAAACCCTTCAGGTGCGCACGTCAGCTCCTCGAAGAGGTACTCCGCGGCGAGCGCGTCCCCGATCTCCCGCGCCATCTCGGCCCGGAACGCGCCGATGGCCGGCGCCAGACCGAACGTCTCACGGGCCCGTGCCAGCGAAACCGCCCGCCGGGTCCAGGACGTGCGCACGGCCTCGTCGGTGCCGTGCGCCCAGAACAGCTGCGCCGCGGCCCGCGCCCGTGGTGGGTGGCGCAGCAGCCCGGCCCGCTCGTGGAGGCGGAGCAGCGCGCCGAGGATCAGGGCCGCGTCATGGTCGTGCACGCCCCGCTCGTAGCCCTCGTCGTAGGAGGCCTCAGCCGCCCTCCGCACGAGGTCGGAGAGGTCGGCGCCGGCCAGGGCCGCGGCGCCGTGCTCGTCGAGCAGCCGGGCGGCCAGGTGCTCGGCGCGGTACACCGACGCGTTCTCCGACGGCAGCGTCTGCTCCCAGTAGGGGCGGGTGTCCGCGAAGCCGGGAGCTGCGGCGTCGGTGACCGGCGAACGGTAGTCCGTGCCGGTGAGTGCGAACGCCAGCGCGTCGCCCTGCGGCACGAGCGTGAGCTCGAACGGCTGGGTGTTCACCGCGAACCGGTGACGGCCCAGCCGGATCGCCGACCCGCCGTCCGCGTACAGGTCCGTCCGGTCGCGCAGGGCCCGTGCCGCCTCCTGGCGCGCGGCCTTCAGCCGTCCTTCGAGCTCCTCCGCCCGTGCTCCGTCGCCCAGTTCGCGCAGCTCCTCCGCGGTGCGGCGGACCTTGGCGACCATCGGGTCGGAAGCGAAGTAGGTGTTGATCCCGTCGGTGTCACCGAGGGTGGCGAGCCGCCGGGAGATCGTCTCCAGCACCCGTTCCGCCGACCCCGCCAGCCGCTCGGCGCGCCTCGCCCGCGCGTCCTGGAGGGTCTGCCGCCGGGCCGCGAACGCCTCGTACACCTCGGTCCGCTTCGCACCCAGCTGCGCCAGGAAGTCGTCGGACTCGGCGAACCGCGACTCCAGGTTCTCCAGCCGCAGCAGCAACGCGGCGAGCTGCTCGTCGCATGCCTCCGGGTCGGAGGCGACGGCGAGCGCACCGGTCACCGCCTGCCCCAGCAGGGCCAGTTCCGCGGCGAACTCCGCCTTGCCCTCTCGGGCGAGAAGATCCCTGCGGCGACCGTCGAGCGTGGCCCGGGCCCGGTTGACACCGCCGAGCACCTCCGCGATCCGCTCCAGGACCGAGGTGCGGATGACCGCGTCGCCGATGTCCAGGCCGGCCACCACGTCGGTGACCGTACGCAGCCCTTCCGCCTGCGCGTCGAGCTTCTCCCCGACCGGTGCGGCCTCCGCGACGGTCCCGATCGCCTCCGCCTCCGCCGTCAGCCGCTCGATCTCGGCGTGGTGCTCCGCGAAGGCGTCCTCGCGCCCGAGGTACGCCACCGCCCGCTGGGCGAAGGAGGCGATGTCGGCGTCGGTGTCCGCGGCGAGGGCGTCGATCCGGTCCGTGTCGGCGTACCGCAGCTCCTTCAGCGTGATCAGCGCGCCCTGCGCCCGGCGCAGCCCGGTCAGCCCCTCGACCCATTCGCCCGCGCCGCGCGGCGTCCCGCCCCGCAGCCGGCGCACCTGGCCGGCGATCCGCGCCGCCGCCTCGTCCAGCGCACGGGCCGCCTGTGCCGTCAGGTCGCGCACGGTCTCGTACTCGGTGACGATCTGCTCGGCCGTCGCCCGCATCCCGGCGAGCGGGGCGCCGAGGTCGCCCAGCTCGGGGTCGGCCAGCCAGTGGTATGCGTCCGTGGCACGGACGCAGGCGGCGAACAGCGCCTCGTAGACGCCGGTGGTGGGACTGTCCTGGGTCTCCGTGACGGCACGTGCCAGGGACAGGCAGTCGGAGATGCCGCGCACCAGATCGGCGTTGCCGACGACGGCCAGCGGACCCTCCCCGGCGGGGCGGGCCGCGGCGTAGGTGTCGGAGACGAACGGCGACTGCCAGCGCTGGGTCGGGTGGACCCTGCCAGGCTCGTCACCGTCGGCGCGCAGCACCAGCAGCGTGCCGTCCTCGAAGACGGCGTAGCCCTGGCAGAGCAGCGGGGTGGCGACGGCCTTGCGGATCACGTTGTACGGCAGCAGCAGGCTCCGGCCCTCCACACGGGCGTGGAAGGCGAACAGCACGTCCTCGCCGTTCGGCGACCGCACCGTCCGCTCGAACTCGAGCGCGCCGATCAGCCCGGCGTCGATGTTGTCGAAGGTCCGCGCGGTCCCGCTCGCCGTCAGGTAGTAGCCGCCGGGGAAGACGATGCCCTGGTCCTCGGGGAGCCTGCGGCACGCCTGCCCGATGCCGTCCAGCCGCACCACCGTCCTGGTGACCGTGTTGTGCACGAGGTGGCGGTACGCCTCCTCCTTGTACGGGCGGATACGCAGCAGGACGAGCGGACCGACGCGGGCGTGCTCGATCTCGGCGTCCCCGAGGGACTGGAGCGGTTCGACGACCGGCTCGGCGTGGATGCCCGCGGCCGTCTCCGTGTCGTCCTCGGTCTTCACCGTCAGGAAGCCGCCGACGGTCGAGACGAACACCTCACCGCCGACGGACACGTGCGGATGGCGGCCGAGCACATGGTCGTCGCGGGTGGCGGCCGTCCACTCGAAGTCGTGGGACGGCGGGAGCACATGGTCGCGCTCGCCCCGCGCGTCGAGGAAGCGCGCGCCTCCGTCCGCTGTCAGTTCCCAGCGCAGCACCCGGATGTCGTCGGCCTTGTCCCCGGTCCGGAACACGGCCAGCAGCCGGCCGTCGAGACGGCGCAGCCGGAGGAGCCGGGCGCCCTGGTAGTAGCGGTGCAGCGCCTCGAACTCGCCGCGGAACGCGGGGTCGTCGAGGAGGCCGGGCACGGCGTCCTCCGCGAGCCGGTTCAACTCGCGGTCGTGGACGGTGAAGACGTCACCCACCGTGGTCCGGGCCCGCAGCCCGGGGGAGACGTTGTGGCCGAGGAGCAGACGGTCGCCGACGGCGACGATGTCGCGCGGGACGCTGTTGCTCTCCGTGCGGAGGTGCTCGGTGCCGGTGAGCCGTAGCTCCGTCGAACCGAAGGTCTCGACACGGCGGGCGTTGAGCTCCTCGGCCCGCCGGGCGAGCTCCGCCGCCTGCGCGCCGAGCCGGTCGCGCAGCACCTCGTACGTCCCGGAGTCCAGGCCGCCGGCGTGCGGCACTTCGGTGGTGTGCGTGGTCATGGTGGCTGTGCTCGCTTCCTGCGAGGGGCGCGCGGCCCGAGGTGCGTCTGCCGGCAGGAACGGAGAGGCGCTTCCGCCCCGTCCCTTCCCTGCTGTGGCGGGCTCCGGCCTCCCGGAGCCCATGGGGAGTCGTCGTCTCCGGCTACGGGGTCGTGCCGGCGTCCGGCCGTCCGTGGTGGGCGCATCGCGCCCACCACGGACGGCGGGACCGGGCCCGCACCCGCCCGGCGCTGCTGACCCCCGTCCGGCAGCACCGTGCGTGTGCGGGTGTTCTAGGCGGCCGGGGCCGAGCCGTTGAGCGCCGGCGCGGGGCCGTCGGCGAGCGCCCCGATCGGCGTGTCCGCCAGACCCAGTCGGTCGGCCATGTCCAGCAGCGGCTGGAGCTGCGCGCCGCCGCCCGACTTCATCATCCGCATCAGCAGCGCCGAGACCGTCAGGTTCTGTACGTCACCGGTGGACACCGAGCCGAGGACCGACGTCAGGTCGTCGGTGAAGCTCGACGTGCCGTCCAGCCACGGCTTCGCCAGCGTCTGCGCCGTCTGTGAGTTGTGCATGAACGAGTCCACGCCCTTGCCGAGCGAGATCGACGACATGAGCCGGTCGAAGAAGACGGACTCCCCGCCGACGATGCTGATGTCGGCGCTCTCCAGACCCGTGGCCAGCACCGTCGCCTGAGCCTCGGCCACCTGACGCTGAACCTCGAGCCCCGCCAGCCGGACGTCCTTCTCCGCCTCGAGGCGCAGCCGGTACTCCTCGTGCCCGCGCGACGCCTCGTCGAGGGCCGCCATCGCCGCGGCCTTCTCGGTGAGGCCCGCCGCCTCCGCCTTCAGCTTGTCGCCGATGGCCGCCGCGTCCGCCGCACCCTTCGCCCGTACGCCTTCCGCCTCCGCGAGCAGCCGGGCCTGCGCGGCGCCGGCCTCGGCACGGCCGGCCTTCTCGATCGCGTCGGCCTCCTTCTCGCGGACCTGGACGGCCGCGAGACCCGCCGCCGCGGCCTCCGCCTGGACGCCTTCTGCGAGCCGCAGCTTGGCGCGCGCGTCGAGGTCCGCGGACTTGACCCGGGCCTCCGCGAGCGTGATCTCCTCAGCCGCCCGGTGGACCGCGGCCTGCTCGGCCGCCTCCGCCGCCTTGATGTCCTTGACCAGCTTCTCCTGGGCCTGCGCCTCGGCCGCGATGATGATCGCCTGCCGCTCGCGCTCGGCCTCCTCCACCGCGCGCAGCCGCTTGATGGACTCCTCCTGCTCGGCGACCGTCCGGTCCACGGCGACCCGCTCGCGCACGACCTCCGCGATCTCCCGCTTCTCCGCCTCGACCTCCTTGTCGGCGGCGATCCTGGTCAGCGCGGTCTCACGGTCACGTGCGATGACCTCGAGCAGCCGGTCCTTCTCGATGCGCTCGCTCTCGATGGCGATCACCCGCTCGCGGTTCTTCTCCGCGACGGCCACCTCGCGCGCCTGGTTCTCACGCTGGACGCCGAGCTGCTCCTCGGTCCGCAGGAAGGCGCTCTGAGCCCGCAGCCGCTCCTCCTCCATCACCCGCGCGGTCTCGGCCTCCTCACGGGCCCGCACCGTCTCGATCTCACGGCGCTGCTTGATCTCGGCATCGGCCTGGCGGCGCTCCAGCTCGAGGATGGCCTCGCGTGCGTCGACGTTCTGCCGGGTGATCTCCTTCTCCTCCGTGCGCTGGAACTCGTTGGTGCGCACATGCTCGACGGACGTCATCTCGGTGATCTTCCGGATGCCCTGGGCGTCGAGGACGTTGGAGGGGTCGAGCTGGGAGAGCGGCGTCTGCTCCAGGTAGTCGATCGCCGCGTCCTCGAGGCTGTAGCCGTTGAGGTCGGTGCCGATGAGCTGGATGATCCGGTCCCGCAGCTCGTCCCGCTTGGTGTAGAGGTCCGTGAAGTCCATCTGCTTGCCGACGGTCTTGAGCGCCTCGGAGAACTTGGCGTTGAACAGATCCTGCAGCGTCTCCTTGTCGCTGGCCCGCGCGGTGCCGATGGCCTGGGCGACCTTGATGACGTCCTCGACGGTCTTGTTGACGCGGACGAAGAACGAGATCCGGATGTCGGCGCGGATGTTGTCCCGGCAGATGAGACCGTCGCGGCCGGTCCGGGTGATGTCGATGGTCTTCACCGAGATGTCCATGGTCTCGGCCTTGTGCAGGACCGGCAGGACGACCTGCCCGGTGAAGGTGACGTCGACCTTCCGCATCTTGGAGACGATCAGGGCCTTGCCCTGTTCGACCTTGCGGAACAGTCTCGAGACGATCAGCAGCAGACCTACGGCGATGAGCAGTACGACGGCGATGAGCACGCCGATGCCCACGGTGATGGCATCCATGAGGAATCCCTCGTGTGAGAGGTGAGGTACGTGTGGCGAGCGGGAAGGGTGCGGTCGCCCGTACGCGGGCGCGGTCGCTACGTGCGAGTGACGGGCAGTCAGGCAGCCTGTGGTCAGGCGGCGGAGGGCGAGCCGGCTCCGGGCAGTTCACCGAACTGCGGGAAGGGCGCCACCCAGAAGAACTCACCGGTCTCGTCGTACGCGTAGAGCAGCCCCGTGGAACCGGCGGCGAGAGGCCCCTCGCCCTCGGCGCCCAGCGCCCTGACCTGTACGACGGCGGTGGAGCCGTCCCGGGCCGCGACCTCCGCCTGCCCGAAGCGCGCATCCACCCGCCCCGTGCGGACGGTGCACGTCATGCCGACGAAGTCCTGCCGGGACGGCCCCCGTTCCTCGGGGAAGAGTCTGGCCAGGGTGCGCACCAGCCGCCGGGTGACCCACCAGGCGACGAGCACCGCGGCGGCGAGCACCGCGCAGGCGAGGAGGGCGTACGGGACACCGGCGAGGGGCGACCGGCGCAGCAGCACCGACCCGGTGAGGCTGGTGAACCAGGCGAACGCGATCAGTAGCGACGCGGCGACAGAGACCGGCACCCCGCCGAGGCCGGCCGCACCGATGCCCGACGGTTCGATGTCACCGTCGAACGTGCCGTGTTCCGCGACGCCGATGAGCACCAGCAGCCAGAAGAAGAGGACCACGGCGAGAGCGGCGCTGAACAGCAGAGTGGGGAAGGAGAAGGCGGCCGACAGGAACTCGTTCACCGTTTCGCCCCCGTATCCCATTGCCGAGTCACAGCACCAGGAGCATCCCGTGCTCCGGCGTGGTTCCATCCTGACAGCGGACGGCAGTTGCTCGCATTGCCGGGTTCCGGCAGTCTTTACACGTTCTTGATGCCGGACGACGGACCGCGTGACGCGGCCGGCGGCCGGATGGTTCCAGATGGTCGGTGGGGGATGCGCATGTCAGTCAAAGAGGTTCCGGAGGAGTACCTCTCGGGGTACGCGGAGATCCTGGCCGAGGTCGGCAGGACAGGACGCCGGCTGACCCGCGACGAAGTGGAGGGCCGCCGGGCGCTCGGCGAACAGGCCGCCGAGTCCGGACACGGTCTACGGGCCCTGGTCATCCGCCACTTGGCCGCCACCAGGGTGGCGTGGCCGCGGACCACCTCGCCGGAGAGCGTGCTCGCAGCGGTCGAGCAGGCCATCGACGCGTTCGCCGGCGGCTACGAGCGGGCGCAGCGGCTGGCCGTGCGCAAGGAGGAAGCCGCACGGCGGGAGTTCATCGACGACCTGCTGTACGGGCGCAGCGACCCCGGCCGGCTCGCTCAGCGCGCCGAACGCTTCGGGCTGCGGCTCGCCCACGCGCACGCCGTCGCCGTCGCCGCCGGTCCTGAGCCGTACGACGACACGCACCCGGTGACGCGGTCGGTGGAGGCGGCGCTGCTCAGCCGCTTCGGTGACCGCCGGATCCTGCTGACCACCAAGGACGGCCGCCTCATCTGTGTGGTGCCGGCCGACCAGGAGGAGGTCGTGCGCTACTTCGCCAAGCAGGCGCATGCGGCGACCGACGGCGGGCGCGCGGCCATAGGCCGTCCCCATCCGGGGGCGGGCGGCGTCGTCCGCTCGTACGAGGAAGCCCTCAACGCCCTCGACCTCGCCGACCGCATCGGCCTCGACGACCCGGTCCTGCACGCGGCGGACCTGCTGGTCTTCCCGGTCCTGGCTCGCGACCGTGAGGCCATGGCGGACCTGGTGGACAGTGCGCTCGGCCCGCTTCAGCAGGCGAGGGGCGGCGCCCAGCCGCTGCTGGACACACTGCACGCGTACTTCGACGCGGGGTGCGTCGCCGCGCAGGCGGCGAGGACGCTGCGTCTGAGCGTGCGCGCCCTGACGTACCGGCTGGAGCGGATCCACCGGCTGACCGGCTCCGACCCCACGGATCCCCAGCATCGCTACATGCTGCAGACGGCGGCGATCGGTGCCCGTCTGCTCGACTGGCCGGCGAAGGAGCTCTAGGGCCGGGCCTCGGTGTCAGCCCCTCAGGGCCTGATGCCCGGCCCCTGCGTTCCAGCCCTGCGTTCCAGCCCTGGTGTCCGGTCCGCGGTGTGCGGACCGGACACCGGAAAGACGGACCGGATCAGATGTTGACCCCGAAGTCCTGCGCGATGCCGCGCAGGCCGGAGGCGTAACCCTGGCCCACGGCACGGAACTTCCACTCCGCGCCGTTGCGGTACAGCTCGCCGAAGACCATCGCGGTCTCGGTCGAGGCGTCCTCGCTCAGGTCGTAGCGCGCCAGCTCCTTGTTGTCGGCCTGGTTGACGACGCGGATGAAGGCGTTGCGCACCTGGCCGAAGGACTGGCCGCGGCTCTCGCCCTCGTGGATCGACACCGGGAACACGATCTTGTCGACCTCTGCGGCCACACCGGCCAGGTTGACCTTGATCTGCTCGTCGTCGCCCTCGCCCTCACCGGTGAGGTTGTCACCGGTGTGCTCGACGGAGGCGTCGGGGCTCTTGAGGTTGTTGAAGAACACGAAGTGCTGGTCGGACAGGACCTTTCCGTTCGTGTCCACCAGCAGGGCGCTGGCGTCCAGGTCGAAGTCGGTCCCGGTGGTGCTGCGTACGTCCCAGCCGAGGCCCACGACGACCGCGGTCAGGCCCGGGGCCTCCTTGCTGAGCGAGACATTGCCGCCCTTGGAAAGGCTGACACCCATGGAAATCCCCTGCGCAATCCGGCGCGGGCCGCGCCACTTGACGATTCCTTTGCCCGACCGGACAACGACCGGCCCACCGCTTCGGTTCCCCCTTTCCCCGATCGGGTCAATCGGGTCCCACGACCGGGCCTGGCCGCCCTCCTCGTCGGCGAAGAAGCTGTCGCGCCGCTCGTTCCTGAAGGCGTGCGGTCAGCCGACGGGCCCGTGGAGGCAGTGGCCAGTCCCGCCGGTGACCCGTCGGTCCCGCGCACGAAGCCGTCCCGGCCCACGTGTGACCCAGCGCACGTCGCCGGAGCGATGACTCCGCCGTATGCCGCCGGTCATACGAGCGACAACACCGACCCAAGGAAGACCGGCGGCTGCGTGGCCGCCTCGCGCCGGCCCGGGCATCGGCCTCTGCTGTGACTGACCTCAGTGACGGCCCCGGCCGGCACGGGGCGAACCGCCGACGTACTGATGCTCCAGCGGGCATCATCGGCAGCAGCAAGATCCAATCCGACGAAACGGGGGCACTCATGACCAACGCAGTGAACGGTCCGGCCAGCTACTTCCCCTCCATCGAGAAGAAGTACGGCCGCCCGATCGCCGAGTGGAAGGACCTCATCCGGTCCTCCCCGCTGACCAAGCACATGGAGCTCGTCACCTGGCTGAAGACCGAACACGGCCTCGGCCACGGCCACGCCAACGCCCTCGTCGCGCACACCCTTGCGGAGGACAGCGGCAAGTGATCATGCCGACCGGGGCAACCGAGTCGTGTCGTCAGTGAGAGCCGCTCCGATCTGCTCCACGCTGTGACCCCGGGCGGCGCTGAGATCGGCACCGCGTAGGTCCGTGCCTCGAAGCCGGACACCGGAGAGCTCGGCGCCGGTGAGGTTGGCCCCCCGCAGGTTGGCTCCGCTGAGAGTTGCCTTCGTCAGAGTAGAGCCGGTGAGGTTGGCTCGTGGGAGCCAAGCGTTGTCCAAATTGATCTCCCTCAGGTCTGCTTGGCTGAGGTCGCACCCTGCCAGGCGAGCACGTTCCAGGCGGGCGTGAGAGAGGTCGGCACCGCGCAGATTTGTGCGGCGGAGGTCCAGCCGGGCTGCCTCGCTCCGCTCAGGGCGTCTGCCGAGCACGGTCAGGGCAGCCTGGATCTCTTCCGCCAGTTGCGAGGGGCCGGATCCGACCTCGCTCAGGCGGGCGTGCTGTCGGACGAACGCGGCGAGAACCGTGACAACGGTGGCGTGGTCCTTCTCCGAGTCCCGCATGATTCGTTCAAGGCTGTAAATGCCGCCGAGTCGCTGGGTCGGATGGTCATCGCTGAGCAGCTTGATCGCCTCAACGTACCGATCCGTTACCTGGCCTTCGCGGGTGAGCTCGGCCTGCTGCTGGTCGCGTGCACGCGTCTGCTGAAGCGAGTGGTGGGTGTAGTAAAGGCCCAGGCAGGCTATGACGCCGGCCCCGACCGCGACCAGAGTGGTCCGGAAGCCGGTGATGACGACACCGTCAGCGGGTCGGAGTTCACGAGTGCGTAAGTGACTCCCGTCGATCAACCACGGACCACGCCACAGCAGGAAGGTGTACCCGGCCACGACGGCGACGAGGGCGGCTATCTGGAGGATTCGTTTCATGCGGCGAATCATGTCCACCCGCCAACAGCCCGATGCGATGCAGCGCCGTTCTGCGGCCTGGTCGCGCAGTTGGTCGCGCACTACAAATCAGGGCCGGTTCCCTTTGAAGGAAACCGGCCCTGACCTGGTGTTTCAGCTGTCGGGGTGGCGGGATTTGAACCCACGACCTCTTCGTCCCGAACGAAGCGCGCTGCCAAGCTGCGCTACACCCCGATGTCGCCGGTGTCCCGGCGACATCGATTACTTTAGCCCACCCGCGGCCGGAGGCGAAATCCGGTTTCGGCGGGCCCCGGGCGGCGCGGCGCGGGGATCAGTCGCGTGGGGTCAGCGTCAGCAGGGTCGCTTCCGGCGGGCAGGCGAAGCGGACCGGGGTGTAGCGGCTCGTGCCGCAGCCCGCAGAGACGTGGAGGTAGGAGACGTTCCCCTCCGCCCGGTGCCTGGACAGGCCCTTGACCCGGTCGGTGTCCAGGTCGCAGTTGGTGACCAGGGCGCCGTAGAAGGGGATGCACAGCTGGCCGCCGTGGGTGTGGCCCGCCAGGATCAGGGGGTAGCCGTCGGCAGTGAAGGCGTCGAGAGCCCGCAGGTAAGGGGCGTGGACGACGGCCAGTGAGACGTCGGCGTCCTTCTCCGGACCGCCGAGGACCTTGTCGTAGCGGTCCCTCTTGATGTGCGGGTCGTCGAGGCCGGTGAAGGCGATCTCGTAGCCGTCGAGCTTCAGCCGGCCGCGCGTGTTCGTCAGGTCCACCCATCCCGCCGCGTCGAACGCGTCCCGCATTCCCTCCCACGGGTTGTGGACGGCGCCGACGACCGGGGCGTTGCCGTTGAGACCGTGCCGGCCCTGCGTCTTCTCGAGGAGGTAGCGGGCCGGGTTGCGGAGCCTCGGGCCGTAGTAGTCGTTGGAGCCGAAGACGTAGACGCCCGGGATCTCCATGAGCGGGCCCAGCGCGTCCAGGACCTCCGGCACGCCCTCCGGGTCGGAGAGGTTGTCGCCGGTGTTGACGACGAAGTCGGGGCGCAGCCCGGCAAGGGACTGGAGCCACGCCCGCTTCTTGCGCTGGCCGCTCACCATGTGGATGTCGGAGACCTGGAGCACGCGCAACGGCCGCATCCCGCGGGGCAGCACCGGTACCGTCACCCGTCGCAGCCGGTACGAACGGGCTTCGATGCCCGCGGCGTAGACGAGTCCGGCGGCTCCGGCCGCCGTGATTCCTGCGGTGATCTTCAGAGGGAGCCCGTAACGTGCGCGCATGGGTCCATCGTCGCAGACCCGTCAGGGGCGGGGCAGCGGCGGGACGTGCGACCTGGACGCGCTGCGGACCGGCAGCGCGATCAGCAGACCCAGCGCGATCCATACGTACGTGTTGCCGCCGAGGAAGCCGTCGATCCCGGACGAGTCCTTGCTCCACAGCCACACGACGCTGCTCGACAGGACGACCGGCAGCGCGACGGCCCAGGTCAGCAGCCTGCGCCGGTCCGGTCCTGCCGGGGCGTCCAGGGCCGCGCCTGCGAGGACCGCGAGGGCGGGCACCAGCCAGACCAGGTGGTGCACCCAGGTGACCGGGCTGATCAGGCAGGCGAGAATTCCGGTCAGCGCGACCGCGGCGGCGTGGTCCCCGGCGCCGGCCGCCCGACGGACCCGTACGAACCACACGGTGAGCAGCACGAGGACCCCGGCCGCCCAGATGCCGCGGCTCGGCTCGTACGGCTCGACGAGCCGGGCGAGCAGTCCCTGCCAGGACTGGTTGGAGACGTACGCGAGCGAGCCGACCCGGTCGGTGTCCCACAGCGCCTGGGTCCAGTAGACACGGGAGGTGTCCGGCGCGATCCATGCCGCCAGTCCGGTGGCGCCCAGCGCGACGGCGGTGGCTGTCGCGGCGGCGCGGTGGCGGCCGGTGAGCAGCAGGTGGCCGATGAACACTGCGGGGGTGAGCTTGATCGCCGCGGCGAGACCGATGCCGATGCCGGCGTAACGGGAGGCCCGGCCGTCGGCCGGCAATGCGAGGTCGACGAGGACGAGCGCCAGCAGAAGCAGGTTGACCTGACCGAAGCTGACGGTGTCGCGGACCGGTTCGAGGAGGGCGAAGGCGCAGCCGATGAGCGCCAGGGCGTACCAGGGTGTCCAGCCCCGGTTCCTGACGACCGGCCCTGCGGTCAGGCGCAGGATCACGACGGCCGCGGTGGCGTTGAGCATCAGGGTGAGGGCGATGGCGCTGTTCCAGTGGATCAGCACCATGGGCAGCATGGCCACGGCGGCGAACGGCGGGTAGGTGAAGCCGTATTGGCTGCCCGGCACCTGGTACTCGTAGAGAGCGCCGCCGCCGGCCCAGTGGTTCACGGCCCCGTAGTACACACCCAGGTCGAACCAACCACGGTGCAGCGGCACCGTCGTGAGGAACAGCAGGACGGTGGAGGCCAGCGAGACGACCAGGACGAGCCGTCCGCGGGTGGTCGTCGGCCACCGCCACGTGGTCTCCGTCGTACCCAGCTGTGTCATGCAGTACTCCCAATCGGTCGGCGGGCGACGTGATCCGCGCCCCACAGAGCTGTCACCGCGAGCAGACCGCCGCCGACGGCCAGCCCCAACTGGGCGGCGTCCGGCGCGAAACCGCTCGGCAGAACTACGAGGGCGAGGACCGCACTGACCGCGGTGGCCGCCCGGCGCAGCCGTCTGCCCGGCCCGGCGGCCGCGATCAGGAACAGTCCCCACAGCAGGTACCAGGGGCGGATCGCGGGACCGAGCACGGCAACCGCCGTCAGGCTGAGCCCGAGTGCGTGGACGGGACGCAGCAGATGGTGGCGGCGCCAGACGAGCAGTACGGCGACGGCGGTGGCGGCGAGGCCCAGCAGATGCCACACCGGGCCCGCGAAGCGGGCGAGATCCCCGTGCCCGTCTCCGGTCCGGTCGAGGAGGGCGGTGGTCATCCGGCCGAGGGTAGAGGTGAGGGACCAGTTGCCTGGGGAGACAGGAGTGTCGAGCGTCGCGAGCCACCCGTATCCCGTACCCGCGACCGCGGTGGTCACCGCCGTGGTCGCAGCGCAGACGCAGACGACGGCAGCGGTGGCCGACAGCCGCGGGGCCCGCGCCCACGCGGCCTGGCGGGCCCACAGCACCACCACGGCGACGAGACCCAGCGCCGCCGGAGCCTTCACCAGGGCCGCAAGGGTGATCAGTACGACCGCGGCCACCGGCCTGCGGCCGAGCGCCGCGACCAGGCCGACGCCCAGCAGGCCCAGCATGATCGCGTCGTTGTGCGCGCCGCCGACCAGATGAAGCAGTACCAACGGGTTGAGGACGCCGAGCCAGAGGGCCACGGACGGGTCCGTTCCGCAGTGCCGGGCCAACCGGGGCAGGCACAGCGCCATGGCCGCCACACCGAGGAGCGCGACGAGTCGCATCCCGAGCACCCCGGTGGACACCTGGTCGGCGGGGAACGCAGCCGCGCCGAGGGAGTGCGCAACCGCGGCAAGGGCGAGGAAGACGGGGCCGTACGGGGCCGGCGTGTCCCGCCACAGGGGCGCGACCTCCGCCGGGAGCGGACCGCCGAGGTGGGACGGTCCGAGGGTGTGGACATCGAGCTGTGCGTCGACCATCGCGCCCTGCGCGAGGTAGCTGTACACGTCGCGGCTGAACAGCGGCGGAGCCACCAGCAGCGGCGCCGCCCAGAGCGCCAGCGTGAGCAGCAGATCACGGCGGCCGGGTGGCCGGGGCCCACGGACCGCCGCTCCGACGAGCGCCCAGGCCGCTATCAGGACGACCAGCCCGAAATACGCGCAGACGAGCCCGAGCGCGGCCGGTCCGGAGTCCGGGGCGGGCATCTCCCGTACCGGCAGAGCGCCGGAAGTGACGCCGCCCGCCGCGAGGGCCGTCGAGCCGGTCAGCCCGAGCAGCCGGCAGAGGCGGAAGTCGACGGCGCGGCCTGGGACCCGGTCGACGACGAGACGGAGGGACGGCACCTGCGAAGGCTGTCAACGGCCGGTGCCCCGCAGGCGACGCGACGGTCGCCTGTGGGGGGCGGTCGCGTGTCCGCCGCCTGACGAGACGCGCCTTTACCGGAGCCGCGTGCGCGACAACTGTCGACGAGGCCCTGTCCACCCGGCCCGCGTGCGGCGACGGCCCGCCCCGGGCACCCCCCGCCCCTGGCACCCCCCGCTGCCGAGGGCCCCGCTCCTGGCCGCGGTCGCTGTCCCGGTACCGGTGTCCGGCTTCCGCCCCGGCCGACCGACGCCTGCCTCCATCCTGGTCTCGCGCGGCCGCAATCCGACCCGATCTCGACGCGCCGGGCGTCCCGATCTCGACGTGCTCGATGCCCCGCCCTCGCGACGCGCCCGGAGCGCCGCCGCGAAATGCGCGGGCGAGTTCCGTCGCGCACCTGACACACTTGGCCGCATGACCACGCTCAAGTCCAAGCTGCAGGAAGACCTCACCGCGGCGATCAGGGCGCGCGACGAACTGCGCTCCTCCACGCTTCGGCTGACCCTCTCCGCGATCACCAAGGAGGAGGTCTCGGGCAAGACCGCCCGTGAACTCTCCGACGACGAGGTGCAGAAGGTGATCGCCAAGGAGGCGAAGAAGCGCCGCGAGGCCGCCGATGCCTTCGCCCAGGGCGGTCGGGCCGAGCAGGCCGAGCGCGAGAAGGCGGAGGGCGTGATCCTCGACGCCTACCTTCCGCAGCAGCTGACGGACGACGAGCTGAACCAGATCGTGGCACAGGCCGTCGAGGAGGCCCGGTCCACGGGAGCCGAGGGGCCGCGCGCCATGGGCGCCGTCATGAAGATCGTGAACCCGAAGGTGGCGGGCCGCGCCGAGGGCGGGCGGGTCGCCGCCACCGTGAAGCGCCTGCTCGCCGGCTGAAAGCCTGGACCGCGGCGCACGCCGAGACGGCAGAGGCACCAGCCGTCGACAGCACGAGCGCGTCGGCCGTGACAGTTCGAGGCGCCAGGCCGTGGCAGCACGAGGTGGCGGCCAAGACGGCAGAGCGCCGGCCGTGAAACGGCAGACGTACCGCCCGCCGCGACGGCGGCAGAGCGCCGGCCGTGAAACGGCAGACGTACCGCCCGCCGCGACGGCGGTAGATCGCTCGCCGTGAACGCATGAAGAAGGGGGACCCGGTGACCGGGTCCCCCTTCTTCTCACTTCACGCGGGCGCCTACGGCCAGTTGCCCCCGCCACCGCCGCCGTTGCCCTGGCCGCGGTTGTTGCCGCCGCCGATCAGGTCCGGCGGGATGGAGATGCCGGGCCACGGCTCCTCGTCACCGGGCTTGCCGTCGTCCGGCTTGTCCCGGCCCTTGTCCTTGTCCTTGTCTTTGTCCTTCGGGACGTCCGGGATGTCCACGCGGACGAAGGGCGGAGCGGGCTCGCCGTCCAGCGCCCCCGTCATCGCGTCCTTCCAGATCGGACCCGGGACCGCGCCACCGAAGACCTTCTCGTGGTACCGGCCGCCGATGGTGATGTACTCCATCTTCACCTGCTGGCTGGCACTGCCGACCCAGACGGCACCCGACATGTTCGGGGTGTAGCCCACGAACCAGGCGTTCTTCCGGAAGTCGGTCGTACCGGTCTTGCCCGCGTTGTCGCGGCTCTGGAGGCCGGCCTGCTGACCGGTACCGGAGTCGACCACGCCGCGCAGCAGGGTGTTGATCGTGTCGGCGGTCCGCTCGGACATCGCCTTGCTGCACTCGGTCTGCGGGACCTTCAGGCTCTTGCCGTCGGCAGTCTTGATCGACTCGATGGCCGTCGGCGTGCAGTAGGTCCCGCGGTTGGCGAAGGTCGCGTAGGCGTTGGCCATCACGAGCGGCGAGATACCGGTGGACCCGAGGGTGAGCGCCGAGGGCACTTCCGGCAGCTTGGTGTTGTTGCCCTGCACCACACCCAGCTTGCCGGTCATCTCCATGATCGGGCACATGCCGATCTCGCCGATCATCTGCACGAAGTAGGTGTTGACCGACAGCGCCATCGCTTCCTTGAGCGGGTACGGCCCGACCTCGGACTCGTTCTCGTTCTCGAGCATGGTGTTGCCGGTGTTGACCCACGGCTTGCCGCTGCACGTCGACACCGACTGCGGGTACGGCATCTTGTACGGCGACGGGTAGACCTGGGTCGGCGGCTTGCCCTGCTCGAGGGCCGCGGCGGCCAGGAACGGCTTGAAGGTCGAGCCGACCGGGAAGCCGAAGTTCGAGCCGCCCATGTCGTGGTTGACCGAGTAGTTGATCTGGGTCTCGTTCTTGCCGAAGCCGTACGGCTTGGACTGGCCCATGGCGACGATCTTGCCCGTACCGGGCTGGACGAGCGTCACCGCGGCGGCGACCTTGTCCGTCTGGTAGATGTGGTCCTTCAGCGAGTTCTGCGCCGATTCCTGCGCCTTCGGGTCCAGCGTGGTCCTGATCGTCAGGCCGCCCTGGTTCCAGATCTTGAGCCGGTCCTCCCGGGTCTTGCCGAAGACCGGGTCGGTCAGGAACACCTGGCGCACGTAGTCGCAGAAGAAGCCGGCGCCGTCGACGGCGGTGATGCAGCCGTTCTTGGGCTTGCTGACCTTCAGCTCGATCGGGCTCGCCTTCGCCTTGTCCGCTTCGGCCTGGGAGATGTCCCGGACGTCGGCCATGCGCTGGAGCACGATGTTGCGGCGGTTGGTCGCCTCTTCCGAGTCGTTGACCGGGTCGAAGCGGCTGGGCGACTGGACGATGCCGGCGAGGAGCGCGGCCTCCTCCAGCTTCAGGTCCTTCGCCTTCTTGGAGAAGTAGCGCTGGGACGCGGCCTCGACGCCGTACGCCTGCTGACCGAAGAACGTGATGTTGAGGTAGTTCTCGAGGATCTTCTTCTTGCCCAGTTCCTCTTCGACCTGGATCGCGTACTTCAGCTCGCGGATCTTCCGGCCGAGGGTCTGCTGGGTGGCCTGGGCGACCTTGTCGGGGTCGTCGCCGGCCTCCTCCACGAAGACGTTCTTCACATACTGCTGGGTGAGGGTCGAGGCGCCTTCCGAGACGCCGCCCGACTGCGCGTTCTTGTTCAGTGCGCGCAGCACGCCCTTGAGGTCGATCGCGCCGTGCTCGTAGAAGCGGGCGTCCTCGATCGCGACGATCGCCTTCTGCATGTACGGGGAGATGTCCTTGATCGGCACGACCGTGCGGTCACGGGAGTAGACCGTGGCGATCTGACCGCCCTCGGAGTCGAGGATCGTGGTGCGCTGACTCAGCGGTGGGGTCTTGAGGTTGGCCGGGATGGTGTCGAACCCCTCGACCGTTCCCTTGGCCGCGAGTCCCAGTGCTCCGGCGGCGGGCAGGGCGATGCCCGCCAGCACCGCTCCGGCGAGCACGCTGACACCGAGGAACTTGGCGGCCTGCTGGGTCCCGGTCAGACCACCGCCCGAGCGCTTCTTTGGCATGAGCCCAGCCTACGTTCTCATTCGCCGGACAGGCGTAAAGGCATTGGCCTAAGCTGCTCACAACTGTCACAGCAGTGCGGTTCTGCATCAAGCACTTGACACGATTTCCGCTGTACCCGAATCCGGCGGAGTTGTGTCCGTCAGTCATGTCCGTATCCGGCGCATGTGTTGCACGGTGCCCCTTGTGACCCAACTGAACTGCCCCGCTATGTCGGCTTTGTTCGGTATGCCCTCAGGTCACTCCCCTGGGTGATCTGCCGCGTACGCATAGTCCGTTCGGGCCATTCAAGATTGGGCCCCAAGGGGGTGTTGCGCTGTGCCCACCTTCCGTAACGTCCTCAACTGGCAGCGGTGAATATGCCGCTGCCGCCGTGGGGGAGCCTCGATTCGGGAGAGGACGGCGCCGGCATGGGCTGGGTAACCGACTGGAGTGCGCAGGCAGCCTGCCGCACTACTGATCCGGATGAACTGTTCGTACAAGGGGCAGCGCAGAACAGGGCCAAGGCGGTGTGCACCGGATGTCCGGTGCGGACCGAGTGCCTGGCCGACGCGCTCGACAATCGCGTCGAGTTCGGCGTCTGGGGCGGAATGACGGAGCGGGAGCGACGCGCATTGCTGCGCAGACGCCCCACGGTCACGTCCTGGCGCAGACTGCTCGAGACCGCACGCACGGAATACGAGCGCAGCGCCGGGATTCTGCCCGTCGCCCTCGACGACGACGAGACCTACGAGGCGTACGCGGCGGTCGGCTAGCTGCCGGCTGCGGCGCCCGGTCGGCTACGGCCGGCCTTCCGCCTGGCGACAGGGCCGTGAGCGGCCCTCGTGGTGTCCGCCACGGGCGGCTGAGGCATGCCTTGCGGGCGTGCGCCTTGCTCGGTGCCTCGTGTACGGGTGTGACGTACCCGAAGCGACCGGTACGGGAACGCAGGGCCGTGCCGTCGTGCGTACGTACACACCGGCACACGGTGAACCGGGTGCCTGAAGCCGATCCCGTGCCTGTGCCCGTACCGCGGCGTCGACGCACCCGCGAGCCGGTGCACGGTCCGTGCGCCCTTGTGCGCCTACGCGGCTCCGGCGGAAGCGCTACCGCCCACGGCGAGACGGTCGCCGATGGCGCGCAGGCCCGCGAGATCGTGCACGTCGCCCGGGAGGGCGGGGACCTCGGCCACCGGCACCTCCGGGTGAAGTGCGGCGAAGCGATCACGCGTGCGCTGTTCGCGCGCGAGCACCTGCATCCGCTCGGCATGCAGACGCAGCAGACCGGCAGTCATCTCCTGCGTGGTCTGCCTCTCGGGACTCTTCGACTCTGCGGATTCTTCGGCGACTTGCGGCTGGACTTCGGGGGAGTGGCCCGCGGACGGCGATTCGGGAGAGACGGCCGCGGCGTCACGAACACCAGTCTTCCCGTGCCCCTGATCCACAATGCCGCCCTCGTCAAGATTTTCCGCCGCGGCGAGCGCCCGCTCCGCCGACAGCCGCGCGGCGCCGCTGACGTGCACCCGGTTGAGGACCAGGCCGGCGAGCGGCATGTCCTCCGCCGCCAGCCGCTCCACGAAGTACGCCGCCTCCCGCAGCGCGTCCCGCTCGGGGGCCGCGACCACCATGAACGCCGTCCCCGGGGCCTGGAGCAGTCGGTACGTCGCGTCCGCCCGGGTGCGGAACCCGCCGAACATCGTGTCCATCGCCGCCACGAACGTCTGCACGTCACGCAGCAGTTGGCCGCCCAGCAGCTTCCCCAGGGTGCCCGTCATCATCGACATGCCGACGTTGAGGAACTTCATCCCCGCCCGGCCGCCCATCTTCGCCGGGGCCATCAGCAGCTTGATGAACCTGCCGTCGAGGAAGGACCCCAGGCGCTTGGGAGCGTCGAGGAAATCCAGTGCCGAGCGTGACGGCGGGGTGTCCACGATGATCAGATCCCACTCGTCGCGTGCCCGCAGCTGACCCAGCTTCTCCATGGCCATGTACTCCTGTGTGCCGGCGAAACCGGCGGACAGGGACTGGTAGAAGGGGTTCTCCAGGATGGCGCGGGCCCGGTCCGCGTCCGCGTGCGCCTCGACGATCTCGTCGAAGGTCCGCTTCATGTCGAGCATCATGGCGTGCAGCTCCCCGCCGCCCTCGATGCCTTCGACCCGGCGCGGAGTGTTGTCGAGCGAGTCGATGCCCATGGACTGCGCCAGCCGCCGGGCCGGGTCGATGGTGAGGACGACCACCTTGCGGCCCCGCTCCGCCGCCCGTACGCCCAGCGCCGCGGCCGTCGTCGTCTTCCCGACGCCGCCGGCGCCGCAGCACACGATGATCCGGGTGGCCGGGTCGTCGATGAGCTGGTCGACCTCCAGCCGGGCCGATGCGTCCAGGGTCATGAGCCAGCCCCTTGCTTGCGCAGTTCTTTCGCCAGTTGGTAGAGCCCTGCCAGGTCGACTCCCTCGCTCAGCATGGGGAGTTCGTACGCGCCCAGCTCCAGGGTGTTGAGCGCCTTGCGCTGCTCCCGCTCGAGCTCCACCCGCTGCGCGTGTTCCGCCGCCTGTTCCAGCAGCGGGCCGACGAGCCCCGCGGCACCGGTGACGCCGGCGGCCGTGAGCGCCTTGGTGACGGCGGCGCGCCTGCCGTTCGCCGCGTCGTGCACCGCGTCCTCGTCGAGGAGGTGGGGACGGACCATGTTCACGATGGCGTTGCCCACCGGAAGGTCGGCGGCGCGGAGCTCGGCGACACCGTCGGCCGTCTCCTGGACCGGCATCTCCTCCAGGAGGGTGACCAGGTGGACGGCCGTCTCCGGTGACTTGAGGACCCGCATCACCGCCTGCGCCTGATTGTGTATCGGGCCGATCCGGGCCAGGCCCGCCACCTCGTCGTTGACGTTCAGGAAGCGGGTGATGCGGCCGGTGGGCGGCGCGTCCATGACCACGTAGTCATAGACGTACCGCCCTTGTTTGTCCCGGCGGCGCACCGCTTCGCAGGCCTTGCCGGTCAGGAGCACGTCGCGGACCCCGGGGGCGATGGTCGTCGCGAAGTCGATCGCGCCGATCTTCTTCAGGGCGCGTCCCGCGCTGCCGAGTTTGTAGAACATCTGGAGGTAGTCGAGGAGGGCGCGCTCGGCGTCGATGGCCAGCGCGAACACCTCACCGCCGCCCGAGGCGACGGCGATCTTGCGCTCCTCGTAAGGAAGGGCCTCCGTCTCGAACAGCTGGGCGATGCCCTGCCTGCCTTCGACCTCGACGAGAAGAGTCCGCTTTCCCTCTGTCGCGAGGGCGAGCGCGAGGGCAGCGGCCACCGTGGTCTTACCGGTACCGCCCTTGCCGCTGACGACCTGGAGCCTGCTCACGTATTCGAGCCTAACCAGTCGGACCCCGCGCTACGCACGAGGCTGCCTGCGGGCTGCGTCACGGACCGGGCCAAGGGTGCGGCTACAGTCGGCTCCATGACCAAGTGGGAATACGCGACCGTGCCGCTCCTCGTGCACGCGACGAAGCAGATTCTGGACACCTGGGGCGAGGACGGCTGGGAGCTGGTCCAGGTCGTGCCCGGGCCGAACAACCCCGAGCAGCTCGTGGCCTATCTGAAGCGGGAGAAGTCCTCGTGAGCGGCGTCGTCGACGCCAGGCTCGCCGAACTGGGGCTGACGCTCCCCGAGGTCGTGCCGCCGCTCGCCGCCTACCAGCCCGCCGTCGTCTCCGGGCCGTACGTCTACACCGCGGGCCAGCTCCCGATGGTGGAGGGCAAGCTCGCGGTCACCGGCAAGGTGGGCGCGGAGGTGACCCCGGAGGAGGCCAAGGAACTGGCGCGCACCTGTGCGCTGAACGCCCTGGCCGCCGTGAAGTCGGTCATCGGTGACCTGGACCGGATCGCGCGGGTCGTGAAGGTCGTCGGCTTCGTCGCCTCGGCCTCCGACTTCACAGGGCAGCCGGCAGTTCTCAACGGAGCGAGCGAACTGCTGGGCGAGGTGCTCGGCGACAAGGGCGTGCACGCCCGCAGCGCGGTGGGTGTCGCGGTGCTTCCGCTGGACGCCCCCGTCGAGGTCGAGATCCAGGTGGAGCTCGTCCAGGGCTGAGCCCGGCCGAACCCCCGGTGAGTACATGTACAGCCCCGCGCCCCCGGATCCCGGCGGACGCGGGGCCGTGGCCGTTCAGGGGGCAACGGCGCCGGCCGCATCGCGCCGAAGAAGACGTGGCCGACGGCTCGGCGGAGCAGAAGCCGGCGGACCCCGCAGCGGGCAGGAGGCTCTCGAACATCGGCGCGGAACCGCATAGCATCCGCCCATGTCCAATGGTCAGTGGTACCCGCCGGAATGGCCCGACCGTATCCGTGCACTCGCCGCCGGCGAGCTCACTGCCGTGGTCCCCAAGCGGGCCGCCACGGTGATGCTGCTGCGTGACATCGCGGACGGTACCGCTGTCCACATGCTGCGCCGACGCACCTCCATGGCCTTCGCCGGAGGCGCGTACGCGTACCCGGGCGGCGGTGTGGACCCGCGCGACGACCGGCCGGTGCGCTGGGCCGGCCCCTCCCTGGACGTCTGGGCGGAGCGCCTCGGCGTCGACGACACGGCGTCCGCGCAGGCCATCGTGTGTGCTGCGGTGCGCGAGACGTTCGAGGAGGCGGGCATCCTGCTGGCCGGCCGGACACCCGACACCGTGGTCGGGGACACGACGGGTGACGACTGGGAGGCCGACCGGCAGGCCCTCGTCGACCGGGGCATGTCCTTCGCGGACTTCATCGACCGCCGGGGCCTCGTGCTGCGGTCCGACCTGCTCGGCGCGTGGGCGCGCTGGATCACGCCGGAGTTCGAGCCGCGCCGCTACGACACCTGGTTCTTCGTGGCGGCCCTTCCCGAGGGCCAGCGCGCCCGCAACGTGTCGACCGAGGCGGAGTCCACGGTCTGGATCAGCCCTTCCGACGCCCTCGACGGGTACGACAAGGGCGAGCTGCTGATGATGCCGCCGACCGTCGCGACGCTGCGGACGCTCCAGGCGTTCCGTACGTCCGCCGAGGCACTGGCCGCGGCCGGGAGCCAGGACATGACCCCGGTGCTGGCCAAGGCCCGGCTCGAGGGCGGTGAGGTCGTCCTCAGCTGGCCGGGCCACGAGGAGTTCACCAAGCACGTCTCCACGGGAGGCCCGCGATGACCGACGCGGCCACTCTGCCGGGGCAGCCCCGCGGCGGTGTGCTGTCCGGGCCCGCCACCGCCCGTGCCGTCAACGTTCTCGCGCCGAACGCGTCCGCCATGACGCTCGACGGGACCAACACCTGGATCGTCTCGGAGCCGGATTCCGAGCTCGCGGTCGTCATCGATCCCGGACCGCTCGACGACACCCACCTGCGGGCCGTCATCGCCACGGCGGAACGCGCGGGCAAGCGGATCGCCCTCACCCTGCTCACCCACGGCCATCCCGACCACGCCGAAGGCGCGTCCCGCTTCGCGGAACTCACCGGCACGAACATCCGGGCCCTCGACCCGGCGCTGCGCCTCGGCGACGAAGGGCTCGCCCCCGGTGACGTGATCACCACGGGCGGCCTGGAGATGAGGGTCGTCCCCACACCCGGGCACACCGCGGACTCCCTCAGCTTCCACCTGCCGGCCGACCGGGCCGTGCTGACGGGCGACACGATCCTCGGCCGCGGCACGACGGTCGTCGCGCACCCCGAGGGGCGGCTCGGCGACTATCTCGACTCCCTGCGGCGGCTGCGCTCGCTCACCGTCGACGACGGCATCCACACCGTGCTGCCGGGCCATGGCCCGGTGCTCGACGACGCCCAGGGCGCCGTCGAGTACTACCTCGCACACCGTGCGACCCGGCTCGCCCAGGTGGAGACGGCGGTCGAGAACGGCCTGACCACGGCTTCCGAGGTGGTCGCCCAGGTCTACGCGGACGTGGACAGGTCGCTGTGGCCCGCCGCGGAGCTCTCCGTGCGCGCGCAGCTGGAGTACCTGCGGGACCACGGGCTCATCGGGCCCTGAAAGCCCGACCTGGGCGACCCGGCGGACAGGCGGTACCAGCCCCGGACATCCGGCCCGGTGCGGCCCGGCGGACCGGCCGCACCGCCCCTGGGAGCGGTCCTCGGCGCGGACGGAACCGGCCGGCCACCCCCCGGCGTCGTGGTGCGAGCGATGCTTTACGCTCCGCCTACTTCAGGCATCTGTTCCCCGGGGGGAAACCGTGTTCGTACTCTTCGTCATCCTCGTCATCGCCGCGGCGGTGATGTACCTCGTCGCCAGAGGCGGCGACAACAAGGGGCTCAAGCTCGGCGCGGTGGGGGCGCTCATCGCCGGCCTCTTCGCGGGCATGGCCAGCTGTGTCCACATCATCAGCGCCTACGAGGTCGGGGTGCCCGTCACCTTCGGCAAGGTCGGCTCGCCCATGAACTCCGGTATGAACATCACCTCGCCGTTCACCAACGTCACCACCTTCTCCACCCGCCCCGTGGACCTCAACCTGTCCGACAAGGACGTGGTCGAGGTGCGTTCCTCGCAGGGCGGCGTGATGTACGTGGAGGTCACCGTGAAGTGGGCGGTCACTCCGGCGAAGGCGGTCGAGCTCTATCGGCTCGCCGGCAGTGAGGACGCCATCCAGCAGCGCCTGGTCTTCCCCGACAGCCGGGAGATCATCCGTAACGTCTTCGCCCGTCACACGAGCGAGGAGGGCTACACCTCCGCGCGAGAGAAGATCAACGCGGAGATCGGCGACCTGATCAAGGAGCGGCTGGCGCCCCGCGGCATCGCCGTCACCACCGTCAACCTGCGCAATGTGCGGCCGTCCGAGCAGCTGCAGGAGCAGATCGACCGCAAGATCCAGCAGCAGCAGGCCACCGAGCGGGCGACGGAGGCGGCGCGGACCGCCACGGCGGAGGCCGAGCGCCGCCGGATCGAGGCCGAGGGCATCGCCAAGGCCAACAAGATCCTCAACGACTCGCTCAGCGACAGGGTGCTCGCCAACCAGTGCATCGAGGCCTTCAAGGAGGCGGCGGCGAAGAACCCCGTGTACGCCGTGCCGTGCGGCACCGGCACCGGGAACCCGCTGATCGTGGACGGCAGCAAGAGGTGAACAGCGCACGAGGGGCCGCCCGCGTGATGCGGGCGGCCCCTCGTGCATGTGCTCGGCGCACGCCTGCCGGGCGCGCCCGGCGGTGTTGATCAGCGGGAGCGCTTGGCCAGTCGCTCGACGTCCAGCAGGATCACCGCACGGGCCTCCAGGCGCAGCCAGCCGCGCTGCGCGAAGTCGGCCAGCGCCTTGTTCACGGTCTCGCGGGAGGCGCCGACCAGCTGGGCCAGCTCTTCCTGAGTGAGGTCGTGGACGACGTGGATGCCCTCCTCCGACTGCACGCCGAAACGGCGCGACAGGTCGAGGAGCGCACGGGCGACACGGCCCGGCACGTCGGAGAAGACCAGGTCGGACATCTGGTCGTTGGTCTTGCGGAGCCGGCGGGCGACCGCGCGCAGCAGTGCCGTCGCCACCTCGGGCCGGACGTTCAGCCAGGGCTGGAGGTCCCCGTGGCCGAGGCCGAGGAGCTTGACCTCGGTGAGGGCGGTGGCGGTCGCGGTGCGCGGCCCGGGGTCGAAGAGGGACAGCTCACCGATCAGCTCGCCGGGGCCGAGGACCGCCAGCATGTTCTCGCGGCCGTCGGGGGAGGTGCGGTGCAGCTTGACCTTGCCTTCGGTGACCACGTAGAGGCGGTCGCCCGGTTCGCCCTCGTGGAAGAGCGCGTCGCCGCGGGCGAGCGTCGCTTCACTCATCGAGGCGCGGAGCTCCGCGGCCTGCTCGTCATCGAGCGCCGCGAAGAGCGGGGCGCGCCGCAGAACGTCGTCCACGAGTTCTCTCCTTGTCGACCTGCTCAGGGGACGTTGGTCCCATGATGCCGGACTGTGCTGTGCCGGCCCGGGGACACTGTGCCCCGTGGGGCGCCACCGGGGAACGGACCCCGGTAGTAAACAATCGTGCGATCAATCACAACAAGTTTGACGTACCGGCGCGTCTCTCCCTACGGCAGGGGCCCGATCGGGGCCGGATTACGGGGGACCGGGGCGGATGTCGGTGGTGGCCTTTAGGCTGGCCGGGTGTCCAATTCGCCGGTGAGAGCACAGGCCGAGGGGGCTGGCAGCGTGTCCGGTAAGCAGAATTCCGCCGTGGGCGAACAGCAGCCGCCCAGCTCCGGCAAAAGGAAGAAAACGCCCAAACCGGAATCGCGACTGGCCATGGTCCGGCGTGCCCGCCGCATCAATCGCGAGCTCGCCGAGGTGTATCCGTACGCCCATCCGGAGCTCGACTTCGAGAACGCCTTCCAGCTGCTGATCGCCACGGTCCTGTCCGCGCAGACCACCGACCTCCGGGTCAACCAGACCACGCCCGCGCTGTTCGCCAAGTACCCCACGCCGGAGGATCTGGCGGCGGCGCAGCCGGAGGAGGTCGAGGAGCTCATCCGCCCGACCGGCTTCTTCCGCGCCAAGACCAAGTCGATCATGGGTCTGTCCGCCGCCATCCGTGACAACTTCGGCGGGGAGGTCCCCGGCCGGCTGGAAGACCTGGTCACCCTGCCCGGCGTGGGCCGCAAGACCGCCTTCGTCGTCCTCGGCAACGCCTTCGGCGTCCCCGGCATCACCGTGGACACCCACTTCATGAGGCTCGCCCGGCGCTGGAAGTGGACCGACCAGGACGACCCGGTGAAGATCGAGGCGGAGATCGCCACGATCTTCCCCAAGAGCGAGTGGACGATGCTCTCCCACCGGGTGATCTTCCACGGCCGGCGTATCTGCCACTCGCGCCGGCCCGCCTGCGGCGCCTGCCCGATCACCCACCTCTGCCCCGCCTACGGGGAGGGCGAGACCGACCCGGAGAAGGCCAGGAAGCTCCTGAAGTACGAGATGGGCGGCAGGCCCGGCCAGCGGCTCAAGCCGCCCCCGGACTACCCCGGCGAACCGGCACCCGCCATGGGTGCGATCGAGTGACACCACCACCGCCGACGGAACGATCGAGGCACTCCGGCGCGTTGCCCGTGAGGGGGTGCCGATGACACGCACAGGAGAAGACACGTACCAGCGGTTCGAACAACACGACGACGGCAAGGTGGTCGTCGACGGTGACGTGGTCGTCACCACCGAAGGGCTGCCCGACTGGCTGGGGCCCGTCGTGCACGCGGCGGAGACCGTCGAGCCGCACCAGCTCAGCCGGTTCCTGCCGCCGGAGAGCGGCCACGGCCGTCAGTCCGCCGTCCTCGTCCTGTTCGGCGAGGGGGCACGGGGTCCGGAGCTGCTGCTCATGGAGCGGGCGGGCACCCTTCGCTCGCACGCCGGGCAGCCCTCCTTCCCCGGCGGCGCGCTCGACCCGGAGGACGGAGACCCGGCGACCACGGGCCCGCTGCGCGCCGCGCTGCGGGAGGCCGAGGAGGAGACCGGGCTCGACCCCGCGGGGGTGCAGACCTTCGGCGTGCTGCCCAAGCTCTACATCCCGGTGAGCAGTTTCGTCGTGACGCCCGTACTGGGATGGTGGCGCACCCCGAGCCCGGTCGGAGCGGTCGATCCCGCCGAGACCGCGCGGGTCTTCACCGTGCCCGTGGCAGATCTCACGGACCCGGCCAACCGTGCGACGGCCGTGCACCCGCGCGGTCACGCAGGGCCCGCTTTCACGGTCGAAGGCGCTCTGGTCTGGGGTTTCACGGCCGGAGTCATCGACCGGATCCTGCACTTCGCAGGCTGGGAACGACCATGGGACCGCTCCAAGGAGGTCCCGCTCGACTGGCACGCATGACAGGCTGACCCAGTGATGCGCTCCCCGGCGGGGGCGTCACGTCCGAAGCGGCAGTGCGCCGTGGCCACACCCCAGCCGGACAGAGCACCGGCGACGACACTGCGAGGCATTTGACGGTGAACGTGCTGGACATCCTGTTGCTGGTCGCCGCCGTGTGGTTCGCGATCGTCGGCTATCGCCAGGGCTTCGTCGTCGGCATCCTCTCGGTGATCGGCTTCCTCGGCGGCGGACTCGTCGCGGTCTACCTGCTCCCGGTGATCTGGGGCGCGCTGACCGAGGACTCCGAAGTGTCCACCACCGCCGCGATAGTCGCCGTCGTCATCGTGATCGTCTGTGCTTCCGTCGGCCAGGCCTTCACGACCCACCTCGGCAACAAGCTGCGCCGGTTCATCACCTGGTCGCCCGCCCGCGCGTTGGACGCCACCGGCGGCGCCCTGGTCAACGTCGTGGCGATGCTGCTGGTCGCCTGGCTGATCGGCTCGGCGCTCGCCGGCACCTCGCTGCCCACCCTGGGCAAGGAGGTGCGCAATTCGAAGGTGCTGCTCGGGGTGTCCCGTGTGATGCCCGATCAGGCCAACACGTGGTTCACGGACTTCTCCTCGGTGCTCGCCCAGAACGGCTTCCCGCAGGTCTTCAGCCCCTTCGCCAACGAGCCCATCACCGAGGTCCAGGCACCCGACCCGGCGCTCGTCGGCAGCCCCGTCGCTGCGCGTGCCAAGCAGTCCATCGTCAAGGTCGTCGGCACCGCCCCGAGCTGCGGCAAGGTCCTGGAAGGCACCGGCTTCGTCTTCGACGAGCGCCGCGTGATGACCAACGCCCATGTCGTCGGAGGCGTCGACGAGCCGACCGTGCAGATCGGTGGTGAGGGCCGCCTCTACGACGCCAAGGTGGTCCTCTACGACTGGGAGCGCGACATCGCCGTCCTGGACGTGCCCGACCTCGAGGCGCGCCCGCTGGAGTTCACGGACTTCGAGGAGGGCGACGCCCGCAGCGGCGACAGCGCCATCGTCGCCGGCTTCCCCGAGAACGGCTCGTACGACGTGCGCTCCGCCCGCGTCCGCGGCCGCATCAACGCCAACGGCCCCGACATCTACCACCGTGGCACCGTTCGCCGCGACGTGTACTCACTGTTCGCGACGGTGCGACAGGGCAACTCCGGCGGCCCGCTGCTCACCACGGACGGCAAGGTCTACGGAGTCATCTTCGCCAGGTCCCTCGACGACGCCGACACCGGTTACGCCCTGACGGCCGACGAGATCCGCGAGGACATCAGGCTCGGCAGCACCGCCAACCAGCAGGTCGACAGCCAGGGCTGCGCCCTCTAGAAGGCGGCGGGGAAGAGCGGAACCCCGCGGACACGCCCTGTTGCAGAGGCGGTCAGTCCCGGGGATGGTGCCGCAGGCGCGCGGACACCCAGCGTGCACGGCGCTTCAGGATGCGCGGGATCCCCATCCCCTGGCCCGGAGGGGCGTGATCCTCGCTCGGAAGTCCACCTGTCTCGTGGATGATCGGCCTGCCGGCCGAGCGGCGGTTGCGTGCTGCGTCACCGTAGTCGTGCGTCCAGCCCATACCCGGACGTGTGCCCGTGCCCCATGGTCGGTAACCGTCCAGTGGGCCGCCAATTGGCCTATGCGGCAGGCATGTGGCTGTTCGCAGGACAAAAGTTCTCGCGCTGTGCGAATCGCCCCGGGGGCCTAACGGTCCGGCTCCGGATCCTTGAGCCAGCTGATCAGCTCGTTCGAGAACGCCACCGGATCCTCTTCGTGCGGGAAGTGGCCCAGACCGTCGAACAGCCGCCACCGGTACGGCGCTTCGACGTACTCGCCGGAACCTGCCGCACTGCGCGTACGCATCGCCGGATCGAGCGAACCGTGCAGATGCAGGGTGGGCACCCGCACCGGCCGCTTCATCCTGCGGTTGAACTGGATCCCGTCGGGCCGTGCCAGCGACCGCACCATCCAGCGGTAGGGCTCGATCGAGCAGTGCGCCGTCGAAGGGATGCACATGGCCCGCCGGTAGACGTCGACCGCCTCCTCCTCGAGCGGCTTCGGCCCGGACCAGCTTTCGAGCAACTCGCCGACCAACGCCGCGTCGTCCGCCACCAGTTGCCGCTCCGGGATCCACGGGCGCTGGAAGCCCCACACATAGGAACCCGCGCGGCTCTGCGCGAAGTCGGACAGCATCGCCGAGCGCCACCGCCGGGGATGCGGCATCGAGGAGACCGCGAGCCGGCGCACCAGCTTGGGTCGCATCACCGCGGCCGTCCAGGCCAGGTAGCCGCCCAGGTCGTGCCCCACCAGCGCCGCGTCGGGCTCACCCAACGACCGCACGACACCGGTGATGTCGAGCGCAAGGTTGGCGGGGTCGTAGCCCCGTGGCGTCCGGTCGCTGCCGCCGACGCCACGCAGGTCCATCGCGACGGCCCGGTAGCCCGCGTCGGCGAGCGCCGTCAGCTGGTGCCGCCATGTCCACCAGAACTGCGGAAAACCGTGCAGCAGCATCACCAACGGTCCGTCGCCCATCTCGGCGATGTGGAAACGGGCACCGTTGGCGGCCACGTCGCGGTGCGTCCAGGGGCCGTCGAGGCGTGCGGGGCTACCGAGGGCGGCGAGGCCGCCGGGGCCGGAATCAGGGACCGTCATGCTGATGAGCGTCCCACAACGCGGCGCACCGCGTTCGCGACCCTCCTGCCGAGGATCACGCCGAAACCTTGTCCGAAACCCGGTCCGACACGGTGCTTCCGGAACCCTTGGTCAGCTCCACGCGGCGGGGATGCGGCTTGGCATTGCCCAGTACGGCGGCCGTCTCCTTGGCGGAAGCGACCGTCTTCTGCGGGCCCTTGCCCTTCTTCGCCTTCTTGACGAAGATCACGCCGATCAGGGCGAGGAGTCCCGCCACGATGACATTGGCCGCGAACGAGAGCAGGAAGCAGTACGCCAGATCCCAGCCGCCGCTCCACATGCGGATGAAGTAGGCGAGCGCGAAGCTCAGCATCGGCAGCGAGAAGATCAGCACCGCGCCGGCCGCGGTGAACGCGGCGCCCCCGACCCCGGCCTTTTTCGCGTCCTGCCGCAGCTGGGCCTTGGCCAGCGCGATCTCGTCGTGTACCAGCGCGGACATCTCGGCGGTCGCCGAGGCGACCAGCTGGCCGAGACTGCGGTCGGCGCCGACAGCGTTCGCTGTGGTGTTGCCGGGGTCGCTCATCGCTGACTCCCTCTCCTCTTCCACGGGGCCGGTGTTTGTACGGTCCGATGTCAGATCATGCCGGACTGTCGCCGCCGTCGCTCGACACCCCGGCCGCTTCCGCCTTTCTGCGGTGCTCGGCCGCCTTCTCCTCGTAGATCGCGGCCATCCTCAGGTGGTACGCCGGGTCGTCCTGCTCGTAGATGTCAGGGATGCCGGACATGTCCTCATCGCGCTCCTCCTCGGCTGCCAGCGCCTGATACACGCGTACCCGGCGCTTGAGCAGAACAGCGGCGAGAATGGCGGCGATCAGCGAGCCCATCAGGACCGAGGCCTTTACCTGGTCCGTCAATGTCGCGTCGCCGCTGAAGGCGAGTTCGCCGATGAGCAGCGAGACGGTGAAGCCGATGCCTGCCAGCGTGGCGAGGGCCAGAACGTCGGGCCAGGCGAGGTCCTCGTTGAGTTCGGCCTTGGTGAAGCGTGCGGCCAGCCAGGTCCCGCCGAAGATGCCGAGCGCCTTGCCGACCACCAGACCGAGGACGACACCGAGGGTCTCCGGCTGGGTGAAGACGTCACTGAGGGACTCGCCGGTGACGGCCACACCCGCGGAGAACAGCGCGAACAGCGGCACGGCGACGCCCGCGGACAGCGGTCGCACCAGATGCTCGATGTGCTCACCCGGTGACTGCTCCTCGCCCTCGCGCCGGCTGCAGCGCAGCATCAGGCCCATCGCGACACCGGCGATGGTGGCGTGGACGCCGCTGTTGTACATCAGGCCCCACACCACGAGAGCCAGCGGCACGTACACGAACCAGCCGCGCACGCCCTTGCGCAGCAGGAGCCAGAACACGACGAGGCCCGCGAAGGCGCCGCCCAGGGCCGCGAAATTCAGGTCGTCCGTGAAGAAGACCGCGATGATCAGGATCGCGAAGAGGTCGTCGACGACCGCGAGGGTCAGCAGGAAGGCGCGCAGCGCCGACGGCAGCGACGTGCCGATGACCGCGAGGACGGCGAGCGCGAAGGCGATGTCGGTGGCGGTCGGGACGGCCCATCCGGCGGCGGAACCGCCACCGATGGTGGTGACGGCGAGGTAGACGAGCGCGGGCATCGCCATGCCGCAGAGGGCGGCGATCACCGGCAGGGCGGCGGCCTTCGGGTCGCGCAGCTCGCCGGCGACCAGTTCGCGCTTCAGCTCTATGCCGGCGACGAAGAAGAAGATCGCGAGCAGCCCGTCGGCCGCCCAGTGCTCGATCGACAGGTCGAGGCCCAGCGACGCGGGCCCGATGTGGAAGTCGCTCACCGCGGTGTAGCTGTCGCCCAGCGGAGTGTTCGCCCAGATCAGCGCGGCGACCGCGGCGAGCAGCAGGAGCACTCCGCCGACCGTCTCGGTGCGCAAGGCGTCCGCGACGTAGTTCCGCTCCGGCAGGGAGAGACGTCCGAGGACCTTGCGGGGGGTGGGGCTGGGCGCGGCCACGAGATGGGACCTCCGTGCTGGTGGGCAGGACAAAACACTTGCCGACCAGACTTCCCGGCGCACCTTGAATTGCTCATGGCGTCACTGACGCGTCCTTCACTCTACAGAAGGCCGTCCCGGGCGTCCGGGGCGCGGAGCCGTGAGCACGAACGGGCCCCCGGTGCGTCCGGGGGCCCGCTCATCGAATCACCGCAGGTCAGTCCTCACTGGGTGCGCTGGGGAGCTTCGACTGGATCAGATCCATCACGGAGGAGTCCGTCAGCGTGGTGACGTCTCCCAGCTGGCGGTTCTCGGCGACGTCGCGCAGCAGTCGGCGCATGATCTTGCCGGAGCGGGTCTTCGGCAGTTCGGCCACCGGGAGGACCCGCTTGGGCTTCGCGATCGGGCCGAGCGTCGTGCCGACGTGGTTGCGCAGGTCGTTGACGAGGTTGTCGTCCTCGCTCGCGGAACCGCGGAGGATCACGAAGGCGACGATGGCCTGCCCCGTGGTCTCGTCCGTGGCGCCCACGACCGCGGCCTCGGCGACCTTCGGGTGCGAGACGAGGGCGGACTCCACCTCGGTGGTCGAGATGTTGTGCCCGGACACCAGCATCACGTCGTCGACCCGGCCGAGCAGCCAGATGTCGCCGTCGTCGTCCTTCTTGGCGCCGTCACCCGCGAAGTACTTGCCCTCGAAGCGCGACCAGTAGGTGTCGAGGAAGCGCTGGTCGTCGCCCCAGATGGTGCGCAGCATCGACGGCCACGGCTCGGTGAGGACCAGGTAACCGCCGCCGCCGTCGGGAACCTCGTTCGCCTCGTCGTCCACGACGGTGGCCGAGATGCCGGGCAGCGGGCGCTGCGCCGAACCGGGCTTCGCCGCGGTGACGCCGGGCAGCGGCGAGATCATCATCGCGCCCGTCTCCGTCTGCCACCAGGTGTCCACGACCGGGGTCTTGCCGCCGCCGATGTTCTCCCGGTACCAGATCCACGCCTCCGGGTTGATCGGCTCGCCGACGGAACCGAGGACGCGCAGGCTGCTCAGGTCGAACTTGGCGGGGATCTCGTCGCCCCACTTCATGAACGTACGGATCGCGGTGGGCGCGGTGTAGAGGATCGTGACGCCGTACTTCTGCACGATCTCCCAGAAACGGCCCTGGTGCGGGGTGTCGGGGGTGCCCTCGTACATCACCTGCGTCGCACCGTTGGCGAGCGGGCCGTACACGATGTACGAGTGGCCGGTCACCCAGCCGATGTCGGCCGTGCACCAGTAGACGTCCGTCTCGGGCTTGAGATCGAACACGGCGTGGTGCGTGTAGGCCGTCTGGGTGAGGTAGCCGCCCGACGTGTGCAGGATGCCCTTCGGCTTACCCGTCGTGCCCGAGGTGTAGAGGATGAAGAGCGGGTGCTCGGCGTCGAACGGCTCGGGGGTGTGCTCGGCGGACTGCCGGCCGACGATGTCGTGCCACCACACGTCACGGCCCTCGGTGAAGGCGGTCTCCTGGCCGGTGCGCTGCACGACGAGCACGTGCTCGACCTGCGGGCAGCGGCTGACCGCCTCGTCGATCGCGGGCTTGAGGGCGCTCGGCTTGCCACGGCGGTAGCCGCCGTCGGAGGTGATGACGAGCTTGGCGTCGGCGTCCTGGATACGTGAGGCGACCGCGTCCGCGGAGAAACCGCCGAAGACCACCGAGTGCGCGGCGCCGATGCGGGCGCAGGCCAGCATCGCGACGGCCGCCTCGGGAATCATCGGCAGGTAGACGGCCACCCGGTCGCCCTTGCGGACGCCCAGCTCGAGCAGGGCGTTGGCGGCCTTGGAGACCTCGTCCTTGAGCTCGGCGTAGGTGATGGCGCGTCCGTCGCCGGGCTCGCCCTCGAAGTGGATGGCGACCCGGTCGCCGTTGCCCGCCTCGACGTGGCGGTCCACGCAGTTGTAAGCCACGTTCAGCTTGCCGTCGGCGAACCACTTCGCGAAGGGCGGGTTGGTCCAGTCGAGGGTCTCGGTCGGCTCGGTGGCCCAGCTGAGCCGACGCGCCTGCTCGGCCCAGAAGCCAAGCCTGTCCGCCGCGGCCTGTTCGTACGCCTCCGCCGTCACGTTGGCGTTCGCTGCCAGCTCGGCCGGCGGGGGGAACCGCCGCTCTTCCTTAAGAAGGTTGGCCAGGCTCTCGTTGCTCACGACATCTCCCTTTCTCAGGGCGTCTTCTGTGCGTATGTGTCCCAGGCCATAGCTCATCAGCCGAAAGGCCGGGTGACAAGGGCCTTCCGGATATTGGTTTAGACCTGTGGGCACCCCTCGTCCCCGGGCGGTGGGGACGAGGGGCCACACGTTCTCACGGACGAGGACCGCGCGCGGTTCATCCGTGACGTCCAGGCGTGCCGTGGAGCGGGCTTCGCCGCATGCCTCAGATGTGCGACTTCTCGAGTGTGGAAGGGGCCGGTGCCACTCTGTCGAAGACCTCGTCGATCTCCTGCTCCGCGGTGCTGGTGAGGAGGTAGGCCTGTGCCTCGCCGACGTGGAAGTACATCCCGTGCAGTTGGAGCGAGCCCTCGGCGAGTCGCCGGGCCACCGACTCATGGGCCCTCAGATGCTCCAGCTGCTGGACGACGTTGGTCAGGCACAGCTGCTCCACCGCGTCGGTGGGCAGGCGGCCGGAGATCCTGGCCCAGGAGCGGTGGCGGTTCTTCATCCGCTGGAGGCTGGGGCGGCCGTGCCGCAGCCAGCGGGTGAGCGGTGTGGCAGCACCACCTGGCGGGTTGCTCAGCAGGGCCTGCATCGCGCCGCAGCCCGAGTGTCCGCAGACGGTGATCGAATCGACCTCGAGGATGTCGACGGCGTACTCGATCGCGGCGGCGACGGAGTCGTCCGCCCCCTTTTCGCCGGGCAGTGGGACGAGGTTGCCCACATTGCGCACCGTGAACAGATCACCCGGCCCGCTTGCGGTGATCATGCTGGTCACCAGACGGGAGTCCGCGCAGGTGATGAACAGCTGTGACGGCCGCTGGCCCTCGCGTGCCAGCCGCGCCAGCTCGTCGCGCACCAGCGGGGCGGTGTTGCGCTGGAAGGAGCTCAGGCCGTTGGCCAGGTGATGGGTGTCGGTGTCGCGGGGCCGCTCGTCGCAATGGTGGTTGCGCCACGGGGTCCAGGGCCGGCAGCAGCCGTGGGTCTCGGCGGCCGGTTCGCTGATTCGCCCGCCGGCCCGCCCGGTCACCTCGACCGTTCCGCCCTGGGAGGTGTGGGAGGTCTGCCAGTCGTGCAGGGCCTCGTAGGCCGCGTGGTCCATGAAGGAACCGTCCAACTCGACCACGCAGTGGGCCCCGTGGGGGACCTGGCTCAGCATCCGGCTGAGTCGGGGCACGGCGAGGAAGGTCAGCTGGCCTCGGGCGCGCACCCGGTGGACGCCGTCCTGTTCCTCGGTGGTGATACGGGTACGGGTGAGCCGGTGCAGCGCGACCGCCACGGCCACGGCGATGCCGATGACCACGCCTTCCAGCACTCCGGTGAGGACGACGGCGGTCAGGGTGGCCGCGTAGACCAGCATCTCGCGGTTCTTCTTCACGCTGCGCAGATGCGTGATGTTGACCATCTGGACGCCCACGACCATGACCAGCGCCGCCAGCGCGGCCAGCGGGATCAGGTCGAGGACCGGCACCAGCAGCAGGGCCGCCACCACGACCCACAGGCCGTGCAGCATGGTGGAGTTGCGGCTCACGGCTCCCGCGGAGACGTTCGCCGAGCTGCGCACCGCGACACCGGTGACGGGCAGCCCTCCGAGGGCTCCGGACACCATGTTCGCCGCGCCCTGGCCCGCGAGCTCACGGTCCAGATCGGCACGAGGGATGCGCACGGCCGGCTTCTTGCGGGCGGCGACCAGCTTGTCGATGGCGACCGCCGACAGGAGTGACTCCACGCTCCCGACGAGCGTGATGGTGAGGACAGCGGCGAGCAGGCCGAGCACCGGACCTTCGGGAAGCTCGGGCAATGCGTGCGAACGCCAGGAAGGCAGGTCGACCCGCGGCAGGTGCAGTCCGGCGAAGGCCGCGAGCGCAGTGGCGGCGGCCACGGCGGCGAGGGCGGCGGGGATCTTACGGAGAATCCTGCCGGCGTGCCCGGGCACCCGTGGCCAGATCAGCAGCACCGCGACGGTCAGGACACTGACGGACAGGGCGGCCGGGTGGAGGTCGGCCAACTGGGCGGGCAGGCCTACCACGTTGCTCACGGCGGAGCTCTGGGGTGTGCCGCCGAGGACGATGTGGAGCTGGGCGAGCGCGATCGTGGCGCCGATTCCCGCGAGCATGCCGTGCACGATCGCCGGGCTCACGGCGAGGGCCGACCGGGCCACCCGCAGGGCGGCCAGGGCGAGTTGGCACAGTCCGGCGAGGACGGTGATGGCACAGGTGGTGCGCCATCCGTACCGCTGGATCAACTCGGCCGTCACTACGGTCAGTCCAGCGGCGGGGCCGCTGACCTGGAGCGGCGCTCCGCCGAGCCGGCCGACGACGATGCCTCCGACCGCCGCGGCGACGAGACCGGCCTGAAGCGGTGCGCCGGTCGCGAGCGCGATGCCGAGGGACAACGGAAGTGCGATCAGAAAGACGGCGATGGACGCGGAGACATCGGCGCCGTGGATGCGGAAGCGGCGGTCGTTGCCGGACGGCGGACCGTGCGGGCGCTGAAAAGGTGACGCGGGGGACAGCAGGTTCGTGCGGGCGGGGTCGTTCTCGTGGGGTTCGTCGGGCTGAGAAGCGTCGTCGGTACGCGTCGGGGCGTAGGACATGTTTCCCGTCTCCTCCGGGGCAGCGCGGTCGCGGAATGGGGGGACGCGGCCGTGGGTCACGGCGTACAGCGGCGGGATACTTCAAACGTTCGGTAAATGGATCGTAATGCAGAGTAAAGACTCGGGCATTATTTTCCGTGCAAATAGGGCAATGTTTCACCCGATGTGGTGATTAGTAATTTCATATCGGCTCGTCGCCCTCTCTCCCCGCTCATCGCGATGCGACTTTGACGGCTCCGTATGCACCGTCGTCAGACAGTCGTATTGGCACAGGAATGAGGTGGGCGGATGTTGGCCGCCACGAAGAGGGTCGTCGCCGTCGGCACGGTCGCCACGGCGCTGATCGCAGGTCTCGCAGCGTGTTCCGGCTCGAAGGCGCCGGGCGGCTCGGCCGGTGAACAGGGCGCTTCCGGGGGGAAGGAAGGTGTCGCCGCGCCGAAGAGCGCCGTACGCCTCATCGGTGACGGATCGACGGCGTTCACCGGCGCCCAGCCCGGGCTCCTCCGGCCCGAGCGCCTCAAGCCCGGCCAGAAGCCCCCGCAGTTCGTGGTCTTCTCCTGGGACGGTGCCGGCGAGGACAGCCAGAAGCTGTTCTCGCACTTCCGCGAAGTCGGCAAGAAGTACGACGCGACGATGACGTACTTCCTCAGCGGCGTCTATCTCCTCCCCGAGGAGAAGCGGTCGATGTACAACCCGCCGCAGCACTCGGCCGGCCGCTCCGACATCGGCTTCAACGACATCGACGGGATCAAGGACACCGTTCGCGAGCTGCGCGCCGCCTGGCTGGAAGGCAACGAGGTGGGGACCCACTTCAACGGCCACTTCTGCGGCAAGGACGGCGGGGTGGGCACCTGGTCCGTAGAGGAGTGGAAGAGCGAGATCAGCCAGGCCAAGTCGTTCGTCAAGAACTGGAAGACGAACGCGGGCCTCGCCTCCATGGAACCCCTCCCGTTCGATTACGACAAGGAACTCATCGGCGCCCGTACTCCGTGCCTCGAGGGACGGGACAACTTCATCCGCGCCGCGAGCGAGCTGGGCTTCCGCTACGACACCAGCGGCGTCAACAACCAGGTCTGGCCGAAGAAGGAACTCGGTCTGTGGGACCTCTCCCTCCAGATGGTCCCGGTGCCCGGCCGCGCCTTCGAGACGCTGGCGATGGACTACAACTTCATGGTCAACCAGTCCGGCACCGTCAAGGGTGACCCCTCCAAGCACACCTACTGGGGCAACCAGATGCGTGACGGCCTGATCCAGGCCTTCGACCGTGCCTATAAGGGCAACCGCGCACCGCTGATCATCGGCAACCACTTCGAGTCCTGGAACGGCGGCACTTACATGCGCGCCATCGAGCAGACGATCGCCACGGTCTGCGTGAAGAGCGACGTGAAGTGCGTGTCGTTCCGCCAACTCGTGGACTGGCTGGACGCGCAGGACCCGAAGGTCCTCGAGAAGCTGCGGGGTCTCGATGTCGGCCAGGCGCCGAAGGGCGGGTGGACCCAGTTCCTGGCCAAGCCCGTGGCTCCGGCGGCCCCGCCGGCCGAGAAGCCTGCCAAGAAGCCGGCCGGGAAGGCGGCGGCCGAGCCGGCCGAGAAGAGCTGAGGGCAGCCGGCGCCTGACGCCGCGCGCATGTCGGGCCGGTCCCGTCCCGGAGTCCGGGGACGGGACCGGCCCATGTCATCAGCCGGGCTGTGCCACGGGGGTGTGCTCTCCGAGCACGAAAGCGGGATCCACCTGTGCCGCCAGGTCCGCCCCCGTCCTCGCGTTTCCCCAGCTCTCTGCGTTCCTCAGATGGAAGTGCACCATCTGACGGGTGTAGCGCTCCCAGTCGCGGGCCGCGTAGGAGTCCTCCGCGGCGTTCTGCAGGCTCTGCAGGGCCATGCGGTTGTCCGCCTCCAACAGCTCGAAGCGGTGCGGACGTCCCTTCTCCATGGCACGTACCCAGTTGGAGTGCCCCACGGTGACGAGCAGGTCGTCGCCGACCTGCTCCCTCAGGAACGTGATGTCGTCCGGGCCCTGCACCTTGTTGCCCACGACCTTCAGGCTCACGCCGTAGTCGCGGGCGTACTCCTTGTACTGGCGGTAGACGGAAACACCCTTGAGGGTGGGCTCCGCCACCAGGAACGTCATGTCGAAGCGGGTGAACATCCCGGAGGCGAACGAGTCGGAGCCGGCGGTCATGTCGACCACCACGTACTCGTCCGGGCCGTCGACGAGGTGGTTCAGGCAGAGCTCGACCGCGCCGACCTTGGAGTGGTAGCAGGAGACGCCGAGATCCGACTCGGTGAAGGGGCCGGTGGCCATCAGCCGGATGTCGCCGTCGTCGAGCCGGATCGTACGGGCGCACGCGTCGTACACCGGGTTGTCCTCGACGACGCGCAGCAGCCGCGATCCCTCGCCTGGAGGGGTGGTCTTGATCATCGTGTCGGCCGAGGCGATGCGGGGGTTGGAGCCGCGCAGATAGTCCTTGATCAGCGGCAGGTGCGCCCCCATCGCGGGCAGCGCCGCCGCTTCGGCCTCGTCGAGACCGAGCGCGGCACCGAGATGCTGGTTGATGTCGGCGTCCACCGCGATGACGTGCGCCTCGTTGGCTGCCAGGTGGCGGATGAACAGGGAGGACAGGGTCGTCTTGCCGCTGCCGCCCTTCCCTACGAAAGCGATCTTCATGTTCACCTAGAGTAGCGGAGCGATTGCTTCTGGTTGTCGCGAAGGGTGAGGAAGACCACTCCAAGGTGGGCCGGACCCGCTCGCGCGCGTAACCTCGCTACTTATGAGTACGAACGCCTCGTCGGCCGATCCCCTCGCCGCCCTCGGCGCCCTGCCGGGCGTTGCCGACTCCGTGGATTCCGTGCGGAAGGCAGTCGACAGGGTCTACGGACACCGTGTCATGCGCCGGCGCAGCAACGAGATCACTTCCGAGGCCGCGCTGCGCGGAGCGCGCGGTTCGGCCGCGCTGTCCGGGGCGGACTGGGCGCTGGAAGAGGTGCGCAGGCGGACCGACTTCGGCAGCGAGCCGGAGGCACGCACGGTCGGCGCCGCCCTGCGGCTCACGGCGGAAGCCGGGCAACTGCTCTCCATCTGGCGGCAGTCGCCGCTGCGCGTCCTGGCCCGGCTGCACCTGGTGGCGGCCGGCCGGGCGGTCGACGACGACACCGTGGGGCGGCCGCGCCTGCCCGGCGAGACGGTGGACGAGCCGCTGATCAACGCACCGCTGCCGGACGTCGCCGAGGTGACGGGCCGGCTGGAGGGCCTGGCGGAGCTGATCATCGCAGGGACGGAAGCGCCCGCGCTGGTGACCGCTGCGGTGGTGCACGGCGAGCTTCTGGCGCTGCGGCCGTTCGGTTCGTACAACGGCCTGGTCGCCAGGGCGGCCGAGCGGATCGTGCTCGTCGGCAGCGGGCTCGACCCGAAGTCGATCTGCCCGGCCGAGGTCGGCCATGCCGAGCAGGGCAGGGCCTCCTATGTGGCCGCCTTCGAGGCGTATCTGACCGGGACGCCGGAGGGGCTGGCCGCGTGGATCGCCCACTGCGGCCGCGCGGTGGAGCTCGGCGTCAGGGAATCGACCGCGGTGTGCGAGGCGCTTCAGCGCGGCGCCGCCTGAGGTCGCCTGAGGTCCGGAAAAGCGCCTGGAACGGGTTGCGGCGGTACCGATTCCGGTACCGCCGCTGGCATGAGCCCCGAGTTACCATGCGTCCTCGAAATGTTGCCCATCAGGTCGGGAACTTTGCCCGTTACCTGGTGCGGCTGGCCCGTAATCGACGGGTCGACGTCGCGTGGGTGCTCAGTTTTCATGCTCGGTCCGTGGGGCCTTACTGCGTTACAGATGATCCTTTCGGATGTCCTCGGTCTCGCGGGCCGTGACTCCTTTGTACTCCTGCGGCCACGGATCGGAAAGCCCTGCCTGCAGTTCTTTACTTTTAGGTTCAAATACGGGCGAACCGGATCGCCGCTGATCTGCCTGGACCGCCCCGCGCCGGAAGCCCCGAGGCACCCGTGCGCTGGAGGCGGTGGGCGTCAGCCGGCGGAAGCCTGTGCGGCGGAGGTCCGCCGGCGGCTGGCGTACCAGACGAGCCCCGCCGTGGCCGCTGCCGCTCCGACGGCGGCCATTGCCACCAGGGCCGGCCGCGGTGTCATCGAGAAACCGGGCAGTCGCTGCTTCAACCGCACCGGACGGTGGAAGTCGAGAATCGGCCAGTCCCGCAGGACCGCTTCGCGGCGGAGTCCACGCCCCGGGTTCACCGCGTACGGATGCCCCACGGCCGCGAGCATGGGTACGTCGGTGACCGAGTCGCTGTAGGCGTAACAGCGTGCGAGGTCGTACCCCTCGGACTCGGCGAGCTCCCGGATCGCCTCCGCCTTGGTGGGCCCGTACGCGTAGTAGCCCACCTCGCCGGTGAAGCAACCGTCGTCGCCGACCACCATGCGGGTGGCCACCACGCGGTCGGCGCCGAGCAGCTCGCCGATCGGCTCCACGACCTCGGCGCCCGAGGTCGAGACGATCACCACGTCGCGGCCGGCGGCGTGATGCTCCTCGATGAGCGAGGCGGCCTCGTCGTAGATGATCGGGTCGATGAGGTCGTGGAGCGTCTCGGCGACGATCTCCTTGACCTGCTGGACGTTCCAGCCTTTGCAGAGCATGGAGAGGTACTCGCGCATCCTCTCCATCTGGTCGTGGTCCGCGCCGCCCGCGAGAAAAACGAACTGGGCATAGGCGGTACGCAGTACGGCGCGCCGGTTGATCAGCCCGCCTTGGTAGAAGGACTTGCTGAAGGTCAGAGTCGATGACTTCGCAATGACCGTCTTGTCCAGGTCAAAGAAGGCGGCTGTGCGCGGCAAGGAGTGGTTTTCCACGAGGCAGAGCATATGTGCCCGCCATTCGGCGTACGCTGGGGCCTGTGGGTTTGCCTGAGAAGGCTCTCGGGTACACCATGGAAGTCACGGATCGTTCGCGACCGTGCTAACCCGGTCCGGCTCCTCCCCCCCCGAGTCGGCCGGAGAGACGACCCCCGCTCTCCCCCCCGGCGGGGGTCGTCGCATGTCCGGGCACGTTTTCCCGGTAATCCCGCGCCTCGGGCGCCATCGTTTCGCCCCTCCATGGTTCTGAGCGGTACCGGACGGCTCACCCCCGAATTCGTCACTGACCGTAGTCGACGGGCTGCTCTCCGAGAGTCTTCCAGAGAGTCTGCAGAGTCGCTCCGAGATCCGTCCATGGACCATCAAGGACTCACCGGTATGAGCTACCGGGATATTCACAAGTGGCGAGTTGTCCACAGCTTTTCAGCAAGATCCACACGATTTTTCACCGGGCTGCACCGTGATTCCAGCCGCGTAACTCGCGGGCCGAAGGAATCACGGATCTCGAAGCGATGCGAGATCGCAGAGGGAAGGGGTGGAGATCGTGGCCGGATCCATCACATCGGACCGCCCGCGTGCCGCGGAGGAGCGGCCTGGCGGGCCCTTGATCGTCACCGAGGACATGGAGCTGCTCGACGATCTGCTGCGCCTGTGCGCGGCGGCGGGTGCCGAGCCGGAGGTCCACCATTCGCTGCCCGAGCGGAAGGGCGGCTGGGAGGAGGCACCGCTCGTCCTCGTCGGCGACGATGCCGCCGCGCGCTGCCGCGGAGCCTCGCGCAGGCGCGGGGTGTTCCTGGTGGGCAGGGACCAGGACGACCCGGACGTGTGGCGGCGAGCCGTGGAGATCGGGGCCGACTGCGTGCTGCGCCTCCCCGACGCGGAGAGCTGGCTGGTCGACCGGATCGCGGACGTGGTCGAAGGTGTGGGACGCCAGGCGCTGACCGTGGGGGTGATCGGCGGTCGCGGCGGCGCCGGGGCCTCGACCCTGGCCACCGCTCTCGCGGTGACGTCCGCCCGCGGCGGGCGGCGCACGATGCTCGTCGACGGCGACCCTCTCGGCGGAGGCCTGGACGTGCTCCTCGGAGGCGAGCACACGGAGGGCAGACGATGGCCGGATTTCGCCGCTTCGAAGGGCCGTGTCGCCGGAGGTGCGCTGGAGGAGTCCTTGCCCGAGCTGCATGCGCTGCGCGTGCTCAGCTGGGACCGCGGTGATTCCGTCGTCGTTCCCCCGGAGGCCATGAGGTCCGTCCTGGCGGCTGCCCGCCGACGGGGCGGAGTGGTGGTCGTCGATCTGCCACGGCGGGTCGACGAAGGGGTGGCTGAGGCCTTGGCACAGCTCGATCTGGGTCTGCTGGTCGTACCGGGCGAGCTGCGAGCGGTCGCCGCCGCGAACAGGGTGGCCTCCGCCGTGGGCATGGTCCTGGCGGACCTGCGGGTGGTGTGCCGCGGGCCGTACGCGCCGGGATTGGACGAGCAGTGGGTTGCGGGTGCCCTCGGACTGCCGCTCGCCGGTGAACTTCCGACGGAGCCGGGACTCGTGGCCGCGCAGATCGCCGGAGCGCCACCGGGCGCCAGTGGCCGCGGACCGCTTGCCAGGTTCTGCACCGCCTTCTGGGAGCGCGCGCTGGTGGGGGAGGGCGTCGCATGAGCTCCGGACTGCTGGAGGCCGTACGGCAGCGCCTGGCGGAGAGCGGTGCGGAGCCCACACCGGCCCGCGTGGCCGCGGCACTGCGGGCGCAGGGCCGCCTGCTGGGCGACGCCGAAGTGCTGGGCGGCACAGAGCGGTTGCGTTGCGAGCTGGTGGGCACGGGGCCGCTGGAGCCGCTGCTGGCCGACCCGTCGGTGACGGACGTGCTGGTTTCCGCGCCCGACCGGGTGTGGGTGGACCGGGGCAGGGGCCTGGAGCTCACCGAGGTGACGTTCGCGGACGCGGGATCGGTGCGCAGACTGGCCCAGCGGCTCGCCGCTGTGGCGGAGCGGCGGCTGGACGACGCCCGCCCTTGGGTGGACGCCCGTCTGCCCGACGGGACACGGATGCATGCCGTGATCCCTCCCGTGGCCGTGGGCTCGACGTGCCTTTCGCTGCGTGTCGTGCGGCCCCGAGCCTTCTCCGTCGGAGAGCTGGTCACCGCCGGCACGGTGCCGCCCGGCGGGGACAGGCTGCTGCGGGCGCTGATCGAGGCCAGACTCTCGTTCCTGATCAGCGGCGGGACCGGTTCGGGGAAGACGACGCTGCTGAGCACCCTCCTGGGGATGGTCGGGGACAGGGAGCGCATCGTCCTTGCCGAGGACTCGGCCGAACTGCGACCCGAGCACCCGCATGTGGTGAGGCTGGAGTCGCGCACGGCGAACCAGGAGGGCGCCGGTCGCGTGACCCTGAAGGACCTGGTGAGACAGGCGCTGCGGATGCGCCCCGACCGGCTGGTGGTCGGAGAGGTCCGGGGCGCGGAGGTGACGGAGCTTCTGGCGGCCCTCAATACAGGCCACGAAGGCGGCTGCGGCACTGTCCATGCGAACGCGGCGGCGGACGTTCCGGCTCGGCTCGAGGCGCTGGGCACCGCCGCCGGGCTCGATCGGGCCGCGCTGCACAGCCAGTTGGCAGCCGCCCTCGCGGTCGTGATCCACCTCGTGCGGGACGGGGCAGGCAGGCGGCGGCTGGCAGAGATCCATGTGCTGGAGCGGGACGCCGCGGGACTGGTGGTGACCGTGCCGGCCCTGAGATGGGCCAAGGGGGCGTTCGCGGCAGAGGCGGGCTGGGAGCGGCTGCGGGCCCTGGTCGGTGATGCGCTGTGACGGTCGTCCAGTCGATGTGCGCGGCGGCGCTGTGCCTGGTCGCGGCCACCTGGCTGCTGACCGTTGGGCAGGAGCGGGCGCTGCGCAGGGCGCGGCTGATGCTCGCCGGCCCGGGGGCGGCGGTGCTGCCTCCGTGGTGGTCCTGGAGAGGGCTGCTGCCCGTGATCACGTTCCGCAAGGAGTGGTGGTGCCTACCCGCGGGAGTGGCGGTGGCCGTCGCCGGCGAATCCCCGCTGCCGCTGGCAGCGGGAGCCGTCGCCGTGCCGTTGGTGCGGCGGTGGCTGCGGGCCCGGGAGCGCCGGAGGGACGAGGACCGACGGGCCCGAGGGGTCATCGGTCTGTGCGGGGCGACGGCCGGGGAGCTGAGGGCCGGACTGCAGCCCGCACAGGCACTGCTTTTCGCCGTGGGGGCGACGGACGTCCTCGGTGACGCGGAGGCCCGGGTGCTGGCGGCGGCGAGGTTCGGCGGAGACGTGCCCGAGGCGTTGCGGTCGGCGGCACGACAGCCGGGTGCGGAAGGACTGGCCGGGGTGGCGGCGTGCTGGCGGGTCGCGGTGGACGGTGGTGCCGGTCTGGCGGCCGGACTGGACCGCCTGGAGGCGTCCCTGCGTGCCGAGATGGATCAACGGGAGGAGCTGGCAGCACAGTTGGCCGGTGCCTGGTCGACCATCGTGCTGCTGGCACTGCTGCCGGTCGCGGGTCTGGCCATGGGCTGGGCTCTCGGAGCCGACCCACTGCACGTGCTGTTCCACAGCCCGGCAGGTATCGCCTGTCTGGTGATCGGAGGGCTGCTCGAGACAGCGGGGCTGTGCTGGGCCGGACGGATCGTACGCGCCGGAGAAGAGGCATGAACGGCGAAGCCGTCCACAGGCTGGGGACGACGGCGGCGATTCTCTCCGCGCTGGCCTGCCTCGTCTCCCTGGCGGCGGCGAAGCGGCGAGAAGGCAGAGCGCGTACCAGAGGTGCGGCCCTGCTGCGGGCCGGGCCCGAAGCTCCGCGCCGGAGAGTCGACTTAGGGCGTTGGGCCAAACCCTGGGCGGCGCCGCTGGGCGTGGCAGTCGTCGGCTGGTTCCTGATCGGCGGGGCGACGGGCGGCGCGGTGGGACTTGTCGCCGCCGTGGGAGTGCGTCGGTGGCAGCGGGGCCGAGAAAAGCGGACAGGTGCCGGCACACCCGCGGCCGACGCCCGTAAGGAGGCGGCCCGCCAACTGCCCCTGGCGGCAGATCTGATGGCCGCGTGTATCTCCGCCGGAGCGAGCCCGCGGGAGGCGGCGGAGGCGGTCGGTGAATCGCTGGGTGGTCCGGTAGGCGCCGGCCTCGCACGAACTGCCGCACAGCTGCGGCTCGGTGCCGAACCGTCGCCTGCGTGGGGCTGCTTCGGTGAGATACCGGGCGCGGAGCCGCTGGCCCGCTGTCTGGAGCGGGCCGACTCCGCCGGAGCGCCGGCCGCGGATCCGGTGTCCCGGCTCGCCGGGCGACTCCGTGCGGAGCGTGCCCGCGCCGTGGCCGGCCGGGGGCGCAGGGCGCAGGTGCTGATCACGGCACCGGTGGGGCTGTGCTTCCTGCCCGCCTTCCTCGCGGTCGGCGTGGCGCCCGTCGTGATCGGTCTGGCGGGCGGGCTGCTGCACGGCAACTGACGGCCAACAACCCCACTACCGACCAACTCCACGACAGAGACGGCAATTTCGACATCAGGGAGTTCGACATGTGGCAGGCGATGCGGGTTCGGCTGACTGCGCTGAGGCGCAGGATGCGCACCGACGACGGAATGACCACATCCGAGTACGCGATGGGAACGATCGCCGCGTGCGCCTTCGCGGCGGTCCTCTACAAGATCGTCACCAGCGGCACCGTATCGGGAGCCCTGGAAGCCGTGATCGGGAAGGCGCTCGATGCGCAGTTCTGAGGCAGCGCCCGCGGGCGCAGGCGCGGGCGCGGCGGCAGGGGCAGCCCCGTGGGCAAGGACAGTCGCGCGGCCAGGAGCCGGCGCGGTCTCGAAGGCAGGGACATCGGCGGGCGCCGAAGGGGGCCCAGGGCGGGACAACATCCAAGACAAAAGTTGCGGCAAGGAGTTCGGGGAGAGGGGGTCCGTTACTGCGGAGGCCGCAGTCGCGGTGCCGGCGCTGGTGGTGTTCACCATGGGCCTGGTCTGGGCCTTGATGGCGGCTTCGGCGCAGATCCAGTGCGTGGACGCCGCGCGGGCCGGTGCTCGTGCGGCGGCCCGGTCGGAGCCTCGGGCCGCGGCCGTCGCCGCTGCCCGTTCCGCGGCACCGAGCGGATCCGACATCACCCTTACGCGCAGCGGTGACCTGTGGCGCGTACGCGTCGAGGCGGACACGCCCGGGCCCGGCGCGCTTGCCCTGACGCTCAGCGCGGAAGCGGCCGCGCTCGCCGAGGACACCGTGGGTCGAGGGCCGAAGGCGGTTGTGCCGGGCGCCCTCGTCGGGCGGGAAAGCGGTCTCCAGACCACAGCCGGGCCGGGGCCGAAGGCCGTCGCACCAGACGTCGTCGTCAGGCGGGCCACCGGTCCCGAAGCCCCCGCAGGACAGGCGTCACCGGACGGGGCACCCGAGGGCACCGCCCGGATCGCCGTGCTGCCCCCGCCTCCGGCCCTGGTGGCGGTCTCAGGCCCCGCCCAGGCCTCCCTGGTCCGCCGACACCGGGGCGGCGCTCAGGAGCGGGGAGGCGCCCACGTGCTGTTTCGCGCGGACAGAGGGGGCCGCGGCAGCGACACAGGTCCTGTCCGCGTCGTCGGTGCGCCGGGAGCGGAACGCCCTGAACGGCTCGGCACCGCCACAGCGGCGACCGTGGAGGTGGTGCCGTGAGCGAGGACCGTGGCTCGGCGACCGTGTGGGTGGCGATGGCGACGACTGTGCTCTGTGCGGTGTTCGCGATCATCCTGGCGATGGGCCAGGCCGTGGTCGCCCGCCACCGGGCGGGAGCGGCGGCCGACCTCGCCGCCCTCGCCGCGGCCGACAACGCTCTGCGGGGCACGGCCGAGGCCTGTGCGACGGCCGGCCGGGTGGCGGACGCACAGGGAGCTCGGATCGTCCGGTGCTCCGTGGCGGGCGAGACCGCGGACGTGACGGCGCTGGCCCGCTTCGGCCCGTACGCCCCGACGGTCAGGGCCCGGGCGGGGCCGTCGGAGTCTCCTGAGCCGCCGGCGCTGTCCGGAGCAGTTCGGTGAGCAGCCGGACCGCGCCGCGCTTGTGCAACGGATCGTTGCCGTTGCCGCATTTGGGCGACTGGATGCACGACGGGCAGCCCGCCTCGCATTCGCACGAGGCGATCGCCTCCCGGGTGGCCGTGAGCCATTCGCGGGCCGTGTGGAAGGCCCGCTCGGCGAAGCCCGCCCCGCCCGGATGTCCGTCGTACACGAACACGGTCGGCAGCAGTGTGTCCGGATGGAGCGGTACGGAGACGCCTCCGATGTCCCAGCGGTCGCACGTGGCGAACAGGGGCAGCATCCCGATGGAGGCGTGCTCGGCGGCGTGCAGGGCTCCGCCCAGCTGCTCCGGGTTGACGCGGGCGGCGTCCAGTTGGTCCTCGGTGACCGTCCACCACACGGCGCGGGTGCGCAGGGTCCGCGGAGGCAGGTCGAGCTTGGACTCGCCGAGGACCTCACCGGTGATGAGTCTGCGCCGCAGGAAGGAGACGACCTGGTTGGTGACCTCGACGGAGCCGTAGCTGAGGCGACCGTCACCCCATGGGACCTCGACGTCGGTTTCGAGTACGGAGATGGAGGTGGTGTCACGGGCGGTGGTCGAGTAGGGCGGGCCGGCCTCCTTCACCAGGGCGACGGAGTCCTCCAGGACCAGTCGTTCGACCAGGTACGTACGGCCTTGGTGCAGGTGGACGGCGCCGTCGTGGACCGCAGTGTGGGCGGCGCCCTCGTCGACGGTGCCGAGCAGCCGGCCCGTGGCGGACTCGACGATCTGGACGGGGCGCCCGCCGCCGCCCCGGATGTCGGTCAGGTCGGCGGCCCGCTCACGACGGGTCCAGTGCCAGCCGGACGCCCGCCGCCGCAGCAGCCGCGCCGCCTCCAGTTGTGGCATGAGGTCCGCCGCGCCAGGACCGAAGAGCTCGAGGTCGGGCTCGGTGAGCGGAAGCTCGGCGGCTGCCGCGCACAGGTGGGGGGCCAGCACGTAGGGGTTGTCGGGGTCGAGGACGGTGGATTCCACCGGACGGTCGAACAGGGCCTCGGGGTGATGGACGAGATACGTGTCCAGCGGATCGTCACGGGCCACCAGCACGGCGAGGGCGCCCTCGGCCGAACGGCCCGCCCTGCCCGCCTGTTGCCACAGGGAGGCCCGGGTGCCCGGGTATCCGGCGATCACGACGGCGTCCAGGCCGGCGACGTCCACGCCCAGCTCCAGTGCGGTGGTGGCCGCCAGACCGAGGAGTTCCCCGGAGTGCAGGGCTCTCTCCAGCGCCCGGCGCTCCTCGGGGAGGTAGCCGCCCCGGTAGGCCGCGACACGCCGGGGCAGAGAGCGGTCCACCTCGGCGAGGCGCTCCTTGGCGATCACGGAGATCAGCTCGGCGCCGCGGCGGGAGCGTACGAAGGCCACGCTGCGGACGCCCTGCACCGTCAGATCGGTCAGGAGATCGGCGGTCTCCGCGGTCGCGGTGCGGCGCACCGGCGCGCCCTTCTCGCCCTGGAGCTCGGTCAGCGGCGGCTCCCACAGCGCGAAGACCAGCTCTCCCCGCGGGGACGCGTCGTCCGCGACCTCGTGCACGGGCAGGCCGGTGAGCCGGCCCGCGGAGACGGCCGGTTCCGCGGATGTGGCGGAGGCGAGCAGGAAGACCGGATTCGCACCGTAGCGCGCGCACAGCCGGCGAAGGCGCCGGAGCACCTGGGCCACATGGGAGCCGAACACGCCGCGGTAGGTGTGGCACTCGTCGATCACGACGTACCGCAGTGAGCGAAGGAAGGAGGACCAGCGTGGATGGGCGGGGAGTATCCCGCGGTGCAGCATGTCCGGGTTGGTGAGGACGTAATTGGCGTACTGGCGCACCCATTCGCGTTCCTCGACCGGCGTGTCGCCGTCGTAGACGGCGGGCCGGATCCGGTTGCCGAGAGGGGCCGCCAGCTCCTTCACCGAGCGTCGCTGGTCGGCCGCGAGAGCCTTGGTGGGCGCGAGGTACAGAGCGGTGGTGCCCCGGCCGTTGGCCGCCTCGGCGCCGTCGAGGAGGGTGCTGAGCACGGGGGCCAGATAGGCGAGCGACTTGCCGGACGCCGTCCCGGTCGCGATGACCACGGATTCGCCGTCCAGGGCGTGCTCGGCGGCGGTCGCCTGGTGGGCCCAGGGGTGCTCGATTCCGGCATCCCGGACGGCGCTGATCACTTCTGCCCGGATGCGGTCCGGCCAGACTGCATGCCTGCCCGGTCGAGGGGGCAGGTGCTCCGTATGAGTGATGCGCGCAGCCCGGCTCGCACCAGCGGCGAGCCGGTCGAGGACCGTGCTGGGGGAGGGGCGGTTTTCCACGCTCCCGGGCGGTCGACTGGGACGGTGATTCATGGCCATCGGCACCGAGTGTGTCACTGGCGTGACGGACAATGGTCCCAAGGCGTCGTGCATGGCTGCTGGTAAGTGATTGAATGCCATCGCGGCTGGCGACCGTCCTCCGGCTCCGTCGGGGAGACTTGAAGGGCGGCCGCTCGATAGCAAGGTGCTGGAGGATCCGTGGACCTGTCCCTGTCGACTCGCAATGTGTCCGGACCTGGTGGCGACCGTACGGTCGTCGAGGTCGGTGGCGAGATTGATGTGTATACCGCGCCCAAGCTGCGCGAGCAGTTGGTCGAGTTGGTGAACGACGGCAGCTACCACCTGGTTGTCGACATGGAGGGCGTGGACTTCCTCGACTCCACCGGCCTCGGCGTGCTCGTGGGCGGGCTCAAGCGTGTGCGTGCGCACGAGGGCTCCCTGCGCCTGGTCTGCAACCAGGAGCGCATTCTCAAGATCTTCCGGATCACGGGTCTGACCAAGGTGTTCCCCATTCACACCACGGTCGACGAAGCTGTCGCGGCGACCGACTGACGGTCGGCCGGAGACTGCCGGAAGCAGGAGGGGCCCCGGGCATCCAGCCCGGGCCTCTGAGAGGCACGCCCGTACGTCGAGAGGCACGCCCGTACGTCCGAGGGGGACTGCATGGCCACCGTTGAGCTCCGCTTCAGCGCCCAGCCCGAACACGTCAGGACGGCGAGACTGGTCGCCGCTGCCGTGGCTCGTCGTGCCGGGGTCGAGGAGGCGGTGCTGGACGAGGTCCGGCTCGCCGTCGGAGAGGCCTGCAGCCGTGCTGTCGGGCTGCACCGCAGCCATGGCATCACCGCGCCCGTCAGGGTGGTCCTGGCCGACGAGGAGAAGATCTTCTCCATCGAGGTCGGTGACGAGGTCCCGAGCGCGGGCGCCGGCTCCACGGCCGTGTCCGGTGGACGTGGCGAGGGAGCCGAGGACTTCGACGCGGAGGGCGAGGACGAGATGGGTCTCGCCGTCATCAGCGGCCTCGTCGACGACGTGGAGGTTTCCTCCACCGAGGACGGCGGGGTCATCCGTATGAGCTGGCCGGCGGCGTCGTTCGCCATCACGCCCTGAGTCGCCACCGGTCTGAGTCGCCACCGCTCTGAGTAGTCACCCTGAGCGTCGCGCCCTGAGCCTTCAGCCCTGAGCGTCACCCTTGAGTTGCTGCCCGGGAGCCGTCGGCTGCCCTTGGTCGGGCCCGTCGGCTCGAGACCGTCGCACAGCGGCCCGTCGTTCCTCAGAGCGATCGGCACGGGCCCGTCGTCCTGGGCCGTCACGCACCCACTGATCGACGCTCCCTGAGTCGTCACGCCTGGATCCGACCGTGCAGGACCGGACAGTCCTGGGAGCGGTGTGCCGGAAGGGCGGAGCAGCGACGTCAGGGGAGCCGGTCGCATTGTGTGCTGATCATTTTGGAGTGTTCCGGCGTAAAGAGGCCCTGCTGAGCAGGGCCTCTTTCGTATTTTCTAGATCATCGTTCGGGCGTCAATGCTTTTGCCCCGTTACCGCTTTCGGGGATCATTTTGGAGCCCGATCATTTGCTGAGTAGCAAGTCAAGGTCAATTACATTTACGGCACCCTGTTTTGATCAGGTTCCGCTCCCTACAATCCGTCCACATCTTGAGCTCTGACGTCAAGGAGGACGAATGGCGGGGCTCTTCAACCCACACCTGATCGATCACCCCACTTCTCTCGCAGCCGCGGTACTCACGGATGACAACCGACTGATCGTTATTGTGATCGCGGCCGTCGCCCTGGCAGCGCTCGTGGTCGCCCAGCTCCTGGTACGCCAGGTGCTGGCCGCGGGCGAGGGCACCGATTCCATGAAGAAGATCGCGGCCGCGGTACAGGAAGGCGCGAATGCATATCTGGCACGGCAGCTGCGCACTCTCGGCGTCTTCGCCGTCGTGGTGTTCTTCCTGCTGATGCTTCTCCCGGCCGACGACTGGGCGCAGCGCGCCGGCCGCTCGGTGTTCTTCCTGGTGGGTGCGCTTTTCTCGGCGGCCACCGGATACATCGGCATGCGCCTCGCCGTGCGGGCCAATGTGCGCGTCGCCGCTGCCGCGCGTGAAGCCACCCCGGCGGAAGGCGAACCGGAAAAAGATCTCACAGCCGTATCGCACAAGGCCATGAAGATCGCTTTTCGTACGGGCGGCGTGGTCGGCATGTTCACGGTGGGCCTCGGCCTGCTGGGTGCCTCCTGCGTCGTGCTCGTCTACGCGGCGGACGCACCGAAGGTGCTCGAGGGCTTCGGTCTCGGCGCGGCGCTGATCGCCATGTTCATGCGTGTCGGCGGCGGCATCTTCACCAAGGCGGCCGACGTCGGCGCCGACCTCGTCGGCAAGGTCGAACAGGGCATCCCCGAGGACGACCCGCGCAACGCCGCCACGATCGCCGACAACGTGGGCGACAACGTCGGCGACTGCGCGGGCATGGCGGCCGACCTCTTCGAGTCGTACGCCGTCACGCTCGTCGCGGCCCTCATCCTCGGCATGGCCGCGTTCGGCGACGCCGGGCTCGCCTTCCCGCTCATCGTCCCGGCGATCGGCGTGGTCACCGCGATGATCGGTATCTTCGCGGTCGCCCCGCGGCGCGCCGACCGCAGCGGGATGACGGCGATCAACCGCGGCTTCTTCATCTCCGCGTTGATCTCACTCGTCCTGGTGGCAGTGGCCGCGTTCGTCTATCTGCCGGGCTCGTACGCCGAGCTGGACGGGGTCGGCGACGCGGCGGTCCGCGCGCACGACGGGGACCCGCGGGTACTGGCGCTCGTCGCCGTCGCGATCGGCATCGTCCTGGCGGCGCTGATCCAGCAGCTGACCGGCTACTTCACGGAGACCAACCGGCGCCCCGTGCGCGACATCGGCAAGTCGTCGCTCACCGGCCCGGCCACCGTCGTCCTGGCCGGCATCTCCATCGGTCTCGAATCGGCCGTCTACACCGCCCTGTTGATCGGCCTCGGCGTCTACGGGGCCTTCCTGCTCGGCGGCACGTCGATCATGCTGGCGCTATTCGCGGTGGCGCTGGCCGGCACGGGTCTGCTCACCACCGTCGGAGTGATCGTGGCCATGGACACCTTCGGCCCGGTGTCCGACAACGCGCAGGGCATCGCAGAGATGTCGGGCGACGTCACCGGTGCGGGTGCCCAGGTCCTGACCGACCTGGACGCCGTCGGCAACACCACCAAGGCCATCACCAAGGGCATCGCGATCGCCACCGCCGTGCTCGCCGCGGCGGCGCTGTTCGGCTCGTACCGCGACGCCATCGCGACGGCGGCGACGGACGTCGGCGAGAAGCTGGGCGACGGCGCCCCGATGAACCTGGTGATGGACATCTCGCAGCCCAACAACCTGGTGGGCCTGGTCCTCGGCGCGGCGGTCGTCTTCCTCTTCTCCGGGCTGGCCATCAACGCCGTGTCCCGGTCCGCGGGCGCCGTGGTCTACGAGGTGCGGCGGCAGTTCCGCGAGCACCCCGGGATCATGGACTACACGGAGAAGCCGGAGTACGGGCGCGTCGTCGACATCTGCACCAAGGACGCGCTGCGTGAGCTGACGACACCGGGCCTGCTCGCCGTGCTGACACCGATCGCGGTCGGTTTCTCGCTCGGGGTCGGCGCACTCGGGTCGTTCCTCGCGGGCGCGATCGGCACGGGCACGCTGATGGCCGTCTTCCTCGCCAACTCCGGTGGTGCGTGGGACAACGCCAAGAAGCTCGTCGAGGACGGTCACCACGGCGGAAAGGGCAGCGAGGCGCACTCGGCCACCGTCATCGGTGACACGGTCGGCGACCCGTTCAAGGACACCGCCGGCCCGGCGATCAACCCGCTGCTGAAGGTCATGAACCTGGTCGCTCTGCTCATCGCGCCCGCCGTGATCCAGTTCAGCTACGGGGACGACGCCAGCGCCGGGGTGCGTGCGGTGGTCGCGGTCCTGGCGATCCTGATCATCGTCGGTGCCGTGTACATCTCGAAGCGGCGCGGCATCGCCGTGGGCGACGACTCCGGGGCTGCCGAGCGCAGCGCGAAGCCGACCGATCCGGCGGTGGTTTCCTGACGTCGGATCAGCAGACGGGCGGGCGGCACGGCTTGACGTGCCGCCCGCCCGTCCGTGTGTGGATCACCGCTCAAGGTGAGCCTTGTCTCTCTTGGTGCAAATGGCTCTAATGGGTAACGAACCGGACGCACGACACGCGGTTGTCGCCCAGTTGGCGTGTATGTTCCGGGGCCGAGAGGCCTTGGAAGGGACCAATCCGGTGAACAAGAAGCTTGCGGCCGCCCTGTCCGGCGGCGCGGTACTGGTACTGGCGCTGTCGGGCTGCGGCGACGACAGCGAGGAAAAGGTGAACGCCTGGGCGAAGGACGTCTGCGACCAGGCGCAGCCGCAGATCAAGAAGAGGGCCGACGCACAGCAGGCCATCATCTCGACGGCTGCGGACGGTAAGCCCGCGGACATCCAGGCTGCCGACTCCAAGGCGTTCGCGGACATCGCGGCTGCCGACAAGGCGCTCGCCAAGGCCGTCAGGGACGCCGGCGTTCCCCCGGTCGACAACGGCGAGAAGCTCCAGCAGGACGCGGTGAAGGAACTCGACGCCACCGCCGCCGCCTACCTCGACCTGAAGAAGAAGGTCGACGAACTCGACCCGAAGAACCAGCAGAAGTTCGCCGACGGCCTGCAAACGGTCGCGGACGGGCTGAAGAAGATCGAGCGCATGGACCAAGAGGCGCTGGCGAAGCTGCAGTCCGGGGAGCTGGGCAAGGCCATGGCGAAGCAGCCCGGCTGCCAGCGCGCCGACACCTCGAGCCCCGCGGGCGGCGCGTCGCCGTCGTCGGGCAAGGCGTAGCCGCCCCGGCGCCGTGCCTCAACGGCGCCCGGCTCGCCGTCGTCCGGCGAGGCGTCGGCCGACCGGCGCCGGGCCGAGGGCGCTCGCCCGACCCGTGCGTCGTGGTCGCGCAAGGTACATGCGCCCTGGTGCCGGGGCGGAGGGCGCTCCCCGTCCGGTGCGACGGTTGCCGTTGAGCAGTGACGACAGCCGCCCCGTGCGCGTCGGCGGCCCGGTGGGGCGCCGGGCCGCGCGGCGGCCGTCCCTCGCGGCGGCCACAATGGGCGGGTGAGTACGACAAGCCTCCCCGTGCCCGACCACGCGCCCCGGCTGCGTGAAGCGCTCCTCTTGGCCGCCTTCACCGCCGATGGGCTGCTCGACCTGCTCGGCGCGCCCGCCTACGCGGCGCTCGCCCGCAGCGAGACCGTCCCCGCCCTGCGCGCCACGCGCGGGGAGGGCGTCCTGGAGACGCTCGTCCGGCTGTTCCTGCTCCAGCGCGCCGTGCCCCTCGAGGGGGCCCGCAAGGCGCTCCCTCTCGAGGAGTGCCTCACCGACGGCTGGGTGAAGCAGGACGGCGACGAGGTGCGGGCCACCGTGGACGTCCGTCCGTACGGCGGGCCGGAGGGGCAGGACTGGTTCATCGTCTCCGACCTCGGATGCGCGGTCGGCGGAGCCGGCGGGGCCGGCGGCCAGGGCGAGGGAGTGGTCCTCGGCGTCGGCGGTGCGTCCACCACGCTCGCCGGCATCACGATCCGCACGCCCGTCGGGTCCGCGCTGGACCTGGGAACCGGTTCCGGGATCCAGGCCCTGCACGCCGCCCAGCACGCGACGCGGGTGACGGCCACCGATCTCAACCCCCGCGCCCTGCACTTCACCCGGCTCACGCTCGCCCTGTCCGGCGCGCGGGAGGCCGACCTGCGGGAGGGTTCGCTGTTCGAGCCGGTGGGCTCCGACACGTACGACCTGATCGTGTCGAACCCCCCGTTCGTCATCTCTCCCGGTGCCCGGCTGACCTACCGGGACGGCGGGATGGGCGGGGACGATCTGTGCCGCTCCCTCGTTCAGCAGGCGGGGGACAGGCTCAACGACGGCGGTCACGCCCAGTTCCTCGCCAACTGGCAGCACGTGGAAGGAGAGGACTGGCAGGACCGGCTGCGCTCGTGGGTGCCGCCCGGCTGTGACGCGTGGATCGTGCAGCGCGAGGTGCAGGACGTGACGCAGTACGTGGAGCTCTGGCTGCGCGACAGCGGGGACCACAGCACCGACCCCGACCGGTACGCCGCGCGGTACGACGCGTGGCTGGACGAGTTCGAGGCCCGTCGCACGAAGTCGGTCGGCTTCGGCTGGATCACCTTGCGGAAGTCCGGTGCCGAACGCCCCTCGATCGTCACGGAGGAGTGGCCGCACCCCGTCGAGCAGCCGCTCGGCGACACCGTGCGCGCGCACTTCGCCCGGCAGGACTATCTGCGTGAGCGCGACGACGCCGCGCTGCTCGCGGATCACTTCGTGCTGACCGAAGAGATCATGCAGGAGCAGGTCGGAATGCCGGGCGCGGAGGACCCGGAGCATGTGGTGCTGCGCCAGAACCGGGGCATGCGCCGTGCGACCAAGGTGGACACGGTGGGCGCCGGCTTCGCGGGCGCGTGCGACGGCAGCCTGAGCGCCGGGCAGATCCTCGACGCCATCGCCCAGCTGCTCGGTGAGGATCCGGTCCTGCTGCGCGACCGCACCCCGCAGGCGCTGCGGCTGCTGATCGAGGAAGGCTTCCTGGAGCCGGCCCCGCGATAGGAGGTCCGCGGTGAGGTCCGGCCCCGCGCCAGGAGAGGCCGGCCCGCGACAGAAGGTCCCCGCGGTGAGGTTCGGCCCCGCGACAGGAGGTCCGCGCTGAGGGCCGGCGCCGCGACAGGAGGTCCGTGGTGAGACGGCCGCGGTGACGGGGGGACCGCCGCGACCGCGCCCGGCGGCGGAGGGACCGCCCTGGACCGCGGTGGCCGTGCCCGGCGACGGGGCGAGATCGCCAGGAGGGGACCGCATCGCTCACGTCGCCCCCGTTGGCCCCGCTCGCGGTGGTGGCGGAAATCGACGGGGAAATCCGGCCAAGGTTCGGTTTGCGGTCTCTTTTCCTCTGACGTCGCCCCCGTCCGTCGTGTGACTTCGACCGCGACCGGGCGGGTGAACCCCACGTGGCGTTCACCCGGAATTCGTGCCTGCGACGCCCAGGGGTGCCAGCCTCGCCCTGCACAGGGACCTCGTCACCAGGAAAGGACCGGGTACGGGCATGGAGAGCGGGCCAGCGATCTTCGCCGGAACGGCATTCGCGCTGTTCGGGGCCGCGCTGCTGCTGTGGACGGGGACGCGCGCGCTGCATCGTCGGCCCGTCGCGCACGGAGTGGCCACGGCCACGGGCGTGACGTTCGGGATGCTGTTCGGTGCGGTGTTCCTCACTCTCGCCGTGTGGTGCTTCGGCCGCCTCTGAGCCGGTCCCCGGGAGACGACGTGCCGGGTCCGGGCGGCAGGAACGGCTGGACTCGGGTTACCGTTCGAGTGGCCGTTGCGGGCTTTTGCCGTTTGACACGGGGGCGGGTTGTACCGTCACACTCCGCAGCGACAGCAGCGTCACAGCAGTGCGACCAGGCACAGGACCACGTGCCGCACCCGCCGTGAGCGCCCATCGAGCGTCGACCGGAGAGAAGAGCGAAGTTGTCCCCGACCAGCGAGACCGCACACGGCGGCCGCCGACTTGTGATCGTCGAGTCGCCTGCCAAGGCGAAGACGATCAAGGGCTACCTCGGCCCTGGCTATGTCGTCGAGGCGAGCGTCGGGCACATCCGCGACCTGCCGAACGGTGCCGCAGAGGTGCCGGAGAAGTACACCGGCGAGGTGCGGCGGCTCGGCGTCGACGTCGAACATGACTTCCAGCCCATCTATGTCGTCAATGCCGACAAGAAGGCCCAGGTCAGGAAACTCAAGGAGCAGCTCGCCGAATCCGACGAGCTCTTCCTCGCCACCGATGAGGACCGCGAGGGCGAGGCCATCGCGTGGCACCTCCTCGAGGTGCTCAAGCCCAAGGTCCCGGTCCACCGGATGGTCTTCCACGAGATCACCAAGGAAGCGATCCGGGACGCCGTCGCCAACCCGCGCGAGCTGAACAAGCGCATGGTCGACGCCCAGGAGACCCGACGCATCCTCGACCGCCTCTACGGCTACGAGGTCTCGCCGGTCCTGTGGAAGAAGGTCATGCCCAGGCTGTCCGCCGGGCGTGTGCAGTCGGTCGCGACCCGGCTCGTCGTCGAGCGGGAGCGCGAGCGGATCGCCTTCCGTTCCGCCGAGTACTGGGACCTGACCGGCACGTTCTCCACCGGCCGGGCCGGTGACCCGTCCGACCCGTCCACGCTGACCGCCCGTCTGAACACGGTCGACGGGCAGCGTGTCGCACAAGGCCGCGACTTCGGTTCCGACGGCCGGCTCAAGTCCGCCCAGGTCCTCCACCTGGACGAGGCGAACGCCCGGTCCCTCGCGGCGGCGCTCGAAGGCGCGTCGTTCGCGGTCCGCTCGGTCGAGTCCAAGCCGTACCGCCGCTCGCCGTACGCACCGTTCCGTACGACGACGCTCCAGCAGGAGGCGTCGCGGAAGCTCGGCTTCGGGGCGAAGGCGACCATGCAGGTCGCCCAGAAGCTGTACGAGAACGGCTTCATCACCTATATGCGTACGGACTCCACGACGCTGTCGGAGACGGCCGTCGCCGCGGCCCGTGCCCAGGTGACGCAGCTGTACGGCGCCGACTACCTGCCGGAGAAGCCGCGTGTGTACGCCGGCAAGGTCAAGAACGCGCAGGAGGCGCACGAAGCGATCCGCCCGTCGGGTGATCGTTTCCGCACCCCCGCCGAGACCGGCCTGACCGGTGACCAGTTCAAGCTGTACGAGCTGATCTGGAAGCGGACCGTCGCTTCTCAGATGAAGGACGCGGTCGGTAACTCCGTCACCGTGAAGATCGGTGGCCGGGGTTCGGACGGCCGGGACGCCGAGTTCAGCGCGTCCGGCAAGACGATCACCTTCCACGGCTTCATGAAGGCCTATGTCGAAGGCGCCGACGACCCGAACGCGGAGCTCGACGACCGCGAGCGGCGCCTGCCGCAGGTCGCGGAGGGCGACGCCCTGTCGTCCGAGGAGATCTCGGTCGACGGTCACGCGACCAAGCCGCCGGCCCGTTACACCGAGGCGTCCCTCGTCAAGGAGCTGGAAGAGCGCGAGATCGGCCGCCCGTCGACCTACGCCTCGATCATCGGCACCATCCTCGACCGCGGCTACGTCTTCAAGAAGGGGACGGCCCTCGTCCCCTCGTTCCTCTCCTTCGCCGTGGTCAACCTGCTGGAGAAGCACTTCGGCCGGCTCGTCGACTACGACTTCACCGCGAGGATGGAGGACGACCTCGACCGCATCGCGCGGGGCGAGGCCCAGGCCGTGCCGTGGCTGAGGCGCTTCTACTTCGGTGAAGGCGACGCCGCCGGCGCCGCCTCCGAGGCGGGCAACGGCGACGGCGACCACCTCGGCGGCCTCAAGGAACTGGTCACCGACCTCGGCGCGATCGACGCCCGGGAGATCTCCAGCTTCCCCGTCGGCAACGACATCAAGCTGCGTGTCGGCCGGTACGGGCCGTACGTCGAGCGCGGCGAGAAGGAGGCGGAGGGCCACCAGCGCGCCGACGTCCCCGAGGACCTCGCACCCGACGAGCTCACCGTCGAGTACGCGGAGGAACTGCTCGCCAAGCCGAGCGGCGACTTCGAGCTGGGCACCGACCCGGCCACCGGCCACCAGATCATCGCCAGGGACGGGCGCTACGGCCCGTACGTGACCGAGGTGCTGCCCGAGGGCACGCCGAAGACGGGCAAGAACGCGGTCAAGCCGCGCACCGCCTCGCTCTTCAAGAACATGTCCCTGGACACGGTGACCCTCGAGGACGCCCTCAAGCTGATGTCCCTGCCGCGTGTGGTCGGCACCGACGCAGAGGGCGTCGAGATCACCGCGCAGAACGGCCGCTACGGCCCGTATCTGAAGAAGGGCACCGACTCGCGCTCCCTCGAGAACGAGGAGCAGCTCTTCTCCATCACGCTGGAAGAGGCGCTGGCGATCTACGCCCAGCCCAAGCAGCGTGGGCGGGCCGCCGCCAAGCCGCCGCTGAAGGAACTGGGCACCGACCCGGTCAGCGAGCGTCCGGTGGTCGTCAAGGACGGCCGGTTCGGCCCGTACGTGACGGACGGCGAGACGAACGCCACCCTGCGGACCGGCGACAGCGTCGAGGACATCACCCCGGAGCGCGGCTACGAGCTGCTCGCCGAGAAGCGGGCGAAGGGGCCCGCCAAGAAGGCGGCGAAGAAGACTCCGGCGAAGAAGACGGCGGCGAAGAAGACCGCCGCCAAGAAGACGACCGCCGCGAAGAAGACGACGGCCAAGAAGACGACCGCGAAGTCGGCGGCCAAGAAGACGGCCGCGTCGGCGGACGAGTAGCCGGACGGCGGGGCGGTCTCCTCATGAGGAGACCGCCCCGCTTCGTCATGTGATCGCGCACTTCGCGGTCGGGGGAACTTCACACCCTTGCCACAAGAGCGCCAGTATGTTCGGACACCCCTCCGGGGAGCACCACGCTCCGGATAGGCTGGCCGAATGACGCGAGCCGAGCAGCCAGCCGAGCAGCAGGCGGTCATGAGCACCGCTTCACAGACTGCCTCCGACGCATCGGGTTCCGATGCACTTGCCACGGACTCACGTGAACGGGCCGTGCGATCACTGTTGCGCCATCCGCCCCTGAGGCGGTTGTGGAACGCTCAAGTGGTCGGCGGCATCGGGGACGCACTCGCCGTGCTGGTGCTCCTCCTGCTGACGCTCCAGGCGGCGGTGGAGTCCGGTTCCTTCGGCAGCGGATACCGCGGGGCCGCGTTCGCGGTCGCCGCCGTGTTCGGCGCCCGGGTCCTGTCGACGCTCCTTTTCGGAGCCGTGCTCCTCGGTCCGATGACCTCGCTCACGGCGCCCAGCGGGCCGTTCGACCGGCGCTGGACCATGATCGGGTCCGACGGGCTGCGTCTGGCGCTGCTCGTCGTGGCGCCGCTGTGGCTCGACTGGACGCCCGACAACGCGTTGGCGATCCTGCTCGTCACCGTTTTCCTGACCGGCGTCGCCGAACGCTTCTGGACCGTCGCCCGCGAAGGCGCCGCGCCCGCGCTGCTGCCCGCGCCGCCGCCGGAGGGCGCTTCCGTACGGCCCCTGCCGGACCACCTCGAGTCGCTGCGCACGCTGTGGCTGCGCACCGCCTTCGCCGTCGTACCCGCCGCGGCCGCGGCCCTCCTGGTCGCCACGCTGATCGGCAACCTGCTGGGCACGGGCGTCGAGTGGTTCTCCCGGCACCAGGCGGCCCTCGGCTCCTACCTCGCGGCCGGACTGTTCGCCGCGTCCGTCTCGATCCTCTACTTCGTCGAGCTGCCCGGCTCGCAGACGCCCCGGCCCCGTTCGCCGCTGGAGGGTCTGCGGCGGCCGTCCAGGGGTGAGGGGCCGGACAAGGGCCGCACCGGCGCCATACCGCTGTTCGTACTGGCCTGCGCCTCCGTCACCGCGGCCGTCGCCTCCGCCGCGGCGGTCGCCGTGCTGCACGCCGTCGACCTCGGTGGCGGCCCGGTGACCTTCTCGTTGCTGATCCTCGCGCTGGTCGGCGGCACCGGCGCCGGCATCCGCGGGGCGGGCGCCGTACTGCCCTCGCTGTCCCGCCGCAGGCTCCTCGCCCTCGCGCTCGCCGTGACCGGAGTCGCCCTGCTCGCGCTGGGTCTCGTGCCCGACACGGCGACCGGACTGTTCCTCGCCGCGGTGGCCGGCGTCTTTGCGGGCATCGCCGCGAACACCGGACACGCGCTCGCCGACCAGGAGACCGAGGACTTCCGGCGGGCCCGGCTCGCCACCCACCTCCAGGCGGTCGTCCGCGTCGTCATCGGGCTGGCCGCGGTCGCCGCCCCGCTGCTCGCCGCCGCGATCGGACCGCACCGGCTGGCCGGTGGCGACTTCGTCTTCGCGCACGGCGGGGCCGCGTTCACGCTCATGCTCGTCGGAGCACTGCTGCTGCCCGTGGCCGCGATCGTGCTCGCCAAGACGGACGACCGTTCCGGCGTGCCGCTGCGCCGCGACCTGCGCGACGCGCTGCGCCGCGGCGCCGACCCGGGGCAGGCCCCCGCGACGAGCGGATTCTTCATCGCCGTCGAAGGCGGCGACGGAGCCGGAAAGTCCACCCAGGTCGAGGCGCTCGCCGAGTGGATCCGCGCCAAGGGCCACGAGGTGGTCGTCACCCGCGAGCCCGGTGCCACCCCGGTCGGCAAGCGGCTGCGTTCCATCCTGCTGGACGTCTCGAGCGCCGGTCTGTCCAACCGCGCGGAGGCGCTGCTCTACGCGGCCGACCGCGCGGAGCACGTCGACTCGGTGATCCGCCCGGCCCTCGACCGGGGCGCGATCGTCATCTCCGACCGGTACATCGACTCGTCCGTGGCCTACCAGGGCGCCGGCCGCGACCTGTCCCCGACCGAGATCGCCCGGATCTCGCGCTGGGCGACGGACGGTCTCGTGCCCAACCTGACCGTGCTCCTCGACGTCTCGCCCGAGGCCGCGAGGGAACGCTTCACCGAGGCGCCGGACCGGCTCGAGTCCGAGCCGGCGGAGTTCCACCAGCGGGTCCGCTCCGGCTTCCTGACCCTGGCCGCGGCCGACCCCGGCCGCTACCTGGTCGTCGACGCGGGACAGGAGCCCGGGTCGGTCACCACGGTCGTGCGGCACCGGCTCGACCAGCTGCTGCCGTTGTCGGACGCCGAGATCAAGGCGCGGGAGGAAGCCCGCAAGGCGGCCGAGGAGGCAGCCCGCCGCAAGGCGGAGGAAGAGGCCGCGCGCAAGGCCGAGGAGGAGCGCCTCGAGCGGGAGCGGCAGGAACAGCTCGCCAAGCTCCGGGCCGAGGAGGAGGAGCGCAAGCGCCGCGAGCTGGAAGAGGCGCGGCAGCGCGAGGCGGAGCGTCAGGCCGAGGAGGCCAGGCAGCGCGCCGAGGAGGCACGCCGCCGGGCCGAGGAGGAGCGGCAGCGCCGCGAGGCCGAGGAGCGGGCACGCCAGGCGGAGCAGGAACGACTGCGCAAGCAGGCCGAGGAAGAGGCCCGGCTGCGCAAGGAGGCGGAGGAGCGCCGCCTCGAGAAGCAGCGCAAGGCCGAGGAGGCGTTGCTGAAGGCGGAGCAGGCTCGCCGGGCGGCGGAGGCCGCCGCTGCCGCGGCCGCCGCCGCGTCGGCCGTGGAGACCACGGTGACCACGCCGGTCGTGAAGCCGGACGAGGTCACGCAGGAGGTCCCGGTGCCGGGCGGTTCGCACGACGCCACGAGCGTGCTGCCGAAGGTCCCGGACGAGACCGAGACCACCATGCTGCCCAAGGTCCCCGACGAGGCGGAGACCACCATGCTGCCGCCGGTCCGCGACGCCCGTGCGGCGGACGAGACAGCGGTACTGCCTCCGGTACGGGACGCCGGCCCGGCCGACCGTGTGCCGCCGGGCATCTTCCGTGACGAGCACGAGGAGCGGGGCGTCGGCGGCGGGAACGAGCGCACCACCGAACTGCCTCAGGTGGATCCCTCGGCGGAGCGCCCGCGCCGCCGCTCGGACTGGGCGGAGGAGACACCGCTCGACGACCTGCCGACGCTCGCGGACGAACTCCTCGGCCCGCACGAGGACGACGAGAACGACGGCGGCCGCGGACGCCGGGGCCGCCGCGGGTGACGGCGGACGCCATCGAAGAGGACCGGGCCAGGTGCCCGGTCCTCTTCGTGTTCCGGGAGGCGTGGCTCACGGGACGCAGGGGACGCGCGAGTCTTGTGGGACCGGGCGGCGGGACGCCGGTGGACGGCACTGTCGGCGCCCTCCGCCACAATGGGAGACCGCAGCAGGAAAGGGCGGTGACGGCACATGGCCGTATGGGACGACGTGGTCGGCCAGGAGCGCGTCCAGGAGCAGCTCTCCGCCGCCGCGCGCGACGCCGACGCACACGTCACCGCCCACGCCGCGGGGGAGCCGGTGCCGCCCGCGTCGAAGATGACGCACGCCTGGCTGTTCACCGGGCCTCCCGGCTCGGGGCGCGTCACCGCGGCACGTGCCTTCGCGGCTGCCCTGCAGTGCACCGGCCCGGACCGGGCACTGGGCGGCACGCCCGGGTGCGGGTTCTGCGACGGCTGCCACACCGCCCTGATCGGCACGCACGCGGATGTGAGCTGGATCGCCGCCACGGGCACGCAGATCCTCGTCAGCGACATGCGGGACACCGTCCGCAAGTCGTTCACCGCGCCGGCGAACGGCCGCTGGCAGGTGATCCTCGTCGAGGACGCCGAGCGGCTGAACGAGCGGTCGGCCAACGCCGTGCTGAAGGCCGTGGAGGAACCGGCCCCCCGGACCGTGTGGCTGCTGTGCGCGCCCTCCGTCGAGGACGTGCTGCCCACCATCCGCTCCCGGTGCCGCCACCTGACCCTGCGCACGCCGCCGGTGGCCGCCGTCGCCGACGTACTGATCAGGAGGGACGGCGTCGAGCCGGACCTCGCCGCGACGGCGGCCCGCGCCACGCAGGGGCACATCGGCCGGGCCCGTCGCCTGGCCACGGACGAGCGGGCCCGGGCCCGTCGCAGCGCGGTTCTGAAGATGCCCCTGCGCGTGGAGGACATCGGAGGCTGTCTCAGGGCTGCCCAGGAACTGGTCGACGCGGCCGCCGACGACGCCAAGCAGGTCGCGGAGGACACCGACGTCAAGGAGACCGAGGAGCTCAGGGCGGCGCTGGGCGCGTCGGAGGGCGGCCGGATGCCGCGCGGGACGGCCGGCCTGATGAAGGAGCTCGAGGACCTCCAGAAGCGCCGCAAGACCCGTACCCAGCGTGACAGCCTCGACCTGGCCCTGACGGACCTGACCGGCTTCTACCGGGACGTGCTCGCGCTCCAGATGGGTTCGCGGGTCGCCCTCGCCAACGAGGACGTGCGCGACTCGCTCGACCGCATCGCCCGCAGTTCCACCCCTGAGAGCACGCTGCGCCGGATAGAGGCGATCGTCGCCTGCCGTGAGGCGCTGGAGCGCAACGTCGCGCCGCTGCTGGCGGTCGAGGCGATGACCGTCGCGCTGCGGGCGGGCTGAAGCCGCCCGCCGACGGCTGCGACGCGGATCACCGTTCGGTTGACCGGTTCACCCCTGCGAGCCGGGACGGGCAACGGCCGCCCGCTGCCGTTACGCTCCGTTGGATGGACACCAGGCGCCTGCTCCGCACGTACGCCCTCCCGCTGGCCACGGTCGGCCTGCTCGTCTCCGGATGCACCACCGGCGGCCCCTCCGTGAGTGAGTCGGAGGCGCCAGGGACGGCCGGCAGGTCGGCGCCGTCCGCGGCCCTCGCGCCGTATTACGGGCAGAAGCTCGACTGGCGCGAGTGCGGCGTGCCGAATTTCGAGTGCGCCACGATGAAGGCCCCGCTGGACTACGCGAAGCCGGAGGGCGAGACGATCAAGCTCGCCGTCTCCCGCGCCAAGGCCACCGGCCCCGGCAAGCGGCTCGGCTCACTCCTGGTGAACCCGGGCGGCCCCGGCGGCTCGGCCGTCGGCTACCTCCAGGCGTACGCGGGCATCGGCTACCCGGCCCCGGTCCGCGCCCGCTACGACATGGTGGCCGTCGACCCGCGCGGCGTCGCGCGCAGCGAGCCCGTCCAATGCCTGTCCGGCCCCGAGATGGACCGGTACACCCAGGTCGACCAGACGCCCGACGACGCCGCGGAGGCGGACACGCTGGAGCAGGCGTACGAGAAGTTCGCCACCGGCTGCGAGAAGCGCTCCGGCAAGGTCCTGCCCCATGTCTCCACCACGGAGGCGGCCCGGGACATGGACATCGCGCGTGCGGTGCTGGGCGACGAGAAGCTGAACTACGTCGGGGCGTCGTACGGCACCTTCCTCGGCGCGACCTACGCCGAGCTGTTCCCCGACCGGACCGGCAGGCTGGTCCTCGACGGGGCGATGGACCCGGCCCTGCCCGCCCGCGAGCTGAACCGCGACCAGACGGCCGGCTTCGAGACGGCGTTCAAGTCGTTCGCCGCCGACTGCGTCAAGCAGGCGGACTGCCCCCTCGGGAAGAAGTCCGTCGCCGACGCGACCACCCGCCTCAAGGACTTCTTCGCGAAGCTCGACGCCTCTCCCGTGCCCACCGGCCAGGACCGCGAGCTCGGCGAGTCCCTGGCCACCACGGGCGTGATCGCCGCGATGTACGACGACGGCGCCTGGCCCCAGCTGCGCACCGCGCTCGCCGCCGCGCAGGACGGCGACGGCGCTCCGCTCCTGGCGATGGCCGACAGCTACTACGAGCGCGAGGCCGACGGCTCCTACGCGAACCTGATGTTCGCCAACGCGGCCGTGAACTGCCTCGACCTGCCGGCCGCCTTCAAGACCTCCGACGCGGTCCGTGCCGCCGCCCCCGAGTTCGAGAAGGCCTCCCCGGTCTTCGGCCGCGGCTTCGCCTGGGCCGCCCTGAACTGCGGCCACTGGCCGGTCCCCCCGACCGGCAAGCCCCACCCCATCGAGGCGAAGGGCGCGGCCCCGATCGTGGTCGTCGGCACGACCCGCGACCCGGCGACCCCGTACAAGTGGGCCGAGAGCCTCGCCGGCCAGCTGTCGTCCGGCCGGCTCCTGACGTACGACGGCGACGGCCACACCGCGTACGGCCGGGGCAGCGACTGCGTCGACACGGCGATCAACACCTACCTCCTGGAGGGCGAGGCCCCCAAGGACGGCACGCGCTGCTGAGGTGCTCGTCAGGGGCCCGCGGGAGGTGGTTCGGGGCACCCCTGAGAACCCTGTAGACTTGGCGCCGCTGCTGATGAGAGCGTGTCCTCGGCGAGGATATGTTTCTCCCCGGCAGCTTGCCGCCTTAGCTCAGTTGGCCAGAGCAACGCACTCGTAATGCGTAGGTCTCGGGTTCGAATCCCGAAGGCGGCTCATCTCGAAACCCCAGCCCAGCGATTCGCTGAGCTGGGGTTTCGTCGTTCTGCGGATACGGCGACGGCGGCGGGAGCGGTCCGCGAGAGCAGCGGCGGTCCCGGGCGGTTCCGGTGCCAGCCCTCGGGCAGGGGGCGTCGATGTCTCCTCGCGCCGGCCGCCGGCGACCACCTCGCAGCGATCGGCACCGTGCTGAAGCCCGGACGCACCCTGACCGTCTGCCAACTGGAGGTGTACGCCGTTCAGTCACGCGGCAAGCTCGTCGCCAACGGCCGGCAGACCCTGATCCGCGTGAACAGGCCCGCCGACGGCTCGGCGAGGGTGCGGACCGCCGTGTCCGGCTGATCCGCGTCCGGCGTACCGGGCGGGGCAACCCCGACGGCCGTGCCGCAAGGCCGTCGGGGTTGTGCAGCGGTTCGCCAGGCGATCGGCTGCCCCGTCAGACCACGGACGTGTGCGTCAGCGCGGCGTCGGGCAGGCTGGTCGCCTCCCGGGCGCCGAACGGGGCGGTCGAGCTTCCCGTGCCCTTGTACAGGTACGTGCCGGTGGAGCCGTACGCGAACAGGTCGGGGCGCCCGTCGCGGTTCGCGTCCCCGATGCCGACGAGGTGCTTGTACGTGTTCCAGCCGCCGCCGATCTTCACGCGGCCGGCGAAGGTGCCGTCGCCCCTGCCCTGGTAGAGCCAGAGGACGCCGTCCTTGTCGCGGGCGACGAGGTCTCCGGCGGAGCCCCCGGCGATGTTGCCGGTGGCCTCGATGATGTCGAACTGCTGCCAGCCGCTGAGGCCGATCTTCTGCCGGGCGGCGAAAGGCGCGCTCGTGCTGCCGGTCGCCTTGTAGAGCCACAGCGCGCCGGCGGCGTCGGTGGCCACGAGGTCGGGCCTGCCGTCACCGGTGAGGTCGGATCCCGCGGCGATCCTGTTGTAGATCTGCCAGCCGCCGCCGATCTTCGTGCGGGTGGCGAAGGTGCCGTCGCCCTTGCCGAGGTAGTGCCACAGGACGCCGGTGGTGTCGCGGGCGACGATGTCCCCGGTGGCGTCGCCGGCCAGGTTGCCAGCGGCCTCGATCCGGTTGTGCATGTTCCAGCCGCTGCCGATGACCTTCTGCTCGGCTGCCGACAACTGGCCTGTGTTGATCCAGGGGTTGTAGTAGCTGTCGGCACGCGTCAACTGACCGGCGCTGTCACGCAGGAGCAGGTCCGGGGAGCCGTTGTCGTTGTAGTCGTGCGGGGCGGCCTTGCGCGTGACCTTGAACGTGCCGGTCTGCTTCAGCTCCGGTCCGATGCCGTTGAGGGGCTTGGCGCTGATCTCCCAGGTGTAGTCACCGTTGTAGGCGCTCTCGGAAAGCGCACTGTCGTTGTTGAGATCGCCCAGCCAGTCGTAGCGCACGACCGCGTTCTCCGGCTGGATGAAGCCCGCGACCGAGGTCCTGCCGGTCCGTACGTGCCGCAGCGTGACGGTGGCCGTCGCGGTGTAGCGGGACAGTGTCCACTCGAGCGGCACCCGGCCGCGGTTCTGGTCGAGGTCGATCACGGCGGGGATCTTGGTGCTCAGCAGGGCGACCTTGGTGGACTCCCCGCTGCTCGCGACGAGCGAGGCGGTCGGGGCGGCGCCGTCGGCGCCGGGGGCGATCCGGTAGAGGCCTTCGCCGTCCGCGACGGTGCCGCCGCGCACGACCTGGGTGCCGTCGGGGGCGGAGGCGGCCGTGAGGGTGTGGTCCAGGAGCTTGCGGGTGGTGGTCCCGTCCTTGAGGCTGCGCGCGGTGAGGGCGTACAGCGGATCCACCTCGAGGTCGGTGAGGCCGCTGCGGGTGCCGTACGTCACCCAGTCGCCGACCAGACCGACCTCGACGTCGCTCCGCCACGCGTTGCCGACGGTGAAGCGCTGGGGATTCTTGGTGGCGCGGTCGACGGCCACCACGGTGACGTTGTGGTTCGCGTCGTACTCGACCCAGGCGAGGTGCGTCGCCGAGACGGCGAGGTCGCCCCTGGCGGCGGCCGCGGGAAGCTCGTACGTCTCCGTCACGGCGTTGGTGGCGAGGTCGAGCATGGCCACGTACTTCTTGGCCGTCGTACCCGTGCCGGTGGAGTAGGTCAGCAGGGCGTGCTCCGCCGTGCCGGCCTTGACGACGACGCCGGTGGCGTCCCCCGGGAGACCGGCCGTCATCCTGACCGCCCCGCTCGTCGTGGTGTGCATGTGGAGGAGCCGGTTCCCGTCCACGTTGAGCGTGGTGGTGAACAGGGCCTTGCCGGCGGCTCCCGCATACGCGGTGTCCTCGCCGAAGGTGATCGAGCGCAGGTTCGTTCCGGTCGCCATGTCGGTGAGCCTGCCTCCGGAAGCCCAGCCGAAGGCCACGATGTCCCCCGAGCCGGTGCTCTCGACCCTGGCCGCCCAGGCGATGTCCGTGGCGGGGGAGCCGTCCGCCCGTACCCAGTGCGCGGTGTACGTGGGGCCGCCTTCGTCCATGGGCGGGACCTCGGTGGAGGTCAGGTAACCGTTGGCGGTCGCGCCGAAGATGGTGCTCTTGGCCGGGAACGGGACGACTCCCGCCGTGGACGCTGCCGCTGCCCCGGTTGTTCCCTCGGCGGCCGGGACGGCGATCGCCGGAACGGTCAGAGCGCTCGCGCCGACGGCGGTGACGGCGAGCACGGTGACGACGGCGGCGGCGAGCCGTCGGCGTGCGGGGCGTGCGTGGATCAAGGTGTGTTCCTCCAGAGACCAGGCGCAACACGCGTTGCGCCTGGTCGGACTGCTGATCGCGGAGGAAGGTTGTACGCCGTGCCGTGCGTCGGAGCGGTGAGCGTGGGCGCCCGGCCGCCCGGGCCGCCCGCGCTGGGTCCTCGGGTCTCGCGGATCCTGTCGTGCCGATGACGGCGGCAGGGGTCAGCGCAGGTCGAGGCGCATCAGGATCCGGGGGTGGCCCGCCAGCACGGACGTGGTGTCGGCGGCCTTCGTGAACCCGGCGCGCTCGAAGTTCTTCCGGATCCCCGCGTACGCCATCGTCAGGTCGACCTTGGCCCCGCCGTTGTCGAGGGGGTAGGCCTCGACCGCCGGGGCGCCGTGGGCGCGGGCGAACTCGACCGCGCCCGCGATCAGGGCGTGCGAGATCCCCTGCTTGCGGTGGCCGGGGCGCACCCGGATGCACCACAGGGACCACACCGGGAGGTCGTCGACGTGCGGAATCTTGCGGTTGCGGGCGAAGGACGTGTCCGAGCGCGGCGCCACGGCGGCCCAGCCGACCGGCTCGTCGCCGTCGTACGCGAGCACGCCCGGAGGCGGACCGGTGCGGCACAGCTCGGCGACGTATGCGCCGCGGGCGGGGCCCCGGAGCTCGTTGTTGAGCCTGGACGGGATCCGGTAGCTCAGGCACCAGCAGACATTGGCGTCGGGTGACTTCGGGCCGAGCAGGGTCCGGACGTCCTCGAAGACCGAAGCCGGGCGAACTTCGATGGTCATGGCACCACGATGGCACGGCGCCCACGGTGACGCTGCGCGATCACCGGCGGAGGATCCGCGATCCCACGGCGGCCCGGGTCGGGGCCCGGGCGGTCCGGGCCGATCCACCGGGCGCCCGTGGCCGCCGCACCTGCCTCACCGGCCGGGGCCCGGCGGCGCGCGCGGCCCCGGCGGGGCCCGGGTGGGAGGAAATCCGCTGCGACCGATTTCACGTGCGTTTCACCGGAACCGGGTGCTGTCCTGTTGATGCCAGGCCGATTGTGGTCCCCGCCTCCCCCTTTTGCCGGTGGTCGCCGGCCCGCATGATTTACCCGTCGCGCCAGAGCGAAGGGGTGAGAGAAAAGAAAAAGCGGGCGCCGTGCGGAAGTTGTGAACGAATGGCGTGGGATGCCGGCGCCGTGCACCAGGTGGGGTTCGGAAGCGATTTCGGGTGTCTTGATTCCCGGGCTTCGTCCACCGGTGCGTGAAGACCCGTCGAGTGACGAAAACCGATGGCACGGGAGGTGCCATGAGCGGTCCTTCGTTCTATGGATTCCAGGAGCGTCAGGACGGCACGGTCCTCGTGACGTGGGGATGCCGCCCTGTTCTGTCCGTGAGCGTGCCTGCCGAGGTCAGCCGGCTCTGCAGTGAGCTGAGCCGGGGCGACGTCCAGGAAGTGCTGGCCCGCTGGGCCGGCCGAGCCTCGAAGGAAATGGTATGAGCGACGAGCGCATTACTCCTCCTGATCCGGGCCCGGCACGGTCGTCCGCGCTCGAGCAGTACGAGATCGACGTATCGAGGATTTACGCGCACGACCCCGACCACGTGTATTCGGGCAGTGATGCCCGTGGCGTCGAAGATCCAGCGATGCGGGGGCTTTGACCAGCGTCAGCTGCGAATGCCCCCGTACCGGTTTCCTTTTCAGCAATTCTTCCCTGCACCAACACCACACCTGGCACAAGGAGAATGCTCATGACGATCGAAGCCGTATCCCCCGCCATGACCATGCGTGAGGCCGCTGTCGCGCTCCTCGCCCACGGGAACGTCCCCGGCCCGCACGTCGACGCCGAACAGGTCGCCCGTATCGACCGGATGATCGCCCGGCACCGGCTCACCCTCGACGAGAAGCTGACGGCCGCCAAGCGGCAGTACTCGGCCGAGCACTACGCCCGCACCACGGCGCTGCTGCCGGCCGAGCTGATCTCCGAACTGCGGGCGGAGGCGCGCCGGCTCGCGGACCTCAACACCCGGCGGATCGACATCACCGTCCCCGTCACCGGTGACACGCCCCGCAGGCTGGGCAGCCTGCCCAACTCGCTGTTCCAGGAGCAGAGCAAGCTGTTCACGGCGCTCTACAACTCCGTGGAGTTCCGCTCCGTGCTCTCCACCGTGGTCGGTACGCCGGTCCTCGACGCCTCCTTCGAGGACGAGAAGATCACCGGCACCCACCAGAGCCGCGCGGGCGACACGCACGGCTGGCACTGGGGCGACCACGAGTTCGCCTTCATCTTCATCGCCGAGGCTCCGTCGATCGAGCACGGCGGCATGCTCCAGGCCGTGCCGCACACGGTCTGGGACAAGAAGAACCCGGCCGTGCACGAGAACCTCGCCGGCGGCACCATCCGCACCTACCACCACGAGGCCGGCGAGTCGTACGTCTTCAAGACGGACACCACCCTGCACCGCACCGTCCCGATCCAGACCGAGGGCGTGGAGCGGATCATCGTGAACCTGACCCTCGCCAGCCTCAAGGACTGGCTGGAGGAGAAGTCCTACGAGACGACCAACGCCGTCTACACGGACTGAGGAGGGGATCGGGCATGACAACGATCCTCTTCGCCAAGGAGAGCGACTGCGAGGAGAACCCGGGCGGGCACGACCTGCGCGCCACCCTGGTTCCCCAGGACGTACGCCGTTACGTCGACCGCGGGTTCGACGTCGTCATCCAGCAGGGCCTGGGCGAGGGCATCGGCTACCTGGACCGCCAGTACGAACTGGAGGGGGCACGGGTCGAGCCCTACCCCTCCTGCTACGGCGGCAAGGACCTCGTGGTCAAGCTCAAGGGGCCGTCGGCGGCCGAGGTGGCGCAGCTGTCCTACGGGACCACGCTGTTCTCCATGGGGCACCTGTACTGCTTCCCCGAGCGGGAGCGGCTGCTGCGGGACAAGGGAGTCCGGCTCGTCGGCATGGAGACGGTGACCGACCCGCAGGAGCCGTCGGACGGGTACCTGGCCGGCATCGCCGCGGGGTCCGGCGTGGACGTGGACGCGCTGGGGCCCGAACCGGAGGTCCTGATCGACTCCTCGGCGCCGCAGGAGTACGTCAACGGCCTGCTGCGGTCGCTGATGCGCTACGGGCGCAAGCCGCTCCGGGTCCGCTACACCGACACGGACGGCCCGGAGCAGTCCCGGGCAGCCGTCTCCGGATCGGCCGTGCTGACCGCCGGTGACGGGGTCACCGACCTCGCTCCGGCGGTGGGCGCCCCGTACCGACTTGGCGAAGAGGATCTTCCCGCCGGCCGCGACGGTCTGCTGGCTGAGGAGCGCGGCAAGCCCGTGCGCGCCATCGGCCAGATCCGGGAGGTCGGCATCGGGGGCACCAAGTACGGCCTGGACCTGTTCCGTTCGCGGAACGCCGGGCGCACCCCCGAGGTCCTGGTCCTCGGCTACGGCAACTGCTCCATGGGCGCCTTCGAGCATCTGCGGGACCGGCGCGTCGAGTTCACCGTGCTGGGCCGGCCCCAGACGAGCCCCGAGGAGCTGCCGGGCCGGCTGGCGTCGGCGCAGCTGATCGTCAACGGGGCGGAGACGCCCGGTCAGTCGGAATACATCATCACCCGGCGGAACGCGGAGCGGGACGTCCCCGTCGGGGCCGTCGTCATCGACCTCATCGGCGGCTCTCCGGCACTGCGCTCGCCGGTGGAGTCCTTCGTGTGGACGACCTTCCTGCCGGACATCCACTTCGAGGAGCACGGCCGCTTCTTCGCGGGCCTGTGGGGCTGGGACATGTACTACTCGATGCACGACACGGCCCTGGAGTACAGCCGGCGCATCGCCAAGGTCCTCACCAGCGGTGACCGCTACGCCAAGTCGCTCGACGACTTCGTCTCCGACTACGCGTACGCGCTGCAGCTGGAGGGCTGATGGCGACCGGGATCGCGCTCTGCCGGCACCCGCTCACACAGTTCGGGTACGAGCGGCTCGCCGGCCGGGTGAACATGAGGCTGTTGTGCCACCCGGAGAAGAGCCTCGCCTCCGTCACCACGGGAGGCGTTGCCCCGGAGCGGGTGACCGTGTACGAGGACTACGACGTCAACAGCCTGGTGGAGTACGACGCGGCGCGTCTCGTCGAGGACGAGGGCTGTGCGGGTGTGATCGCCCTGTCCGAGGTGGACATCATGCGTGCCGCCTCGCTCCGGGAGCGCTACGGCGTCCCCGGTCTGCGGCCGGCGACGGCCCGGCTGTTCCGCGACAAGGCCGCGATGAAGGACCGTCTCGCGGACGCGGGAGTGAGCGTGCCGCGGTACCGCACGGTGGAGACGGGTCTCGACCTGCTGTCCGCCGCGCGGGACTTCGGCTTCCCCTTCGTGGTCAAGCCCCGCCTCGGCGGGGGCTCGGTGGGCACCCGGGTGGTCCGGGACGAGACCGAGCTGCGCGCGCTTCTGGCCGGGGGACTGCAGCCGTCCTTCTACACGCCCGCGCACATGGAGGCGGAGGAGTTCGTGGACGGGGAGCTGTTCCATGTGGACGGCCTGGTCCTGGACGGCAAGGTCTTCCTCCAGACGGTCAGCCGCTACCGCAGCGACATCCTGGAGTTCGGCGCACCGCTGTCCACCGCGATGATCGATCCGGACTCCGGGCGTGCCGTGGAGCTCCGCGGCTTCACCGGGCGGGTGCTCGACGTGCTCGGCCTGCTGGGCGGCGGCGCGCACTCCTACTTCCACTGCGAGGTGTTCGTGACCTCGCGGGGTCCGGTCCTCTGCGAGGTCGCCGCCCGGCCGGGCGGCCTCGGCATCGTCGACCAGGTGGACGCCTACTTCGGCGTCAGCACGTTCGACCTGCTCCTGGACGCGACCTTCGGCACGGCTCCTGATGGTCCGGCCCCCGAAGGCAGCGGTGTGACGGGCTGGGTCGGCATTCCCAAGTCCTTCGACCCGGCGCTGGTTCGTTCCTGTGTCCCCGAACCGCACCGGGCGCTCGAGCGGGTGCACCGGCGGTCCGCCGGCGCCCGCCAGATCTCCTCGGTCGACCTCGACGGCTTCCTCGTCGTCCGCGGCGGTACCGCGGACGAGCTCGAGTCGCTGCTGAGCGAGGCCGTGTCCCGAATCGCCTTGGAGGTGGCTCGATGAGCCGCGACACCGTCCTCGTCCTGACCGGCTTCGACCTGGGGGCGCTGCCCGTGGTGCGCTGGCTCGCGGACAGGTTCCGCGTGGTCCTGATCGCCTCGCGGAACGCCACGAACCAGAAGAACTACCCGGCCTTCGTCGAGAGCGCCGCTCTCGCGGAGGAGTGGATCTGGGTCGACGACCTGTTCGGCGACTGGACCACGGTGCGCCAGGCAGAGCTGTGGCACGAGCGGTACGGCGTACGGCACGTGGTCTGCCTGGACGAGCGCGGCCTGATCGTCGCCGCGCGGCTGCGCGGGCTGCTCGGGGTGACGACCGGTCAGGACCTGCCATCGGCAGAGGCGTTCCGGCTGAAGAACCGCATGTACGAGCTGCTCGAGGGCGCCGTGGACGTGCCGTCCTTCGCCGTGGCGGCCGACGGCTTCGACGTCCGGGAGGCCGCGCGCAGGCTCGGCACACCGGTGGTGGTGAAGCCCGTCGACGGCGCCGGCTCCAAGGACACCGTGGTGCTCCGGGACGAGGCGGCGCTGGACGACTGGCTGGGCACACACCCCGTGACGCTGGACGCCCCGGTGCTGGTCCAGGAGTTCGCGGCCGGCGACATGTACCACGTGGACGGCCTGACCACGGGGAACGAGGCGTACGGCGTCACCGTCTCCCGGTACGGAGGCAGCACCCTCGGCTATCAGGAGGCACGTCCGCTGACCTCGGCGATGGTGCCCCTTTCCGCGCCGGCCCACGGATTGCTCACCGAGGCCGTGCGGACCGTGCTGGCGACGCTCCCGGACACCGGGGGCAGCCCGTTCCACGCCGAGTTCTTCCTCGAGGAGAACGGGCACGTCCGCTTCTGCGAGATCGCCGCTCGCGGCGGCGGCGCCGGTGTCGGCCCGTGCTGGAAGCTCGCCCACGGGGCCGACATGTTCCGCGCCCACGCCCTGATGCAGTGCGGTCTCGCCGGTGAGGTCCTGCCGGAGCTCCCCGCACAGCCCGCGGGCCGTTACGGCTGGTACCTGGAGTCCTCGCCCGAGGGCCGGCTCCTCGGTCTCCCGGACCGGTGCGACCTGCCCGGCGTGCTCGAGTACAACGTCACCGGCCGGATGGGGCAGCCGCACGGCGGCGCGACCTCGAGCATCGACGCGATCCAGCAGTTCGTCGTCGGGTTCCAGGGCGACGAGGACGAGCGCAAGACCTTCGACGAACTGTCCCGCTGGTGTGCCCAGCACCGGCTGCTCGTCCCCGTCTCCGCCGCCTGACGTCCCGCCGCCCCGACGGTGCCCGCGAGGCCCGCCGGGTCCCCGACGCCCGCCACGTCCGTCCGGTCCGCCATGTCCGGCCGTACCCGCGCAGAAAGGCTCTGACATGACCCAGGCCGCGGACACCGCCGCGCGCGCACCGTCACCCCGCGGGGCCGTCGCCGCCTACTACAGCTCCGCCCTCGCGATCCGCACGGCGGACGCCGGCTCGGCCGCGGCCGTCGTGCTGCTCGCCCAGAAGACCGACGGAGTGGCGGCGTCGGCGCTGCTGGCGGCGTGCATCACCGTGCCCCACATGTTCGGTCCGCTGTCGGCCCGGGTGATGTCGTCGGTGAGGTCGCCGCGCGTCGCGCTCGCCGGTTCCTTCGCCCTCTTCGCCGTACTGTTCGGCGGCGCGGGGCTGCTCGTCCAGCGGGGCGACATCGTCCCGGCCGCCTGTGCCCTGGCCGTCGCGGGCTTCCTGGGGCCGATCTTCACGGGCGGCCTGAGCAGCTGGCTCGGCAGCCTCGTACCGGAGACGGTTGCGGCGCAGCGGCGTGCCCAGTCCGGGGACTCGCTCACCTACGCCGTCAGCAGCAGCGTGGGGAACTCCGTGGTGGGAGCCGTGGCCACCGCCGTGTCGGCGCAGGCCACCGTCGGAGTGCTCTGCGCGCTGGCCGCCGGGGCAGCGCTGCTCGTCCTGCGGCTTCCGCTGCAACCCGTGCCGGCCGCGGACCGCGCCGGCGCGTCGATCCCCAACGTGCTGCGGACCATCGCGCGTACCAAGGACCTGCGCGACATCACGATCATCACCTACGGCAACGCGTTCGGGCTGGGAAGCCTCCTCGTCCTCGCGACCACGTTCGCCCGCAGCGAGGGGCTGCCGGGGTCGGTGGGGCCCCTGCTGATCGCGGCGACGGGCGTGGGCGCGCTGCTGACGGCGCTGTACTTCGTGGCCCGCCCGCTGGCGTGGGACGTCATGTACACCGCGCGCTTCTGCGCGGTCGTCAGCGGTGTCTTCATCGCCGCCGCGCCCTTCGCCGGGGTGTGGGGCGCGGTGGTGGCGTTCCTGGCCGTCGGCGCCTGCCAGTCCGTCCTGAACACCGTGTCGTTCGCGGTCCGCAGGGACGCCTCTCCCGAGCACCTGCGGGCCTCCGTCTTCGTGACGATGGCCGGAGTGAAGATCGCGGTGTCCGCGCTGGGTCTGGGCCTGGCCGGTCTGGTCCCCGTGGAAGGGGTGCACCTCGCATTCGTGGTCGCCGGCCTCGCCAGCCTGGTGGCCGGCATGGCCCCCCGCCTGCGGGCGGAACACCGCGCCCCCGGTGCGGCGCCGCACACACAGAAGGCGACGACCCGATGAGTCCCCGGCCGATCAGGGTCAACGGTGGCCGTCCCCAGCGTCCGCTGGTGCCCACGGACACCATCGAGGGGTACGGAAACCGCATCCTGGACCTGCTGTTCACCGGTCTGTACGTGTACACGGTGGACGGCGCGCCGGTGCCCGCGATGCTGAAGTCCCTCACGCCCCATGACGCGCGCACATGGACCGTCGCCCTGCGGCCGGGCTGGACGTTCTCGGACGGCAGCGCGGTGACCGCCCACGACTACGTCCGGACCTGGAACCACGGCGCCGACCCGGCCAACCGGCAGGCCCAGCGGTCCGTCTTCGCGCCCATCGACGGCTACGTCCCCGACGGGGAGGGCCCCTGCCCCCGGCTGCGCGGGCTCACCGTGCTGGACGACCTGACGTTCACCGTCCGGCTCCGCGAACCCGACCGGGACTTCCTGCTCTCCCTCGGCTTCACCCCGTTCGCCCCGCTGCCCCCGGTCTTCTTCGACCGGGGGCCAAAGGAGTTCGGGAGGAACCCGGTGGGCAACGGGCCGTACCGTCCCGCCCCGGGCAGCACGGTGGACGGTGACCATTACGACCTGGTCCCCAGGGAGGGCCATCAAGGACCGCGCCGGGCACGCAACGACGGGTTGTCGTTCGTCTTCTACGACGATCTGGAGCGCGCCTACGAGGACCTGCTCGCCGGGCGCCTCGACATCCTCGACAGCATCCCCGACAGCCGGATCGCCGACTACCGGGCGGATCTCGGGAACCGTGCCGTCGACCGCCCGGTCGCCCTGAACAAGGCACTGGCCGTCCCGTACACGCTGCCGGGGTTCAGCGGGGCCGAAGGCGCCCTGCGCCGGGCGGCCCTGTCCCGCGCGCTCGACCGGGAACGCGTCGTGCGGCGTGTCTTCCGCGGCACCAAACGTGCCGCCGCCGACTTCACGGCCCACACCCTCCCCGGTTTCAGGGCCGGTCTTCCCGGCTCCGAGGTGCTGACCCACGATCCGGCCGCGGCACGCGCACTCTGGGCACGGGCCGACGCCCTGACGCCCTGGGAGGGCCCCTTCCGGATCACCTTCAACGCGGACGGCGGCCACGAGGACTGGCTGCGCGAGGTGGCGGAACAGTGGCGTACCGCCCTCGGTATCGAGGTCGAGCTGATCACGCTGCCGACCTTCAAGGACGTCCGGGACGCCGTGTCGTCCGGCACGCTGCGCACCGCTTTCCGCACCGGCTGGCGTGGCGACTACCCGTCGCTGCTGTCCTTCCTCCAGGCCCAGTTCGCGATCGGGTCGGCCGCCAACGAGACGGGCTACCGGAGCCGGCGGTTCGAGGACGCCCTGGCCGCGGCCCGGCGCGCGGCGGACGACGCGGAGGCACAGCGCCGGGCGGCCGAGGCGCAGGCCGTGCTGTTCGCGGACCTGCCGGTGATCCCCCTCTGGGACTGCGTCAACGCCGCGGGGCTCGGTGCCGGGGTCGACGCGCGCTTCAGCTGGAACGGGCTTCCGGACTACACGGACGCCACCTTCGCACGGCCGGATCCTGCTGCCGCCTCGGAGCCCTGAACCGGCTGCCGCCCGCCTCACCGTCCGAGAAGGAAGACCATGACCCACTCCCCGCCCGCGATGGCCCAGACCATCGCGGCCTTGTCGATCATCCTTGTGCTCGGTGCGCTGCTGCGACCCGTCATGCAGCGACTGCGCCAACCCGCGGTCACGGCCGAGATCCTGGTCGGCATCGCACTCGGACCCAGCCTGCTGGGACTTCTCCCCGGCGACCTGCCGGGTCTTCTCTTCCCCGACGAGACACGAGCGGCCCTCACCGCCATCGCGCAGGTGGGGATCCTGCTGTTCATGTTCCTGATCGGCTGGGACATCGATCTCGGCAGGTTACGGCGCAGCGGGGGGACCGTCGCGGCCCTGTCCGTGGCGAGCATCGCGGTCCCCTTCGCCACCGGATGCCTGCTCGCGCTCTGGCTGCACGGATCCCATTCCTCCGCGGGCGGGCAGCCGGTGGACCGGACCACGTTCATGCTGTTCGTGGGGACGGCCATGGCGATCACCGCCTTCCCCGTACTGGCACGGATCGTCGCCGACAACCGGCTCGGCGGGACGACGGTCGGGTTCCTGGCCGTGGCCGCGGCGGCGGTCGGCGACATCATCGCCTGGTGCATGCTCGTCGCCGTGTCCGTCATGGCCGTCTCCGGCGGCTATTCGCACCTGCTGTCCGTCGCGGGGTGGTCCGTCCTCGCCGTCCTCGTCCTCGCACTGGTCGTCAGGCCCCTCCTGCGCCGCGTGCTGGAACGGGCGGCGCGGGCGGGGAGGCTGACCACGGTGGGGCTTCCCGTGGTCGCCGCCGGGGTGTTCGCCGCCGCGTGGACGGCGCAGTGGATCGGGCTCGAGACCATCTTCGGGGCCTTCGCGTTCGGTCTGGCCGTGCCGCGCACCGTGCGCCCGGCGGTGAAGGAAGCACTCGAGGTGCCGTTCCAGCACGTCAGCGGCCTGCTGCTGCCCGTCTTCTTCATCGCCACGGGCCTGACGGTCGACGTCGCGGGTCTGGGCGGAGCGGGGCTGACGGAGTTCCTGGCCATCCTGGCGGTGGCGTGCGCGGGCAAACTCGCCGGCACCATGGCGGTCGCGCGTGCCCGGGGCCTGGGCTGGCGTGACAGCACGCTTCTCGGGTTCCTCATGAACACCCGCGGGCTGACGGAGCTGATCATCCTCAACGCGGGGCTCAGCATGGGCATACTCGACACCCGGATGTTCACCATGATGGTCTGCATGGCCGTCGTGACCACCGGGATGGCCGGCTTGGTGCTGCCCCGGCAGACGAAGCGCCGGCCGGCGTCGCCCGCCCTGGTGGCCGACGGCGCACCGGAAGCGCCGGTACCGGGCGGCGCCACCGCCGCACGCCAGGACGCGGACCCGGTGGCCACCGCCCAGTGAAGGAGCCCGCGTGATGCGGAACCTCGATGAACACCTGCTCGCGGAAGAGTTCAGGGCGCTCGGCGTGCGGCGCGGCATGGTGCTCGTCGTCCATGCCTCGCTGTCCCGGCTCGGGCACGTCGAGGGCGGGGCGCCGGCCGTGGTCGCGGCGCTGAGATCGGCGCTGGGCCCCGCGGGGACCCTCGCCGTACCGGCGTTCACGCCGTCGGTCGCCGACCCGTGCCCCGATGCCGCGGATGCCGGCGCGGAGGCGGTCGTACGGGCCCGGGAACAGGTCCCGCTGTTCCGTCCCGGCATGCCGACGGAGATGGGCGCGATCCCGAACGCGGTCCTGGCTCTCCCCGGGCGACTGCGCAGCGCGCACCCGCAGGTGTCCGTCGCAGCGATCGGGCCGGACGCCGAGCGCGTCACAGCGGTGCAGACGCTGAGCCACGCGGTGGGCGGAGCCTCCCCGTTCGCCGCGCTCCTGGCGCTCGACGCCCGGATCCTGCTGCTGGGAGTGGGGCACAACCGCAACTCCTTCCTCCACCACGCGGAGGGCCTGGTCCCCGGACACCGCCGCAAGCGACGCCGCTTCCCCTACCTCGTGGACGGGGAGCGGGTGTGGGTGGAGACCGAGGACGTCGGGGACGACAACGGCCGCTTCTTCCCGGCCGTCGGCGCCGCGTACGAGGACCTGCACGAGGGGCGGCCGGGTGACGGGGTGCGCAGGCGGACGATCGGTGCGGCGGAGTGCCGGCTGCTGCCGAGCGTCCCGTTCGTCGAGTTCGCCCGCCGTCGGCTCACGGAACTGCTCGCCGCCTGATCAGGCGGGCCCGCACAGCACTTCGAACAAGCGGCGCGCCCGGTGCGATCGGCACCGGGCGCGGCTGCTCGTGAACGGCCCGTTCCCTGACGGGCGTCCCACCTGACAAAGCGTTACTTGCTTCCCTGGGGCGTACGGGTGAGGAACACGAGGGACAGCAGCAGAGCCAGGAACGACACCCCTGCCACGACCCACAGCCCGGTGTGGATGCCCGCGGTGAACGACGCGTTGACGGCCTCGGTGACCTCGGCCGTGGAACGGCCGTCGCCGTTGCCGCCGCTCCGGGCGACGTCGACGACCGCGGCGGCCGTCCCGGGCGGCACCTGCGCCGCCGCCAGCTTGTCCGGCAGCGCTCCGACGAAGCGCATGGCCAGCACGGCGCCGAGCACGGACGTCGCGAGCACCGAGCCGACCTGCCGGAACGCGGTCACCGCGTTGGACGCCGAACCCATCTGCGCCGGCTCGACGACGGCGAACGCGGCGGCCGTCGAAGGCGCGACCACCAGACCGCTGCCCAGCCCCAGCAGCGTCAGGCCGAGAGCCGTGACCCCGTAGGCGCTGTCCGGCTGCTGGGCGACGAGGACGACCGCGGCCACCCCGGCCACCAGCGAACCGGCGGCCAGCAGCCGTCCCGGGCCCACCTTCGCCGCGATGCGCTGAGCCACCAGAGTCGCCAGCACGAACGAGACCATCGCGGGCAGCAGCTGCACACCGGTGTCCAGCGGCTCCGCCCCCTGGACCCGCTGGAGGAACAGCACTTCGAGGAAGACGACGCCGACGAAGGTGAACAGCGCGCTCGCCGCCACCACCAGCGTCGCCGACACCCGCAAGGAGCCCATCATCCGCACGTCCAGCATCGGCATGGGCGCGCGCCGTTCGACCAGTACCAGCGCGGTCAGCGCCACCACGGCGACCACCAGGGAGGCCACCACCACGGGGTCGTCGTATCCCGTCCGGCCGCCGACCGCGATCCCGTACACGAGTGTGCCGAGGCCCACCACGGACAGGAACTGGCCCCAGAGGTCCAGCGGCCGGTTCGGGACGGAGGTCTCCTTCACCGCGTAGAGCGTGACGGCCACGGTGACCACGGCGACCGGCGTGTTCACCAGATAGACCGCCGGCCAGTCGTAGAGGTTCAGCAGCGCCCCGCCCAGCAGCGGACCGACGGCCAGTCCGATCCCGGACACCGACACCCAGATGGTGATGTAGCGCAGCATGCGGGGGAGGTCGACGAAGAACGTCGTCGTGATGATGGCCAGCGACGTCGGCAGCACCAGGGCGCCGCCGACGCCGCTGATCGCGCGCCCGACGAGGACCTGCGGATAGCCGCTCGCGCCGGCCACCACCAGGGAACCCGCCGCGAGGGCGACCACCCCGACGAGGAACACGCGACGCCTGCCGAAACGCTCACCCAGCGCACCACCGGACAGCACGCAGGCGGCCACGACCAGGGTGTACATGCTGGAGACCCAGCTGAGGTCGGCCGGGGCGACGTGCATGTCGACCTGGAGGGCGCGCAGGGTCGAGATCGCGGCCGTCACCTCGATGAAGGACATGAACAGGCCGAGGCAGGCGGCCGCCAGCACCAGCCTGCCGTGCGCGATGACCGGCTTCTCGGGCGCGGCGGCGGACAACTCGTCGGTCGAAGAGCTCACTTGGCGGCCTCTTTGCGGGTGAGACGCGCGACGGCGTCGTCCCAGTCGGCCGGCAGGCTGTCCTGGCCGGCCGGGTAGAAGACGAACACCGAGTGGTCCATCACCTTGCGCAGCCCCGCGACGATCCGGGCGTGCGGGTCGGAGCGCGAGAAGGTGTCCAGTGACTCCTGGCTGTCCCACGCCGACAGTGTCCAGAAGGTCTTCTTCAGCGGCTGGGCGCGCAGCGAGGCGCCGACCACACCCGGTGCCGACCGCACCTGCTTCCAGATCACCAGCGACAGCAGGAAGAAACGGGGGACGCTGAGCAGGGACTTCACTTGGAGCTTGGAGGCCATAACCACTGCCTCGCCCGAATCGGCGGTCCTGTCGGCGGCGGCGGCCCCGGGCATCCAGGGAATGGTGGGCATGGAAGCTGTCTCCTCTTCGACATGGAACGGGCGGGGACGGCAGGCGGAGCCCGTCTCCTCCACATGAGTCCCCCGGGGAGCCCTTCCGGACAACCTTCCCGCGTGAACTTCCGGGAACGGGCAGGGTTGGCCTGATCGCGCCTGCGAGCCGCCGACCGTAGGAATCCGGACACCGGCGACCGGCCCCATCGGCCCTGCCGATGGGGCGGGGAGCATCCGTGATGCGGTGATTGACCCTCGTCCGACCACCGCCCTACGTTCCTTCCACGCCCGACCCGACACCGCCGTTCGCACGGGTCGGTGAGCGAATTCACGCCTTCAGAGGTGTCAGCCCTCTGCGTTCCAGCCGCTGTCGCGCAACGCGACCGGTTCTTCGCGTACCGCTCGAGCCGAAGGGCTTCCCGCCATGACCACCCGAGTCGCTGTCGTCGGCGCCGGCATCTCCGGACTCTCCGCCGCCTACCACCTGCCCGACGATGCCGAAGTCACCGTGTACGAGAAGGAGGACCGGCCCGGCGGCCACGCGCTGACCGTCGAGGTCGAAGAGGACGGCCGCACACTGGGCATCGACACCGCCTTCGTGGTCTTCAACAGCCGTACCTATCCCCAGCTGACCGCCTTCTTCCAGGAGCTGGGCGTCACCGCCCTCGACCACACGGGCGGCTTCGACTTCTTCGACCTCGACCGGGGCCTCGACTACGGAACGGCCGAGTTCGAACTCACCGAGGACGAGATAGCCCGGTCCTACCCGGCCGACTTCCTGACGCTGTGGCGGGACGCCGAGCGCTTCCACCGGGAGGCCCCGCGCGACTTCCTGCGCAAACGCACCGACATGGCGCTCGGCGAGTACCTGGAGCGCGGCGGTTACTCCGACGCCTTCAAGTACGGCTACGTGGTGCTCCTGGCCACCGCCGTCTGGTCGGTTCCCGCCGAGCTCATCTGGGAGATGCCCGCCACCACGGTCATCGCCTTCTTCATGTCGCACGACCCGGGCGGCCTCGGCGGACGCTCCGTCGCCTGGAAGACCGTCGCCGGCGGCAGCATCGAGTACGTACGCCGCCTCGTGGCCGCCGTCAACGGCAAGGTGCGCACCTCCAGCCCCGTCACCCGGGTCCGCGAGGAGGCGGACGGGGTCGTCATCGGTACCGCGGACGGCGAGGAGCGCTACGACTACGCGGTCCTCGCCTCGCACGCCGACCAGACGCTCTCCGTGCTCGAAGCGCCCACCCCCCTCCAGGCCGACATCCTGGGCAAGGTCCGCTACAGCTCCACCAGCGCCGTACTGCACACCGACCCCTCCAGCATGCCGCCGGACCGCTCCCGCTGGCAGAGCTGGAACTACGGGCTCAAGACGGTCGACGGCCGCACCCGGACCTGGGTGGCGTACTACATGAACTCCCTCCAGGGCTTCACCGCGCGCAACGACTACTTCGTCACGCTCGACTCCCCGATCGTCCCGCGCGACGAACTCGTCATCCGCGAGCTGCCCTTCACCCACCCCGTCATCGACCTGGACGTACGCGCCATGCAGCGCGGCATCTACGCGGTCAACGACGGCGGCCGCGTCAAGCTCGCCGGCTCCTACTTCCACTCCCCGAAGATCGGCCACGACCTGATCGGCTCCCACGAGGCCGGATATGTCTCCGGGCTCAAGGCCGCCGAGTCCATCGCCCGCGACATCAAGAAGTGAGAAGAGGTACTCCCATGCAGCGTGTCACCGCTGAAGAGGCACAGTCCTGGCTGGTCGAGAAGCTCGCGATCCGGCTCGAGGTCGAGCCGTCCGAGATAGACGTCGACCGCTACTTCGACGAGTTCGACCTCGATTCCACCGAGGCGCTGATCCTCGCCGGCGAGCTGGAGAAGTGGCTCGGCTTCGAACTCGAGGCGACCGCGCTCTGGTACCACCCGACGATCGCCGCGCTGTCGGAGCACATCGCCGAGGAGAACGCCCGCCATGCCACCGCGGCCTGACCCGGGCGCGCCGCGGCCGGTCCTGCGCACCCTGCGCGCATCCGACGGCCCGGCGGCCCACCGGGTCTGCGCCGTGCACCCGGGCGCGCTCGCGTCCGGCGAGTGGTCGGCCGTCGCCGGGCGGCTCCCGAAGGACACCGCCTTCCACCTCCTGGACCTCGGCAACGTGCCCGAATTCCTCGCCGCGGCCCTCGACGCCAGGGCACCGGTCGTCCCGGTCACCGCCCTGGCGGCCCGCTGCCTGGACGAACTCGCCGCCGCCGGCGCGGTGGCTGAGCCGTTCACCCTGGTCGGCTGGTCGTTCGGTGGCGTCGTCGCCTACGAGATGGCGGCCCGGCTCCACGCCGCCGGGGAGGGCGGGGCCGTGCGGGACCTCGTCCTGCTCGACAGCATCGCGCCCGTCCCCGCCTTCAAGCGGACCGACGAGCTCATGGAGCCGGCGATGCTGCTCGACTGGTTCGCCATGTACCTCGCCGCCAAACGCGGCCGCCCCCTCACGCTCGGCCTCAGCGCCGCCGAGCGCCGGCACCTCGCCGCACCGGAGGACGGCCTGGCCCGGGTGCTCGAGGCGGCCGTCGCCCAGCACGTTCTGCCGGCCGGCACCGAACTCGCCGGACTGCGCAAGCTGTACGCCGCGTACCAGGGCGGCCTGTCCCGCAACAACCGCAGCACCGCCCCGTACGAACCCGCCCCCCTCGACCGGGCCCTGACCCTCGTCAAACCGGCCGGCTCCCTGCTGCCCGACAGCGGTGACCTCGGCTGGAGCGGCCTCAGCGGCCGGCCCGTACGACAGGTGGACGTCCCCGGCGACCACTACACGATGCTTCGGGATCCCGAGGCCGTCGGCGTGCTCTCCGGCCTGCTGGCCGGCTCGGCCGTCGCTTGAACACACCGTGATCCGTGCCCAGCACACCCGGCGCACAAGACCGAGAGGACCGTCGTGCATCACTCACGTCTGGCCGACACACCCATCGCCATCGTCGGGTTGGCCGGCCTGTTCCCCCAGTCGCGCGACCTGCGCGAATTCTGGCGCAACATCATGGACGCCAAGGACTGCATAGAGGACGTCCCGTCCAGCCACTGGAACACCGACGACTACTACGACCCCGACCCCACCGCGGAGGACAGGACCTACGCCCGGCGCGGCGGGTTCCTCCCGGAGATCGCGTTCAACCCCATGGAGTTCGGCCTGCCGCCGAACACCCTCGAGGTCACCGACATCCTCCAGCTGCTGTCGCTGACCGTCGCCCGCGACGTGCTGCGCGACGCCGGCACCGAGGGCTCCACCTGGTACGACCCCACGCGCACCGGCGTCATCCTCGGTGTCACCGGCGCCAACTCGCTCACCCAGCCGCTCTCCGCGCGCCTGCAGACCCCCGTCCTCAAGGAGGTCGTGCGCAGCGTCGGGCTGAGTGAGGCCCAGGCCGAGGAGGTCGCCGCGCGCTTCAAGAAGGCGTACATCCCCTGGGAGGAGAACAGCTTCCCCGGCATGCTGGGCAACGTCGTCGCCGGACGCATAGCCAACCGCTTCGACCTCGGCGGCACCAACTGCACGGTGGACGCCGCCTGCGCCAGCTCCCTGGCCGCCGTGAAGCTCGCCGTCAGCGAGCTCATCGAGGGCCGCGCCGACATGATGATCACCGGCGGCTGCGACGCCGAGAACACGATCCTCATGTACATGTGCTTCAGCAAGACCCCGGCGTTCTCCAAGAGCCAGGTCATCCGGCCCTTCGACCGGTCCGCCGACGGGACGCTGATCGGCGAGGGCATCGGCATGCTGGCCCTCAAGCGGCTGGCCGACGCCGAACGCGACGGGGACCGGATCTACTCGGTGCTGCGCGGCATCGGCACCTCCAGCGACGGCCGATTCAAGAGCATCTACGCCCCGCGCGCCGAGGGACAGCAGCTCGCCCTGCGCCGGGCCTACGAGGACGCCGCCGTCGCGCCCGGCTCCGTGGAGCTCTTCGAGGCGCACGGCACCGGCACCGCCGTCGGCGACCACACCGAACTGTCCGCGCTCGGCTCCTTCGTCATGGAGGGGCAGGACGCACGCGGCTACGCCGCCATCGGAAGCGTCAAGTCCCAGATCGGGCACACCAAGGCCGCCGCCGGCGCGGCCGGCCTCATCAAGCTGTCGCTCGCCCTGCACCAGAAGGTCCTGCCGCCCACCATCAACGTCGAGAAGCCCAGCGAGGCCGTCGACCCGGCGCGCACCCCCTTCTACGTCAGCGGCGAGGCACGCCCCTGGGTCGCCGATCCCGGCCGGGACAAGCGGCGGGCCGCGGTCTCCTCCTTCGGCTTCGGCGGCACCAACTTCCACATGGTCCTCGAGGAGCACGGGACCGACGTGTCCGCGGTCCTCGGACCCGTCGCCCGTACCGGGATCTGGCACGCCGCCGACCCCGGGTCCCTCGCCCGCCGCCTGGAGGAGGGCGCCGCCCCGGACAGCGGCGGCTGGATGCCGTCCGGCGACGCCCGACTGGGCATCGTCGCCCGCTCGGACGCCGAGTTCGAGGAACTGCGGGCCACAGCGGCACAGTTGCTGCGCGCCAAGCCCGACGCCCCCTCGTGGCAGCACCCCAAGGGGATCACCTACCGCCGCTCCGCGCTGCCCGCCGGGACGAAGACCGCGGCCGTCTTCGCGGGCCAGGGCAGCCAGTACGTCGGCATGGGCCGCCGCGCGGCGCTCGCGCTGCCGCCCGTCCTCGCCGCGTACGACAGGGCCAACCGGCTCAGCGACGGCTCCGAGACCCTCGGGCGGGTCGTGTTCCCCCCGCCCGCCTTCGACGACGGTACCCGTAAGGCCCAGGAGGAGGCGCTGCGGCGGACGCAGTTCGCCCAGCCCGCGATCGGGGCGCTCTCCGCCGGCCAGTTCGCCTGGTTCCGTGAGCTCGGCTTCAGCCCGGACGGCACCATCGGCCACTCCTTCGGCGAACTGACCGCCCTGTGGGCGGCCGGCGCACTGGACGACGCCGCCTTCGCGGAACTCGCCCGCGCCCGTGGCCTGGCCATGGCCCCGCCCGCGGACCTCACCGGCACCGGTAACGACCCCGGCGCGATGGCCGCCGTGCGAGGCGAGCTCGACGCGGTGACCGCTGCGCTCACGCAGTACCGCGACGTGGCCGTCTGCAACATCAACGCACCCGGCCAGATCGTCGTGGGCGGCCCCACCGCCGAGATCGACCGGCTCGTGGCCGATCAGGCCGGCGGCAGCCTCCCCGCGAAGCGGCTCCCGGTCTCCGCGGCGTTCCACACCCGCTTCGTCGCCCACGCCGCCGACGCGTTCCGCGCGGCCGTCGAGCGCGTCGACGTGGCCGCGCCGCGCATCCCCGTGTACGCCGACGCGCCGGGCGCGTCCTACGGGAACGACACCGCCGCCAACCGCCGCACCCTCGTGGACCAGCTGCTCCAGCCGGTGGACTTCGCCACCCGCATCGAGGAGATGTACGCCGACGGCTACCGCGTCTTCGTCGAGTTCGGCCCCAAGCGGGTGCTGTCGGATCTCGTGGACCGCATCCTCGAGGGCCGCGAAGGCGTCGTGACCGTCGCCGTCGACGGAGGCCCCGCCAAGGACGGCGAGATCGCCGCGAAGCGCGCCGCGCTGGAGCTGGCCGTCCTCGGCCTGCCGGTCACCGGCATCGACGACCACACGGCACCGGTGCCGGAAGAACCGGCGCGCAAGGGCATGGCGATCCCGCTGCGCGGCGTCAACTACGTGAGCGAGGCGCGGCGTTCGGCGTACGCGAAGGCGCTGGCCGAGCCGGTGAGCGAGCCGGTGGCCGAGGTGCGGGTGGCCGAGGTGCCCCTGGCCGCGGAGGGTACGGACACGGACGTCCCGACGGGCCTGGACGAGGTCGTGCGCGAAGGGCTCGGCCTCCAGGCCGAGATCCTCGACAGCCACCTGGAGACCGTCCGCCGGACGGTCCGCTCGCTGGAGGAGTCCGTCCGCTCGGGCACACACGCCGACGCGGACGCCGCGCTGCGCCTGATCGAGCGGCACAGCACGTCGATCACGGCCGGCCACGAGCGGGCGACGCGCCTGCTGATCGAGGCGCTTCGGGAGGGAACGCCGGCGCCGGAGGCGGCGACGGCCGTGCCGTCACCGGTGGTCCCTGTGGCGCCGGCGGCTCCTGCTCCGGAGCCCGTTCCGGTTTCTGTTCCTGAGCCTTCTGTTCCGGTGTCTGTGCCGGGTGGTGCGGTGTTGGGTGCGTTGGTGGAGGTGGTGGCGGAGAAGACGGGTTATCCGGCGGAGATGTTGGAGCCGGGTATGGATCTTGAGGCGGATCTGGGGATCGATTCGATCAAGCGGGTTCAGATCATGGGTGCGTTGCAGGATCGGTTCCCGGTGTCGGGTGATGTGGATCCTGAGCGTCTGGGTGAGTTGCGCACGCTGGGTGACGTTGCTGGTTTCCTGGCGTCCGCCGCGTCGCCGACCGCACCCGCGTCCGCTTCCGCTCCCGTGACCGAGGCCGTTTCCGAGGCCGTTGCTCCCGTTCCGGCTCCCGTCTCCGTTCCGGTGTCTGTGCCGGGTGGTGCGGTGTTGGGTGCGTTGGTGGAGGTGGTGGCGGAGAAGACGGGTTATCCGGCGGAGATGTTGGAGCCGGGTATGGATCTTGAGGCGGATCTGGGGATCGATTCGATCAAGCGGGTTCAGATCATGGGTGCGTTGCAGGATCGGTTCCCGGTGTCGGGTGATGTGGATCCTGAGCGTCTGGGTGAGTTGCGCACGCTCGGTGATGTCGCTGGTTTCCTGGCGTCCGCCGCGTCGCCGACCGCTCCCGCGTCGCCGGCCGCACCCGCTCCCGTGACCGTGGCCGTTTCCGAGGCCGTTGCTCCCGTTCCGGCTCCTGAGCCCGTCTCTGTTCCGGTTTCTGTGCCTGGTGGTGCGGTGTTGGGTGCGTTGGTGGAGGTGGTGGCGGAGAAGACGGGTTATCCGGCGGAGATGTTGGAGCCGGGTATGGATCTTGAGGCGGATCTGGGGATCGATTCGATCAAGCGGGTTCAGATCATGGGTGCGTTGCAGGATCGGTTCCCGGTGTCGGGTGATGTGGATCCTGAGCGTCTGGGTGAGTTGCGCACGCTCGGTGATGTCGCTGGTTTCCTGGCGTCCGCCGCGTCGCCGACCGCTCCCGCGTCGCCGGCCGCACCCGCTCCCGTGACCGTGGCCGTTTCCGAGGCCGTTGCTCCCGTTCCGGCTCCTGAGCCCGTCTCTGTTCCGGTTTCTGTGCCTGGTGGTGCGGTGTTGGGTGCGTTGGTGGAGGTGGTGGCGGAGAAGACGGGTTATCCGGCGGAGATGTTGGAGCCGGGTATGGATCTTGAGGCGGATCTGGGGATCGATTCGATCAAGCGGGTTCAGATCATGGGTGCGTTGCAGGATCGGTTCCCGGTGTCGGGTGATGTGGATCCTGAGCGTCTGGGTGAGTTGCGCACGCTGGGTGACGTTGCTGGTTTCCTGGCGTCCGCCGCGTCGCCGACCGCTCCCGCGTCGCCGGCCGCACCCGCTCCCGTGACCTCCGGCCCGACCGCCGACGTGCCTCTCGTCGTGACGTACCCGGCTGCCGACGGGGTCGGCAGGACCTTCGCCGCCATACGTGAACTACCCGTCGCCTCCACCGTCGTCGGCGCCTATGCCGACCAGCGGACGGCGCTCGTCATCGACGACGGGTCGACGCTGACGCAGCCCCTCGTGGCCGCACTGCGTGCCGACGGCTGGCGGGTGGAGGTCGTCGCGCTGCCGGACGGTATCGCGACCTCCGTCGAAGCGGACTCGGTGCGGTCGCTGCGTACCTGGGAGGCCGATGAGCTGGCCCGTGTCGTCACGGCCGGGCGTCTCGACCTCGTGGTGCAGATGGCGGCTGCAGCCGGGCAGGACTGGGCCGACGCGGCCCGGCGGCTCGCGCACACCGTTCTCGTGGCGAAGCAGACGCAGCCCGCGCTGAAGGCCGCTGCCGCGGCCGGCGGCAGGGCGGCCTTCGTCGCGGTGACCCAGTTGGACGGCGCCAGCGGCTACCGCGGCGGCGGCACCGGTTCGGCCCTGCTCGGCGGGGTGAGCGGCCTGGTGAAGACGCTGGCGATCGAGACGCCGGAAGTCTTCGCCCGCACGGTCGACTTCGCGCCGGGCATGGACGCCCCCACCGTCGCCGCCCGCTTCCTGGGCGAGATCAAGGATCTGGCGACCGGCATCGCGGACGTCGCGCACGACGCGGACGGACGGCGCACCGTCGTCCCGTCGGCCGAGGCGCCGGCCACGCATGTGACGGCCGTGCCCGAGATCAGCACACGGGACCTGCTCGTCGTGACGGGCGGGGCCCGAGGCATCACCGCCGACTGTCTGCAGGCGCTGGTCACGGCACGCCCCGCGGGGCTGCTGCTCCTGGGCCGCAGTGAGGTGTCTGCCGATCCCGGGTGGGCGCTGGGCCTCGAGGGCGCGGCTCTCAAGGGCACCATCGCCAAGCGCATCGCCGCCACGGGGGAGAAGCCGACACCTCGTGGGGTCGAGGCGGTCTACCGGGAGATCACCGGCAGCCGGGAGATCCAGGCCAACCTGACCCGGCTCCGCGCGACCGGCGCCACCGTCGAGTACGTCGCCGTCGACATCACCGACGCCGAGGCCGTGAACCGCTCGCTCGCGCCGTACGCCGCACGCGTCACCGGTGTCGTGCACGGTGCGGGAGTGCTCGCGGACCGGCTGATCGCGGACAAGACGCAGGAGGAGATCGCCAAGGTCCTCGGGACGAAGATCGTGGGTCTGGGCAATGTGCTGGACGCGCTGCGCGGCACGGCGGCCCTGCGTCACCTGATCTTCTTCTCCTCGGTCGCCGGGTTCTTCGGCAACCGCGGCCAGTCCGACTACGCCGTCGCCAACGAGGCGCTCAACCGGCTCGCGGTGCGGCTCAAGCACGAACTGCCCTCTGCGCGCGTCACCTCCGTCAACTGGGGTGCGTGGGACGGCGGCATGGTCACCGACGATCTGCGCCGGATGTTCGCCTCGCGCGGTGTGGAGCTCGTCCCGGTGGAGACCGGCGCCGGCATCTTCGCCGAGCAGTTCACCGCGGCCCGCGGTCACGACACCGTCATCGTCGCCGGTCCGCTCAAGCCGCTGTCCGCGCCGCCGGCCGACGGCACCGCTCCTCGGCCCGCCTCCCTCCTCGTGGACCGCACCCTGGCGGACATCGCGGCGGAGACGGTCCTCGCGGACCACGCCATCGACGGCAAGCGGGTGCTGCCCGCGACCGCCGCGCTGGGGGCGCTGATCAACACCGCGGAGACGGCGACGGGGAAGCCGGTCACGGAGGTGAGCCGGTTCAAGGTCTTCAAGGGCGTCGTCCTGGACGGCGACGGCAGCGGCAGCAGCAACGCCGACGCCAACGGCAGCGGCAACGGAACCGGCACCAGCGGCCGCGCCCAGGGCGCCGGCAGGCTGCGGCTGTTCATGGAGCCCGGCCAGGGCGCCGGCCCCGGCTCGGTCGACGTGCTCGCCTCCGCGGTGGACGACGCCGGGCGCAGCAGGCCCGCGTACGGCGGCGTCCTCGGCACCGACCCGGCCGACGGCGGTCCCGCGGACCGGCCCGACCTCGTCCGCGCCGCCGGCGCGGCGGACCGGACCGACGCCGCCCATCTGTACCGCGACGGAACGCTCTTCCACGGGCCCACGCTGCGGGGCATCCGCGGCGTCCTCGCGGCCGACGAGCGGCTGCTGCTGCTCGTCGCACGGCTCGGCGACACCCGCCCCGCACGGGGCGCGTACCACGGGCGGTTCCACAGCCCCGTGCTCGCCGACCTGATGCTCCAGTCCGCACTGGTGTGGGTCCGGCGCTTCCGCAACCGGGCGTGCCTGCCGATGGAGATCGCCCGCGCCCGCTACTTCGCCCCGCTCCCCGCTGACCAGGAGTTCCTGATCGCGGTGGAGAACGTCGTGGCGGGACCGGCCGGCGTCACCTGCTCCGTCACCGCGCTCGATCGCGAGGGCCGTGTCCTCCAGGTCATGGAGGGGGTGTCGGTCGTCGAGGACCCGCAGCTGGAAGGCAAGTTCGGGCCGGCCGCACGGACCGGCGCGGCGACCGTGACGGTCTGACGGACCGGTCACCGACCACCTTTCCCGAGCGGACATCTCGACAACTCGGAGGCTGACCCAACCATGGGCAAGTACGCGATCGTCGGCCTGGCCTGCCTTTTCCCGGGGGCGGGGACACCCGACGACTACTGGCGCAACCTGATCGGCGGCGTGGACTCGCGCACCGACGGGAACGACCGGATCTTCGGGCACTCCCCGCAGGCCCGGGAGACCGACCCGGAGGACAGGCACCGCATCTACTGCACCCGGGGAGGCTTCCTCGGCGAGTACGACGAGAGCACGGCCTTCGAACCGAACGGATACCTTCTCCCGTCCGACTACCTGGCCGGCCTGGACCGCTCGTTCCACTGGGCGCTCCGGGTGGCCGGGGACGCACTGGCCGACGCGGGACATCCCCCGACCGCGGACGGTCCGGACCGGCGGAGGACCGGGGTGGTGTTCGGGAACTATCCGTTCCCCACCCCGGCCTCCGGCCGGTTCACCGGCGACCTGTGGAACTCGGCGGTGGCCCACGGGCTCGCGGACGCCGCCCTGCGCGTACCGCCGGACGCCGTGACCGGTCCCGGCCACGGCTCCCACCCCATGGCCGCCGCGCACAATCTCTGGGCGGGCGGCATGCCCGCCAAGGTGGTGGCCGCCGCCCTGGGCCTGGAAGGGCCCCGGTTCACCCTGGACGCCGCCTGCTCGTCCGCGCTGTACGCGCTGAAGCTGGCCTGCGCCCATCTGGAGACCGGGCGCGCCGATCTCATGCTGGCGGGCGGGGTGTGCGCGCCCGACCCGACCGTGATCCATCTGTCCTTCTCCGACCTGCGGGCCTACCCGCCGGACGGCTTCAGCCAGCCCTTCGACGAACGGTCCCGCGGCATCGTCACCGGCCAGGGCGCGGCGATGATCGCCGTGAAGCGGCTGGCCGACGCCCGGCGCGACGGTGATCACGTCCACGCCGTCATCGACGCGCTCGCCCTCACCAACGACGGGCCCGGCAGGCACATGCTGGTCCCGAACGTGACCGGGCAGCTCGCGGCGTACGAACTGGCCTACGCGCAGGCCGGCGTCGATCCTTCCGCCGTCCAGTACCTGGAGTGCCATGCCACCGGCACACCGATCGGGGACGGCACCGAACTCGGCGGCGTCGAGGACTTCTTCGGACGCGGCCCGCTCCTCGGGTCGGTCAAGGCCAACGTCGGTCACCTGCTGACCGTCGCGGGCATGTCCAGCCTGCTGAAGGTCGTCCTGTCCCTGTCGCACGGAGTGATCCCGCCGACCGTCGGCGTGGACCGCCCGCTTCCCGGGACGGTCGCCGACCGTGTGGTGCGCGAGGCCGTTCCGTGGCCCGACCCGGCTCCCGGATCGCCCCGGCGGGCCGGTGTCTCGGCGTTCGGCTTCGGCGGCACCAACGCGCATGTGGTGCTGTCGGCGCCGGACGGGCCGACGGCCGGGGCGGAGGCGGAAGCCGGCGCCGGACCAGGTGCCGGTGCCGAGGTACCGCGGCTGGCCGTGATCGGCATGGGCGCCCACTTCGGCTCCTTCACCACCCTCGACGACTTCGAACGGGCGGGCTACGAAGGGCACGACGCCGTACGCGACCTGCCGGAGCAGCGCTGGCGCGGCTTCGAGACAGTGCCGGGCGGCCCCCTCGAGCGGGCCGGACTGGCGGGCCCGTCGGCCCCCCGCGGCGCGTACATCGAGGACTTCGAGGTCGACACCACGTCGTACCGGATACCGCCCAAGGACCTCGACCACTTCAACCAGCAGCAGCTGCTGATGATGCGCGTCGCGGAAGAGGCACTCCGCGACGCCGGATACGAACGTCCCCGCCCGGGGAGCGACGCCGCCGGCGGCGCGCGCCGCGTGGGCGTCGTCATCGGCATGGAGATGGAGCCCAGCGCGCACGGACACGGCGCGCGCTACGAACTGGGCCGCAGGCTGACCGAATGGTGCGCGGCGGCGGGCGTCGAGCCGTCGCCGCAGCAGCTGGCGGAACTCACCCGGGCCGCACGCGACGGCATCCACGACTCCATCGAACCCAACGAGGTCCTCAGCTACATCGGCAACATCATGGCCAGCCGGGTCGCCTCCCTGTGGAACTTCACCGGCCCTTCGTTCACGCTCTCCTCGGACAGCGCGGTCGGCGTCGAAGCCCTCGACGTGGCCCGGCTGCTGCTGCTCGACCCCACCGTGGAGGCGGTGCTCGTCGGGGCGGTGGACCTCGCCGCCGGCCCGGAGAACACCCTTGCCCGCGAGCTGCTCGAACCCGGCTCCGTCCGCGACGGGATCCGCGTCCTCGGGGAGGGCGCCGGCGCCGTCGTCGTCACCCGGTCCGACGCCGTGGCCGAGGGACGGACCGTGTACGCCACGGTGCAGTCCCTCTCCGTGCACCACTCGCCGGACGTCACGCCCGCCGTGCGGCCCGAGCTGGTCGAACGTGCCGCGGAGGACGCCCTCGCCGCCGCCGGGATGACCCCGCGGGACGTCGAGCTGGTGGAAGCCGGCCGCGCGGACGCCGCCGAGGTCGAGGGGCTGGCGCGGGTGTGGACCGGCGCACGGGCCGGCGGGGAGCTGCGTACCGCCCTGACCGGGGTACGGGGCACCGTCGGCGACACCGGCTGCGCCTCCGGGCTCGCCGGCGTCATCCGTGCGGCGCTCTGCCTGCACCACGCCTACTTCCCGGTGGCCCCGGACGGGATCGGCGCCGAACGGCTCGACGGCTCCGCCTTCTTCCTCCCCGCCGACTCCCGCCCCTGGCTGCGGACCCGGCGCGACGGGCGGCGTGCCGCTTCCGTCAGCGTCACCGGTACGGCCGGCAGCCACGCCCACCTGGTGCTCACGGGCGCCACCGTCCGTGGTGAACTCGCCGCGACCGACTGGTCGCGGTCCGGCGGGGCACTGGTCGTGCCGGTCGGCGCCGACGACTTCGACGGCCTGCTGCGGCGGCTGGCGGAGGTACGGTCCGCGCTCGACGGCGACGACCACGCCGAGGTGTTCGAGGACCGGCCGGCCACGCTCAAGGCCGTACTCGTCGCCGACGACACCGCGGGCCTCGTCCGGCAGATCGACCAGGCGCTCAAGGACCTGCCCGGCGTGTGGCGGTCGCGAGGCGAGTGGTCGTCGCCCTCGGGAAGCTTCTTCACCGCGCGGCCGGTGGGCCCCGGTGCGAAGGTCGCCCTGGTCTTCCCGGGCGCGTTCAACTCCTACCTCGGGCTGGGCCGGTCGCTGTTCCGGGCGTTCCCCGGACTGCTGCCCCGCTTCGAGGCCCAGGCGGAACTCCCCGCCGAACTGCTGCGCAGCGCCGCGCTCTACCCACGGGCCCGCGGCCCGCTGGACCGCCGCGAGCTGATGCGACGCGAGGGTGAACTGGTCGAGGACATCCCGCTGATGCTGGCGGCCGGCACCAGCTACGCCCTGCTGTCGACGGACCTCGTGCGGGAAGTGCTCGGGATCGACGTCGACGGGGCCTTCGGCTACAGCCTCGGCGAGAGCAGCATGCTCTTCGCCACGGGCGGCTGGATCAAGAGCGCGCGCGGGGACGAGAAGATCAGCGCCTCGCCGCTCTTCGACGACATGCTGCGCGGTCCCAAGCGAACGGTGCGCGCGCTCTGGGGCCTCGGCGACGAGGTGCCGGACGCGGACGTCTGGGCCACGCATGTGGTGCTCGCCCCGGCCGAGGAGGTACGGGCGGCCGTCACGCGCTACGACCGGGTGTACATCACGCACGTCAACACGCCCCAGGAGTCGGTGATCGCCGGCGACCCCGGTCAGTGCCGGGAGCTCATCGCCGAACTCGACTGCAGGAGCGCCCGTTCCCCCGCCAACCATGTGATGCACTGCCCCGTGGTCGACGGTGTCCTCACGGACCTCGCGGACCTGAACCGCTACCCGACGGGCGACGTCGGGGACCTGGTCCTCTACAGCAGTCGCCACTACGCGCCCGTGACGGACTTCGACCCGGACGCCGTGGCGGGGAACATCGCGGTGACGCTGCGCGAGACGGTGGACTTCCCCCGGCTGGTGCGGCGCGCGTACGACGACGGCTACCGCTGCTTCATCGAGGTCGGCCCCAGCAGTACCTGCGCGCGCTGGATCCAGGAGACCCTGTCCGGCACACCGCATCTCGCGGTCTCCGTCGACCGCCGCGGGGCGCGTGGGGCGAGCGACGTCGCGCGTCTCGCGGCGCGCCTCGCGGGCCACGGCATCCCCGTCGACCTGGGCGCCTTCGCCCCGGTCGGCACGCCCGGCAAGGCGCTGGGCGTGCGCAGCTTCCCGACGGGCGGCGCCCCGGTCCCGCACCTGGTGACACAGGCGGCGGCGCCTCTGGTACCGAACCTGCCGCGGGCGGTTGCCGCGCCCGTTCCGGCGGGGGCGGGTCCCGTTGCCCGGCCTGCCCCGGCAGGGGCACGTGCCGCCGCGGCGTCCGTGCCGACGGGGCCGGAGGCGGCTGTGCCGACCGGGTCCGGTGCCGCCGCGTCGCTCGTGCCCGCCGTGGCAGGTGCCGTCGCACCCGTGCCCGTGACCGTCGCGTCCGGGCGGAACGTGGCGGCCGAGCCGGTCCCCGCGGCTGCCGAAAGGGGTGCCGCATTCGCGGCCGTGTCGGCTCCCGCGTCTGCCGAACCGGCCGCTGTACACACCGCGCCGCGCCCCGGCGACGCCGTCGCCTCCGGTGCTCGCCCACCGGCGCCCGTACCGGGGGCCGGTGGCCCCCTCGACCCCGCCCCGGCGCACGCCAAGGGCTCAGACACCCCGACGGAATGGGACACCGCAATGCCGAACCGCCCCTCCGCGCAGCCGAAGGCGCCGGCCCTGGTGCTGGAACGGGAGCCCGTCACGATGATCCCGGCAGGAGCCGTCGTGTTGCCGTCCGGACCCGCAGAGGCGCGGGCGGCGGCCGCCGAGCCGCCCGGCCCGGCGATCTTCGGAGCGCCGTTGCCGGTACCGCCCCCCGGCCCCGACCAGCCCGATCGGTCCCCGCAGCCCGCGCGGAAGCGGGCGGTCACGGCCGACGAGACCACGGCCGTCCTCGTCCGGGGCCTGCGCAGCGACATGTTGGAGGCGCACCGAGAGGTGCTCAAGGCCCAGCACGAACTGCGGGACGAACTCGTCGCCCTGCTCTCGCCCGACGGCGGCCACGCGGCGCCCACGGCACCTGCGCCCACGGCACCCGCGCCCACGGCACCCGCGCCCACGGCACCCGCGCCTACGGCACCGGCGCCCCCGCCGCCCGCCGCATCCGCGCCGACTACGACACCCGCGCCGGCTACGGCACCCGCGCCGTCCGCCGCGCCCCGGCCACCGAAGCCCGAGGGCGTCATCTGGGACGAGCACGATCTCCTCGAGTTCGCGACCGGCAGGATCGGCAACGTCTTCGGCCCCCGCTTCGCGGAGATCGACGACTACCGCCGCCGGGTCCGGCTGCCCGCGCCGCCCTATCACTTCGCCACCCGCGTAACGGCGCTGGACGCCGAACCGGGCGAGTTCAGGCCCTCGTTCATCCGTACCGAGTACGACATCCCGATGGACGCCTGGTACGCCGTCGACGGGCAGGTCCCGCCGGCTGTCACCATCGAGGCCGGCCAGTGCGACCTGCTCCTGATCAGCTATCTGGGCGCCGACTTCACCAACCGCGGTGACCGGGTCTACCGCCTCCTGGACAGCAGCCTCAGCTTCGTCGGCGACCTGCCCCGCGTCGGGCAGACCCTGCGGTACGACATCTGGATCGACCAGTTCGTGCGCCAGGGCGACACGCTGCTGTTCTTCTTCCACTACGACTGCTACGCCGACGGCGAGCTGATCCTCAAGCTGGACAACGCCTGCGCCGGGTTCTTCACGGACGAGGAGCTCGACAGCTCCCTCGGCATCATCGAGGGCAAGGCCGTCCCGCCCAAGGGTGATTCGGCGTTCACGGGGTCGAGCTCGTTCAAGCCGCTGGCGCGTACCCACCGCACCTCGCTCACCTCGAAGGACCTGGCGCGGCTCGCCGACGGCAGGATCGCCGAGGTGTTCGGGCCGGGGCACCGTCAGCCCGCCGGCTGCAACACCTCGCTCAGGCTGCCCACGGAACGCCTCCGCATGGCCGACGAGGTCACTCTGCTCGACCGCAAGGGCGGCCCGGCCGGTCTCGGGCGCATCGAGGCGGTGAAGCGGCTCGTCCCGGACGGCTGGTACTTCACGAGCCACTTCCCGGACGACCCGGTGCTCGCGGGCTCGCTCGTCGCGGAGGGCGCGGTCCAGCTGCTGGAGGTGTACGCCCTCTCCCTCGGTCTGCACCTGTCGTTCCCCGACGCCCGCTTCCAGCCCGTCCCTGGTCTTCGGACCGACGTCAAGGTCCGCGGACAGATCACCCCGGACACCGAGCGCATCGAATACCGCATCGACATCACCGGACTCACCCTGCTGCCGCGGCCGGCGATCACCGCCGATGTGGTCGTGCTGCGGGACGGCAAGCCGTCGATCAGCGTCAGCGGTCTCGGTATCCGCCTGGTGGAGAAGCCCGGCGCCCCGTTCCGGCCGGAGGCCGGTGGCGAGGTGCCGCACTTCCTCGGCCGGCTGAGCCCCGCCACCGGGGAGCCCGCGATGCTCAGCGAGTTCCACATGGCGCACGCCGCCAAGGGCGACCTGGCGATCGCCATGGGCCCGGAGTTCGAGATCTACGCCGACAGCAGGGCCCCGTACATCCCCAACGGGGACTTCCTCTTCGTCGACCGGGTGATGTCGCTCGACGGCACACGGGGTGTTCTCAAGCGCGGCGCCGTCATGGTCACCGAGTACGACTCGCCGGACGACGCCTGGTACTACAGCCACAACGGGCATCCCCACATGCCCAACTGCGTCTACATGGAGTCGAGCCTCCAGGCCGCCATCCTGCTCGGCTACTACCTGGGAGCCACGCTCCACGAACCCGACGAGCAGTTCAGCATCCGCAACCTCGACGGGCGCGCCACCCTGGTGAAGGACATCGACCTGCGCGGCAGGACCGTCCAGCACCGCTCCACGCTGCTGTCCAGCGACCGGATGCCCGGCTCGGTCCTGCAGAACTACCGCTACGAACTCTCCGCCGACGGCGAGGTGTTCTACACCGGCGAATCCCTCTTCGGATACTTCAACGACAAGGCGCTGGAGAACCAGGTCGGCCTCGACAAGGGCAGGCACGTACTGCCCTGGCTGGACCGGCAGACCGACCGTCCGGCGGGAGTCCGCCGGGTGGAGCTGCCCGCGTACCGCGCCGGGGAGCCGGCCCGCGGCGGCCCGAGGCTGGCCGGCGGCCACCTCGACCTGGTCGAGTGGGTCGACGTGCTCCCGGGCGGCGGTGAGCACGGCCGCGGCTATCTGCGCGGCCACCGCACGATCCGCCCGGACGACTGGTACTTCTCCTGCCACTTCCACCGCGACCCGGTGATGCCCGGCTCGCTCGGCGTCGAGGCGCTGCTCCAGGGCCTCCAGGTGTACGCGGTCGAGACCGGTCTCACCGACGGCCTGGTCAATCCGCGCTTCGCGCTGCTGTCCGGCAGCGAGACGACCTGGACGTACCGCGGCCAGATCCTGCGCACCGACCCGGACATGGAGTTCGACGTGCACATCAAGGAGGTGCGCCGCCAACCGGGCCGGATCCAGCTGCTCGGCGACGCGAACGTCTGGAAGTCCACCCTGCGGATCTACCAGCTGGGCGGCATCGGCATCGAGATCCACCACGACCAGGCCTGATCCGGCGTGCGACCTACAGGAGACTCAGCATGACCACCGACTTGTACCGGCCGCGGTGGAGCGGCCCCGGGCAGCCCGCGGTCGGCGACACCGGGATCCACCAGGCCCTGACGCGGCTCGACGAGCCCGTCTACATCCTGCGCGGGCCGTACGGCCTGGGGGCCGCGAGCGGCGGCACGGTGACCGCCGGCGGCGACCACGAGATCGTCGCCGCCGCCCCGCCGCTCGGACCCGAACGGCTCGGCAGCGCCGCCTTCCTCGCCGACCACGGCGTGCGTCAGGCCTACATGAGCGGCGCCATGGCCAACGGCATCGCGTCCGCCGACATGGTCATCGCCATGGCGCGGGCCGGTTTCCTCGGCTCCTACGGGGCGGCCGGCCTGCTGCCGGAGGCGGTCGAGAAGGCACTGGTGCGTTTCCGCGACGAGATCCCCGGGCTCGCCTACGCCTGCAACCTGATCCACAGCCCCAGCGAGGAACGGCTCGAGCGCACTTCGGTCGACCTCTTCCTCAAGTACGGGGTCCGCCGGGTCGAGGCGTCCGCCTTCCTCAAACTCACCCCCCACCTGGTCCGCTACCGGGTGGCCGGACTCACCGCGGGCGGGCCGCACGGTGTCGTCGCCGCCAACAAGATCATCGCCAAGGTGTCCCGGCCGGAGATCGCGGACCTCTTTTTGAGGCCCGCGCCGGAGGCGATGGTGCGGGCGCTCGTCGAGGAGGGCCTCGTCACCGAGGAGCAGGCCGGGCTCGCGGCGCTGATCCCGCTCGCCGACGACATCACCGTCGAGGCCGACTCCGGCGGCCACACCGACCGCCGGCCGCTGCCCGCCCTGCTGCCCGTGATCATGCGGCAGCGCGACGCCGTCGCGCAGGAGACCGGCTGCCCCGCGCGCATCCGGATCGGGGCGGCCGGCGGAATCGGCACCCCCGAGGCGGCGGCCGCCGCCTTCGCTATGGGAGCCGACTACATCGTCACCGGCTCGGTCAACCAGTCCTGTCTGGAGGCCGGGACGTCCGCCCGCGTCAAGGAGATGCTCAGCCAGGCGGGCATCGCCGACTGCGACATGGCGCCCGCCGCCGACATGTTCGAGATGGGCGTCGAGCTCCAGGTGCTCCGGCGCGGCACGTTCTTCCCGATGCGGGCCAAGCAGCTGTACGAGCTGTACCGAACGTACGACGGCATCGATGCGATACCCGCGGATGTGCGCACCCGGGTCGAGGAGCAGATCTTCCGGCGGCCGCTGGACGACGTGTGGGAGGAGACCGCCGAGTACTTCCGCCGCCGTGACCCCGGTCAGCTCGCCCGCGCCGAAGGGAACCCCAAGCGACGCGCGGCACTGATCTTCCGCTGGTACCTCGGCATGGCCTCGCGCTGGGCGAAGACGGGGGAGGCCGACCGCGCGGTCGACTTCCAGATCTGGTGCGGGCCGGCGATGGGCAGCTTCAACGCCTGGGTGCGCGGCACCTATCTGGCGGCGCCGGAGCACCGCCGGGTGGCCGACGTGGCGCGGCAGATCATGGCGGGGGCGGCGTTCCACCAGCGGCTGGCCGTCCTGCGGGCCGCGGGCGTCGCCTTCCCCGCGGGCTTCGCGACCCGCCCGTCGCCGGAGGACGCCACCTCGTGCGATCCCGCGGTGGGGGTGGGGCGGTGACAGCGGCACGCTCGGCGACCGCGCCGCCCCCGGCGCCCGTACCGGCCGCCGCGCCGTTCGCCCGCGCCGAGGCGCTGGACGCCGCTCTGGGGGACCCCTGGCAACCGGACAACCCGTACGGCTTCGCGGCCGGCGCGGCCCGGGACGCCGCGGAGACGTACCCGGCGGCGGCGGAGGCGCGGCTGCGCGCCGAGGGCTTCCACCTCTGCCACCTCCCCGAGTCCCTGGGCGGCACGCTGCGCTCCTTCGAGGACACCCATGTCCTGGTGCGCGTCTGCGCCCGCCGCGACGTGAACGTCATGCCCGCCACGATGTTCAGCATCTCGGCCGTGATGACCGTCCTCGCCGCCGGCACGGCGGAACAGCACCGTAGGGTCGCCGGATGGCTGCGGGACGGCCGCACCGTCGCCTTCGGACTGTCCGAGGAACAGGCGGGCAGCGACGTCCTCGCCAACAGCTGCCGGCTGGACGAGGACGGCGGGCTCACCGGCGTCAAATGGCTGGTCGGCCGGGGCGCCTCGGCGGACGCGGCGGTCGTCGTGGCCCGGACCGCACAGCGCGGTCCGGCCGCGTTCACCGCGCTGCTGCTGGGACCGGAGGAGCTGGCGGACGACCGTGTACGGCGGCTGCCGGCGCGGCGGACCACCGGGATGCGCGGGATCGACTTCGCCGACCTGGAGTTCGACGGCCTGGCCGTCCCGCCCGGCGCCGTCGTCGGGGAGACCGGCAGCGGGCTGGCGGGAGCGCTGCGGGCCCAGCAGATCGTCCGGCTGATGAGCACCGCGGGCTGCCTGGCCACCGCCGACACGGCGCTGCGTACGGCGCTGCGCTTCACCCGTGAGCACCGGACGGGGGGCGAGCGCGTCGCGGACACGCCCTACGGCTCGCGTGAACTGGCCCTGGCCGCAGCCGAGCTGATCGCCACGGACGTGACGGTTCTCGCCGCCGCGCGGCTCGTCCATGTCGCGCCGGAGTCGTTCGGGCTCTGCTCCTCGGTCGTCAAGCACGTGGCCACCCGGCTCACCGCCGCCTGCGCCACCCGCTCCCGTGCCCTGACCGGGGCCCGCGGCGTGCTGCGTGAGGGGCGCGGCGCGGTGCTGGACAAGGCGGTCCGTGACAACGCCATGGTCGCCGTCATCGACACCAGCGTGCTCGGCAACCTGCGGGCGATCGCCATGCACCTGCCCGCCTACTCGGCCGTCTGCGGCGGGGAACCGGGCGGGGCCGCCCAGGAGGACGGGGCGGCGGCGGACCGCGAGCGCCGGCTGACCACCGTGTTCGCCTTCGGTGACGCGGACGCCCTGCCCGGCGTCGAGCCGGCCGCGCTCGACCTGGGCGTTCGTCCGAAGGACGACATCCTGCTGGGTTTCGCCGGGCACGCGGACGCGATCGCCGCCGAACTCGGCCACAGGGGCGAGGCCCGCGCCGCCGCCCTGGTGAGGGAGGTCCACCGGACGCTGGGCGGCGCCGTACGGGAGGCGGCGTCCGCCCAGCGCGACCGGGCCCGCTCGCTGAAGGCGTCCCCGGAGCTGCTGGACCTCGCCGACCGGGCGTGCCTGCTGTACGCGGCGGCGACCGCCGCCCTGACGTGGTGGTTCCACCGCGACGGCGCCGGACTGTACGGCGACAGGGCGCCCGGCGGCGCCGGGTGGCTCACCGCCGTCCTCGGTCTGCTGACCACGCTCGTGGACGGCCGCGAGCCGCGCTCGGCGGGCCCCGACGCGGCCCCGGCCGGGCGTCTGATCACCGAACTCGACGCCGCACACCGGCTGTTCACGGCCCTGCCGGTACGGCTCAGTGACGGCACCGCACACCGGGCCGGCCCGGACGACGTGGAGGACGACGAGCGATGACCGATCTGCCGGCCCTGATGGCCGACCTCGAACGGCACCTGGGCGACCCGGACGACCCGGACGGGCCCATGCCGTTCTCCCGGATCCTCCGCCTGGACGAACAGGAGCGGTACCCGCACGAGTTCGTCGACCACCTCGCCGCCTGGGGGCTGTACGACTGGATCGTCCCCGCGGAGAACGGCGGCAAGGCCGTCGACGTCCAGGACGGCTTCAACCTGTACCGGCTGGTCGCTCGGCGGGACCCCACGTCCGCGACGGCCATGGTCCTCACCAGCCTCAGCTACATGCCGGTGTGGATCGCCGGCACCCCCGAGCAGCGCCAGCACTTCGCCGATGTGATCAGAGGCGGCGGGAAGCTGGCGTGGGGTCTGTCGGAACGCCGGCACGGCAGCGACATCCTCGCCAACGACACCACCGCCCGCAGGACCGAGGGCGGCTGGCTGCTCGACGGCGAGAAGTGGACGATCGGCAACGCCACCGTCGCCGACGTCGTCATGGTGTTCGCCCGTACCTCGGAGCGGGGCGGCCCGGGCGGATACTCCGTCTTCGCCGTGGAGAAGGCCGCCGTACCGGACGGCGGGCTCGAGCACCTGCCGGACGAGCCGCTGCACGGTCTGCGCGGTCTGGACATGAGCGGGGTGCGGCTGCGGAACTGCTTCGTGCCGGACTCGGCGCTGCTCGGTCGGGCGGGGCAGGGTCTCGAGACGGCTCTCAAGAGCAGTCAGCTGGCCCGGGTGGCCATCGCCAGCATCGCGATGAGCTGTGTGGACACGGCGCTGCGCACCACACTCGACTTCGCCGTCCGGCGCACCATCTTCGGCGGACCGGTCTTCGAGGTCCCCTACTCGCAGCGCCAGCTCGTGGAGAGCTTCGCGGATCTGCTGGTCACCGACGCGCTGACCACCGGGGCGGTGCGCAGCCTCCAGCTGAGCCCGGACCAGGCGAGCATCTGGTCGTCGGTGGTGAAGTACTTCGTCCCCACCTTCCTGGAGGAGACGCTCGGGCGGCTCAGCACCGTGCTGGGCGCCCGTTACTACCTGCGCTCCCACCCCCGGCACGGGATCTTCCAGAAGGTGCTGCGGGACTTCGCCATCTCCAACTTCGCCGACGGCAACACCGTCGTGAACCTCAAGAACATCGCCCTCCAGCTGGAGAAGCTGCTCGCCAACGCCACCGCCCAGGACCCCGGGGCCGTGGCCGGCGCGGTGGCGAGGACCCGTCCGCTCTTCGACCCGGCCCACCCCATGGAGCCGTACCGTCCCGCGGAGCAGCAGCTGTTCAGCCGTGGCGTCGACGACCCGGTGCTCGCCCTGCGCGCCGCCGTCGACGAGCTGCGCCGCTCGGCCGGGCGGGCCACCGGCGGCGACGCGGCACGGCTGGCCGCCGCGGCCGACGCCGCCGGGGCGATCGCCGGCGAGCTGGACCGGATCGCGGAGGAGCACCGCAAACTCCTCTCCGACCAGGGCAAGGACGCCGCCTCGTCGGCGGAGCTGTACGACCTGGCGAAGCAGTACACCACCGTGTCCGCCGCGGCCGCCGTCGTCCACCTCCACCTCAACGGCGGGCGTTGCGTGGATGCGGCGCTGCGTTCCCCGGCGGTGCTGCTGGTGTGTCTGGAACGGCTGCTCAAGCGGTTCCACCCGAACCGGCGGATCACGGGGCCGCAGGAGATCGCCGAGGTCGCCGCGGCGCTGGCGTCCGCGCACAGCGACGGCCGGCTCTTCTCCTTCAGGGCCTTTCCCGTCAACAGGTGAACTCACGAAGGGAGGAACACCCATGGACATCGGGGCACGGCTCGCCGACCCGCACGCCGACCCGCCGGGGGCCCCGCTCGACGACCCGCTCGCCGACAGTGCCGAGGTCTGGCTGCTCGCCGAGGAGGACGTCGAGCGGTTCGCCGAGGCCACCGGTGGCGCCGCGCTGCTCACCGACGACGAACGGGCCCGGCACGACCGGCTGCTGTTCCCCGCCGCCCGGCGCCGCTTCCTCGGCGCCAGGCTGCTCTCCCGCCAGGTCCTGTCGCGCTACGCGGACGTCCCGCCCGGCTCATGGCGGTTCCGCACCGGCAAGTACGGCCGCCCGGAGGTCGAGGGCGCGGCCTGGGGGCTGGACTTCAACATCACCCACACCAACGGGCTGATCGCGGCCATCGTGGTCCGCGGCCGGACCGCCGGCGTGGACGCAGAGGTCACCCCCGCCCGCACGGAGGCGATGCAGTTCGCGCCGAAGGTCTTCACCCCGCTGGAGACCGAGGTGCTCCGGCGCAACCGGGAGGACCAGCGGGGCCACGCCTTCGCCGACTCCTGGGTGGCGAAGGAGGCGTACACCAAGGCCACCGGCATGGGCATGTGCCGCGGGTTCGACGCCTTCTCGGTGCACCGGCTGCGCGACGGGGGCCTGGCCGTCGTGGACGACGAGATCCCCGAACAGGAGCGTGAACTGTGGCAGGTGCAGGTGTTGCAGGTGTGGGACCGGTTCGCCCTCGGCGTGGCCATCCGGGCCGGGGACGAGGACACGGGGCCGCTGCCGGTCCGGCTCCGCTCGGCCATGGCGGAGCTCCTGCCCCGCGAGGCGGGCCCGTGACGCCGCCCGGCCGGCCCGGGCCGCCCCGGTGTCCACCTGTGGCCGGTCCGCTAGCTGCCAGCCGATGTGCTTGCCCGTCCGTGCCGGCGACGGCTTGCATGAGAGGTACCCCCCGCCGACGGCACTGTTGTTTTGCTACGAGGGAATTCCAATGACCCGTAAAGGGAATGCGGAACTTCTGGCCGGATGCGCACGCGGCGAACAGGAGTCCTGGGACGAGATGGTGGAGCGGTACGGCAGGCTCGTGTCCTCCGTCGTGCGCAGCCACCGGATGAACGACGTGGACGCCGAGGACGTGCGACAGCTCACCTGGTTCCGGCTCGTGCAGAACGTGGACCGGATTCGCGATCCGGACCGTGTCGGCGACTGGCTCGCCACCGTCGCCCGGCGTGAATCCCTCAAAGTCGTCACGCGGGGAAAGCGCCTTGTCATGGTCGGCGACAGCGAAACTCTCGACGGCCTTTCCGGGCACGGCGAAAGCCCGGAGCAGATCACCTTACGGGCCCAGAGCGGGGAAGAGGTGCTGCGGGCCATCGGCACCCTCTCCGAGCAGTGCCGCGGTGTGCTGCTCCTCGCCCTGGACGACCCGCCCGCCTCCTACGAGGAGATCTCCGCCGCCCTGTCCATGTCCGTCGGTTCCGTCGGCCCCATACGGACGCGCTGCCTGCGAAGGCTCCGCCGGGTGCTCGCCGCCGTCGAGGCGGGCGAACGCGTGCCCGCGGCGGCCGGCTGCGTCAGCTGCCCGGCCGCGCCGGAGCCCGCGGACGTGTCCGGTCCGCGCCGTCCGGCGGCTCTGGTGAGAAGAGGCCGCGAAGAAGGGGTCTTCGAGGCCGGGCAGGCCGGACAGGAGTGATGCACATGTCTCACTACGATGTGAAGGAACTGGTCCGTTCCATCGTCATCGACACGCTCGGAATCGACGCCGCCGTATACCGCACCGATCTCGTTCTCAGCGCCGATCTCGGACTGGAATCGCTCGACCTGCTGGACATCTTCTTCCGCATCGAATGCAGTGCGCCGGTCGTTCTCTCGGTGGAACGCTGCGGACGTTATCTCCAGGGCGATGTGGCCGACGCGGAATTCTGCGACGCCGGAGGAATCATCAGCCGCCGCGGGCTGGCACAACTGCGCACCGTCATGCCGCAGCTCGACCCCGCGGAATGGGAAGGCCGGCTCACCCTCGACCGGATGCTCGACCGGATGACCGTCCAGAACCTGATCTCCATGGTCGAGGACCTGCTCGCCGAGGGGCGGGCCGCCCATGCCTGAGCACGGGCCGAGCGTCCTTCGGATCGGCAGCTACGGCGTCGACGCCGACGCTCTCGACAGGCTGATCGCCCGGCACGGCGCCAAGGCGCTGGAACTGCCCGCCGGTGGCGGCTCCGCCGTCCGGTGGGCACTGCGCCAGGCCGCCCTGCGCGCCCTCGCCGCACCGCCGCGGGTGGCCGGCCGGTGGCGTGACGTCGACCTCCTCGGCACGGACGGCGGTCCTTACACCCTGATCTTCCGGGGTGAGGTCGCCCGTTTCGCGGAGACGGTTCTGCGCGGCGACATCTCCCTCTCCGTCACCACCGGCGCCGGCCGTGTCACCGCCCACGCGGTCATGACGCGCGGCAGCGGCCCGGCACGTCCCTCCCACGAAGAAACAGAGGTATGCAGGTGACCACTGCCACCGAAGCCGCGCTCCTGACGAGCCGGGAGATCATCACCGGCGAGGAGCTGGGCAGCGTCCCGCTCGCCACCCCGGGCGCCGTGGCCTCGGCCGCCCGCCGGGCCGCCGCCGCGGCACCCGCCTGGGCGGCGCGGCCCGCCGCGGAACGCGCCGCGATCCTGTCCCGCGCCGCCGATCTGCTGCTGGAGCGTGACCAGCACGCCATGGACCTCCTGGTCCGCGAAGGCGGCTCCATCACCGGGAAGGCGTTCTACGAGGTGCACGCGGGTGCTGCGGAGCTGCGGCACGCGGCCGCCCTCGCCACCGGCCCCGACAGCCCGCACGGCCCCGGCTCCGAGCCCGGACGGGAGACCGAGGTGACCCGGGTCCCGCTCGGCGTCGTCGGAGTGATCGTGCCGTGGAACTTCCCGCTGCTGCTCGGTATGCGCTCGGTCGCTCCCGCGCTCGCCCTGGGCAACACGGTGCTGCTGAAGCCGGATCCGCACACGCCGCTGTCCGGCGGACGTCTCTTCGCCGAGGTCCTCGCCGACGCGGGGCTGCCAGAGGGCGTCCTGGAAGTGGTCCACGGTGACGCGGACGCCGGAGCGGCCCTGGTCCAGGCGCCGGACGTGGCGATGGTGTCGTTCACCGGTTCCACCGAGGTGGGCCGCGAGATCGGCGCCACCGCCGGCCGGCTGCTCAAGCGGGTCGTCCTCGAACTGGGCGGGCAGAACGCCTACATCGTCCTGCCGGACGCCGACATCGAGCAGGCGGCGTCCGCCGGCTCCTGGGGCTCCTTCCTGCACCAGGGCCAGATCTGCATGGCGGCCCGCCGCCATCTGGTGCACCAGGACGTGGTGGAGGCCTACACCGAGACCCTCGCCCGCCGCGCCGCCGCGCTGCGCATCGGCGACCCGTACCGCACGGACGCCCAGATCGGTCCGGTCATCGAGCACGGGGCGCTCACCCGGATCGCCGCCGCCGTCGAGGAGGCCGTCGCCCAGGGCGCCCGCCTGGTCACCGGCGGGCGGGTGCAGGGCCCGTTCTTCCCGCCCACCGTGCTCGCCGACGTGACACCGAAGATGGCCGTCTTCCACAAGGAGGTCTTCGGGCCGGTCGCCACGATCACGGCCTTCGCCGACGACGACGAGGCGATCGCGCTCGCCAACACCTCCGACTACGGGCTCACCGCCGCCGTCTACACGTCCGACGCCGACCGCGGACGCGCGCTCGCGCCCCGGCTGCGCTGCGGCGTCGTCCATGTCGGCGACCAGACCGTCAACCACGACCCGGCGCTGCCGTTCGGCGGCATCGGGGCCTCCGGCAACGCCTCCGGATTCGGCGGCCGGGCCGCACTCGACGCGTTCACCCGCTGGCACACCCTCACCACCAGCAGCCCCGCCCGCGCCTACCCGTTCTGAGAGGAGCTCCCGATGGACCTCAAGGTCGTCACCGAGCCACGTATAGCCGCTCCGCCCGAGGGAACCGTGGTGCTGCTGATCGGCACCCGCATCAACAAGTTCTGGATGGTGCACCGCTGGCTGCCCGTCATCGCCTCGATGATCCCCATGCTGATCGAGCTGAAGAAGAACAAGGACCACGGCTTCCTCTACTCGCGGGCCTGGTTCAACCGCACCGTGATCATGCTCCAGTACTGGCGCAGCATGGACGACCTGATGCGCTACTCGCACAACACGGAGGGCAAGCACCGCTCCATGTGGGCCTGGTTCAACCGGGCCGTGCGCAACGACGGCGCCGTCGGCATCTTCCACGAGGCGTACATCGTCGACCCGGCGCGGATGCACACCGTCTACCGGAACATCCCCGTCTTCGGGATCGCCGCCGCCACCGAGTCCGTACCGCAGCGCGTCCGTCCGCCGGTCCCGGGCAGCGCCGAGCCGGAGCGGGCGTGATCGGCCGTGAGCCGGCAACAGGGCCCGGTGAGGGCCGACCAGGAGGTGCAGTGGCGCAGATGCGGGGCGTGCGGCGCCTTCGTCTACGTCAAGCGCCTGGACCGCAACAGGAAGGTGTGCCCGGAGTGCCGGTTCCACTTCCGCATCCCCCCGCACACCCGGATCGAGCAGCTGGCGGACGCCGACAGCTTCCGGTCGTTCCCCGACGACCACCGCCCGCGTGACCTGCTGAAGTTCACGGACAGCAAGCCCTATCCCGACCGGCTGCGGGACGCGCAGGCCAGGACCGGCCGGCAGGACGCCCTGGTCGCGGGAGAGATGACGATCGAGGGCCGCCGACTGGTCGTGGCCGCCGTCGACTTCGGCTTCATGGGCGGCAGCATGGGCGCCGTGGTCGGCGAGGGCATCGCCGCGGCGGCACGTCACGCACTGTCCCGGCGGCTGCCCCTGCTGCTGATCGCCGCGTCGGGCGGCGCGCGCATGCAGGAAGGCGCGCTGTCGCTGATGCAGATGGCCAAGACGGCCCAGTGGGTCGCCCGGCTGCGCGAGGCCCGGCTGCCGGTGATCAACCTCAACACCGACCCCACCTTCGGCGGCGTCAGCGCCTCCTTCGCCATGCTCGGCGACGTCATCCTCGCCGAACCGGGCAGCCTGATCGGCTTCGCCGGTCCCCAGGTCATCCGCAACACGATCCGCCAGGAACTGCCCGCCGGCTTCCAGAGCGCCGAGTTCCTGCTCGAGCACGGCATGATCGACGCGGTCGTCCCCCGGGAGAACCAGCGGGAGCACCTCGCCCGGTTGCTGACCCTGCTCGGCCCCTCGGTGCCCGAACTGCCGGAGGTGGGCGGCGCGGAGCCGCTCACCGAACCGCCCCCGGCCGTCCGCGGCACCCGCGACACCGTCGCCCTGGCCCGCAACATCGGGCGGCCCACCACCGAGGAGTACATCGGCCACGTCTTCGACGACTTCGTGAGCCTGCACGGCGACCGGGTCTTCGGGGACGACCAGGCGCTGACCGGCGGCATCGCCCGGCTCGGCGGCCGGAACGTCGTCGTGCTCGGTCACCAGAAGGGCCATGACACCCAGGCGCTGGTCCGCAGCAACTTCGGCATGCCCAACCCCGAGGGCTACCGCAAGGCGCTGCGGCTGATGCGGCTGGCGGACCGCTTCGGCCTGCCCGTCGTGGCGTTCATCGACACCCCGGGCGCCTTCCCCGGCATCGGGGCGGAGGAGAGGGGGCAGAGCCTCGCCATCGCCGAGTGCATCCTGGAACTCTCCCGGCTGCGCGTCCCGGTGGTCTCGGTGGTCACCGGTGAGGGCGGCAGCGGCGGTGCGCTGGCGCTGGGTGTCGCGAACTCGGTGCTGATGCTGGAGAACGCGTACTACTCGGTGATCAGCCCGGAGGGCTGTTCCACGATCCTGTTCGGCACCGCGGACCGCGCCGGCCAGGCGGCCGACGCGCTCCGGCTGACCGCCGGGGACCTGCTGCGCCTCGGCGTGGTCGACGCGATCGTGCCCGAGCCGCCGGACGGGGCGCACACGGCGCCGTATCCGACGGCACTCAATGTGAAGACCGCTCTGGTGCGGACCCTGGGTCCGCTGCTCGACCTCCCGGGGGACCGGCTCGTCGAGCTGCGCCGGGAGCGTTTCGACCGGTTCGGGCACCCCGAACGTCAGCCCATCGTCGACTGGGAGAAGCGTGATGACCACTGAGGCGTCCGAGGCGCCGACCGCCGCCGGCACGATGACGGTCGAAGAGCTCAGAGCGCAGACCCGGCTGCTGGCCGGTGAACTGCCGGGCACCCTGCGCCGGATCACGCTGCGGGCCGGCGGGATCAGCGTCGACGTCGAGTGGGAGACGGCCCCGGCCGCCGCCCCCGGCGCGGTGCTCCCCGCGCCCGCGCCGGCCGCCGCGCCCGCTCCCGCCGCACCGCAGAGCGCGGACGCACCCGCCGAGGACGCGGCGCCCGCGGGACTCGTCCAGGTCACGGCGCCGCTGGTCGGCACCTACTACCAGGCGCCGTCGCCCGGAGCGGAGCCGTTCGTCCAGGTCGGGGACATCGTCGAACCCGGCACGCAACTGGCCGTCGTCGAGGCGATGAAGCTGCTCAACTCCATCACCGCCGACGTCCGGGGCCGGGTGCACGCCGTCCACGCCCGGGACGGCGAGGTGGTCGAGTACGCCCAGCCGCTCATCGATCTCGTCCCGGTCGACTGAGCCGCCGCCACACACGGGAGGACCGAGACGTGTTCGACAAGGTGCTCATCGCCAACCGGGGTGAGATCGCGCTGCGGATCATCCGTTCCTGCCGCGATCTGGGCGTACGGACGGTGGCGGTCTACTCGACGCCCGACGCCGACGCCCAGTTCGTCAAGGCCGCGGACGAGGCCGTCCACATCGGCCCGGGCGCCCCCGCCCGCAGTTATCTCAACATCCCCAACATCATCGGAGCGGCCGTCCGTACCGGAGCGGAGGCCATCCATCCCGGATACGGATTCCTCTCGGAGGACCCGTACTTCGCCGAGATCTGCGCCGACGACGGCATCACGTTCATCGGTCCCCCGGCGGACGTGATGGAGAACGTCGGCGACAAGGCGACCGCGCGACGGCTGATGACGGCGGCCGGCCTGCCGCTGCTGCCGGGCACGGTCGAGCCGGTCGACTCGGTGGACGCGGCCGTGGCCGTGGCGGCGGAGATCGGCTATCCGGTCATCATCAAGGCGGTGGCCGGCGGCGGAGGGCGCGGCATCACCGTCGTGCACGATCCGAAGGACCTGCGCGACGCCTACACCGCCACCCGGGCGAGCGCCCAGGCCGTCTTCAAGAACAGCGCCGTCTACATGGAGCGCTACCTGCGAAAGACCCGGCACATCGAGGTCCAGGTCGTCTGCGACGACTTCGGCGGCGCGGTCCATCTCGGCGAACGCGACTGCTCGGTGCAGCGCAGGCACCAGAAGCTCATCGAGGAGTCGCCCTCCGCGATGGTCTCCCCGGAGCTGCGGCACCGGCTCGGGGAGGCCGCCGTGGCGGGGGCCCGTGCGGTGGGCTACCGGGGGGCCGGCACCGTGGAGTTCCTGCTGGAGGCCGGCGACGAGGCTTTCTGGTTCATGGAGATGAACGCCCGTATCCAGGTCGAGCACCCGGTCACCGAACTGGTCACCGGGGTCGACCTGGTGTCCGAACAGCTGCGTGTGGCCTCCGGCAGCCCCCTGTCCTTCAAGCAGGAGGACATCGAGATCCGCGGCCACGCCATCGAGTGCCGTATCAACGCCGAGGACCCCGCACGGGGATTCGTCCCCACCCCCGGCCTGCTGGAGGAGTACCGGGTCCCGGGCGGCCCCTGGGTCCGCGTCGACACCGACTATGTGGCCGGTTCGCGGGTGAGTCCCTACTACGACTCCATGATCGGGAAGCTCATCGTGTGGGGGCCGGACCGCGACACCTGCATCGACCGCGCCCTGCGCGCGCTCTCGGAGTTCGACGTCCGCGGGCCCGGCGTGCACACCACCGTACCGATGCACCAGGAGATCCTCCGGCACCCCGAGTTCCGCGGGGGCGACATCGCGACGGACTTCCTCGGGCGTCACTTCTCGCTGTGAGCAGCACACCGGAAGAAGGGAAACACACACCGGAACGGGGGACCGCCGTGCCGTCGGACGAACTCACGCCCCAGGACATCGACGTCTACCGGCAGTTGCTGGAGACGTCCCCGGACGCGGAGGAGAGCGCGCGGCGGCTCGGGCTCTCCCACGACCAGGTCGCCGAGTCCGTGAAGCGGCTCACGGCCCGCCGGCTGCTCCGCCCGGACGGCCCCGGCCGACACGAGGCGCTCTCCCCGGCCGTCGCCGCCGCCGCGCTCACCGCCGCCTGCCACACGCGGGTGCACGAACTGGTGCGGCTGATCGACACCACCCGCCGTGAACTGGGGCCGCTGGGCTCGGCGTACGAGGCGCACCGGCGGCAGGAGCTCGACGGCACCACGACCGAGCTGTTCACCGACGGCGACGCCGTACGGCACCGGCTCGCCGACCTGTCCGCGCAGGTGCGCCGCAGCGTGCTCACCGCCCACCCCACACTGGGCAGCCCCGAGACGCTGCGCGCCGCCCTGGACCTCGACCGCGGACTCCTCGATCGCGGTGTGCGGTACCGGACGGTGGTGCCGCACACCGCTCGCCGGCAGCGCGAGGCACTGCAGCACGTCAGGCGCCTCGGCCGGCTGGGGGCCCAGGTGCGCACCGCCGCCGTGATACCCGGCAGGATGATCCTGCTCGACGACACCTTCGCGTTCGTGTCCACGGGCTCGGGCGGTGCCGCACTGCTCCGCGATCCGGTCGCGGTCGGCTTTCTGTCGGTGATTTTCGACCACATCTGGGAACACGCCAGAACGGTCGGCGGCGGAAGTCACGACGACACGGTCTTCGAAGACGTGGAACTGGAAATTCTGCGCCACCTGGAGCGGGGAAGATCCGACGAGTTCATGTCCCGCAGGCTGGGTATCTCCACCCGGACGCTGAGCCGTTACCTCGCCGGAATGTGCGAAAAGCTCCAGGTGGACACCCGTTTCCAACTGGGCATGGCAGCGGCCAGACTTGGCCTCACGGGCGACGGCCGGGAGCCGGACACCGAGGGATAGGAATTCCTGATCCTTCCTATCAGGAATGCCGACCTGCGCCGCTGGACCGGGCGGCGCCGGCCCATGGATAGTTTCCATGACGTAACTCCTTTTCTCTCCGGGGGAACGAATGAACGGCACCGCTTCTGCTCCGGGACTGAGAGTCGTTGTTTCCGGCCTGTCCTCCGACGCCCATATGTGGAACCTTGTCTTCCTTCAGTTGCTGCTGGAGGAACGCGGCCACGACGTCTCGAACCTGGGCAATGTGACGCCCGACGCGACGATCATCGCGGCATGCCGCAGCCGGCGGCCGGACCTGCTCGTCATCAGCAGCGTCAACGGACACGGCCGGCTGGACGGACTGCGCCTCGTCCGCGCTCTGCGCGCCACCCCCGAACTCGCCGCCCTGCCCGTCGTCATCGGCGGGAAACTCGCCGTCGACGACCGCGACCACGCGGAGGCCACCGCGCTGCTGACGGCGGCCGGTTACGACGCGGTGTTCGACGACGCGGCCGCGGGCGGACCCGACGCGGCCCTGGCGCGCTTCGACGACTTCCTCGGCGGCGTCGTCGCCCACCGGCACCGCTCCGGCCTCACGCCGATCCGCCCCGTGCCCGCTCCCGCGGCGGTCGGCCCCGTGACGGCGTTCCCCGTGCCCGGTCCCGTGACGGCGTTCCCCGCGCCCCGGCTCGCCGTTCCGGCGGGGGCGGCGTGATGGAGACCGACCGGTTCACCGGCATGGTGCGCCACGCCCGACGCGCGGGACACCTCGTCATCCAGTCCCGGATGGGCTTCGGTGAACTCGACCGCATGCGCGCCGGACTGCGCGCCGTGCGGGACGCCGGCCCCTTTACGGCCGGCACCGTCACGCTCGACAGCTACACCCGCTGTCACGACTTCACGGCCGCGCGCCGCGCCCTTCGCGAACACCCCGAGAGCCTCAACGGATTCCCGCTCATCGCCCACGGAGTGCCCGCGGTGCGTTCCCTGCTGGAGGAGACGTCCTCGCCCGCGTTCCCGGTCCAGGTCCGCCACGGCACCCCCCGGCCCCTGCGGGTGCTCGACGCCATGGTCCGGGCCGGCGTCGACGCCACGGAGGGCGGGCCCGTCTCGTACTGCCTGCCCTACAGCCGGGTCCCGCTCGGTCAGGCCGTGCGCGAATGGAGCGCCGGCTGCGAACTGCTCGCGAGGCAGCCGGTTCCGATGCACGTGGAGACGTTCGGCGGCTGCATGCTGGGCCAGTTGTGCCCGCCGTCCCTGCTGGTCGCCCTCGGGGTGCTGGAGGCGATGTTCTTCCAGGAGCACGGTCTCATGGGCGTCTCCCTCAGCTACGCCCAGCAGGTGCACCCGGGGCAGGACCGGGAGGCCCTGGCGGCGTTACGGCGCCTCGCCGACGAGCGGCTGGCCGGCACCGGCCACCACATCGTCCTCTACACGTTCATGGGCGTCTTCCCCCGCACCGCCGACGGCAGCCGCCGGCTGCTCGCGGAGAGCGTGCCGCTCGCCGTGCAGGGCGGCGCGGACCGGTTGATCGTCAAGACTCCGGCCGAGGCGCACCGCATCCCCACGATCGAGGAGAACGCGGCGGCGATCGCGTTCGCCCGCTCCGTGGCGGACGCCACCGACGCGAACGGCGGGCCGGAGCCCACGTCCACGGGCCTGTACGAAGAGGCGAGGGCACTCGTCGACGCCACCCTCGAACTGGGCGGCAGCATCGGCCGATGCCTCGTCGCGGCCTTCGCCCGGGGCCTGCTCGATGTGCCCTTCTGCCTCCACCCCGACAACGCCAACCGCGCGCGGACCACCATCGACGCACGGTCCATGCTCCGCTGGAGCGACGCGGGCGGTATGCCCGTGACGGCCGTCCGGGACAGCGGTCCCCTCACCGCACGGCGGCTCACCGAGCTGCTCACCTTCAACCGGCGCCGCTTCGACAGTCCGGAACGCGAACCGCTCGGGAGCCCCGCATGAACCGCCCGGCCACCACCGCCACCCTCCGGTCCGCCAAGGTCCGCGGGGCAGTGCGCGTCGCCGTGTCCCAGGGCGTCCGCGGCCTGTCGCTGCGCACGCCCGCCGGGCGGTGGACGGGGCTCGACACGGACATCGCCCGGGCCGTCGCCGCGGCCGCCCTCGAGGACGCCGAGGCGATCGACTGGGTCCCGGTACGCGCCACCGACCGGCTGCGCACCCTGGAGTCGGGCCGGGCCGATCTCACGGTGTGCAACCTGACCTGGACGATGGGCCGTGAGGCCACGGGCGCGGTGCTCTTCGCCGGCATCACCTGCTACGACGGCGAGGGCTTCCTCGTGCGTGCCGCCGACGGGCTGGCCGATCCGGCCGACCTCGCCGGCCGGCGTCTCGCCGTCCACAACGGCTGTACCACCGTGGTCAACCTCGAGTCGTGGTACGGCCCGCTGGGCCTCGAGGTCGAGCCTGTCGGCTTCGACGACCCGGCCGACGCGCTGGCCGCCTACGCCTGTGGGGACTGCGCCGCCTATGTGCTGGACCGTACGGCGCTGGCCGGTGCCCGGGCCTGTCTGCCACGGCCGCAGGACCACCGGATCCTCCCGGTGTCGATCTCCCGGGAGCCCATGGCCGCGGCGGTCCACGAGGCCGACCCGCACTGGTTCCGGCTGGTCCGGTGGGTGCTCCAACTGCTGGTGGCCGCCGAGCACGAGGGCCCGGAGGCCGCGGCCCGTCTGGCGGGCCCCCACGGGCCGTCGGCCGGGCTGGACGAGAAGTGGGCCGACAGGGTCCTGTCCGCGGTCGGGACCTACGGCGACGTCTACGAAAGGAACCTGGGCGCCGCGTCCGGTCTCGACGTGCCCAGGGGGGTGAACGAGCTGTGGACGGCGGGCGGCCTGCACTACGCCGTCCCGCTGCACTGATCCCGTCCCGACCCGCCCGCAGACCCCCGCCCTGATCCCCGAGATCCCTGACCCGCCCGCACCGATCCGAACGTCACCGAGAGGGAGTCGAGGCGTATGACCAACGAGGCCGTGACGGCCGCAGCCCGGCAGCGCAGAGGCGCCGTCCAGCTCATCGCGGCCATGGGGCTGTCGGGGACGCTGGGTGTGTTCGTCCTGGAGTCCGGCGCCTCCTCCTTCAACGTGGTGTTCTTCCGCTGCCTCTTCGGAGCCCTCGCCCTGGCCGCGTACTGCCTCTTCCGCGGCTACCTGAAGAACACCCGGCTGACCCGGGGCACCCTCGCGCTCGCGGCGCTCGGCGGCGTGTTCATCGTCTTCAACTGGGTGCTGCTGTTCGACGCGTACAGCCGTACGTCGATATCCGTGGCCACCGTCGTCTACCACACCCAGCCGTTCTACGTGGTGCTGCTGGGAGCGCTCCTCTTCAAGGAACGGCTCGACCGGTACCGCGCCGGCTGGATCGCCGCCGCCTTCGCCGGCGTGGTGCTCGTGGCGGACCTGCCCGGCGCCGACCTCGGCGGCAGCGAGGGCTATCTGCTGGGCGTCGGCGAGGCTCTGGTGGCGGCCCTCTTCTACGCCTTCGCCACGGTCATCGCCAAACGGCTGACCACGCTGCGCCCCGAAGTCACCGCTCTCGTCCAGGTGCTGGTCGGCATCCCGCTGCTGCTGCCGTTCACACGGCTCGGCGACACCGCGGGTCTCGACGCCCGCTGGGGCTGGCTCGTCGGCCTCGGCGTGATCCACACCTGCGTGATGTACATCCTTCTGTACTCCTCGTACCAGAAGCTGGCCACCGACCGGATCGCGGTGCTGTCCTTCGTGTATCCGGCGGTGGCCATCCTCGTGGACCTCACCGTCTACGGGCACCGCATCGACGCCCTCCAGGCCCTCGGCGTCGTGCTGATCGCCGCGGCGGCCCTCGCCGTGAACCTCGGCCGGCTGCCCCTGCCGCCCGGCGGGCGCCGCCGGACGGCCGGGGAAGCCGGCCCCACCGCCCCGCCGAAGGCAGAGGCGGTGCGTCGATGACGCCGCCGTCACGGGTGTGCGGCCCCACAGGCCCCGTCCTGGAAGCCGTACCAGCAGCTCTGGCACCCGCAGCCGGACCCGTACAGATCGGAGAAGTCTGATGACGCTCGTCACCGACCCAGCAGCCCCACGCATCGCCATCGTCGGTGCGACGGGAGTGGTGGGCAACACCCTCATCGAGCTGATCGAGGAGAGGGGGCTGCACTACCGCGAGATGCATCTGGTGGCCTCGGCCCGCAGCGCCGGACGGGAGCTGATGGTGGACGGCCGGCCGTACGCCGTCCAGGACCTGGAGGACTTCGACTTCGGCCGGGCCGACATCGCCTTCTTCTCCGCCGGCACCCCGGTCAGCACCGAGTGGGTGCCCGTCGCGGCCGCCAAGGGCACGCTCGTGATCGACAACACCAACGCCTTCCGCATGGACCCGGACACCCCCCTGGTGGTCCCGCAGGTCAACGCCCATGTGCTGGAACGGCGTCCGCTGAGCGGCATCGTCGCCAACCCCAACTGCTCCACCATCCCGCTGGTGCGCGTGCTGCAACCGGTCGAGCACCGCTGGGGCATCCGCCAGGTGGTGGCCAGCACCTACCAGGCCGCCTCCGGCCAGGGCCACCACGGCATCGAGGAGCTGCTGGAGGGCACCGAACTGGCGCTGCGCGACCCGGACGCCGAGCTGCCGGCCGAGCGCTTCAAGCCGCCGCTCGCCTTCAACGTGGTCCCCTCCATCGACCGGCTCCTGGACACCGGGTTCACCCTGGAGGAGCAGAAGATGCTCCAGGAGTCGCGGAAGATCCTCGACAGGCCCCATCTGGACCTCACCGCCACCTGCGTCCGCGTGCCCGTGGTCAACTCCCACTCGGAGGCGGTCTGGGTGGAGGCGGGCGCGCCGGTCGACCGCAAGGAACTCGTCGGCCTGCTGGCCGCGCTGCCCGAGGTCACCGTGCACGACGCGGAGAACCCGGCCGCCTTCCCGACCCCGCTGAGGGCCGGGCACCCCGACCACGTGCACGTCGGCCGGATCCGGGTGTCCCCGGACAATCCGCGCGGCTTCTGGCTCTGGCTGGTCTCCGACAACCTCCGCGTCGGCGCCGCGCTCAACGCCATCCAGGTGGCCGAGCACGTCCTCCGGCACGGCTTCATGGCGGGAGGCACCCGGTGAACGGACCGGAGGTACTGAAATTCGGCGGCTCCACCTTCCGCACCCACGCCGCCTACGAGGAGCTCGCGGCCGGGCTCGAGGAACGCGTCCGCCGAGGCGGACGTCCGACGGCCGTCGTGGTCAGCGCCATGCAGGGCGAGACCGAAGGGCTGCGCGGCCGGCTGCACGAGGTCAACCCGCGGCCCGAGGACGCCACGTCCGCCGGGATGCTGGCCACCGGCGACCTCCTCAGCGCCCATCTGCTGGCCGCCGCACTGCACCGCAGGGGCCGCACCGCCACGGTGCTCGCCGGCCACCAGCTCGGCCTGACCACCGACAACTCCTACCTGTGGGCGCGCGTGGTGCGGACCGATCCCGCGCCGTTGCGCCGCGCGCTGGCCGAGCACGAGGTCGTCGTGGTGCCCGGGGGACAGGCCGTCGACGCGGAAGGACGGCCGACCTGGCTCGGCAAGAACAGCTCCGACCTGTCGGCGCTGGCGGTCGCCCGTGCCGTCGGCAGCGGCGTCTGCGAGATCCATTCGGACGTCGACGGCATCTACACCTCTGATCCGCACCTGATCGCCGGAGCCCGCATCCTGCCCCGGGTCTCGTACAACATGGCGGCCCTGATGTCGCTCTACGGGGCCAAGGTCCTGCACCGCCGCGCCGTGCAGCTCGCGCTGCGGCACCGGATCGAGATCGTGCTCCGCTACAACCGCGCCCCGTTCTCCGCCGGCACGACGATCAGCGCCGAGGGCACCCAGATGTCCGCCGTGGTCTTCAACCAGCGCTCCGTGGTGCTCGGTTACCCCGACGACGCCCGGGCCGACGCGGCGCACAACGCCTTCCACGGCGCCGGCATCGACACGGTGCGGCTCACGGGCCGCCCGGGGGTCGCGGTGGTCGGCGGCTACGTCGACGTGGAGGCCGTCCAGCGCAGGGCCGGGGTCGAGCCGGGACGGGAGATGGGAGTGCCCGTCGCGGAGGTGCGTGGCAGCAAGGTCACGATGCACCTCGCGGAGAGCGGCGAGGACGCGCTCCACCTGGCGCAGCGGCTGCACGACGGGATGGACTTCCCTCAGCCGAGGGACGCGGTCGCGCTGGCAGGGGTGTGAGGACGTGGTGACGGCATTCCCGGTCCACGGGGAACCCCTCGGCCGCGACGGCACGCCCGCGGGGCCCGGCGCCCCGACCCGTCTGGACCTGGTGGTGCCCGACGCGGTACGCGACACCCTCCACGGCGGCCTCGCGGAACTGCCCGATCCGACGGGGAACATCGACAGGGCCACCGCGCGGTGCCATCAGGTGTTCGCGGCGCTGCCCACCGAACTGCTCCAGGCCGTCATGGACTTCGGCCGGCACATCGACACGGCCGGCGTCGCCCTGGTGCGCAACCTTCCCGTCGACGACATGCTGCCGCCGACGCCCGACGACGGCGGGCCGAGCCGCGCCAAACGCGGCTTCGTCTCGGAGGGGGTGCTGCTGGGGCTGACCGGACTGCTCGGCGAACCCCTGGGAGTGCTCACCGAGAAGGACGGCCGCCTGATCCACGACATCGTGCCGGTCGCCGGCGGGGAGCGGACCCAGACCAACCAGAGCTCGGCGGTCTTCCTGAACTTCCACAGCGACATCACCTACGACCCGACGGGCCGGTACGACGTCGCCAATCCGGACTTCCTGGTGCTCAACTGCCTGCGCGGCGACCCCTCGGGGGCCGCGGTCACCTACTACGCCGACGCCCGGGACATCTGCGGCCGGCTGCCGGAGGAGGAGCTGAGTCTGCTGCGCAGTCCGCTGTTCCGGCTCAACGCGCCGGGCAGCTACACCCGCAGTGCCGCGGGCGGTGCGGAGGTGCTGTCCGAACCGGTCCCGGTCATCAGCGGCCCGGAGGCCTTTCCGGAGATCGCCGTGTCGGCCAACGGAGTGCGCCCGCTGAGCGAGGAGGCGGCGGCCGCGTTCGAGCGGCTCCAGCGGACGTGCCGCGAGGTGGCACACCCCGTCAGGCTGGAGCCCGGCCAGGCCCTCCTGGTCAACAACCGCAAGGGCGTTCACGCGAGGTCGCCGTTCACCGCCCGCCATGACGGGCGGGACCGATGGCTCCAGCGCACGTACGTCCGGCGCAGCCTGTGGGACATCCGGTACCGCGTGACCCCGACCGACCGCCGCGTCCACTTCTGACCGGACCCGGCTGTGTGGCGGATCGCCGGTCTTCGGGGGGCGGTCCAGGGGGCGGCCCTGTCTCGTCCCGCCACGGCCCGGCGGCCGATGGCCTGAACCGGAACGGCGCACGGCCGTGGCGCGGCGGGTTGTTCGACCGGCCCTCGGCCCGGCGGCGGTCGGCCTGCCGGCCGGCGAGTCCGGGTGCCGGGGCCTCGAACGGCGTGACGGCCCGCCGGGACGGCGGGCCGTCACGAGGCCCAGAGGCTAGCGGTGCCGCCGCGGCCAGTGGAGAGTGCCGCATTTGGCTCCGACTGCCCGGAGCCGACCGGCCATTGGCATATTCCCCGACATCAATACTCCTTTGGCCTGTACCACTGGGTCAGAACTGATCACGCTCGGCGGCGGTGGAGCCTTCGCCCGGCATCGGGGAGTCCCACTTGTCGTCCGCGAGAATGACTCCGGATAACGAGTTGCCTTCGGGAACGGACGCGGTCACCCCTGCCATGGAATGGATCACCGCGAGCGCCAGCACGGTCACCGAGATTCCATGAGCCAGGAAACGGTGTGCCTTCGCCATCGTGTATTTCCCTCTCGTTGTTCATCCGACGCGTGCCCTCTCCGGCCGCAAGAACAAGGTGGCACTAGTGAAGATCGAGTTCGAGTGGCATGAAGTGTCCTATGATGGAGCGGCAGCAAGTGGATAGCGACAAATCGGGCAATTGGCTGGGGTTGGTGACCGATGGGGGAGCATCAACTGCTGGGTGGCGTCGCGGCCGAGGTCTACGAATACGCATTGCGTAACGGAACGTTCAAGGACGAGGAGATCGCAGGTCGCCTGGGCGTCGATGTCCAGCTGATCAGTGAGGCCCGCGAGGCACTGCAGGATCTCCGGCTGCTCGCGGTATCGGCGAACGGCCGTGTCGTGGCCGCTCTCGATCCGGACATCGCCGAGGCCGAACTGGTCACGCCGCTCGAGCTGTCCATCGCCCAGCGGCGCCGCGAGATCGCCGGCATACACCAGGAGTTGCGGGTCCTGTCGGAGGTGTACCGCTCCCGGGCCCGGTCCACGGACGACGATGTGCCTATCCGGGTCCTCGACGACTTCGAGGACGTCCGGCGGGAGATCGACCTCGCCCGCCGGCGCTGCACGGAGGAGCGCATCAGCCTCCAGCCCGGCGGCGGCCGCAGCGCCGAATTGCTGGAGCAGGATCTCCTGCAGACGCTGGAGATGAGAAAGCGCGGTATCCGTATCCGCACGCTCTATCAGAACACCGCCCGCGCGAGCCTCGCCACCCGCACCTATGTGCGCCAGATCTGCGCACAGGGCGCGGAGGTCAGGACCGCCGAGGAGCTGTCCGAGCGGCTGATCATCTACGACCGCAAGTTCGCGTTCATTCCCAAGGAGCGCACCGGCAAGAAGCCGCCCGGCGCCGCGCTCGTCACCGACCCCACGGTGGTCGCCTATCTCTGCCGGTCCTTCGAGTCCATCTGGCAGGCGAGCCAGCCGTTCGAGATCGGCCGGACCGCCGAATACCAACAGATCACAGAAGATCTGCGGGTGTCGATCACGCGGCTCATGGCGAAAGGCCTCAAGGACGAGGGCATCGCGCGCCGGCTCGGCATGGCGACCCGGACCTGCCGCCGCCACATCTCCGCCATCATGGAGGAGGTCGGCGCCACCAGCCGTTTCCAGGCCGGACTTCTCCTCGCGCAGCAGGGATTGATCCCCGATACGAGCGCTGTGCCCGCGAATCCGGACAGCGGCGAAGTGGCAGATTCCTGACGGTCATTGTCCCCGATCGGACAGGCCGTTGTTCTGGTGCCCCCATTGTCCGGCTGATTTCCTGGTTCATGCGCCACGAGTTCGGCGACAACCGGACCACGGAGGGGGACATGGACATTCGGCAGTTGGCGACATTTCACAAGGTGGCGACGCTGCTCAGTTTCACCCGCGCGGCGGTGGAACTGAAGTACGCGCAATCCAGTGTCACCGCGCATGTCAAAGCCCTCGAGGAATCGCTCGAGGTGAATCTCTTCGACCGTCTCGGCGGCCGGGTCGAACTCACGGACGCGGGGCGACGGCTTCTCCCCTACGCCGAGCAGATGCTCGCCCTGGCGGGAGAAGCGCGCGGCGCCGCGCTCGGCTCCGAGGAGCCGGCGGGAGTGCTCACCGTCGGGTCCATGGAGAGCATCACCTCCTACCGGATGCCGCCGCTGCTGGAGTTCTTCCACCACCGCCACCCCGCCCTGCAGATCGTGCTGCGGCCCAGCCTGTGCGCGGAGACCTGCCACGCCCTGCGGCAGGGCATGTTCGACATGGGCTTCCTGATGGAGGCGGAGACCCAGCACCCGGGCGTGCAGACGGAAGTGCTCGGTTCCGAACCGCTCACGGTCGTCGCCGCCCCGGACCATCCGCTCACCCGCGCCGAGAAGGTGACGACGGACGACCTGCGCGCCACCCAGGTCATCTCCGCCGAAGCCGGCTGCGCCTACCGCGAGTTGTTCGAGGCGGAACTCAACGACGGCACCGGGGAATCCCTGCCCTTCCTGGAGTTCGGCACCATAGAGTCCATCAAGCGCGGTGTCGCCGCCGGACTCGGGATCAGCCTGCTGCCGAGCGTCACCGTGGCCGACAGCCTGGAGAGCGGCACCCTCGTGACCCTGCCCTGGACCATCCCGTTCGAGGTCCACACCCAGATCGCCTGGCGGCGCGGCAAGACCCTCTCGCGCGAGATGCGGGTGTTCATCGACCAGACGATCAAGTTCCTCTCGGAGGAGTACGCGCGCCGGCCCTGACGCGGCAGGACCGGCGCGCGCGGCAGCCCCTAACGCAGCGTCGCCGTGAAGCTGCGGCCGTAGGCGTGGTGCGTCGTGACGTCGATGCGGGTGCCGCCCGGGACGTGGGTGGTGCGGACGCCGTCGTCCGCCGAGACGGCGCGCAGGGCACGGCCGTGGAGGGTGACCCGGACCGTGCGACGTCCGGTCGTCGGGTCGGACACCGCGATCGAGCAGGTGCCGTCGGGGGACCGGCGGAGGACCACGGAGGCGGGACCGTCGACGGACAGGCGCTCGGCGTGGTGGACGCCCGCGGCGAAGGTGTTGACGGCGATCAGGCCCAGCCCGGTGTGCTTGACCGCCTGGACACGGACGGTGTTGACGAGGACGGACAGCGGCCCGCCGGCGTAGGACGCCAGCTGCCGTTCGGACGCGTTCGGGACGATCGCGTGGGCCATGGCCGTGGGAGCGGCGCCGGAGGGCAGCTCGTAGGAGACCGTGAAGACCTTCTTGGTGACGGCGGTGTCCGGGTTGGACAGACGGACACCGCGCAGGCTGCGGGTGACCGTGTCGAGGGCGACGGTCGGCCGGGGCCCGGACAGGAAGACGTATCCGACCGCGGTCCCCTGCCCGGCGTCGGCGTACCGCAGCCAGGCCGGCGGCGTGGTGCCGGCGTCCTGCCACGGCGTCCCGTCGTGGAGTTCACCGGTGACGGTGACCGGGGCGGTGGGGGGAGCGATCCGGCTGTCGACCGTGGTGGTCACGGCGCGGCCCGCTCCGCCTGTGACACCGGCCGAGAGGACGACGATCTCGTCGTCGAGCATGAACCACGATCTGGTGCCGCGGGCGCCCTGGTGGGCGACGAAGTCGTCGGGCAGCCGGCCCGCCTCCTTCGCGGCGTACGCGACGTCGTCGGACAGGACGAGAGCGGCGGAGCCGTACGCGCCGAGGCGGGCGCCGCCGGAGTGCGGGTGGCTGCCGCGCGGGAAGTAGACGTAGGTGTTCTGGGACTCGGAGGACGAGGTGAAACCGCGCCCTGGATTGTCGTACCAGAGCGTTCCGTACAGCTCCGGCACGGTGCGGCGGTCCTCCACCGGGGCGGTGACGCCCGCCAGGCGGTACGGGGAGACGGTGGTGAAGTAGTCCACCCCGAACGCCTGCCGCTGGTCCTGGCCGGACAGATAGAGGTAGTGGGCGCCGTCCCCCTGGAACCAGGGCATCAGGTTCTCGCCGCTCATGTACTCGTACTTGCTGATCCGGTCCGAGCTGCGGGCCAGGGCGAAGGCGTAGCCGGGGCGGCGGTGGACGGTCCTGTCCATGGCGTTGAACGCGGCGTGCGAGGCGGCCGGCCCCAGGTCCTTCGCGGGGGCCGGGGAGTTCAGGATGCCGGCGTAGCGGGCGATGCTGACGGGGGAGACGAAGGTGACCGGGTCGAGGCTCGCCCTGGAGGTCTGCCGGACGTACTTGACGTAGCCCTCGAGCGCCTGGGCGTCGTCGCCGGTGGCGTACCCGGCGAGGTCGACGACGGCCTCCACGACGGCGGCGACGTCCGCGTAGCCCGTGCCGGTGCGTGAGACGGCGCGGCCCTTGACGATCTCCATCATCCAGCCCTCGAAGATCACCGGGGCGAAGCCTTCCGCGACCCAGCCCTGCACGACGCCGACCAGGCTCTCGGACGGCACGTAGGCCGTCCCGTCGAGGATCTTGACGCTCTGGACGATGCGGGTGAGCAGGCCCTTGCCGTAGGAGCCGGTGTAGGCGACGGACGCGTGCTGGACGAAGGACCCGTCGGCGTAGAAGCCGTCGGTGACACCGTGCCGCAGGTCGTACGGGTCGATCCGCGCGAAGACGGTGAGCTGGTCGGCGACGGCCTTGCTGACGCGGGCGTCGTCGCCGAGGACCGCTCCCTGCAGGATCCGGTTGGTCGTGATGTCGGCGAGGTTGGCCCCGGTGTGGAAGCGCGAGTCGAGGTCGACGTCGCCGTCCTTGCCGTTGCGCAGGTACGCGTCCATGGAGGCGATGTACGTCGCGGCGAGATCCGGCCGGTACGCCGCGAGCTCGTCCCCGAGGAGGACGAGGGTCTTGGTCGCGTGGGCGGGGATCCCGATCTCCCAGTTGAACCAGTTGCCGTAGTAGCCCTTCGACTGGTCGCCGTAGTACTCGTCGTGGAGACGGACCAGGCCGTCGGCGACCCTGCGCCGGACCGCGCTGCCGTCGGGCAGGCCCGAGGCGCCCGGGGTGCGGGTGGCGAGGGCGATCTCGTACAGGTACTGGAACGTCCTGCTCAGGTTGGGATCGCTGGTCCCGAGCGGGACCCCCGCGAAGAGCTCGCCCGGTCCGGCGTCGTCCATGGCGGCGAGCCGGGACCGGGCCGTCGAGGCGATGGCGGCGACTTTCGGGGCGACCTCGGGCCGGGCGTTGGCCTCTTCCGTGCCGGCGAAGACCGCCACCGTGTTGCGGAGCAGCAGGGCGTGATCGGCGGCCTGCCCGGAGGAGGGGAGGGCTCGGGGCGCGGCTCGGGCGCGCAGGGGCTGTGCCACGGCAAGCAGCGTTGCCGCCGGGATCACGGACAGCACGGAACGACGCGAGAACTCCACCTGAACGCTCCAAGGTTCGGCCGGAAAGCGCTTGCCCGACGACAAAACAACGCCGTCCCACCGCTGTCAACGGGCGGGACGCGGGTACGGGCCCCGTTGTCGGTGGGGTCGGCTAACGTCGGGCAGATGACGATCCCGGCCGACAACCACCATGTGATCCAGGTGCGCGGCGCGCGCGAGAACAACCTGGCAGATGTTTCGCTCGACATACCCAAGCGGCGCCTCACCGTCTTCACCGGTGTGTCCGGCTCGGGGAAGTCGTCCCTCGTCTTCGGGACGATCGCCGCCGAGTCCCAGCGGCTCATCAACGAGACGTACACCGCCTTCATCCAGTCGTTCATGCCGAGCCTCGGCCGGCCCGACGTGGACGCCCTGCACAATCTGAGCGCCGCGATCGTGGTCGACCAGGAGCGGATGGGAGCCAACTCCCGTTCCACCGTGGGCACCGCCACCGACGCGTACACCATGCTGCGGATCGTCTTCTCCCGGCTGGGCACGCCGCACATCGGCACCTCCGGAGCCTTCAGCTTCAACCTCCCCGAAGGCATGTGTCCCCGCTGCGAAGGCGTCGGCCAGGTGTCGGACATCGACATCGACCAACTGGTCGACCGGGACAAGTCGCTGAACGAGGGCGCGATCACCGTGCCGAACTTCGCCGTGGACTCGTGGTACTGGCAGATCATGGCCAACTCCGGTTTCTACGACCCGGACAAGAAGCTCAGGGACTTCACCGAGCAGGAGTGGGCCGACTTCCTCCACAAGCCGCAGGTCAAGGTGAAGGTCGGCAGCAACAACTTCACCTACGAGGGCCTGCTGCTGAAGGTCCAGCGGACGATGCTGACCAAGGACCGGGACGCGATGCAGTCCCACATCCGGGCCTTCGTCGACCGGGCCGTGGTCTTCAGGGAATGCCCCGACTGCGGGGGCACCCGACTGACGGCCGCCGCCCTGTCCTCGAAGATCGACGGGGTGAACATCGCGGAGTGCTCCGCGATGCAGATCAGCGATCTCGCGAAGTTCGTGCGCCGGATCGACGATCCGGGCGTGGCCCCGCTGCTCGCCGGTCTGCGGGACCTGCTCGACTCGCTGGTGGAGATCGGCCTCGGCTATCTCAGCCTCGACCGGCCCGCAGGCACGCTGTCCGGCGGTGAGGCGCAGCGCGTGAAGATGGTGCGGCACCTCGGATCCAGTCTCACCGACGTGACCTACGTCTTCGACGAGCCGACCGTCGGTCTGCACCCGCACGACATCCGGCGGATGAACGACCTGCTGCTGCGGCTGCGCGACAAGGGGAACACGGTGCTCGTCGTCGAGCACAAGCCCGAGGTCATCGAGATCGCCGACCATGTCGTCGACCTGGGTCCCGGGGCCGGCACGGAGGGCGGGCGGATCTGCTTCAGCGGAGATGTGCCCGGCCTGCGTGCCTCCGGGACGCTGACCGGGCGGCACCTGGAGCACCGGGCCGGACTGCGGGAGCAGGTGCGTGAGCCGCGGGGGCAGCTGTCCATCAAGGGCGCCGACCTGCACAACCTGCGGGATGTGAGCGTCGACATACCGCTCGGCGTCCTGACGGTGGTCACCGGCGTCGCCGGCTCGGGCAAGAGCTCGCTGATCCACGGCAGTCTGCCCGCCCGCGAGGGAGTGATGGTCGCCGATCAGTCGCCGATCCGCGGTTCGCGCCGCTCGAACCCGGCGACGTACACCGGTCTGCTCAACCCGATCCGTACGGCCTTCGCCAAGGCCAACGGCGTCAAGGCGGCCCTGTTCAGCGCCAATTCGGAGGGCGCCTGCCCCAAGTGCAACGGCCTGGGGCTCGTCTACACCGACCTCGCCATGATGGCCGGGGTGGCGTCGGTGTGCGAGGAGTGCGAGGGCAGGAGGTTCACGCCCGAGGTGCTCACCTACACGCTGCGCGGCAAGAACATCAGCGAGGTGCTGGGGATGTCGGTGGCCGAGGCCCACGACTTCTTCACCTCCGGGCAGGCACACACCATCCTCGGCCGCCTGCGGGACGTCGGGCTCGGCTACCTGCGGCTCGGACAGCCGCTCAACACCCTCTCCGGCGGTGAGCGGCAGCGCATCAAGCTGGCCATCCACATGGCGGAGAAGGCGGCGACCTACGTGCTGGACGAGCCGACCACCGGCCTGCACATGGCCGACGTGGACCAGCTGCTGGCGCTGCTCGACCGGCTGGTGGACGCCGGCAACACCGTGATCGTCATCGAGCACCACCAGGCGGTGATGGCGCACGCGGACTGGATCATCGACCTCGGACCCGGCGCCGGACACGACGGCGGCCGCATCGTCTTCGAGGGGACGCCGAAGGACCTGGTCGCCCACGGGGACACCCTCACCGCGCACCACCTCCGGGAGTACGTCGGGGCCTGACACCGCCCGGGTGCGAGATTCTCCGAAGAAGGTTGAAACATTTCCGGGACGCTGCCGCGTCAATGAGGTGAAGGGGTCGCCGGCGCACCACGGGGGAGAGTGAGCAGGGGATGAGAGCGTCCCGCGCGGAGGAGTACAGAGAGTTCGCGACGAACCGCGCCGCGCACCTCTACCGCTCCGCCTGCCTCCTCACCAGTGGGGACACCCACCTCGCGGAGGATCTGGTGCAGGAGACGCTCGGACGGATGTACGTGCTGTGGGGGCGGGTCTCCCGGATCGAGAATCCGGCGGGGTACGCACAGACCGTCCTCGTCCGCTCGTTCCTGACTCACCGGCGCCGGCGGTCCGCTTCCGAACGACCTGTCGGCGAACTGCCCGACTCCGCCCTGCTCCGCACCGACGACCCCGAGCTGCGCCTCGCGCTCCTCGGTGCGCTCGGCCGGCTCTCACCGAAGGACCGGGCGGTGGTGGTGCTGCGGTACTGGGAGGACCGCAGCATCGAGGAGACCGCCGACGCGATGAACGTCAGTTCCGCCGCGGTGCGCAGCAGAGCGGTGCGGGCGCTCGGCAAGCTCCGTGAGCAACTCGGCGGAAGCCTGGTCGAGTTCGCCGCCCGCTGAGCGCGGCGCCCCGACGGCGGGCCGTTCCTGCGGGACGCCCCGCGAGCCCAACTACTTCATTTCGTGTGTTGCGACCAGAGAGTGTGGTTCCCCATGCCTTTCGAGGACGAACTCGGAGATGCGATCCGCCGTACCGCTGACACCTTCCGGCCCTCCGACCGGCCGGGTCTGGTGGACGGCGGCCTGACCCGCGGCCGCCGCCGGCTGGCCCGCCGACGAGCCGCCGCCGTGGCCGGCAGTGTCCTGGCACTCGCCGTGGTCGGGGTCGCCGGCGGGTACACGACCGGCGCGCTCGGCCCGGGCGACGGCCGGACATCGGCCGCGTTGCCGGCCACGCCCAGCGCCGCCGAAGGGCCGGCCACGCCCAGCGCCCCGGGCCCGTCCGCGGCGGGCGGGGTCACCAAGGAGAAGATGCTCGCGGCCTTCAAGGCCCTCCTGCCCGAGGGGAAGATCACCCAGGAGGACGGCCGCGGCATCACCGAGGACCCGAAGGGCGGGAAGACCGGCCCGTACGCCTCCCTCGTCTTCGACGACGGTCAAGGAGCGGCGGCGATCAGCCTCGGCGTGAGTACCGTCGACCCGGCCGGACAGAGCGCGGAGCAGTTGGTCACCTGCCCGTCCAAGGCGCTGGTGCAGCACGACACATGCAGGGCCGAGACGCTCCCCGGCGGCTCCCGCTTCATGCTGGTCCAGGGCTACGAGTATCCCGACCGGCGCGTGGACACCCGCATGTGGCGGGCGGTCCTGATCACGCCCGAGGGCGTACAGGTCGACGCGAGCGAATGGAACGCGCCCGCCGAGAAGGACGCACCGGTCAGCAGGCCGGCGCCGCCCCTGACGGGGCCGCAGATGAAGGCGCTCGTCACGGACGAGGTGTGGAAGTCGATCGGCGCGCAGCTGGGCGAGCCCCGTAAGGAGACACGGCCGCCCGGCCGGACCGGTGCTTCGGTGGACAAGATCCTCATGTCCCTGCTCCCCAAGGGGCTGAAGGTCCTCGACAAGCAGGGCGACCCCGGTTACGGCTTCGTCGTCGCCGACGACGGCAAGGGCGCCGGCTTCATCCAGGTCAACGCGCAGACCGGCATGCAGGACCTCGCGTCGGAACTCTTCGCCGGCGACGTCACCACCCTGCCGGACGGCACCAAGGTCCTGGTGAAGAAGGAGAACGACCCCGACCAGAAGGGCGGCGCGGGGGCGGTCGGCTGGACGGTCGACACGCTGCGTCCCGACGGCTTCCGGGTCGTGATGATGGCCTTCAACGCGCCGGGTCAGGGCCAGGACGCTGGCCGGGCCGAGCCGGTGCTGACCATCGAGCAGATGAAGACCATCGTCCTCGACAAGAAGTGGCGTACGGCGGCCGGATGACCCCCGGCGGAGCCGAGCGGCGGCGCGGCGGAGGCACTGCGGCGCCGACCGCAGCCGTGTACGCGCCGCGCTGAGCCCCGAAGCCGAGGCACGTGTGCCGGGCTCCGGCGTCGCGGTCTCCCCGGTGGCTCCGCGGAGCGGCGGAGGCTGTCGGGCGCCGACCTGCGCAGCCGTGTCCGCACCCCTGTGCGCCCGCAGCTGGAGACCTCCGGGCGCGTCGGGCTCCGGCTGCGGACCTCCCCGGCGGGGCCGAGCCGCGGCCGAGAGAGTCGCCCCGGAGCTGAGCCACGAAGCCGGGTCTCCACCGGCCGCCGGGTTCCGAAGCCGGGTCTGCGCCGGTCGTTGGGCCGCCGAGCCGAGCCGGGCCTGCACCTGGGCCGGGTTCCGAAGCCGGGTCTGCGCCGGTCGTTGGGCCGCCGGGCCGAGCTTGCACCTGGGCCGGGTTCCGAAGCCGAGCCGGCACGTGGGCCGGGCTGGATACCGAGCCGGCAGGCGGGCCGGGCTCCGGTGTCGGGTCTCCTCGGCGCCGGGGTCCGGAGCCGAGCCCGCGCGTGTCACTTCGCGTCCGAGTAGCGCTCCACCACCGCGATCGTGAAGGGGAACCGCACCGGCGTCTCGCCGAAGGCGATCCGCCCGGCCAGCTCACCGGCCGAGCGGATCGCCTCCGCCACGTCGCGGGCCTCCTCCGCCGGGCAGTGCACGATGACCTCGTCGTGCTGGAAGAACACCAGCTCCGCCCGCATTCCCGCGGTCGCCTGCCGCAGCGCCGCCAGCATCAGCAGCGCCCAGTCCGCGGCGCTGCCCTGCACCACGAAGTTCCGGGTGAAACGACCCCGTGCCCTGGCGTTGGTGGACGCGTAGCCGGGCGTGAACTCGCCGTCGGCGGGGGCCGCCTCGACCGGTTCCTGGGGGATGCCCGCCTCGTCGTCGTCGCCCGCGCCGGCCGCGCGGGGACTGGTACGCCCCAGCCACGTCCGTACCAGCCGGCCCTCCTCGCCGGCCTTCGCCGCATCGTCCACATAGGCCACCGCCCTCGGGAACCTGCGCCGGAGCGCCGCCAGGTTCTTCAGGCCGTCGCCCGACGTCTGGCCGTAGATCGCGCCGAGCAGCGCGATCTTGGCGTGGTCGCGGTCACCGGAGAACGCCCGGTCGGACAGCGACGTGTAGAGGTCGCCGTCGTGCCCCGCGACCTCCATCAGGCCGGGGTCGCGCGAGATCGCGGCGAGCACCCGTGGCTCCATCTGGTCGGCGTCGGCGACCACGAGACGCCAGCCGTCGTCCGCGACGACGGCCCGCCGGATCACCTTCGGTATCTGCAGTGCCCCGCCACCATTGGTCGTCCAGCGGCCGGAGACGCTGCCGCCGGGCAGGTACCCGGGCCGGAAACGGCCGTCCCGCACCCAGTCCTGGAGCCAGCTCCAGCCGTGTGCCGTCCAGATGCGGTACAGCTTCTTGTACTCGATCAACGGCTTCACGGCCGGATGGTCGATCTCCTCCAGCTCCCATCGCCGGGTCGAGCGCACCTTGATGCCGGCCTGCGCGAACGCCCGCACCACGTCGGCCGGCAGGTCCGGCCGGACCCGCCGGCCGAAGGCGGCCGACACCTCGTCCGCGAGCTCCGCCAGACGTCTCGGCTCGCCACCGCCCGCGTACCGCTCGCCGAGCAGCTCGTGCAGCACCGCGCGGTGCACATCGGCGCGCCACGGGAGCCCCGCCCGGTTCATCTCCGTGGCCACCAGCATGCCCGCGGACTCCGCGGCAGTGAGCAGCCGCATCCGGCCGGGGTGCTCGGCCGCCAGATGTCGTCGCTGCTGGTCGGCGTAGACCTCGAGCAGCGCCTCCAGGGGCACGGCGACGGGCTGCGGCTCGAACAGTGAGGACTGGGAGCCCGGCTCGGCCGCCCGGGCCGGCGGATCGGGCGGCACGGGAGCGTTGCGCAGCCGCGCCCAGGCGGCGGCCGCCGAACGTGGTTCGCCGAGCCGCCCCTCATGGCCGAGCAGCAGCAGCTCGGCGCCCTCGATGTCGTAGCACCGCTCGACCCGGACACCGGCAGCCAGCAGCCGTGGGTAGATCCCGGCCGTGGACCGCCACACCCACCGGTCCGCCTCTGGGCGGGAGCGGACCGCCTCGACCAGGTCGGGCTCCTCCACCACGGGCCCGGCGGGCAGGCCGTCGGGACGGAGGGGGACGAGCCTGGCCCCGTCCCCCTCCGTCGCTGCCAGAGCCCACCGTTCGCCCATGGTTTCGAGTGTGGCAGCCGGGTACGACAACGGCCGGTCGACGGGCCCGTCGGCCGGCCGGGCAGCGACGCGGGACGTGTGTCCCGCGCGGCAGTCGTCGCGTGCGCGCGGGGCTCAGTCCGTCAGGGCGCGGACGACGCGGGCGGGGTTGCCGACGGCGAGCACCCCGGCCGGCAGGTCCCTGGTGACCACGGAACCCGCGCCGACGACGGTGTTCTCCCCGATGGTGACGCCGGGGCAGACGATCACCCCGCCGCCGAGCCATACGTTGTCGCCGATCGTGATGGGGACCGCCTTCTCCCAGCCCGCGCGGCGCCGCTCCGTGTCCATCTCATGGGCCGGGGTGAGGAGTTGCACGTTCGGCCCGATCTGCACGTCGGCGCCGACGGTGATGGGCGCAGCGTCGAGGAAGACGGCGTTGAAGTTGACGAACGCGCGGTCCCCGATGCTGATGTGGCGCCCGTAGTCGCAGTGGAACGGCGGCCGGATGCGTACGTCCTGGCCCAGCGAGCCGAGCAGTTCGCGGAGTATCGCCGTCCGCTCGTCGGGCGCGGCGCCGCCGTTCCCGTTGTAGGCGGCGCAGAGTTCTGTACGGCGCAGGGTGTCCGCGCCCAACTCCTCGTCGTCCGGGAGGTACCACTCGCCTGCCAGCATCCGGTCCTTGTTCACACCCACTGATCGAATCCTTCCTCTGCACCGGCTCTCCGTAGGATCGATCCTGCTACGCCGCCCGGACAGCGGTGGCGGGTTCATGGACGGACAGGGTGGGGATCCTTCGGTGCGGAATGTGATGCGGGGACGTGTGCGCGGCGCGGCTCTCGGGGCTGTGGCGGCGGCATTGGTGGCGGGTGTGGCGAGCGGCTGCTCGGCGACGGCCGGCACGGACGAGAAGGCGGGCGGTCCCGCGAGCCGGCAGGACGCGAAGCAGGACACGAAGAAGGACGGGACCGACCAGCAGGACGAGGCGGCCGACGGGCCGGCCGCGGCGGGTTCGGTCGGCGCCCCCGGCTCCGCCTGCCCGATGCCCGTCACCTTCTCGCTCGCCGCGGACTGGAAGCCCGAGCGTGTCGAGAGTGACAAGGACGGCGAGTTCGCCGCGATCCTAGAACAGGGCCCGGTCACGCTGGTGTGCGAGATCGACGCCAAGCCCGCCGGGCACGTCGGCTTCATCCGGGTGTGGGCCGGCGCCGACGCGGGGGACGACACCCGCAAGGCGCTCCAGGCGTTCGTCGCCGAAGGGGCGAAGGAGCGGACGGACGAGGTGTACAAGGAGACCAAGGCGGGGGAGCTTGCCGCCACCGAGGTCACGTACATCAACAAGAACGAGTTCTTCGACGACCCGAAGAAGGAACGTGCCTTCGCCGTGGCCACGCCGAAGGGCCTGGTGGTCGTGGACCTCGGTGGACTCGACTCGCAGGAACACGAGCAGATGCTCCCCGCGTACGAACTGGCCAAGCGGACCCTGCGCGTCTCCTGACCGGCCCGGGTCGTCCCTGGAACGGACCGCGGGCGGGACGCCGGATCCTGGCGCCCCGCCCCCGGAGCCTTGCCGGCCGCGCTCCTCACGGGCCGCGCGCCCGTCACCCGCCCCCGTCCCTCACCTGGTCCTCGGGCAGCTGACCAGCGCCGCGAGGACCGCGACCGTCGCGCATGCCCCGAGCGCGGCCCCGGCCGTCCCCCACGGCACCACGACCGTCACGGGTGCCGACAGCGCGGCCAGCGCCGCCCCCAGCCCGCCCAGGTTCACCGCGGTGATCGCGGCCCCCAGTACGGCCCCGACGGCGACGGCGAGCAGGGCCTCGCCCGTGACCATCCGCAGCACCTGTGCGCGGGTCGCTCCCGCGAGGCGCAGCGAAGCGAGTTCCCCGGCGCGTGCCGAGGTGGCCATCAGCAGGGTGCCGGCGAGGGCGATCGCCGTGTAGACAAGGGCGATCCCGAGCACGACGAGCATGCCGAGGCGGGTCTGCGGGCTGGTGCGGGGGTGTGTCGCGGCGGCCCACTCGTCCACTTCGCGGACCGTTCCGCCGAAGGAGCTCCGCAGTTCGGTGGCGAGGGCGTCGAGCGTGGCGGGGGAGGCGCCGGGGGCGGCCCGTACGTCGACCCGGTCGACGGAGGCGGTCGGCGCGTTGGCGGCCGTGACGAAGGCGCCGTCGCCGCCGGTCCCGATCGCGAGTACGGCGGCGATGCGGAGCTCGGCCGGGCGGCCGTCGCCCAGCCACACGTCGCCGGTCCGCCCCACCTCCGGCCGCATCCACTCCTCGGTGACGACGATGGAACGGTCGTCCAGATCGCGCAGGTCGCCCGCCGTGACCGGCAGCCGCGCCAGCTTCGCGAACGCCGCAGGGTCGGTCACCGCACGCGCCTCGAACCCGACGAGTGCGGTGCCCTCCTCCCGTACGTACACGGCGGTGGACGCGGACGGTGAGACCGTCGCCTGCCTCGTCGCCGGCGTGACGGCGGTGGGCCGCGGCATGCGCAACCGTTCGCCGGTCACGACGAGTTGGGCCGTTGTCCGTTCCCGGGCGTCCGCCGCCCGGGCCGCCGTCACCGACTCCGCGGTGCCGGTCATCGAGCCCGCGAGAGCCACGGTGACGAGTACCGGTGCGGCGACGGCGGCCGTGCGGCGTACCGACGCGACGGTGTTCTCCCGTACGAGCATCCCCACCGCGCCGGGCAGGGGCAGCAGCCTCGCGGTGCGCCGCACGAGCAGCGGAGCCAGCAGGGCCACAGCGGTGATCAGGATCATCGGCCGGGTCAGGTACGTCTTGCGTTTCAGCAGGTCGGCCGGGTCCGTGGCGAGGCCCCAGCCCAGCAGCGCGACACCGGCCACCGCGAGGACGATGCCGGCCAGCAGCCTGCCGCGCGGCAGCACGCCCGTGTCCACGTCCGCCTCGCGCAGCGCCTCCGCCGGACCGATGCGCCCTGCCCGGCGCGATGCCGCCCACACCCCGGTCAGGGCGACCAGCAGCCCCGTCCAGAAGGCCACGTGGAAGGGCCAGTTCACGTCCTCGCGGATCGCGAACCACTCGGGAGCCACCTGCCCTTCGACGAGGGCCCGGGCCAGCCGCGGCGCACCCCACGCGCCGAGCGCACAGCCCGCTGCCGAGGCGAGCGCGCCCACGACCAGCGATTCGGTGAGCAGCAGCCGGCGGATCTGACCGGGTGTCGCCCCTGCCGTCCGCAGCAGCCCGAACTCACGCCGCCGCAGGGCCACCGCGAAGGCGAACGTCGAGGCGACCACGAAGACGGAGACGAAGGCGGACACGCCGCCGGCCGTGCCGAGCAGCGAGTTCACCGAGACGAGGGCCTGGGCGTCGCGTTCGGTCCCGGGATCCGCCCGCCGCCGTTCGTCCCCGGTGAGAACCTGCGCCCGGTCGCCCACCACTTCTGTGACCCTGTCCGCGGGGGCGTCGACGCCGACCGCGTCGGTGCCGCCGTCGCGGGTCACCCGGCCGAGCCGGGCCAGTTCCCGGACCAGTCCGCTGTCCACAGGGTGTGGATGGGCGAGCGGCTTCGACACCTTCTCGGTCCCCGGCCCCCGGCGGACCTCCACGGTCAGCCTGTCCTGCCCCATGACGACCACGGGGGAGGAGGCGAACCGCTCCGGTGGCCGCCGGGGCGCCTCAAGGGTGGAGGCCAGGCCGAGGCCCATCGTCGCGATCAGTCCGACGCCCAGTGCCAGTGCGACGAAACCGGCGGTGAACGTGGACCGGCGTGCCCGCAGCGAGGCGAGGGCGACGGTCAGCACGGGACCGCCTCCAGTCCCGCGAGACGGGCGGCGACCTGCTCGGCGCCGGGCGCCGTCAGCTCTCCCGCGACCCGCCCGTCCACCAGGAGGACGGCCCGGTCGGCGAAGGACGCGGCCACCGGATCGTGGGTGACCATCACGATCGTCTGACCTTCGCGGTCCACCAGCCCACGGAGGAGTGCGAGCACTTCCCTGCTGGTGACGGTGTCGAGCGCGCCGGTCGGTTCGTCCGCGAACAGCACGGCCGGCCGGGTGATCAGAGCGCGGGCGAGAGCGACCCGCTGCTGCTGTCCGCCCGACATCCGGCCGGGCCGGTGCCCCGCCCTCCCCTCGAGTCCCACCTCGGCCAGCGCCCGGCGCACATCGGCGCGGGACGGCCGCCGCCCGGCCAGCCGCAGCGGCAGGGCGACGTTCTGGGCCGCGGTCAGCGACGGGACGAGGTTGTAGGCCTGGAAGACGAAACCGATCCGGTCGCGCCGCAGCAGCGTCAGCCGCCGTTCGCTCAGCCCTTCGAGCCGGACACCGTCGATCTCCACGGTCCCCGAGGTGGGCCGGTCGAGCCCGGCGGCGCACTGGAGCAGGGTGGACTTGCCCGATCCGGAGGGCCCCATGACGGCGGTGAAGGACCCTCGGGGGAATTCCAGGTCGACCCCGTCGAGTGCGGTGACGTCACGGTGGACGCGGCGGAGCCCGGTGAGCCGTACGGCTGTTGTGGTCATGCCGCCAGGCTTCCGTCTTCCGGCGCCGTGATCACGACCACTGGGGGGTGTTCCCGGGGTATGGCCCGCCCTACCCCGAGAACACCCCGCGGGACCGGCCGCCCTGTCCGTGGGACCATCCGAAGTATGAGTACGGTCGAGAAGGCGCTGGCGGCGGCGCTGTACGGGGAGGGCGACGAGGCGCTCGACACCGGTGCGTCCCTGCTCGCCGCCGACCCCTCCGCCGACGCCGAGCTGCGTCTGCGCGGCGAGGAGTTCGTACGGCGGGCGTGGGAGCGCGGCTGGCAGCCGGCCGACGTCGTGCGTCTGGTCCGACGGGACCTCGACGACACGCACGAACTGCTGGCGGCGGGGCTGATCACGGCGGAGACCAAGCGCTACGGCCGACGGCTCGCACCCCGCTTCCGTGCCCAGCTCGACGAACTGGCCGGTCTGCAACCGCCCAGGTCCGACCGTTTCTCTCACGCCACGGCCCTGCTGGAGCTGTACCGGCTGCTCTCCCGTCTCCCGGCGATCGAACCGGTCGGCCCCGTCCCGGGCGAGTCACTGGCTTCGGTGCAGGCGTCACCGCACGAGCCGCGGATGCTCGGGCGGATCCGCGCGCTGCTGGCGAAGGCGGAGGCCACCGGCTACCCGGAGGAGGCGGAGGCCCTCACCGCCAAGGCGCAGGAACTGATGGCCAGGCACAGCGTCGACGAGGCCCTGCTGGCCGCCCGTACGCACAGCCCGGACGTCCCGTCCGCGTGCCGGATCGGCGTGGACGCCCCGTACGAGACGGCGAAGGCGGTCCTGCTCGACGCGGTGGCCGCCGCGAACCGCTGCCGAGCGGTGTGGAACAGCGCGTTCGCCTTCTCCACCGTCGTCGGCTTCGAGAGCGACCTCGAGTCGGTCGAGCTGCTCCACACCTCCCTGCTCGTCCAGGGTGCGACGGCGCTCACCAAGGCGGAGTCCGCGCAGCGCGCGGGCGGCCGCCGACGGACCAAGACCTTCCGCCAGTCGTTCTGGACCGCGTACGCGAGCCGCCTCGGCGAACATCTGACCGCTGTCGCCGACGACGTGGTCACCCCCGACCTGCTGCCGGTCCTCGCGTCGCGGGACGTCGCCGTGGCCTCGCACACCGACCGGATGTTCCCCGAGACGACGACCACCCGGGTCCGCGGCGCGACCGACCCCGACGGCTGGCAGGACGGCCGCGCGGCGGCGGACCGCGCGGAACGCCGCGGCCCGTCCCCGTCGTCGGGCCACATCACACGCGGCCGCCGCCACTAGCCGACGTGCACCTCCGCGCGGCCGGCACGCCTCGCCGTCCTGCGCGCTCCCGTCTTGCCGTCCTGCGGCACCCTCCGGCTTGGTCCCGCCGCGCCGTCCTGCGCGGTGCGGCCTTCGCGCCGCTGCCACGCCTCGGCAGCCGCCGGCGCGGTGCGACTGCGTGCACTGCCACGCTCGTCGTCCGGCCCGGTGCGGCCGCCACGCCTGCCGCCCCGGCTCTGGTTGCGTCCCCCCGTCCTGCGCGGTGCGCCTCCGCGGCCGCTGTCACGCCCGGCAGCAGCCTGCGCGGTGCGGCTGTGTGAAGCCGCCACGTCTTGCCGCTCGGCGCGCGGCCGGCACGCCTCGCCGCCCTGCCGCCCCGGCTCTGGTCGCGCCGCGCCATCCTGCGCGGTGCGGCCCCGCGCCGCTGCCGCGCCCGGCAGTGACCGGTGCCGTGCGGCTGCGTGCGCTGCCACGCTCGCTGTCCGGCGCCGCTGCCACGCCTCGGCAGCCGCCGGGGTGGTGCGGCTGTGTGAAGCCGCCACGTCTTGCCGCTCGGCGCGGTGCGGCCGGTGCGTCCCTCCGCCCAGGCACTGATCCCGCCGCGCCATCCTGCGCGGTGCCCCGCGCCGCTGCCACGCCCGGCAGTGACCGGTGCCGTGCGGCTGCGTGCACTGCCAGGCTCGATGTCCGGCGCCGCTGCCGCGCCTCGGCAGCCGCCGGGGTGGTGCGGCTGCGTGAAGCCGCCAGGTCTCGCCGTCCGGCCCGGCGCGGCTGCCACGCTCTAAGCCGCCACGTCTCGCCGCTCGGCGCGGTGCGGCTTCACGGAGCCGCCACGCCTCGGCACCCGCCGGCCCGCTGCGCCTCCGTGAAGCCGCCACGCCCCGGCGGCCGCCGGCGCCGTCCGCCTCCGCGCCGACGCCGTGTCGCCCACGTAGGGCCCGGCAGCGACCGCCGGCCAGCGTGCTCCGCCCCGAGGTGGGGCGAAATGCCGGGAAAGGTAGTTACGCTCGGCCCATGAGCTGGCTCCGGGCGTTGAAGGAGACCGCCCTTTCCGGGCTGAAGGTCGAGCGGAAACGGCTGGAACCCCTCATCGCCGTCCGGGGCGCCGCCGGCCTCGCACTCGTCTTCGGCGCGGCACTGGCGCTCTTCGGGCCCGCCGTCGCCGTGAGTTCCGCCTTCGGCGCGTTCCAGGCCGCCATCGCCACGTTCCAGCGCAGTTGGCGACCCCGGCCGGTCCTCGCGCTGCTCTCGGGAGCGACGCTCGCCGTCTCCACCTTCCTCGGCTACCTCACCGGCGCCCATGTCTTCCTCTTCATGGCCCTGCTGGCGCTGTGGACGTTCGTCGGCGGCCTCCTGTGGGCGGTCGGGCCGACCGCCGGGATCATGGCGTCTTCCAACATCGCCATCATGCTGGTGACCGTCACGCTGCCCACATCGGTGGCCGCCGCCGCGGGCCATGCCGCCATGATCGCCGTCGGCGGGGTCGTACAGGCCCTGCTCGTCGTCCTGTTCCCCGTGCGCCGCTGGGGCGCACAGCGCGACGCGCTCGCCGACGCGCTCGCGGCGGAGGCCGACTACGCGCGCAGGCTCCGCGAGGACCCGACCGCGTCCTTCGACCCGGCCCCGCTGATGCACGCCCGCAGTGCCGCCGCCGTCACCCCCCGGCAGGCCAGACGCAGGCCGGCGGAGCTGCACGGCACCCGCGGTGTCGCCGAACGCATCAGGCCCGTGCTCGCCTCACTGGCCGACCCGGCCGTCGGCGTCCCCCCGACGGGCCCGGCCCGTGACCGGGTGCGCGAACTCCTCCACGCCGCAGGGACGGTGCTCGACGCCGCCGCGCGCGCCGTCCGCCACGGGGAGGCCGTCCAGGTGCCGCCGGCCGCGGCTGCCGCCCTGCGCACGCCCGACACCGGCGCCGTCCTCTCAGGGCCGCCCCGCCGGGCGGCCCTGCGGCTGATCGCACTGCTCGACGAGGTCGTCGGCACGGCGCGCGGCGCGGGCGCCGCCGAGTCCGACCACCGCACACGGCACGGGCTGGTGCGGCTGGTCCCCGGCGCGCTGCGGGCGATGCGCGACGAGGTGCGCCCCGACTCGCCGGTGCTGCGGCACGCGGTCCGCTCGTCTGTGGTCGTGGCCGCCGGCTATCTGCTGGGCACCGCGCTCCCGTTGGGCCACGGCTACTGGGCGCCCCTGACGGCGGTCATGGTCATGCGCCCCGACTTCTCGCAGACCTACGGCCGTTCCGTCGCCCGCTTCTGCGGCACCCTCGTCGGTGTGGGCGTGGCGACGGCGGTGGTGCAGACGGCCCGGCCCGGCACCTATGTCAGCGCGTGCATCGCCGTCCTGTGCGCCTTCGGGATGTACCTCGTCATGCGCACCGGATACGCGGTCGCCAGCGTCTTCATCTCCGCCTACGTGGTCTTCCTGCTCGGCACCGGCGGTGAGGACTGGGCCCAGACGGTTCCCCAGCGGGTGCTGCTCACCTTCCTCGGCGGGCTGCTGGCGATGCTCGCCTACGCCCTCTACCCGGCCTGGGAGACCCCGCGACTGCACCACCGTCTCGCCGACTGGCTGCTCGCGAACGGCCGTTACGCCGCCGCAGTCCTCGACCGCTACGCCGATCCCGCCGAAGCCCCGGACACCGCCGGGACGCCGGGGTCCGTGGACGTCCGGCGGACGCTGCTCGACTCGCGGGACGCCCGGATCGCCTGGCGGGACGCGCTGACCAAGGCCAAGCACGAGCCGGTGCGCTCCCGGGTGCTGTCACGGAGCACGGCGGAGGACGCGGGCCGGGCGCTCGCCCAGGCGGGCAGGGTCGCGATGCTCATCGAGGCGCACCTGCCCGAGTACCGCGGTGGTCAGGGGGCCGAGCCGGTGCCGGCCGCCGCCGCGCTGGCCGAGGTGCTGCGCCACGCCGTCGAGGAGGGCGCGGAGGCGGTACGCGAGAACCGGGTGCCGGACTGGGGGGCGGTGCACGAAGTCGTGGACCTCTGGGGCACGAAGGAGGCCTCCGACGCGGTCCTGCGGGGAGGCGCCGTCCAACTCCTCGCCGCGCTGGACGACCTGGCGGAGGCGATGGCGGCGAGGCGGGACGACGACGGGCCGCGGGCCCACGAGGGGCCCGCGGCCCGGTGAGGGGCGAGGCGACGTGCGGCGCGGCTCACCGCCGCCGGTCCGGCCGGCGGCTCACCGCAGCCGTCACGCCGTCACGTCACGGGGCCGGGACGTTTGTCGGCATCCCGGTCGGCAGACCGTCGGGCAGGGCGCCCGCCTCGCTCTTCTTGAGCGTGTCCTTCTTGCCGGCGTCCCACGAGATGACCAGCGTCGTCCCGTCGTTGGACTCGATCGAGCCCATGGTGCGGTCCGTGTTCCCGTCCGCGCACTTCAGCGCGAGCATCTGCTTGCCCGTGTCCTGCACCTCGCCGGTGCAGGCGTGCCCGTCGGCGACGATCGCGGCGTTCGAGCCCTGGACGGACAGCGCGACCGGCTTCCCGTCGCTGAGACCGGTCCAGGTGCCCTCGATGTCACGGGGCCTGCCCTCGCCGCCGCCGCTGCTGTCGCCGCCGGCATCCGTGGGCGAGGCCGTGGCCTTGTCCTTGCCGGCGTCGTCGCTTTCGCCACTGCCGCATCCGGTCAGCGCGAGGGCCGCGACGAGGCCCGCCGCGACGGCCGATGTACGTACGAGGTTGAGCACTGATCCGTCCCCCTGATCGATAGCAAGACGGCGCCAAGCTACCAGGAGGACTTGCGTACTCCGGGAAGGAAGCCGGCGTGCGCCTGCTCACGCATCCGCACCCTGGAGAGCCCGAACTTCCGCAGGTGGCCGCGGGGCCGGCCGTCCACCCCGTCCCTGTTGCGGACGCGCGTCGGGCTGGCGTCGCGCGGCTGACGTCGCAACTCCGCCTGTGCGGCGCGCCGGTCGGCCTCGCTCGTGTCCGGCCTGCGGATGATCTCCTTCAACTCCGCCCGCCGCGCGGCATAGCGCTCGACGACCGCCTTGCGGTGCTCGTTGCGTGCGACCTTGCTCCTCTTCGCCATCAGATCTTCACTCCCCGGGCGCGGATCCGGGCGACGGCGGCCTCGACGCCGATGACGTCGACGGTCTTGACCGCCCGGGCGCTGAGCGTGAGGCGGACATGGCGGCCCTCGCCGGGGAGCCAGTAGCGCTTGCGCTGGATGTTCGGGTCGAAGCGGCGGGACGTGCGCCGGTGCGAGTGGGAGATCCGGTTGCCGAAGCCGGGCTGTGCCCCGGTCAGCATGCAGTGCGCGGACATGGTGATGCACCTCTCGTGAGAGCTCGTTTGGTAATGGAAATCATTTCCATATACTAGCCCCATGGCTCGCAACGACATCCGCCCGGTCATCAAGCTCCGCTCCACCGCGGGCACCGGCTACACCTACGTCACCCGCAAGAACCGCCGTAACGACCCCGACCGGCTGACCCTTCGCAAGTACGACCCGGTCGCCGGCCGCCACGTCGACTTCCGAGAGGAGCGCTGACATGAAGCCCGGTATCCACCCGCCGTACGCGCCCGTGGTCTTCCGCGACAAGGCCGCCGGCTTCGCCTTCCTGACCCGGTCGACGGCCACCAGCGACAGGACCGTCGACTGGGAGGACGGCAACACCTACCCGGTCATCGACGTGGAGATCTCCTCCGCGAGCCACCCCTTCTACACGGGGACGGCACGCGTGCTCGACACCGCCGGCCGCGTCGAGCGCTTCGAGCGCCGGTACGGAGGCCGACGGTGACGCTGCCCGTCGCACTCGTCGGCGGGCTCCACTCCGACGCCCGCCGGGCCACCGTGGAACGGCTGCTCGCCGCGGTGCCCGGCAGCGTCGCCCTCCACCACGACCTCTCGACCGCCGGGCGGGGCACGGTCCTCAGGACCGTCCGCGACGCGCGGGGTGTCCGGGACACCGGCGAGACGCCGCTCGTCAACGACTGTGCCTGCTGCGCTCTGCGTGAGGACCTGGTGCCCGAACTGGCGCGGCTCGCCACGGACGGCGCCACCGGCCTCGCGATCGTCGAGCTGTGGGACTCGGTCGAGCCCAAGGCCATGGCCGAGGTGATCGCCGCGCACGGCGGCGAAGGCCTCGCCCTGACCTCGGTGATGACCGCCGTGGACCCCGCACTTCTGCTGCCGTATCTCGCCAACGGCGACGACCTCGCCGACGCGGGCCTCGCCGCCGCGGCCACGGACCGGCGCACGATCGCGGACACCTGGGCGCGTCAGCTGGAGTACCCGCCGGTCCTCGCCCTCGTCGACAGCGACGACGCGGACGACGAGGACCGCGCGCTGCTCACGCAGCTGCACCCGACGGCCCGCCGGATCGCGGTGGACGGCGAGGAGCTGGTCGCCGCGGCCGTCGCCGGGTTCGACGTGGAGGCGGCCGCCGCCGCGCAGCATCCGGCCTGCGCCCTGCTGCCGCAGGAGGCCGACGACTGCGGCGTCGCCACCTATGTGTGGCACCACTGCCGGCCCTTCCATCCCGAACGCCTCTACCAGGCGCTGGAGGACCTGACCTGCGCTGCGGCCCGCAGCCGCGGCCGGTTCTGGCTCGCCGACCGGCCCGACACCCTGCTGGCCTGGGACGCGGCCGGTGGCGCGCTCTGCGTCGAGAGCGCGGGGCCCTGGCTCGCCTCGCTGCCCGACGCCGCCTGGGAGATGGTCCCGCCGGTGCGCCGGGCGGCCGCCGCGCTGGACTGGCACCCCGAGCACGGCGACCGCTGCCAGCACCTGGTGTTCACCTCGCCGGGGCTCGACCGCGACGGACTCGAGCAGCTGCTCGAGTCGTGCCTGCTGACCGACGCCGAGTACGCCGCGGGCCGCGAGGCCTGGAAGCGGCTGCCGCCCGCCTTCGACTCCCTCCTGGAGGTCTGACATGTCACCCCGCCGCAAGGACCCGCGCACCCCGCTCAAGTCCCGCCCCAATCCGCTGGACCGGGCCCGCATCACCTACATCGACTACAAGGACACCGATCTGCTGCGGAAGTTCATCTCCGACCGGGGGAAGATCCGCAGTCGCCGGGTGACCCGGGTGAGTGCCCAGCAGCAGCGGCAACTGGCCCGCGCCATCAAGAACGCGAGGGAGATGGCGCTGCTGCCCTACACCTCCGGCTCGGCCGGCTGAACGGGCGGGGCCCGCCGTACGTAGTCCCGAAGGGGAGCCGGAACCGGGTCGCGAAGGATGGCACCGATCGGCGGCGGCAGACGTCTTCATGGGTGAGGGCGCCGCTGCTGTAACCGCGGGAACACCCCGCGTGCACGTGCATCTGCCCGTGCATCCGGCCCATGCATCTGCATGTGAACACAGCTATGATCCCGGATAGTTGACACTTGCACCTTGCACCCCGGGAGCGACTTGTGCACCAGGTCTACAACGGCATGGCGGCGACGGAGCTTCGCGGGGTCGTCTGGCAGAAGAGCCGGCACAGCAATTCGCAGGGTTCGTGCGTGGAGCTGGCCAGGCTGCCGGACGGCGACGTGGCGATGCGCAATTCGCGGCACCCCGACGGGCCCGCGCTCGTCTACACGCCCGCCGAGATAGAAGCGCTGCTTCTGGGCGTCAAGGACGGGGAGTTCGATCACCTGATCGCGGGGGCGTGACGCCCGGCCGCACGGACGCGCTTCGGAACGAGGCGCGCGACCGGCGCCGGGCGTGGCGCCGGACGAGAGGCCCTAGTTCAGACGGAACAGTGCCCAGACGACCTTGCCGCGGAGCGACCCGGCGAGCGGGTGCCAGCCCCAGCCGTCGCTGAAGGAGTCGACCAGGAACAGTCCGCGGCCGGACTCGGCGGCGAAGTCCTCCTCGGACTGCCGCGACCGGGGGCCGTCGTGGCTGGGGTCGCGCACCGCGCACACCAGTCGGCCGGTCCACCGCATCAGGTGCAGCCGGACCGGAGCCTCTTTCGCGGGCTCGTGCGGGGCGCCGTCGGAGGGCAGGGCGTGCCGCAGGGCGTTGGTCACGAGCTCGGACACGACCAGGGCGACATCGTCGAAGCGTTCGTCGAGCTGCCACTGGCCCAGTGTGTTCTTGGTGAACAGGCGGGCGCCGCGCACCGCTTCGAAGCGGGCGGGCAGGGCACACGAGGCGGAACTCGAGACGGCCGCGGGGTCGAAGGGGGGAAGGCCCTGCCGTAACGGCTCGAGCATGGTGGATCCATTCGGTCCCATGCGAGGCACTCCCGGGAATCGCGGCTGTGACGCTACAACACGAACGAGCACGCAGGTGCGCGAGGACCATGGTTCCGAATGCGTAGGGCAGATGCAAGGGCAGATGCACGTGCACGCGCCGGACCTGTCCGCCCCCGTGCCGTTTCTTGCTCATTTCTTCCACCAATATCTTGCGCGCTCTGCCTGACGCCTTCTCATTTCAGTAATCGAATGAGTACGGGCTGAAGCGTTTTGGTGGCAGAATCCGGCTCTTGGGGTTCGGGGGGACCCTCCGGAAGCATCGGTGTCGAGCGAACAGAGCGTGCACAGCAAGGATGGGGAGGGTCGAAGCCGTGGCAGCAGGCGAGTCAGCGTGGTCGTGGGAACAGTCCCGTGCCGAGGGCCCGGGCGGAGGTTCGGTGGTGCGGCGCATCCTGCTGGGCTCGCAGCTCAGAAGGCTCAGGGAATCGCGTGGCATCACGCGAGAGGCGGCCGGCTACTCGATCCGCGCGTCCGAATCCAAGATCAGCCGTATGGAGTTGGGCCGGGTGAGCTTCAAGGCGCGCGACGTGGAGGACCTGCTGACGCTCTACGGCGTCGCCGACGACAGCGAACGCGACGCGCTGCTCGGACTCGCCAAGGAGGCCAACGTCGCCGGCTGGTGGCACAGCTTCGGTGACGTACTGCCCGGCTGGTTCCAGACATACATCGGGCTCGAGGGCGCCGCCTCGCTGATCCGTATCTACGAGGTGCAGTTCGTGCACGGGCTGCTGCAGACGGAGGCGTACGCTCACGCCGTCGTCACCCGCGGCATGCCGGACGCGCCCCGCGCCGAGATCGATCGCCGGGTCGCGCTGCGCCTGGAGCGCCAGAAGACCCTCGTCTCCGAGCGCGCCCCGCACCTGCACGCCGTGCTGGACGAGGCCGCCCTGCGCCGCCCGTACGGTGACCGGGCGGTGATGCAGGCCCAGCTGCGCCATCTGATCGAGGTCTCGGAGCACCCGAACATCACGCTCCAGGTGGTGCCCTTCAGTTTCGGCGGCCACGCGGGCGAGAGCGGCGCGTTCACCATGCTGCGCTTCCCGGAGTCGGACCTCTCCGACATCGTCTACCTCGAGCAGCTGACCAGCGCGCTGTATCTGGACAAGCGCGAGGAGGTCGCCCAGTACGAGCGGGTGATGGAAAGGCTGACCGAGGACAGTCCTGATCCGGCCGAGACCCGGGACCTTCTTCGGGGTCTCCTCCAACTCATCTGAAACATAAGTACGATGACGCCACATCAGACGTCCGTGCCCATGCCTCTGGAGTAAGGGATCACATGTCCTTCTTCACCGATCTGGCCCAGCAGTACATAGACGGCGAGTGGAGGCCGGGCACCGGCTCCTGGGACATCATCGACTTCAATCCGTACGACGACGAGAAGCTCGCCTCCATCCCCGTGGCCACGGCCGACGAGGTGGACCAGGCCTACCGGGCGGCGGAGCGCGCGCAGCGGGAGTGGGCGGACACCAACCCGTACGCCCGACGGACCGTCTTCGAGCGGGCCCTGCGGATCATCGAGGACCGCGAGCAGGAGATCACGGAGGCGATCGTCGCGGAGCTCGGCGGCACCCGCCTCAAGGCCGCGTTCGAGCTGCACCTCGCCAAGGAGTTCATGCGCGAGGCGGTGCACCTGGCGCTGCGGCCGGAGGGGCGCATCCTGCCCTCGCCGGTCGACGGCAAGGAGAACCGCGTCTACCGGGTGCCGGTCGGCGTGGTGGGCGTCATCAGCCCCTTCAACTTCCCCTTCCTGCTGTCGGTCAAGTCGGTCGCCCCGGCGCTGGCCCTCGGCAACGCCGTGGTCCTCAAGCCGCACCAGAACACCCCGATCTGCGGTGGCACGCTGGTGGCCAAGGTGTTCGAGGAGGCGGGGCTGCCCGCCGGTCTGCTGAACGTCGTGATCACCGACATAGCCGAGATAGGCGACGCGCTCATAGCGCACCCCGTTCCGAAGGTGATCTCCTTCACCGGCTCCGACAAGGTGGGCCGGCACGTCGCCACCGTCTGCGCGGCCAACTTCAAGCACGCCATTCTCGAACTCGGCGGCAACAGCGCGCTGATCGTGCTCGACGACGCCGACATCGACTACGCGGTGGACGCCGCGGTCTTCAGCCGGTACGTGCACCAGGGCCAGGTCTGCATGGCCGCCAACCGCATCCTGGTGGACCGTTCGGTCGAGAAGGAGTTCACCGAGAAGTTCGTCGCCAAGGTGCGGACCCTCAAGGTGGGCGACCCGGCGGACCCGGCGACCCACATCGGCCCCCTCATCAACTCCTCCCAGGCGGACGCGGTCACCGCGCTGGTCGAGCAGACCGTGGAGGCGGGCGCGACGGCGCTGCTGCACGGCGGCACGGAGGGCAACCTCGTCTCCCCCTCGGTGCTCACCGGCATTCCCGCCGACTCTCCGGTGCTGACACAGGAGATCTTCGGCCCGGTGGCACTGATCGTCCCCTTCGACGGCGAGGACGAGGCGGTCAGGATCGCCAACGACACGCCGTACGGCCTGAGCGGCGCCGTGCACACCGGTGACGTGGAGCGGGGTGTGCGGCTCGCCAAGCGGGTGGACACCGGGATGATCCACATCAATGACGGCACCGTGCACGACGAGCCGATCGTGCCCTTCGGCGGCGAGAAGCACTCCGGTCTCGGCAGGCTGAACGGCGACTCGATGCTGGACGCCTTCACCACCCAGAAGTGGATCTCGGTCCAGCACGGGCGCTCGCGCTTCCCGTTCTGACGAATCCTTCCCGGCGCCGGGCCCTTGCGGACAGAAGCTGACCGCAAGGGCCCGTAGCTTTTGAGGTGTCGGCAGGAGGGCGGACGGCCCCTCCTCCAGGATCCGGAAGGCGGACACACCATGGTCACCCACGTTCCCGCAGAGGCCCACGGTGACGAGCGCGGTGCGCTCCTGTCCTTCGTCGAGGCCCAGCGCGGCGCTCTCAGGCGCTCCGTCCTCGGGCTGACGGAGGAGCAGGCGGCGAGCCGGCCCAGCGCGAGCGAGCTGTCGCTGTCGGGGCTGCTCAAGCATGTGGCGGAGATGGAGCTGAACTGGCTGCGGATGGCGCAGCAGCGGCCGAACGAGAGGCAGCGCTCCGAGGAGACCTGGGGAGACAGCTTCCGCCTGGTCGGCGACGAGACCGTGCCGGGCGTGCTGGCCTTCTGGGACTCGGTCACGAAGGAGACGGAGGAGTTCATCCGCTCCGTGCCGAGCCTCGACGACACGTTCCCGCTGCCCCCGGCGCCCTGGTTCCCCAAGGACGGGCGGGTCTCGATGCGCTGGCTGATGATGCACCTGGTCGAGGAGATCGCCCGGCACGCGGGTCATGCGGACATCATCCGCGAGTCGCTGGACGGCAAGGGCGCCTTCGATCTGGTCGCGCTGGAGCAGGGAGGGGACTGGGGCGCGTGAAGATCGCTGCGTACCCTGGTCAAAGTTGATTAGGAGGTACGCGGATGTCAGCGATCCGGCTTCTCGTCCTGGGTGCCGTGCGCCAGCACGGACGGGCGCACGGCTACCAGGTCCGCAACGATCTCGAGTACTGGGGCGCCCACGAGTGGTCCAACGCCAAGCCGGGGTCGATCTATCACGCGCTGAAGCAGATGGCGAAGCAGGGGCTGTTGCACGCCCATGAGATCGCCCCGTCGACGGCGGGCGGCCCGCCGCGCACCGAGTACGAGATCACCGAGCGGGGCACCGAGGAGTTCTTCTCGCTCCTGCGCGAGTCCCTGACCGCGCACGACCAGAAGACGGACGTGCTCTCGGCCGCGATCGGGTTCATCGTCGACCTGCCGCGGGACGAGGCGGTGGCGCTGCTCACGGAGCGGGTGCGCGGTCTGGAGCAGTGGCGGGCTTCGGTGACGGAGTACTGGACGCCGGAAGAGGGTCCCCAGTCCCTGGGCCACATCGGCGAGATCATGAACATGTGGGTCTCGTCCGCCGACTTCGGCGCGGAGTGGACGCGCGGCCTGATCCGCCGGATCGAGGAGGGCGCCTACACCTTCGCGGGTGAGGGCGAGCCGTTCGTCGGGGTGCGGGCGGAGGGCGAGGAGAACCCTTACGCGACGGGCGAGCCGCATGAGGGCGATCTCAGCTAATCAAGTTTGACCAATCGATTTCAGGGGACTATCTTACGGCGGTGGTCAAATTTGACTACTGTCCCGAGGGTGCTGGAGGAGACGGATGACGGACGCGATCGTCGTCGAGGGTGTACGGAAGCGGTACGGGGACAAGCACGCTCTGGACGGCCTGGACCTGACGGTGGCGCGCGGCACCGTGCACGGGGTGCTCGGACCCAACGGCGCGGGCAAGACCACCGCCGTGCGGGTCATGGCCACACTGCTGCGCCACGACGAGGGCGTGGTGCGCGTCGCCGGTCACGACGTACGCACCCAGGCCGGCGAGGTCCGCAAGCGGATCGGCCTGCTCGGGCAGCACGCGGCGGTCGACGAGGAGCTCGGCGGCCGGCAGAACCTCGAGATGTTCGGGCGGCTGTACCACCTCGGCGCACGCCGGGCGGGGGACAGGGCCGACGAACTGCTCGAGCGGTTCGACCTCGCGGACACCGGACGCAAGGCGGTCAAGCTCTACAGCGGCGGTATGCGCAGAAGGCTCGATCTGGCGGCCTCGCTGATCACCGACCCCGAAGTGCTGTTCCTCGACGAACCGACGACAGGGCTCGACCCCCGCGGCCGGGCCGAGGTGTGGGCGTCGGTGCGCTCCCTCGTCGGCGCCGGCACCACGGTGCTGCTGACCACGCAGTACCTGGAGGAGGCCGACCAGCTGGCCGACCGGATCTCGGTCGTCGACGCCGGACGGGTGATCGCCGAGGGCACGGCGGACGAGCTGAAGGCGAAGACCGGCGGCGACCGGATCGACGTGGTCCTGCGGGACGCGGACCGCCTCGCCCTTGTCGCCTCCCTGCTCCCCGGCGAGGCGACCGTGGACGCCGACCGGCGGCTGGTCAGCGCGCCGGTGAGCGACCGGATGGCCGCCCTGACCGAGACCGTGCGGGCACTGGAGGCGGCCGGTGTGGAGGCGGAGGACCTGTCCATCCGCCGTCCCACCCTCGACGAGGTCTTCCTCCACCTGACCAAGGAGCACGCGGCATGAGCAACTACGTACTGACCGACTCCTGGACCATGACCCGGCGCGAACTGGCGCACTGGGCACGGCAGCCCGTGCAGGTCGTGGTCGGGCTCGTCTTCCCCGTGATGCTGCTGCTGATGTTCGGCTACCTGATCGGCGGCGGCCGGGGTGTGGACGGGGCCTACGTCGACTTCCTGATCCCGGGCATGCTGGCGTTGACCATGGCGTTCGGCCTCGAGGCGACGATGCTCGCGGTCACCCAGGACCTCAACAAGGGCGTCATCGACCGCTTCAGGTCCATGCCCATGGCGTCGTCCGCGGTGCTGGTCGGGCGCAGCTTCGCGGACATGCTCCAGTCGGCGCTCGGCCTGCTGGTCATGATCGGCGTCGGCCATGCCATCGGCTGGCGATGGAACGGCGGCTTCGGCGCGCTGCTCGGGGCCGTGGGGCTGCTCCTCCTGCTGCGCTTCGCGATGCTGTGGGCCGGCATCCACCTCGCGATGGTCGCGGGGAAGCCGGAGCTGGTGCAGGCCGTGCAGATCCTCGTCTGGCCGGTCGGCTTCCTGTCCAACGCCTTCGCGACGCCCGAGTCGATGCCCGGCTGGCTGGGCGCGGCCGTCGAGTGGAACCCGATCTCGGCGACGGCGACGACGGTCCGCGACCTCGCCGGCATCCCGGACGTGGCCACCGGCTCCTTCGCGGCGGAGCACGCGGACGTGCTGGCGGTGGCCTGGCCGCTGCTGCTGGTCGCGGTCTTCTTCCCGCTGGCGGTCTCCCGCTTCCGGCGTCTGGGCCGCTGAGACGGCTCGCTGAGACGGCGGGGTCACAGGGACGGCGGGGCCCGGCACCGGTGCCGGGCCCCGCTCAGTGGTGGAAGGCCGTGGCCTGCGCGGCATCCCTGGTCAAAGGGCGCACCTGCGCGCGCAGTTCGGGAAGCAGCAGCCGCAGGTCCTCCAGGAGCAGCTCCGCGAGGTCCGCCGAGAAGCCGTTGCGGCAGACCACCCGCAGCACCGAGAGGTCCCGGCGGTTCGCCGGGAAGGTGTAGGCGGGAACCAGCCATCCCCGCTCCCGCAGCCGCCGCGACACGTCGAAGACGTCGAAGGACGTCACGTCGGGGGCGGTGGTGAACGCGAAGACGGGCAACTGATCGCCCCGGGTGAGCAGCCGGAAGTCGTCCAGCGCCCCGATCCGTTCGGCGAGCCCCGTCGCCACATCACGGGCCGTGTGCTGGACGGCCCGGTAACCCTCGCGCCCCAGCCGAAGGAACGTGTAGTACTGCGCCACCACCTGGGCGCCGGGGCGGGAGAAGTTGAGGGCGAAGGTCGGCATGTCGCCGCCCAGGTAGTTCACCCGGAAGACCAGCTCCTCCGGGAGTTCGTCGGGCGAGCGCCACAGCGCCCACCCCACGCCGGGGTAGACCAGGCCGTACTTGTGCCCGGAGGTGTTGATGGAGCACACCCGCGGCAGCCGGAAGTCCCAGACGAGGTCCTCGTCGAGGAAGGGCGCGACCATCGCGCCCGACGCGCCGTCGACATGGACCGGGATGTCCAGGCCGGTGCGCTCCTGGAGGTCGTCCAGCGCGGCGCAGAGCTCGCCGACCGGCTCGTAGGAGCCGTCGAAGGTCGAGCCGAGCACCGCCACCACCCCGATGGTGTTCTCGTCGCACAACTCGGCGGCGGCCTGCGGGTCGAGGTGGAAGCGGTTCCCCTCCATGGGCACGAGCCGAGCCTCGACCTCCCAGAAGTTGCAGAACTTCTCCCAGCAGACCTGCACGTTGACGCCCATCACCAGGTTGGGCCGGGCCTTCGCCGGATAGCGGTCGCCGTTCCGCTTCGCCCACCGCCGCTTGAGGGCCAGCCCGGCGAGCATGCAGGCCTCGCTCGACCCGGTCGTCGAACAGCCGACGGCCGAGGCCGGGTCCGGCGCGTGCCACAGGTCCGCGAGCATCGCGACACACCTGCGCTCCAGCTCGGCCGTGCGGGGGTACTCGTCCTTGTCGATCATGTTCTTGTCCCGGCACTCGGCCATCAGGTCCGCCGCCTGCGGCTCCATCCAGGTGGTGACGAAGGTGGCGAGGTTGAGGCGGGAGTTCCCGTCGAGCATCAGCTCGTCGTGCACCAGCTGATACGCCGTGAGAGGCGGCATCGGGCCGTCCGGGAGACGGTGCGTGGGCGGGGCGGCCGTCCGCCCGCCGACCGGGTCCGCCGGACCGAAGAAGGGATTGACCGCCAGCCGGCGCCGCTCCGGCGTGTGGTCCTCGGTCCCCGTGGTGCCCTGATGGAGTGCCATAGGCCTCAGGCTCGTACGGGCTTGCACCTCACGCAACGTGAGGCAGCAGCCTGGGTCCGTCACACGAACGAAGGAGCGAAGGCGATGAGCTACTCCGTGGGACAGGTCGCCCGTTTCGCCGGAGTCACGGTGCGCACCCTGCACCACTACGACGAGATCGGACTGCTGCGTCCGAGCGGACGCAGCGGATCGGGCCACCGGCGGTACGACGACGCCGACCTGGACCGGCTGCAGCAGATCCTGTTCTACCGGGAGCTCGGCTTTCCCCTCGAAGAGGTGGCGGCACTCCTCGACGACCCCGACGCGGACCCGCGGGCCCACCTGCGGCGGCAGCACGAACTGCTCTCCGCCCGGATCGCCAGGCTCAAGGAGATGGCCGCCGCCGTGGAACGAGCCATGGAGGCGAAGAAGATGGGCATCAACCTCACGCCCGAGGAGAAGTTCGAGGTCTTCGGGGACTTCGACCCGGACGCGTACGCCGAGGAGGCCGAGCAGCGTTGGGGCGGCACCGACGCGTACGCGGAGTCCCGGCGGCGCACGGCCTCGTACACGAAGGAGGACTGGCTGCGCGTCCAGCGCGAGGCCGACGACATCACCCGGCGCTTCGTGGAGCTGATGGACGCGGGCGAGGAGCCGGAGTCGCGGGCCGCGATGGACGTGGCGGAGGACCACCGGCGGTGGATCTCCGGCAACCACTACACCTGCACCTACGAGATGCACACGGGCCTGGCGGAGATGTACGTCGCCGACGAGCGGTTCACCCGCAACATCGACAAGGCCAGGCCGGGCCTGGCGGCGTACCAGCGGGAGGCGATCCTCGCGAACGCCGTCCGGCACCTCTGAGCCGGACGCGGGACAGGACCGGAGGGGTGCCGGGGACGGGCGGCCGCGGCGGCCGGGGGGCCGGCGCGGGCGCCCGCGCTCACGCCTTGGCGACCGTCACCGCCGTGCCGTACGCACAGACCTCCGTGCCGACGTCTGCGGCCTCCGTCACGTCGAAGCGGAACGCGAGCACGGCGTTCGCACCGCGTGAGCGGGCCTGCTCGACCAGACGCTCCATGGCCTGGTTGCGGGTCTCCACGAGGGTCTTGGTCAGGCCCTTGAGCTCACCGCCGATCATCGACTTCAGACCCGACCCGATCTGGCTGCCCAGATGGCGCGAGCGCACCGTCAGACCGAAGACCTCCCCGATCACCTGCTCCACGCGATAGCCCGGGAGGTCGTTCGTCGTGACGACCAGCACATCGGCCTGCGGGCCCTGCCCACCGCCGTAATCATCGATACCCATGGTGAAAAGGTTCGTGGCCGTACGTTCACCTTGCATCCGGAGGGGGCAGGTGGAACGCGGTGTCACCCGTATGCGTTGATAGCTTTGGGCAGCCGACCCTGCCGACGACTATCACCCCAGGAGCCCGGACCTCGTGAACACCCTTGCGCTCGGACCGAGCTGGCTCGACCCGGACTACCTGATCACCACGTTCGGGCTGATCGGCGTCCTGGTGATCGTCTTCGCCGAGTCCGGCCTCCTGATCGGGTTCTTCCTGCCCGGCGACTCGCTGCTGTTCACCACGGGTCTGCTGGTCACCACCGGCAAGATCGACATGCCGCTGTGGCTGGTCTGCACCCTGATCGTGATGGCCGCCGTCATCGGTGACCAGGTCGGCTATCTCTTCGGCCGCAAGGTCGGCCCGGCCCTCTTCAAGCGCCCCGACTCCCGCCTCTTCAAGCAGGAGAACGTGGAGAAGGCGCACGACTTCTTCGAGAAGTACGGCCCGAAGTCCCTGGTGCTGGCCCGCTTCGTGCCCATCGTGCGGACGTTCACGCCGATCATCGCCGGTGTGAGCCGGATGAACTACCGCTCGTTCGTCACGTTCAACGTCATCGGCGGCGTCCTGTGGGGCGCCGGCGTCACGCTGCTCGGCGCCGCGCTGGGCAAGGTCGAGTTCGTCCACAAGAACATCGAGGCGATCCTGATCCTGATCGTCCTGATCTCGGTCGTCCCGATCGCGGTCGAGTTCCTTCGGGCCCGCTCCAAGAACAAGAAGTCGGCTGCGGCCGCGGACTCCACGCCCGACGGCGAGATCCCCCCGTCGTCCCGCGGCGGCCGTCACGCCAAGCGCTGAGACCGCCGGGGAGGGCCCAAGGGCCTCTCGTCCGAATCGTGCCGGATCAGGGAGCGGCCTGATCCGGACGAAAGACCTTAGAAGCCGCGCGTCCGCTTGGCCGCGCGGCGTCCGCCCGGCGTCTCCTCGCCCGGCAGGGCACCGGTGACACCCGGCGCCCGCAGGAACAGCCGGGAGATCTCGCCTCCGAGGTTCACCCCGATCGCGATGGCCAGCGCCAGGGCGGCCGCCTTGCTCAGCGAGGCGAGACCGGTGTTCAGATTGCCCCGCGCGACCTCCAGCAGCCCGAAGTACGTGGCGCTACCGGGCAGCAGCGGGCCGATCGCGGCCGTCACGTACGGCAGCGCCGACTCGAAGCGGAACCGCGAGAGCATCTGACCGAACAGGCCCACCAGCCCTGCCGCGAGGGCGGTCGCGGCCACCGGTGAGCCCCCGGCGACATCCGCGACCGCGCCGTACACCACCCAGGCCACACCGCCGCTGAAGGTCACCAGGGCCACCGTCCGGCGCTCCTGCTGGAGCATCACCGCGAAGCACAGGGACAGGCCCATCGCCGCGAGGGTCTGGGTGACCGGCCGCGGCACGCTGTGGATCGCGGTCTCGGGACTGAGCCCGGCATCCAGCGCGACACCGAGATAGAGCACCCCGAGCACGCCGACGACGATGCCGACCACCAGATAGCCGACCTCGAGCAGACGAGCGGCAGCCGTGATGTAGAAGCCGGTCAGACCGTCCTGCACGCCCGCCACCAGCGCCCGCCCCGGGATCAGGGCGAACAGTCCACCGGTGATGACCGCGGACGCCCGCAGTTCCAGCGGTGACAGGCTCAGCGCCACACCCATCGCCGCGGGCGGCATCGCCGCGGCGACGAACTGGTAGAACTCCGGCAGCCCGCGCCCGGCGCACAGCCAGGCCAGCCGGTCGCCGAGCATCGCGCTGACCGCGGCGGCGAGGAACACCACCGGGTCACCGCCGACGAGCACGGAGGCGGAGCCCGCCAGCAGACCGCCGGCCAGCGTCAGCGCCCAGCCGGGGTAGGGGTGCCGGTTCCGGCGGATCTCGGCGAGCCGCCGGTACGCCTCCTCCAGCGTGACGTCCGACTCCTCGACGCTGATGTCGTGCACCAGCCGGTAGACGGCGGCGAGCCGGGTGTAGTCGGTGCCGCGCCGCCGGACGGTCCGGTTCGCGGTCACCGGGTCGTCGACCAGGGACGGCTGATAGGTGATCGACAGCAGCGTGAAGGTGACCGTCGGCTCGCAGCGGTCCAGCCCGTACGAGCGGGAGATGGCGAACATGGCCGCCTCGACGTCCTCCGCGCCCTCGCCGCCGGCCAGCAGCAACTCACCGATACGCAGGGTCAGGTCGAGCACGCGGGGTACGGCCGGGCCCGCCTCGTCGTGCCGGTGCGGTGTCTCGGGCACCGGCCGCTCGCCCACCGGCATCCGCAGCATCGCCCGCATACGGTCCTGCCAGGGCGCGTCCTTGGTGAGCCGCACCATCGGGATGCCGTGTGCCGGGGTGAAGGCGGGCGGCGACGTTTTGGCGCTGTAGGTGCGCGGCGGAGCGAACGCGGAGCCCTCCGGCTCCGCGGGCGGTTCCGGGGCCAGACCCTCCGGGATCGCGAACTCGGAACTGGGATGGTCCTCTTCCGGCGCTTCGGGGTGTTCCACCCCCGCGGGCGGGACGAAAGCGCTGTGCGCCTCGTCGGACTGAGGCTTCCGGTCTTCCGGACCCTCGGGTTCCGCCACCACTCGTTTCCTCGCTCCCTCTCGTACCGCCCCTTGACCGGCGCTTCTGCCCAGTATGGGCACGGTCATGGGGAGAAACGCGACGCGGGCGGGACACCGAGGTGTCCCGCCCGCGTCGGGGGTACGTCAGCGGTACGGCGTCAGTGCGCGCCGCCCTGCGCCTCGAGGCGCTTGAAGGAAGCCTCGATCTCGGCCTCGGCCTCGGCGCGGCCGACCCAGTCGGCGCCCTCGACGGACTTGCCCGGCTCCAGGTCCTTGTAGACCTCGAAGAAGTGCTGGATCTCCAGGCGGTCGAACTCGGACACGTGGTGGATGTCCCGCAGGTGCTCCACGCGCGGGTCGGACGCCGGCACGCACAGCAGCTTGTCGTCGCCGCCCGCCTCGTCCGTCATGCGGAACATGCCGATGGCACGGCACTTGATGAGGCAGCCCGGGAAGGTCGGCTCGTCGAGGATGACCAGCGCGTCCAGCGGGTCACCGTCCTCGCCGAGGGTGTTCTCCACGAAGCCGTAGTCGGCCGGGTAGCTGGTCGAGGTGAAGAGTCGACGGTCAAGGCGGATCCGACCGGTCTCGTGGTCCACCTCGTACTTGTTCCGCGAACCCTTCGGGATCTCGATGGTGACGTCGAACTCCACGGGTGGCTCCTCCATGATCAACACATAGCAAGACGCAGTACTGGTGATTAAGTGTCCCTCACGCACATGTGTGATCGCGAAAGGGGCTGGTGCGAGGTGCCGAAGGTCAGGACGTGGCAGCTCGCTGCAGGTGCTGCCGTGGTCGGCCTCACCCTCGCCGCCGGGGCGGTGGCCGCGGCGGGACCTTGGGACTCCGGTCAGCGTAAGGCCGAGAGGCAGCGGGTGGCTGCCCACGGCCCCGCGGGTGGCGCACATCACGAACCGCCCGCACCGAGGCGCCCCGCACCGGCGCCCTCCGCCGGCTCGGTGCTCGAGGCCCTCGGCGGCCCCCGGACCGTGTCCGCCGAGGACCCGGCCGGCAAGGGCGGCCTGGCCCGGACCCTCGGCCCGCTGCTGGCCGACTCCGGTCTCGGACCGGCGCCCGCCGTCTGCGTCATCGACCTGACCACCGGCGAGCGGCTGTACGGGAAGCGGGCCGAGGCCCCCATGGTCCCGGCGTCCACCGTCAAGATCGCCACAGCCGCCGCGGCGCTCACCGCACTCGGACCGGACCACCGCATCCCCACCACGGTGGTCGCCGCTCCGGGCGCCGACACGATCACGCTGGTCGGAGGCGGCGACGCGACCCTCGACCGGGCCCGTCTCGCCGAACTGGCCGACCTGACCGCGAGCGCCCTGCGTGAGCGCCGGGCGGACCCGAAGAAGGGCGCCCGGGCCGCCACGGTCCGGCTCGCCTACGACGCCTCGCTCTACCGGGGCCCGGTCCTGCACCCCATCGGCCCCAACGACAACATCGCCCCGGTCACCGCCCTGATGGTCGGACAGGGCCGGCTCGACGAAGGGACGCGGGGGCCCGCCACCCGCAGCGCCGATCCGGCCGCCGAAGCGGCCCGGGTCTTCCGCGAGCAGCTCTCGGAGCGCGGGATCCTCACCTCGCCGCCCGCCCCCGGGCGGGCGGCGGCCGAGGCCGTCCCTCTCGCGCAGGTCCTCTCCGCACCCCTGTCGTCCGTGGTCGAGCGGATGCTGACCGACAGCGACAACGACATCGCGGAGTCGCTCGCCCGCCAGACCGCCGTCGCCACCGGCGACCAGCCGTCCTTCGCCGGAGCGGAACGGGCCGTGACCAAGCAGCTCCGCCGCCTCCAGCTGCCGCTGGCCGGGACCCGGTTCGCCGACGGCAGCGGGCTGAACCGCCGTGACAAGGTGTCGGCGGCGCTGCTGACGACCGTTCTTGCGCGGGCAGCGGACGCCGCGCACCCCGAGCTGCGGCCGATCCTCACCGGACTGCCCGTCGCGGGGTTCAGCGGCACTCTGGAGGACCGCTACTCCGACACATCCGCCGGCACCGGCCTCGTCCGCGCCAAGACGGGCACCCTCACCGGGATCAACTCCCTCGCCGGCACCGTCGTTGCCCCGGGCGGCCGACTCCTCGGCTTCGCGTTCCTCGCCGCGGACACACCCTCCCCCTACGAGGCGCAGCCCGCTCTCGACCGGCTGGCGGCCGCCCTGGTGTCGTGACGGCGGGGGCCCGAACCGGCCGGGGGACCGATCGGCGGGCGACAACACCTCTCCGCGGCCGGGGCCGAGAACGTACGGTTGACGCATGACGAGCATCGGTGGTGCCGAGATGGTCGACTGGAACCTCGCCGTGGCGACCGCGACCCGCTTCGTGCGGCCGGGGCCCGACGTGAGCCGGGACGAGGCGCGTGCCGTCGTCGCCGAGCTGCGCCGCCACGCCAAGGCCTCGGAGGAGCACGTCCGGGAGTTCACCCGGATGATCCCGGAGGGAGCCCGGCCACGGGACACCCCGGTCCTCGTGGTGGACCGGGCCGGCTGGATCAAGGCGAACGTCGCCGGCTTCCGCGAACTGCTGCGCCCGCTGCTGGACAAGATGCAGGAGCGGCGCTCCGGCACCGCCGGCGGCGCGGTGCTCGGCGCCGTGGGCGGCAAGGTGACCGGCGTCGAGGTCGGCATGCTGCTGTCGTTCCTGGCCTCGCGGGTGCTCGGACAGTACGAGACCTTCGCGCCGGCCGGCCGCGACCTGCCCGCCGGAGACCCCGGGGCGGGCAACGGCGGCGGACGACTGCTGCTGGTCGCGCCCAACATCGTCCATGTCGAACGTGAACTGGAAGTGGAGCCGCACGACTTCCGGCTCTGGGTCTGCCTCCACGAGGAGACCCACCGGACCCAGTTCACCGGCGTGCCCTGGCTGCGCGACCACCTCGAGGGCGAGATCCAGTCGTTTCTCAGCGAGACCGAGATGGATCCGATGACCGTCCTCGAGCGGTTCCGGGAGGCCGCGCAGTCGCTCGTCGGAGCACGCCCGGAGGGCGAGGAGGACGAGGACGGGCGCTCCATCGTCGAGCTCGTGCAGACCCCCGCCCAGCGCGAGATCCTCGGCCGCCTGACCGCGGTGATGTCCCTGCTGGAGGGCCACGCCGACTTCGTGATGGACGGCGTCGGCCCGGCCGTGGTGCCGTCGGTCGCGGAGATCAGGGAGAAGTTCCAGCAGCGCAGGGCACGTGGCGCGAGCCGGCTGGACCTCGCGCTGCGCAAGCTTCTGGGGCTCGATGCCAAGCTGCGCCAGTACCGCGACGGCGAGCGCTTCGTGCGGGCCGTGGTGGAGGAGGTGGGGATGGAGGGCTTCAACCGCGTATGGACCTCACCGAACACGCTCCCCACCAAGGCGGAGATCGCCAAACCGGCCGACTGGGTCGCGAGGGTGCACCGCAAGGGGGAGGGCGCGCCATAGAGGAGAGTCGCGAAAGACAGGCGGGCATCGGCGAAAGGGCGCCCCTCCAATCACCCGTCCGAGGGACCGTGGGCTGTGGATAGGCGTGCAATGCTCGGGTATTGGCTCGGTTCTGTCACCATCGACGCACTCTGAGTGACTGCTCTCGGAGTGGCGGTCCTCGTCCTGTGGCCGTCCCGATCGTCCGACTCGACCGAGTCACCCCACCCCCGAACCGTTCACGAAGGGCACCGGACATGGGTCCCCATCCTGCGGTCGCGGCGATACGCCTGGCGGTCCGCCGCGTACTCCACGACGTCCTCACCGACCAGACAGCAAAAGCCGCACGCTTCGCGCACTCCGCCCCGGGCCCGGCGCCCGCGGGCGAGCCCCCGCTCGTCCTCGTGGCGTGCTCCGGCGGCGCGGATTCCATGGCGCTCGCCTCCGCCCTCGCCTTCGAGGCCCGCAAACTTTCCGTCCGGGCCGGTGGCATCACCGTCGACCACGGCCTCCAGGACGGCTCCGGCATGCGCGCCGCAGAGGTCGTCGCACGCCTCACCGCGATGCACCTGGACCCCGTCGAGGCCATCGCCGTCCGGGTCGGCCGCGAGGGCGGCCCCGAGGCCGCGGCCCGTGACGCCCGCTACGCCGCCCTGGACGACGCCGCCGAGCGCCACGGGGCCGCTGCCGTGCTGCTCGGCCACACCCGCGACGACCAGGCGGAGACCGTCCTGCTCGGACTCGCCAGAGGCTCCGGCATCCGCTCGCTGTCCGGGATGGCCGCCGTGTCGGGGACCGCCGGCCGCTACCGCCGGCCCTTCCTCCACATCGACCGGCAGACCGCCCGCAAGGCCTGCATGGTCCAGTCGCTGCCCGTGTGGGACGACCCGCACAACGCCGACCCCGCCTACACCCGCTCCCGGCTGCGTCACGAAGGGCTGCCCGCCCTGGAGAAGGCGCTCGGCAAGGGAGTCGTCGAGGCCCTGGCCCGCACCGCCCAGCTCTCCCGCGACGACGCCGACGCCCTCGACAGCTGGGCCGCCGACGTGGAGTCCTCCGTGCGGGACGAGAGCGGCCGGCTGGAATGCGCCAAGCTCTACGTCCTGCCGCCCGCCGTGCGCCGCCGGGTGCTGCGCAGGGCCGTGATCGAGGCCGGTGCGCCCGCCGGATCGCTCTTCGCCCGGCACGTCGAGGAAGTCGACCGTCTCATCACCGGATGGCGCGGTCAGGGCGCCATCAACCTGCCCGGCCGGGTCGAAGCGCGACGCCAGGGTGGCAGACTGGTCATTCGGCAAGGCTGAACCGCCGAGAGAAAGCGACGCGGGTGAACGAGAAGGACATGGGCACCGACCTTCAGTCGGTGCTCATCACCAAGGAAGAGATCGACGCGAAGCTCGTCGAGCTGGCCGCGAAGATCGACGCGGAGTACGCGGGCAAGGACCTCCTCATCGTCGGAGTCCTCAAGGGCGCGGTGATGGTGATGGCGGACCTGGCGCGCGCGCTGTCCACCCCCGTCACGATGGACTGGATGGCGGTGTCCTCGTACGGCGCCGGCACCCAGTCGTCCGGTGTGGTCCGCATCCTCAAGGACCTGGACACCGACATCAAGGGCAAGCACGTCCTGATCGTCGAGGACATCATCGACTCGGGGCTGACCCTGTCGTGGCTGCTGTCGAACCTGGGCTCCAGGGAGCCGGCCTCACTCGAGGTCTGCACCCTGCTGCGCAAGCCGGACGCGGCCAAGGTCGCGATCGACGTGAAGTGGATCGGATTCGACATCCCGAACGAGTTCGTCATCGGATACGGCCTCGATTACGCGGAGAAGTACCGGAACCTCCCGTTCGTCGGCACACTGGCTCCGCACGTCTACGGAGGCTGAGTCGTCGGCACGCCGGGGAACCAAGCCCGCCTTTTCGCCGTTGGAGCAGGGGAAGGCGGTCTTCGGCGTCGATGCTGAGGTACCGTCCGAAGAACAGTTGTCTTTTCTCACAGCAGCATTTACCTACGGGCAGGAGGGACGGGGCGACACCGCCCCGTATGGATGGACGTGAAGCGATACTTCCGTGGGCCGGTCATGTGGATCGTGCTGGCCGTCCTCGCCGTGGTCGTGCTGATGCAGGTCGTCGGCTCGTCCGGTGGCTACAAGACGGTGGACACCGGCGAGGTCGTCCAGGCGATCGACAAGAACCAGGTCAAGCAGGCAAAACTCACCACTGGTGACGAGCAGATCATCAAGATCGAGCTCAAGAAGGACCAGAAGGTCGACAACAGCAGCAAGGTGCAGGCCAGCTACATCGGCACCCAGGGTGCCGACCTGGCCGACAAGCTGCAGGAGAAGTTCCAGGCCGGTGAGATCGAGGACGGTTACACGGTCTCGCCGTCGAAGCAGAGCCCGTTCGTCTCGGTCCTGCTCTCCCTGCTGCCCTTCGTGCTGATCGTCGTGGTCTTCCTGTTCCTGATGAACCAGATGCAGGGCGGCGGCTCCCGGGTCATGAACTTCGGGAAGTCCAAGGCCAAGCTGATCACCAAGGACACCCCGAAGACGACCTTCGCCGACGTGGCGGGGTCCGACGAGGCCGTCGAGGAGCTCCACGAGATCAAGGAGTTCCTCCAGGAGCCGGCCAAGTTCCAGGCCGTGGGCGCCAAGATCCCGAAGGGCGTGCTGCTCTACGGCCCGCCCGGTACGGGTAAGACGCTGCTCGCACGCGCCGTCGCCGGCGAGGCGGGCGTCCCGTTCTACTCGATCTCCGGTTCCGACTTCGTCGAGATGTTCGTCGGTGTCGGTGCCTCCCGGGTCCGTGACCTCTTCGAGCAGGCCAAGGCGAACGCCCCGGCGATCGTCTTCGTCGACGAGATCGACGCCGTCGGCCGGCACCGCGGTGCGGGTCTGGGCGGTGGCCACGACGAGCGCGAGCAGACGCTGAACCAGCTGCTCGTCGAGATGGACGGCTTCGACGTGAAGGGCGGCGTCATCCTGATCGCCGCCACCAACCGGCCCGACATCCTCGACCCGGCGCTGCTGCGCCCGGGCCGCTTCGACCGGCAGATCGCGGTCGACCGTCCGGACATGCAGGGCCGTCTGGAGATCCTCAAGGTCCACCAGAAGGGCAAGCCGGTCGCTCCGGACGTGGACCTGGGCGCCGTCGCCCGGCGCACGCCCGGCTTCACCGGTGCCGACCTGTCGAACGTGCTGAACGAAGCAGCGCTGCTGACCGCGCGCAGCGACAAGAAGCTGATCGACAACCACGCGCTGGACGAGGCGATCGACCGTGTCGTGGCCGGCCCGCAGAAGCGGACCCGGATCATGTCCGACAAGGAGAAGAAGATCACCGCGTACCACGAGGGCGGTCACGCCCTGGTCGCGGCGGCTTCACCCAACTCCGACCCGGTCCACAAGATCACCATCCTGTCCCGGGGCCGCGCCCTCGGCTACACGATGGTGCTCCCGGAAGAGGACAAGTACTCGACCACCCGCAACGAGATGCTCGACCAGCTCGCGTACATGCTGGGCGGGCGTGCGGCCGAGGAGCTCGTCTTCCACGACCCGACCACGGGTGCGGCGAACGACATCGAGAAGGCCACCGCCACGGCCCGTGCCATGGTCACGCAGTACGGCATGACGGAGCGGCTGGGCGCGATCAAGTTCGGCGGTGACAACACCGAGCCGTTCCTGGGCCGCGAGATGTCCCACCCGCGCGACTACTCGGAAGAGGTCGCGGCGCTGGTCGACGAAGAGGTCAAGAAGCTCATCGAGACCGCGCACAACGAGGCCTGGGAGATCCTCGTCGAGAACCGCGACGTCCTCGACAACCTGGTCCTCCAGCTGCTGGAGAAGGAGACGCTCGGCAAGGAGGAGATCGCGGAGATCTTCGCGCCGATCGTGAAGCGCCCGGCCCGCCCGGCGTGGACCGGCTCCTCGCGGCGTACGCCGTCCACCCGTCCGCCGGTGCTCTCGCCCAAGGAGCTGGCCCTGACCAACGGCGCCGCGAACGGTGCGACGTCGGCCTCGGCCACGGCGACCACGGTGACCGATGTCACCAAGGCGCCCGCCGAGCCGGTCCCGGAGGAGCGTCCGGAGGCCTGACCAGGGCATTCGCCACCCCGGGGCCGACGGCCCCGGAATGAACGCCGCACCTCCCAGGTTCTAGCCTGGGAGGTGCGGCGTTGTTTTCGCGCCACGTCGGAGCAGAGGAACGAGGCACAGATGACCGACCCGGTGACGCTGGACGGCGAGGGTTATCTCGCCGAGTTCGACGAGAAGCGGGCGGAGAACGCCGTTCGCGAACTGCTCATCGCGGTCGGCGAGGACCCGGACCGTGAGGGGCTGCGTGAGACGCCCGCACGCGTGGCGCGGGCGTACAGGGAGATATTCGCCGGCCTGTGGCAGCAGCCGGAGGACGTGCTGACGACGACGTTCGACATCGGTCACGACGAGATGGTGCTCGTCAAGGACATCGAGGTGTACTCGACGTGTGAGCACCACCTGGTGCCGTTCAGGGGCGTGGCGCACGTCGGCTACATCCCGTCGACCACGGGGAAGATCACCGGTCTTTCCAAGCTGGCCCGGCTGGTGGACGTCTTCGCGCGCCGGCCGCAGGTGCAGGAGCGGATGACCACCCAGATCGCCGACTCGCTGATGGAGATCCTGGAGCCGCGGGGCGTCATCGTCGTCGTCGAGTGCGAGCACATGTGCATGTCGATGCGCGGTATCCGCAAGCCCGGCGCCAAGACGATCACCTCGGCGGTCCGCGGTCAGCTGCGCGACCCCGCGACGCGCAACGAGGCGATGAGCCTGATCATGGCGCACTGATCCCACACTCCGGACAGGACCCGCGTTCTTCGTCAACTTCGCGGTGGCAGACGGGAGTTGCTGTAAGGATCGGTCGTATGACCGAACAACTGCTGCCCACGCGCCGCCTCGGCGACCTCGAGGTCTCCGCACTCGGCTTCGGCGCGATGGTCCTTTCCCCCGGTGTGTACGGAGAGATCGACGACGAGCGCGGCGAGCGGGCACTGCTCGCCGCGCTCGACGCCGGCGCCACGTTCATCGACACGTCCGACGGCTACGGAACCGACGGCCACAACGAGCAGCTCATCGGCAGGGCCCTGCGGGGCAGGCGGGACGAGATCGCCATCGCCACGAAGTTCGGCTTCCGGCTGCCGGACGGTGTCGAACCGCATCCGTTCCCCGTCGGCTTCGCCTTCGGCGAGCTGGCCGTCAACGCCGCGCCGGAACATGTCCGCGGCTACGCGGAGGCGAGCCTGCGCGGCCTCGGCACGGACCGGATCGACCTGTACTACCCGCACTTCCCGGACCCGCAGGTGCCGCTGGAGGACACCGTCGGCGCGGTCGCCGAGCTGATCGCGGACGGCCTCGTCCTGCACCTCGGCCTGTCCAACGTGACGGCCGGGCAGCTGCGTGCCGCGCATGCCGTGCACCCGGTGGCGGCCGTGCAGACCGAATGGTCGATGTGGCGGCCGATCGACCCGGAGCTGCTGGCGGCCGCACGGGAGCTGGGCGTGGGCATCGTCCCGTGGTCCCCGCTGGGCAGCGGATTCCTCAGCGGCGCCGTCAGCGAGGTAAAGGAGGGCGACTTCCGGCAGAACGCACCGCGTTTCGCCGCCGCCGCCCTCAAGGCCAACAACGACCGCTTCGCGCCGGTCCGCGGCATCGCGGCCGAGCTGTCGATCACGCCCGCCCAGCTGGCGCTGGCATGGCTGCTGCACCAGGACGAGCACGTGGTCCCGATCCCGGGCAGCCGGACGCCCGCGCACATCGAGGAGAACCTGGCGGCGGGGCGGGTGAAGCTGCCGGGCGAGGTGCTCGAGCGGCTCACGGCGATCCTGTCGTCCACCGAGGTGGAGGGCGGCACGCTGCTCTGACCCGACGGCCGGCCGCTCGGACCGGCCTCGCGGATCGGGGTCAGGCCCTGGCGGCGCCGCCGCCGTTCTCGTCGTCGCCGTCCTCAGGGAGCTTGCAGACCCGCTCCAGGAAGACGGCGGCGGCGATCACGGCGATGCCGGTCACCACCGCGAAACCGGCGTAGATCGCCTGGTCGCGGCGGGCCGGGACGTCGAGGGAGCCCAGCAGGAACACGCCCGTGCCGCCGTACATGCCGCTGACCAGGGCCGCCACCAGGGCGCTCGCCTGGCCGAAGACCACCGCGCGCGCGGCCATCAGCGGCTCGACACCCTTGGCGCCCGGCCGGCGTTCGCGCTGGGCGCGCAGGCGGGCGCGCAGCGAGAGCGCGGTCGCGGCGAGGACGACGGCGATCGCGGCGAGCACGATCGGCGCGGCCAGCGGCACGCTCGGCAGCGTGCCGAGCGAGTCCCACAGGCGGGCGCCGCCCCACGAGAGGACGCCTGCCACGGCGAAGAGACCGGCCAGCACACCGAGCCGTAGTTGCTTCACCGAGAAAGCCGCCCTTCGCCTGTCGTTCCTGACCCGCCGACCCCGCCGGGGGAGATCGTTCCGTACGAGCCTAACGACTACTCGGGCAGCCGCAGTTCCAGGTCGCCGCGCGGCTGGACGCCGCCGGCGCCGACACCGGCCAGCAGCTCGGCCACGGCGCCGCGGCCGGGCAGCTGCGCCTCCGGCTGCACGTCGTGCCACGGGGCGAGTACGAAGGCACGCTGATGGGCGCGCGGGTGCGGCAGGGTGAGGGCCGGATCGTCGGACACGACGTCCGCGTAGGCCACGATGTCGACGTCGATGGTGCGCGGGCCCCAGCGCTCGTCGCGGACGCGGTCGAACGCCTCCTCGATGGCCTGGCCGCGCTCCAGGAGCGAGGACGGCGGCAGGGTCGTCCTGATCACGACCACCGCGTTGAAGTACGACGGCTGGCTGCCCGGGGCGACGCCCCACGGCTCCGTCTCGTACACGGGGGACACCGCCTTCACCCGGAGGCCGGGAGTGTCCTCGAGGGCGTCGATGGCGCCCTGGAGGGTTTCCAGGCGGTTTCCGAGGTTGGAGCCGAGGGAGAGCACGGCGTCCTTCGGGTTGGACAAGGTGACATCGGCCGCATCGACCTGTTCCGTGACGGACGCCGGCACCGGCTGCACGGTCGGGTCGCTCGCTGCCTGGTTCATACTCGGCTCCGGGTGATCGTGATGGTCACGTCGTCGAAGGGCACCGTGATCGGGGCGTCCGGCTTGTGCACCACCACTTCGACCTCCTCGACAGGGTCGTGCTTGAGGCACACCTGGGCGATCCGCTCGGCCAGCGTCTCGATCAGGTCCACCGGGTCGCCCTCGACGACGGCGACGACCTCCTCCGCGACCACTCCGTAGTGCACGGTCTTCGCCAGGTCGTCGTCGGCCGCCGCGGGGCGGGTGTCCAGACCGAGCACCAGGTCGACGATGAAGGTCTGGCCCTCTTCCCGTTCCTTGGGAAAAACGCCGTGGTGCCCACGGGCCTTGAGGCCGCGCAGCGCGACACGATCCACGCGAATCACTCCTGCTTCTGTAGGTCTGCGGGCACGCGGCCACGTGCGGATGGCGTGGTGCCCGCGTTCGAATCTACCTGCGAGCACCGACAGGACCTGCCCATGGGGCCGTGGAGGACTCACGAGAGGCCGGGTAGGCGCGTATACCCGCGCATGCGCGGCGACGAACCCTTCAGGTGGCCCCTACCCACTTACGAGGGGCTGCTCTCGTCCTCTTCGCCGTCGGTTTCCGTCAGCACGGGCGAGCCGTGGTGCGACCAGATCTTCCAGCCGTCGGGTGTGCGACGGAACACGTTGGTGGCCACGACCAGCTGGCCGACGAGCGGCCCGAGCTCGCCGCCGTCCTCCGCCGGTCCGCCGCTGAGGATGTTCTCCGTACAGGTCACCAGCGCCGTGTCACCGGCCAGATGCACCTTCACGTCGGTGAGGAAGAACTGGATGTACTCGGTGTTCGCCATGATCAGGGCGTACGAGCGGAGCACCTCGCCGCGGCCGGAGAGGACCGGCCAGCCGGGGTGGATGCACGAGATGTCGTCGTCCAGCCAGAGGTCGGACAGCTCGTCGAAGTCGCCGCGTTCCATCGTCTCGTAGAAGGCGGTGTTGGCCTGCTCGACGAGCTCGGTGTCGGTCAGGCTCACCGGGCTCCCTCGACGGCCCGCGCGACCCTGACGGCGTCGGCCGTGGCCCGTACCTCGTGGACCCGGACCGCCCAGGCTCCTTCGTGGGCGGCGATGGCGGAGACCGCTGCCGTGGCGGCGTCCCGTTCGCGGGCGGGCGGCGGCGGACCGTCCTCGGCCAGTACGCGGCCGAGGAAGCGCTTGCGGGAGGCGGCCACCAGTACCGGACGGCCGAGCGCCCGCAGTTCCGCGAGATGCGCGACGAGCGCGAGGTCGTGCTCCGCCTGCTTGGCGAAACCGAGGCCCGGGTCGACGACGAGGCGCTCCGGCGCGATCCCGCCCTCGACGACGGCCTCCATACGGGCGCGCAGTTCGGCGACCACCTCGGCGACGACGTCGCCGTACACCGCGCGGCTGTTCATGTCCTCGCTGAAGCCGCGCCAGTGCATGACCACGAACGGGGCGCCGGTCGCGGCCACGACCGGGACCATCCGGGGATCGGCGAGGCCGCCGCTGACGTCGTTGACGAGCACCGCGCCGGCCGCCACCGCCTGCTCCGCGACCGCGGCGCGCATGGTGTCGACGGAGACGGTGACGCCCTCCGCGGCGAGGCCCCGCACGACGGGGACGACCCGGCGGAGCTCCTCTTCCTCGTCGACCCGGCTGGCTCCGGGCCTGGTGGACTCGCCGCCCACGTCGACGAGGTCGGCGCCCTCGGCCACCAGCTCGAGACCGCGCTTGATCGCGGCCGTGGTGTCGAACCAGCGCCCGCCGTCGGAGAAGGAGTCCGGTGTCACATTGACGACTCCCATGACCGCACAGCGATCCCACTCCGGCAGGCCGTCGGCCGTGCCCCGTCCGCGCAACGTACTCATGGAACCCAGCCTAGGCCCGTACGGACCACGCCCATGCCACTCGTGGCCGTGTGTGGCTCGTGCGGGACCTGTGCGGCGGCCGGGCCCGGCTCGGGCCGCACTCGGGCCGGGCCCGGGCGTCCACGGCCCCCGCCGTGGCGGCGCGGGCCGGGGCCGGTCCGGTCACGCCGCGCGGGCCTCACGCGGTTCCGGCCGGGCGGGCAGATGGGCGCAGGGGCGTGGCACGCGGGGGCGCCGGCGGGCGAAGGGCCGCGGCAGCGAAAGATTGACGAATCCCTCGGCCTGCATCGCGGCGAAGCCGATGCGCGGCAGGTCACGGGTGGTGGGGAAGACGACGAAGCGTGGTTCCCAGCGGGGCCGGAACTTGGCGTTGAACTTGTACAGCGACTCGATCTGGAACCAGCGGGAGAGGAACACGAGCAGTCCGCGCCACATCCGCAGCACCGGCCCGGCGCCGATCTTCTCGCCCCTGGCCAGCGCCGACCGGAACATCGCGAAGTTGAGGGAGACCCGCTCGACACCCAGGCCGGGCGCCGCCTGGAGGGCGGCGACGATCAGCAGCTCGTTCATGCCGGGGTCGGCGGAACGGTCGCGGCGCATCAGCTCCAGCGACATGCCGCCCGTGCCCCACGGGACGAAGTGGATGACTGCCTTCAGGTCGCCGTACGGGGACGTCCCGCCCTCTTCTGCCCTGTGCGCGGTGGCGATCACGGCGTCGCCGTCGGCGGGGTCGCCGATACGGCCGAGCGCCATGGAGAAACCGCGCTCGGTGTCGGTGCCGCGCCAGTCCGCGGCAGCACGGCGGATCTGCCGGATCTCGTCGTCGGTGAGATCACGGGCGCGGCGTACGCGGGTGCTGTAACCGCCCCGCTCGATGCGCTTCACCATCTGGCGCACGTTCCGCATGGCGCGCCCGGTGAGGGAGAAATCCGCGACATCCACCACCGCCTCGTCCCCGAGCTCCAGGGCGTCGAGGCCGGTCTCGCGGGTCCAGACCTCGCCGCCGGTCTCCGAGCAGCCCATCACCGCCGGGGTCCAGGAGTGGGCCTTCGCCTCGTCCATGAAGCGCTCGATGGCGCCGGGCCATGCCTCGACGTCGCCGATCGGGTCGCCGCTCGCGAGCATCACGCCGGACACGACGCGGTAGCAGACGGCGGCCTTGCCGCTGGGGGAGAAGACGACGCCCTTGTCGCGGCGGAGGGCGAAGTGGCCGAGCGAGTCACGGCCGCCGTGGACGGCGAGCAGGTCCCGCAGCCGGCGCTCGTCGTCCGCGGTGAGGCGGGCGGCCGGGTGCTCGGGGCGGAAGGCGAGGTAGATGGTGGTGACGGCGGTCAGCAGTCCCAGCGCGCCGAGGCAGTAGCCGACGGTCCAGGAGACGCCGTCGGAGTACTCGATGGGGCCCTTGAAGCCGAACAGCCCGTAGATGACGTGCTCCAGGCGGTCGGTGAGGCCAGGGTCGCCGACGACCCTGCCGGGGTGGGCGCTGACGACCACCAGACCGACGACGAGCGAACCGGCGCCCATCGAGACGAAGTTGGCGAGCGCCCGCCAGCGGCTGCGCGGGTCGGGCAGCGCGGCGAACTCGCCCCGGTGGCGCAGCAGCAGCGCCAGCAGCGCGAGCGAGAGCAGCACGCCGATGACGGAGTGCCGGTAGACGAACTGCGCGACGGCACCGGCCGGCAGCAGCACCACGGCCGCCCGCCAGGCACGGCGCTTGTGGCGCTTGATGCCGTGCGCCAGTAGGAGCAGCAGCATGCCCGCGCTAAGCGAGAGCGCCGCGGCGAACGGGCCGGTGGCGCCCGGCAGTACCTCGGCGATCGTGTGCATCCGGCTGTGCCGGAAACGCGGGAAGATCCCTGCCGCGATGTCGATCAGACCGACGAACGTGCAGGCCGTGCCGACCAGGGCCGGGACCGTCTCGGGCCGTGGGCCGTGCAGTACGCGGCGCACCCGATTCGGAACCGATCCTGATTTGTCCCCATCTAGCGTTGCAGACATCGCTTCCCGTGATTTCGGATGAGATCCCGTGCCCAAGGCCTCAGGTCGGTCGGCCCGGACGATTTGCGCCCTCTAGGACGGGACTTCGGGGAGGCGGGTTCATCCGCATCCGGAATTCGTCGACAGGGAAGGCACACCCGACTCATGGGTCTGACCAGTAACAAAGTCCTGGCCTTGGCCGCCGCGGCGGCCGTGCTGCTGTTCGCCGCCACGGTGTGGCTGTGGCCACGGCTGGCGCACCGCGGGCCCCGTGCCGTGGCGGGGCGGGTCGCTCTGCTGCTCGCCACCCAGCTGTCGTTGTTCGCCGCGGTCGGGCTCGCGGCCAACAACTCCTTCCTGTTCTACGGGTCCTGGGCCGACCTCTTCGGCCGCCAGCAGGACATGGGCGTGGTCGTGGACCACTCGCAGGGCACCCATCTGAAGGTGGTCGAGAAGCAGAGGCCCGGCGTGCCGGGCGCGTCCCGCCCGGAGACGGGCGGCCAGATACACAAGGTGGTCGTGTCCGGCGCGAAGTCGGGGATCGACAGCCCCGCGTACGTCTATCTGCCGCCGGAGTACTTCCATGCCGAGCACCGCGACCGGACCTTTCCCGCGGCCGTCGTGCTGACCGGCTACCCGGGCACCGCGGAGAACCTGCTGAAGGGCCTCAAGTACCCGAGAACCGCGCACGAGCAGGCCAGGGACGGGCGGATGCAGCCGATGATCCTGGTGATGCTGCGGCCGACGGTGGCGCCGCCGCGGGACACCGAATGCGTGGACGTGCCCGGGGGGCCGAAGACGGAGACGTTCTTCGCGGAGGACCTTCCGAGAGCCGTCTCCGAGACCTACCGGGTGGGGACCCGCGCGCGCAACTGGGGCTTCATGGGCAACTCCACGGGCGGCTACTGCGCCTTGAAGATCGCGCTGCACCATCCGGAGCGGTTCTCCGCGGGTGTCGGGCTCTCGGCGTACTACAAGGCGGCCGAGGACCCGACGACCGGTGACCTCTTCCACGGCGACGACCGTGCGCGCAAGCGGGCCGACCTGCTGTGGAGCCTGGACCACCTGCCCCAGGGCCGTTCGTCGTTCCTGGTCACCACCTCACGGCAGGGGGAAGGCAACCTGGAGGGGACGCGCGCCTTCATCAAGAAGGTGAAGGCGCCCTCGCGAGTGTCGTCGATCGTCCTCGACAGCGGCGGACACAACTTCAACACCTGGCGGCGCGAGATCCCGCCGGCCCTGGCATGGCTGGCGGGCCGGCTCAGTCCTTCGTGACCGGCCCCGTCGGCGGGACCGTCGCGATGGACTCCAGCGCCACCTCCGCACGGGCGATGTCCTGGGCGTCCGCGTCGATGGAGCGCCGCAGCGCCTCGTGCAGACGGGCCGGGGTGAGGACGCCGAGGAACCGTCCGGTCTCCTCCTCGTCGATCACCGCGATCCAGCCCGCGTCGTGCTGCAGCATCGTGGAGAACGCCTGCTTGAGGGAGGCGCCCACCGGCAGCCAGGCCTCCATCCGGCGGGCGTGGTCGCGCACCGAACCGCTCTGCCCGGCCCGTTCCGCGGAGATCCAACCGTGCAGGTTCTCCTCGCCGTCCAGGACGACGGCCCAGCGCGACCCGAGGTCGCGGGGGAGCGGATCGTCGAGGTGGACGACCGGCGGCTGCTCCAGGTCCGCGGGCTCGATGGGGGTGACGGACAGCCGCTTGAGACCGCGGTCGGCGCCGACGAACTCGGCCACGTACGGGGTGGCGGGGGCGCCGAGGACGGCCGCCGGGGCGTCGAACTGCTCGATCCGGCCCTGCCCGTAGACGGCGATGCGGTCCCCGAGCCGCACGGCCTCCTCCATGTCGTGGGTGACGAACAGGACCGTCTTGCGGACCTGGGCCTGGAGCTTCAGGAACTCGTTCTGCAGGTGCTCGCGCACGACGGGGTCGACCGCGCCGAAGGGCTCGTCCATCAGCAGCACGGGCGGGTCGGCGGCCAGCGCCCTGGCCACGCCGACACGCTGGCGCTGGCCGCCCGACAGCTGCTCCGGGTAGCGGTCGCCGTACACGGAAGGGTCGAGGCCCACCAGGTCGAGCAGTTCGGCGGCACGCGCCCGGCCGGCGGACCGCTTGACGCCGAGCAGGCGGGGGACGGTCGCGGTGTTCTCCAGGACCGTCCGGTGCGGGAAGAGGCCGACCTGCTGGATCACATAGCCGATACGGCGGCGCAGTTCGACCGGGTCCGTCTCCGCGATGTCCCGGCCGTCGACGAAGATCCGCCCGCTGCTCGGCTCGATGAGGCGGTTGACCATCTTCATCGTGGTGGTCTTGCCGCAGCCGGACGGCCCGACGAGCGTGACCAGTTCGCCCTCCGCGACCTCGAAGGAGAGATCGTCGACGGCCGTCGTGCCGTCCGGGTACCGCTTGGTGACGTGCTCGAACCGGATCATGACTCCCCATTGTGACGGGTGCAGTGTGAAAGCCATGTTGCCGCAATGTGGCGGTCCCGGGGGATTGTCGGTGGCCGGGGTTAAGGTCACCAGACATACGTTCGGCGGTTGCGGGGGAGGTGGGAGTGGATGATTACGGGGCGGGCGGGCACGGAACAGGCGGCGCAGAGCTGCCTCGCGGCGAACGACTGGATCTGCGGCGAGTACATCCGCTCCCGCAGCCAGGAGCTGACCGAAGCGACGGTCCAGCATGTCTGGATCACCGTCGCGTCGGTACTGATCGGACTGGCGGTCGCCTTCCCGCTGGCGCTGCTGGCCCGCGCCAGGCCCCGGTTCGCGGGACCCGTGCTGGGGCTCACCACCCTGCTCTACACGATCCCCTCGCTGGCCATGTTCTCGCTGCTGCTGCCGTTCTTCGGGCTGTCCGCCGCCCTGGTGGTGACAGGGCTCGTGCTCTACTCCCTCACCATCCTCGTGCGGAACATCATGGCCGGGCTCGAGGCGGTCCCCGCCGAGGCGCGTGAGGCCGCCCGAGGCATGGGCTACGGCCCCGCGCGCCTGCTGTGGGAAGTGGAACTGCCGCTGGCCCTGCCAGCCTTGATGGCGGGCGTCCGGATCGCGACCGTCTCGACGATCGCGCTGACGACGGTGGGCGCGCTCGTCGGCAAGGGCGGCCTCGGCAATCTGATCGACGACGGGGTGCAGACCACCTTCAAGGCCCAAGTGCTCACCGCGTCCGTGCTCTGCGTACTGCTGGCGGCCGTCGCCGATCTGCTGCTCCTCGGCGCACAGCGGCTGCTCACCCCCTGGACCCGCATACGAACGGCGGAGGCGAAGGCCTGATGGGCGTGGTCTCGGGTGCATGGACCTGGCTCACCACCGGCGCCAACTGGTCCGGCGAGGGGGGTGCCTGGCACCGGCTCGGCGAGCATGTCTACGTCAGCGGTGTCGCTCTCGTCCTCGCGTGTGCGATCGCGCTGCCCGTCGCCCTGTGGCTCGGGCACATCGGCAAGGGCGGCGCGCTCGCGGTCAACATCTCCAACGCGGGCCGGGCCGTGCCGGTCTTCGCGGTCCTCGCGCTGTTCATGCTCACACCGCTGCGCAGTGCCGGCTATGTGCCGACCATCATCGCCCTGGTGCTGTTCGCCGTGCCGCCGCTGCTGACCAACGCGTACGTGGGCATGCGGGAGGTCGACCGGGCCGTGGTGGAGGCCGCGCGGGGGATGGGCATGTCGGGCGGGCAGGTCTTCCTGCGGGTCGAGCTGCCCCTCGCGTACCCGCTGCTGATGACCGGGCTGAGGTCGGCCGCCGTCCAGGTCGTGGCGACGGCCACGATCGCCTCGATGGTCGGCCAGGGCGGCCTCGGCCGCATCATCACCGCCGGTTTCAACACGTACAACACCCCGCAGGTGGTCGCGGGCGCGCTGCTCGCGGCGCTGCTGGCCCTCGTCGTGGAGGGTGTTCTGGTGGCCGCCGACCGGCTGCTCAGTCCCTTGCGCCGGACCGTGCCGTCGTCGGGCTGACGGCGCGCCCGGCCTGCGTGTGCCGCTATGTCGTTTCGTATGTCGCTGTGGACGGAGAACCTGATGAGCAAGACCTCACGCATCGCCGGTGCGGTACTCGGTGTGGTGGCCCTGACGGGTTCCCTCGCCGCGTGCGGCGGTGAATCCCTCGAGCAGGAGAACGCCGGCGCCTCACCGGGAAGCGGCTCGGGCAAGAAGGGCACCCTCGTCGTCGGGGCGGCGGCCTTCACCGAGTCCAAGGTCCTCGCCGAGCTGTACGCACAGTTGCTCGGCGACGCCGGTTACAAGACGTCGATCACCACCGTGAAGAACCGCGAGTTGTACGAACCGTCCCTGGAGAAGGGCGAGATCGACGTCGTACCGGAATACGCGGCGACCCTCGCCGAATTCCTCAACGCGAAGGTCAACGGACCGAAGGCGCCGGAGGAGAAGCCCGTCGCGTCGGGTGATGTCACCTCGACCGTCAAGGAGCTCACGAAGCTCGCCGAGCCCCTCGGACTGAAGGTGCTGCCCGCCGGAGAAGCCGTCGACCAGAACGCCTTCGCCGTCACGAAGGAATTCGCCGAGAAGAACAAACTGAAGACGCTCAGTGATCTCGGCAGGTCGAAGCGGCCGGTGAAGATCGCGGCGGGGGACGAGTGCGAGGTGCGGCCCTTCTGCGCGCCGGGTCTGAAGAAGACCTACGGCATCGACGTGGCGGGCATCGACCCGAAGGGCGTGGGGACCCCCCAGGCCAAGCAGGCCGTCAAGGACGGTGAGGACGACATGGTCCTCACCTACACCACCGACGGCACACTCGCGAGCTACGGCCTGGTGCTCCTGGAGGACGACAAGAAGCTCCAGAACGCGGACAACATTCTTCCGGTCGTCAATGCGAAGGACGCCGGCAGCGCCGAGATCGCCGATGTCCTCGCCGGGCTCACCAAGGTCCTGACCACCGAGGATCTCGCCGAGATGAACCGCAAGGTGGACGGAGAACGAGCGAAGCCCGCGGACGTCGCGAAGGCCTATCTGGAGTCGGAGGGACTGCTGCGGAAGTAGCCGTCGCCGTGCCCGGCATTCCCGCCCGAGAGATTTGCCGGGCCGACGCCCCATTCAGCGCCTACGCACGGTAAATTTCGGGCCATGCCACGAGGACGCCACCGTCATTCCCCGCCCCTGCACAAGCTGCTGCCTCCCTCGGCCGTCGCCGGAGCGTCGGTTCTGTGCGCCGCCGGCGCGTGGTTCGTCGGTGATGCCGTGGCGCTCCGCATGCTGGTCGCCGCGGCGGCGGCCGCCGCTGTCACCGGTGCCGTCCTCATGCGCAATTGGGACCGCGGGGCCGGGCGCAGGGTCGCGGAGCTGACCCGCGGCCGGGCCAGCGACCAGTGGAAGTTCGAGGAGCGCATAGCGGAGCTCGAGACGGACGTCGAGGAGTCCCGCGAGCTGCGGCTGAAGCTCGACGCGAAGCTGCGCGCCAAGCGGGTCGAACTCGCCGCGCTGCGGGGCGAGCACGCGGCGCTGCTGCGGCGGTACGCGAACGCGGAGACGGAGCGGGCCAGCGCCCTCGAGGGCCGCAGGCAGCTCGCGATCGAGGCGGCGGCCCCGGCGAAGGCACTGCTGCCCGCCGGCTCCACGCCGACGCCCTCGACGTATCTGCGCGCCGCCAAGGCGCTGGAGGACCTGTCGCGCAACGCCGCGGCGCAGGAGGCGAGACACACGGTCGAGGAAGCGCGCCGACGGGACCTCGCCGAGCGTTCCCGTGAGGCGGACGAGCCGCAGGGGAAGCACGCGGCGGGCGCCGGGGCAGAGCAGCATGTACGCCCGTCGTCCGCCCTCCCCGCCCGGCGGACCGTTCCGGCCGCCGCCGCGATCGTTCCGTACGGTCAGCAGCGCTCCCGCGTGAAGCGCCCCGAGGGCGGCTTCGACTTCTTCGGCACGGGCGGCGCGGCGAACGGCGCTACGGGCGAGGGCACTTCCACCGGGACCGGGCCGGGCTCCGCGGACGGTGACGGCGTCAGGGCCGTCGAGGGCGCCACTGCCCTGAGGGCCATCGAGGCACCCGGCACGCAGAAGGCCATCGAAGCGGTGCAGCACGAGGACCTGGCGGACGTGGTGGGCGAGGAGGCCCTCGCGGCCCAGCGCGTCGGCGGTCCCCGCGCGGTCGGCAAGGTCATCGACCTGACCGCGCACGACGAGACGGAGCAGCTGGACGTCGCGGGACTGCGCAACGCCGTCTCCTGAAGCGGCGGCGGCCACTCGGCGAGCGGCGGACGCTACGGGTCGAGCGGCGGACGCTGCTCGGCGCGCGGGGCGACGCTACTTGTCGATGTCGCCGACGACGAAGAACAGCGAGCCGAGGATGGCGACCATGTCGGCGACCAGCGTCCCCGGCAGCAGCACCGTGAGCGCCTGGATGTTGTTGTAGGACGCCGAGCGGAGCTTGAGCCGGTAAGGCGTCTTCTCGCCCTTGGAGACCAGGTAGTAGCCGTTGATGCCGAGCGGGTTCTCGGTCCAGGCGTAGGTGTGGCCCTCGGGCGCCTTGAGGACCTTCGGCAGCCGCTGGTTGATCGGGCCCGGCGGCAGTTCGGCGATCCGGTCGAGACAGGCGTCCGCCAGGTCCAGCGCGTTGTGCGTCTGCTCGAGAAGGACCTCGAAGCGGGCCAGGCAGTCGCCCTCCTGCCGGGTCACCACCCGGAGCGTGTCCTGCAGTTCGGGATAGGCGAGGTAGGGCTCGTCCCGGCGCAGGTCGAAGTCCACACCCGAGGCACGGGCGATGGGACCGCTGACACCGAAGGCGTGGACGGCGTCCGCGGAGAGCACTCCCACGTCACGCGTCCGGCCGCGGAAGATCTCGTTGCCGAGGACGAGGCGGTCGTACACGTCCATCCGGGAGCGGACGTCCGCGACGGCGTGCCGGGCACGGCCGAGCCAGCCGGCGGGCAGGTCCTCCTTGAGGCCGCCGACCCGGTTGAACATGTAGTGCATCCTGCCGCCGGAGATCTCCTCCATCACGGTCTGCAGCTCTTCACGCTCGCGGAACGCGTGGAACACCGGCGTGATGCCGCCCAGCTCCAGGGGATAGGAACCGAGGAACATCAAGTGGTTGAGGACCCGGTTCAGCTCGGCGAGGAGCGTACGGGACCACACCGCGCGCTCGGGTACCTCCATGCCGAGCATCCGCTCCACGGCCATGACGACACCGAGTTCGTTGGAGAACGCGGACAGCCAGTCGTGCCGGTTGGCGAGCACCACGATCTGCCGGTAGTCGCGGGCCTCGAAGAGCTTCTCCGCGCCGCGGTGCATGTAGCCGACGATCGGCTCCGCCTGCCGGATGCGCTCGCCGTCGAGCACCAGACGAAGACGCAGCACACCGTGGGTGGAGGGGTGCTGGGGCCCGATGTTGAGCACCATGTCGGTGTTCTCCGCCGCACCGCCGATGCCGACCGTCGTCTCCGTCATGCCGCCCAGTCTCTCAGAGGCCGACCCACCGGCTGCATGAGCCAGGTGAAGTCGCCGAGGCCGCCCTTCGCGGTCAGCTCCGCCGCCTCCCCGGCCCTGGCCAGGGCGCGCACATAGCCCGCGGGGTCCGACGACGCCATGGCGAGCGGTGGCCGCTCCCCGCCCACGCCCAGCCTGCGCAGCGCCTCCCGCTGGCCGGTCAGCTCCGCGCTCCCGGGCGCGGCGCACGCGTCCATCGCCACATGGGCCGTGATGTCGCAGCTTCCGTCCGGCACCGGACGCACCTCGCGGCCGTCGCGGAAGCCGGTCAGGGTGCCGAACGGCGGCCGGTCCCCGGCCGTGTGCGCGTAGTCCACCGCGACTGCGAGACCCGACGCCAGGGAGCCTGCCGCCGCCGCCCACGCCTCGTCCCGCGGTCGCCCGATCTCCGCACGCGTCCCCGGTTCTCCGAGCGGCCACCAGCGGGCGAGCCAGTCGGCGTCCGCCCCGGCGACCTCGTCGCCGAGCCGCTCCTCGCCGTCCTCGCGCACCAGAACGCGGCGGACCACCCCGTGCGCGTCGACCTCCGCGACGTCCACGGGCACGTTGTCGAGCCACTCGTTCGCGAACAGCAGCCCGTGCAGACCACGCGGGATCTCGGCGGTCCACTCGATCCGCGGGTCGAGTCCCGCGGGCCGGGCCGCCCGCTCGACGGCGTACGCGCGGACCGGCAGGCCGGGCGGCAGCGCGGCGAGCACACCGGTCAGCAGTTCACCGCGGCCCGCCCCCACGTCGATCAGCGCCGGCTCCTCAAGGCCCAGCGACCCGGCCGTCGAGGTCAGCAGCCGGGCCACGGCCGCGGCGAACAGCCTCGAGGCGTGGACGGAGGTACGGAAATGGCCGGCCGGACCCTCCGGCCGGCGGTAGAACCCCCGCGGCCCGTAGAGCGCGGTCTCCGCCGCATCCCGCCAGCCTCGCCAGTCGCCGGTCTCATACGTCACGGGCACCAGTCTCCACCTTGCGGAGTACGCCTCCGCTCACCGGATCGCCCCTCCGGTTGACCCCTGCACCTATCTGTCTTCCCTACTCTGGGTTACGTGCAGCGCCTCTATGACTTCATCCGCAGACACCCGACGGGCGTCGACACCTTCTGGGCCGTCGCGCTCTTCGGATTCGCCATGCTGTGGGTGGCCGAGGAGCCGGACGGCACCGGCCGCACCGTCGCGGCCCTCGTGATCGTCACGGCACTGAGCCTGGTCGTGGCGCTGCGCCGGCGGATGCCCGAACAGATGCTGGTCGTCACCGCACTGGCGGGTGTCGCGCAGCTCGTGTTCGACGTGGGCGTCAATCCGGCGGACTTCGCGATGCTGGTCATCATCTACACCGTCGCGGCGGCCGGCGCCCCCCGGTGGGCATCGCGGCTGGCACTGGTCGGCGGTCTGTCAGCGGCGTCGCTGGCGCAGATCCGGTGGCCGGAGGAGGCGTCCGCGGTCTCCGAGCGGATCTTCATCACCATCGTCATGAGCCTGCCGTTCGTCCTGGCCTGGGTCCTCGGCGACTCCATACGCACCCGGCGCGCTTATTTCGACCAGCTCGAGGAGCGCGCCACCCGCCTGGAGAAGGAACGCGAGGCGCAGGCCAAGGTCGCGGTGGCGGCCGAGCGCGCCAGGATCGCCCGTGAGCTCCACGACGTCGTCGCCCACAACGTGTCCGTGATGGTCGTGCAGGCCGACGGCGCCGCCTATGTGCTGGACGCCGCCCCCGACCAGGCCAAGCAGGCCCTCGAGACCATCTCGAGCACCGGCCGCCAGGCGCTCGCGGAGATGCGCCGGCTGCTCGGCGTGCTGCGCACCGGCGACGGGCCGGAGAGCGGCGAGTACGTCCCCCAGCCCGATGTGCAGCAGATCGAGGAACTGGTCGAGCACGTCCGCCGGGCGGGCCTGACCGTGGACTTCAAGGTCGAGGGGACGCCGCGGCCGCTCCCCAGCGGTGTCGAGCTCACCGCCTACCGGATCGTGCAGGAAGCACTCACCAACACCCGTAAGCACGGCGGCCCGGACGCGGGCGCCAGCGTGCGGCTCGTCTACTTCGACGACGGGCTCGGACTCCTCGTCGAGGACGACGGCCGCGGCGCCTCGCACGAGCTGTACGAGGACGGGGGCGCGGACGGCCGCGGCCACGGCCTCATCGGTATGCGGGAGCGCGTCGGCATGGTCGGCGGCACGCTGGACGCCGGGCCCCGGCCCGGCGGAGGCTTCCGTATCAGCGCGCTGTTGCCGCTCAAGCCCGCCCACTAGTGCCCACAGAACCGAGGGACGGAACCCACATGTCCATCCGCGTGATGCTCGTCGACGACCAGGTGCTCCTGCGCACCGGCTTCCGCATGGTGCTCGCCGCCCAGCCGGACATGGAGGTCGTCGCGGAGGCCGGGGACGGCGCGGAGGCGATCGAGAACCTGCGGTCGACCGCGGTCGACGTCGTGCTGATGGACGTCCGCATGCCGAGGCTCGACGGGGTGGAGGCGACGCGGCGCATCTGCGCGGAGCCGAACGCCCCCAAGGTGCTGATCCTCACCACCTTCGACCTCGACGAGTACGCCTTCTCTGGTCTGAAGGCCGGCGCCAGCGGCTTCATGCTCAAGGACGTGCCGCCCGGCGAACTGCTCGGCGCCATCCGCTCCGTGCACAGCGGTGACGCGGTCGTGGCGCCGTCCACCACGCGGCGGCTGCTGGACCGTTTCTCGCCGATGCTGCCGAGCGCCGGCCCGGAACCGCGGCAGAAGGAGCTGGCCCGGCTGACGGAGCGGGAGCGCGAAGTGATGATGCTCGTCGCCCAGGGCCTGTCCAACGGGGAGATCGCCGGCCGCCTGGTGCTCTCGGAGGCCACCGTCAAGACACACGTCGGCCGCATCCTGACCAAGCTCGGCCTCCGTGACCGCGTCCAGGTGGTGGTGCTGGCCTACGAGACCGGACTGGTCCGGGCCGGCGGCGGGGCCGGCTGACCGGCCCGCCGCCGGCACCGCGGTCAGCGCAGCACCGTCTCGAGGAAGTCGCTCCCGAGCCGGGCCACGGCCGTGACGTCCAGCTGGTGGAGCACGTAACGGCCACGCCTGCGGGTCGAGACGAGCTTGGCCTTCTTCAGCACGGCCAGGTGGCGGGAGACCTCCGGCGCGCTGATGCCGAGGGAGTCCGCGAGCTCGCTGGTCGTGTACGCGGCCCGGCCCAGGTTGCGGGACAGCCGCATCCGCATCGGGTGGGCGAGGGCGTCCATGCGCAGCTTCAGCAGTTCCACGGAGGCGGCGCCCGGCAGCTCGGGCGCCCCGATCGGGTACTGGATCACCGGCTGCCAGCCCGGTGCGTGCACCACCATCAGATGGGGCCAGCCGAAACTGGACGGCAGCAGGGTGAGCCCGGCGCCGAACGCCGGGTCGGTGGCGGTGGTCCGCCCGTCCGCGAGCTTGTCGGCACTGATCACGGTGCCGCCCTCGTCGAGCGACAGCGCGGGGGAGACGGCGCGCAGCGCCTCCCCGAGGCCCTTGCGGCGCATCAGCTCGGTCTTGTGGCGGGCGTCGGCGGCGAGCTGGGTCGAGACGCGTCCCCAGGTGTCCGCGAAGAAGGCGTCCTCGCAGTCTTCGAAGAGCCGTCGCAGCCATGCGCGTACGGACGCCGGGTCGGCCAGCAGCCGCCGGGTGAAGTCCAGTTGGCGGGGTCCGCGGTTGGCCGCCAGATCGAGCGCGTGCGCGCGCCGTGCGGCGTCGACGAGCGGGGACGGGGCGCCGGTCGAATACGTGCTGGCGCAGGTGAACTCGAGCGCCGACGACACGAACCGCTCGTCGTCGAGCCGGTCGAGCAGGTCCAGCTCCTCCTTGAGGCTCGCGCCGATGCGGCCCGGGTCCGCAGGCAGCCCGGCGAAGGGCATGAAGATGTCCGAGAACGTCGAACGCCACAGGAAGTCGGCCTCGTGCAGCCGGTCGGCGAGGTCCGGCTTGAGCCCGGCGGCGGTCGCCGTGGCCCAGCCGTGCAGCCCGGGGTGGTGCCCGGGCTCGGAGAGCGCGTGGAGGGCCACGCCCAGCTCGGCGAGGGGGGAGATGTCGAAGACGATGCGCTCGGGGGCCAGCCCCGTGATGTCGATGGTCACGCTCACGACTCCATGGTGCGGGCTCGCGGGGCGGGCGCCCCCACGTTTGACGTGGCTCGTCAATCGACGCGACGCGCGCCGGACGGCGGGAGCAGCGTGAAGCCATGAACGCGATCCAGCAGCACATGCTCGACCTGTACGTGGCCGCACGGACCGACACCGCCCCGCCGCCCCGCCCCGGCGACCACGACCTTCGGGTGCTCCGCGAGGCACCCGTCCACCGCCGCGTGCTCGCGGTATTCGCGGGCCGCCGGACCGGCGACCCGGCGGCCGGCGCCGGCCGGGCCTCGTGCTGACGATGTCCGCGGGCCTCGTGCGCCGGACGGCCCGTCACGCGCAGGCGGGTGCGGGCGGTGGGAGGCGGCGGAGGAATTGCGAGACCGCCTCCGCCACGTCCTGCGGCGTCCACTCGAGGCCCTCCGACGCGACCGTCACCTCGGTGACAGAGACGCCCGGCGGGCAGCCGTCGGAGAACCAGCGGCGGAAGAGCGTCACGCCCGTCTCCTCCGACTGACGCAGCGCCGCCTCGTTCAGCGCGTCCTTGCCGTACGGCAGCCAGACCTGGAACTGGTGCGTGTGCGGCACGGGCGGATGGATCCGCGACCAGGGGACGGCCGGCCCGCGCAGCGCGTCCGTGAGCGCCGCGGCGACGACCTTCGCGTGGGCCACGTACGACGGCAGCCGGGGCAGCTCCCGTTCGAGGCCGAGCAGTGCCGACAACGCGGCCGGGTACTGCTGGAACAGCTGGCCCCCGTACCGGTGCCGCCAGGCCCGCGCCTCTTCGATCAGCGGCTCCGGCCCGGCGAGCACCGCCCCCGACATGCCGTCCAGGGACTTGTAGAACGACACGTACACGCTGTCCGCCAGGGACGCGATCTCGTCCAGCGGGCGGCCGAAGTGCGGGGCGCACTCCCACAGACGCGCGCCGTCGAAGTGCACCACCGCATCACGTTCCCGCGCCGCCTCCACCACGGCCACCAGCTCGTCCCAGGTGGGCAGCACGAAGCCCGCGTCCCGCAGCGGCAGTTCGAGCATCAGCGCGCCGAAGGGCTCGTCGCACTCGCGCACCTCGTCGGCCGTCGGCAGCCGGGGCTCCGTCGTCGGGTGGACCGTGCGCAGACCGCTCACCACGGAGAAGGCGGAGCGTTCGTGCACCTCCGGATGCGCCTGGGGATGCAGCGCGACCGTCGCGTCACCGGTGCGCGTCGCCCAGCAGCGCAGCGCCACCTGCTGCGCCATCGTGCCCGTCGGGAAGAACGCCGCGGCCGGGAAACCGAGCAGCGAGGCCGTACGCCGCTCCAGCTCCGCCACGACCCCGTTCCCGTAGACGTCGGTCCAGTCGTCCAGGTCGTGCACCTCGCCGGCGGCCTCGGCGAGCGCCGCCAGGCGCTCCCCGATCCGCCGGTCGGCGGAGCCACGCGACAGCACGCGGTCCGAGGCGCGCCACGCGGCGAGGCGGCGCCGCCGCTCCTGCTGCTCGTCCGGCCGGTCCGTCTCACCCGGCCCGTCCGGCCCCCGCTGCCCGTCCGGGTCGTCCCGCCCGGTCCGGTGGTCCCGGTCGTCCGGCTCCGCCTGCTTGCCGTACTCGTTCGTTCCGTTCGTGTCCGTCACGGTCCGATCATCGCCCACAGCCTGTGGACAACTGCGGGGGTGCCCGAAACGCTGGCGTAGCATCGTGGTCGAGAAATCGTCCGGTACCCGTGCGGACTGGAACGGAAGGCACCGCCGCGTGAATGCCACAGCACCACAGGAACCGCTCGACCCGCGGGACCGCCCCGCCCGACTGACCGTCGGCGTGGTCGGAGCCGGCCGGGTAGGGCCCGCGCTCGCCGCGTCCCTGCAGCTCGCCGGTCACCGGCCGGTCGCCGCGTCGGGAGTCTCCGACGCCTCCGTCCGACGGGCCGCCGCCATGCTCCCCGACGTGCCGCTGGTGCCGCCCGCGGACGTGCTGGCCCGCGCGGAGCTGGTGCTGCTGACCGTCCCCGACGACGCGCTCCCCGGTCTGGTGGAGGGCCTCGTCGAGACCGGCGCCGTACGGCCGGGGCAGCTGCTCGTGCACACCTCCGGCCGGTACGGCACCAAGGTGCTCGAGCCCGCCCTGCGGGCCGGCGCGCTGCCGTTGGCCCTGCACCCCGCGATGACCTTCACCGGCACGCCGGTCGACGTCCAGCGGCTGGCCGGCTGCTCGTTCGGCGTGACCGCGCCCGAGGAGCTGCGGCTGGCCGCGGAGGCGCTGGTCATCGAGATGGGCGGCGAGCCCGAGTGGATCGAGGAGCAGAACCGCCCGCTCTACCACGCGGCCCTCGCGCTCGGTGCGAACCACCTCGTGACGCTCGTGGCCCAGTCGATGGAGCTGCTGCGCACCGCGGGCGTCGGCGCCCCCGACCGGATGCTCGGCCCGCTCCTCGGCGCCGCCCTGGACAACGCCCTGCGTTCCGGTGACGCCGCCCTGACCGGGCCGGTCGCCAGAGGCGACGCCGGTACCGTCGCCGCGCACGTCGAGGAGCTGCGCAAGCACGCTCCCGCCGCCGTCGCCGGCTATCTGGCGATGGCCCGCACCACCGCCGACCGCGCCCTCGCGCACGGCATGCTCAAGCCGGAGCTCGCGGAAGACCTGCTGGGCGTGCTGGCCGAGGGGGACCTGCGATGAGCCGCGCCTTCGAACTCGTACCGACCAGGGAGGACCTGCGGTACGTGGTGGAGCACCATGCCGTCCCCGGCCGCACGGCCGTCGTGATGACCATGGGCGCCCTCCACCGGGGACACGCGTCCCTGATCCGGACGGCGAGGGAGCGCGTCGGCCCCAAGGGCTTCGTCATCGTCACCGTCTTCGTCAACCCCCTCCAGTTCGGCGCGGGCGAGGACCTCGACCGCTACCCGCGCACCCTCGACGCCGACCTCCGGACGGCCGAGGAGGCGGGCGCGGACGTGGTGTTCGCCCCGTCCGTCGACGAGGTCTACCCGGGCGGGCAGCCGCAGGTCCGCATCACGGCCGGCCCCATGGGGGAGCGGCTCGAGGGCCGGACCCGCCCCGGCCACTTCGACGGCATGCTCACCGTCGTGGCCAAGCTGCTGCATCTCACCGGCCCCGACGTGGCGTTGTTCGGGCAGAAGGACGCCCAGCAGCTGGCCCTGATCCGCCGGATGGTGCGCGACCTCAACTTCCCGGTCGAGATCGTCGGCGTGCCCACCGTCCGCGAGGACGACGGCCTCGCGCTGTCCAGCCGCAACCGCTACCTGTCCGCGGGCGAGCGACGGACCGCCCTCGCCCTGTCCCGCGCCCTGTTCGCGGCGGCGGACCGGCTCGCCGCCCAACAGGCCCTGCACGCCAGGGCCGAAGTGGTGCCGGCCGCGCCCGCACGGGCCGCCGCGCTCTCCAAACTCGGCGAGGCCCGCGCGGCGGCGGACGCGCACGCGGTGGCCCAGGCGTGGCCGCCCATCGGCGCCGACGCCGTCAGGGCAGCGGCCCGTACCGTCCTGGACGAGGCGGCGAAGGCGAAACCGCCGCTGGTGCTGGACTACGTGGCCCTGGTCGACCCGGCGACCTTCGAGGAGGTGCCCGACGACCACAGGGGCGAGGCGGTCCTCGCCGTCGCGGCCAAGGTCGGCTCGACCCGCCTCATCGACAACATCCCCCTGGACTTCGGGACCGCGCATCCCGGGACCGCCCTGACCGACGGAGCCGCCACGTGACCGGAATACGGCTTACCGCCCCCGCCCCGGGCTGGGCCATCGACGCGGACGTCGTCGTGGTCGGCTCGGGTGTCGCCGGGCTCACGGCGGCACTGCGCTGCGCCGCGGCCGGCCTGGACACGGTCGTCGTCACCAAGGCCCGTCTCGACGACGGGTCCACCCGCTGGGCGCAGGGCGGCATCGCCGCGGCGCTCGGCGACGGCGACACGCCGGAACAGCACCTCGAGGACACCCTCGTCGCGGGCGCCGGCCTGTGCGACGAGACGGCGGTACGGGCCCTCGTCACCGAGGGGCCCGACGCGGTGCGGCGGCTGATCGCCACCGGCGCGCACTTCGACACCGACCCGGCGTCCGGCGAGATCGAGCTGACCCGTGAGGGCGGCCACCACCGGCGCCGTATTGCCCACGCCGGCGGCGACGCGACCGGCGCCGAGATCTCCCGCGCCCTGGTCGACGCGGTCCGCGACCAGGGGCTGCGGACCATCGAGAACGCCCTGGTGCTCGACCTGCTCACCGACGCGGACGGCCGGACGGCGGGCATCACGCTGCACGTCATGGGCGAGGGCCAGCACGACGGCGTGGGCGCGGTCCACGCCCCCACGGTCGTGCTCGCCACCGGCGGCATGGGCCAGGTCTTCTCCGCGACGACCAACCCCGCCGTCTCCACCGGCGACGGCGTGGCGCTCGCGCTGCGCGCCGGCGCGGAGGTCTCGGACATCGAGTTCGTGCAGTTCCACCCGACGGTGCTGTTCCTCGGCCGCGACAGCGAGGGCCAGCAGCCGCTGGTCTCGGAGGCGGTACGCGGCGAGGGCGCCCACCTGGTCGACGCGGACGGCGTCCGCTTCATGGTCGGACAGCACGAACTGGCCGAGCTCGCCCCGCGCGACATCGTCGCCAAGGGCATCATGCGCCGCATGCAGGAGCAGGGCGCCGACCACATGCTCCTGGACGCCCGCCACTTCGGCGCCGAGATGTGGGAGCAGCGCTTCCCCACGATCCTCGCCGCCTGCCGGTCCCACGGCTTCGACCCGGTGACCGAGCCGATCCCGGTCGCCCCGGCCGCCCACTACGCGTCCGGCGGCGTACGCACCGACCTTCAGGGCCGCACCACCGTCCCCGGTCTGTACGCCTGCGGCGAGGTCGCCTGCACCGGCGTCCACGGCGCCAACCGGCTCGCGTCCAACTCGCTGCTCGAAGGGCTGGTCTTCGCGGAGCGCATCGCCGCCGACATCGCCGCCAGGCGGCCCTGGCCGGCCGTCCCGCCCGCCGCGCCCCGTGAGCCGTCCCTGCTGCCGCTCATCGCCCCTGAGGAGCGCGCGGAGATCCAGCGGATCATGTCCCACGGCGCGGGCGTGCTGCGCTCGGCGGCGTCGCTCGCCGCGGCTGCCGCCGCGCTGGAGTCGGTCCATGTGACCGCCGTGCAGGAGCGTGAAGGTTCCGGAAAGACCGCGGAGCCGGGCGTCGAGTCGTGGGAGACCTCGAACCTCCTGTGCGTCGCCCGCGTGCTGACCGCGGCGGCCCTGGAGCGCGAGGAGACCCGCGGCTGCCACTGGCGCGAGGACCGTCCCGAGCGCGACGACGCCGAGTGGCGCCGCCATCTCGTCGTACGGCTCGCGCCGGACCGCCGGCTCGTCGTCCGGCACACCGACGGGACCGCCTTCCCGTCCACCGATACCTTGTCCGTCCCCGACGCACCCAGGGAGCCGTAACCGTGAGCACGCCCGATGAACGCCCGAGCCCCGTGGACGTACCGCTGATCCAGATCGGCGCCCCGGCCGGCGGCGGCTGCGGGGACGACTGCGGCTGCGCCGACGAGGTGTACGAGTGCGGTCTGGACCCGGCGCTCGCCACGCTCCTCGCCGAGGCCGGGCTCGACCCCGTCCAGGTTGAGGACATCGCGCACCTGGCCATCGAGGAGGACCTGGACGGCGGCGTCGACGTGACGAGCGTCGCGACCGTCCCCCAGGACGCCGTCGCCACCGGCGACTTCACCGCCCGTGAGGCGGGCACGGTCGCCGGTCTGCGGGTCGCGGAGGCGATCCTGTCGATCGTCTGCACCACCGAGTTCGAGGTGGAACGGCACGTCGAGGACGGCGACCGCGTCGAGGCGGGCCAGAAGCTCCTCTCCGTCACCGCCGGCACCCGTGACCTGCTGACCGGCGAGCGCAGCGCGCTCAACATCCTGTGCCGGCTCTCCGGCATCGCCACGGCCACCCGCGCCTGGGCGGATGCCCTCGAGGGCACCGGGGCGAAGGTCCGCGACACCCGCAAGACCACGGCCGGCCTGCGGGCCCTGGAGAAGTACGCGGTGCGCTGCGGCGGCGGCGTCAACCACCGTATGTCGCTGTCCGACGCCGCGCTGGTCAAGGACAACCACGTGGTGGCGGCCGGTGGCGTCGCGGCGGCCTTCAAGGCCGTGCGGGACCGCTTCCCCGACCTGCCGATCGAGGTCGAGGTGGACACCCTCGACCAGGTCCGCGAGGTCCTGGACGCGGGCGCCGACCTGATCCTGCTCGACAACTTCGGCCCGGCGGAGACGGCGGAGGCCGTCACGCTCGTCGCGGGCCGCGCGGTCCTGGAGTCCTCCGGCCGGCTCTCGCTCGACAACGCCCGCGCGTACGCCGAGACGGGCGTCGACTACCTCGCGGTGGGCGCTCTCACGCACTCCTCGCCGATCCTCGACATCGGCCTCGACCTCCGCGAGGTCGAGAGCTGATGCTGCTCACCATCGACGTCGGCAACACCCACACCGTCCTGGGCCTGTTCGACGGCGAGGAGATCGTCGAGCACTGGCGCATCTCCACCGACTCACGGCGCACCGCCGACGAGCTCGCCGTCCTGCTGCAGGGCCTGATGGGCATGCACCCGCTGCTCGGCGACGAACTCGGCGACGGCATCGAGGGCATCGCGATCTGCTCCACGGTCCCCTCCGTGCTGCACGAGCTCCGTGAGGTGACGCGCCGCTACTACGGCGACGTCCCGGCGGTCCTGGTGGAGCCCGGCATCAAGACCGGCGTGCCGATCCTGATGGACAACCCGAAGGAGGTCGGCGCGGACCGCATCATCAACGCGGTCGCCGCCGTGGACCTCTACGGCGGCCCGGCGATCGTCGTCGACTTCGGCACGGCGACGACGTTCGACGCGGTCAGCGCGCGGGGCGAGTACACCGGCGGCGTGATCGCCCCCGGCATCGAGATCTCCGTCGAGGCGCTCGGCGTGAAGGGCGCGCAGCTGCGCAAGATCGAGCTGGCCCGCCCGCGGAGCGTGATCGGCAAGAACACCGTGGAGGCCATGCAGTCCGGCATCGTCTACGGCTTCGCGGGCCAGGTGGACGGCGTCGTCCAGCGCATGAAGCGCGAACTGGCGGAGGACCCGGACGACGTGACGGTGATCGCGACGGGCGGTCTGGCCCCGATGGTCCTCGGCGAGGCGACGGCGATCGACGAGCACGAGCCGTGGCTGACCCTGATCGGGCTCCGCCTGGTCTACGAACGCAACGTCTCCCGCATGTGACCCCAGGGGCGCCGGCTTCCCGGCGCCCCGGCCGGGGCGCCGGGAAGCCCTGCCCGCGGGTGGCGGGAAGTCCTGCTGGTCGGTGCTGCCGTGTCGGGGCCGGAGGCCTGCCCGTCGGGGCCACGGAGGCCGGAAGCCCCGGTTGGGCGGGCCCGAAGCGCTGCCGCTCGGGCAAGCCTGCCCGCCGGCGCTGGAAGCCCTTGCCGGGCGGGGCCGGAGCCCTGCCCGCCGGCAGGCAAGCCTTGCCTGCTGGCGCTGGATGACCTTGCCGGGCGGGGCCGGAGCGCTGCCGCCCGCGCAAGCCTGCCGCCGGGCAAGCCTGCGCGTCGGCGTTGCGAAGACCCGGCTGGGCGGGGCCGGGGCCCTGCACAGCCGGCCCCGAAGCGCTGCACCCCGTCGGAAGCCGGGCCGACCCGGGTGTCGGCGGCCGGGCCGCCCCGCGCGGGAAGCCCAGCGCCTGGTCGTGCCGGACGTGGATGCGGCCGGCGTCGGCCGGGGCGGGCGTCTGCTCGAACCCGGACCGGAGCCGGGGTCGGCATCACCCGCCGCGGCGCGCCCATATTTGGGCGTTAAGAGGATTTTGTCCATTTAGCACGTATGGTCCGGGGCATGCCCACGCCATACGGATCCCGTGGCGGCATGGCGTTCGGTGCGGACGAGCTGCGTGTGCTCCGACGCGCCCTCGCCGTCGCCCTTCACCCCGTCCCCTTGGCCGACGACGACGTCCGGGAATGTCTGCGCCTGGCCGACTCCGTCGACGAGGCGGTCCGCGAGGCAGGCCGGCTGCGTGCGTTCCTCGTCGCCGACCTCGCCCGCTACCGCGACGCCCTGCCCGGCACGGCCACCAGCTACCTGGAGCGCCTCCAGGACGCCCTCGCCGCCGGTTACGACCCCCGTCCGGACGATCTGGCGGCCCTGCGCGCCCTACGCGGCAATCCGGCCGCCGCGGCCGTGCTGCGGCGCTGTCAGGGCCTGGCGGAGCAGTCGGTGCGCGAGCGGCTCGCCGGCCGCGTCGTCCACGTCCCTGCGCCCGCCCAGGCGCCCCGGCGCGCCCGTCTCCTCGCGCTCCCCGGCGGCCGCGCCGCCGACGCGCCGAAGCCCAAACCGCAACCACAGCCACAACCGCAGCCGAAGCCGCCCGCGCCGGACGAACGCCCCGTGCCCAAGCCCTCCGAGGTGTTCCCGCCGCGCCGTAAGCCCGTCCCCCCGCCGGAGCAGTGGGCCGTCGGCTAGTTACCCTGGACGGCATGGACTACGTTTCCGCGCTTGTGCCTCCCGTGGTGATGGCCGTGTTCTTCATCGGCCTGGTCGTGACGATCGTCAAGAGCCAGGGCGGTCCGAACAAGACCAAGGAGGACGCCGCCGTGGACGCGGCGCTGGCCCGGGCGGAGTCCGGTCCCCAGGCAGGAAGCGACAACTGAGGGCCGTCCCGACGGCAGAGGACGTACACGAGGACGCACGGTGGAATTCCCACCGTGCGTCCTTTTTGTCACGTCGAAGGGCGGTTGATCCGGGATCTCCCACTATGGTGGTGGTGTGCCCCGTCAATTGGGAGAGCTCGAAGACGCCGTCATGACACGGATCTGGCAATGGAACCGGCCGGTGACGGTCAGGGAAGTCCTGGAAGACCTCCAGAAGGAACGGTCCATCGCCTACACCACCGTCATGACGGTAATGGACAATCTCCATCAGAAGGGCTGGGTCCGCCGGGAAGTCGAGGGCCGGGCCTATCGATATAGAGCGGTCTCCACCCGCGCCGCCTACGCGGCCGCACTGATGAACGAAGCCTGGTCCAAGAGCGACAACCCCGCGGCGGCACTTGTCGCCTTCTTCGGCATGATGTCCCCCGAGCAGCGCGAGTCGCTGCAAGCGGCAGTGCGTCTCGTTCAGGGCAACGAGGCCGCCGAGGACCCCGGAGCCGCGGAGCGATAGCGTCGGTCCATGCCTTATGCCGCAGCAAATGCCTTCACCGTCCGGCGGGCGAGGACCGGCGATGTGCCGGACGTGCGCCGCCTCGTGGACCCCTACGTCGGTGAAGGCATCCTGCTCGACAAAGCGACGGTGACCCTTTACGAAGCCATCCAGGAGTTCTGGGTCGCCGAACGCGACGAGGACGGCCTGGTGGTCGGCTGCGGCGCCCTGCACGTCATGTGGGAGGACCTCGCGGAAGTGCGCACTCTCGCCGTCGACCCGGCCTTCAAGGGTCACGGCATCGGACACCAGGTTCTCGAGAAGCTGGTGGCCACCGCGCGCAGGCTGGGAGTGCGCAGAGTTTTCTGCCTCACCTTCGAAGTCGACTTCTTCGGTAAGCACGGCTTCGTCGAGATCGGGGAGACTCAGACGCCCGTCGACACCGATGTCTACGCCGAGCTCCTGCGTTCCTATGACGAGGGTGTCGCCGAGTTCCTCGGTCTCGAACGAGTGAAGCCGAACACCTTGGGCAACAGCCGGATGCTTCTGCACCTGTGATCGCCACAAGAGCCCGGATCCCTATGTCCGAATCGCGCACGTTTCCCGTGTTCTCGCGGTTCTGAACCTCTGTCAAGGGTTTGTGTTTTCCAGGGAAAAGCGGTTTCCTTTCCGCGTACTGCATTTTCGATGAAAGGAAATCCCGGTGGCACAGAAGGTTCAGGTCCTTCTTGTCGACGACCTCGACGGCGGCGAGGCGGACGAGACGGTGACGTTCGCACTGGACGGCAAGACCTACGAGATCGACCTCACCACCGCCAATGCGGACAAGCTCCGGGGTCTGCTCGAGCCGTACACGAAGAACGGCCGGCGTACCGGTGGCCGTGCGGCGACCGGCCGCGGCAAGGGTCGCGCGACGACCGGCGGCAACAAGGACACCGCCGAGATTCGTGCCTGGGCGAAGGCGAACGGCTTCGAGGTCAACGACCGCGGCCGTGTCCCCGCGACGGTTCGCGAGGCTTACGAGAAGGCCAACGGCTGACTCGTCGCCCGTCGCGTATTCGCACGCGCCGTACGCGTCAGCCGGGCGCGGTGGCACTCGGTGGCCGCCGTCTCCACCAGCCGTACGAGATCGGGGGCATCCCCACTGCCCCCGAGGCCGGCGAGAGCGGGCAGCTGTGCCTCGCGCCCCGGCGCGGGGGGCCGCAGCCACATGGCGGCCGGACGGGTGCCAGGACGCCCGGGCGGCGGCGGGGCGGTCATCGCTCCGCCCGCGCCGAGGGCCGTCATGTCGAGATCGACACCGCCCCATTCCAGCCAGTCGAGCAGTCCCGGCAGCTCCTCCGCGCTTCCCGGAGCGACCAGCAGTCGCATCCTCCGGCCCATGAGGGCGACCGGGCCGGTGCGGGCGATCCGGCGAAGCACCGCCGCTCCGGCGTCCGCGGGCAGGTCGAGCACGTCGAACCGCACCCCCGTCGTGAGCCGCACCGGCCGGCCGTCCGTCGCCGCCCAGCCGAGCTCGCTGCGGTACCACTGCGCGGCGCCGCCGTCGAAGGGGGCGCGGGGGGACGGCACGGTGAAGGGCATGTTCCGCAAACTCCGCACCCACCGCGATGGTTACGCAACGTGTCTCGTCCATCGCCCAGCGTCGCCGGATCGGGGGCGCGTAAGCGCGCGGAACGGCGCAAGGTTGTTCGCCCGTAGCTGAGGGACGGGGTGCACGCGGCATGGACTGTCGGTGGCTGAGGGTAAGACAGTCCTAGTGGGGAGGGGCGACACGCTCGCAGGTCAGTCTCACGTTCGCCATCGGCGTAGTGGCGGTGGGGGTAACTGCCTGGCCTGCGGGAACATCGTCTCGCACCATCGGGTTGGAGCAGTTGTCGGCGTTCAGGGGTCAGGAGGCCACAGACGGGTGTCGGCAGTTGGAATGAGCGGTCCCCGCTTGCGGGACTAAGCTGCGGAAGGACAGGGAGGGGACCGACCCCTTACTGCCTGACCGCTCTGAGGAGCGATTAACGATGTTCGAGAGGTTCACCGACCGCGCGCGGCGGGTTGTCGTCCTGGCTCAGGAAGAAGCCCGGATGCTCAACCACAACTACATCGGCACCGAGCACATCCTCCTGGGCCTTATCCACGAGGGTGAGGGTGTCGCCGCTAAGGCCCTGGAGAGCCTCGGGATTTCGCTCGAGGCGGTCCGCCAGCAGGTGGAGGAGATCATCGGCCAGGGCCAGCAGGCCCCGTCCGGTCACATCCCCTTCACGCCCCGTGCCAAGAAGGTCCTGGAGCTGTCGCTCCGCGAGGCTCTTCAGCTGGGCCACAACTACATCGGCCCCGAGCACATCCTGCTCGGCCTGATCCGCGAGGGCGAGGGCGTCGCCGCCCAGGTCCTCGTGAAGCTGGGCGCCGATCTCAACCGGGTGCGGCAGCAGGTCATCCAGCTGCTCTCCGGATACCAGGGCAAGGAGGCCGCCACGGCAGGCGGTCCGGCCGAGGGCACGCCTTCGACCTCCCTCGTCCTCGACCAGTTCGGCCGGAACCTCACCCAGGCCGCTCGTGAGTCCAAGCTCGACCCGGTCATCGGGCGCGAGAAGGAGATCGAGCGGGTCATGCAGGTGCTGTCCCGCCGCACCAAGAACAACCCGGTCCTCATCGGCGAGCCCGGCGTCGGCAAGACGGCGGTCGTCGAGGGGCTGGCGCAGGCCATCGTCAAGGGCGAGGTGCCCGAGACCCTCAAGGACAAGCACCTCTACACCCTGGACCTCGGCGCGCTGGTCGCCGGCTCCCGCTACCGCGGTGACTTCGAGGAGCGCCTGAAGAAGGTCCTCAAGGAGATCCGCACCCGCGGCGACATCATCCTGTTCATCGACGAGCTCCACACCCTGGTCGGTGCGGGCGCCGCCGAGGGCGCGATCGACGCCGCGAGCATCCTCAAGCCGATGCTGGCGCGAGGCGAGCTGCAGACCATCGGCGCCACCACGCTCGACGAGTACCGCAAGCACCTGGAGAAGGACGCAGCGCTCGAGCGCCGCTTCCAGCCCATCCAGGTCGCGGAGCCGTCGCTGCCGCACACCATCGAGATCCTCAAGGGTCTGCGCGACCGTTACGAGGCCCACCACAGGGTCTCCATCACGGACGAGGCGCTGGTCCAGGCCGCCACCCTGGCCGACCGGTACATCTCGGACCGCTTCCTGCCGGACAAGGCGATCGACCTGATCGACGAGGCCGGCTCCCGGATGCGCATCCGCCGGATGACCGCGCCGCCGGACCTGCGCGAGTTCGACGAGAAGATCGCCGGTGTCCGCCGCGACAAGGAGTCCGCGATCGACTCCCAGGACTTCGAGAAGGCAGCTTCGCTCCGCGACAAGGAGAAGCAGCTGCTGGCGGCGAAGGCCAAGCGGGAGAAGGAGTGGAAGGCCGGCGACATGGACGTCGTCGCGGAGGTCGACGGCGAGCTGATCGCCGAGGTCCTCGCGACCGCCACCGGCATCCCGGTCTTCAAGCTGACCGAGGAGGAGTCCTCGCGTCTGCTGCGCATGGAGGACGAGCTCCACAAGCGCGTCATCGGGCAGAAGGACGCCATCAAGGCCCTCTCGCAGGCCATCCGCCGTACGCGAGCCGGTCTGAAGGACCCGAAGCGCCCCGGTGGCTCGTTCATCTTCGCCGGCCCGTCCGGCGTCGGTAAGACCGAGCTCTCCAAGACGCTCGCCGAATTCCTCTTCGGCGACGAGGACGCGCTGATCTCCCTCGACATGTCGGAGTTCAGCGAGAAGCACACGGTCTCCCGTCTCTTCGGTTCGCCCCCCGGATACGTGGGCTACGAAGAGGGCGGCCAGCTCACCGAGAAGGTGCGCCGGAAGCCGTTCTCCGTCGTCCTCTTCGACGAGGTCGAGAAGGCCCACCCCGATATCTTCAATTCCCTTCTGCAGATCCTGGAGGACGGTCGTCTGACCGACTCCCAGGGCCGCGTCGTGGACTTCAAGAACACGGTCATCATCATGACGACCAACCTCGGGACCCGGGACATCTCCAAGGGCTTCAACCTGGGCTTCGCCGCCCAGGGCGACGTCAAGTCGAACTACGACCGGATGAAGGTCAAGGTCAACGAAGAGCTGAAGCAGCACTTCCGGCCCGAGTTCCTCAACCGTGTCGACGACACGGTGGTCTTCCACCAGCTGACCGAGGAAGACATCATCCAGATCGTCGACCTGATGATCGCCAAGGTGGACGAGCGTCTGAAGGACCGCGACATGGGCCTCGAGCTCAGCGCCACGGCCAAGTCGCTCCTCGCCAAGAAGGGCTACGACCCGGTCCTGGGCGCCCGGCCGCTGCGCCGGACGATCCAGCGCGAGATCGAGGACATCCTGTCGGAGAAGATCCTCTTCGGCGAGCTGCGCCCCGGTCACATCGTGGTCGTGGACACCGAGGGCGAGGGTGAGGAGAAGAAGTTCACCTTCCGCGGCGAGGAGAAGTCGGCTCTGCCCGACGTCCCGCCGATCGAGCAGGCGGCCGGTGGCACCGGTCCGAACCTGTCGAAGGACGCGTAACGGCCCTGCCGGCCGGCTGACGTGACGGGGCGGGCCCCGGACCCACAAGGTCCGGGGCCCGCCCCCTTCGCGTGCCGTGCCCTCTTCCTGTGACCTCCCTGCGCCGTCCCTGTGCCGACGGCCCTGGCGGGCTCAGCAGGAGGCGGGCTTGCGCCAGGAACATTCCAGGGAGGCCTCGGGCTCCGCGGTGCGAGCCCGCTGGGGCGACGCGGGCACGACGGTGCCCGCCGCGGTGTCGGAGGACGCCAGGGTGACGACGACCGCGTCCTCGATGCTCTTCACCGAGGAGGCGAGGTAGTTGTTGAGGACGACGCTGTAGACGAGCTCGCGTCCCGCGGCGTCGGTGACGTATCCCGACAGCGCGGAGGCGCCCGTCAGCGAGCCGGTCTTGCCCCGGGCGTTGAGCGCGGCCGGGGTGCCGCACATGCGGGAACGCAGGGTGCCCCCCACGGCGCGGTCGGGGGCGCAAGCCACCGGCAGGGACGCGTACCAGTCGGCGAACCAGGGGGCCTCGCGGACGGAGAGCAGCAGGGTCGCCAGTTCCGCCGCCGGGAACGCGTTCATCCGTGACAGCCCGGAGCCGTCCGCCTGGCGGAGCGTCGCGGTCCTGACGCCCTCCTTCTCCAGCTGGGCGCCGATCGCGTCGAGGCCCGCGTCCCAGGTGCCCTGCCCGGACGTCCGGTGCCCCATCTCCTTGGTGAGCGCTTCCGCGTGCATGTTGTTGGAGAGCTTCATGAACGGGTGCATCAGTTCACGGAGCGGCATGGAGCGGTGCGTGGCGAGCGGGCGCGCGCCGGCGGGGGTCGGGCGGCCCAGGCGGGGGGTGCCCGAGATCCGTACGCCGTGCTCGGCGAGCGCGTCGGCGAACACGTCGGCCGCGTAGCCGGTCGGTTCCCAGACCGCGATCCACTCCTTGGCGGCCGCCGCGCCCACCGGTACGGCCCCGCTGATCGTGAGCGTGTTCGTGCCGTGCTCACGGGAGACGGCCAGGGTGTCCGGCCGTCCCTGGTCGACGGTGGTGGCGCTGACGTCGAGGCGCACGTAGTCGGTGGGCGGCGTCAGCTTCACCCGGGGGCGGTCGCCCGGCCGGGCCCCCGGAGCGACCTCGACGACGACGGTGCCGGCGTCGTAGTCGGTGTCGGGCGCGAGGGTGAGCGCCGAGATCTGTGCGGAGTAGTAGGCGGACTCGTCGTCGGCCGCCCAGGACCGGCCGAGGCGCTGGTCGTCGAAGTGGGTGTCGTCGGCGACGAGGCGTCCGGTGACGCGCTTGATGCCGGACGCCGCGACGTCCGCCGCGAGGCGCCGGTAGTCGGCCGCGAGCAGTGTGGGATCGCCGCTGCCGCGCAGATACAGGTCGCCGGCGAGGGTGGCGCCCTCGCGACGGCCGGTGGTCAGTACGTCGGTGCTGAAGCGGTGGTCCGGGCCGAGGACGGCCATGGCGGCGGCGGACGTGGCGAGCTTGGTGTTGGAGGCGGGCATCAGACGGTCGCCGCTGTCGCGCTGGTAGAGGCGCTCGCCGGTGGCGGCGTCGGCGACCACGACGCTCACGGCCCCGCCGTCCATCCTGGGGTCCGCGAGGACCTTGTCGAGGGCCCCCTTCAGCCCTGTGTCGGACGGGCCGGCCCCGGCCGGTGAGCTCCAGCTGAGCGTGCAGGCGAGGCCGGCGGCGAGCGGCCAGATCCATGCGCGGCGCAGCGCGCGGTGACGGATACGAACCACGGGTCTACTCATGGCACAGGAGGATCCCGGAAGCGGATCCTTCCCGGAAGGACGCGCGGCGGGTCTTCCGGGCGGTCAAAGGGGCCGAATTCTGTGGCCCCGGTCACCGCCCACCCCTTTTTCCGGTGTGGTCCGGAGCACTTTCCGACGGCTGCTCCGCGTGGCCTGGCTCACGATTCCGGACCCTCTGAACGGGCCCCTCCGTGACAAGGCGCACAGGCGTTTTGGGTACTACTAGGTGGATTAGTGATCGGAATATCCGTTTTGCCCCTCACGGGGTGCCCGGCCGGCCCGGGACCTCCGGCCCTCTCGCCCGCAGGCCGGGCCCGGGAGGGGCGGTCCCGCCGCCCGGTGGCCAGGACGTGCGGTTGAACCGGTTGGTCCCGGGCATACGAGGGCTCATTTCCGGGCGGTGCGGTGCGGCAGGAGTGGGCGTCAAGGGCCGTATTTCCGTGGATGCCACTACGACGCAATGTCGTAGTTGGGGGGTTTGAGGCGACTTGGGAGCACGGGTTACCAATGTGGAGCCAGCCCGGTGCGAATGCGTCGGGTCCATTCATGCCCGGAGGTTCTCCCGTATGTCGAAGCGCACCATGATCCACCAGCTCCGCCCGTCCGTGCTCCGTACCCGTGGTGCTGTCGTGGCCGCCGGAATGGGTGCCGTGATGGTCGTCGGAGCCGGTGCGGGTGTCGCCTCCGCCGACGCGGGCAAGGCGGCCCAGCCGGCCGTCGTGGACGCCGCCGCTGCCGTCGCCGCCCAGGCCGACGCACAGGCGACCGCCGCGAAGGCGAAGGCCGCCAAGAAGACCGCCAAGAAGAAGCCCGCCAAGAAGGCCCCGGCGTGGGTCAAGCCGGTCACCAAGTACACGCTGACCGCGAGCTTCGCGCAGGGTGGCGCCATGTGGTCCGCCAAGCACTCCGGCCAGGACTTCGCCGTGCCGATCGGCACGCAGGTCAAGGCGGCCGGCGCCGGCGTCGTCGTCAAGGCGGGCCCGAACGGCGGCGGCGACGGCCCCGCCTACGGCAACGCCATCGTGATCAAGCACAACAACGGCAAGTACTCCCAGTACGCCCACCTGTCGAAGATCAACGTGAACGTCGGCGCGAAGGTGAAGACCGGCCAGAACATCGCCAAGTCCGGCAACACCGGTAACTCCTCCGGCCCGCACCTGCACTTCGAGATCCGCACCACGCCGAACTACGGCTCGGCGCTCAACCCGATGGCGTTCCTGCGCTCCGCCGGCGTCAACCTGTGACGCGTTCCTGAGCCGGCCCCGGCGCACGGCGCCGGGTGACTCCAAGGCCCCGCCCCTCTCCGGGCGGGGCCTTCGTGCGTCCGGAGCCGGCAGGACTCAGCCGCGGCGCCTCAGCCGGGGCCGCTTCAGCCTCTTCGGCCGTGCCGGCTCCCGGTCCTCCGCCGGTGTCAGCACCGGGAAGCTCCCGGTGTTCGTCGGCGCGTGCTCGGGCAGCCAGAGCACCGCGATCGCCCCTCCGGAGGCGCCCAGCGGCGTCGCACCCCCCGGCGCGGCGTTGCGGAACGTCAGCCGCGCCCCGAGCACCCGTGCCTGACCGGCCGCGATCGTGAGGCCCAGGCCGTGTCCCGTACCGGCACGGTCGCTGGCCCCTGTGCGGAACCGGCTCGGTCCCTCCCGCAGCACCGACTCCGGGAAACCGGGACCGTGGTCCCGCACCCGTACCACCCGGCCCTCGACGGTGACCTCGATCGGCCCCTTGCCGTACTTGGCCGCGTTGGTGAGCAGATTGCCCAGGATGCGCTCGAGACGCCGGGGGTCGGTGCTCACCCAGGAGTTGTGCACCACCCGGACCTCGGCCTCCGGATGGAACACGGCGACCCTGCGCCCGACGAATTCGCCGAGCTGGATCTCCTGGAGCTCGGCCCGCTCGGACGCGCTGTCGAGCCTGGCCACCTCCAGCACGTCCTCCACCAGCGTCCGCATGGCCTGCGCCCGGTCCCGCACGAGCTCGGTCGGGCGCCCGGGCGGCAGCAGCTCGGCCGCCGTGAGCAGCCCGGTGACCGGTGTGCGCAGCTCGTGCGCGATGTCCGCGGTGACCCGGCGCTCCGCCTCGATCCGCTCGTTGAGGGCGTCGGTGAGGGCGTCGACGGCCCGCGCCAGATCGTCTGTCTCGTCGCGCACGACGCCGCCGATGGCGTCCCGCACCCGGACCTCGTGATTGCCCTGGGCCACATGGCCCGCCGCCGCGGCCGCCTTGCGCAGCCGGCGCGAGAGCTGCCCGCCGATCAGGACGCCGAGCGCGGAACCGCCCAGCACGACGGAGACGGAACCGATGATCAGTGCCCGGTCCAGATCCTGCATGATCACGGCGCTGCGCCCGGCGAACTCGGTGTGCAGCGAGAGCACGTCACCGCCCGCCAGGGGCACGGCGGCCCAGATCTCCGGCGTGCCGTCGTGGCCCTCGTCGATGTACGAGCCGCGCCGCTTCTCCCGCATCAGCCGCTGGAGCTCGTCCGGCAGCGCGGGATCGTTGATCTTGCTGTTGAAGCGCGGGTCCTTGTTCTTGGACGTCTCGTACCAGCGCTGCGCGAGCAGGACCCGGTCCATCTGGACGTCGCGGGCGTTGTCGAGCATGGAGACCCGGGCCGCGTTGTGCACGACGAGGCTGAGCGCCATGGCGATCAGCGCGCCGACCGCCGCGATCGCGATGCTGATCTTCCAGCGGACGCCGGTGCGCAGGACGAGACGCCTCATGCGGTGGGACTCTCCTCGGCGAAAGGTGCTTCGGCCCTCATACGGCGGGCCTCATCCCTTGAGCTTGTAGCCGAAGCCGCGGACCGTCTCGATCCGGTCCTGGCCGATCTTGGTGCGCAGCCGCTGGACATGGACGTCCACGACCCGGGTGTCGCCGCCCCAGCCGTAGTCCCAGACCCGGTCGAGCAGCTTGTCGCGCGAGAGCACGGTGCCGGGGGCGGACGAGAACTCCAGCAGCAGCCGCATCTCGGTCGGCGTCAGCGACACCGGTTCACCCGCCCTGCGCACCTCCATGCCGTCGGTGTCGACCTCGAGGTCGCCGAAGGTCAGCGCGCCGCCCTGCTCCTGCCGTCCCGCGGGGCCGCCGTCGCCCGCCGCGCCGCCCGCGTGGCCGAAGCGGCGCAGCACGGCACGGATACGGGCCACGAGCACGGCGCCGTCGAAGGGCTTGGTGACGTAGTCGTCCGCACCGGCCTCCAGGCCGAGGACCACGTCGATCGAGTCGGCACGCGCCGAGAGCATGATCACGGGGACCGTCGACTCGTCGCGGATGCGCCGGCACAGGCTCACCCCGTCGAGGCCGGGCACCATCACGTCCAGCAGCGCGATGTCGGGCCGGTCCGCCCGGAACGCCTCGAGGCCGAGCAGCCCGTCGGGCACAGCGGTGACCGCGAAGCCGTCGCGCTCCAAGGCGAGCTGCGTGGCCTCGCGGATGACATCGTCGTCCTCGACGAACAGGACATGGGTCTCGGCCATCCGGCGCCCTCTCAGTTCTCTCAGTTGCCGCTCGGCGCGGGCGCCTCCGAGGCGACCACCTCGCCCTCGCCGACCGCCCTGCTGAATTCGTTGCGCACCCAGAACTCCCGGGTGAACTTGCCCGCCGACCAGCGGTAGGTGCTCACTTCCTCGCCGGACGGCTCCGCCACCGGGTCGTCCTTGGCGTACACCTGCTTGGTCACCACCAGGTCGCCCCGGTCGACGGCCGCGTAGACCGCGGGCTCCTCGACGGAGAAGACGTTCTCGTAGGTCTTTCCGGTCTCCCGGTACACATACGTGCCCATACCGACGGCGTCACCGCAGGTGAGCACGTTGACGATGACGTCCGGCGTGTCATTTCCGGTGAGTACCGCGTACGAGGTGTCGACCGGGTACGAGTCCTTCGCGCACGGCCGCAGATCCGCCTTGACCCGGGGACTGACCTTCGGGTCGGCCATCAGCAGCTTGACCGCGTCCACCGACTCCGTGAAATGGCCCGCGTCACCGGCGGACGGCACCGGAGCGGCCCTGCTCGCTGCCTCCGACGGCGCCGCGCCCTCGTCCTCCACCCCCGTGCCCCCGGTGGAACAGCCGGCCACGAACAGCGCCGCGGCGACGAGCCCGGCCGTCGCCGTGCCGCTCGCCGCCATGGTCCTGCTGCTGCCCTTGCCTCTCAGGCCGCGCACCGCTCCCGCTCCCGTCCGTCATGCCGATCGGCACGCCGCGCCTCGTACCGCTCCAGGGTGCGGGCGTCCAGCTCCCGCGTCTCGAGCTCCTGGCGGAGCCGGGCCAGCGCCCGGTGCAGCGTGCTCTTCACCGTACCGGCCGACATTCCGAGCGCGGCGGCGGTCTCCTCGGTGCTCATCTGCTCCCAGTGCCGCAGCACCACGACGCTGCGCTGCTTCGGCGCCAGCACCTTGAGCACGTCCATCAGCAGCGCGCGGTCCGCGCGCTGCTCGCTGCCGTCCTCGACGCTCGCGTCGGGCAGCTGCTCGGTGGGGACCTCCTCGAGCTTGCGGGCCCGCCACCACTCGGTACGCGTATTGATCATCACGCGGCGAAGGTACGCGTCGGCGAGCGACTTGTCCGCGATTCCGTCCCACCGGCCGTAGGTGCGCACGAGCGCGGTCTGGAGGAGGTCCTGTGCGTCGACCGGGTCGGGGACGAGACGGCGGGCGCTGCGCAGCAGCGCCTCCTGCCGTGTGCGTACGTACTCCTCGAATTCGAGCACCTCGCCGTGCGCCATTCCAACCGCCTCCGTCCCCGTGACCAAGCTCTGCGTGCTTGCCGTTCCCGTGTTTCTCCTGCGTCACAGAAGCTACGGAAGCGTTGTCACGGCACTGTGCGGAGCAGCCGTCGGAGGGCGCACGGCCATCCATCGGTTGTGTAACAGCGGATGTTTCAGGTGTGGGGTGAGCGGGGTATAGGGCTCGGCCCTGTGCCTCCTCAGGTCAGCGGGAGGCGGTAGTAACCGTTCTCCAGCGGCTCGACCAGTCCGTCGGCGACCAGCCCGTCCAGGGCACGGCCCCGCTGCATCGGCTCGTGCCATACCGCGTCCAGCGCCGACTGGGGCACCGGTGTCACGGCCTCACGCAGCACGGCGAGCAGCTTGCCGCGGACCTGCCGGTCCGTGCCGGCGTACGTCTGGCCGCGGCGTGCGGGACCCGCGTGCGCCGGCTTGCCCGCCAGCCGCCAGGCACACTGCTCCGCGATCGGGCAGCGCGCGCAGTCCTCGTTCTTGGCGGTGCACACCAGCGCGCCCAGCTCCATCGAGGCCGCCGCCCAGCGTGCCGCGGTCCGCTCCTCCTCGGGAAGCAGCATGCGGGCCAGCTTGCGCTCGGCCGCCGTCGTCGCGTTCGGCGGGTACTGGATGCCGGTCGCGGCGCGGGCGAACACCCGGCGGACGTTGGTGTCCAGGACCGCGTGGCGCTGCCCGTACGCGAAGGAGGCCACGGCCGCCGCCGTGTACTCGCCGATCCCCGGCAGCGCGAGCAGCTGCGCGTGATCGGTCGGGACCTCGCCGCCGTGCCGCTCCGTTATCGCCTGCGCGGCACCGTGCAGGCGCAGGGCCCGCCTGGGGTAGCCGAGCCGACCCCAGGCACGGACGGCTTCACCGGGGGCCTCCTTGGCCAGGTCGGCGGGGCGCGGCCAGCGGGCCAGCCACTGCTCGTACACGGGCAGGACCCGGTTCACCGGGGTCTGCTGCAGCATGAACTCGCTCACCATCACGCCCCATGCGCCTGCCTCGGGGCGACGCCAGGGCAGGTCACGGGCGTGCTGGTCGAACCAGGCGATGACGGGGGTGTGGAGCGAGGCGGGGTCGACGGCTTCGGGCGTCTGGGTTTCGTGAGTGACAGTCATGGCACACCGATCCTGGCACGTCCGCCGGTGTGCACGCCGCAAACACGGGCTCCGGCAAGCCCACGGGGCGTGTCCGCCGCCGTCCGCGTGGTAGGGCGGCCCGACAGGCTCCGGGCGTCGCAGCGTGGCGCCCGGGCGGCCGGTGGCGGCCCGGGCCCCGGGGGCCGTGGTTCTCCCGCTCGGCAGGCGGGGCCCCTCCCCACGGGGCGGAGGAGCCCTCGAAAGTGTCAGGCGCGGGGCTCGTACGCCTGCGGCTCTGGCGCCGGCGCCGGTGCCGGTGCCTCGCCGGCACCGGTGAACCAGACCACCAGCGGTGTACGGCTCATCCGCATCGTGCCCAGCAGCGCCGCCGCCGGACGGACCAGCACCAGGGTGAACACCGCCGCGACGAGCGCCCCGACCGTCAGCCCCACGAGCACGTCGTGCGGGTAGTGCACACCGACGAAGACCCGGGAGAACGCCATCAGCAGCGCCATGGGCACCGTGAGCAGCGCGATCCGTGGCCACGCGAGCGCCAGGGCGGCGGCCGCCGCGCCCGCGATCGCCGCGTGGTTGCTGGGGAACGACCAGTCGCCGGTCGGCGGGCAGGGCACCAGCGCCGCCGCCGCGTCCGCGACCGTGCGGCAGGGGCGTTCCTCGTCCACGACCGACTTCAGGGACTCGCTGACGACATAGCCTGCGGCCGTCGCGAGCGGTGCGAGTACCGCGAGGGCGACGGCACGGCTGTCGCCCGCCCGCGACCGCCACCACGCCACCAGGAACAGCACTCCGAAGAGCAACAGCCCTGCCTCCGTCCAGAGTTCGGCGAGGTGCTGCACCCAGGAAGGCGTCGTGTGGGCGAAGTCGATGATGTCCCGGTAGAGATCGCGGGTGATGCTGCTGTCCATGGTCAGGGACCTTACTTTCCCCGCGGTGCCCGCCACCCACGGCGATCGGCCGGGGCCACCCCCGACGAAAGTAACGGCCGTGCGGGAGAGGCTCCGTGATGATGATCGGCAGAGTTCGGAAGTATGGCGGCGGGTGGGGCGGGAGTTGGGCCGGATCTCTCGTAGAGTTTGGGCCGTGGGATCTCTGCGCAATCCGATCGGGCCGCTCCCCTCCTCCATCTACTGGCGACGGAGGGCCGTAGCGGCGTCGCTGGTTGCGCTCATCGCCGTACTGATCGTCTGGGCGGTCGGTTCGTCGGGAGACGGCGGGGGAGACGACGGCAAGGGCGCAGGGGGTACGTCCCCCGCTCCCTCGATCACGCCGGGGCCCGACCAGTCGGGCCCCGCGATCAGCGAACAGCCGGGCGGGCGCGACGAGTCGGACGCGGGC